>NZ_BMDW01000005.1 GCF_014636175.1 Sphingomonas psychrolutea | reverse complement strand
TTCGTCGTGCGATACACAGGTGCGGCAGGTTTGGGCATCACGCCCATCTATCCCACTCGATTCCCTACGTGAATCCCCAACGTCAGTTTTGCAACAAAGCCGTTCTGATCCGAAATCCGTTTCTCGCGGCCAAGCGCCGGGCTGGTCAGCGAGGAATCGCGGGGATCGCTGTCTTCGTACGAGCCGAGCAGCTTGATCGATAGCCGTTCGCTCGGGCGCCACAACAATGCGGCGCGCCCGCCCCAATCGACCAGCGTGTTCGAATTGTGGACGCCGGTGCCAACATTGTCGAGATAGCCCTCTTCGTGGCGATAGAAGCCAACGGCGCGGAGCGCGAGCTTGTCGGTCACGATCGGGATATTGACCATTAGATTGTAGCGCTACCGAAACGAATCCGACCCGGTGAGGCCAAGATCGGCGAGCCCCGAGGTCGCGAAATGTTTGAGGTCTGGGCTCTTCGTCAGGATGCGCAACGCGCCCGACAGCGACCCCGATCCGAACAGCGTGCCTTGCGGCCCGCGCAGGAATTCCACGCGCTCGACATCGAACAAATTGGGGTCGACCACGGTCGTATTGCCGATCGTCGAGACCGGCAGTTCGTCAATATAGACCGCGACCGAACTCTGGAGATTGGCGTTGTAGCCGTTGGTGGCGATCCCGCGCACCGTGAAGTTGTTGAAATTCTGCGTCGGGCGGTTGAGCACCACGCCCGGCGTTTCGCGCGCCACGCCCTCAAAGCCGACGATACCCTTCTCGGTCAATTGCTCTTGTGAGAAGGCGGTGATGCTGAGCGGCACATCTTGCAGTCGTTCCTTGCGACGGGTTGCCGTGACGACGATGTCGCTGTTTGCGGCGTCCTGTGGCGCGGGGTTATCGGCCGATGATGGCGCGGTTGGCTGAGGCGGCGCATCTTGCGCGTTCGCGGGTGACGTGACGGCGATGATGGCGGCGGCACAGGCCGACGCGAATAGAACGGTTCGCATGTTTTTTCCCTCTCCCACTGCCGACTTTGTTGGCTTCGGCTTGTTCCAAGAATGATACCAGATTATCGTGATGTCAATATTCACTATCGCGTGCGTTAATGTTGATGGCGCAGGCGCAACGGGACCCATATTCTCAGTCGCGAGTCTCTCGGATCCTATGACACGATCGCCCCGCCCCAAGCACCCTGCACGCACGCCTAATACGGACTTACCAAATGCTTCGGACATCATCGACGAGCTGACCGGCGCGCGATCGGTGGCTGGCGGACACAGTCAGGAGCGCGACGTTCCCGGTGGCATCAGCACCTGTCTTTCAGTTGCAACGAGCGCAGTCAGCCAGTCGCTGAACGCGCGGATCGCCGGGAAAAGGCTGGTATCCTGATGCGTTACCAACCAAAAAGACCGGATAATGCGGATCGCGGGTAGGATCGCAACGAGCATGGGATCGGCGTCACCGATGAAGCATGGGAGAATTCCGATTCCAGCCCCGCTCGCAATCATACGGGCTTGCGCGTTGATGCTGGACGATCGCAGGCTTGGCTGCCGGGCCCCGGGAATTTCGTCGAGATACCGCAGTTCCGGCGCGTAGATGATGTCGGGAACGTAGCCGATCATGCGCCGGGTCCGCAGATCGTTGAGGGTCGGGACCGCGCCCTCAGCCTTCAAATAGTCGGCGGACGCATACAGGCGCAGCACATAGTCGGTCAGCTTGCGGGTGCGCAGCGGCCCGCGCCGGGGGCGTGCAAGCAACACCGCAACGTCGGTTTCGCGCCGCGTAGGGTTAAGAAAGCCGCTGCTCGCGACGAGATCGAGGTTGAGCTTGGGATAGGTGTCGGCAAGGCGGCCAAGGTGTCGGCTGACGAACCAAGTGCCAAACCCTTCGGCAACACTGACCCTGACGGTGCCCGCAATCTCGGGTTTGCGGTCAGACGTGATGCGCGTGGCCGCGGCAATCTCTTCCATTGCGGTCGCGCGTTCGAGCAGATCCAGGCCGGCCACCGTCAAAATCTGTCCAGTCGGGCTTTGTTCGAACAGCCGCTGGCCTACCGCCTGCTCAAGGCGTCGCAGCCGTCGGCCGACGGTTGTCGCATCAACACCCAGAATGACCGAGGCGCGTCCGATTTGCTGGGATCGGGCAACTTCCAGAAAAAACGGCAGGTCGCTCCAGTCCATAACCTGCAAATATGCAGGTCGAAGCTGCATGTCCATCGCTTGCGGATTGCGGGTTCGAATGATCTAGCGGACAAATATCAGGAGAGTAACATGCGGATTATCGACCATCACATCGTGGGTCTTTCAGGCGGCGGCGCTGGCCGCACCGGCGACGTGTTCGATCCCAATACCGGTCTGGTGCAGGCGCAGGTCACCCTCGGCACACAAGCCACGCTCGATACTGCCGTTGCTGCCGCGCTGAAGGCACAGCCCGGCTGGGCGGCGACCAATCCGCAGCGCCGCGCGCGTGTGATGGCCGAGTTCAAGCGGTTGGTGGACCTCAATATCGACGAGCTCGCCGAGCTGCTCTCGTCCGAGCACGGTAAGGTGATCGCCGATTCGAAGGGTGATATTCAGCGCGGGCTGGAAGTGATCGAATTCTGCTGCGGCATCCCGCACGTGATGAAGGGCGAATATACCCAGGGAGCCGGCCCCGGCATCGACGTCTATTCGATGCGCCAGCCGCTCGGCATCGGGGCTGGCATCACGCCGTTCAACTTCCCGGCGATGATCCCGCTGTGGATGTCGGGCGTGGCGATTGCCACCGGCAATGCCTTCATCCTGAAACCCAGCGAGCGCGACCCATCGGTGCCGGTGCGCCTCGCCCAGTTGTTCGCTGAAGCCGGCCTGCCCGAGGGCATCCTGCAGGTCGTGCATGGCGACAAGGAAATGGTCGACGCGATCCTCGATCATCCCGAGATCGCGGCGGTCAGCTTCGTCGGCTCGTCCGACATCGCGCATTACGTCTACCGCCGCGGCGTTGCGGCGGGCAAGCGCGTGCAGGCGATGGGCGGCGCCAAGAATCACGGCATCGTCATGCCCGATGCCGATCTCGACCAGGTCGTCGCCGATCTCTCGGGCGCGGCATTCGGCTCGGCTGGCGAGCGTTGCATGGCGCTCCCGGTGGTCGTGCCGGTCGGCGAGAAGACCGCGATCGCCCTGCGTGAAAAACTCCTCCCCGCGATCGCCAAGTTGCGGATCGGCACCTCGACCGACAAGGACGCGGATTACGGCCCGGTCGTCAACGCCGCGCACCGCGCGCGCGTCGAAGGCTGGATCCAGAAGGGTGTCGATGAGGGCGCCGAGCTCGTCGTCGATGGCCGCGGCTTCGCGCTGCAGGGCCATGAGAAGGGCTTCTTTATCGGCCCGTCGCTGTTCGATCACGTCACGACAGCCATGGAATCGTATAAGGAAGAGATTTTCGGACCCGTCCTCCAGATCGTCCGCGCCGACGATTTCGAACATGCGCTGCGCCTGCCGAGCGAGCATCAGTACGGCAATGGCGTCGCGATCTTCACGCGCAACGGCCATGCCGCACGTGAATTTGCGGCGCGCGTCAATGTCGGCATGGTCGGCATCAACGTGCCGATCCCGGTACCGGTCGCCTACCACACCTTCGGCGGGTGGAAGCGCAGCGCGTTCGGCGACACCAACCAGCATGGCATGGAAGGCGTGAAGTTCTGGACCAAGGTCAAGACCGTCACGCAACGCTGGCCGGATGGTGGGGTGGACGACGGCGGTAACGCTTTCGTTATCCCGACGATGGGGTGACGCAGGGCGCGCGAGCCATTCGACCGCACCACGCGCGGGCCTCTCGGGCATTAAGGAAAAAACCATGACACGCATTGCCTTTATCGGCCTCGGCAATATGGGCGGCGGGATGGCCGCGAATCTGGCGAAGGCGGGACATGATGTCCGCGCCTTCGATCTGTCGCCCGAAGCGCTCGCGCGCGCGAAAGCCGCCGGATGCCTCCCCGCCGCCAGCGCTGCCGAGGCGGCGGATGGCGCGGAGGCGATCGTCACGATGCTGCCCGCCGGTACGCATGTCGAGGCGGTCTATACCGACCTATTCGCCGCCAGCGTCGCGCCGTCGGCGATTCTGATCGATTGTTCGACGATCGACGTCGCCACTGCCAAGCGGGTCGCCGAGGCTGCGCGGAACAAGGGCCTAGCCGCCGTGGATGCCCCCGTCTCGGGCGGGATCGGCGCGGCGAATGCCGGCACGCTGACCTTCATGGTCGGCGGCAGCGATGCGGCGTTCAAGCGGGCCGAGCCGATCCTGTCCGCGATGGGCAAGGCGGTGATCCATGCCGGGGCGAACGGCACCGGGCAAGCGGCGAAGATCGCCAACAACATGCTGCTCGGCGCGACGATGGTCGCGACGTGCGAGGCGTTCCTGCTTGCCGAGAAATTGGGGCTCGACGCGCAGACCTTCTACGACATTTCCAGCGTGGCCTCGGGGCAAAGCTGGTCGATGACGAGCTATTGCCCGGTCCCCGGCGTCGGCCCCGACACCCCCGCCGACCATGACTATCAGGGCGGCTTCGCCACGATGCTGATGCTGAAAGACCTCAAACTCGCCGCCGCCGCTGCCGCCGATTCCGGCGCGGATACCCCGATGGGCGCAAAGGCGGCAGACCTCTATCAGCGCTTCGCCGACGAAGGGCAGGGGGGATTGGATTTCTCCGGCATCATCAAAATGCTGCGGCGCTGACCGCTGGAAGACGCACCTCGGGGGTGCGTCTTCCGTCCTGCGTCACGCGGCAGGCAAGGCCCGACAATATTCGCCCAGATAGGCCGCGTGCGCCGGCATTGTCGGCACCCGCGCGACGATCTGCTGTCGCATCGCGACGAGCGCATTGCTGAGCCCGGCGGGATCGAGCAGTCGCGCGACTTGGTGCCATGCCGCGGGTTCGAGCCGCTGGCCGAGCATGACCGACACCCAGGAATCGACGCGAAACAGGTCTTCGCCGGTCTGGTAGGCCGATGCGCCTTCGCGAAAAAGGTCGATCCGCGCGCGCAAACTGTCGGGCACCGCCATATCGCGGCAGCGCCGCCAGAAGGGCGTGTCGTCGCGCTCGGTCAATTTGTAGTGAAGGATGATGAAGTCGCGGATGTGCTCCCATTCCTGTACTGAACGATCGTTGAAGCGCTGTGCCAGTGCGGCGCTGCCCCCGTCGAACGGGAAGAGCTGAATCAGCCGCGTCAGCGCCACCTGGATCAAATGGATGCTGGTCGATTCGAGCGGCTCGATGAACCCGGCGGCAAGGCCGAGCGCGATGCAATTATGCGACCAGGGCTGCGCGCGCATCCCCGTCGCGTATTGGATCGGGCGCGGGTCGAACAGGGGTTTGCCCTCGATATCGGCGAGCAGCCGCGCGCACGCCTCGTCGTCGGACAGGAAAGCGCTGGCATAGACCAGCCCGTTGCCGGTCCGGGTCTGGAGCGGGATGCGCCAGCGCCACCCGTCGCCATGCGCGATCGCGCGGGTATAGGGCACTGGCGGCCCGACCGATTCGGTCTGCACCGCAAGCGCACGGTCGGTGACGATCCATTCGCCCCAGTCTTTGAAATCGACGCCGAGCGTCTGGCCGATCAGCAGCGCGCGAAAGCCAGTGCAATCGACGAACAGGTCGCCCGCAATCCGTTCGCCGCTGTCGAGTTCGAGCGCGGCGATGTCGCCGCTTTCAGGGTCGCGTACCACGTTACAGATCTTGCCTTCGACGCGTCGAACTCCCGCAGGTTCGGCGAGCGAGCGCAGGAACTTGGCGTAGCGCGTCGCATCGACGTGATAGGCGTAGCTGAGCGCGGGATCGCCCGCGGTCGTGAAGCGTCCGTCGAGCGCGGCTTGTTGTTCGAGCGAATAGGCCCCGTACGGCTCGGCCATGTCCGCCGCGCGCGCCTCAAGCCAGAAATGCTGAAAGTCGCCCATCCAGGTCGATCGACCGACCGCGCCGAACGGATGGAAATAGGCGTCGCCATCGCGACCCCAATTCTCGAATGAAATGCCCAGTTTGAAGGTCGCCTGGCTCGCGCGCATGAAGGCGTCTTCGTAAATGCCGAGCAATTGATGAAAGGTCCGCGCGGTCGGGATCGTCGATTCGCCCACGCCGACGGTGCCGATGGCGTCGGATTCGACCAGCGTGATCTCGATCAGCGGCCCCAGGTGCTTGACCAAAGCGGCGGCGGCGAGCCACCCGGCGGTGCCGCCCCCGGCAATGACGACCCGACGGACCGGTGCGCGGCTCATGCGATGTGCTCCCTGGTGCTGATAATTGGATCCGAGGCGTCGGCCGGACCATAAAGAATCGCGACGAGTAGCGCGAGCAGCGCGGCCGCGGCGATCCCGTACAAGGTTGAAAACGAGGTGCCGACCAAGCTGAACGCGACGACGCTCGGCGCCAGCCCCTGCGCCAGCTTGCGGGCGATGTTGGCGAGCGCATAGACGCGCCCGGCATAGCCGATCTCGTCCGCGCGGCCTTCGCAATCGGCGACCGCCGCTGGCACCAGCGACCAGAACATCACCGACATGCCGCACCCCGCGACGATCGCGACGCTGGTCAGCGCAAGAATTGCCGCAACCCCGCCAATTGCCAGCGCGCCGATCGCTGCGACGGCGTTGAGCGCCGCCGCCAGCACGAGCGTATGCCGACGTCCGATCCGCGCGCCCAGCGCCGCCCATAACGGCGTGGTCAGCAATAAGGCGGCGGCGGGGACGAGCGCGATGACGAAACCCAGGCGCAGCGCACCGAGTTCCTCGAACAGGAATAAAAGCGACTTGTTGACGACGGTGACCGCAAGGCCAGCCGTCAGGATCGTCGCGATCAGACGCCGCAGCGGTGCCGACCGGCAGAGCAGCAAGGCCATCGCCCAGGCCACGCGCCACGGCGCAATCCACGCCGCGCGGCCCGCAAGACGCGGCGCGACCACCCGCTCGTGCGTGCCGAAATAACAGATCAGAAACGCCGGGAGTGCCAGTCCCGCGAGCAGCAGCGCGCCGCCCCGGAAGTCGGCACCCGCCGTCGTCACGGGAAGCAAGGCGAAGACCGACGCCGCAACGAGGCCGCCGACCGCCGCGCCTTGCATCCGCGCGCTCGTCAACGCCAGATGATCGCGCGGCGCGGAGGAGAGGCGCGCAGTCATCGCCCCATAGGGGATGTTGCCGACGCCGTAAGCCGCGCGCAGGGCAAGATAGGTCGCGAGCGCGACCATTGGCACCCACGGCGCGCCGCGTGGCAGCGGCGCGAACGCCAGCACCAGCAGCAGCACCGCGATCGGCCCGCCGGTCACGACCCATATCCGAAACGGAATCCGTACCGCGAACCGATCCGCAAGCGTTCCGACCAGCGGGTCGACGATCCAATCGACCCCGGCGCCAATCAGGAAGATCGCCGAGGCGATTTCCGGTGCCAGGCCAAGGCCACGGATATAATAATAGAGCAGATAAAGTTCGGTCGATTGCCACACGAAATTGAAGCCGAGGTCGCCCGCAGCATAACTCCAGCGCTCCCGCCGCGAAATCACGCCCCGCCGGGACCGGCGCTGCGCGGCGCCACCGTTGAATCGCGGATCAACAGCTGATTGTCATGGTGCGAGTGGCGGGCACCCGGGCGCCCCTCCAGTTCGGCAACCAGCATTTCGGTCGCCGCGACCGCCATGTCGAACACCGGTTGCCGCACCGTCGTTAGCCGCGGCCACACGATTCGCGACACTTCCGAATCGTCGAAGCCGGCAACCGACAGGTCGTCCGGCAGCGAGAGCCCGCGCTCGCGCGCCGCCATCATCACGCCTACCGCCATTTCATCATTCTGCGCGAGGATCGCGGTCGGCCGATCGGCGCGATCGAGCAAGCGCGCACCCGCCTCGGTTCCACCCTCAAGCGTGAAATTGCCAGTCTCGATCCAGTCGAGCCGCATTTCGCATCCCGCCGCGCGGAACGCCTGACCATAACCGCTCAGCCGCGCATCGCTGGCGGCATGGCCCGGGTCACCCTTGACGATACCGATGTCACGGTGGCCGAGCGCAAGCAGATGCGCCGCGACCGCGCGCGCTCCGGCGACATCGTCGATGATCGTCGACGCCCCTAATTCGAGTTGTCGCAGCGGCGCGACGCGCGCGAAACGGATTCCTGCGGCCGCGAGCTGCGCCAGGATCACCGGATGGTCCGATGCCGGTGGCGCCAGCACGACGCCGTCGAGCGCGGCGGCGCGAAGCAGGCCGACGACATCATGCGCATTGTCGTGGACCGACCGCACGGGAATGACGATCAGGCGATAGCGCTCACCCAGCAGCGCGTCGAGCACGCCCATTTGCAGTTCGACGACATAACTCGCACTGGGCTTTTCATAGACCAGGCCGATCAGGTGCGACCGGCGACGCACAAGCGACTGAGCGAAGACATTTGGGTGGTAATTGAGCGCGTCGGCGGCTTCGCGCACGCGGCGTTTCACCGCATCGCTGACATGCGGCTCGTCGTTGAACACGCGGGACACCGTCTTGGCGGAGACCCCGGCATGGCGGCCGACATCGACGATCGTCGTTCGTCTGACGTCGCTGGACAGGGTCGGTCTCCTCGATATTGGCCCGGCGAAATGCCGTCATCCCCGATGGACAACGATGTCAGCAATCTTGTCAAGAGCGAGGGCGGACGTAACTGCTTTCCACGTTTTCAGGGGTTTTTCGATTCATCGAAAAAGACACGCGAATTGAATTGACAACGTAGGACAAAATGGTAACGCTCCCATTATCGCGAGGACTCAGGGGTTCATCGCGAGCCAGCGACATAGGTTCGCGGTACAGGAGGGGAACGTCATGAAGGGTTTAAGCCTGCCGAGCACGCTCGCGCGCACTACATCGACCATCGCACTTGCCATCGGGCTGGTATTACCGGCGGCGGCGTTCGCGCAGACCGCACCGGCCGCGCCGCAAGACCCGGCGACCGCACCAGGCGACGATATCGTCGTTACCGGTATCCGCGCCTCGCTCGAACGGTCGATCGCGATCAAACGCAACTCGACCGGAATCGTCGATGCGATTTCGGCGGAAGACATTGGCAAATTCCCCGATACCAACCTCGCTGAATCCTTGCAGCGCATCACTGGCGTGTCGATCAGCCGCCGCAATGGCGAGGGCGCCGATGTCACGGTGCGCGGCTTTGGCTCGCAATATAACCTTGTCACGCTCAACGGACGGCAACTCGCCGCGACGACGCAGACCACGGTCGGCGGCGACGAGAACGCTGATTTCAATCGCAACACCAGCCGCTCGTTCGATTTCTCCAATCTTGCGTCGGAGGGCGTGCGCACGCTCGAAGTCTATAAGACCAGCCGGGCGGCGGTTCCCTCGGGCGGCATTGGGGCGTCGATCAATATCGTCACGCGGCGTCCACTCGACGTAAAGGATGCGGGCTTCACCGGAACGATCGGTGCCAAGGCGGTGTATGACATGAGCACCGACGATTGCGTGAGCTGCGGCGCGCACGTCACCCCCGAGGTGTCGGGTCTCGCCAGCTGGAGCAACCCTGATCAGACGATCGGCGTTTCGCTCTTTGGCAGTTACCAGAAGCGCAACTTCACCAACATCAACGCGACCGTCAACGGCTGGAACATCACCACCCTGGCGCAGTTCCTCGATCCCAACAGCGGCAACGTCAATGCCGCAACCCGCATCACCAACGCGCCGACCAACCCCAACACGCTGGTCGGGCGTCCGAACGATTTCCGCTACCACTTCGGTGAAGGGACGCGCGAGCGCCTCAATGGCCAGGCTGTGCTGCAATTCAAGCCGACCGACACGCTCGATATCAGCGTCGACGGTCTGTATGCGCGCAACAAGCAGTCCGAGCGTCGCTCGGACGAGGCGAATTGGTTCAACCGTCCGTTCGATGTCGTGACCTTCGACAGCGGCAATTCGGTCGCTACTCCGATTTACCTGCATGAAACGATCACCGGGGCGAGCAAGGACGCGGGGTTCGAACAGCAATATCGTGCGCAGAAAACTGAGCTTTACGATATCGGTGTCAACGTCAAATGGGACGTGACCGACACATTCCGGCTGGCGCTCGACGGTCATATCGGCAAGTCGAACAGCACGCCGGACAATCCCAACGGGATGAGCTCGACGCTGGTCGCGATCAGCTCGCCGACACTCGCGCAGCATTCGGTCGATTATAGTGCTGGCTTTCCCGTTCAGACCGTGCAGTTTCTCGATCCCGTCGGCAGCAAGGGTAATGCCAACGGTACGCTCGACGTCGGCGATCTGGGGAGCCAGGTCGGGCGGCAGGTCGCAACGACGCAAAGCCAGCGTATCAAGGAAATTCGGCTCGACGCCGGGTGGGATTTGGGCGCAGGCAGCCGGTTCGATTTCGGCGGCGACTATCGCACCACGGATACGCGGGCAACGCACACAAGCTATTACCAGACGCTTGGCGACTGGGGCAATGCCAGACCGCGCGACGTCAATGCGATCGCCCCCGGCGTCGTACAAGCGTTCTGCCTGGTGTGTCGCTTCCACGACAATGACACCAAGTCGACGGGCGACGCGCTGACCGCGTTCCGCGCGCAGGATGCGACGCTGCTCTACAACAAGCTCTCCACCGCCTATACCGCGCTCGGCAACGCCAATGCGGTCAACGGATTTGCGGACGATCGCATCAAGGAAGACATTTTCGCGGGCTTCGCGCAGGTCACCTGGAAGGGCCAGATCGCCGGCCATGACGCGAGCCTTGTGGCTGGCGTGCGGTACGAGAACACCAAGGTGAAGGCGGTGTCGCTGGTCGCGGTGCCGAGCCAGATTCGCTGGCAGTCCGACAATGATTTCACCGCCGACATTCCGTTCACTCGGATCGACACCTATTCCGGCAGCGGCAGCTACGATAACATTCTCCCAGGTATGGATTTCCAGTTCAACCTGAAGTCCAACCTAATCGGCCGCTTCTCGTTCGGGCGGACGCTGTCGCGGCCACGCTTTGGCGATCTGTTCTCGGCGATCAGCGTCGGGGTTCCGACCGACGCGACCGCCGTCGGCGGGCAGATCAGCGGCAACCAAGGAAATCCGAACTTGCGACCGCTGACGTCGGATAATCTCGATCTGTCGCTGGAATGGTATTTCAAGCGCGATAGCTATCTTTCGATCGGCCTGTTCGACAAACGCGTGCATAATTTCATTGGCAATTCGATCGTGCAGCAAAGCGTCTTTGGTCTGCGCGATCCGAGTTCGGGCGTTGCCGGCAGCCGCTCAGGCACCGCAAGGACAGTGCTGCAGGGCTTGGGTGCCGATATCAGCGACGTCAATCTGTTCACCTACACCGCTTTGCTGCAACAGCTCGGTAGCGTGGCGGCGGCAACGGCGCAGTTCAACGCCAATTACAACACGGCGACGCGCGCGCTCAATCAGCAGTTCGTCGACACGACGCTCGCCGCGGTCGATATCATCGCCAATGCCAACGATCCGCTGTTCAACGTCAACGTCAACACACCAACCAATAACAAAGATGCCGAGATTTACGGCTTCGAAATCGCCGGCCAATATTTCTTTGGTAACACCGGTATCGGTATCTCGGCCGCATATACGTTGGTGCGCGGTAATATCGGAATCGATGTTGCGGCACCCACCAACGTCGATCAGTTTGCGCTGGTGGGGCTGAGCGACACTGCGAACGCCACGCTGATCTATGACAAATATGGCATATCGGCACGGCTCAGCTACAATTACCGCGCAAAATTCCTGTCGGCGGTCAATCGAGACAGCTTCCACAGCCCCGAATTCACCGCGCCCTACAGCCAGGTGGACATGAACATCTCCTACGACATCACGCCGCACATCGCGGTGTCGTTCGAGGCGATCAACCTCAACAAGGAAGGCGTGAGGACCTATGGTCGCTCGCCCAACCAGATCTGGTTGGTGCAGGAAGGGCAGCGGCGCTTCCTGTTCGGGGCCCGCTATCGCTTCTGAGCTGCGGGGGGTGCATCGGATCCGGCGCGTCCGGCAAAAAGGGGGGAAGGGCCGCGCTGCGTCGCGGCCCTTGTTCGCGGCGCGATCTAGCGCGGCACGCGTCCCGCTTGTGTCCGCCAGCGCGCGATCGCATGCTGGTCGCGCCAATCCTCCCGCGCGGGACGATGCTATCGGAGAGTGCGCGCCCATGACGCTCGTCATGCTCAACAATGTCGATCATCACGACCTGCGCGTCCTGCTCGATCGCGGCGCGGCGTGGGGCGATACGGCGAATCAGATTGCCGTGTTGCCGACCGAATTCGCCGCGGTGGCGCGCGATTTCCCGATCGTGTTGCGCAAGGACGCGTCGGGCGCGTTCGAAGCGATCGCGCTGCTCGGCCTCGACCAGGGCGAGAATTTGTTCCTCGACGGCGATCACTGGACCACGCGGCATGTCCCGATGCTGCTTGCCCGCGGCCCGTTCTCGATCGGGGTGCATGTCCGCGAGAATGGCGAGCGCGAGCCGATGGTGCATGTCGATCTCGCCGATCCGCGCGTCTCACGCGAGCGCGGCGTGCCGCTGTTCCAATCGCATGGCGGCAACAGCGCCGTGCTCGACCGGATGACCGATGTGCTGCGCGCGCTCCATATCGGGCATGACGTGCAAGCGCCGATGTTCGCGGCCTTCGCCGAGGCCGGTCTGATCGAGCCGGTGCGGCTCGAAATCCAGATCGACGAGACGCTGCGCTACGATCTGGTCGATTTCTACACGATCGGTGCCGCCGCACTCGATAATCTCGGCGGCGCGACGCTCGAACGGCTCAACCGCGCGGGATTCTTGTCGCTGGCCTTCGCGGTGGCCGGCTCGATCGGCAACATAGAACGGCTGATTGCGCTTAAGCGTCTCAAGCGCGGGGCGGCCTGAACCATGCTCGCCATCCACCGCCGCACGCCCACAATCGCCCTCGCCGCCGCGCTGACCGACCCCGATTCACTGCTCAACGCGTCCGAGCCGGTCGTCGTGCGGGGTCTGGTCGCGGACTGGCCATTGGTACGGGCCGGCCGGGAAGGCGCTGCTGCGCTGCTCGCCTATATCGCGCGCTTCGATGCGGGCCTGCCGGTAACGGGCTACACCGCACCACCGGAAGTCGGCGGACGGTTTTTCTATGATGCCGCGATGACGGGTTTCAACTTCGCGCGCGAGCGGGTTAGCTTGCGCGCCTATCTCGAACGGATCGCGGCGGATTGCAATAATCCATCCGCCCCGGCTTACTATCTCGGCTCGACCGATCTCGCGGAATTCCTGCCCGGTTTGGCCAATGCTAATCCGATGCCGCTTGCCGGGACGATGCTGAGCGCGCACCCGCCGCTTGCCAGCTTCTGGGTCGGCACGCGCACGACCGCGTCGGCGCATTGGGACATGTCGAACAATATCGCGGTGTGCGCCGCCGGACGTCGCCGCTTCACGCTCTTCCCGCCCGATCAGGTCCACAATCTGTACCCCGGACCGCTCGAGCCGACGCCGGGTGGCCAGGTTGTCAGCATGGTCGATTTCGCGGCCCCGGATCCGGAGCGCTATCCCCGATTCGCCGATGCGGTTGCGGCGGCACAAGTCGCCGAGCTCGAACCGGGCGATGTCCTGATCTACCCGGCCTTGTGGTGGCATCATGTCGAGGCGCTGGGTTCCGTGAACGTGCTGGTCAATTATTGGTGGAACGACGCACCAGCGCAGGCCGACCCGCCGATGACGACGTTGCTCCATGCGCTGCTGTCGCTGCGCGACCGGCCGCTTGCCGAAAAGCAGGCGTGGCGCGAACTGTTCGATTTTTATGTGTTCGGGCCGGCGGATCGGGCGGCTGCGCATTTGCCGCCACATGCGCGTGGCGCGCTCGATCCGCTCGATCCGGCCGGCGCGCGCCGACTTCGCGCAAATGTGCTTCAGCGGCTGAACCGGTAAAATAGGATGGCGCGTCGGCCTTGCGGCGCTGCAATTGACAACGTTGACAGTAACTACGGAGACGACAATGGATCGGCGGGATTTTATAAGGAACGGTGTGCTCGGCGCGGCGCTGGTCGGTCATGCAAGCGGCGCGCTGGCGGCAACCAGGCCCAAGCCGCGCGTAGGTCCGCTGTCGTTTCCCGACGGCTTTGTGTGGGGCTGTGCCACAGCATCGTATCAAATCGAAGGCGCGGTGAAGGAGGACGGGCGCGGCGAAACCAATTGGGACGTGTTTTCGCATACGCCGGGGTGCGTCGCCAATGGCGACACCGGCGACACCGCATGCGACAGCTATCACCGCTATGGGGAAGATATCGCGCTGCTCAAGCAATTGGGCGTCAAGGCCTATCGGCTGTCGATTGCCTGGTCGCGCATTTTCCCGGAGGGGCGCGGAACGCCCAACGCGAAGGGCGTGGACTATTATAACCGCGTGATCGACGCGCTGCTCGCGGCGGGGATCACGCCCTATGTAACGACGTTCCATTGGGATCTGCCCCAAGCGCTCCCCGGCGGGTGGCAATCGCGCGACACTGCGCTCGCCTTTGCCGATTATGCCGGGTTCATCGCCGGCAAGCTGTCCGACCGGGTCACGCATTTCATCACCGTCAACGAACTCCGCTGTTTCACCGATCTGGGGCATCAGGACGGGAAGCATGCGCCGGGCCTGCGGCTCGACGCAAGATCGGTGAACCAGGTGCGGCACCACGGCGTGCTCGCCCATGGTCTCGGCGTTCAGGCGATCCGGGCGCACGCGCGATCCGGAACGCAGATCGGTATCGCCGATAATAGCAATTTCTACGTGCCCGTGATCGAGACGCCCGAGCATATCGCCGCTGCCAAGGTGGCGGTGCGGGAAGAAAATGCGATGTTCCTCACCGCGATCATGGAGGGGCGCTACACCGAACGCTATCTTACGAGCATCGGTGCCGATGCGCCCAAAATCGCCAGCGGCGACATGGCGGCGATCGGCAGTCCGCTCGATTTCGTCGCGCTCAACGTTTACGCGCCGAACTACGTCAAGGCGTCGGCCTCTCCCGCAGGATATGAGGTGCTGCCGCACCTCAAGAGCTCGCCGCGCATGGCGTCGCCATGGCTGTATGTCGGGCCCGAAGTCGCCTATTGGGCGGTGCGAACCGTGAGCGAACTGTGGAAGCCCAAGGCGCTCTACATTTCCGAAAACGGCACTTCGGCCGACGATCCGGTCGTCAACGGCCATGTCGATGATGCCGATCGAATCATGTATCTGCGCAATTACCTCACCGAATTTCAGCGCGCGACCGAGGAAGGCTATCCGCTCAAAGGGTATTTCCTGTGGAGCCTGATGGACAATTTCGAATGGGCCGACGGCTATACGCTGCGCTTTGGCCTGCACCATGTCGACTTCGTTACCCAGAAACGCACGCCCAAGCTGAGCGCGGCGTGGTATCGTGAGCTGATCCGCAGGAATACGCTGGTTTAGGGGCGGGCTGCAGGCGATCGCTGAGTCGCGGATCATCACGGCGAGGGCGCGACCGTGCGTTCGAACGGCACGGCAGGCAAATCGTCTGCGCCGTAGAGATTCACGTACGGCGCATCGGCCCAGGCATAGCGAACGCGCGTCACCTCTGCGGTATTCGCTCCGGCAAGGACGACCGTGTCGCCGTCGACCGTCCCAGCGCGGAAACGGCATTGCCGCGCCGTGCACGCTTCAAAGCCGATCGCCACATCGGCGCTATAGGTACGCAGGCCATTCCCGACGGCACGGAAGCGGATGACCAGATCGGGCCCGCGCCGCTCGACCGAGACCGCCTCGGGACCGGCTGCGTCACCGCGCGCACCATAAGCTACGACGCGGGCCGCGCGCGCCAAGCGTTCGCCCACCACCGTTTTCTGCGTCGGGTGGATATCGGCACGGTCCCCGACGTCGATCGTCACCGCTAGCCCGGCATGGGGGTCGGCGCGCACGACCTTGGCTTGCACATCGCGCAGTTCGGCCCATCCCGATTCACTGGGGACGGTCGCGACCGAACCGTAGGACGACAGTTGCGCGACGACGAACGGCAAATCGGGCTGGCCGAACGTCTTGCGCCAGTCCGCCATTAGCAGTGGGAGCAGGCTGCGATATTCCGCCGCTTGGCCCATATTGGCCTCCCCCTGATACCAGGCGACGAGCTTCAGCCCGTAGCCGCCAAGCGGTGCGATCATGCCGTTATACAGCGTGGACAGGCTGGTCGGCACATCCCACGGCGACGGCGTGACCGACAGGCCGCGCGACCGCATTCCGACACGGTAACGCCACGTCGGATCGAGCGGGACTAACGCCCCGGAAACGAGGCGTACTCCACGATTTTGCGGCAGGCCGGTCAGCCCGCCATCACTGCCGCCACCCAATACGCGCACGACGATCGTGTTGCGCCCGGCTTTCAGAGTCCCCGCCGGGATCAGGTAATCGCGCCACACCCACGCCGTCGCCCCGCCGCCGACACGCGCACCGTTGATCCAGGCGCTGTCATCGGTATCGATCGGCCCAAGCTGTAACGCGGTTGCGGACCGGGCCTGCGCTTCGGTGAGCGTGACTGTCGTGCGGAACCAGACGACCCCGTCAAGCCCGCTGAGCGGCGCAAGCCCCGCGTCTTTCCACGATCCGCGCGGGCCGATCGTGTCCCAGCCCGTATCGTCATAGTCGGGGGCGATCCAGGCGCGCTGCGGCTTAGCCTGCGGATCGTGCGCATCCCACCACGCCTCCACCCGCTTTCCGTCGGCGGCCAGCCCTGCTGCCGGATCGGCGGCATACAGCGCGAGCGCAGCGACGCCACCCGCATAGGCCCTTTGCGCCCGCAACGCTGGACCGCTGGTCCAGCTTTGGATCGTAGTGCCGCCCCAATCGGAAGCGATGAACCCCACCGGCACATGCTGCGACACCTGTAGCGACCGCGCCATATAGTAACATACCGCCGACGCCTCGCCGACCGTATCGGCTGTGACCGGCTTCCAGGTAACCGGGGTGTTCAAATCGGTGCGCGGCGCGGGCGCATTGTCCTTTCCGATTGTCACGAAGCGAAGATCGCGATTGTCGACGTCCTTCAGGCCGCCCCACGCACCGGTCGACAGCCGGGCTGGAAATTCCATATTCGATTGTCCGCCGCACAGATAGACATCGCCGACCGCAATGTCGTCGAGCGTGGCGGTCTGCAGGCCCGCCGTCGCGACCAGTCGGTAAGGCCCGCCCGCCGCCAGCGCCGGCAAGGCGACACGCCAATGCCCGTCGTGATCGGCGATGGCGGTCGCCGATCGATCGGCAAGCGTCACCTTCACCGCCGTCCCCTTCGCCGCACTGCCCCAAATCGCGATTGGTCGATCGCGCTGGATCACGGCGTGGTCGGTAAAGATCCGCGCGACCGCCAGACGATCGGGAGCCGCCGCAAACACCGCCCCCGGCAAGACTCCGGCGACACAGGCCAGGCTGACGATCCGCTTCGATACCATCGCGCAATCTCCCCCGTCATATGGTCGCTCGGTTGCGACACTGTTGTCTTGACAGCGCATTCTAAGCGCATGATGGTAGCGCTATCAAGAAAAATGGCTCTGACGAGGTCGGATGCAGGGGGAGAGGATGGCGGGGTTCGACGCAGTACCGGTGGACTGGCGCTCGGGCCGTTTTCTCGGACGGGTCGCGACAGCTGCGGGACCGTCACCGATTCTGATCGATCAGGGTGTCGTTTACGACATGGCGGAGGTCGCCCCGACGGTCTCGATGCTCGTACAAAACAAGGCCCTTAGCGCGCGCGGGGGCAAGCTGCTGGGAGATCTTGCGGACCTCGCTGTCGGGGCGGGCGACGATGCGCAATACCGTCTGCTGAGCCCGATCGATCTGCAATGCGTCAAGGCGGCCGGGGTCACCTTTGCGGTCTCGGCGCTCGAACGCGTGATCGAGGAGCGCGCGCGGGGCGATGCGGGAGCTGCCGCCGCCGTGCGCGACCGGCTCGAGGGGGCAATCGGCGGTGGCTTGCACGCCGTCGTGCCCGGGTCGGCCGAAGCGGTGACGCTCAAGGCGACGCTGATCGCCGATGGGATGTGGTCGCAATATCTCGAAGTGGCGATCGGGCCGGACGCGGAGATTTTCACCAAGGCTCCGGTTCTTTCGACGTTGGGAACAGGCGCGGATATCGGCGTGCGGTCCGATTCGACCTGGAACAACCCCGAGCCGGAGGTCGTGCTGCTGGCCGATGCGGCGGGCAGAGCGGTTGGCGCGATGCTGGGTAATGACGTCAATTTGCGCGATTTCGAGGGGCGCTCGGCGCTGCTGCTGAGCAAGGCGAAGGACAATAACGCCTCCTGCGCGCTCGGTCCCTTTGTACGGCTGTTCGACGATGCTTTCACGATGGACGACGTTCGCCGCGCCGAGGTCTCGCTGCGGATCGAAGGCATGGACGGCTATGTGCTGACAGGCGTCAGCTCGATGGCGCAGATCAGCCGCGATCCCGAAGAATTGCTGCGCCAGACGATGAGCGAACATCAGTACCCGGACGGCTTCGTGCTGTTCCTCGGAACCCTGTTCGCGCCAACGCAGGATCGCGATGCGCCGGGTCGCGGTTTTACGCATAAGCCGGGCGACTTGGTCACGATTGCGAGCGCGCGTCTCGGCCGCCTGTCCAACCGCGTGACGACGTCGAAGGCGGCGCCGCCCTGGTCCTTCGGGATCGCGGACTTGATGGCCAATCTCGCCCGCCGCGGTTTGCTCGCGTGAGCGCGCACTCACTGGAGGTCTTTCCCTTGCTGCAAGCCGTCGATACCCGCGCGCGCCGCGCTTCCTATCCCAGCCTGGCCGACAAATGCGTCGTGGTGACCGGCGGCGGCAGCGGGATCGGTGCGGGGCTGGTGGAAGCGTTTGCCGCGCAAGGGTCGCGCGTCGCGTTCGTCGATATTGACGATGCGCCGAGCCGCGCCCTGACCAAACGGCTGGCAGGCGAAGCGCGCTATGTGCCGCTGTATCGGCATTGCGATTTGACCGATGTCGCCGCGCTGCAGCACGCGCTGGCCGCGATCGAGCAGGATCTGGGCGGCATCGACATCCTGATCAACAACGCCGCGAACGACGATCGGCACACGATTGCCGAGGTGACACCGGCCTATTGGGACGAGCGCATGGCAGTCAATCTGCGCCACCAATTCTTCGCCGCGCAAGCCGTGGTTCCCGCGATGAAGCGCGCCGGGGCGGGGGTCATCCTCAATTTCGGGTCGATCAGCTGGCACCTCGCGCTGGGTGAGCTCGTCTTGTACCAGACCGCGAAGGCGGCGGTCGAGGGGCTGACCCGCAGCCTCGCGCGCGATCTCGGCCGCGACAATATCCGCGTCAATACGATCGTCCCCGGCAACGTCCAGACGCAGCGCCAGATGCAATGGTACACGCCCGAGGGCGAAGCGGAGATCGTTGCGGCACAATGTCTCGACGGTCGCATTCAGCCGGCCGATGTCGCGGCGCTGGTGCTGTTCCTCGCCTCCGACGATGCGCGGATGTGTACGGGGCACGATTATTTCGTCGATGCCGGCTGGCGCTGAGCATGGCTGGCCGACCGACCCGGAGCGTGCACACCGCCTGCCGCGTCGGCGCGATGCTGGGCGAGGGGCCGGTGTGGGTCGCGCGGGAGCAAGCACTGTGGTTCGTCGATATCAAACGGCATCACCTTCACCGCTTCGACCCCGCCACGTCAGCCTTGGAGACATGGAACGCCCCTGCGCAAGTTGGCTGGATTTTGCCGGCGCAAGCGGCTGATTTCGTCGTCGGGCTGCAAAGCGGGCTGGCGCGCTTTGATCCCGCCACCGGGGCCTTCGCGGCGATGGTCGACCCCGAACCGCACTTGCCGGGCAATCGGCTCAACGACGCGACGACCGATCCCACGGGCCGCATCTGGTTTGGATCGATGGACGATGCCGAGACCACAGCGACGGGGTGCTTCCACGTCTGCGATGCGGACGGCGTGCGCGTGTGCGGCCTCCCGCCGGTCACGATCGCCAACGGCCCGGCTTTGTCGCCCGATGGCCGCACGCTCTATTACACCGATACGTTGGGGCGGACGATCCATGCGGTGCCCGTCCATGACGACGGCACGCTCGGCACCCCGCGGCTCTTCGTCGAGATCGAGGCGGCCGCGGGCTATCCCGACGGCCCCACAATCGACAGCGCAGGGTGCTTATGGACCGGTTTGTTCGGCGGCTGGGGCGTGCGGCGTTATGCGCCCGACGGGCGCTTGATCGAGACGGTCGCGCTGCCGACCGCGAACATTACCAAAGTCGCGTTCGGCGGACCCTGCCTCACCACGGCCTATGTCACCAGCGCGCGTAAGGGGCTCGACGCTGCCGCGCTGGCGGCGCAGCCCGAGGCCGGTCATCTCTTCACCTTTGCGGTGGATGTCCCGGGGGTACCCGTAACCGCCGCAATAGCCTGATCGATCAAGAACATGATTATCGTTTTGGGAGAGGACGTTATGACAGAGTCAAGCGCAGGGCGGATCAACGTCGCGTTTATTGGGCTGATTGTCGCAGTGGCGACGATCGGCGGATTCATGTTCGGTTATGACAGCGGCGTAATCAACGGCACGCAGGAGGGGCTCGACAAGGCCTTCAACCTGTCGGAACTCGGCACCGGGCTCAACGTCGGCGCAATCCTGATCGGGTGCGCGGCGGGTGCCTTCCTCGCCGGGCGGCTGTCGGATCTGATCGGTCGCCGCGCGGTGATGATGATCGCAGCGGTGCTGTTTATCGTCAGCGCACTTGCCGCGGGTGCTGCGGGATCGTCCGCCGTGTTCATCCTGGCGCGCATCGTCGGAGGTCTTGGCGTCGGCGCAGCGAGCGTACTCGCTCCGGTTTATATCAGCGAAGTCGTGCCCGCGAACATTCGCGGGCGGCTGTCGAGCATCCAGCAAATCATGATCATCACCGGCCTGACCGGGGCGTTCTTTGCAAACTATGCGCTGGCGCATTCTGCCGGGGGTTCGCTCGGCACGTTATGGGGTGGGTATCCGGCATGGCGCTGGATGTTCTGGCTGCAGGTGATTCCCGCATCGATCTACTTCATCACGCTGCTGCTGATTCCGGAGAGCCCGCGTTACTTGATGCTCAAGGGTCGTGAGGCCGAGGCGGAAGGCGTGCTGACCAAGCTGTTCGGTGCCGACACCGCGCGCGATACCGTGCGCGACATTCGTGCCAGTCTTGCAATCGACCACCACCGGCCGAAATTCTCCGATCTGCGTGATCCTGCGACCGGCAAGATTCGCCCGGTTTTGTGGGCTGGCATCATGATCGCAGTGTTCCAGCAATTCGTCGGCATCAACATCGTGTTTTATTACGGCGCGGTGCTGTGGCGCTCGGTTGGGTTCAGCGAGAATGATGCGCTGATCACCAACATCATCTCGGGAGTCGTCTCGATCGCCGCGTGCATCCTTGCTTTGTTCGCGATCGACAAGATCGGTCGCAAGCCGCTGTTGCTGATCGGGTCGATCGGCATGGCGGTGACACTCAGCCTGATGGCCTATGCTTTCTCGACCGCCAGCGTCGGTGCCGATGGCGGGCTGTCGATGTCGCCGGGGATCGGCAAGCTCGCCTTCATCAGCGCGCTGGCTTACTCCGCTTTCTTCAATTTCAGCTGAGGTCCGGTGATGTGGGTGATGCTGGGCGAGATGTTCCCCAATCAGATCCGCGGATCGGGGCTGGCGGTCGCCGGGTTCGCGCAGTGGATGGCGAATTTCGCGATCAGCCTGAGCTTCCCTTGGGCGGCCAAGCATATCGGATTGCCGACCACCTACGGCTTCTATGCGGCGAGCGCGCTGGTGTCGTTCTTCCTTGTGCGCACGCTGATCAAGGAAACGCGCGGGCGCGAATTGGAACAGATGACGGGCTGATCCAGCCGCGCGCGGGGCGGGTCAGCCGCCTCGCGCGAACGGCCCGACCGTCGCGCCGACAAAGCCGCCGGCATGCTTGGTGCTGAGCAGCGTGGCGTCCTGATCCTTCGCCAGCAACCGCCAGTGCCCCGTCGGTTCGGCGTAGAAGAAGGCACAGCGCGCGCCGCTTAACACGATCCGCAAGCGCACACTGGCCGCCTTGTACGGCGCGGTCGCGATGGTCGTGCCGTCAACCGGATCGGTTTCGCCGTCGCGCCGGGAAAGAGCGACCGCATTGCCCGCGCCGGTTCGGGCGAGCGTCAGAGTGTAAAAATGTGCCGGGTCTTGCAAGATTGCCAGACCAGCGGCGTCCCCCGTCCGCTGCGGCGCGAAGCTGACCGCAGTCTCCGTTACGGCGTCGCGATGCTGAAGACGTCGCCCGAGATAGGCTGGCTGCGCGTCCCCGCCGAGGGCGGCGGTGCGCGCTTGCAGGTTCAGGCTGCCGCCCGCGAGGCTGTACCAGCGCGATTGCGGCGCACGAATTTGCAGCCAGATGCGCGCGAGCCGCGCGTCCGCGAAGTCGTCGCGGACGTGAAAGGCACCGTTTGTCGGGATCGCGGGTGCCGGCGCGCGCGGCAAGTCCGGGCGCCGGTGGACATAAGGAATCGTCGCGCCCGGCGCGGTGATCCGCGGCCAATCGTCCTGCCAGCGCACCGGCAGCAGAAAGGTCTCGCGCCCGATATTGTAGAAATCGCCCTGATAGGGTCGCGTCGCGAGGAAAATGCTCCACCACTGGCCCGAGGGCGTTGTTACAAAATCGGCGTGTCCGGCCGAAGTGATCGGATCGCGGCGCGTCGGATCGAGTCCGCGCTGCGTCAGGATCGGGTTGCTCGGGTCGGGCGTGTAAGGCCCGGTCACGCTGCGGCTGCGATAGATGACTTCGCTGTGGTTCTCGGCTGTGCCGCCCTCGGCCGTCATCAGATAATAATAGCCGTTTCGCCGGAAGATATGCGGCCCCTCGGCCCAGATCGGCTTCTGTTGCGGGTGCACGCCGCCATCGACCAGCAGTGTGCGTTCGCCGAAGGGCAGCAGCGTCTTGGTGTCGAAGCGCTGCAACCAGATCGCGCGGTGGCCGTCATAGCGCGGCGTTCCCGGCGGCGGGCCGTTGTTGAGGATCCACGCCTGCCCGTCGGTATCGAAGAACAGCGCGGGGTCGATCCCGTCGATGCTGTTCCAGTGCGGATCGGACCACGGTCCCGCAGCCTTACGCGCGGTCATGACAAAATTCCCGCCGCAATCCACACAGGTGTTGGCGATGTAGAACAGCCCGTCATGATAGCTGATGTCGGGCGCGAACACGCCGCGCGACAACCCGATTCTGCCAAAATCGAGCTGCCCCGGCCGATCGATCGCATTGCCGATCTGCGTCCACGACACCAGATCGCGGCTGTGAAAGATCGGCAAGCCGGGGAAATAGGTGAACGTCGACGTGACGAGATAATAATCGCGGTCTACGCGGGTGATCGCTGGGTCGGGATGGAAGCCCTGCAGGATCGGATTGCGATAGTCCTGCCGTCCAGCCTTAATGGTGGCATCGACCGGGTCGGAGCCGCGATAGTCGAACCAGGCGAAGCGCGCGACCGGTGGTGCCGCGGCGGCGCTTGTCGCCAGTATGGCGAGCAAGAGGAGTGCGCGCTTCAAAGCGGCCGCATCAACGAGGGGTTGGGGAACGCCCGGGGGCGGCGTCGGTCTCGCGTCGCACCAGGCGGAAGTCGAGCCGGATATGCTCGGCCGCATCGGCATGGCCGCTCCGGCGGGAGCGGACTTCCTTGACGAGCAATTCGATCCCGGCACGCGCCATATCGGCGATCGGCTGATGAATCGTCGTCAATTCGGGCCATGTTGCCGTTGCCAGCGTCGTATCGTCGAACCCACAAACGGTGAGGTCGCGCGGGACGTCGAGCCCGCGCCGATGCGCGGCCGCGACGACCGCTGCGGCCATATCGTCATTGCTCGCAAAGATCGCGGTCGGTGCGTCCGAAACATCGAGCAACGTATCGGCTGCATCGAGCCCCGATCGATAGGTGAACAGGCCTTGCGCGACGAGCTGGTCGTCGAAGGCGATGCCCGCTTCCGCCAGGGCGACACGGTAACCCTCGAGCCGCCGGGCGCTAACCGATTGCTTCGGGTTGCCGACCACAAACCCGATCCGCCGATGCCCAAGCGCGATGATATGGCGCATCATCGTCTGCGCTGCGGTAACTTCATCGATGCTGACCGCAAGCAAATCGGGCGACGGCGATCCGCTGCCGACTGCGACCGAGGGGATGCTTTCGGTTGCCAGCATGCGCAGCAAGTCGATCGAATCGCACAGCGGTGAAGGCAGGATCAGGCCGTCGATCCCGCCTGCGATCAAATGTTGCGCCACTTCGATCTCATGGTCGCCGAATTCGCATTTCTCGACGATCAATTGAATGTTGGCCTGGCTGGCGGAATCGAGGCTGCCGACGAGAAACTCGCTGAGATAGGCGGCACTCGGATTGCTGTAGAGCAAACCGAGCCGGATCGGCTGCGCGCCCGCAAGGCTGCGCGCGGCCGGGTTCGGGGAATAATGCAAAAGCGCGACGGCGTGCATGACGCGTTCGCGCGTTGTCTCGCGCACATTGCTTTCATTGTTGATGACGCGCGACACTGTCATTGGCGATACGCCTGCCTCGCGTGCGACGTCGCTGATCGTAGCGGCGCTGTTTTGACGTCGTGGCATTCGCTGTTTCAAGCGTAGGATTCCTTCGGTCCGTCGCTACGATGTTGCGCCGCAATGTGCAACGCAGGCGAGACAGAAGCGCGGTTGTGCCTCAGATGAAGCGGTTGATGAGATTCTCGATCCGCTCCTGCTGGCCCGAACGCGGGCGCGGATCGAAGGCGTGGTCCACTGCGAGATCGGCGATCCCGCCCAGATCGAGCGTCCCGATCTGCTGGCCCAGCGGGCCGTCCCAACCGGCATAGCGCTCGGCCTTGATCGTATCGAGCCGACCGTCCTCGATCAGCGCGGCGGCGCACAGCAGCCCACGCGCGACGATGTCGATTGCGCCGATATGGCCGTGGAACAGGTCGACCGCGTCGATCGACTGGCGGCGGACCTTGGCGTCGAAATTGAAGCCGCCGCTGGTGAAGCCGCCCGCGCGGAGGATTTCGAGCATCGCCAGCGTCATTTCCTCGACCGAATTGGGGAATTGGTCGGTGTCCCAGCCATTCTGGTGATCGCCGCGATTAGCGTCGATCGACCCGAAGATGCCGAGCGCGCCGGCGGTTGCGATCTCATGTTCGAACGTATGCCCCGCGAGCGTCGCATGGTTCGCCTCGATGTTGACCATGACCTCCTTTTCCAGGCCGTAGCGCTTGAGAAAGCCATACACCGTGGCGGTGTCGAAATCATATTGGTGTTTGGTCGGCTCGTGCGGCTTGGGCTCGATCAGGATCGTGCCGGTGAAGCCGATCTTGTGCTTGTGCTCAACCACCAGCCTGAGGAAACGCCCGAGATTGTCGAGTTCGCGCTTGAGATCGGTGTTCTGCAGCGTCTCATAGCCTTCGCGGCCGCCCCACAGCACGTAATTCTGCCCGCCCAGCCGGTGCGTCGCCTCGAGCGCATCGCGCACTTGCATCGCGCCGAACGCGAACACCTCCGGATCGGGGTTGGTCGCGCCACCGGCGGCGAAGCGTGGGTGGCCGAAGAGGTTGGCGGTGCCCCACAACAGCTTGCGGCCCGACGTGGCCTGCAATTGTTCGAGATGATCGACCGCTTCGGCGAAGTTGCGGCGGTGTTCCGCCACGCCGTGCGCTTCGGCCATCACGTCGACATCGTGGAAGCAGTAATACGGGATGTCGAGCTTGGCGAAAAAGTCGAACGCGACCGATCGCTTCATCGCGGCGGCCGCACTGTCGTTCACACCCGCGTGCCACGGGCGGTTGAACGTCCCCGCGCCGAACACGTCGGATCCCGGCCAGCCGAAGGTATGCCAGAAGCACGCCGCGAAGCGGAGGTGATCTTCCATCCGCTTGCCCAGCACGACGCGGTCCTTGTCGTACCAGCGATAGGCGAGCTCATCGGCTGCGTCGGGGCCCTGATAGGCGATCGTGGGAATGTCGGCGAAGAAATCGGTGGTCATGCGTCGGTCCTCGCGGGCTTGGGGGAGACTCTGGAATATGCGGCGCGAAAGGCCGCTAGCTTGGGGGCGATCCGCGTGCGTAGCGTCGCGTCGGGGGCAATGACGTGCGAGACGGGCGGTGCGACGCAGACGTCGGCGGGCGATCCGCCATCGACCGCGAGTTGCGCGAGCCGCGCCGCGCCCAGCGCCGGGCCGACTTCGCCGCCCTGGAGATAGACCAACGGCACGTCCATCGCCGCCGCGATCGTCTCACCCCAATAGCGCGATCGTGCCCCGCCACCGATGACAGCGAGTTCGGCGACCTCGCTCCCCGCTTCGCGCAAGGCATCGAGCCCGTCAGCGAGCGCGAACGCCACGCCTTCGAGCACCGCCTGCGCGAGGCGGCCCGGGTCGGTATCATTGTCGAGCTGCAGGAAGGCACCGCGCACCTGCGCATCATTGTACGGCGTGCGCTCGCCCGACAGATAGGGGAGGAACAGTTCGGGGCCGTTCGCCGCCCCGGCCGCCTCGGCCCGCGCGAACAGTTCGGCTGCGCCCGCTGCGCCGGTCAGCCGCGCGACCCAGTCGATACACGATGCGGCGCTGAGATGCACTGACATCTGGTGCCACAGATCTGGCAGGCAGTGGCAAAAGGCATGGACCGCGCGCGCCGGATTGGGGCGGAACCGGTCGTTAGCGACGAAGATCACGCCCGACGTGCCGAGCGAGAGGAGCGCCTTGCCGTCGCTGACCACGCCGACTCCCGCCGCGCCCGCGGCATTGTCGCCGCCGCCGCCCGCGACGGGAACCTCGGCCATGCCCCAGGTTTCGGCGATGTCCGGACGGAGGCGCCCGCCGAGCGCGCTGCCTTCCACGAGGCGCGGCATCTGCTCGACCGAGAGGCCGCATGCGGCGAGCAAGCTGGCGCTCCAGGCGCGCTTCGCCACGTCGAGCCAAAGCGTGCCCGCCGAATCCGACATGTCCGAAATCTTCTCGCCGGTCATCCGCAGGCGGACATAATCCTTGGGCAGCAATACGGTCGTAACGCGGTCGAACACGTCCGGCTCGTGGCGCCGCACCCATTCGAGTTTCGGCGCGGTGAAACCGGGCATGACGATGTTGCCACCGACCGTGCCAAATTCGGGCGTTTCCGCCTCCAGCGCGTCGCATTCGGCGAACGAGCGTCCGTCGTTCCACAAGATTGCCGGACGCAAAGGCCGATCATCCGCGCCGAGCAGCGTGGCACCATGCATCTGCCCGGCAATGCCGACCCCGCGGACCGCGCGGCGGATCGTGGGATCGATTGCGCGGACCGCAGCCTCGGTCGCCGCCCACCAGGCGTCGGGGTCCTGCTCTGACCATAAGAGCTCGGGCCGCTGGACGGACAGCGCGGCAACGCCCTGGCCGACCACCGCGCCGTGGGTGTCGAGCACGACCGCCTTGACGCCCGACGTGCCGATATCGATCCCTAGAAACATCGCAGCGTTATTTCACGAACGGATCGATGAGCTTGATCGTCCCGTCCGGGTTGAAGAACACTTGCGTCACCTTGACGTTGCGCAAGTGGTTCTTGTTGCTCAGCTGCGTGTCGGCATAGAAGAGCCACCATTTCCCACCGGTCGCGATGATCGAATGGTGCGTCGTCCAGCCCTGCACCGGCAGCAGGAAATGCCCGCGATAGGTGAACGGGCCATAGGGAGTGTCGCCGATCGCATAATTGAGGAAATGCGTGTCACCGGTCGAGTATGTGTAATAATATTTCTCGCCGCGCTTGAACATCCATGACGCCTCGAAGAAGCGTTTGTCGTGCGCGCCGCCTTTTACCGGCGTGCCGTCGCTATCGAGGATCACCGCATCGCGCGGTGCCTCGGCGAAGCTCTTCATGTCGGCGTTCATCCGCACGACTTTGCCCGACAGAGCGGGCTTGTCGTCCTGCAGCAGATCGGTGTCGCTGCCGTTTGGATCGAAACTGCCCGTCGCCCAGCGCTGGAGCTGCCCGCCCCAGATGCCGCCGAAATACATATAGGTCTTGCCGTCGCTGTCGGTGAACACCGCCGGGTCCATCGAATAGCTGCCGGCGATCGGCTGCGGCTCGGCCTTGAACGGGCCCATCGGATTTTTTGACGTCGCGACGCCGATCCGGAAGGTGCCGACGCCGTGCTTGTCCTTGGCCTTGTCGCGCGCCGGGAAATACAGGAAATAGGTCCCGTTCCGATAGGCGGCGTCGGGTGCCCACATCTGTTTGGAGGCCCACGGCACGTCCTTCACGTCGAGCGCTACCAGGCCGACCGTCACCGGTTCGCCGATCCGGTCCATGCGCAGGACGCGGTAATCGTGCATCGCATATTCGCTGCCGAGATCGTCATCGGGAATGTCGGTCGGCACGTCGTGCGACGGGTAGACGTAGATCTTGCCCGCGAAGACATGGGCGGAGGGGTCGGCGGTGTAGATTGAGCGCACAAGTGGCTGCGAAAGATACCTTGTCTGGCGATCCTGCGCCAATGCCAGCGAGCCGACGCCAAGCGTCAAGACCGCGAGAAGGATGCGACCTTTCATGATACCTCTCCCACCGCGCCGGTTCGCGCTTGGATTTAAGGTAGCGCTACCATTCTCTCGACGCAAGCAGTCAAGCGGTACCGTCGCAGGGGATTTCGTTCCGGCAAACTTATCACCCGACGACGACGATTTCGAGCGTCAGCGCTACCCCCATCACCAGCGCGATGATCCCCCATCGGCGCCGGGTGTCGCGCTGGCGCCATGCCCAGCGACAGTAAGCGAGCACGCCGCACAGGGTTATCAGCATCTCGAGCCAGCCGCCCAATCCACCAAAATGCGCTCCATAGCCGAGCTCCACCGTTGAATACGGCCAGAGCTGCATGTCGGGGTGGTGCGACACCAGGTCCAGCAGCCAGTGCGAGAAGACCGCCGCCGCCATCGCCGCCGCGACGCCGATTCCGCGGGCGCGAAACCAAGCCGCGTAAAGCATCGACCAGAGCAGCGCCATGACGAGCGAGTGCGACCATGGCGTCTCGAAATGGGCGAAGCTTCCGCCTTCGATGTCAAGCATCACGCCAATACCGAAAAGCAAATCGAGCACCCCGACCCCGATCATCAGGCCCAGCATAGGCGCACGCGGTTGTGCGACCTTCAGCGCCAGGCCAGCCGCGAAATGTCCCGGGAACATCAGTTTACCGCCGAACGTCGTGCGGGCCGCGGACGATCGGCCCAAGCAATCAGCCAAGCGGGCAGCAGAAATTACGCGAGGTTGATTGCCCCCTCAATGATGTGAATCACGGGATAATTCCTTTCACCTAGTTGAAAGCGCGCGTTGGTCACGGCTTGCAGCGCGGCAGATCGGCTGGGGCGCGCGTCAGCGTGAAGGTTTTTCCGAAGAGGCGCATGCCCTTATATCCGCGTTCGGTCAGGCGATTGGGCTCGACCTTGGTGATGTCGAGATCATAGAAGCCGCCTGTCCCTGCGCTATAGATCTTGCCGCTGGTCCACGTGCCATCGCGGGCGGGCATGAGACCGGTGACGAATTCCATTCCGCACAGCGGTCGCTTCTGCTTGTTCGGATCGGGATTTTTGCGATCGACCAGCGGCGCGCCATCGCTCGCGTGACTGGCCTTGAACCAAGAAAACCGGCCACAGATTGCGGGGCCGCAGCGATAATATTCATGACCGAAGCGGCCTGTTCTGCGACGATTTGCGCAAAAAACGCGCATCGAAACCGCAGCTACGCTGGCGTCGGCTATAATAGGCAAAGCGTGGGCGGACGAGGAACCGGGCACTGATCCAGCATTGCTGCCTCAATCGTATCGCCCGGCCATCAGCGAATACCCGGTTTCCGACGTGTGCCAAGGTCGGACCAAAAGCGATTGAGTCGTCGGCAGGCAGAAAGGGAAGGGGACTTTAATGCACGCCCGCGAGCCTGAAAGCGTCGAGCGGGAACTGTTGGCGATCGCGTTTGAAAATCTGAAGCCAATGCTCGCGATGAATTTCGTCGCGTGCGGTGGCGTATCGATCATCTTATGGTCTGACGGCGCGCATTGGGCGGTTTGGTGGTTCGCGACGGCCGCGACGCTGGTACTCTTGCGATATGGCCTCAGCGCCCGCCTGTCGCGCGGCGTCATTCTGGGCGGAACGCTGCGCCAATCGGCGCGATGGCGGCGTCAGTTTGCGGTCGGACTGTATCTGTCTGCAGCGCTGTGGGCAGGCCTGTCGCTGCTGGTAAGCCACTCGAATAACTCCAGCGAGTATATGGTCGCGATCATTATCTCGGCGCTTGCGGCAGGCGGATCCGGGATTATGGCAAGCCTGCTACGCGAAGGGCGGCTGTATATCGCCATGATGCTGGGACCAGCCTCCATCCTGTTGTTCGCCAGCGATCATCAAGGTGGCGTTATGGTCATTCTAGGCCTGGTGTTCCTGATCATTATGATCGTCATCCATAAACGCAATTACGTGGCGATCCGTTGCAGCGTCGTGCTGAAAAATGAGAATCTTGATCTGGTCCGCGATTTGCAAATGCTCAATAGCGACCTCGAACGCCGGATCGAGGAGCGGACGAGCGCGCTGGCCGACGCGGCCAATTCCGACAGCCTGACCGGCCTGCCGAACCGGCGTCGATTGCTGGCGTGGATGCACACACACCTTCACGCCGACAATGGCCGCGATGCCGCCGCGTTGTTTCTCGATCTCGACCGCTTCAAGCAAATCAATGACGCGATGGGCCATGATGTCGGGGACCGCATCCTTCGCGGGGTTACCGAGCGGCTGAGCGGCCTGATCCCCGACAATGCGATGTTCGCGCGGTGGGGCGGGGATGAATTCGTTCTCGTCCTGGGGCACGGCAATGACGTCTTTCGCAAGGCCGAACGGATCGGCGATGCGCTGATCGACGCGGTCAGCCAGCCTTTCCAGATCGATGGACACAGCCTCTCGATTGGCCTGTCGGCGGGCCTGGCGATGTTCCCCGGGGATGCGAGCACGCACGAAGCGCTGATCCTTGCAGCCGACCTCGCCGTCGCGGAGGTCAAGCGGCAGGGGCGTGGCAAGGTTCTGACCTTCCGCGAATCCTATGCCGCCACTCAGAAACGGCGCTTCGACGTGTCGCGCGCGCTGCCCGAGGCGATCCAGGTCGAGCAACTCGTGCTGCATTATCAGCCGATCTTCAATTGGCGTACCGGCAATATCCATGGCTATGAAGCGCTGGCGCGCTGGAACCATCCAAAGCTGGGGACGATCAACCCCGATGAATTCATCCCGATCGCGGAGGAAACCGACCGGATCATCGCGCTCGGCGATCTTGTGCTGCGGCGCGGTTGCGCCGCTGCGGTCGCGTGGACCATGCCTGATCACGCGCCGATTGTGGCGGTCAACGTCTCGGTCAAGCAGCTGCGCGAAAGCGACTTTGCCTTGCGGGTTGCCCAGATTCTCGCACAGACCGGCCTCGCCGCCGGTCGGCTCGAACTCGAAGTGACCGAATCGGTGTTTGCCGAAGACCATATCGACGCGACCCGCTTCTCGATCGAGAGCTTGCGGGCGATCGGTGTGTCGTTGCTGATCGACGATTTCGGGACGGGGTATTCCTCCTTGTCGCGCTTGTTGAGTTTCCCGGTGACCGCGGTGAAGATCGACAAGTCGTTTATGTCCACGCTGGACGGCAAGGGCGGTGCTGTCGTCGAAAGTACCGTGCTGATTGCGCGGCGGCTCGGGATTTCGGTCGTGGCTGAAGGGGTCGAGACAGCAGAGCAAGCCAAGCTGCTTTCCGAAATGGGGGTCGACCTGTTCCAGGGATATTATTTCGGTCGTCCTTCCGCGTCGGTGCTCGAAGGGCATGACATGCGCTTGCCCATCGCCGCAGTGCCCGACCTCGCGCCGTCGGAGTGCGGCACCGCAATCCACGTCCTCGCGCGAAGCTAAGGCGACGAAGCGGCCCGCGCTGATCACGCTCGCGGCCGGGACGCGCGCGCGGAGGGGCGACGCAATCCCGGACCACGCGATCGCAGGTTGTGAAGCGCGCTCGACCTTGGCACTCTGCCGACCTTGCATCAGGGGGCTTTGACCATGCGTTCGACGATTTGCGCCGTACTTCTCGCCACTGCTGCGGCCGCGCTCCCGGCCACCGCCGAGCCGATCAAGAAGGAACAGCTGCTGACGCCGCCGCCGGGCGCGCGGCATTACACGATCAGTTCGGTCGCCGGGAAGCATGGCGACATCTGGTCGTGGCGCATGCCCGACGGACGCATTGCCTATCGCATGTCGATGTCGCTGCGCGGCTGGGTCACCGAAACCGACGAAACCGTCGCGCTTGCCGCCGACAAGCGCCCGACGGCAATCGCGATTCGCGGCTTTACCGATTCGGGGGATGCAACGGAAAGCTTCAGCGTCGATGCACAAGGCGTGGCGCGATGGAAAACCGCGGTCGACGAAGGCACCGCGCCGTTCGGCACCAAGCGCTATAACACTTATGGCGGTCCGCCGCTCGCCAATGAAAGCGATATCGCCGCGCTGGTCGCCGCCGGAAGCGCGGGGGTCGATTTGCTGCCGACCGGGCACGCCTCGATCGAGATCGGGCAATCGGTTCAAATCGAAGGGCCGGCGGGGCCGCATACGGTCAAGCTCGCCTTCATCAAGGGCTATGGTTTTTCGCCGTCGCCGATTTGGCTCGACAGCGACAACCGCTTGTTCGGGGCGGCGGGGATCGTGTCCTTCCTGCCCGAAGGGTATGAGGCGAGCGGCCCGAAGCTGAAGGACATTCAGGACAAGGCGACCGCCGACATGGTGCGCGAGGTGGCGCACACGTTCCTGAAACCGGCCAACCGCACGCCGACGCTGATCGACCATGTGCTGTTGTTTGATTCGGTCGATGGCCGCTATCTGCCCGATCGCGCGGTGCTGATCGCCGGTGGCAAGATTGCTGCGGTCGGCGCGGGCGGGACAATCCCGACGCCGGCGGGCGGGGTTGTGCTCGACGGGCGCGGCAAGACGCTGTCGCCTGGGCTATGGGATTCGCATCAGCATATCGGCGGGGACGACTGGAACCTGCTGCAGAACGTCGCGACTGGCATGACCAACTATCGCAGCCCGGGATCGATGATCGATGAATCGCGCGACATCTTCAAGCGCCGCGCGGCCGGCGACCTGATCGCGCCCGATGGCAAGGTTTCGGTCATCATCGATCGGAAGGATCCGCTCGCGGCGCAAGGCGCGCTGACCGTGTCTTCGGCCGACGAAGCGATTGCGGCGGTCGACAAGATCAAGGCGGCGGGCCTGTGGGGCGTCAAATTCTACACCTCGATGAATCCGGCCTGGATCGCGCCTGCCGCCGCCGAGGCGCACCGACTCGGCCTGCACGTCCACGGCCATGTGCCGGCGGGGATGCGTCCGCTCGAGGCGGTGCGCGCCGGTTATGACGAGATCACGCATATCAATTTCATCATGATGCAAGCGATGCCGCAGGCGGTGGTGGACAAGGCCAACACCGCCGCCCGGCTCGAGGGGCCCGCCAAATATGGCAAGGACGTCGATCTCGATTCGCCCGCGATGACGGCGTTCTATCGGGAATTGGCGCAGCGCAAGACGATCATCGATCCCACGCTCACGGTCTGGGAACCGCTGATGACATCGGACGGCAGCGCGATCTCGCCCGAATATGCGCCGTTTGCCACGGTTGCGCCGCCCGCGGTCGTGCGCGGGTGGAAGATCGCTGGCTACCCGCTGTTCGACGGCGTCACGCGTGAGGATTTCCGCAAGAGCTTCGCCAAGATGGTCGGTCTGGTCGGCAAATTGCACCAGGCGGGCGTGCGGATCGTCGCGGGCACCGACGGATCCGGGCTCGAACTCGTTCGCGAACTCGAATTGTATCAGCAAGCCGGACTCAGCAATGCCGAGGCGCTGCAGTCGGCAACGATCGTTCCGGCCCGGATGACCGGCATGGCCGACCGCACCGGGTCGATCGCGCCGGGCATGACCGCCGATGTCATTTTGGTCGATGGCGATGTGTCGGCCGACATCACGAACCTGCGCCACGTTCACACCGTGTTCCTCGACGGCTATCGCCTCGACGGCGCGACGTTACGCTCGGCGAGCGGCATGAGCGGTATGCCGCAATAGCGGGCGCCGCGCCGAAAGCGCCGCCGCTTCAGCGCAGCGTGCGAAGGCGGCTGCCGCAGAAGGCGGCGACCAGCGCGCCACCCGCCGCGACCTGCATCACCAGGACCATCGGTAATGCCTCGCCCCACTCGCCAATCACGACGAGTGTCAGGGCTGGCGCGAGAATGCCGGGCAGGGTGTTGGTAAGGTTCATGACGCCAAGCAACGTTGCGCGGCGGCTGTTGTCGGCAACCAGCTGCGCCACCAGCGCGCTGTCGATCGCCAAAAATCCTGCCAGCCCCGCCGCGAGCCCGCCATAGGCTGCCACGCTCAGCGGCCAGCCGGGCGCGACCGACAAGATCGCCATGCTTACAGCAACGAGAATCGCGGCGATCGCAAGCGGCGCGCGGCGACGCCCAAGTCGATCGGAAACCCACCCCACGTAGAGCGCGCCCGCAACCGACAGTATCGCAAAGGTAAAGGCCAGCACGCCGACGGCCGCACCGATCGCGCGCACGCCCCCGACGGGACGGACGACATCGGCGACATAAAAATAGAGGTACGGGCAGATTGCGGCCGCCGCGAACTGCACCAGCAGCCGCGCCGTCCACGCCAGGATGAAGTCGTGCAGCACCCAGCGCCGCCGCGCTTGCGCGGCGGCCTCCATCGCCGTCTCGGGTGCGATCAACGGCGGAACCGGCCAAAGCACGATCAGCGGCGCGACCAGCGCCAGCACAACCAGAATGGTTATGGTCAGCGCGACGGTCGTGCTCGCGCCCGGGGCCACGGGCGCGGTGATCGTCAAGACCGTCACCATCAACGACCCAAATGGCAGTGCCAAACCGAGCCACCCCGCCATGCGCCCTTTTTGGTGATCGGGAACGTAATCTACGATCAGCGCGACCAGCGGCGACAGCATCAGATTGAGCGCGAGCTGGTACGCCACGATCGCCAGCACGACCTGCGCAAACGAATCCGCCACCGCCAAGGCCGCGAGGCTTGCTGCCAATGCGACGGCGCCGACCGTGATCAGCCAGCGTCTGCTGCGCGTATGCCGGAACAGCGCATCGCTGATTGCGCCCGCCACGATGTTGCCACTGCCCGCCGCGACCCCTCCCGCCACCAAAATCCAGCTCAACGTCTGCACGGCGGCACCACCGGCCAGATCGGGCAAGGTCGCAACCTTCTGGGGCAGGATCAGCGCAAAAAGCGGCATGAACGCGGTAAATGCACCGAACATCGCCAGCACATAGCAAATCGTAAAGGCGGTGGGCGTCGGGACGCGCTGGGGGATTACGCTGGGCAGCGTGCGGTACTCTGGCGCTCGATCAGCTCGAACGGCAGCACGTAATCCCCGTTCAGATCATCGCCGCCGTGCGCGCGGATCAGCTTGGTACATAGCGCTGCGGCGAGCGCTGAGATCGGCTGGCGGATCGCGGTCAGCGGCGGCATGCTGAAGCGCACCCCGGGCGTATCGTCAAAGCTGACCACCGACAGGGCACCCGGAACCGCGATTCCGGCATTGGCGGCGACATGCAGCACCGCAAACGCCATTTCATCGTTGCTGACGATCACGGCGCTCGGAAGATCGCGCAGCGCCAGGATCCGCTCCATCGCCTGCGCCCCCGATGCAAACGAGAAGTCACCATGCTGGATATAGCCGTCGGCAACCGACAGGCCCGCCGCCGCAAGGCCGTCGACATATCCGCGCTCGCGCGCGTCAGAGACAGCATATTGCGCGCTGCCGGATATGAAGGCGATGCGGCGGTGATCGAGCGCGACCAGATGTTCCACTGCGGCGACTGCTGCGGCATGATCGCTCATGAAGACGTTGATACCGTCGTCATGGCGCGAGGACGATCCCATGCGGCCAAACGGGATTCCGCGCTTGGTCAGGAGCGCTGCGAGTTCGGGATTCTCGCTGTGCGGCGGGGTCAGGATCACGCCATCGGGGCGCAGCGATGACAGCGCGCCATCCAATGCCTTGATCGCCAAAGCCGGTTGGGTATCGACCAGCTCGAACAGCAAGTGATAGCCAAGTGCTTCGCAGGTCAGCATCCCGCCGTGCAGCATCTGATCGACCCAGTCATTGCCGCGCCCCGCCGTCCAATTCTCGATCGTGCGGGCGCGGTCGTTGATCGCGAGGATCAGAAAGGACTTGCCGCTGCCCATGCGGCGTGCGGCAAGGCTGGGCACATAACCCAAGTCCTCGATCGCCGCGAGAATCCGTTCGCGGACCACGGGCCGCACGCTTGGCCCGTTATTGAGCACGCGCGACACGGTTTGACGCGAAACGCCAGCGGCCAGCGCCACGTCTTCGATCGTCAGTCCGCTGCCTTTAGCCATTACGTGCTTAAAAATCCTGTCGGCACCGTCGCGGACGCGCAGCCTATCCCCCAATCCGGAGCGCGGCTCAAGGCATGTTCAGCGGGATTGTGTCGGGCAGTGCAATACCATTCCGCTCGCTGGCGCGAGCCGAATGTCCGATAGGGCGAGCGACAGGCGCCCCGCCGTTTCGATGACGAACGGCGTATCGACCGCGCGGAGGGCCGCGCGCGGGCCGAGACAGCGCAGCGGGATCGACACCGTGCGCCATGTGCCGGGGCCGTTGGTCAAGAGCGCCGTGACGTCGGCGAACAGGCCGTCGGGCACCTTGTCCCCCGCCGCGACCGCAGGTCTCACGCCGATCATCACCTTGCCCGTGGGTTTGGCGATGACGCGTAAATCGATCACCAGCGCCTGCCCCGCCGCCGACAGATCGAGCGACCGGGTGGCGGTGACCGCGACCCGCGCGTTTGTCACGCCGCGCCACGTCGCAAGCCTTGCATCCTCTTGCCGGTCGCGATCGATCCCGCGCAGGACCAGCGCGCCCGACTGACTTTGACCGGCATTGCTACTGATCGGAACCGGCGGCGACCCCGCCTCGGTCAGCGACATGCTCCACGCGGCGGGCAGCCCCGCGCGCCCGAGGATCGCGATTCGCGTATTGACGACTTGGCCGATCGGGGCCGTTTCGCGCAGCGGTCGCACCACATTGTGGTCGGCAAAGCGCAAACCGTAGCCGAACGGGAACAGCGTCCCGGGATCGCGTGGCGTCTCGAGCTTCGCCGGCATCGGTCCGTTTGGCCAGCTGAACGACAATTTCCCGCGAAAGTCGTTGGCGACCGACCCGTCGGGCTTTGCGAAAAGCACATCGGCCACGCCGCCGCCTTCGCTGCCCGGCAGGAAAGCGGCGACAAAGGCGTCCGCGGCGTTGATCTCCGGGTTGACCCACATCGGACGCCCCGAGAGGAAAACCGCCACGACCGGCACACCGGCGGCGCGCAATCGCTGCATCGTCTTGTAGCTTTTATAATCGTCGTGGAATTCGAGCGTGTCGAGGTCGCCCATGAATTCGGCATAGGGTTTTTCGCCGAACACGACGATCGCGGCATCGGGCTTGGCGGTGAAGCTGCCATCGACCGACAGCGTGGCGCGTCCGCCTGCGGCGCGGACCGTTTCGTCGATGCCGCCGTAGATCGACTGGGCGTGCGGGAAATCGGCCTTGGTCAGATCGCCGCCGCCTTGCCAACTGATCGTCCAGCCGCCCGATTGCATCGCGACAGAGTCGGCGCCATCGCCCGCCACCAGCACGGTTTGCGCAGGCTTGAGCGGCAACAGATTGCCATTGTTCTTGAGCAAAACGAGCGATTCGCGCACCGCGCGGCGCGCCAGTGCACGGTGATCGGCGCTGGCGAGCAACTCGACCTTGCCCGCCAAGGGGCGCGACGAGGGGCGGCCCTTTTCAAACAATCCGGCCGCAAGCTTTACCCGGAGGATGCGTCGCACCGCCTCGTCGAGCCGCGCCATGCTGATTTCGCCCGATTTCACTTGCGCGGTGGTGGCCGCCAGCAGCGGTTTCCAGCTGTCGGGGGCCATGAAGATGTCGAGCCCGGCATTGAACGATGCGGCGCAGCTGGCGACGGAACAGCCCGGCACCTGGCCATGACCGTTCCAATCACCCACGACCAGACCCTTGAAACCAAGCCCGTGGACGCCAGGCCCGCCGCGCAAATAGCCAGTCAAATGCGCCTTGTCGCCGTGCAGCTTCACGCCGTTGACGCTGGAAAAGGAGGCCATCACGGTTTGCACGCCTGCCGCGATTGCCGGGATATATCCTGCTGCGTGGATGCGACGCAGGTCGGCCTCGGATGCGACCGTATTTCCCTGATCCTTTCCGCCGGTGCCGCCATCGCCCAGGAAATGCTTGGCGGTCGCGATCACCTTGTCGGGGCCGAGAAAGCCCGGGGTTCCGGGCGTGCCTTGCAGCCCTTCGACCATTGCCCCCGCCATCGCCGCGACGACATCGGGGCGTTCGGAATAGCTTTCATAGGTGCGACCCCAGCGCGGATCGCGCACCACCGCCAGCGTCGGCGCGAAGGTCCAGTCGATGCCGGTGACCGCGATTTCAGTGGCGGTGGCAGCGCCGATCGCGCGCACCAATTCTGGATCTCGCGTCGCACCCAGCCCGATATTGTGCGGGAACAGCGTCGCCCCGACGATATTGTTGTGGCCATGCAGCGCATCGATCGCCCAGAGCGTCGGGATCGGCGCGCGGCCATCGGCGCGCGGCGCCATCGCGGCGTCCCAATTGGCGTCGGCCAGCGCCAGCCAGCGTTCGGGCGGCGCGCGCTCGTCGCCGCCCGGTCCCGAATTGCCGCCGCTCAAATAGCTGCCGAAGCGATATTGCGTCATGTCGGCCGCGCTGAAGCTCGCCGTATCGGGCATCACCACCTGCGCGATCTTCTGATCGAGCGACATGCCCGCCAGGATCGCCGCGACGCGCGCGTCGATCGCGCGCTCGGGCGTCGTTTGCGCGCGCGCCGGTTCGGCGAAGGTCGGGGATAGCAAGACCGCGCTCCCTGTTGCCAGGACGGCGCAGAGTGCGAGGAGCGGGAGACGTCGAACCAACGGCACGTTACGCATTACGACCCCGATTTCTGGTACACGCGAACATAATCGACCTCCATCCGCTGCGGGAATGCAGCGTCGTCGACGCCCTTCTGGCCGCCCCAATCGCCGCCGATCGCGAGGTTGAGCAGAATGTGGAACGGCCCGTCGAACGGCCAATCTGAGCGCTTCATGCTCGGCTTCTTGAAACTGAAACCGCGCACGTCATCGACCCCCATCACGATCAGATTGGGCGTCCACGACAGTTGGTAGCGATGCATTTCGGTGCAGGCGGTCGGGACCGATTTGAACGCGGTCTTTTCGGTATGCAGGATGAAATTGGCGGCCTTGGTGTGGAGCGAGAAATGGACCTTGCCCGGATCGAACCCGACATGCTCCATAATGTCGATTTCGCCGCTGTCGGGCCATGGCACCGTCTTGTCGTCGGGCAGCATCCAGATCGCCGGCCAGCTACCGACGCCGCAGGGAAGCTTGGCGCGGACTTCGACCGCGCCATAGGTCCAGCTCGCCGTGCCGAGCGTGCGCAGCCGCGCCGAGCTGTAGCGTTGCTTGCCCCAATCGGGCAGCTTGCTGATCGCATCCGCGTCGGCGCGGGCTTCGATGATCAGCGTGCCATTCTCGACGCGCGCATTTTCTGCACGGTGATCGGCATAATATTGCTTCTCATTATTGTGCCACCCGAGCGCGTTCCGATCGGTATCGTACGCCCATTTGCGATCGTCGGGCAGTCCGTCGACTGCAAACTCGTCCGCCCAGACGAGTTTATAGTCGGCCGGAACAACCGGCTCGGCCTGCGCCGCAGTCGAGATCAGCGTGCCGAGGAGAAGGGCGGCCAGCGAGGAACGGCGCAGGGCATTCGGCATGACGTATCTCCAAAGCGCGGGCAAACGGTAGAGCGATAGCGGCGGACGACCGATACCGGCCGCCCGCGCTACCAGGCGTCAGAACGTAATCCGCAAGCGCCCACCGGCCAGCCGCGGGTTGGTGAAGAACCGCGTGTTGTTGAACTGGTTGACGAGCAGCCCCGCCGCGACGGTGTTGTCGAAGAGGTTGTTCACATACGCCTCGAGCCGAAGATTGCCGTGCGTATACCCGACCGCCATATTGACCAGATAATAAGACGGAATGCGGTCGTTGAGTGACTCGCGCGGCCCGGCAGCGGGCGGATTGAAGTCGATCGAGTTGAAGATCGTCGCGAAGCTCGACGAGCGCCACGATACGCTGATCAGCCCGTCGAACGAGCCGCCGAGCGGCCCGCCCACGGGAATGATCTTGGCGAGCGAGGCATTCAGCTGAAAGCGCGGCGTATAGGGCAGCCGTCGACCGGCGATCGGTCGGGCCTGCGAATCGACGCCCCCGGCGACATCCGCCTGAAAGCGGAAATCCTGCACCGGTGCGGCGTCCTTGATCCGCCCTTCCAGCCACAGAAAATCGGCCCCCAATTTGAAGCGGGCCGGCAGAATGATCGATCCGCTCCCCTGAATGCCGTACGTCTCGCTATTGGCGGCATTGTAGGTGAAGGCCACGACCTGATTTTGGCTGAACCCGTTCGGCACATTCTGCGGCCCGCTTACGTTGACCAGCGGGCTGTTGGGGTCGTTGGGGTTGCTGCGCAACTGCGCGACGATCGAGGTGACGCCGAGCAACGCGGTGAGCTGCTGGTCCTTATAGTCGTTGTAGAAGGCCGAGAGGTTGAGCACCGCCTTGCGCCCCCCGATGGTGAACGCGTTTTTGGTACCCAGTTCGAACAACGTGACCTTTTCCGGCCGGAAATACGGTGCCGGCCCGAGCGACCCGAGATTGTCGTTGAAGCTGGCGGCCTTGTGCCCGCTCGAGACGAGCCCGTAGACCAGATTGTCGTCGGTCAGATCATATTCCAGCCGCCCACGCCAATCGATGAAATTGGTGCGGATTTGCGACGCCTGATTGTTGATCGTGTGCGCGATGAAATTGTAGGTGAACGTGCCGTCTGCGCGGCAGACATAGCCCGGATTGGTCGCCGAATTGATGCAGCCCGCGCCATTGGCAAAGCCGAAATTGGGGTCATTGGCCAGCGCCGGATTGGCGCGGAGCCGCGCGATCGCATCGGCAAAGGCGATCGGGATCGTGTCGCGCGCGCCGAACGATTTCACGCCATCGAGGAAGAAGGCCAGCGCCGCGCCCGGTAGCGGGTCGCCCGCGGGATTGCGCGCGACATCGAAGATCGTGCGGTTGGTGTTGAATTCGAAACCAGGCGTTCCAAGCCGGAAATAGCCGCAGCAGTTGAAATCGGCCGCACCGCCGCCGAAGAACAGCCGCGAGATCACACCCGTGCGCGATTTGCTGTCGTCGGTGTAGCGAAGGCCACCGGTAACGCGCAGTTTCGACGTTACCGAATAGGTCGCGTCGCCGTAAAAGGCGTAGGTCTCGCTCTTAGTCTTGGTGTTGAATTCCTGCCCCTGGAAGAACGAGTTATAATCGGCGACCGAGGTGGCGAGGGTGCGCTGGCGCTCGTTGAAATAATTGCCGCCGACCGAATATTTCAGCGGTTCGGAATCGTTGAAGAAGCGCAACTCGTGGAAATCCGAAAAGGAGCCACCGCGCCCAAGGCCTCGACCGTAATTGTCAGACCGTTCGGCCCCGACCGCCTGTTGCGCGGCAGTTCCGCCGATACCGTAGAAATCCTGCTCGAAACCGGGATAGGCGACGCTCGCCGGACCCGCACCGTCCGATGCGGTGCGCAAATCGCGATGGCTGCCGATATATTGGACGTTGAACAGCCCGTCGGTTTTGTAGGTGACGCGGGCACGGATGCCCGAATGCTCGGTCGAATATTGCTCGCCCAGCGGCCCGGTGATGATGTCACGCGGATTCTTGACCGAATTGACGGCATTGGCGAACCCACCCACCGTGGCCGGATCGAGGAACTTGGAATAATTCGACCCGTTGAACCCGGTCGAATCCTGCTTGTTGTAATCGCCAGCGATCAGGATGCTGAGCCGCGTCGTCGGCTCCCAGAGCAATTGCGCGCGCACGCCGCGATTATTGTCGGCATAGGGGGCTGCGACTTGCGGAAAGCGCCCGACATTGCGGTAATAGGAACCGTGCCGGTCGGCGCTGCCCGACACGCGAAACGCGAGATGGTCGCCCAGCGGCACGTTGAACACGCCGCGGATGCTGGCCTGGTTGAAGTTCCCCGCACCCACTTCCATCACGCCGACAAATTTGCCGAGCTCGGGCGCGAAGGAGATGAAGTTGAGCGACCCGCCCGAGGCGTTGCGCCCGCGCAAGGTGCCCTGCGGCCCGAAATTCACCTCGACCGCCTTCAAGTCGAAATAGGAGTTTGCGAGCCCCTGCACGCGCGGGACATAGACGTCATCGAAATGCGTCGCGACGTTGGGATCGCCAAGCTCGGTATTCTGGTTGGTGCCGATCCCGCGCAACGCGATGTCGATCGCGCCGTTGAAATTCTGCACGCGCAGACCCGGCAGCGTGTCGTTCAGATTCTCGATATTGACGATGCCGACCTTGGCCAATTGCGTCGGGGACAGCACCGCTGCAGTCCCGGCATAGCTTTGCAGCGATTGTGGACGGCGCTCGGCCGTCACAACGATGTCGTTGGGGTCTTCCTTCGCGGGCTTGTCGGCGGTCGCCTCGGTCGGTTGATCGGCCGGTTTGGCTGGCGCGTCCTGTGCGTAAGCCGGCGCGCCGAGCACCAGACTGGCGACTCCAGCCAACAACAGATAACGGTGCGTGTTCATAGCCCTCTCCCCTAAATATCGAATTCTGCGAAACGATGTGACGTGTAGATGCCCCAATTTGTGAAGGTTCACAATCCCAAAGTCGGGGCCTTTCTCGCTCGAACAAGTCTGCTATTTTCCGGCGACGGATCGGGCAATACGGGCTTTAGGCGGTGCGGTCGGCACCACGCGACCGACGGCCGACCACGCCGCTTGAGTCATGCTGGGCACGCTGCCATGATTTACAAACCGGCAAGGGAGGATCTTTCCGCGATGACGATCGACCGGGCGACAACGATCGACTCTCCGGATGGGGTGTTGCGCAGAACGCTGGTCGGCCTTGCTGCTGCGGCGGTTGGGGCGGTGGCCTTGCCGGGTGGCGCTGCTGCGACCGACCATCGGGCGCTGTCCAACCCCCTTGCCAAAGGGCGTCCGCAACCGGCGTTGCGGCGCTTCCGCAGCGCGTCGGTCGACGCCGCCGTCGCGCGGATGCACGCTTTGCTCGATCGCCCCGGCAATCCGCAGCGGCTCGCGACGCTGTTCGACAATTGCTATCCCAACACGCTCGACACCACGGTCTTTCTCGACACGATCGATGGGCGGCCCGACACGTTCGTCATCACCGGCGATATCGACGCGATGTGGCTGCGCGACAGTGCGGCGCAGGTCGAGCCGTATCTGCGCTTCGCAGCAGCGGATGCGCCGCTTCGGCAGCTGATCGCGGGCGTCATCAATCGTCAGACCCGCTGCGTGCTGATCGATCCCTATGCCAATGCCTTCAATCGCAGGCCGACCGGCTCGCCCTGGGCAAACGACCGGACCGAGATGAAGCCCGAATTGCACGAGCGCAAATTCGAGGTCGATTCGCTCTGCTACACCGTGCGATTGGCATATCGGTTTTGGAAGGCGACTGGCGATGTCAGCTGTTTCGACACGGATTGGCGCCGCGCGAGCAAATCGATCGTCGATACCTTCCGCGTCATGCAGCGCAAAGCGGGGCTTGGCCCCTATCGGTTCCAACGGGTGACCGATCGCGCGCAGGATACCGCGCCCAATGCCGGCTATGGCGCGCCGACGCGACCGGTCGGCCTGATCGCCTCGCTGTTCCGCCCGTCCGACGACGCCTGCATCTTCCCGTTCCTGATCCCGTCGAACATGATGGCGGTGGTCGGGCTTCGCCAACTCGCCGAGATGCATCAGGCCATCGCCGCGGACGCGGCGTTCGCGGCGTCCGCGCGTGCTTTGGCGGATGAGGTCGATGCTGCGATCAAAGAGTACGCCGTCGTTGATCATCCCCGCCACGGCCGCGTCTTCGCGTTCGAAGTTGATGGCTATGGTGGCCGGGTGATCATGGATGATGCCAACGCCCCGAGCCTGATCGCTGCGCCCTATCTGGGGTATTGCACCGCCGATGACCCGGTCTACCGCAACACCCGTGCGATGCTGCTCAGCGCGGATAATCCGTGGTATTATCGCGGTCGTGCGGCCGATGGCATTGGCAGCCTGCACACCGAAGCGGGCTCTATCTGGCCGCTCGCCATCATCATGCGCGGCCTGACCAGTACCGACGAAGTAGAAATCGAAACCACCTTGCGGCATTTGATTGCAAGCGACGGCGGCACGGGTTTCATGCACGAATCCTTCGATAGCGACGATCCCACGCGCTATTCTCGGGCGTGGTTCGCCTGGGCCAATGGTTTGTTCGGCGCGCTTGTGTTGAAGATCGCGGACGAGCATCCGACGATTTTCGAACGACTGTAAGTCTTACGACGAGGGTTCCGTGACATAGCGAAAAATGCTCAGGCGACGACTCGTGGGCCTGCTGCCACAGGCCAGCTTTCGGGGCCGAGCGGGAGATCATCCCGCCTATTTTTTCGGCGTCACCCACACCGTCACCGGCACCGCAAAAGAGCCCGGCGCCGGCTTTCCGACCTCGACCCGGTCCGCCGTGACCAATTCGCCACTCGTCAAGTTGAACGATACCCATGGCTTCGGCATCCGGCCGAAGGTGAATTTCTGGATCGGCTGGCCGGTGGTTGTGTTCAAGATCGTCGCGGTGATGCCCATGCGGAGCGGATAGAGCGCGGCGCGGCATTGTCCAATCGGTTTGTCGGGCACGGCCGGCGATCCTGCTCCGTTGGGCGCGTGCAATCCATATTTCCTCGACACTTCGATCCTATTAGCGTGGGGCATGCGCATCCGCCTGTTCCACCAGTTGTTCATTCTGATCACGGCCAGCGTCCTCGTCGCGGTGCTGTCGATGGCGGCGGTCATGGCGCTTAACTTGCAGCGTGGCTTTGACGGCTATCTCGCGGCGCGCGACACCGAAGAGCTCGAACGGTTTGTCGATCTGGCCGGGCGCAAGATCGCTGCAAGCGGTGGCGCGCCTGCGTTGCAGTCGGGGCGGGTGACGCTTGGTGGCCTGTTGGGAGACTTTGCCGCAGTGCAAGGTCGCCCGCCCCGGCCGGGTCGCCCGCCGCCCGGCATGGGTCCGCCGCCGGGTCCGGACGGGCGGGCGCTGCCGCCGCCACGGCGCGGCCCGGACGGTCGTCTGCCGCCACCGCCCGAGGAGTTTGGCGCGCGACTGATCCTGTTCGACGCGGCGCACCGCGTGATTGCTGGGCCGCCCGGTGCGGCGACTTTCCCCGCCGATCGCGGCGCGACGCGACCGATCCGCATCGCGGGAACAACGGTCGCACTCGCCCAGTTGATCCCGCGCGCGCCGATCCCCGGCGGCGTTGAGGCGCGATTTCTCACCAGCCAATATTATGGCGCGCTGTGGCTTGCTGCCTTGCTAACCGCGCTCGGTGCCTTGGCTGCGTGGGGGCTGGCACGGCTGGGCGCGCGGCGGCTCGGCCGCCTCAAGATCGCGACCGATGCGATCGCCGGCGGCGATTTCACCTATCGCTTGCCAAGCCATGGCAAGGACGAGGTCGACGATGTCGCCCGCAACGTGAACCGCATGGCGGAGAGCCTTGCCCGGCTCGATACCGCGCGGCGACGCTGGCTGGCGGAGGTCAGCCATGAATTGCGCACGCCTTTGTCGGCGATCCGTGGCGAGCTCGACGCGCTCGAGGATGGTCTCCGTCCGCTCGATCCTCGAGGATTTACACTTCCTCGCGATGACCGATCTGTCGGGTCAGCCATGTCGTTTCACCCAGGCAGATGCTGTCGCGATCTGTGCGAAGACGATCGCGCGATTTGGCTCGCGGGCCAAGGCGGCGGGGATTGCCCTGACCTTTGACACGATGGGTGACCCCGACCCGTGTGTGCGATGGGATGTCGCGCGGATCGAGCAATTGCTCGCCAATGTGCTGACTAATGCATTGCGCTACACCGATGCACCGGGGCAGGTGCGCGTTATGCTGGCAGCGGTGGGGGAGCATCTGCATGTGACCGTCGAGGATAGCGCCCCTGGCGTGCCGCCTGAGCATCTGGAGGCGCTATTCGCACCGCTTTACCGGCTCGATGCGGCGCGCAGCCGGGTGTCGGGGGGGAGCGGGCTGGGGCTGGCAGTCAGCGAGGCGATCGCGCGTGCGCATGGCGGCACGATCGTCGCTGCGCCATCGTCGCTCGGCGGGCTGGCGATCCGGATCGCTCTGCCGCGGATGGCCGTGGCATGACGGTGCGCACGGTCTTCGTGGTCGAGGACGATCCGAAGATCGCCGCCGTGCTTGCCGATTATCTGCGCGCCGGGGGCTATGGCGCGCGCGTCTTCCCCGATGGCCGCGCGGTGGTGGCGGCAGTCCGCGCCGAGCCACCCGCCGCGATGATCCTCGATCTCGGGCTTCCGGGGATGGACGGGATGGCGATCTGCGCGGCGGTGCGCGCGTTCAGCGCGGTGCCGATCCTGATGCTGACCGCCCGCGTCGAGCAGGCCGATCGATTGGCCGGGCTTGATGGCGGGGCCGACGATTATGTCTGCAAGCCGTTCGAGGCGCGCGAGGTCATGGCGCGCGTGAACGCGATGATCCGCCGCGCCGAGGGTCGAGTGACGCGCGATGCGTCGGCATTGCCGTGGGTGATCGATGAGGACGGACAGCGCGTCGCGTGGCGCGGGACCTGGCTCGATCTCAGCCCATCCGAATTTTGCATCCTGGCCGCGATGGTGCGCAGCCCCGGCCGCGTGTTCACGCGCGACCAGTTGCTCGATCGCTTGGGCACCCGTGCGCTCGACAGCGGCGATCGCGCGATCGACAGCCACATGAAAAACATCCGCCGCAAAATCGCGCGCGTGGAGCCCGACGCGGCGTGCGTGGCGTCGGTTTACGGCGTGGGATATCGGTTCGAGGGGTAGCGGCTATCCCACCCCGGGCAGCACCGGCAGGATGCGCGCGACCAGCATCACGGCGCCGAGCATTGCCGCGATCACCGATGCGAGGCGCGGCAGGGCAAGCGTGGGCGGCACGGTCACGATTCGTCGAACAAGCGTCGCGAGCGCCAGCACCGCGCCGAGAAACGCGAACTGCCCCAGCTCGATCCCGATATTGAACCCGGCCAGCGTCGCCAGCCGGTGCGCGCCGTCGGCGGCCATTGCGCCGATCGCCGACGCAAAGCCAAGCCCGTGGAGCAAGCCGCAAGCGAACACGATCGCGACGCGCGCCCGCGCTTCGGCCGGACTGCCATGCCCGCCGCGCCACAGGTTCAGCACCGCCATCAGGATGATGCTCGCGGCGATTCCCGGCTCGACGATCGCGGCCGAGATCCGCACCGCGCCTAATGCTGCGAGCGTCAGCGTGATGCTGTGTGCGATCGTGAAGCTCGTTACCACGCTCAGCCAATAGCGCCAGCCGGCCGCCGCGACGATGATGGTCATCAGGAACAGCAAATGATCGGGGCCGGTCAGGATATGCTCGATCCCGATCCGGACGAAATCGACGAAGGTCGCAAAGCCGCCACGAAAGAAGCGGTGTTCGGCAGCCCCCGGGCGCAGGATCGCAACTTCGGCGGTGTCCTCGCGCTTGTCGCGCTTGGCGGTGATCGTCATCTGGCCTTCGCCGCTACGCGTCCCGAACAGGTCGGTGGCGACCATCGGGCTGTGCGGTGGGGTCGCGAAGCGCACGCTATGCAGCACGACGATATAATCGCTGTCGGCGGCCGGCCCTTCGGTTTGCGGGGACCAGGCCATCGTCATGAGCGGCGTGCCCGCTGCGCCATCGGCCGACACCGTGAAATGCCGCGCGAATTGCATCGATATGTCGTGCGAATGGCGGGCGATCTCGCTTTGCGATGCGCCGCCGCTGCCATCGTCGTCGATTCCGTTGAGCGCAGAAACCGGGACCGACACGACGAAATAGGCGGTGTTGCCAACGACGTTCATTGTCGCCGTCTGCGCGGGCAGCAAATGCGCGTCGGCAGCAACGACAAGCCCGGCCAGCCCGAGGAGAAAGAGGGCAAATCGCCAAATCACCAGCGCGGCCTTGCAAAGGTGCCGAAGGGCGGCGGACCATCATCGGCCACGCGCGCGGGCGTGCCCTTCACGCACCGCTGGATGAAGGGGAAGCCATCGGTTGCGTAATAATGATAGATGCCGCGCGGGAATTCCGGCGTCACGTCACGGCGGCCATTGCATTGGTCGAGATCGCCGAGCCCCGCGACGAATTCATAGTCTTGCGTGAAGGTCCCCATCGGCGCGAAGTCGACGCGCGGCCGCCCGGCATCGGGCCGCGCTTTCAGCCGGTAACTCGGCCGCATCGCGCGCAGCGAACTGGCCAGCGCCATCGCATCGGCATGGCCAAAGCGTGCATAGATCGGATACCCGTCGACCGCCCAGCCGATCAGCGCCATCGCGCGACCGGCGCGTGCGGCGGGGCTCAGCATACCCTCGGGCACGCCGTGATAATGATACGCCCCGCCGGGTTGCACATGCGCGTGGTTGGCATCGACCCCGAAGGCGAAGAACGTCTGGCCCAGCGCCTCGATCCGCCATGGATTACCATGGCCCGCACCACGATCGACGCAGGGCGTATCGCAGCTTTGCGCAGTGCCCGGATCAAACTTGATCCCGTTCAGCGCATAACCTGCAACCTTGACGAACGCGCCAGACCCGGCACGCGCCACCGGGGTGAGCGTGGTCGAAAACCGCACCGATTGCGCAGCGAGCGGGTTCGGATTGCCCGCATTGGGAAACGCCCCCACGCGATGATTGGGCACTCCGTTGGCGACGAGCGTGCGGGCGTCGGCGCTGCAGCTCCAGCGGGCTTCGAACCGCAGCCTGACCGAGGCGTTGGTGCCTTTGGACTGGAGCGCGCACAGCGTCGTGCGGGTATCGACGGCCGTCGCCGGGATCGCGACGCCTTGCTCGGGTCGCGGCGGGCCGCCGGCAGGCCCGCCGCGCGGCAGGCACGCCAGTTGCAGGCCGGGCGGCGCATGGCATGTCCCATCGTCCATTGGACCACCGGGCCTCCCGACGCTGCACCTCGCGCCCTCGGTTTTGGCTTTGCATGCAGCCAAGGCTTCGATCGGCGGTCGTGGCCGCGGTCCCGTTTCATCGCCGCGCGTCTGAGCGAGGATCGTCGATGTGCCGGCCAGACCAAATCCGATCAGCAAGAGCTGAAGGCTGCGCCGATCAGCCTTGGCGATCATCTAGAACGTGCCTTTGAAGCAGCGCGGCAGATACGGATACGTGTCGGTGGCGTAGTAATGATAGATTCCGCTGGGGAACTCGGGCGTCACGCCGAAGCGCCCGTTGCAATCATCGAGATCGCCCGAGCCCGCGACATAATTCGAGTCGCTGACGAAGGTGCCGAGCGGGATATTGGCAGCAGACGGCCGGCCCGTATCGGCGACGGTGTCGACGGCGTAGCTGCCCTTGATCACTTTCAGCGTACTCGCCGCGCTGGTCGCGACGCTATAGCCGTAGCGAGCGTAGATCGGGTAGCCATCGGGTGCCCAGCCGATCAGCACCATCCGCTGCGCGGCGCTGCCGACGCCGGCTGCCGTCAGAATGCCCTCAGGCATGCCGTGATAATGATAAATGCCGCCGGGTTGGACATGCGCATTGTTGCTGTCGACACCGAAATCGAAGAAACTCTGCAAGGCTTCGAGCGAATAGGTGCCGGCGCCGATCGCGGTGCAATCCGAGGCTTTGGTCGCAGTGCTTGGGCAACTGCCGCCGGTGCCAGGATCTAATTTCACGCCGTTCAGCGCATAGCCGAGTGACCGCGATGCGTTGTTGCTGCTCGTCAGCGTGGGCGCGAGCGTCGCCGAAAAGCTCACGTTCTGGACGGTCGGTGTGTTGGGGTTGCCCGAATTGGGGAAGGTGCCGATCTGATGGTTCGGCACGCCGTTCGCGGTCAATGTCCGGGTCGATGACGAGCAGGTCCAGGATGATGTGCTGGTGGCGGTGACGCCGGTCGTCAGCGTGATGTTGGGCGTGCTCTGGCTATAGGGGCACAGGATGGAGGCTGTGCTGGTCGACCCCGATGTCGGTGTTGGCGTGGGTGTAGAGCTCGGCGTGGGCGTGGGTGTCGGGGTCGGCGAAACGACCGCGACGCTGCTCGTCGTGCTGCCGTTCGCGCCGCAACCGCCAAGGCTGAGGATCAATGCCAGTCCCGTCATCGATCCCAAGTGGCCGTAGACTTTCGACATCGCAGCGCTCCCGTTCTTGCGTTCGACGCCGGATTAGCCGCGCATTGTGGAGCCACTATGGGCATCCCAAGCGCCGGCGATGTTGGCTTTCGCGCGGCAACGGACGCGCGACCACCGTGATGCGCGGCCAATAAACGCCATTGCCCGGGCGGCGATTGCGCTTAACACCGTGCCGTTCCTTCAAAGGATTATCGAATGCGACGAATGTCCCGATCCCTGCTTGCGATTGTGCTCGCGGCCACCGCCATGCCGGCTTTCGCGCAGGATCGTACCGAGCGGTTGCTCGGCGAATTGGCCGATGCGCCGGGGCCGTCGGGCTTCGAGGAGGCGGTCCGCGCGATCATGGTGCGCGAGATGAAGGCATCGACCGATCAGATCAGCTATGACGGCATGGGCTCGGTCATCGCCGCACACGGGTCGAGCGGTCCCAAGATCATGCTCGACGCGCATATGGACGAACTGGGCGGCGTCGTCCGGCGCGTCACGCCGACCGGCTTCCTGTCGATGCAGATGCTCGGCGGCTGGCTCGATCAGGCGCTGCCCGATCAGCGCTGGATCATCATCGGCAGTAAGGGGCCGGTCCATGCGGTAACGGGCATTCGCGATATCCATGTCGTGCCGACCGAGGAGCGTGGGAAGGTCTTCCCGCGCGATTCGCTTTATCTCGACGTCGGCGCGCGCAGCGCTGCCGATGTCGCGAAACTCGGGCTCAGCGCGGGCGATCCGGTCGTGCCCGACGCACCGTTCGTGGCGCTGCCGGGTGGCCGCTACTTGGGCAAGGCGTGGGATGACCGCGTCGGCTGCGCCGTGGTGCTGGAGGCGTTGCGGCGGTTGGCGGCGAGCGGCCATCCCAATCGCCTGTTCGTCGCAGCCACCGTGCAGGAAGAGATCGGGCTGCGCGGCGCGCGAACCGCGTCGGACCTGATCAAGCCCGATATTGGCATCGCGATCGAAGGCGGCATCACCGGCGACAGCCCCGGCCGCAACCTCGAGGAGACGCAGGCGGCGCTTGGCGCCGGGCCGGGCATCTTCCTTTACGACAGTAGCACGCTGCCGAACCGCAAGATGGTCGCGCTGGTACGCGATGTGGCGGCGGCGAAACGGATTCCGCTGCAAACTGATCTGGTGCAGGGCTATGGCGACGACAGCGCGGCGATCCAGGCAACCGCGGGCGGTGTGCCGACGGTCAATCTGGTGGTGCCGGCGCGCTATACCCATGCGCATAACGGCATCATCGATCGCGCCGATTTCGACGGCATGGTCGATTTGGTCGTCGGGCTGATCCAGCGGCTCGACGCCAAGACCGTCGCGCACCTGCGCGATTTTGCGCCAACCAACTAATCGCCAAGGTATTATCGATGCGCCTCCTCCTTTTCGTCGGCCTGATTGTTGCCGCGCCCGTTTCGGCCAAGACGTACGATCTCCCGGCGACGCCGCAGACCGTCGCGTGGGGGCATTATGATGCAACCGACAAGCCGGTGCTGACGATCCGCTCGGGCGACACGGTCATCGTCCACACGCTGCTGACCAGCAGCCCGGCGCGGCTCGAAAAGGCCGGCGTCGCGCCGCAGGACGTCGAGCCGGCGTTGCGCGCGGTGTTCGACGGCGTCCCCGCCGCCAGCCGCGGTCCGGGTGGGCATATCCTGACCGGCCCGATCGCGATCGAAGGCGCCGAACCCGGCGACACGCTGGAGGTGCAGATTCGCAAGATCGATCTGGCGATCCCGTATGCCTATAATGCATTTGGCTATGGTGCCGGTTTCCTGACCGACGACTTCCCGTATTCACGGATCAAGATCGTTCCGCTCGACAAGGCGCGCATGGTGGCGGCCTTCGCACCGGGCATCGCCGTGCCGCTTCATCCGTTCTTCGGCAGCATGGGAGTCGCGCCACCGCCGGCGTTCGGACGTTACGATTCGGCGCCGCCGAGCATCCATGGCGGCAATATGGATGATAAGGCGCTGGTGGCGGGGACGACGCTGTTTCTGCCGGTCCATGCGACGGGCGCCTTGTTCCAGGTCGGCGACGGGCACGCCGCACAGGGCAATGGCGAAGTCGATATCACCGCGCTCGAGACCTCGCTGGTGGGTACGCTTGAGTTCGTTCTGCACAAGGGTGAAAAAACGCCTTACCCGCGTGCCGAAACGCCGGATGCCTATATCGCGATGGGGTTCGACGACGATCTCAGCAACGCGACGCGCAAGGCGCTGCGCAACATGCTCGATTTCCTTGTATCGGTGAAAGGCATGTCGCGCGATGACGCCTATATGCTGATGAGCGTTGCGGGGGATGTCGAAATCACCGAACTGGTGGACCGCAACAAAGGGGTTCATGTCGTTCTGAAAAAAGCGCTATTTCAGGCGCAATGATCGACGCCCCGATCGGGGTGATACCGCTCAGCCTCCTTCGATTGTCCCGCGCGCGGCATCCAATCGTGCGGCATAGTCGGCCAGCACCTTCGCGGTGCGTTCGGCAAAGACAGCAGAATCGTCGAAACGGCGTTCCTCGATCGCCTCGCGCACGCCCGGAAGCGTCTTCGCGCCATATCCGGTAAAGCGGCCCGGGGCGTAGATGAGGTTCTTGTACCAAGGCCGCCCTGGCAGCCCGCGCTCGTCGAGCAAGAGCTGGTCGATGTCGCGGATTTGCGCGTTGAGCTGCGCGCGGCGCGCGGGATCGAGCTTGCCGCCTTTGTCGGCATAGGCGGCATCGTAGCGCATCGCGGCGGTTTGCAAGCGGTCCACGGCATTCTCCAGAACGGCGAATTCGATGAACGGTGTCCGCGCCTCGGGCGGCGGGGCCGCGACTGGCTTGAGCGGATCGGATGCCAGACCGAAGGCACCGTCCGCGAGCAATTTTTCGCGCTTGCCGTCCTGGGTACGGCGATCCTCGGCGAGCTTTTTGATTTCGCTCAGATAGGTCGCGACCGTCGTCGCGAAGTCACCGAAGCGCTGCGGCGGGGTGGCAGAATCGGCGACGCGCAGGACGAGCCGCCCGACCGTCTTCGACAGCGCTGCGCCGTATTTCAGGCCCGGATCATCGAACGTCGTCATGTGGTGATAGCTGTCGTAGATCGAATGATAGACCCCGCCGCTTTCCTCTTCGCCGCCGAAACCGATATTGAGCGCAGGCAGCCCGAGATGCTGGAGAAAGGCGGAATAGTCCGACCCCGATCCGAGCGCGCCGAGCGGGAAATCGCCGCCCTTCTCTGCGGCCGCAAGCGCGGCCTCATCCACCCGCCCGCGCTTGTCATACGCACCGACGCGGATTGCGGCGGCACGCCGTGCGGCAACGGTCGCGTTGGTTTCAGGGTCGATCACGTCGGCCGCAACGCCATTCACCAAATGCTGGAAGTCGTGGCTGCCCTCGGCTTGCAGGAAGCCGCGGCCGTTGCCGTCGGTGTTGATGTAGATCACGCCCTTTGCCTTCAACTCGGCGGCATGCTGTTCGGCCCATTCGGTCGAACCGAGCAGCATCGGTTCCTCGGCGTCCCAGCCGGTATAGACGATCGTCCGCGCTGGTCGCCAGCCCTGCGCCCAGAGTGCGCCGAGCGCCTTCGCCTCCGACATCATCGCCACGTTACCCGACAACGGATCGGACGCGCCGAACACCCATCCGTCATGATGGTTTCCGCGCAGCACCCATTGGTCGGGATAAATCGCGCCCTTCAACGTCGCGATAACGTTGTAGACGGGCTTTTGCGACCAGTCGGACTTGACCGCGAGATGCACTTTGACTGCGCCGTCGCCGCCCATGTGGTAGGTGATCGGCAACCCGCCATGGAACGACGCTGGCGAGATCGGCCCGCCAAGCCGCTGCAGCAGCTTCTGCGCATCGCCATACGACATCGGCAGCACGGGGATTTTCAGGATCGTCTGCGCGTCGGTGCGCGACAGGCGCTTGGCCCCGGGTACCGAGCCGATACCGGGTGTCAGCGGATCGCCGGGATAGACCGTCATGTCGGCGACCGAGCCGCGCTGCACGCCGTTCGCGTTGCGCGCACCGCCCTTGGGATAGACATCGCCTTCGCCGTATCCGTCATCCGCCGGATCGGAATAGATGATCGTGCCGACCGCGCCATGTTCCTGCGCCAGCTTCGGCTTCAAACCGCGCCAGCCGACGCCGTAGCGCGCAATCGCGATCTTGCCCTTCACATCGACACCGCGTCGCGCGAGCGCCTTGTAATCGTCAGGCAGGCCGTAATTGACATAGACGAGGTCGGCAGTGACGTCGCCGTCGCCTTGAAACGCGACATAGGGCGGCAGCGCGCCTGCGGTGTTGGCCGATGTGTCGTCTCCGGCGACCGGCGGTTCCTGCCCGCCAAGCACGATCTTCTCGGGTGCGAGCATTTCGACCGTCGTCGAAATCGGCGTGGGATAGAGGACCGAGAACGTCTCAATCTTTGCGTCCCAGCCCCATTCCTTGAACTTCGCCAGCATGAACTCGGCATTGGCCTTGTCGTGCGGCGAACCGACATGGTTGGGTTCCGACGACATCGTCTTCAGCCAGTCGAGCTGATCCTGCGAACTGATGGTCGCGTCGAACGCGCGTTCGATCGCTTTGGCGTCGGTCGGCGCGTCGGTTTGCGCGGTCGCGACCGAGGATAATGTCAGCGCGCTCGCGCTGGTCAGAATCGCGCGAAGTCGTGCCATGTTTCAATCCTTATCGTGTGTCGCAGGAATGCGCCGCGCATCGGACGAGCGCAAGACCGTCGCTAATCCGTTCCGTGCCGATCCGAACAGCATCCGATCTCCCGCACGTCCGCACTTGCGTTGCCCGGATAAAGCGAAGTCAGTTTCCGATCTTGGCTGGCTTCTTCCACCAGGACAGCGTGTGAACGTCATGCGCGGTCGACCACACACCCTTTGGCGTATAACGTAGCGCACCGCTGCCCGCCGCCGTCCCGACGCGCGCGCGGATCGCCAGCGTTGACGGGTCGATCACGACGAAGGTCTGCCCGGCGGTCGTGCGCAGCCACACCTTGCCGCCGCCCGTATCGATGTCGCCATATTTCAGCGTCGCGTCGACCTTGACGCGACCGGAGACGTTGCCTGTGACCGGGTCGATCCGCGCCAGCGTGCCGTCACCCTGCTCCTGCACCCACACCGATCCTTCGCCGGCGGCAAGGAAGCCGGGTTGTTTGCCGAGCAGCGTCGCCGTGACGACGCTGTTGGTTCGCGGATCGATTTTCTGGAGCGTTTGACGGACCCCGCTGACCACCCAGACCGCGTCGAACCCGAAAGCGAGATAGGAGCTGTCGGCCTCGACCGGAATCGATGCCGTCACGCGGTTGCTGGCCGGGTCGACGCGCGCGACCATGCCCGTTGCATCGCTTGCCACCCATACCGAGCCGGCGCCTGCGACGACATTCAGTTCGCCGTCGGAATGGGCGAGGCCGGTTGCGATCACTGCTGTGATCTTGGCAGTCTTCAAGTCGATCCGGTTGAGCGTCAGATCCTTGCAATCGGCGACCCATAGCGACCCGTCGGTCACCGCCATCGCGCCGCATGGATGCGCCATCGCGACCTCGGCAAGCTTTTTGCGCTTCGACCAGCGCTCGACGCGGCCCCGATTGGTGACCCATACGGTCGCGCCATCGACGGCGATGAAATCCGCGAAACCGGGAACGTTGATGACGCGTTCCTTGGGAACGTTTGCCCAAACCGCGGTTGGCGCAAGACAGGCCCCGATCGTCGCCGCGGCCGCGATATATTTTTTCAAAGTAGCCTTCCGTCGGTCAAACCGCGCGCTTTGCCAGCCGTTCACAGTGCGGCGGAGGCGGATTGGCCTCGCTTGGCTTTCACCTTGGCGATCAGCGGACGTGCCGGGAACAACGTTTGCTCCAAGATCGACAGGCGCTTGCGCTCCTCCTGCCCGACGACCGCCGATTCCCCCTCGCGATACGTGCCGAAGATGCGATCGAGCAGGATCAGCGAATTGCCGTAATTGCAGCGCGTATCTTCAAAGCTCAGCGCGGTGTGATGCAAACTATGGTTGCGAATGGTGGTGAAGAAAAAGGAATACCAGCGGGGCGGATCGCACCGCACGTTCGCGTGCGCGAAGGTCGATATCACGCCCAGCACGTTGAAGGCGCAGAACTGCGCCGCCTGTGGCAAATCGAACAGCGCGACGACGCTCAGGCTGATCAGGAACAGCTCGAGCGGATTGCCGACATAGCCCTTCATCGCGTTGAGCTGCGTGATGTGGTGGTGCGGCGCGTGGGTCGACCAAAAAAAGGCGTTGTTATGCATCAACCGGTGCATCCAATATTGCCCGAATTCGACCAGGAAGACCACCAGCGCGACCTGCAGAAGGAACGGCATGTGCATCGCCCATGGGGTGCTGATGCCGAGCGACTGTTTGATCGCCTTCAGCGGCGTCTCGGCGAGCAAATTCGATGCCCAGGCGATGGCGGTGTAGCCGAGCAGAACATAGAACAGATCGGTCACAAACTCCGTTGCGTTGATCCGCCAGCCGGCATGCCGCTCATGCAGCAATTCCAGCAACTGGACGGTGGCGGTGATCAACCCCCCCACGATCACGATCGACCACGGATTGTTGATCCACGTCCCGGGGCCGAACGCCCAGAACAGGACCACCGCCGCCACCATCGCCGGCGGGATCAGGTCGAACACAGTCTGTTTCACCGAGTTTTCTGCACCAGTCACCATTCGTCTCCTTGGCAGGTTCCTTAAGATGGCGGGGTCGAACTACCAGGTGTATAAATGACGTAGAGACGGAGTCGTCAACTGCCGCGCGCGACATATGCACGCCAGCCACCGAGCGCGGTAATGTCCTCGGCCCCCAGCGTCGCGCGGGGTTCGGCGACGAAGCCCTTGACGCTGCTGCCGTCGGCAAGCGTCACGGTGCCGATCGCGAGCGGCGGCGGCACATCGACGACGAAACTGCCGAATGCGGCGACGTCGAGCTCATAGACTTCGACCAAGATCGCCGCGCCGTCATCGCTGTGCACGAGCGCGGGCTTGGGTGGCACGCTGCCCGCCATTGCATAGAGGCGATAGGTCGGCGCGGTCTGCGTCGCTTCGACGAACACCGCGTCGCGCGACGTCAATTGCCAGTGGAGCGGCATATCCTTCAAATGCGCGCCGACAACGGCTAGCTTCACGGTCTGCATGCGACCCTCCAGGTCCAGGGGTGGGGGCGGGGCGAGACCCGCCGTTTCGAGATAGGCATCGCCCGCCGCCAGCAGCGCGCGGTCGGTCCCGGCCGGGCCGATCAGCGTGATGCCGAACCCGGTCGCATTGTGCCGGGCGCCGGCAGGCAGCGCGATCGCGGCCATGTCGAGCAGATTGACGAAATTGGTATAGGCCCCCAGCGCGCTGTTGAGTGCGATCGGGGCCGCGCGCATTTCCGCCACGCGATAGGTCGTGCCGGTGGTCGGCAGCGCGATCAGGTCGATCAACCCCCACAGCGTATCCGCGACCCGGCGTAGCTCGGCCAGGCGATAGATGCCGTTGAACAAATCAACCGCGCTGACCCCGATCCCGGCCGAGACCACTTCGCGGACGACGGGATCGAGATCGGCTGGATCGGCGGCAAGGACGGCTTCGATCGCGGCGGTACGCTCGGCGACCCAGGGACCACCATACAGCAATTGCGCGGCTTCGTTGAACGGGGCCAGATCGAACTCGACGATCTCCGCGCCGCCGCTGGCGAGCACGTCGAGCGACCGGTCGTACAACCGCTCCGATTCCAGATCGCCGAACCACAGTCGCTGATCGGGCTGGGGCACGCCGATCCGCCGCGCGTCGCGTGGGCGCTCCGGCACGTCGACCGAAAAAGGATCGGCCGGGTCGAAGCCTGCTGCGACCGCATCGACCAGCCGCGCATCGGCGATTGTCGACGCCAGCACGGTTACGCAATCGAGCGTGCGGCAAGCGGGCACCACCCCGCGTGTGCTCCACCGCCCGCGCGACGGCTTCAGCCCGATCAAGTGCTGGAACGCAGCCGGCACGCGCCCGGAGCCGGCGGTATCGGTTCCCAGCGCAAAAGCGACCAGGCCGGCGGCAACCACTACCGCCGATCCGGAACTCGATCCCCCGCTGACGTAGCCGAGATTATAGGCGTTGCGCGGTGCGCCATAGGGGCTGCGCGTGCCGTTCAGGCCCGTAGCAAACTGATCGAGACTAGTTTTTCCGATGCAAATCGCGCCCGCCGCCAGCAAGCGCTCGACCACGCTCGCCGAGGCTACCGGGCGGAACGCGAAGCTCGGACAGCCCGCCGTCGTGTCGATCCCGGCAACGTCGATATTGTCCTTCACCGCGAACGGTACGCCCGCGAGCGGCAGCTGCTCCCCCGCTGCAATCCGGGCATCGACCGCTCGCGCCGACGCGATCAGGGTCGCGTCGTCGAACCGCGCAATCCAGGCCTGTGGCTGCACAGCATCATAGATCGCGAGCCGCGCCAGCACGTCGCGAACGAGATCGACCGCCGAGACGCGACCGCTGATCACATCGGCCGCTATCGCTTGCGCGTTGAGGCGGGTCAGCGCGGTCACGGAGCCCGCTTGAAGGCGAACATCGGCGCGCCGGGCTGGATCGACTGGCGCTCGGCGACATAAGCGGCTTCGATCGTGCCTGCGCACGGCGCTTCGACGGGAAACTCCATCTTCATCGCTTCGATCACCGCGAGGCTGTCACCCGCCGCGACGCGGTCGCCCGGCGCGACCAGCAGCTTCCAGATCACCCCGCCAAAGGGCGCCTCGACGCACTCGGTCCCGGCGGGCAGCTCGATCGTCGTTTCCTGCGCCAGATCGGTACCGCTTTCGGTCAGTGCGGCGACCCGGTCGAACTCGCCGCGCCGCGCCCAGTCCGCCCGCTCGTCATCGAACGCCGCCTGCCGTTGCTCGCGGAACGCGTCGATCCCCGCCGCATTGTCGGCGAGGAAGGCACGGTAATCGGCCAGCCGGAATTCGGTCTCCTCCACCGCAATCGCGCGCCGCCCCAGCGGAAAATCGCGCCGCCATGCGACCAGCTCGTCATGACTGACCGGGAAGAAGCGGATCTGGTCGAAAAAGCGCAGCAGCCACGGCTTTCCGTCGATGAACGCGTCGGTCTGGCGGTGCGTGTTCCATACCTGAATGGTGCGCCCGAACAGTTGGTAGCCGCCCGGCCCTTCCATGCCATAGATACACATATACGCGCCGCCGATGCCGACGACATTGGGCGGGGTCCACGTCCGCGCTGGATTGTATTTGGTGGTGACGAGCCGGTGGCGCGGATCGATCGGGGTGGCAACCGGCGCGCCGAGATAGACGTCGCCCAGCCCCATGACGAGATAGGTCGCGTCGAACACGATCCGCTCGACCGCGTCGACATCGGTGAGGCCGTTGATGCGCCGGATAAACTCGATATTGTCGGGGCACCACGGCGCGTCGTCGCGCACCGCTTCCTCATATTTGGCGATCGTCTCGTAGATCGCGGGATCTTTCCAGCTGAGCGGCAAGTGGATGATCCGCGAAGGAATGGTGAAATCGTCGAGCCCGCCGAGCCGCTCCTCGGCCGCGACCAGCGCAGCGAGCGCCGCCGCTTGGTCGAGCGCGACACCGTCGAAATGCAATTGCAGCGAGCGGATGCCGGGGACGATGTCGATGACGCCCGGCAGCGCCATTCGCTCCAGCTCGATCATCAGCGCATGGATGCGGATGCGCAGTTCGAGGTCGAGCACGATCGGGCCATATTCGACCAGAATGTTGCGGTCGCCCTGCTGCCGATACACCGCGCGCGGTCGCCCATCTGCGGCGGGCAGATCGGCCAGAATGGGTGAGAGCCCAGCAACGTCCACGCATGCGACGATCTCGGCTTCGGCCTGCGGGGCCGCGCCGGCCAGCCAAGCCGTTTGCAGCGCCGCAGCGGTCGCGGCTGCCGCTGCGGTGACGACGCCGAAGCGCACACTGTCGCCGGCGCCAAGCTGGCCGATCTTCCACAGGTCCGCCGCGATCACCACGAACGGACAGACAAAGCCGCCGAGCGACGGCCCGTCGGGACCAAGGATGATCGGCATGTCGCCGGTAAAATCGATCGCGCCGATCGCATAGGGATTGTCGTGGATGTTCGAGGGATGCAGCCCCGCCTCGCCGCCATCCTGCCGCGCCCAATGCGGCTTGGGACCGATCAGGCGAACCCCGGTCCGGTTCGAATTGTAATGGACCTTCCACACCGACGCGGCGAAGGTCGCGATATCGTCGGGTGTGAAGAAATCGGGCGCACCGTGCGGGCCGTAAAGCACGCGCACGGTCCATTCGGTCCCGATCGCGGGCGCGTCCGCAGTGGATAGCGGAGTCGCGGTCGGCGCGTCGCCGAGATGCAGCGTATCGCCCGCCACCAGCCGCCGCGCGGCGTGCCCGCCAAATTCGCCGAGATCGAAGGTGCTGCGGCTGCCGAGATAGGCCGGTATGTCGAGCCCGCCCGCCACCAGCAGATAGCCGCGCACGCCGCCATGCCGCACGCGCCCCAGCGCCAGCGTCTGCCCCGCGCCGACCACGACCGCAACGCCGCGCGTCACCGCGACGCCATCGAGCGTCGCCCCGAAATCGGCACCGGTCAGGCAGATCATCGCATCGGTATTGAACAGCAGCGACGGCCCGGTCGCGGTGATCTCCAGCCCGGCCAGCCCCTCATCATTGCCGAGCAAACGGTTGCCAAGCCGGAACGACAGCGCATCCATCGGCCCTGATGGTGGCACGCCGATCGCCCAATAGCCTTCGCGCCCCGGATAATCCTGCACGCTGGTGGCCGTGCCACCTGACAGCACGCGGATACTGCGCGGGCGGTACACGACCGCTTCCAGCGCGCGCGTCGATACCTGTCCGGACACAAACGCCGGCGTGCGCACGACGTCGCGCAGCCAGCGCAGATTGGTCTCGATACCCGAAATGCGCGTGTCGTCGAGCGCCGCTTGCATCGCGAGCACGGCGGCGGCGCGATCCGGCGCGGTCACGATCAGCTTGGCGAGCATCGGATCGTAGAAGCTGCTTACCTCGACCCCGCTGGCAACCCAGGTCTCGACGCGTGCGTCGGGCGGGAAGGCGGCCTCGGTCAGCACGCCCGATGTCGGACGATAGTCGAGCGCCGGGTCTTCGGCATAGAGCCGCACCTGGATCGATGCCCCGATCGGCGTCTGCGGAGCGGTATCGAGGAAGGATAGGTCGCCCGCCGCCGCCTGGATCATCCATGCGACCAGGTCGATCCCCATCACCTCTTCGGTGACGCCATGTTCAACCTGGAGCCGCGTATTGACCTCTAGGAAGAAAAAGTCGTCGCGCGCCGCATCATAGAGAAACTCGACCGTCCCGGCCGAGCGATAGCGCGCCGCTTCGCCCAGTCGCACGGCGGCGGCGATCAAGCCAGCGCGCGCCGCGTCCGGCAGGTTGGGCGCCGGTGCTTCCTCGACCACCTTCTGGTTGCGGCGTTGGAGCGAGCAATCGCGTTCGCCGAGTGCGACGACGCGGCCCGCGCCATCGCCAAAAATCTGCACTTCGATGTGTCGTGCGCGCTCGACATAGCGTTCGAGGAACACGCCGGCATTGCCGAAGCTCGCCGTGCCCTGTCGCACGACGCCTGCAAATCCTTCGCGTAGCTGGGCATCATCGCGACAGATGCGCATGCCGATGCCGCCGCCGCCTGCCGTCGCCTTCAGCATCACCGGAAAGCCGATCGCGGTCGCCGCCTGCGATGCTGCCTCGACATCGACCAGCAAGTCGGTCCCGGGCGCCAGCGGAATGCCATGCGCGGTCGCCAGCGCGCGCGCGCTGTGCTTCAAGCCGAAGGTGCGGATATTGTCCGGCGTCGGCCCGATGAAGACGATCCCGGCCGCGGCGCAGGCCTCGGCAAAGTCGGCATTTTCGGCAAGGAAGCCATAGCCCGGATGAATCGCTCCGGCCCCGCCGTCGCGCGCGGCGGCCAGGATGGCGGTGACGTTAAGATAGCTCTCGCCAGGCGGGCCCGCGCCGATCCGGATCGCGAGATCGGCCTCGGCCACATGCAGCGACCCGGCATCGGCGTCCGAATAGACCGCGACCGATCGCAATCCCATTATGCGCAACGTGCGGATAATCCGGCAGGCGATCGCACCGCGATTGGCGATCAGGACCGTGTCGAACCTCATGCCGTGACGATCATGCGGACCGGTGTCGGGTTGAAGCCGTTGCAGGGATTGTTGATTTGCGGGCAGTTCGACACGACCACGATCACGTCCATCTCGGCGCGGAGATCGACCGTCAGGCCGGGTGCCGAAATCCCGTCGACGATGCCGAGCGCGCCGTCCGCCTCGACCGGCACATTCATGAAGAAATTGATGTTCGACACCATGTCGCGCTTGCCACGGCCATGACGTGCATTGGCGTCGAGGAAATTATCGACACAGGAATGCTGCGCCTTGGTGTGGTGGCCATAGCGCAAACTGTTGGACTCGCAGGAACAGGCACCGCCGATCGTATCATGATATTCGACTGCGGACGCGGTGATCGTCATCATCACCCGGCCTTCGTTCGACAGGAGTTGGCTGCCGGTGCGCAGAAAGATGTTGGCTTGCGCCGCGATCGTGTCCTGCGCGCTGTAGCGCTCGGTATCGTCGGCCCCTGCATAGATCAGAAAATCGACCGCCTGATTGCCTTCCAGATCGACGATGCGTAGCGACTCGCCCGCATTCACGCGGTGCAACCACGGCGCGCGCGCGGCGACGATTTCGTCATGCAGCACCGCGCCGCTCAAGCCTTCGAGAGAGAGATCGCCCAAGTTCCAGCTCCTAGCGGCGGCAATAATCATCGACGTTGAGAAAGGCGCGGCGTCCCTCCGGCGTCGCGTTGCGGATCGGATCCTGCGCATCGGCCATCGCGCCGCGCCACGCGGTCGCGCGCAGCGGCGTCACGCTCCACGGGCGGGTGTCGAGGACGTGCGGGCAGTTGGCGATGACCACGATCACGTCCATCTCGGCGCGCAGCGTGACGGCGCGCGCCGGTGCGAACGGCCCGAGCACGGGCACGGTGGCACCGTCCGCCGCGATCGTGACGCCCTTGAACAGGGTGATACTGGGGTGGACGTCGCGACGGCCCAGACCGTGTTTCGCCGCCCCGAGCACCAGCCGATCACGCGCATTGGGAAACGCGCCCGAATTGCTGCCATCGCCATACGTCCGCGCATTCGATGCCGCGTTGGACGCACCGCAAAACGCGTCGTGCGTCTCCGCATCGTCGCTGACGATGCTCATCATCACGCGGCCCATGTCGGACAGCAACAGCTTGCCCGTGCCGAGATAGGCGTTCCATTGAATCTTGACCGTATCGGCAACGTTGAGCCGCTCGGTCGGTAGCTCGGCGTTGAACAGCTGGATCGACGCGCAGGCATCGCCGTCCAGATCGATCAGGCGCAGTCGCGATCCGCGGCTCAGCCGACGCGAGGCATAGCCGCCGCCCGCGATCCGTTCCTCCCACAGCACATCCTCGGGCATGACCCCGGCCGGCACATCGTCGGCGACCGGCGGCAGGATCGGCATCGCATCGGCGACGTCGCCTTCCATCGCGCGCGCATGGGCGCGCGCGGCGAGCGGATCGTTCAGCGCAACCATCATGCGGCCTTTCTTGACTTGGCACTTTTGAAGCTGACTTGCTCGTGGAGCGGCGGCAGCAGCGCGGTGGTGGTGAACAGCCGCAATTGCTGAACGCCGCGCACCTTGCGCAACGCATCGCACAGATCGCGCAGCCGGGCCGCCGGTCCCTGCACCAACAACACTTCAAGCGATTGCTCGTCCTCGAGGAAAACGTGCTGAGCGGAAATGACCTCTTTCAGATATTCATGCTGGGTCTGCGCGAGCAATTCGCGCACCCGCCCCATGTTCGAGCGATAGACCAGCGTGATCGTCCCGGCGAGCAGCGCGTCGGGATGCTCCACCTCGCCATGGTCGGCAAGCTCGTGGCGGATCAGCTCGGCGATCATCTGCGACCGCGACGGCAAGCCACGCTCCTGCACCATGACGTCGAGCTGACGGTATAGCTCCGTCGGCAAGCTCATGCTCAATCGGGAAAGGCCCTTCAAAGCAGAATCTTCACTCATGCGACACCCGTCTCAGTTATTATCATTCTCGTCGATCGTAATACTTCTGATCGCCTCAATCTCGGCTTTCACGCGACGATCAAGCACGAGATCATAGACCGCAGTGGCCCCGAAGCGGTGCGGCGCGTGCGGATCGTGCCGCCGCTTGTCGAGCGTCAGCACCCGCGTCGCGAGCGCGAACGCCTCCTCGATATCGTGCGTCACCATAGCGATGGTGAGCGCCTGTTCGCGCCACAATCGTGTGATGAGGCGGTGCATGTCGCCGCGAATACCGGGGTCGAGTGCGCCGAACGGCTCGTCGAGCAACAGGATGCGCGGGCGCTTGACCAGCGCCTGCGCGATCGCAAGGCGTTGCTGCATCCCGCCGGACATTTGCGCGGGAAAGACATGGCCGTTGTCGCCCAGGCCGACAGCCGCCAGCATCGCGTCGGCTTCTTCGAGCGCGGCCCGACGCGCGGCACCGAACAAGCGCCCGGTCAGCGGTGCCGCCGCGCATTCCAGCCCGAACAGCACATTGTGTCGCGCATCGAGGTGCGGAAACACGGAATAGCGCTGGAACACGACGCCCCGGTCGGGGCCGCATTCCGGCTTGAGCGGGACGCCGTCGAGCAGGATCTGGCCGCGGCTGGGCGCTTCCTGCCCCAACAACAGGCGCAGCAGCGTGCTCTTGCCTGCGCCCGACGGTCCGACGATCGACACGAACGACCGCTCGGCGATGTCGAGATTGACGCGTTCCAGCACAATCTTGTCGCCATATTCGACCCAGATGTTGCGGAGGGAGATCATCGCCGTCATCGCGCGCCGTGCGCCCAGGCGAACCCGCGCTGACTGATCTGCCGCAGCACCCAGTCCATGGCGATCGCGAGCAAGGCAATCCACGCCACATAGGGCAGGATGATCTCCATCGACAGATAGCGCCGGACCAGGAAGATGCGGTAACCGAGCCCGACATCCGAGGCGATCGCCTCGGCCGAGATCAGGAACACCCAGGCGGGGCCCAGCGACAAGCGCACCGCGTGGATCAAGCGCGGCATGACTTGCGGCAGGGCCACGCGCAGCGCGAGTTGCCAGCTGCTCGCGCCCAAGGTCTGCGCCTTGATCATCTGTTCCGGCGGGAGCGATTCCACATACGCGGCGATATCGCGGATCATCAGCGGCAGGATGCCGATGACAATCAACGCAACCTTGGCGGATTCGCCAAGGCCGAAGACGATGAACAGGATTGGCAACAGCGCGATCGGCGGGATCACCGCGACCGTCGTCACCAAGGCCCCAAAGGTCGCGCGCATGAGCGGGATCAGCCCCAAAATCAGTCCCGCGATCAGCGCCCACAGTGTCGAGATCGCCAGCCCCAGCCCGAGCCGCTCGAGGCTGGCAAAGGTGTCAGACCAGAACAGGCGCTCGCCCGTCATGACATCGGGTTCGATGACCAGCGCCCGCATCGCGGCGATCATCGCGCCCGGCGTCGGCAGGATCTTGTCGGCTGGATTGAAGGCGTGGCGACTCGCCGACGCCACCAGATAGGCGAGGACCAGCAGGATCAGCGGTGCCGCGCCCAGCAGCGCCGTCGTGCGCCGCGTTGGCCGGATGTTGACCAGTCGCACGCTGCGGCCCGTCCTACAGCTTGCCGTCGGCAGCGAGCTGCATGAAGGTCGGGTCGAAGCGCAACTTCACATTGCCCGCCTGGCCCAGCGTCTTGCCCGCCGGGAAGGACATGCCGATCGCATCGGGCGATTTCGCGCCCGGACCGAATAAGCCCTTGGAGAAGCTGAAATCGCGCACGCGCGTCATGGTCGTGATCAGCGCGGGGTCGGCGGCGGCGGCAACGCCTTCCTTTGGCGTCGCATAGAGATGTGTTGTGGAGAGCTGCGCGTCGAACGAGGCGGCGGTCGACCCCGCCAGTTTCGCCATTGCGGCACGCGCGGCTTTTCCGGCGGCATCCTGCTGCTGCATTAGCGTAATCGTCTCGTACCAAATCCCCGCAAGCGCCTTGCCGAGATTGGGATTGGCCGCGAGCGTTGCCTTGTCGACCACGAGCAGATCGAGGATTTCGCCGGGAATCTTCGATGAATCGAACGCCAGCACCGCGCCGGGCGCCTTCTTCATTTCGTTGAGCTGCGGGTTCCAGGCGACCGCCGCCGTGACGATCGGTGCAGCGAAGGCCCCGACGATATCGGCATCCGCGGTGTTGACCGTCTTCACGTCCTTCAAACCGAGTTTGACCGTCTCCAGACCGCGCGCGAGCAGATAGTGCGACACCGACAGCTCGACCAGATTGACCGTTCGGCCCTTAATGTCCGCAAGCGACGCCGCGTTCTTCAAAACAACGCCGTCATTTCCGTTGGAATAATCGCCGATGATCACCGCACTGGTGTCCTTGCCGCCCGCCGCGGGAATAGTGAGCGCGTCCATATTGGTGACCGTCACACCGTCGAGCTTGCCCGCGGTGTATTGATTGACCGATTCGACATAGTCGTTGACTTGTATGATCTCGATTTTGAGCCCGTATTTGTCGGCCCACTTCTTCACGATCCCGGCTTGCTGCGCATAGGGCCAGGGCATCCACCCGGCATAAATCGACCAGCCGATCTTGAACTCGGTGCGCCCCTTGGGCGCGCCTGCGGGCTGCGAACACGACGGTAACAGGAGCGCCGCCACCACCATCGCAGCGAGTCGAGCGCCGGTGCGAGTCTTGGGAAACCAGTGCGCCATCATCGATTCTCCAGAACGGCTGCTGTGTGTGCCAAGGGTCAAATACGACAGAATAATATTACGTTTGATCCAATCCGTAATAACCCTTACTTGTGTCGACGGGCGAGCGCCATCTTTTTGTGCACTGCGTCAACGATGGGTAGGGAGACACCAAATGTCGGCTGGGTACCGCTTCGCAGCTTTTTCGCTGACGTTTTCCCTCGCCGTGAGCGCGCTCGTTCCGTCGTCCGCGGGAGCAACCAAGCGTCCGCATCCGTTCGCGCACTGGATCGACGGCACGACCCCGGTCGAGCCGCAGACACAGGTGCAACGCTATGACCGCGACACCTTCGTCATCCGGCAATCGGTACGCACCAATTTCGAAGCGCCGTTCCTCTATGTGTTGTTCGGTCGCGATCGCGCGTTGCTGATCGACACCGGCGCGGGCGGTCTGGCGATTCGCCCGGCGGTCGACGCGGTAATCGCGCAGTGGCTGGCCGAGCATCATCGCGCGTCGATCCCGCTGATCGTGGCGCACTCGCACAGCCACGGCGATCATCATCAGGGGGACAGCGAATTCGCCGCGCGGCCCAATACGACCGTGATCGGGCTGAAGCCCGAGGACGTCGCGAAATTTTTCGGCGTGGCGCACTGGCCCGACGATATCGCCGCCTATGATTTGGGTGGGCGCATGCTTTCGATCATTCCGACGCCGGGGCATGAACCAGCGCACATCATGGTCTATGATCCACGCACGCAACTCCTGTTTTCGGGCGACATGCTCTATTCCGGGCGGCTGTATGTCCCGACCGATCAGTTCGCGGCGTTCGTGGCGAGCGCCGACCGCGTCGCCGCCTTCGCCAAAACCCACCGGATCGCGCTGCTGCTGGGGACGCATATCGAGATGACCAACACCGCCGGCAAAGACTATGCGATGCAGGCGGCGACGCACCCCGACGAACACCCGCTCGAATTGCCGGCGTCGGCGGTGCCGCGACTGCAGGCGGCCGTCCACCGCGTGGCGGCTGCACCCGCGCTCGCGAATGAAGGCGATTTCATCGTCTACCCGCGCCCGCCACGGCCACATTCCTGATGGCGTCGCGCTTGCCGCATTGCGACCGGCCAGCGGGCAGCGCGTGGTGATGCGCGACCGCCGCCGCCCCGTCGAACCCGCGAGCGATGCGCAGCAGAATCGGCTGGCCGAGACGAACGCCGCGCATGCCGCGACCGTGGCCGCGCTGGAAAAGGCCAGGACCGCCGCCGAAACCGCCAATGCCGCCAAGACACGCTATCTGGTCGGGGTCAGCCACGAAATCCGCTCGCCGTTGAACGCGATCTATGGCTATGCGCAATTGCTCGAACGCAAGGGCGCAATCGACCCAGTCGATGCCGCGCGGGTGATCCGCCGATCGTGCGAACATCTCATCAACATCGTCGATGGGCTGCTCGATATCTCGCGGATCGAAAGCGGCGTTCAGAAGCTGAACCGCGACATCGTACCCCTGCCGGAGTTTCTCGAGGCGATCGTGGCGTTGGTGCGGGTCGAGGCGGAGGCGAAGGGGCTGAACTTCGACTATGCCGCCGCACCCAATTTGCCGACGCACGTCCGCGGCGATGAAAAGCGTTTGCGCCAAGTCTTGGTCAATTTGCTGTTCAATGCCGTCAAATATACACCAAGCGGGACAGTCACGCTGAAAGTCCGTTATCGCGGCTTGATCGCCGAGTTCGAGATTTCGGATACCGGCATCGGCATTGCGCCCGAAGACATCGAGGCCATCTTCGAACCGTTCAACCGCGGCAGTTCGGACGTGGCGCTCAGCCAGCCCGGCACTGGACTGGGTCTCGCGATCACGCGGGTGTTGGCCGAGGTCATGGGCGGGGATGTGTCGGTGTCCAGCACGGTCGGCACGGGCAGCGTGTTCCGGCTACGCCTGATGCTCGCCGAGGTCAGCAACGCGCCGACACCGACGGCGCGACGGCGGTCGATCACGGGTTATACCGGTCACCGCCGTACGATCCTGCTCGTCGATGACGATCCGGCGCAATTGACCGTGCTGCAAGGCTTGTTGCAGCCGTTGGGCTTCGCTGTCTTTGCGGCATCGGGCGGTGAGGACGCGATCGCCTTGGCCGCGCGCTGCGCCCCCGATCTGGTGTTGCTCGATATCCAGATGCGCGGCCTGACCGGGTGGCAGGTCGCCAAGCAGCTGCGCGCGCTCGATCAGGGACATCGGTTCAAGATCCTGATGGTGTCCGCCAACGCTCAGGAATTCGCCGCCGGTGGCGACGGCGCGGCCGCGCATGACGGTTTCGTGCTGAAGCCGGTGGAACTGGACGCGCTGCTCGACGCCGTCGCCGGCCAACTCGGCATTGCGTGGGACGCGGACGAGCCGGGCACGCGCACAACACCGGGGCCGATCGCGAATCTTGACGGTGCATCGGCGAGCCTTGCGCAATTGCGCCATCTTGGCCGGATCGGGCATGTCCGCAATATCGCTGCGGCGCTGGATGGGCTCGCGGCCGAATTTCCCGCCAGCGTAACGCTCGTCGAACAGTTGCGCGGGCATCTGCGCAGCTTCGATCTCAAAGCCTTTCTCGCCCTTTTGGACAAATATGGCTGACGCGCCGCGCCATCCGCCCGGGCCCACCATTTTGGTCGTCGACGATACGCTCGAATCGCTGAGCTTCCTGACCGCCGCGCTGGAGGGGGCGGGGATGACGGTAGTGGTCGCCAGCGACGGTACCGCTGCGCTGCAATCGCTGGCGCTGTTCGTGCCCGATCTCGTCATCATGGATGCGATGATGCCGGTGATGGACGGCTTCGAGACGACGCAGCGGATCAAGGCCGATCCGCGTCTGCCGCATGTCCCGGTGATCTTCATGACCGGGCTGACCGAGACTGAGCATGTGGTTCGCGGCTTGGCCGCTGGTGGCGTCGATTACATCCATAAACCCGTTATCGTCGAAGAATTGCTCGCGCGGATCCGAGTCCATCTCGATAATGCGCGCATCACCAAGGGTAGTCAGGCAGCGCTCGACCAGAGCGGGCGGTCGTTGCTGGCGCTCGACCGCAACGGCGCAATATCGTGGTCGACTCCGCAAGCGATGGCGATTCTGGTCAGGCATTTCGGAGACGCAGGCCTGCCCGACGCCTTTATCGCCACGCTCGTTCAGCTGTGCGGCAGTGGTGACCATCGCACCGTGCGACAGGCCATTTCCGGCGGCGATCTCGAATTCACGTTGCTTGGACAGGGCGGATCCGATCCGTGGCTGTTTCGGATTGCCGAGCTGCTCGACGGCGCGGAACAACGCGTGTTGGCCGCCCGCCACGGTCTGACCGATCGCGAGGCCGAAGTGCTGCTGTGGATCAGCCGTGGCAAGGCGAACCGACAGATCAGCGAAATCCTGGGGATCAGCCCACGCACCGTCAACAAGCATCTCGAACAGATTTTCGAAAAGATGGGGATCGAAAATCGCGCTTCCGCCGCCGTCGCAGCGGTAAGAACACTGACCAATTGAGCCGATGATTCCTCCTCCGAAAGAAAGTGTCTGATGGATCCTCGCAGTGAAGCGGCGCGACACGCGATCGGCGCGGGGGATGCGGTGCGCGCGCGGGCGCTGGCGCAGGGCGTGGTCGACCCAGCCGAGGCGCATTTCCTGCTCGGCCTCGCCGATGCGCTACAGGGACGCGTCACGGTCGGGATCGGGCAGCTCGATGCCGCCATCGCGATCGCACCGCGGGCGGAATATCTCGCACAAAAGGCGCGGATGCTGATCTTGGTGCGTCGCGATGGCGAGGCGCGCGTGGCCGCCGAAGCGGCGCTCGCGGCCGGGCCGGACGATGCGCTGACCTTCGATACGATCGGGAACATCCATGCCCGGCTCGGCGATCATCAGGCGGCATTGCGCTGTTTCGAACCGGCCGTCGCGCGCGACGGTGGCAATCTGGAGTATCGCTATAATCTCGCGTTGGCGCTGGGGTTCCTCGGGCGCACGGTGGAGGCTACCGCGCACTATGAAGCGATTCTGGCGCGCGCACCGCGTCACGGGCGGGCGCATTATGCGCTGTCTGGCCTCGCCAAAGCGAGCCCGACCGCGAACCATATCGCCCGGCTCGAGGCGGTGCTGGCCGCCGCGTCGTCGCCCGATGATGCATTGCGCATCCGCTATGCGCTGGCCAAGGAATATGACGACATTGGCGAGCCGCAACCGGCCTTTCGGCACTTGTCCGCTGCCAACGCCGCGCACAAGGCGCGAACCGCCTATGATTTTTCCAGCGATGCCGCGATCTTCGACGCGATCGAAACGGCGTTTCGCAAGCCCGACTTTTTCAGCGGTTCAAGCCAGGTAACGGAAGCGCCGATCTTCATCACCGGCATGCCGCGCACCGGCACGACGCTGGTTGACCGCATCCTGTCCTCACATCCGCAGGTGCACAGCGCCGGCGAACTCCAGGCGATGCCGCTCGCGATCAAGCAATTGAGCGGAACCCGCTCGCGCTTCGTCACCGATCCCGAAACGCTCTTCGCCTCCGGCGCCCTGTCGCCCGATGCGGTTGGCCGTGCTTATCTTGCGCATGCCGTCCAGCATCGGCGGCGCGTGGATGGCCGCTTCATCGACAAGCTTCCGGCGAACTTCCTGCACATCGGCCACATCGCCCGCGCGCTTCCGCAGGCGAGCATCGTCTGCTTGCGCCGCAATCCGATGGATACGGTGTGGAGCAATTACAAAAACCTGTTTGCAACGACGTCGGCCTATTACGCCTACAGCCATGATCTGCTCGACACGGCGCGCTACTTCGCGCGGTTCGATCGGCTCATGACGTTTTGGGAGACGCTGTTGCCCGGCCGGATCCTGCAACTGCGCTACGAGGATCTCGTGGCCGATCAGGAGCAGCAAAGCCGCCGCTTGTTCGCGCATTGCGGGCTCGACTGGACCGATGCTGCGCTCGGTTTCCACACCAACAGCGCCGCCGTTGCCACCCCGAGTGCCGCCCAGGTGCGCCGCCCGATGTACCGCGATTCGGTCGAACGCTGGCGCGCGCATGAAGCGGACCTTGCGCCCGTTCGCGCGTTCTTTGACGATGCGGCAATTTCGGTCTGAATAAGCACACGGCGGCTTCCCGGGCTTGCCGCCGTGTGGCGGAAAGCCCGGGGCTCGATCAGAAGTGTACGCTCGCCTCGACCCCGATCGTCCGCGGCGTCACCACGGCATAACTGTAATAGCGCCGCGAAATGCCGTAGTCGGTATTTTGCGGGCCGATCTTGCTGAAATCGTTACCCACCGAACTGATCGCATATTGGTTGAAGATATTCAGCGCATAGATGCTGAAATCATAACGCTTGGTGCGATAGGTGAGCGATCCGCGGTTCAGGACGTAATCCGGGATCACCTCGCCAAATCCGCGATTGCCTGTCTTGGTGAACTGATCGCCATGATAGGTGAGCGTCCAGTTCAACGCCAGCTTCGCTCCGTTGTCGAGCGGTTGGGTATAGGTCGCGCCGAAACTGCCCGAATGCTTTTGCGATCCCGGCAAACGATCGCCGGCAAAGGCGGTGTACTTGGTGCTGCCAACCACGATCAGCCCGGGCGCGTTCTGCGTCAGATGGGCATCGAGATAGGCATAGGTCGCCGAGACTTTCAGCTTATCGGTGATATTCGCGGTCCCGGTAAACTCGATGCCTTTCGATACCGCCGCACCGGCATTGGTGGTAATGCCGACCGCGCCGTTGACCGTCTGGCTACCGACTTGCAGCTGCTTCCAGATGATATGGTAGGCATCGAGATTGACGGTCACGCGGCCGCCGAACAGATTGGCGCGAACGCCGATTTCCTTATTGTAGGTCTTGTCCGGCTGATAAAACAGTTCGTTCGGCAGCGCGCAGACGTTCTGGCCCGGTGCCAAGGGCAGGACGCACGGCGGTACGGTGTTGGGTCCGCCGATGCGATATCCGGTCGAATAAGTCCCGTATAACAACAGGCCCTCGCGGAATTTGTACGACGCATTGGCCTTGTAGACGAAGCCGTCCGCGCCGGACGTGCCCGACTTCACGCGCGATGGCGCAAACTGGATCAGCGGGTAGGGGGTTCGGGTCAGGCCACCGCCGAACAGCGGCAGATCGGTGCCGCCGCGCGCGGTCGCGTCATATTTATAGTATCGCACGCCGCCGGTAATCTGGAACGCGTTGGTCGGCTTCAATGTCGCTTCGCCGAACACGGCCTTTTCGGTATTCGAATTGTCGAAGAACGAGATATATTCGAGATCGTCCTTGCGCGGCGAGTTGATGAAGCTTGCGAAACCGGGCGTGTATTCCTGGCGGTCGCCAAACTGTTTCAGCTTGTTGTAGAACCCGCCAACGGTCCAGCTGAGCGGCCCGCCATGGGTCGAAACCAGGCGCACTTCCTGCGTGAACTGCTCGTTGCGACGTGACCCTTTGGCATAAGACGAGAACGCCGGGAACGCTTCATAGCTGTAATTGAGATCGAGCAGCAGATCGGTGTTTTCTGAAATATTGTTGTTCCGCTGCAGCGTGTAAGCTGAAGACGACACCAACTGCGCCACGTTGAACAGGTTTGCCTGCAATTCGAACGCGTAGAGATACGCGCGCCGATCCGACGGTTCGAGAAACCGGACCGGTTCGGAATATTGGCCGGTGTTGAACTGGAAGGCACCGTTCGACTGGCGACCATTGGTCTTGATCTGCTGGAACGCAAAGGTCAGATAGCCTTTGATGTTGTCATTCGCCTCGAGCAGCAAGGTGTTGCGCGTGGTCCAGGTCCGTTCGAAGTTGACGTCCTTAATATATTTGAAATTCGCGCTATATTGCGCCGGCGTCACCGTCGTATTGTTCTTGCCGCCCGGCTGCGCCAACGACACGCCCGGCGTCTGCAGGATGAACGGATTGTCGATGAACCCCGGTTCGTAATAATAGCCGGCGGTGCTGCGCAGTGCGACATGGTCGGTCACGATCGGGAGGTTGACCGTGAAATCGCCCTGGAAACCGAATTGGCTGCCCTGGTCGACGGTCGAACCGCGAATATGCGCATCGACACTCAATGCGGTGGTGTTGGGGCGTTTGGGAATGTAGCGAATCGCACCGGCCAGCGTCCCCGCGCCGTACAGCGTGCCTTGCGGACCGAGCAGGACTTCGACGCGCTCCAGATCGAGCAGCTTGAAATCCTGGTACAACGGCACTTCGCCGAGATAGATCGCGACGGCGCGGTCGGCATTGCTGCCGAAATCGCTGGTCTCGTTGGCGGAAAGGCCGCGCAGTACGATCGTTCCGGTGGCACGCGGACCGGTCTGGTTGATCGTTACGCCAGGGGTGAAATCGGCCAGGTCGCGGATGTCATGGAGCCGCTGCTCCTCAATCTGCGCGGCACCCACTGCCGTAATGTTGATCGGAACGTCGGCCAATGTGGTGTTGCGGCGCGTCGCCGTCACGACGATGTCGTCGGAGCTGGCAGCGGCGGCATCGGGGTTGCTGGCGCTGCCGGGGGCAGCATCGGGCGCGGTCAATTGAGTCTGGGCAAACGCCGGGGCGCCGACACCGAGACCGGCCAGGGCGCTGGCCGACAGCAGAGCTGCCCTGATCTTGAACGTAGTGGTCATTAGTCCCCCTTATGTAATCAGCACACGTAGCCTCGATCCTCCCGGCATGATCGGCCCGCCCTTTTCGGTGCGTGGCAAGAGTGAGGAGTATGGGGGCAATGCGAGGGTCGCCAATGGGGCGTTTAACGTAGGAACCCGGCGGGTTAGGCCGGCAAACCCAGCCAGCGACCGCAGTCGCAACGGGGCGCAGGGGCCGATTCCGACTAAAGGATGATCTCTCCCCGCGCCTTGCCAGTTGCGGGCGAGTGATCGCGTCGCCCATGCTGAGACCGGCTATACGTCCGATGACGTATGACGCTGTCGCCCGGGATGCGATAATTTGCCGGGGAGACTTGGTGTCGCGGGGGCAAGATGGACGGAATTCGCGTAGGAAATCGGATGATCGGGACGCAGTCGCCGGTCACGATCGGATGGGAAAATATTCCCAAGGTCGAGGGCGGCCCGATCAAGCAATTCGTCTTTACGTGGTTTCAGCCGACCGTGTTGTTCGCGCTGATCGCGTTCTGGTATTACGCGCCCAATTCCATCGCCAAGACATCGACCGCAATCGGTATCGGGATCGGCTTCAAGGTGCTGCTGATGGGGCTCGAATGGGTCAATCCGCGCTACGAGAGTTGGCGCCTGACGTGGAAGGAGCTGGTCACCGACCTGTTCTATGTCGGCCTCGGCTACACCCTGCTCCGCATGGTCGATCAATATATCGGCAGCGATGTCATCATCGAAAATATCCAGCAGTCGATGCACTGGGACAAATTCGCCTGGTTCATCGGATTGCCACTGCTGGTGCAGGCGCTGATGATCTCGCTGATCTTCGATTTCGGGCAATATTGGATGCATCGCGCGATGCACAATTGGTACCCCTTGTGGCTGCCGCATTCGGTGCATCACTACATCACGCAGCTGAACATCAACAAAGGCGCTGTCGGCAATCCGGTCGAACTGTTCCTGATCGGCATCGGGATCGGCGGACTTTTCGATTTCGTGCCGCGCGCAGCGCTGCTCGCCGGCGCGATCGGCCTCGCGATCGGCACCTATCAGCATATCAACGTCCGCTTCAATTCGCCGCGCTGGTGGCGGTTCCTGTTCAACACCACCGAGCATCACAGCCTGCACCATTCGCAGGATTATGAAGCGACGCGCAGCAATTATTCGAACACCTATATCTTCATCGATCGTATTTTCGGCACGTGCATCGACGGCGAGGCCGAACTGTTGGGCATGGAAGGCGGCCGCCGCATGGCGATCCGCGAGCAGATGACCTATCCTTTCACCGAAGGGTGGAAGACGATCAAGGAACGGTTTGGCCAACGCCCGGCGGCCGTGCCCGCCGAATGAGGAAAGCCGATCGGTCAGCATAACCTCCCGCTCGCCGTTCGCCCTGGTCAGGACAGCGCCACGCCACGTGCCGCCGCCCCGCGCCACCCACGGCGACATCGAGCGTATTTCTCAACAGGAGGTCCCGTGAACACACGTTTTATCGACTGGATCTGGCACGTCAGCGGCACCGTGGCGCTCGCCCCCGGACAATCGGGCGACGATGCCTTCGACCAACTCGACGCGCTGTTCCGCCAGCCCGGGACGACCCGCCAACGGACCGGCGACACGCTTACCTTCCATAAGAAGGACCAACTCGCGCAGGATAAGATGTCGGTCTTCGACGGTGGCGTCCTGCGGATCGAAAACGGGGCCGATGGGCCGGTGCTGCGCTATCGGTTGGCCAGCCGGGCGTTGCTCTTCTGTTTCTTGGCACCCTTGCTGTTCCTGGGGATCGCGCAACTGACCATCCTGCAGGGCAATGCCTGGAAAGCGCCCGACGCTGCGAAAAAGGCGGCGGCCAAAAAGGCCGACGTGCCGATGAACCCGATCGACAAAGCACTCGGCGCCCCCGCCCCAGAAAAGCCTGCGAAAAAGGGCGCCGACAAGCCCGGTGGCAAGAATAAGAAACCCTCGCCCACGCCGGCGTATGTCTTCGCGGGGCTTTTCGCCACGCTCTATCTCGTCGGGCGGCTGCTCGAGGCTCGGCTCCTCAAGGCGTTGTTCGAGAAGCGGCTTGCCGGACAGTAAGACGGGTATCGGGGAAATCGCGCGCGCGGCCCGACGCGCATTCGGCGCACGCCGCGACGCTTTGCGTCGTCTGACCAAACAGAACGCCGGCTTGATCCGCACCTGCGGAAGTGAGAGACGGAATGATGGTGCCATGGCAGTTCTGGATTGATCGCGGCGGTACCTTTACCGATGTCGTGGCCCGCAAGCCCTGCGGCGCGGTGCTCACCGCCAAATTGCTCTCCGAAGACCCCGAACGCTATGCCGATGCCGCGGTCGAGGCAATCCGGCGCTTGACGGCGGGCGCCGACGTGCCAATCGCACTGCGCATTGGCACGACCGTCGCGACCAACGCGCTGCTCGAACGCAAGGGCGAACCGACCGTATTGGCGATCACGCGCGGGTTCGGCGATGCGCTGGTGATTGGGCATCAGGAGCGCGCCGACATTTTCGCGCGCGATCTGGTGCGGCCGGCACCGTTGTTTGCGGATGTCGTCGAGATTGACGAGCGGATCGCGGCGGATGGCGCAGTGGTGACCCCGCTCGACCGCGACGCCGCACGGCGCGGTTTGCAGGCGGCCCATGCTGCCGGTTTCCGGTCGATCGCCATCGTCTTGATGCACGGCTATCGCTTTACGGCGCATGAGGCGGCACTGGCCGAGCTTGCGGAGGCGATCGGCTTCACCCAAATCTCGGTCAGCCACCGCGTCGCGCCGCTGATCAAGCTGATCGGTCGCGGCGATACGACGCTGGTCGATGCCTATCTTTCGCCCGTGCTCGATCGCTATGTCGCGGGGCTGTACGCGGCGCTGGGCCACAACGCGCTGTTCATGCAATCGTCGGGCGGGCTAGTCGACGGCGCAAGCTTTCGCGGCAAGGATGCGATCCTGTCGGGGCCGGCGGGCGGGATCGTCGGCATGGCGGCGACCGCGCGCGAAGCGGGGTTCTACCGCATCATCGGGTTCGACATGGGCGGCACCTCGACCGACGTGTCGCATTATGCCGGCAGTTATGAGCGCGATACCGAGACGCTGATCGCGGGCGCCCGCCTCCGCGCGCCGATGTTGCGCATCCATACCGTCGCGGCGGGCGGCGGATCGATTTGCCGCTTCGACGGACAGCGCTTGTTGGTCGGGCCGGAAAGCGCCGGGGCGGTGCCGGGGCCGGCGTGCTATCGGCGCGGCGGTCCGCTGACCGTTACCGACTGCAACGTCATGCTCGGCAAGCTGCGCCCCGACTTTTTCCCCGCATTGTTCGGCGCGCAGGGCAATCAACCGCTCGATCCGGCGGCAGTGGGGGCGCGCTTCGCCGAACTGCCGCTCGATCCTTATGCCGCCGCCGAAGGCTTCGTCGCGGTCGCGGTCGCGAACATGGCCAATGCGATCCGCAAAATCTCGGTCGCGCGCGGGCACGATGTGACGCGCTACACGCTCGCCTGTTTCGGTGGTGCTGGCGGGCAGCACGCCTGTCTGGTCGCCGATGCACTGGGGATGGATCGGGTGCTGATCCATCCGCTGGCGGGCGTGCTGTCGGCGTATGGCATGGGGCTGGCCGATCGGCGCGTGCTGCGCGAGCGGACGCTGGGCGCGGGGATCGAGAATCGCGCTGCGATTGAAGCCGCTTTCGGAGCGCTGGTGGAGGAAGCGCAGCAAGCGCTGGTGGCGCAAGGCGTGATGCCTGCGACGGTCGTCGTCGAACGCCGCGTGCACCTGCGCCGCGGCCAGACCGACCATACGATCGAACTCGATTTCGCCGGGACCGGCGCAATGATCGCCGCCTTCGACGTGGCGCATGTGGCGCAATTCGGCTTTGCGAGCACGCAAGCCTTGATCGTCGATCGCCTCGTCGCCGAAGCGGTCGCGGCAAGCCCGCCGATCGAAACGACGCTGGTCGATTTGCCCGATCATCCCGCTGCACCGCTCGCCATCGTGCCCGTTCACATGGCCGGCGCGTGGCACGACACACCGGTGCTGGCGCGCGAGGGGTTGCCCGCTGGTCACGCGCTCGACGGGCCTGCCTTGATCATCGATCCGATGGCGACGACCGTCGTCGAACCGGGCTGGCGCGCGCGCGTCGATGCGACCGGCAATCTGATCCTCGATCGTGTCGCGGCTCGAAGCATCGCCAGCGTCGGGACAGAAAGCGATCCCGCCCGGCTCGCGATCTTCGCCGGATTGTTCATGAGCATCGCCGAGGAAATGGGGGCCGCGCTGCAACGCTCCGCCGCCTCGGTCAACATCCGCGAGCGGCTCGATTTCTCGTGCGCTGTGTTCGACGCGGCGGGCAATCTCGTCGCTAACGCGCCGCATATCCCGGTGCATCTCGGCTCGATGGGGGAGAGCATCCGCACGATCCTCGCCGCGCGCGGGGGCGCCGCGGACGGACGCGGCATCCGCCGGGGCGACGCCTATGCGCTCAACGCGCCGTATCGCGGCGGCACGCACCTTCCTGATATCACCGTCATCATGCCGGTGTTCACCAACGATGGCGACACGCCCGACTGGTTCGTCGCCGCGCGCGGCCATCATGCCGACGTCGGCGGGATCACCCCCGGATCGATGCCGCCCGACAGCGTCTCGGTCGAGCAGGAAGGGGTGTTGCTCGACGATGTGCTGGTGGTGGACGAAGGGCGTTTCCGCGAAGCCGAACTGCGCGCGTTGTTCGGCGGCGGGCCGTACCCGGCGCGCAACATCGACCAGAATATCGCCGATCTCGCCGCCCAGCTTGCCGCCTGTACGCGCGGCGCGGCGGGCCTCGCGCGGATCGCCGGCGACTATGGCGCGGATGTCGTCAGCGCTTACATGGAACATGTCCAGGCAAATGCCGACGCGGCGACACGGCGCTTGATCGCGCGGCTCGACGATGGCGCTTTCGCCTATGAAATGGATGACGGCGCGGTCGTCCGCGTCGCGATCCGGGTCGATCGCGCAAGGCAAACCATGACGGTCGATTTCGCCGGGACCAGCGCGCAGCGGCCCAACAATTTCAACGCACCGGTCTCGATCGTCCGCGCCGCAATGCTGTACGTCCTGCGCGTGCTGCTCGATGAAGATGTTCCGCTCAATGACGGGTGCCTGCGCGGCGTGACGGTCCGCGTGCCGGAGGGATCGATGCTCAATCCGCGCTTTCCGGCGGCGGTGGTGGCGGGCAACGTCGAAACGAGCCAAGTCGTTACCGATGCCGTGTTCGGCGCGCTCGGCGCGATGGCGGCGAGCCAGGGCACGATGAACAATTTCACCTTCGGCGACGAGACCTATCAATATTATGAGACGATCGCCGGGGGATCGGGGGCCGGGCCGGGCTATGACGGTACCGCGGTCATCCAGACGCACATGACCAACAGCCGCCTGACCGACCCGGAAATCTTCGAAACGCGCTTCCCGGTGTTGCTCGAGGAATTCTCGATCCGCGCACAGTCGGGCGGCGCTGGCACCCATAAAGGCGGCGACGGCGGGCTGCGGCGTGTGCGATTCCTGTCCGACATGACCGCCTGCATCCTCGCCAATCGCCGCCGCGTGGCACCGTTCGGGCTGGACGGCGGGGCGGCGGGCGCCGTGGGCGCAGCCCGCGTCGAACGCGCCGACGGATCGATCGAGCAGCTTGGGTCCACTGCAAAGGTAGACATGCGCGCGGGCGACGTGTTCGTGATCGCAACGCCCGGCGGCGGCGGCTTCGGAGGGGATTGAATGCTCGCTCTGGCCGGGATCGCAGTAATCGTCGCGGGCTTCCTGTTGCGCTTCAACCCGCTGCTGGTCGTCGCGGTGTCGGCGCTGGTAACCGGCCTCGCCGCCGGGATCGATCCGCTCGCGATCCTTGCTGCGTTCGGCAAGGCGTTCAACACCAACCGCTATGTCAGTGCGATTTACATCGTGTTGCCGGTCATAGCCCTGCTCGAACGCTACGGTCTGCAGGAGCGCGCGCGAGGCGCAATCGCGGGCTTGCGCGGCGCGACGGTTGGGCGATTGCTGATTGGGTATCTGCTGTTCCGGCAAATCACATCGGCGCTCGGCCTGACCTCGATCGCAGGCCCGGCACAAAGCGTGCGCCCGCTGGTCGCGCCAATGGCCGAGGCGGCGGCCGAGCGGCAGGGTGTCGCGCCGGGTGGCGACGCAATCCCCGCGCTCGCCGCCGCGACCGACAATATCGGGCTGTTCTTTGGCGAGGACATCTTCATCGCGATCGGGTCGATCCTGCTGATGAAGGGGGTGTTGGAAGGCTATGGCATCGTCATCCAGCCGCTGCATCTGTCGCTCTGGGCGATCCCCACCGCGATCGCGGCGCTGCTGATTCATGGCGGCCGCCTTTGGTGGCTCGATCGTCGCTTGGCGCGCGGCGCATGATCGGTACTAATTTCATCTACGCCGTCGCCGGGCTGATGTTCGCCGCGTTCGCCTGGCTCAGCGCGACCGATCGCGGCAATGCCAAGCGCTTCGGCAATGCCGGTTTCTACGCCTTGCTGAGCGTGAGCTTCCTGTTCGGCGACCGGATCGGCGATCTCGGCAATGGCGTGCTCGTGCTCGGCCTCGTCGCCATCGCGGGCACCGGCGCGATGGGACGCGGTGCGCGCAGCACCACCGGCACGACCGAACGCCAGGCCGAGGCGGCGCAGCGCGGCAATCGGCTGTTCCTGCCCGCGCTCGTGACCCCGGCGACCGCCTTGCTCGGTACGCTGGCCTTCAAGGCCGCACCCGCCTTGGTCGATCCCAAGCAGATCACGCTGGTGGCGCTCACCTGCGGCGTCCTGCTTGCACTCGCGATCGGTTATGCCTGGTTCCGCCCGCGTCCCACCATGCCCTTTGCCGAGGGGCTGCGTCTGATGGATAGCGTCGGCTGGGCGGCGGTTTTGCCGCAGATGCTCGCGAGCCTCGGCGCGGTGTTCGCGCTCGCCGGGGTTGGGCAAGTCGTCGGTGGCATTGCCGGCGCCGCGATCCCCGCTGGCAGCCTGATCGGGGCGGTGCTCGTTTATGCGCTTGGCATGGCGGCGTTCACGATGGTGATGGGCAATGCCTTCGCCGCCTTTCCGGTGATGTTCGCCGCAGTCGCGATGCCGCTGCTGATCGGACGCCATCACGGCGACCCGGCGGTGATCGCGGCGATCGGGATGCTGGCCGGATTCTGCGGTACGCTGATGACGCCGATGGCGGCGAACTTCAATCTGGTGCCCGCCGCCTTGCTCGAGTTGAAAGACAAGAGCGCGGTGATCAAGGCTCAGGTGCCGACCGCGCTGCCGCTTTTGGCGGTCAATATCGCTTTGCTCTACTGGCTGGGATTCCGATGATGCTCGATGCTGCCACTGCCGAGCGGTTCGCCGCGCTGACGCTTGGCCATTTGACGCGCGAATGGCCGTACAAGCTCGATCAGGTCCTGAACGGTCCGTCCGACCTCGCGCTCCCGAGCGCGCTACACCCAATCTTCCATGGCAGCTTCGACTGGCACAGTTGCGTGCATGGCTGGTGGCAAGTGATGCGGCTCGCCCGCCTGTTCCCCGCGATCGACCAGACACCGGCAATCGAAGCCCTGGCCGATCGGATGCTGGTGCCGCAGCAGGTGGCCGGCGAAGTCGCCTATCTCGACCGCCCGATGACCGGCGGGTTCGAACGCCCCTATGGCTGGGGCTGGCTGCTGGCCTTGCACGACGAGCTGGCGCTGCGCCCCGATAGACCGTGGGCCGCTGCGCTCGAGCCGCTGGCCCGCGCGTTCGCCGCGCGCTTTGCCGCCTATCTGCCAAAGCTTCTGTATCCCGTGCGCAGCGGCAAGCATGACAGCACGGCGTTCGCGCTGATCCACGCGCTGCGCTGGGCGCGGACGCATGACGTCGCGCTCGCGGCGTTGATTGAGGAACGATCGGGGGTGTGGTTCGGCGCGGACCGCGCGGCGCGCCCGTGGGAGCCGAGCGGCGAGGATTTTGTGTCCGCCACCTTGTGCGAAGCGGTCCTGATGCAGGACGTGCTCGGCCCGAAGTTTCGTCCGTGGTTCGATGCTTTCCTGCCGGATCCGTATGGCGCGCCGACCGCTTGCTTGCGCACGCCTGCCATTGTTACCGATCGCAGCGACGGTCGCCTCGCGCATCTCGACGGATTGAATCTGGCGCGGGCGTGGTGCTGGCAGCGCCTTGCCGATGATTTGCCCGAGTCGGCGACGGCCCGCGCGATCGCGCAGGCGCATCTTCACGCCGCGCTGCCGCATCTGGCCGACGATTATATGGGGGAGCACTGGTTGGCGACGTTCGCCCTGCTCGCGCTGACCGGCTGACCTGCGAGATCGCACGGTCGGTCGGGCGGTCAGAAGACCGCCGGAGCGTCGCTGCAACACACATCGACGTGCACCGAACGACTCGCCTCGCGGTCCCGCCCGACGCGCGACATCGCGGAAAACATCGGCGCGGCGCGTAACGATATCATGCCTTGCCGCGAATGTCGGTCGTCCCCACGACTTCGCCGAAAGGAACGACATGGCCGGATTGATCGCCTCTGCCCCCGGCGTTTGCTTTCCCGCCGCGCATCGCTTGCCCGGCGGCACGCGGGCACTGCCGCGGATTGGGCTCGGCGACGCGCAGGTCGCGGCGCTGGCCGTGCTGGTGCCGTTGCTCGGGTGCGGAGAGGAGGCTGCGGCGCTTGCGTTCGACGGCCTCGCCGGCTTGGAGCGCGACCCCGTCGCCGCCGCTACGCTGCGGACGATCGGCGCGGAGGAGCGCGAGCACGACGCGTTGCTGACATCGCTTCTCGATGTGCTGCCGACAATCGCTGAGGCAACGACGCTGCAGCAGGCGGCGCGGCGTTTCCATGTTCGGCTGGGTATCGGACGACCGGCTGCGCATCTCGGCCGGATCGCCGCCATCGATGCCGCGGTCTGCACCGTGCTGGCGCGGCTGTTGCGGCCGGGCAATCCGCTGGCACAGGACACGGTGACGGCGCGGATGTTCGGGCGGATTCATCGCGATGAGGCGCGCCATGTCCGCGTGTCGCGCGGGCTCGCCACCGCGCGCCTCGCGCGCGCCGAGCTCGACGATCTGGCCGCTGGCGCTCGCATGGCACTTGCCGACATTCTGCTGCTGGCCGGCGGGGCGTTCGAGACGCTGGGCGTCGATGCGCAAGCCTTGCACCGTGATCTCGCCAATGTCCCCAACGGGTTGTTCGCGCCATGAGTCCGCCTTGGTCGACCGCACGCCCCATCGGGGTATTGGGAACGGGCAGTGCGGTCCCCGGTGACCCGGTGGAAACCGAAAATCTTGTCGACCACATGGAAACCCGCTTCGGCTTTCGCGGCGGGCGCATCGCGCGCGCCGTTGCCGGTCGGATGGGGATCACCGCCCGGCATCTCGCTCGGCCGTTCGCTGACCGGGAGGAGCTGCCGCGACCCGGCCAATCGAACGCCGAACTGGCCGCCGACGCGGTGCGCCGCGCGCTCGCTGATGCGGGCAGCACGGTCGGCGACATCGCTTATCTGATCGGGCACACCACGACGCCGGGGCAATTGCTGCCCGGCAACATCGCCGAGGTTGCCGATCGTCTCGGCTATGCCGGGCCGCATATCGAACTGCGGCAGGCGTGCACCGGCTTTGCCAACGCACTGATGATCGCGAGCGGTCTGCTCGCGGCGAGCGACCGGCCGGTCGTGATCGTCGGGTCCGAAACCGGATCTTTATTCTTCGATCCGCACCGCGCCGACGCGGATTCAGGGCAATTGGTCAACATGGTCCAGATGGGCGACGGCGCCGGGGCAATCGTCCTTGGCCGAACCGATCAGGCGCGGGCGCAGATCTGCGCGGCGTGGTTCGGTGCGATCGGGCTTGGCCGCGCACCGGGGATCAGTCTTGCACCGGGCGCGCGCGAGTTTACCCATGACTTCGGCACGATCCGCGCGACCGGCCACGCATTGTTCGACGCCGGACGCGACGCGGCTCGCGCGCTTGGGCACGATCTCGCGGCGGCGAACTGGATCATCCCGCATCAGGTCAGCGGGCGGATTGGTGCATTGGTCGCCGACCGGTTCGGTCTGCCGCTGGCGCGGATGATGGTGCAGGCCGATCGACGGGGCAACACCGGCTCGGCGGCGATCTGGCTCGCGCTCGATGAATTGCGGCGCGGCGTCGCCAAGTCGGGGCAATCGGCGCTGATCCTCGGGGCCGAAGCTTCGAAGCATATGTATGGCGGGTTTGCGTACCACCATGGCTGATCGCGAGGAAGCGATGCCGCTGGTCGCGGTGAAGGGACTCGGCAAGCGCTTCGCCGGGCGCGACGCCGTGCGTGCCGTCACGTTGACGGTGCGGTCGGGCGAGATTGTCGGGCTCGTCGGTGCCAATGGCGGCGGCAAGACGACAACGCTGCGGATGCTGGCGGGTCTCTTGCACCCCGATCGCGGCACGGGCACCGTGATGGGTGCTCCGATCGCGGCGATCCGCACGCGCGCCCGGCGGCAGATCGGCTATATGGGTCAGCGCACGGCGCTCTACCCGGAGCTGAGCGTGGCCGAGACGTTGCGCTTCCACGCGGCGGTGCACGGGGTGCCGAGTGCGTCAGCGCGGACGGCGGAAGTCATCGAATCATATGGGCTTGGCCCGGTCGTCGCGACACGCTGCGCGACGCTGTCCGGCGGCTGGGCGCGCCGCGTTCAATTCGCCGCGACCGTCCTGGCGCGCCCGAAGCTGTTGCTGCTCGACGAACCGACCGCTGGGCTCGACGTCGCCACCCGCCGTGACCTGTGGAACTGGATGCAAAAGCTGGCTGCAGACGGCTGCGGCATCGTGATCAGCACGCATGATCTGGCCGAGGCCGAACGCTGTCCTGCGATCTTGCTGTTTCACGGCGGGGCCGCGCATCCGCAAACAACGCCCGCTGCCGTGGCGGCATCGGTGGGCGCCGCGAGCCTTGAGGCTGCGGTTCTTCAGATCGCCGACGGGGGCATGGCATGAGCGGCGCACGGCGGATCGGTGCGGTCGCATGGCTCGAGCTGTTGCGGCTGTTCCGCTCGCGGATCGCGATCACCTTGTTGCTGGTGGTCCCCGCGTTGCAGGTACTGCTGTTTGGCTATGCGATCCGGCCGACCGAGGGAGCGATCACGGTGGCGATTGCCGCGTCCGCACCTGCCGATGCGGCGGCGGTGGCCCGCAGCCTTGACCGGACACCGCATCTTCAGCTCGTGCGCCGCGACGGCAAGCCTGGAACGGCGGAGGCGGCAGTTCGCGCGCATCAGGCGCTGGTCGGGATCGAACTGCCCGAGCGCGCCTCGTTCGCCAATCCCACCGCTGGAATCCATCCGGCGCGGATCATCGTCGATACCAGCAACGCGGTGCTGACCGCAGGCACCGTGCCCGCAATCGAGGCGGCCTATTGGCGCGCGCTGGCCGAGCGCGAAGGTGTCGCCGATACCGGGCCGGGCTACCGGATCGAGCAATTGTACAACCCCGACGCCCGCGCCGACTGGACCTTCCTGCCTGCGCTGATCGGCGTAACGATGATGATCAGCATGATCATGCTCGGCACCCTCAGTCTGGCGCGCGAGCGCGAGGCCGGGACGTGGGAAGCGCTGTTGAGCCTTCCTTTGAGCAGCGCCGAAATCCTGATCGGCAAGCTTGCGCCCTATGTCGTCATCGGCAGCGCGCAGGGGGGATTGGTGCTGGCGGTCGGCATCGGCTTGTTCGGCTTGCCCGCGCGCGGCGATGTCGCCGCGTTGATCCTGCTGCTACCACTTTTTGCCGGCGCGCATCTCGCGCTGGGCGTGGCGATTGCGGCGCGCGCGGCGACGCAACTGGCGGCGTTGCAGGGTGCGGTTGCCTTTTATTTGCCGGCGATGCTGCTCTCGGGCTTTCTCTATCCATTCGAAACGCTGCCACGTTGGGCGCAGGCGTTGGGCCAGATCTTCCCGCTGACGCACTTCATCCGCGCGGCGCGCGGGGTCTTGTTGCGCGGCGATGGCGGCCGGGTCGTCGCGCTCGAAGCGTGGCCGATCCTCGCGTTTCTGGCGGTAGCGCTCGGCGTGGCATTGCTGGCGCAACGACGTCGACTTTCGTGACGACGCCGTAACCGATTGGCGCACGCGAACGAAGAACGGGCATCAAACGGTGGCGATGGAAACGCCCCGTCCGGGTTCCTCAACAACAGAAGGATGGTGCCAGGTCCCCGTTTCGTTTCGCCGCGCCGATGCTGGCCGCTTTTGCCGCCGCCGTCATCGCCGCAACCCCGGCGCAAGCCGCCGAAGTCCGTAAGTTCGATACCGCCAGCTTCGAAGCGGCCAAGGCCGCCGGTCGCCCGATCCTGGTCGATGTGAAGGCGTGGTGGTGCCCGGTATGCGGGTCGCAGAACCGCACGATCAAGGCCGCCGTCACCGGTAATCCGGCCTATGACAAATTGGTGATCTTCGAGATCAACTATGACAGCCAGAAGCCCGAATGGCGTGCGCTCGGCGTGCGCAAGCAAGGCACGCTGATCGGCTATAAGGGTCGCAGCGAACTCGGTCGGATCGAATTCAAGACCGACAAGCCGTTGATCAACGGTTTCCTCGGCAAGATTGTCGGTTAGTCCGATGGCGAGCGAAACTCTCAATCCGTTGCTCGCCTTCGCGGCGGGTGCGCTGACCATCCTCAGCCCGTGCGTGTTGCCGCTAGTGCCGATCGTGCTCGGCAGCGCGGCACAGAAGCATCGCCTCGGCCCGCTGGCGATCGCCGTCGGGCTGGTGCTGTCCTTCACCGGAGCTGGTTTCGCGCTGGCCACGGTTGGTGCCGCCAGTGGATTCGACGGCGATTGGGTGCGCTATTTCGGGGCCGCCTTGTTGATCGTGGCAGGCATCATGCTGTTGGTACCGCGGCTGCAATATGCGCTGCAAAATGCCGCGTCGCCGCTGGCGGCATGGGCGGGCAAGCAGCAGGCCGGGCTCGAGCGGTTCGGGCTGGCCGGGCAGTTCGGCATCGGCGTGCTGCTCGGTCTGGTGTGGAGTCCGTGCGTCGGCCCGACCCTGGGCGCGGCGACGGTACTGGCCGCACAAGGCGAGAATCTCGGTGCGGTCGCGCTGACGATGGGCGCCTTCGGGCTCGGTATCGCGACCGTTCTGCTGGTTCTGGCGACGGCGACGCGCTCGCTGCTGCAACGCTGGCGCGGCGGCCTGAGACAGGCGGGGAGCGGTGGCAAGCGCGTGCTGGGCACCGTGCTTGCGGTGGTCGGCGTGCTGATCATCAGCGGCGGCGATCACGTGTTCGAGGGTCTCGTCGTCAGTGTGAGCCCCGACTGGCTGGTCGATCTGACGACGTCGATCTGACGAAAGGATCGCCTCGCGCCGGATCGATCCTGGCCTGAATCGCGCCGTCATGATCGAAAACGCACCGGGCGCGCACGTTACCGCACACGCAAGCATCTCACGCGACGCCGATATCGGTTATCGTTGCGGCAGTGTGCAACGGTGGGGTGGGGGGCGATGTCGGACTTTTGCGAACTTTCCCGCTATCTCCACCCGCAGGACTGGCGCGAATGGTCGAAAGTGCCGTCGGCCGTGGAACGTCCGCCCTGCTATTTCGGCGGCGGCTTTCTGCAAAGCTGGAGCGGAACGAGCGCGACCATGCCGCAGCCCGCGATCGACCATCATCTGATCATTCTGCATCAAGCGGGTCCGAAACGGATTTGTCGCCATGGCGGGACAGGTCGACGCAGTGTCGATGCGGCCCTTCATGCCCACAGCACGGTTCAGAGCGGCAGCAGCTATGCGTGGCACACCGAAGGACCTCCCATATCTATGTCGATCCCGCCCGCTTCGCCGCGATCGTGGCCGAGAATTTCGATCGCGATCCACAATCGATCAGTTTTGCGGAGTGCATCGGCCGGGCTGATCGCCACGTCGCGCAATTGTTCGATCTGATGATGGCCAGTCGCGATGATCCCGACTGGGCCGTCATTGCCGATTATTATCTCGACGCCTTGCTGTTGCGGCTGGCGACGACATCGACCAGCGGTGCCGAATTTCCGGGGTTCGCGCGGCTCACCCTCACCGCCTGGACGGTGGCACGGGTGCGCGATTTTATCCGCATCAATATCGCCAACCCGATCTCGCTGGGCGATTTGGCCGCTGTCGCCGGATATAGCCGCTATCACTTTGTGCGCGCGTTCAAGGCGACCACGGGTCTGTCGCCCTACGCGTACATGTTACGCGAGCGCGTCTCCCACGGGCAGGAACTGTTGCGCCACTGCGACGAACCGATCGGCGACATTGCGCTGAAGGCGGGTTTTTCGACCCACACGCATTTTTCGACGCGCTTCCGCGCGACAGCCGGCGTTACGCCTGCAGAATATCGCCGCCGCCACCGTGGGGGGACGGGCAGGGCGGCGGCGACCCGGTGATCAGAAGCCCTGTACGAGCTGTATGATGTAGCGCTCGTTGAACGAGCTGCGATTGTCCGTCACCGGGAACTCGATACCCGTCAGCAGGAACAGGTTGCCGCCGACATGCGTGCGCAGGCCGGGCGTCACGCTGACGAAACTGCGCCCGTTGCCACTTACTGGCTCGCGCCAGTTTCCTGCGACATACCAGGTGAGGTCGCCGAACGGTGCCTTGCTGTGCGGCGTGATGGTCTGGCCGACCGCGCCGTTGAGCACGAAGCTGTCGGGCCGACCTGAATCGGCGATTTCATACGCGACTCGACCGCGCAGCGAAAAGCCGTGACCGACATCGCTCCACAGATTGATTTGCGGTTGGGCGGCGAACACCGAATTGCCGAGCCGCGTCTCGCCGGTCGGCAAACGCCAGCCGACCCCGGCGTTGATCGACAGGTTCCGGGTTTCGTGCAGCATCACTTGCGTCGTCAGCGTGATGTCGCCGAACCCGTCCTGCCGCCCGGACTTTTGATAGAATGGCACCTCGACCCCGGCCCAGAGCCGCCGCGACAAGGGATAATTGAAACGCGCGAGCACCTCGTGCGCATCGGAATTGCGCGCGGTCGTATAATCATACGCCAGATGCGCCTCCCGCGTGAAAAAGCCGTCGGCGGTGGCGAGCCACCCCTGGCGGGGCGCGCCGCTGGTGCCGTTCGGCACGGGAATCCATTTGTCGGTCAGCTCGGCCCCGAATTTGCTACCGTCGAGCGGCGTCCATTCGCTTGCTGCAACGGGCGCTGGTGCGGCATCGTCTTGCGCCACGGCCGGGGCACTCGCGATGGTGGCTGCGGCGAGGATCAACGCAGCAGCTGCGGAGCGATAGCGAAAGCGTGATTGGTGGTTGCGGTGCATGGGACCCTCCTCGTTACGGGTCCGTGCTAGGCCGACTTGCGCGCAACATATTTCAAATGCGCGGCACTTTGTCCGCAAATTGCTGTGCGAAGATCAGGCTTTTAAATGCTTCCGATAGCGGCCGGGCGAGACGCCCATCGCTTTGGTAAATGCCGCTGTAAAATGCGACTGGCTGGCAAAACCGCATGCCAGCGCCAGTTCGGCGAGCGGCATCTTGCCTTCCTGTAACAGGCAGCGCGCCCGCATCAGCCGACGCGTCGACAGAAAATGATAAGGCGTTTCGCCGGTCGCAAGTTTGAACACGCGCGAGAAATGGAATGGCGACAACCCGGCAACGCTGGCCATATCGCTCAGGCTGATGTCGGAATCGAGCCGCGCCTCGACATAGCCCCGGACGCGATCGAGTTTGGGCAAGGTCAAATGAATGCGCTGAAGATCGCATTCGTCGGGCGTGCCCTCGCGCCGCGCGAGAATGCTGGCGATCGCGCGCATCAGACCATCGACCATCAAATCCGATGCGAAGCCAGGTGCGCGGACCTCGCCTTCGACCATCGTGATCAACTGCGCGAGCCGTTCGTTGCGCGCCGCCAGCAACAGCGGCAGATCGGTGACCTCCAGTTCGGCGCACATCCGTGTGACGAAATCCCGCGGAATAAACAGCAACAATGCGCTGTTCGCGGCAGGATATTCGATTTCAAAATTTACGTCGCGCGGGACGAACGCCACGAAACCGCGCTGCAGCGGCTGATGGATGCGATAGCCACCGACGTCGCCGCTAACCGCGCCACCGGTCGTGAGATTAAGCAACAAGGTGCCGAGTGTCGCGGCATGGTTGGCAGTCGCGATCCCCTCCGACCTGACCCCCAAATGCCGCACGATCCCGAGCGGACTGTCCGACCGCGAGACGACCTCACCGATCGGCTCGGCAGAATAGTTGATCCGGTCATAGGCGTTGGTGCCGGTCGACCCGCGAAACACCGCCCCCAGCCTCGAACTCTGTTCCATAGCGCCCCCGAGCACGTCGATCGTCGGCCTGGGTCGCGAAGCTCAAAACGGGCTGAGCGGTCGGCCGTACAGCCGGTCTGGCTGCCGCATTGAAATACCATTTCCGCCGCCAATCGCCGAGTCGCAGACCTTGCGCGGCCGCAGAAAACAGCAATATTTCAACAACGCACCGTTGCTTTTGAAACGCCACCCGCGATGGTCGCGGGCGCACTTAGTGCAGCAGCACCGGACTCTCGGCGGTCAGCCGCAATGGAACGACCGGGCGCAAATCGGCCGATGCCAGTCCTGCGGCAACGAACGGCAAAGCGCTGACGTGCGCTTCCACCGCTGCCTTCGGCTCGGCGCACAATAAGGTCAGTTCGTCACGGTCCAGTGCCGCGAACGCCAGCACGAAGCGACCGGCGAGCGCCCACGCCACCAACGCATCGAATTCCGCTTCGGCGTGGAAGGCCATCGCCATCGGGTCGGCCGGCTCGGTCCCGCGCAACGTCACCATCGTCAGCGGCATCGGTGCGGTTGCAGGCCTGTCCTGGCGTTCGGCGAACCAAGTGGACAAGTGTCGCCACGGCATCGAGATCGTCTCCCTGGGTGCGTATCCGTATCGCCGCAGCGTAGGAGGCGCTATCAATATATTGCGCATCTGCAGAACCGTTCAATCCGGTTGCTGTGCCATTTGCGGTGATCAAAGCGCAAAAATTCGCAAAATACCCGACAACGCGAAAGCTTTCGCGGCGGGGTTCTGGCCGGTTGGAACTCCGCGGTCGCCAGGCGAATCTGGGTTCGGTCGCGCGAATGAATCGGGGAGTGGCACATGCCCAATCTAGGTTTTACCAAATTCGCTCTGGCTATCGGAGGATCGGCGTTGGTCGCGGCTACCGCGGTCGCACCGGTCTCGGCCGAAGTCGTCAAACGCGGCAAGGAAGGTCGCCCGCTCTCGGAAATTCGCGAAGCACCAGCTTCGATCTATCCCGATCTCCACACGATCGTCGCGCAACCTTCGCCATCGGAAGTGAAGCCCGAATTCCTCGGGCCGGTCGTCATGATGAAATCGGCGCATATCGACCTCGAGGCCGGAACCGCCGAACTGCCGCTGCGCAAGGGCAAGCTTAAGGACGGGCGCCCGGTCTGGTTCATCATCACCGATACGACCGACGAAAATCTGTCGAACCTGCACGGCGTCAATTATTCGCCGAAAATGGCCTATGGCCTGACCGGCAACGCGACACGCCACGCGACGATCGGCAAGGACGGGGTCTTCACCTTCAACACCGGTAGCGTCGATTTCAAGCCGGTGCTGTCGGTCGTTCCCGGACCCGCCGACGCGCCGTTCCCGCCCAAGAGCTTCCAGCCGGGCAGCGTGGGCGATGCGACCTATACGCCGATGGTGTATGTCGACAATTCGGCCAAATCGGTCATCCTCAATGCGCCGGTCGTGTCGATGGCGAGCGAAGCCGAGCTCAACGCGATGTGCGACGGCAATGTCGACAAATCGAAAGTCCACGACAAGGTCGTCAAAATCTGCCCGCGCGACGAGACGGTGACGCTGAGCTTGACGCTCGGTTTCACCTTCGACAAGCCGATCCAGTATCTGTCGACCGAAGCCAATAACCCGCTTGTAGCCAGTCTCGAGAATGCGACCTACACGCCGGCGATGCAGGACTTGCCGTTCGCGCTGGAAGACGCCTCGCCGGGCGAATCGGCCGAGCGGATCGTGGTGGTCGTGAACGGCCCGACCGGGCTCGACAATCCGCATCGCCAGGGCCTGGTCAGCGCGCTGACCGACGGGCGTGGCCCGCTCAACATCCTGGGCGGCATTCCGACGATCAACCTCGATTACTCGCCGATGTGGCGGTTGTTCCCGGCGGTGTGGACCGACGAGGCGATCAAGAAGGGCTATCGCTATCGCATGACGAGCGCCTTGCAGGCCGCTGAAATGTCGACGCGCGGCTATCTCAAGAGCCTCGACGGTGGGGATTTCCGCGCCGTTGGCTTCGTGGTGAATTGCCCGGTGGTGTACCGCATCAACTAGGCGTCATGGATCGGGTGAGGCGGGCATGACGCCGACTCTCGTTGGTCAGATGGTGGTCGGGGCGGCGCTTGTTTTGAGCGTCGCGCCGATCACCGCTGCCGCCCAAGCGGCAATGCCGCGCGATCAATTGCGGGATCTTACGACCGATCGCCCCGATACGACCGAAAGCCCGTTTACGATCGATCCGGGGCATGTGCAGATCGAGACGACGCTGTTCGGCTATGCCCGCGCCCCGCGCGACGGATCGGGCGTGGTCGCGGAAAGTTTCGAGGTCGCGACATCGAACCTGCGGATCGGGTTGACCCGTGCGCTTGAAGTCGATGTCGTGCTGCATCCTTATGGCGGCGTGGCGCCTGGCGGCCCTGCGCGCCGCTTGCACGGTATTGGCGCGCTGGACCTGCGCGCGAAGGTCAATATCTGGGGCAATGACGGCGGCCCCACCGCGCTTGCAGTGCTGCCCTATGTCAGCGTCGCGCTTGATCCCGCAACCGGGATTGGACCTCCCGATGCGCTGTATAGTGTGCTGGTGCCGTTTGCTGTCGATCTTGGCGGTCGCTTCGGACTCGGGCTCAATACCGGGCTGACCTACCGCCGCGAGGAGCGCGCCGCGTCATACCGCTTACGCGTCCCTGCAACGGCGTCGCTCGCGGTGCGCTTGTCGGATCGCGTCGGCGGCTATTACGAAGTCGCCGCAGAATTGTTCGGCGGGACCGATGCATCAGCCAGCCTCAATACCGGGCTAACCTACCGCGCGCGGGACACACTCCAGTTTGATGCCGGGATCGGATTCGGGGTCGCAGGGGATGCCGCCACGCTTGCCCCGTTCCTTGGCGTCACTGCGCGGTTCTGAAACTGCGGCGGTGGTCGGCGATCGTCGCCGGAAAAATCGCTATGTATTATCGATGTAATACACTAAGACACGCGCAGTCAGACAAGCTGCCGAGAGTCGAGCGATGCGCCCCGTTTCAGTGTCCCTAACATCACCCCACTTGCGCGCCGCGCTCCCCGGTATCGTTTGCCACAGCGCACGCCCCACGGTGCGCGCATGAGCTTCCGCAATATCTCTGCCTGGTCGATCCGCAACCCGATCCCCTCGCTCGTCTTGTTCGCCATGCTCACCATAGCGGGCATCGTCAGCTTTTCGCGGATGCAAGTGAACGACAATCCCGACATCGATTTCCCGATCGTGATCGTCTCGGTCAGCCAGCCAGCCGGGCGCCGCGCCAAGCGAGCTCGAAAACCAGGTCACGCTCAAGATCGAAGCGGCGGTGCGCAGTCTCGCTGGCATCGACGAGATCAATTCGACTGTGTCCGAAGGCCAATCGACCACCGTCATCCAGCTCGCGATCGGCACGCCGATCGACCGCGCGGTCGAAGATGTGCGCGGGGCCGTGCAGCAGGTCCGCAGCGACTTGCCCGACGGGATCCTCGAGCCGCAGATCGAACGCGCCAATACGACCGGAAACGATCTGGCGAGCTACGCCGCGATCGGCACCGACATGACGATCGAGGAGCTCAGCTGGTACATCGACAATACCGTGTCGAAGGAATTGCTGTCGGTGCCCGGCATGGCGCATATCGATCGCAATGGCGGGGTCAATCGTGAGATCCGCGTGATCCTCGATCCGGTCAAATTGCAGGCGCAGGGCATCACGGCGGGCGCGGTCAACCAGCAACTCCGCCTCGTCAATCTCAATGCGGCGGGCGGGCGGGCGCAGATCGGCGGATCCGAACAGGCGGTCCGCGTGCTCGGCAACGCGAGCACTGCCTATGATTTGGGACAAACGCAGATTTCGCTCGGCGCGGGGCGAACGATCAAGCTCGCCGACATCGCCCAGATCCGCGATCTTTATGCCGAGCAGCGCTCCGCCTCGGCGCTTAACGGGCGGTCGGTACTGAGCTTCGATTTCCAGCGCGCCAAGGGCGGGTCCGACGTCAGCGTCTTTCATGGCGCCGAAGCCAAGCTCGCCGCGCTGGAGAAGCGCTATCCCAAGGTCCATTTCGAGCTGATCTTCAACCAGGTCAAATATACCGAGCTGCAATATCATTCGGCGATCGACACGATGATCGAGGGCGCGGTGCTCGCGGTGATCGTGGTGTTCGTGTTCCTGCGCGACTGGCGCTCGACCGTCATTTCCGCGCTCGCCATCCCGCTGTCGGCGATCCCGACCTTCTGGTTTATGGATTTGATGGGCTTCACGCTCAATGGCATCAGTCTGCTCGCGCTCAGTCTGGTTGCCGGCGTGCTGGTCGACGATGCGATCGTCGAGATCGAGAATATCGTGCGCCACATGCGAATGGGAAAATCCGCCTATCAGGCCGCGATCGATGCCGCTGACGAGATCGGCCTCGCGGTGCTTGCCACCACAATGGCGATCGTCGCGGTGTTCCTCCCCGTCGGCTTGATGCCGGGGATATCGGGGCAATTCTTCAAAAATTTCGGGCTGACCGTCGTCGTCGCGGTGCTGATGAGCCTCGCTGTCGCGCGCCTCATTACGCCGATGACCGCCGCGTATTTCCTGAAGGCCGAGGGGCACCGCGCGCACGGCGAGGGGGCGGTCATGAACGTCTATATGGTGGTGCTGCGCTGGACCTTGCTCCACCGCTGGTCCGCGGTGGTCGGCGGAATGGGCGCGCTCGCGCTGACCGTGGTGTGCGCGGGCGCACTGCCGATGACCTTCCAGCCCGATCAGGATAGCGATGCCTCGACCGCGACGATCGAGATGGTGCCGGGCACCACGCTCGCGCAGACGCAAGCGGTGGTGAACCAGGTCGCAACCCTGTTGCAGCGGCAGCCCGACGTCGAATCGACCTATCAACGCGCGAGTGTCGGCAACGGCCGCGTCACCGCCATCTTCAAGCCCAAGAAGACGCAGACCAGCAAGGCGTTCGAAAGCGCGCTCGCCCCGCAGCTCGCGCAGATTGCCGATGCACGGGTATCGTTCCGCTCGAACAATGGCGGGAGCAGCGGGCGCGATCTGTCGATCACGCTCGCCGGCTCCGATCCCGAAGTGCTTCGCCGGACCGCAATCACGCTCGCCGAGCAAATGTCGCATTTGTCGAGCGTCACCGCGCCGCGCATCGCTGGCGACTTGCAGCGCCCTGAGATCGTGATCAAGCCGCATATGGATCTTGCCGCCAGCATGGGGGTGACCACTGCCGCGCTGTCCAGCGCGATCCGCGTCGCGACGCTCGGTGACATCGACCAGAACAGCGCGAAATTCTCACTGAGCGACCGCCAGATCCCGATCCGCGTCGCGCTCGACGAAAGCGCGCGCGCCCGCCTCGCGACGATCCGCAACTTGCCGATCCAGACGGCAAGCGGCGGTTCGGTCCCGCTCAGCCTTGTGGCCGATATCAGCTTCGGCGCGGGTGCCACCAAGATCGAACGCGTCGCGCAGCAGCGCAAGGTCACCGTCGGCGCCGACCGTGCCCCGGGAATCGTCAGCAGCACGGCGATGGACCAGATCAACGCGCTGCCGATCATGCAGGCGCTGCCGCTCGGTGTCTCCAAACTGACGCTTGGCCAGCAGAAGTTCGAAACCGAGATGATCAACAATTTCGTCGTCGCGGTGGTGTCGGGCGTGTTTCTCGTGTTCGCGGTGCTGGTGCTGCTTTATCGCCGTTTCCTGGCGCCGTTCGTCAATCTCGGCTCGCTGATGCTCGCGCCGCTCGGCGGGTTGCTGGCCTTGCTGGCGACCGGAAATCCGATCTCGATGCCGGTGCTGATCGGGATGCTGATGCTGCTCGGCATCGTCGCCAAGAATTCGATCCTGCTGATCGACTTCGCGCTCGACGAAATGTCCAAGGGGGTCGAACCGACCACCGCGATCCTCGATGCCGGGCACAAGCGCGCGCAGCCGATTGTCATGACAACGGTGGCGATGGTCGCGGGCATGATCCCCACCGCGCTGTCGCTCAGCGGCGACGGATCGTGGCGCGCGCCGATGGGCATCACCGTGATCGGCGGATTGCTGCTTTCGACCGTGCTGACGCTGGTGATCGTGCCGGCAAGCTTCAGCCTGGCGATGGGGATCGAGCGCTGGATCGGGCCGCGGATCGGCCGACGCCTGCTGACCTATCGCCCCGGTGATGACGGTATGGCTGCACCGGTGATCGGCCATGCCACCTTGGGCAGTCCGGCCTGAGGGGGGATTTGGTCGGGCGAACGATTGCCGCCAGCGCGCCCAACGGTTACGCACGATCTCCGATACCGAATGGAGAGTGCGATGCGAGCCCTTGTAAGCGTTATGATGATGGGCTGCGGGCTTGCGGTACCGGCGTTGGCCCAGGCCGTCGCTGCACCGACCATCGCCGCGGACCAGGCGCTCGATCTCGCGAAGAAGGCAATCGCGCTGCGTTCGGTGCGCGGGCCGGGCAACCAGACGCCGCAAGTCGCAGCGCTGTATAAATCCGCCTTGGTCGCGGGTGGGTTTGCCGATGCCGATGTCGAAATCGTGCCCGTTGACGACACCGCCTATCTGATCGGTACGTGGCGCGGCAGCGACCCGAAGCTGAAACCGCTCGTCATTTCGGGGCATATGGACGTGGTCGAGGCGAAACCCTCCGATTGGCAGCGCGACCCGTTCACGCCCGTGGTCGAGAATGGCTATTTGTTCGGGCGCGGCGCGAGCGACATGAAGCTCGACGGCACGACCGCGATTGCCGCGCTCGTCGATCTGCGCCGCTCAGGGTACAAGCCCAAGCGCACGATCGTCATCGAATTCTCGGGCGACGAAGAAACGGTGATGAAGACCTCCGCGCTGATCGCCGAGCGGCTGAAAGATGCCGATATCGTGCTCAATATCGATGGCGGTGGCGGCGTGCTCGACGAGGAGAGCGGCAAGCCGAAATATTGGACGTGGCAGGGCGCGGAAAAGACCTATGCCGATTTCCGGCTGACCGTCACCAACCCCGGCGGCCATTCCTCCGCTCCGCGCCCGGTCAACGCGATCGTCGAGCTGTCGCGCGCGCTCGACAAGATCGGCCGTTATCGTTTCAAACCCGAACTCAGCCCGCTGACGCGCGAGGCGCTTGCCAAGGCGGCACCGTATGAAGAGCCCGCGATCGGCGCGGCGCTGAAGGCATTCGTTGCCGATCCGACCGATGAAGCCGCGATTGCCATGCTCGTCGCCAACCCCGGCACGGTCGGGCGGATCGGCACGACCTGCGTGCCGACGCTGGTGAGCGGCGGGCATGCCGAAAATGCGCTTCCACAGCGCGCGACGGCCAACATCAATTGCCGCATCTTCCCCGGCCACAAGCCCGCCGACATCATGGCCGAGCTGGCGCAAGCGGTGGGTGATTCTGGTGTGACTTTTAGTGACGTTACCGAAGGGTCGGTCGCCAACGATGCGTCGCCGCTGCGCCCCGATTTCCTGGCAGCGGTGAACCGCGCCATGGGGAAAGTCTATCCGGGCGTGCCGGTGTTCCCGGCGCAATCCTCGGGCGCGAGCGACAGCATGTGGTTCCGCTATCACCACGTCGCGAGCTATGGTGCGAGCCCGACGTTCAGTAAGGAATCGCAGGATTTCAGCCACGGGCTCAACGAACGTACCCCGATCAGCAACATCGCGCCGGGGATCCTGTATTACCGGTCGTTGTTCACCGATCTGTCGAAGTAAGCGCGCGTGGCGCACGATCCCGACGCCGATTGGAGCTTGCCCGGCTGGCTCTATACCGACCCCGAATATTTCGCGGTCGAGACCGAGCGTGTGATCCGTCCGTCATGGCAGATCGTCTGCCACCAGAACGACGTCGCCAATCCCGGCGATTTCCACACGCTCGATTATATCGGCGAGAGCGTCATCGTCATGCGCGGCGATGACGCGGTGCTGCGCGCCTTCGCCAATGTCTGCCGCCACCGCGCGATGCGGCTGGTCGAGGGGCCGAACGGCTGCGCGAAGAAGCTCGTCTGTCCGTACCATGCCTGGACCTATGAGACTGACGGGCGGTTGTCGGGCGTGCCGATGCGGCGCGATTATCCGGCGCTGGAGCTCGAGCAGAACGGGCTGGTGCCGGTCGATCTGGAGTTGTGGCGCGGGTTCGTGTTCGTGCGGCTGGAGGGCGACGGGCCGTCGGTCGCCGAGATGATGGCACCGTATGACTCGGAAATCGCGCCGTATCGCTTCGAGGATATGCAGACGATCAGCCCGCTGCGGCTGCGCGAGCGGGCGGTGAATTGGAAGAATGTCGGTGATAATTATTCCGACAATCTCCACATTCCGGTGGCGCACGATGGCCTGACGCGCCTGTTCGGCAAGAGCTACGCGATCGCGGCGCAGCCGTGGGTCGACAAGATGTCGGGCCGGATCGTCGATCGCGCGTCGGACAATCCGTGGGAACGCTTTTACCAAGCGCATTTGCCGCACGCGCCGCATCTGCCCGAGGACAATCAGCGGCTGTGGCTCTATTTCAAGCTGTGGCCCAACATGGCGTTCGACCTCTATGCCGATCAGATCGATTTCATGCAGTGGCTGCCGCTGACGCCCACCACGTGCGTGCTGCGCGAGATGGCGTTTGCCTTGCCCGATGACCGGCGGGAAATGAAGCTGGTGCGCTATGCCAATGGGCGGATCAACCGCGTCGTCAATGCCGAGGACACCTGGCTGATCGAGCGCGTGCAGCAGGGCATGGCGTCGCAAAGCTATACCGCCGGGCCGATCGGCACGAGCGAAGTGTGCTTGCGCAGTTTCGCGCGGAAGATTCGGGAGCGCATTCCCGAGGCAAGGCTGCACCGCGCGCCGGCGGCGGGGTGGTCGCAGCGCTAACCCTCTCCCGCGTTCGCGGGAGAGGCAACGAAGACTTGGTCCGCCTTCTTCAGGCGGGCCTAGTCGCAGTCGGTGAGGGTCTTCTTCTTTCGCGCGTCGAGGAAGAAGAAGACCCTCCCCCAACCCCTCCCGCGCAGGCGGGAGGGGATGACGAACGAGAAGGCGAAGCATGACCAAACGCTACGACGCACTCATCATCGGGGGCGGCCATAATGGCCTCGTCTGCGCCTTCTATCTGGCGCGTGCAGGATTGAAGGTCCGCGTCCTCGAACGGCGCCACATCGTCGGCGGCGCGGCCGTGACCGAGGAATTCCACCCCGGCTTTCGCAATTCGACCGCGAGCTATACGGTCAGTCTGCTGCGACCCCAGGTCATCGCCGACATGAAGCTGCACGAGCGCGGCTTTCGCATTATCGAGCGGACGATCAGCAATTTCTTCCCCTTCCCCGATACCTATCTGACGCTCGGCGGCGGCACTGCGCGGACGCAAGCGCAATTCGCGCGCTTCAGCCAGAAGGATGCTGACGCCTACCCCGCTTATGACGCGGCGCTCGAAAAGGTTGCGCAAGTGCTGCGCGATCTCGCGCTGAAAACCCCGCCCAATGTCGGCGGCGGTTTGCGCGCGCTGGTGGCGGGGGCAGCGCAAGGCTGGCCGATCGGCAAGATGGGGATCGAAGCGCAACGCGATTTGCTCGACGTCTTTACCAAATCGGCGCGCGATTTCCTCGATGGCTGGTTCGAGGACGATCATGTCAAATCCGCCTTCGCCTTCGATGCGGTGGTCGGCAATTATGCGGGGGTTTCGACGCCGGGCAGCGCCTATGTCCTGCTCCACCACGTCTTTGGCGAAGTGAACGGCAAGTTCGGCGCGTGGGGCCATTCGGTCGGCGGGATGGGCGCGATCACTCAGGCGATGGCGCACGCCTGCCAAGAGGTCGGGGTCGAGATCAGCCTTGAGGCACCCGTCGCCAAACTGCTGACCGAGGGCGGCAAGGTCGCCGGGGTATGGCTCGACTCGGGCGAGGAGATCGCCGCGAAGATCGTCGCCGCCAATGTCGGCCCGGCCTTGCTGTATCGCCAGATGGTCGATCCCGCCGACATGCCCGCCGATTTCAAGCGCCGGATCGATAATTTCAAGACCGGCAGCGGCACCTTCCGCATGAATGTCGCTTTGTCCGAACTGCCCGATTTCACGGTTTTTCCGGGGAAGGAAAAGGCCGAACATCACACCGCTGGCATCATCATTGCGCCGGGCATGCAGTATATGGATCAGGCGTTCATCGATGCGCAGCAATATGGCTGGTCGAAAAAGCCGATCGTCGAAATGAAACTTCCGACCACGGTTGATGACAGTCTCGCCCCGCCGGGGATGCACATCGCCAGCCTGTTCTGCCAGCAATTCGCGCCGACTCTGCCGGATGGCCGTTCATGGGACGATTGCCGCGAGGAAGTCGCCGATCTGATCATCAACACGGTCACCGATCATGCCCCCAATTTCAAAGCATCGGTGATTGCGCGGCAAATCCACTCCCCGCTCGATCTCGAACGCAAATTCGGGCTGATCGGCGGGGATATTTTCCACGGGACGATGGGGCTCGACCAGCTTTGGGCGGCGCGCCCGATGCTCGGACATGGTGATTATCGCGGGCCGATCGCGGGGCTGTATATGTGCGGATCGGGCACGCACCCCGGCGGCGGCGTGACGGGCGCGCCGGGGCACAATGCCGCGCATGAAATTCTGCGCGATCGCAGCGTGCTAGGCCGGTTGTTCGGCTAAAGCGGTTTGCGGGCGGAGCAGATATAGCGGGATCGCGGCGAGCATCAGGATCAGGCTGAGCCCGCTCGCCGCACCGCCTGCGCCCCAAAAGGCGAAGAGCGAGAAGGCGATGCCGAGAATCGCCGTGACCGGCGCGATCCGCCGCACCAAAGCGGAGACGCACGCGGCAAGGTAAAACCACAGACTCGAACAGGTCGTCAGCAGTGCGACAAAGGCAAACGCCCCGGCGAGCGACGCGCTCGCGTTCGAGAGCACCAACAGGCTGGCGCAGGTCGAGGACAGGAGCAGCACGCGCACCGGGACATCGCGCGCCGACACCTGCGCAAACCAGCGCGGTAGCAGCCCCGCGCGCGCCATGCCTAGCGGTACTTCGCCCTGGATCAGCACCCAGCCGTTGAGCGCGCCGAGCGCCGCGATGGCGGCAAAGGCGGCAACGAGCAAACCTCCGCCAACGCCCGCGAAGCGTTCGACGAAGAGCTGGAACGGCGCGGTCGATGCCGCGACATCGGCGGCCGGCAACAGCAACACGATGCTCGAGCAGACGAGGATGTAGAGGAGCCCGACCGCGAAGGTGCCGACCATTGTCGCGCGCGGCACGGTGCGCGCAGGGTCGCGAATGCGTTCCGCCGCGACGCTCGCCGCCTCGAACCCGAGCAGCGGAAACAGGGTGAGCGCCACCGCGCCGCCGAGCCCGGCGAGCACCGTTCCGGGTGCGGGCAAGGATGGCAGCGCGACCGTACCGCGCACCCCGACCCCAGCGGCAATCACCACCACCGCAATCAGCGGCGCGATCTTCAAAACTGTCGTGACGACTTGCACGCGGCCGGCCAGCGTCGCCCCGGCGAGATTGAGCAGCGTCAGCAGCCAGATCAAGCCGACCGAAGCCAGCGCGCCGGTCAGCGGGGTGGCGTTAAGCGCAGGGACGAAGGTCGCGAGATAGCTCGTCGCGGCCATCGCGATCGCGGCATTGGTGGCCCAGACCGACACCCAATATGCGACGCCGACCATCACCCCCGGCAACGGCCCGAGCACCGCGCCGGTAATCGCGATCGCGCCGGTCGCCTCGGGCATCGCCTGCGCCAGCCGCGCGAGTGTCCAGCCGATCGCGAGCGCGCCGGCAATGCTGACGATCCAGCCGGCGACCCCGGTCCAGCCATAAGGGGCGAGCGCGATCGGCATCAGGAAGATGCCCGATCCGATCATCCCGCCCATCACCAAAGCAATCGCGGTCCAATGTCCGAACGGGCGCGGCGCGGCTGTCGTCATCGGCTTGTCCCCCTGACCGGCAATTCAGCACGATGCGGGCGGCGACGCCATAGTTCCTTTTCGCGCAAGCTGCGCTACGACGCGCGCATGGCGAAGACGATCGTGGGGACCGAGACGGGCTGGATGGCGGCGAGTGGGCGGTATCCGCCGCGGCTGATCGACGCCGCGCTCGCGCTCAATGACAATCGTCTTGGCGAGGCCGAGCCGTTGCTGAAGGCGCACCTGCGCGATGATCCGTTCGACGTGGCGGCGATCCGCATGTTGGCGGAGCTTGCCGGGCGGATCGGGCGCTACAAGGATGCCGAGACGCTGCTGCGGCGCGCGATCGCGCTGTCGCCGGGCTTCACCGCCGCGCGCGCCAATCTGGCGCTGGTGCTGTACCGGCTCAATCGCCCGACCGAGGCGATCGAAGAACTCGCCACCGTCGTCGCCGAGGACCCCGACAATCCGGGGCACGCCAATTTGCAGGCCGCCGCCTTCGGTCGGCTCGGCCAGTTCGACGACGCGATCGCCCTGTACCAACGCGTCCTAACCGACGTGCCCGAGCAGCCGCGCGTGTGGATGAGCTATGGCCATATGCTCAAGACGGTCGGGCGGCAGGCCGACGGCGTGGCCGCTTATCGCCGGGCGATCGGCCTTCTGCCGAGTTTGGGGGAGGCGTGGTGGAGCCTCGCGAATTTGAAGACCGTGCGCTTCGACGATGCGGACATCGCCGCGATGGAAGCGGCACTCGCAGATGTGGCCATCACCGACGAAGATCGCTTCCATCTCGATTTCGCGCTCGGCAAGGCGTTCGAGGATCGTCGCGATGCTGCGCGCGCCTTCGCGCATTATGTCGACGGCAACGCCCGTCGCCGCGTCGCATTGAAATACGATGCCGACGAAACGCAGACATTCGTCGATCGCAGCATCGCGCGCTTCGACGCGGATTTCTTTATCGAGCGGGCCGGGCAGGGCCACCCGGCCTCCGATCCGATCTTCATCCTCGGCATGCCGCGCGCAGGATCCACGCTGATCGAGCAAATCTTGTCGAGCCATTCGCACGTCGAGGGGACGACCGAATTGCCCGACATCCCGCTGCTTGCGCGGCAGGACGCGGCGTATCCCGCGGGGTTGGCCGACTGGTCCGCCGAGCGGCTGCACGCGGCGGGCGCGGACTATCTCAAGCGCACGCGCATCCAGCGCCGCACAGACCGACCGTTGTTCATCGACAAGCTCCCCAACAATTGGGCGCATGTGCCGTTTATCCTCTCGATCCTGCCCAATGCCCGGATCATCGACGCACGGCGGCATCCGCTCGGGTGCTGCTTCTCCAATTTCAAACAGCATTTCGCACGCGGGCAGGGGTTCAGCTACGCGCTCGACGATATGGGGCGTTACTATCGGGATTATGTGCGGCTGATGACGCACATCGATGCGGTGTTGCCGGGGCGTGTTCACCGCGTGCTGTATGAGGATATGGTGGACGACACAGAACGCACGGTTCGTGCGTTGCTGGCGGCGTGCGGGCTGGCGTTCGAGCCTGGCTGTCTTGCTTTCCACGAGACCGCGCGCGCGGTCCGCACTGCAAGTTCCGAGCAAGTCCGCCGCCCGATCTTCCGCGAGGGAACCGAGGCGTGGAAGCCGTTCGAACCGTGGCTTGAGCCGTTAAAGGCGGCGCTGGGTGACGTGCTCGACCGCTATCCCGCAGTGCCGACATCGTTGTAAATCCGCAACGCTACGGTACGATTGTTACACTTTGGTATCGACCCGCTTGACGGATGCTGCGCCCGCGAACAGTCTGTCGCAACATCGTAAAGGGACTGTTTTGATGTCATCGTTCGCGCACCGTGCTGTCGTCGTTGCACTCTTGTCTTCGGCGGTGTTCGCGATGCCTGCAGTCGCGCAGACCGCGCCCGCTCCAGCGCCGGCTGACGACAATCCCGACATCATCGTCACCGCGACCAAGCGTTCGGAAAGCCTGCAGAACGTGCCGATCAGCGTCCAGGCGCTGACCACCAAGAAGCTCGACGAGCTCAACATCAGCAGCTTCAAGCAATATGCCCAGCAACTGACTTCGGTCTCGTTCCAGGCGCTCGGCGGGACGCCCGGCACCAACGTGATCTACATGCGCGGCATCGCATCGGGCGGTGACGGCAACCATTCGGGGACGCTGCCTTCGGTCGGCGTCTATCTCGACGAGCAGCCGGTGACGACGATCGGTGGCAATCTCGACGTCCATATCTACGACGTCGCGCGGATCGAGAGCCTGTCGGGGCCGCAGGGCACGCTGTATGGCGCGTCGTCCGAAGCGGGCACGATCCGTATCATCAGCAACAAGCCCGACACCTCGCATTTCTACGGCCGCGCCGATGTCGAGGGCAATCACGTCAGCAAGGGCGGATTCGGTGGCAAGGCCGAGGGGATGATCAACCTGCCCCTGTCCGATTCCGCGGCGCTGCGCGTGATCGGTTATTATCAGCGCGATGCGGGCTATATCGACAATGTCGCGGGCACGCGCAGCTTCGACGTGTCGGCGGCGGCCGCGCCGCTCGCGCCGGGCTATACCGGCACGGTCAGCAACGCTGCCTTCGTCAAGAAGGACTATAATGACACCGAAATCGCCGGTGGGCGCGCCGCGTTGAAGGTCGATCTCGACAGCAATTGGACCGTCACGCCGAGCGTGATGTATCAGGATACGCGCAGCCACGGGTCATACGGCTATGATCCGAAAGTTGGCGACCTTAAGGTCCAACATTTCTTCCCCGAATTCCGCCGTGATCGCTTCATCCAGGCGGGCCTGACGATCGAGGGCAAGGTCGGCAATTGGGATTTGACTTATGCCGGCGCCTATCTCGATCGCAAGACCTATCAGTCGAGCGATTATACCGATTATTCCGAAGCCTATGACAGCCTCTATTCCTCGGCCGGCGGGATTGCCGGTTACTTCTATTTCAAAGATAATGCCGGCCGGACGATCGACCCGCGCCAGCGCGTGATCGGCAGCGATCATTTCAAAAAGCTGAGCCAGGAATTGCGCATCGCCAGCCCCTCGACCGACCGCTTCCGGCTCGTCGCGGGTGCCTTTTATCAGCGCCAGAGCAACGACATCCATCAGGATTATCAAGTCGCTGGCCTTGACACCACCCTGTCGGTCAACGGGTCGCCGGGGACGTTGTGGCTGACGCAGCAGCACCGCATCGACAAGGATTATGCGATGTTCGGCGAGGCGAGCTTCGACATCACGCCGACGCTGACCGCCTCCGCTGGTGGGCGTGCCTATATTTACGACAATTCGTTGATCGGCTTCTTCGGCTTCGGGCGTGATCCGGCGGGTGGCTTCAGCACCACGCCGTATAACGCCGCGGGCAGCTCGCGCACCGGCGTGGCCGGGTGCTTCACCACCAACGGCACGCGGCTGCGCGATGCGGTTGCGGCGGGGGGATCGACCACGCTGCTGCCGCCGGCGGTTGCGGGCGGCCCGTGCACCAACCTCGGCACTTATGCCGCAGGCGCGGGCGTGCAGCCGGTCACGGCGTCGGGCCAGGGCTTGACGTACCGCTTCAACCTCAGCTGGAAGCCGGTCGCTGGCGTTCTGCTGTACGGCACTGCCTCGCGCGGGTTCCGCCCCGGCGGCATCAATCGCCGCGCCGATGTGCCGCCTTACGGTGCTGATTTCCTGACCAATTACGAACTCGGCGCGAAGACGACGCTGCTTGGGGGAAAATTGCGTTTGAACGGCGCGATCTATCAGCAGAATTGGGACAAGTTCCAGTTCGCCTTCCTTGGCGCGAATAGCTTTACCCAAATCCAGAACGGACCCAATGCGCGCATCCGTGGCGTGGAAGTCCAGGGTAATCTCAACCTGCGCGCGCTGACGCTAAGCGGCTCTGCCTCTTATACCGATGCCAAGACCACGCAGAATCTCTGCCTGGCCGATGACCCGACCTTCACCTGCGCGACGAGTGCCGTGTCGGCTCCGGTCGGCACGCGCTTGCCGATCACGCCGCAGTTCAAGGCAAGCGGAACGGCGCGCTACACCGTACCGATCGGCACGGCCAAGGCGTATGGCCAAGGCGTGGTTTCGTATCAGAGCTCGGCGTCGAGCGATGTGCGGACGCTGGCGTTCACCCCGACCGGTGTTGCCTATAATCCCGCCGCCACGCTCGGTCGGCTGGCGGCGTTCACCACGGCAGATTTCGCGATCGGGGCGGAGTTCAGTCGCTTCAGCCTCGAAGTGTTCTTGCAGAACGCGTTCGACGCGCGCGGCCAGCTCTCGCGCTTTCAGCAATGCGGATCGTGTGGGCAGCGCCCCTATATCGTGCCGGTGACGCCGCAGACGATCGGTGTGCGGCTTCACACTGACTTCTAGCGGGTCATAGCCCGGCCTTGTCGAGCGCGGAGGCGAGTTCAGACGTCATCGTACTGTCGGCCTTTGGGGTCAGGCGATTGAGCGCGGTTTGCACGCGCGCTTGCGCCACTTGCAGCGCCTTGTGCCGCACCGCGCGGATCGCGTTGGTGCGCCCGGAGCGGCTTTCACCGAGCAGTGCCGCCCATTTGGCCTCCTCTGCCGCCAGGATCGCCAGCGCGAGCCGCAGCCCGTCGCGTTGGCCGTGCGCATAATCTTCGGACATCATCGCCCCTTTCGTTTCGTGCAGCCCGATACACGGTGCAGCGGAACTTGGCTTTGGATGTTTCACCAGCCGCTCTTCCGGCGTAATCCTGCCGCATGATCTCCGCGCTGCTTCTTCTCGCCGCAAGCACGACGCAGCCGATCGCCACGGCGCGCGTCACGTTCGATCGCGGCGGGGAGCGATCGGTGCGCGTCTCGGGCCTGGCCGATGTTGCAGCGGTGCGCGCGCTGACCGCCGACGATCCGGCGCGGATCGCCTCGATTTCGAAGCTCGTCGTCGCGATCGCGGTGTTGCGGCTAGTCGAGCAGCACCGGCTCGACCTCGATACCGATGTGTCGGACGCGCTCGGCTACCCTTTGCGCAATCCGGCCTTTCCCGATCGCGCGATCAGTTTGCGGATGCTGTTGTCGCACCAATCGAGCCTGACCGACACGATCGATTATGTTCTGCCGCTCGATGCCGATATGCGCGCGATCCTTGCCGATCCACGGGCGTGGGACGCCCTCCATGCTCCCGGCAGCTATTTCCACTATACCAACTTCAATTTCCCGGTGATTGCGGCGGTGATGGAGCGCGCGGCCGGCGAACGCTTCGACCGGTTGATGCAGCGGCTTGTGCTCGCGCCGCTCAAGCTTGACGCGTGCTACACGCTTGCGTCCTGCTCCGACGGGGCGGTGCGGCGCGCGGCGGTGCAGTATCGTAGCGGCGTCGTGACGCGCGACGACAATCATGGCCAGCGCCCCGCATGCCCGGTGACGCGCGGGCGCGACGGCAGGTGCGATTTGTCGACATGGCGCGCCGGTGCCAATGGCGCGACCTATTCGCCGCAGGGCGGGCTGTACATCTCGGTGCGCGATTTGGCGCGGGTCGGGCGGATGTTGCTCGGCAAGGGCAAGCTCGACGGGGTGCGGATCCTTCGGTCGCAATCGGTCAAGCTGCTCAAGACGCCCGTCTGGACGTGGAACGGTGCGACGGGTGCCGCCAGCAATGGCGATACCTGGAGCGGACAAATGTGCCGCTACGGCCTCGCTGTCGGCTTTGTCGCGACAGGTATAGCCGGGTGTCGCGACGATCCGTTCGGCGACGGGCGGCCACGGATCGGGCATCTGGGCGAAGCCTATGGCTTGCGCTCGGGGCTGTGGGTGGATGTGACGCGCGGCACCGGAACCGCCTATTTCGCGACCGATGTCGCGGAGCTGCCCGGCACTCACTCGGCCTATACCGCGACCGAGGAAGCGCTCGCGCGCGGTACCTTACCGTAGCGCTCGCTTCGCCGGAGGCAGATCGAGCCGCCGCACGTCCACGCCGATGGCAACCACGCGCGTGCCGTTCTCATCGCGTATGATCCGCAATTTGTTGACCGCGCGGCCCATGTCGACGGGCCGCCACGTCGCGCCGCCGTCCTCGGTCTCGAAGCCGCCCGGAGCCGCGCCGACCCAGCCGTGCCGCTCATCGACAAAGCCGATGCCGAGCTGCTGGACGCGGTGGTCCTTGACCAGCGGGATTTCCTGCCACGTCTCGCCGCCGTCGGTGGTCTTGGCGACGACACGGTCGACCACGCCCGCGTCGGGATTGTAATTCTGGACCGTGACATAGCCGATCTTGGGGCTGGGGAAGGCGAGTTTCCAGGTGATCTCGAACGGGCGCTTGCTGACATAGACCCGCCGCCATGTTTTGCCGCCGTCGCGCGTCTTGAGCACCACCGCGTTGCTCACCGAAACGTCCGCGTCGCTCGCCCCGGCGATGAAGCCGATCTTTTCGTTCACGAAATGCACGTCGAGGATCATCGCGGTCGAAGCCGTCATGTCCTGCGAAACCCAGCTTTGCCCGAGATCGGTCGAGGTCAGCAAATGCGCCGGGCCGCCGACCCGCCCGCCTGCGCGCAGCGTCACGCGGTAATCGAGCACGCCCGAATTGACGAAGGGTTGGCGCAGCACATCGATCGCGCAAATGCCCGCCGGGGCGGGACCGGTGATCCGCGTCACGGGTGACCAGCTCTTGCCGCCATCGGTCGTGCGGTAGAGCGGATTGGTATCGGTGACGCCGGGGAAAGAGCCGGGGCCGATATTGCCGAGGATGCCGACACGTTCATCGACGAAGCCGAGCGCGCGCACGAAGGTGCCGGGCTTGTCGAGCAGCTTGGTCCAGCTGTCGCCGCCATCGGTGGTGCCGTACACCCGTCCCTTGCCGTTGCCGTACCACCCGACGCTGCGCGAGACGAAGACGATGTCGTCCTGCTTGCCCGGATACGGCTCGGTCGGCAATTTCGTCCAACCGGTCGCGGGCGGCGCGGCGGCGGGCGCACCCTGTGCCAAGGCTCGCGTCGCCGGTGCAGCGGCGAGCGCCGTGCCGAGCAAGCCGCCCAGCATATCCCTGCGATCAATCGGCATTTTTACCCCCCTGTCAGACCCTCATTGTGTCACCGCCACGACATTGTCGTCGCCATTGCGGTCGATATATTTGTTGTACGGATCGATCCCGGCAAAGGCCGGCTTGCGCTTGGTTACGATGCGGATCGTCTGGATCCCCGATTTCACCGGGCGACGTTCCATCAGCACGATGTCCTTGGCCGAAAAGGCACCAAGCTCGGGCTTCTGATCGAACAGCCCGATGTCGATCGTGTCGGCAAGCGGAGCCGCTTTTTCCTTGCCTGTCCCATCGGCATAGAATTTGGCGGCGTCTACCGTCAGCGATGTCTCGAACGTGCCGTCGGGCAGTTTGCGCACCGTCGCGGTCTTGGCCTTGAGATCGAAGAGCGTGATCCGGTCGAACAGGTCGAGGACCAATTGGCGCTCGGCCGGATTCCGGGCAAGGCCGAGGAACCCGTTCACCAGATCGAGCGAGCGCGGATACGGTTGGCTCTTGAAGCGGTAGGTGGCCAGCAGCGTCCGCAGCATCGCATTGACGCGGTCTTCGCCCAGCCGATCCTGCAGCAGGTACATGACTAGCGAACCCTTGCGGTAATGGATATACCCCTGGTCCTCAACCCGGTCGAGCGGCAGTTCCTCCACCCGCTCCGACCCGCGCGCGCGCAAATAGCTGTCGAGCTCGTACTTCAGGAAGCGGCGGATCTTATCCTCGCCATAGCGGTGCTTCATCACCATCAGCGCGGAATATTGCGCCATCGTTTCGACCAATACGGTGCCGCCCTGCATGTCGGCGCTGATCACTTGGTGCGCCCAATATTGGTGGCCCAGTTCGTGCGCGGTGATGTAGGTGACATAGTCGATCTTGTCGGGTGCATTGGCGTCCGCAAGGAAGCCGATCCGTTCCGAATAGGGGATCGTGCCGGCAAACGCCTGGGCGAAGGTCGCATAGCCGGGGAATTCGACGATCCGGGCATAATCGAATTGATACGGCCCGAAGTTTGCGCGGTAATAGCCAAGCGCGGTCTTCATCGCCGCGAGCATCCGATCTACATTATAGGCATGTTTCGGGTCGTAAAAGACCGACAGCTTGACGCCGTCCGCCATCATCGATTTCTCGGCATAGGCCGCAGACTGCACCGAGAAGAAGGCGAGGATCGGCGCGGGCGAGACGAAATGCGCGGTGCGGCGACCGTTCGCCGTGGTGTCCGACACTTTGCGGCCCGGCGCGATCGGCGTCTGGCCGGCATCGGTCGAGACGGTGATGTCCGAATTCACCCAATCGGCATCGCCGATGTAATTGCGCCGTTGCGCCGAAACATCTTCCAGTCTGGCTTTGCGCAATTGCGGCGGAAGACCGTATTTGCGGCGTTTGGCGCGGTCGCTGAGCAAGCCGTCGCGGTCCATGCCGATCTGCGGCGTGAACTGACCATTGTTGAGGAAAGTGCCGTTCCCCACCAATTGTCGGTCGTCGCCATTGGCACGCAGCCCCACCGTCTGGCGATGGGTGACGAAGGACAAGCTTCCCACAGCGCCCGGCGCCAGCGGCGTCGCGAAGCGATAGATGCGGTAAATGAGATCGGTATCATTCAACGCGAGTGTCGCACCTGGCACCGTGATCGACACGATCTTGGTGTTGGGGTCGCTCAGGCGGACATGGAGATCGCGTAGCGGCGCGCCGGTGTCGTTGACGAAGCGATAGCTGCCCGTCGCCTCCATCCGCCGTTCGGCCGGATACAGCGCGACATTGAGCGTGATATCGGTGGTCGAGGGCTGGAGCACATGTTCGTACTTCAGATATTTCTTCTCATACTGCGCCTGCCGCGCTTCGCGGTCATCGCGCGTGCGGTAGACATTGCGCACGTTCATCTGGTTGTAGAGCCACACTCCGGTCACCGCCGACACGAGCAGCCCCGCCACCAGCAGCCCGCCCGCCGGACCCTTCAGCCGCGCGGGAAGCTGCCGCAAGCGCGGGAGCAGCCGTGTCTCGGTGCCGCGCCGCCACAGCAAATGCGCGACGACGGCGAGCGCGAGCGCGATGCCCGACCAATAGAAGCGCAGCCACCAGCTCAAGGGGCCCCCGATTTGGTCGCCATTCATATCCGATAGTTGGACGCCGCCGGTGCTGCCATAATTGTAGAGCGGATGCTCGAACCCGATATTGTTCAACGTGATTGTCGCGACGAGGTAGATGACCATGATCCCCCATCCGACAAACTTATTGGGGCTGAGCGCCTGCACGAACACCGACAGCACCGCGATCAGCACCATGTCGACCGTCATCGGCAACAGATACCAGTTGAGATATTGCAGCGGCTCAAGCGCAGTCACGCCGCGCGCCAATTGCACCAGCATCGCGGCAACAGCCGAAATCACCAGCGTCGCAAACAGCACGCCCGATACGGCGAGCGCTTTGGGCACGATATAGGCCCAATTGGGAAGCGAGGTAGCATCGATGATCTCGTGCATCCGCCGCTCACGGTCGCGCCAGACGACTTCCCCACCATAATAGATCGCGATGATCAACGGGATGATACCGAACGCGCCCATCAGCGTGCTGATCACGTCGAAGGTCAGCGGCCGCGTTGCCGTGCCGTAAAGTTCGCCCGCAAAGATCAGGGCGCCGAGTGCATTGAACAGGCCGATCACCAGCAACACAAAGAAAGCGGGGCTGCGGAACACCAGCCCCATCTCGAAGCGGCAGCGCAGCGCCAGCCGCGCCCAGTTCGCCGCGGCGGGCCGCACCGCGGGGAGCCGATCGACCATCATGGGCGCGGAGGCGGCAAGCTTCGCTTCCTTGCGCTTCTGCCGACGCAACTGGCGTGCTGATGCGCCGCGTTCCGAGAAACTGAAGCGCGAGAAAGCAAGCGTCAGCGCCGCAAACGACAGGATGAGTGCGATCACCCGGTTCCACAGCAACGTTCCGGTAAAGGCAGGAAGGAGCGTATTTGATTCGCTTGCGGTGAAGTAGCGCGTGGTCTTCGCCATCGCGCCGAGGCCGAACGGCTCGATATAGGCGCCGAGGTCGCGATATTCGGGCTTCGAACGGATCACCGTATTAAGCACCACATAGCAGACGAGAAACACGACGACGCCGAGATACGAATACATCATCGATCGCGTCATCGTCGCCACCGCGAAGAAGATTGCTGCGGTCAGCAGCAGATTGGGCAGCGCGAGCAGAAAATAGGCGTAGAGATAGTCGCTCAGCCGGTTCGGCCCGATCGTCTCGGCATCGACCCACGGCATCATTGAGCCGATCCAGATGGCGAGTGGTACGGCAAGGAAGGTGATCGCCGCCGCGACGAACGCGCCGAGGAAGCGCCCCATCAGATAATCGAACTTGGTGACACGCGTCGAGCGGACCATCGGCCCGAAGCCGCTTTCATCGTCGCGCACGATGACATTGGCGACGAAAGCGGTGGTCACGAACATGTAGAACAGCGTCATAATCTGCACGATCTGCGCCAGCGCGACCGGTGCGTTCTTGTGAATATTGCCGCCGCCGCCGATCTGGATCTGCTCGGTGGTCATCGCCCCGAAGGGCAGCAGGAAGAACAGCACCGTCACCACCCAGAAGACCGGGTTGCGGAATTGGTAGCCGAGTTCGAAGCGCGCGATCTGTGCGAACATGCCCGTGCCCCTATGCGGCGTTGGCGAGCGGTGCGCGACGCGACCGGGCGAGCGTTGAGAAATATACATCCTCCAGGCCGCCTGCCGCAGGCGCGAAGCCATCGCCCGGATCGGTGTCCGACAGGACATGAATGATCGTCTCGCCTGCGAACAGCCGGGTCGAGATGATTTCGTAACGATCACGATACGGTTCCAGATCGCCGCGCCCGATCGTTTTGGCCCAGACATTGCCGCGCGCCAGCGCGATCAAATCCTGCGGCGCGCCTTCGAGCTGGATCTTGCCGGCCGCGAGCACCGCCATGCGCGGGCACAGATCGGCGACATCCTCGACGATATGGGTCGACAGGATCACCACGACATTCTCGCCGATTTCGGCGAGCAGATTGAGGAAGCGGTTGCGCTCCTCCGGGTCGAGCCCGGCGGTCGGTTCGTCGACGATGATCAGTTCGGGATTGCCGATCAGCGCCTGCGCGATGCCAAAACGTTGCCGCATCCCGCCCGAAAAGCCTGCGATTGCCTTCTTACGAACATTCCAGAGGTTGGTCTGGTTGAGCAATGTCTCGACCGTTTCCTTGCGCTCGCGCGCCGAGGCAACACCTTTCAGCACCGCCATGTGATCGAGCATGTCGTAGGCCGAGACGCGCGGATAAACGCCGAAATCCTGCGGCAGATAGCCGAGTCGTTCGCGCAGCTTGTCGGGGGTGGCGAGGATGTCGATATCGCCAAAGCGGATCGCGCCCGAGGTCGGCGCCTGCAGCGTGGCGACGGTGCGCATCAGCGTCGATTTGCCCGCCCCGTTTGGCCCGAGCAACCCGAACATCCCCTTGGGGATCGACAGCGAAACATCGTCCAGCGCGCGCGTGCCGTTGGCATAGATGTGCGTGAGGTGTGTGAGTTCCAGCATGGTGCCCCCTTTAGATCGCCCCGGCGAATCGCAGTGTGTTGCTATACTAAAGCGCCAGCTGTCAAGGGACCATTGCAGCCTTGCGTTCGGCATTTTGCTAGCCGCGGTTTGACCGCCGTCAAGTCCTGCACCCTCCGGCTCGGTATTTTGCGCGTTCGTACAGCGTGAGGATGCCTTCGATCATGAGCCGCGTTTCGCCGGTCGCCCCATATCAGATCCAGTCGTCGATCGAGACGTTGCAGGAGGATCATGTCATCCAGCGCTTGTTGTGCGACGATCTCGAACGTGTCGCGGATCGTCTGCCGGCACTGCCGACCTTGCCCGAACTGCGCCGCATCAGCGATCGTATCCTGCGCATTACCAATTCGCACTTCGTGCGCGCCGAACAGGTGCTGCGCACAATGCCGCCCGAGCAGCGTCCGAGTCCGATCATGCTCGACGCGTTGCATCAGATGCACGTGCTTGATGAGATGCACGGGCAGGATCTCATTGTCACGCTGTGGCAGCACGCTGGCGCGGTTGCGGGCGCCAATGTTGGTCAGCTTTCCTATATGCTGCGCTGCTTCTTCGACGGATGCCGCCGCGCGATCCGGCTGAAGGAAAGCTATATCGCGGCTGCCGGTGCGGGGGTGGTCAGGCCGGATTAGCGACCAGATCGAGTCCGCGTGAATCGAGCACCAGGCAATCGCGCTCGCCCTTGGCGAAGGTGATCAGCCCCGCTGCCTTCAGCCCCGTCAGCTGACGGCTGACGGTTTCGATCGTGAGGCCGAGCAGATCGGCCATTTCGCCGCGGCTCATCGGGATCGAGACATGAATTCCGCCGTCATCGCGCGGGAGTCCCGCCCGCTCCGCTAGCTGACCGATGAACCCGGCGACGCGCTCTTGCGCATTGCGCCGACCGAGCGACAGCATGCGTTCGCGGGCTTCGTCGAGCGATGCCATCGTCCGTTCGAGCAACATCCGCTCCATGCGCGCATGCGAGCCCAGCTCGCGCTCAAACGCGGCGCGCGGGAAGCTGCACATCTTGGTCTCGGTCAGCGCGGTCACCGTCAGCGATGCCTCGTCAGTGAACATCTGCCCGACGAAATCGCCGGGGAACAGTAGCCCGACGATCTGCTCACGCCCGTCGGGGGTCGAGGCCGTCACTTTCAGCGCGCCGCTCACGACATTGGCGAAGGTGGTGACGACATCCCCGGCCCAGGTGATGACTTGCCCCGCTGGCACCGTCCGGCGGCGGCCGATTGCGCTCAGCGCGACCAGTTCGTGATCGTGGAGGCTCGAACAGAGCGATGTGTCGCGCACCAGGCATTCATGACAAACCGCACTGGCCTGCGCCGCGTGTGCCCTGTCGGCGAGCGTTTGCGTGGTCATGGCGTGCGATCCTTTGGTCACGGGTCGAGTGTAGCGCATGTGTCGCGGCAGCGCAGCATCGAAACGACGCAAAGCACGTCCCACGCCGCGCGGTTTGATTGCCATCAAGCGCCTGCTTGCGGCCGCACAAGGACCTCGCCCTCCGCTCCCCTAGGCTCCGGCCCTCACAACCAGAGGGATTTGACCGTGAAGATCGCCATTGCACTTGCCGCCGGCCTGTTTGTCGCCACCCCCGTCTACGCGCAGACAGCAGCGGCTGAGACGCGCACCGGCATAAAGGCGGGCGACGTCCTGCTCCGCGTTCGCGCGATTCTGGTTGCGCCGAACGAGCGCTCGGGCGGGATCGGGCCGACTTTTCCGACCGAACAGGTCAGCGTAAACAATTCCGTTATGCCTGAAATCGATCTCACCTATATGGCGACCGACCATATCGGCTTCGAGTTGATCGCCGCGACCACCAAGCACAGCGCATCGGGCACCAGCGGGACGACGGGTGGAATCGGCAAACTCGCCTCGACCTGGGTGCTGCCGCCGACGTTGACCGCACAATATCATTTCAACCCGCGCGGCGCAGTGCGGCCGTATGTCGGCGCGGGCGTAAACTATACGATCTTCTGGAACGAGAAAGTGTCGAGCGGACTCGTCGCGGCGGTCGGGCCAACGCGGGTGAAGATGTCAGACAGTTTCGGCTGGGCGGCGCAGGCCGGGATCGATGTCGATATTTCGAAGCGACTCTTTGTCAACATCGACGCCAAATATATCAAGATCCGCACGACGGCGCGGCTCGATACAACGGCGGTCGGCACGCAGAATGTGCGGATCCATCTTGATCCGCTGGTGGTCGGTGTCGGGCTGGGCATCCGGCTCTGAGCTGACGATGTCGCCGATCGCGATCCGCTGATCCGCGAGGGTCAGCGGCATCGCGCGGTGCGACACCAGGATCAGCCCGGTTGCGGTCGCATCGAGCCATGCGCCAAGCCGGGCGATCACCACGGACTCGGTCGCCGCATCGAGGCCCTCGGTCGGCTCGTCGAGCAACAACCACGGCCGCCCCGCCAACAACGCGCGCGCCAGCGACAGCCGCTTGCGCTCCCCCCCCGACAAGATGCCGCCCGCCTCGCCAAGGATCGTGTCCAATCCCGCCGGTGCCGAGGCGACCCGCGTATCGAGGCAGGCGGTGTGGAGCGCCTGCCACATATCGTCCTTGGTCACGCCAGCGCGCGCGAGGCGGAGATTGTCGGCGATCGTTCCCGCCAGCATCGGCGCGTCCTGTGCGGCGAGCGCGAAGTGCGCGCGCAACTGCGTGGCGGACCAGCGCGCCGGCGACAAATGGTCCACCGTAATATCGAGCGGGGCGTTGCGCAGTCCGGCAAGAGTCTCGAGCAGGATCGTCTTGCCCGAGCCCGATTCGCCGATCACGGCGATCCGCGCGCCGGGGCGCAGCCGGATTTTCCCGAGCCGCACCCGCGCAGGCGTCATTGCTTCTGCCGGGGCCTGCGGTCGCGGTGGTGCGGTGTCCGCGATTGCATCGAGGCGATGCACCGCAGCATCGACGCTCGCGCGCTTCAGCGCGGTGCGCGACAGCCCCGCCATCGCCTCGACCGCTGCGGCTGCCGCGAGCAGCGCGAGCGCGACAACGGGTGCCGGACCAGTTGCCAGCGCCAGCACGAGCGCGACGGTCGCCCCGCCATAAGCGAGCATGATCGCAGCAAGCACGCCTTCCCCGACGAACAGGCCTTTGCGGGCGGCGTCGAGCGTGGCGCTTGTTGCCTCAAGGCGCGCCGCGACGCGCTCGGCCAGCCCGTAGGCAGCGATCTCGGGCCGGGCGGCGGCATATTCGACGAACTGCGTGCGCAGCGCGCCGAGCGCATCCGCCGCCGCCTGGGCGGGCTCGCGAGTCAATCGACCGGCGAGCAGGCGCAACAGCAGCGGCAGGATGGCCAGCATCACCGTTAGCGCCAGCGCCGCCTGCCACCCCGCGAACGCGACCAATGCGATACTCGTCGCAGCCGCGATCAACGCGGCGAAGCGGGCCGGCTGGCGGATCACCAGATCCTCAAGTGCGTCGATATCGCCGAGCAGTCGTGCGCTGGCGTCGCCGCCGGATAGCGATGGCGCCGTGCGGCCATCTTGCGCGGCGAGTTTGCGGAACAGGTCGCTGCGCAAATCGGCCATGGCGCGCAACGCGGCACGGTGCGATAAAAGCCGCTCGCCATAGCGCGACCCGGTCCGCAGCAGCGCGAAAAGGCGGATCGCTGCGCTGGGGATCAGATAGTTGAACGCGAGCGCTGCGGTGACGCCAGAGGCTCCGGCGAGGGCGGCGGCGGTCAGGAACCAGCCCGATAGGCCAAGCAACAGGATCGCCGAAATCGACGCGACCGAGGCGGCCAGCGTCGCCCAGCGCATTCCGGTGGGGCGCATGTTCATAGCGCCACCACGAGGCGCGCGGCAGCGGCAAGGACGCGATCGTGCGTCGCCACCAGCAGACACCGCTCCCGCGACAGGTCCAGCAGCAGCGCGCGGATCTCGGCTGCGCTGTCGCCATCGAGATCGGCGGTCGGCTCATCGCACAGCAGCAACGGCCGCCCCGACAGGATTGCGCGTGCGAGGCCGATCCTGCGGCGTTCGCCGCCGGACAGGCCCGATCCGCGATGGTCGATTTGGAGGTTCAGCCCCTCACACCGGTCGCGGAGCAAGGCGCCAAGGCCAACCCGGTCGGCGACCGCGCGGATCATCTCCGGCGTCGCGTGCGGTGCGGCCAGCGCGATATTGTCGGCCAGCGTGCCCGGTAGCAGGAGCGCGCGCTGCGCTGCCCAAGCAATATCCGCTGGATCGAGCGCGCAGCCGTTTGCGGTCGCCACGCTGCCGCCCGAAAGTGCGCATTGCCCGGCAATCGCTGCGAGCACGCTGGTCTTGCCGCTGCCGGTGGGACCAGTGAGCACGACCAAATCGCGCAAGCCGAGTGTCAGAGCGATCGGGCCAATCGTCACGCCGGGCCAGTCGAGGCGCAGGCTGGCGACGTGCAAGCCGGTGAACATGCCGGTCGGCCGAGCCGCCACTGGCTGTTCGGGCGCTATCGTCGCAAGCGCCGCGGTCGCCGCCTCGCCGAGTTGTTTCTCATGATACGCGGCCGCCAGACGCCGCATCGGCAAATAGAATTCGGGGGCCATCGCCAGCACGAAGAAGGCGCTGGTGAGCGTCAGGGTCTCGGGCGCGGGGAAGGGCAACAGGCCGAGCAGGCTGAACCCGCAATAGACCGCGATCAGCGCGACCGCGAGCGCGGCGAAGAATTCCAGCACCGCGCCCGACAGGAAGGCCGCGCGCAGCACGAGCACGGTGCGGTCCGCCACCGCGCGCGTCGCCGCGCTGACTTGCCGCGCAACGCGCTCCTCCGCGCCGAAATGGTGGATCAGGGCCAAATTGCGCAAGCGATCGACGAACAGCCCGGAGAGCGCGGAGAGCGCGGCCAACTGCCGCTCCGACGCCTGACGCGCGGCGGACCCGGCGAGGATCATCCCCAGCACGAACGGCAGCAGGGTGAGCAGCATGATGAGGGCGGCGACCCAGCTCACAGCGGCGACGATCGCCATCACCAGCACCGGGCCGAGTGCCGCATGCAGCCGCACCGGCGCGAAGCGGGCGTTCGACGCTTCGATCGCGGCGACATGATCGATCGCAAAGGTCGCGCTTTCACCGGCGAGGATCGGGCGGGGGAGGACGCCGCCGAGCAACTGCGGGATCAGCCGCCCACGGAGCGCAGCGCTGCTGGCTTGCGCTGCGTCGATCGCGACGCGGTGGACGGCAATGATCGTGCCGGCGCGCATGAGCGTGCCGAGCAGGATCGCGAGATAGGCGGTAATCCCCGGTGCTGCCCCCCCCGCCAAATGGCCGACCGCGCTGGCGATCCCGAAGGCGAACAGGGCCGCCCCCAGCACATCGAACACCCAGAGAAATCCCGCCGACGATGTTCTGTTCATACGCTTGTAATGGCCGGTTATTCCTGGTCCGCTTTGATTCCGGTCAAACCGGACGATCGATCAATCCCCTAAAGCGCTGTGATCCGGCCACCGCCCCGTTTGGCGGAATAATGAGGGTCCCGCATGACGAGCATGGCTGTCGTGGAGCTATCACGGCTCCAATTCGCGCTGACGGCGCTCTACCACTTCCTGTTCGTGCCGCTCACGCTCGGCCTGTCGTTCATACTGGTCATCATGGAGAGCGTCTATGTGATCACCGATCGCCCGATCTGGCGCGATATCACGCGTTTCTGGGCGAAGGTGTTCGGGATCAATTTCGTGCTCGGCGTCGCGACCGGCCTGACGATGGAATTCGAATTCGGGATGAACTGGTCCTATTATTCGCATTATGTCGGCGACGTGTTCGGCGCGCCGCTCGCGATCGAGGGGCTGATGGCCTTTTTCCTCGAGGCGACCTTTGTCGGCGTGATGTTCTTCGGGTGGGATCGCCTGTCGAAACGCGGCCATTTGCTGACGACGATCATGGTCGCACTCGGATCGAACCTGTCGGCGGTGTGGATCCTGATCGCCAATGGCTGGATGCAGCATCCGGTCGGGTCGGTGTTCAACCCCGCGACGATGCGGATGGAAGTGACCGATTTCATCGCGGTGATCTTCAATCCCGTCGCACAAGCGAAATTCGTCCACACGGTGAGCGCGGGCTATGTCTGCGCCAGCGTGTTCGTGCTCGGCATTTCGGCTTTCTATCTGCTCAAAGGGCGGCACGTCGAATTCGCGCGGCGCAGCTTCACCGTCGCCGCCGCCTTCGGCCTCGCCTCGTCGCTCAGCGTCGTCGTGCTCGGCGATGAGAGCGGCTATACGCTGACCGAAAACCAGCAGATGAAACTCGCCGCGATCGAGGGGATGTGGCACACCGAGCCGAGTCCGGCTGGGCTCGCCATTTTCGGAATTCCGTCCAATTCGGGCCGCTCGACCGATTATGAGATCAAGATTCCCTACGTCATGGGGCTGATCGCAACGCGCGGCATCAGCGGCGAGGTTGCTGGCATCTTCCCCCTGGTGGCGCGCGCGCGCGGCCGGATCGTCAACGGCGTGACGGCGTATGATGCAGTCGAGAAACTGAAGGTCGATCCGAAAAATCTGGTGGCGCGCGAAGCGTTCGAGCGGACCAAGGGTGATCTTGGCTATGCGCTGCTGCTGAAACGCTTTGTCACCGATCCGCGCACCGCCGATTCCGCAACGATCGACAAGGCTGCGTGGTCGACCGTGCCGAATGTTGCGGCGATGTTCTGGATGTTCCGCGTGATGGCGGGGCTGGGGTTCGGCTTTATCGCCTTCTTCGCCACCGCTTTCATCCTGTCGAGCCGCCGCGTGTTCGACCAGCGCTGGTTCCTGCGCACGGCCGTGATCGTCATGCCGCTGCCGTGGCTCGCAATCGAGCTTGGCTGGATCATCGCCGAGATCGGGCGTCAGCCCTGGGCGGTGGACGGCGTGTTGCCGACCTTCCTCGGCGCATCGAGCCTGAACGTCCCGCAAATCTGGGCGACGATCATCGGCTTCACGCTGCTTTACGGCATCCTCGCCTTCATCGAAGTGCGGCTGATGCTGGCGACGATCCGCAAGGGGCCCGAACGCTACGTCCCGTGGCAGCCGCGCGAGACCGCGCAGCCGCACCCCCTCCACGCCATCCCCGCCGAATAATCCGGCGCCAGGAGTCACGCTATGTCCATTCCGCTCGACTATGAAACGCTGCGCATCCTGTGGTGGGCGCTGCTTGGCATCTTGCTGATCGGCTTTGCGCTGGCCGACGGGTTCGACCTCGGCGTCGCGTCCTTGTTACCGTTCGTCGCGCGCACCGATGAGGAACGGCGGATCGTGATCAACACGATCGGCGCGACGTGGGAGGGCAACCAAGTCTGGTTCATCCTCGGCGGCGGGGCGATCTTTGCGGCGTGGCCGTTCGTCTACGCGGTGAGCTTCTCGGGCTTCTACCTCGCGATGTTCCTGGTGTTGTCGGCGCTGATCCTGCGGCCGGTGGGGTTCAAATATCGCTCGAAACGGCCCGATCCGGCGTGGCGCGCGCGCTGGGACTGGGCGTTGTTCGTCGGCGGTTTCGTGCCCGCCTTGGTGTTCGGCGTCGCGGTCGGCAATGTGCTGCTGGGCGCACCGTTCCGGCTCGATAGCGATTTGCGCAGTTTCTATGATGGCAGCCTGCTCGGGCTGTTCACCCCCTTCACGCTGCTGGCCGGGCTGTTGTCGGTCGCGATGCTGGTGCTCCACGGCGCGGCATGGCTGACGATGAAGCTCGAGCCCGGCGTGGTGCAGGATCGCGCGCGCCGCTTCGGGCAGGCGGCGGCGGTGCTGACGATCGTTTTGTTCGCCGTCGGTGGCATGCTGGTGGCCTGGTCCGGCATGGGCTTCGCGCAGGTCGGTACGGTCGATACTGGCGGGCCGTCGAACCCGCATCTGACGCAAACCGTCGCGCGCGCGGGCGGGTGGCTGACGAACTTTACAGGCCATCCGTTGATGCTGATCGCGCCGATCCTGGGCTTTGTCGGCCCGCTCATCGCCTTGGTTGCGCTGCGCGGTCGCCGCTCCGTACTGGTCTTCGCCGGCTCCTCGCTCGCGGTCGTCGGAATCATCGCGACGGTCGGCCTGTCGATGTTTCCCTTCATCCTGCCGAGCTCGATCGATCCGGGCTCCAGCCTGACGGTGTGGAATGCGTCGTCGAGCCACGGAACATTGTTCACGATGCTGCTGGTGACGGCGGTCTTCCTGCCGATCGTGCTGCTCTACACCAGCTGGGCGTATCGCGTGATGTTCGGCCGCGTGATGATCGCGCAAGTCCGCGGCAACCCCGACTTTTATTGAGGACTCTGATCATGTGGTATTTTGCGTGGATTCTGGGCGTTGGCCTCGCCGTCTGCTTCGGTATCTTGAACGGCGTGTGGCATGAGTTTCACAGCGAGCCGATCGACCCGGCGGAATGATCAGGCGGCCGGGGCGTCCGACGTGTCGCCCACGATCTGCCACACTGCGATGAACAAGGCGGCGATTGCCGGGCCGATGACGAAGCCGTTAAAGCCCATCAGCTCGAACCCGCCAAGCGTCGAGATGAGCACGACATAATCGGGCATGCGCGCGTCACGCCCGACCAGGATCGGGCGCACGACATTGTCGACGCTGCTGATGATGAAGAAGCCACACAGGAACAGCACCACGCCCTGCCAGATCGCCCCGGTGGCGAGCAGATAGAGCGTCACCGGCACCCAGATCAGCCCGGTGCCGATCGCGGGGAACAGCGAAAAGACCCCCATCGCGACGCCCCATAGCAAGGCGCCCGGCAGGCCGAGCACCCAGAACACAATGCCGCCGGTCGTGCCTTGCAGGATCGCGACGATCAGGCTCCCCTTGATCGTCGCGCGGATCACCGCGACGAGTTTGGCGACCAGCACCGCCCGGTGCGCGCCCGTCAGCGGAAGCGCCGCTTCGATCCGCGCGACCAGCGCATGCCCGTCGCGCAACAGGAAAAAGGTCAGATACAGCATCACGCCGAGCGCGAGAAAGAAGCCGAACGCGCCCTGGCCGAGGTTCAACACTTGCGCGACTACGCTCTGGAGGCTGCTGGCGAAGCCCGCGCCGATCTTCGCGCGAAGACTGTCGAGATCGCTCAGGCCGACATCGAACAGCCAGCGCCGCATCCATTCGGGCATATGCGCCTGCGCCTCGACGAAGATACGACCCGGATCAATGTCGCCGCTGCGCAGGCGGGCGTAGAAGGTCGTTGCCTCGCGCACCAACGCCGCGCCGAGCAGCATGGCCGGGACGACCACTACAGCGGTGATGACGAGCAAGGTCGTCAACGCCGTCAGATTGCGTCGCCCGGGCAGCGCGCGCAGCAACCGCGTGTTGAGCGGGTCGAACAGCACCGCGGCGATCACCGCCCACAGAATTGCGCCCGAAAATGGCGCGACCAGCCAGAGGAAGGCGAGCGTCGACAGAACCACCAACGTCAGCAGGAATAGGCGCCCCGCCGTGATGCCGAGTGCCGCGCCGTCGTTCATCCGGCGGCCGGCAGACCGCGTCCCGGCGTCGGTGCCGTGCGCACCAGACCGCGCCGGACGAAGGGCTTGCACGCTTCTAGCAGCAGCAACAGCCCGAGCCCCAGAGCAACCGCGAAACCCATATCGATCCACGCGATCGACCCGAACTTCAGCAAGGTCTGCGCAGCCGGCAGAAACAGGATCAGCGCCGTCACCCCGACAATCGCCGTGCCGACATAGCGCAGCGCGGCATTGTGCCGGAGCAGCGCCTCGCCCAGCGACGCGCTGAACGAGCGGTTGACCAGGATCAGCGCGACAATCTCGGCGATCAGTGCGAAGAAAATCAGCGCGCGGACTTCGGCCTCGGGCATGCCCGATCCGCTTTCCGCCAGGAACACCGTCGCCAGCATCGCAAAGGCCAGCCCGCCCTGAAACACGCTCCACACGACCATCGGCAGCGAGAAAAGCGGTTCGGCGGGATCGCGGGGTGGGCGGTGCATGATGTCATCTTCTTCGCGCTCGGCCTCGAACACAAGTGCACACACCGGGTCGATCACCATTTCGAGCAGCGCGATATGGATCGGCCCGAACAGGATCGGCATCCCGAAAAGCAATGGCAGTAAAGCGAGGCCCGCGATCGGCACGTGCACCGCGAAGATGAACGCCATTGCCTTGCGGATATTGTCGTAGATGCGCCGCCCGAGCCGGACCGATTGCACGATCGACCCGAAATCGTCGTCGAGCAGCACCATGGCCGAGGCTTCACGCGCGACATCGGTGCCGCGTTTGCCCATCGCGATGCCGATATGCGCGGCCTTAAGCGACGGCGCATCGTTGACGCCGTCGCCGGTCATCGCAACGATGTCGCCGCCTGCCTTGAACGCCTGGACGATCCGCAATTTCTGTTCGGGCATGGTCCGCGCGAACACCGTGACGGTCTTCAGCCGCTCGGCCAGTGCGGTATCATCGAGTGCCGCCAGATCTGTGCCGGTAAGCACGTCGCCCGCGGCAATCCCGGCCTGCGTCGCGATCGAGCGCGCGGTCGCGGCATAATCGCCGGTGATCATCACCACACGGATGCCCGCGCTGCGGCATTCGGCGACCGCGCTCGGCACGCTGGCACGCAGCGGATCGGCGAGGCCGACCAGCCCGGTGAGCGTGTACGCATACCCAGCCTGTGTTTCCGCCCAGTCCCGGTCGGGCGCGGCGGCGGTCGCGACGGCGAGCACGCGGATCCCGCGCGTCGCCATCGCCTCGACCGCTTCGGTCAGCGCGGCGCGGGCTTCGGGCGTCAGCTTGCACAGGTCCGCAACGGCCTCGGGTGCGCCTTTCGCTGCGATCATCAAGGCCGTGCCATCGTCCCACACGTTCGACATCGCCAGCAATTCGGAGCGCAGTGCATAAGCGTAGGCGAGGCTCGCGCCCGACGTGCCGGTGCCACGGGCGGCATGCAGCGCGATCTCCATCGGGTCGGTCGCCTCGACCGCACTGGCCAGCGCTGCGATCTCGATCAGGTCGGTGAACGGTCCAGTCAACGGAGTGTCGGGGCCGACGGCGAAGATCTCCCCCGTCGGCAACCACAGTTCGGCGACCGACATGCGGTTCTCGGTCAGCGTGCCGGTCTTGTCGGTGCACAAAACGGTCGCCGACCCGAGAGTCTCGATCGCCGAGGCACGCCGCGTCAGCACCCCGACCTTGCCAATCCGCCACGCACCCATGGCGAGGAAGACCGTGAGCACGACGGGGAATTCCTCCGGCAGCATCGACATGCCGATCGCGATCCCTGCCAGCACCGCCTCGATCCAGCCACCGCGCAACAGCCCGAACAGCACTACAACGAGCATGGACACCGCCGCGCCACCGGCCGCGCACCAGGTGACGATCCGGGTGGTCTCGCGCCGCAGCCGCGGCGCTTCGGTCTCGAGCGTGCCGAGCGATTGACCGATCTTGCCGATCTCGCTGCGCGGACCGGTCGCCAGCACGCGCGCAATGCCGCTGCCGCGCGCGACGAGCGAACCGGAATAGACAAAAGGCTGACCCTCGCCGCCGGGACGATGCGGCGCGGCGGTCGTATCGGCAGCGCTGGCGATCTTGCCGACCGGCAGCGATTCGCCGGTGAGCAGCGATTCGTCGGTCTGGAGATCGGCGGCCGCGACCAGCATTGCATCGGCGGCGATCCGATCGCCTTGTTCGAGCACGATCAGGTCACCCCGCACCACATCGCGCCCGGCAATGCGAACGCGCGCGCCATCGCGAATGACGAGCGCGCGCGGTGCCGACAGGTCGCGCAGCGCCTCCAGGACATGTTCGGTCCGCGTTTCCTGCACCACCGTGACGACGACCGAGAAGGTCGCAAACGCCAGCAGGATCAGCGCTTCGACGCGGTCGCCGAGCAGAAGATAGGCAATTCCGCCCGCCAGCAGCAACGCCAGCATCGGTTCGCGCAACACTTCGAGCGCGATCCGCAGGATCGATCGTTGCCCGGCGCGCGGCAGTTCGTTGGGGCCATCCTGCGCAAGCCGTTCGCGCGCCGCAGCGGCGATAAGCCCAGTGCGCGGCGCGGACGCGCTCACCGCGACAGTAACACCGGCAAGCGCGGATGCTCGATCAGCGCGCGGGTGACGCCGCCAAACACCACTTCGCGCAACCGCGAATGGCCGAACGCGCCAACCGCCAGCAAGTCAGCGCCCTGACGCAGCGCGAAACCCTGAAGCGCTTCGGCATCGCTTTGCCCATTGGCGGCAATGGCGTGCGGCGTGGCGTCGAATCCGTGCGCGCGCAGATGGCGGACGACTTCGTCCGTGCTGTCGAGGATTGCAGGCAGGGCAGCCTCGTTGCGCCCGACTCCGACGACATCGACCTTGGCGTGGGGGGTGATCACCGCGATCAGATCGTGGAGCGCGCGGCGCGCCTCGCTCGTGTCCTTCCAGCCGATCATCGCGTGGTGGACCGGTGCCAGGCTGGTCGCGCCGCTCAGGATGATCAGTGGCGTGCCACTGCCCATGACGACGGTCTCGGCAATCCGTCCGCGCAGCCACGCGACCGCCCACAAATCGGCGTCGCCGATCAGGATCAAATCGGCGATCGGCCCGGCTTTTCCGGTACGGTCGGCGAGCATGAACAGATCGTCGTGGAGCCCGACCACGCGAACGGTTGCGTTCGAGGTCGCAACCATCGCGGAGACCGCCTCGATCCGCACGGCTTGATCGCGCGCGAGCTCGGCGGTGGGGATATACATTTCGGTCATCGGCGCGAGCGTCGGGATGAGGATCGGTCCGGCGCTCAAAATCTCGATCGTCAGCGTGGCCGCGAGGCGTTCAGCCAGCGCGCAGGCTGCATGGATGATCGGATCGGCCCGCACCGAATCGTCGATAACGAGCAGGATGTCCTTGATCATGGTTCGCTCCTTTGATCAGCGTCGAGGGTTCGACAGGCGCGCGTCCGCATCACGATGGCGAGCGCGTGCTGTCGGGCGGAATCCGCCGCAACCGGTCTACGCTGCTTGCGTGCAGCGGCCTTGTCATGGATCAAACGCTGCCGGCGAGGGACGAAATCTACGCAGCCGGCGGCGCGCAATCACTCGCCTTTGACCATTAGCCCCGTAGCGCGGCGATGCGCTGATCGACCCGGCGCTCCAGAATCGTGAGCGGCATCGCGCCTTCCTTCAAGATGTCGTGGAATTGCTTCAGGTCGAACCGGTCGCCGAGCGCGGCTTGCGCCTTGGCGCGTGCGCGCGTCCACGCCATGTGGCCGACCTTGTAGCTGCACGCTTGGCCGGCTTGCGTGCAATAGCGTTCGATCTCGCGCTGCGTGCGCGGGCGCGCAAAGCCAGTGGTGGCGACCATATAATCGGTCGCCTTTTCGCGGCTCCAGCGCTTGGCGTGAATGCCGGTATCGACCACCAGCCGCACCGCGCGGAACAGGAAGGATTGCAGATATCCGGCGCGCTCCAGCGGGGACGCATAGGCGTTGAGCTCGTCGGCAAGCTGCTCGGCATAGAGCGCCCAGCCTTCGGAGTAAGCTGAGAAGAAGCCGATCTTGCGCAGTGTGGGGATCGCCTGCGATTCCTGCGCGAGGCTGATCTGGAGATGATGCCCCGGCACGCCCTCATGAAACGTGAGCGAGGGCAGTGTATATTTTGGCCAGTCGCCGACATCCTTCAGATTGACGAAATAGATGGCGGGGCGTGACCCGTCGAGCGAGGCGCGGTTATAATAGCCGTTCGACGCACCATCCTGAATCTCGACCGGCACGCTGCGGATTTCGAGCGGCTGCGTCGGTACCGTGGTGAAAGCTTGCGGCAGTTTGGCGTACATCGCCTTCACCCCGGCATTGAGACCGGCGATCAGCGCGGCGCGGCCCTCTGCGGTATTGGCATAGACCTGATCGGGCGCGACGTTCAATTTTGCCAGCCGTTCGCCGACGGTGCCATTGGTATAGCCTTGCGCGCGCAAGATGGTGTCGAGCTGTGCGGTGATCTCGGCGACTTGCGCGAGGCCGAGGGCGTGGACTTCGTCGGGCGTCATCGTCGTGGTCGTCGCCTGGGCGAGCGCCATCGCATAGATCGCCTCGCCATTCGGCACGCGCCAGATGCCGTCGCCCGGCTTAGTCGTGGGCTTGAGCCGTTCGATCAACGCGATTTGGCGGTCGAGCGCGGGGTAGATCTTGTCGCTGACGATCTTCGCGGCGCGCGTTTGCCAGTCGCCGGCGATGCCCTTGGCGGCGGCGCGCTTGACCAAAGATTGCACGATGCTCGCGCTTTCCGCCGGTTGCTCGCGCAGCTTGCGCATCTGGCCGAGCGTCAGATCGAGCGACCATGCGGGGGCGAGAAGCCCGCGCTTTGCTTCCTCGGCTTGCAGCACGCTTTCCTGATCGAGCACGGTGGCGAATTGTTCGAGCCGCGAAAGGTACGCCTCGGCATCCGCCGTCACCGCGATCGTATGCGCGGTGTTGAGAAAATCGGGGGTCGAGAAATAGGCACCACCTTGTTGGAAGATGCGATACGGGCGGATCGGGCTGTCGATCCCGAAGCGATCGGCCGAGGCGATTTGCGTGCCGAGCGAATAGCGCACGACCTCGAGATTGAGCTGCGCCGCGGGCGAGAGGTTCGCCGCCGGGAACTTCGCCAGCCGCGCGAGCGCCGCCTTGGTCTGCGCGACATCGGCCTGGCGTTTGGCAACCGTACGCGGCGACAGCATACCCTTGGCAGCGACAAGCGGCCCCTTGTCGAGCCCAAGCGAGGTGGCCAGCTCGGGCGAACGCGTTACCGCATCCTGAAAGATCCGCTCGAATTCGGCATTGAGCGCGGCATCGCCCGCCCCCGCCGCCGCAAACGCCTTGGCGGGAAGCAACGAAGCGGTCAGCGCCGCAGCGCCCCCTGCGGCCAGCATTTGACGACGATCCATGCAGCAACCCCTTGATAGACAGGGGGGTGTTCTAGCCGGGGTTTGCGCCATGGCGCCAGTGCGGAGTGGGTCAGGCCGTCGTAATCTGCACGATCGCATCGACCTCGACCGCCGCGCCGAGCGGGAGCGACGCGACGCCGACTGCGCTGCGGGCGTGTTTGCCGGCGTCGCCGAACAGCGCGACCATCAGATCCGATGCGCCATTGGCGACCTTGGGCTGGTCAGTGAAATCGGCGGTCGAATTGACGAACACGCCCAATTTCACGATCCGCTCGACGCGGTGCAGCCCGCCGAGCGCGGCCTTGATCTGCGCGACGAGCATCAAGCCGCAGGCCTGCGCGGCGGCGGTGCCCTCGGCGAGATCGACCGATTCACCCAGCCGTCCGGTGATCACCGCGCCATTGCGAAACGGCAATTGTCCGGAAATGTGCAGCATGCCGTGTGCATTGACGGTGGGGACATAGGAGGCGACCGGCGCGGCGGCGGCGGGGAGGGCGAGGCCGAGTTCGGCAAGTTTGCGATCGACACGTTCGGTCATGCGGGAATCCTTTCAGGGACGGTAGCCGGCACGCCGGCGGAGAAACGCTCGGTGATCCAGGCTTGTGCGGCTTGCCAGTCGTCGATTCGCGCATGCGCGTCGGCGGCGGGCGCGACATGTGGGGCAAGGCTTGGCTCGGACACCATGTGGAGCCGGAACACGCCCGACGCGTGCTTCGCGACGGAGGTGTGGTGCACCGCGAGATCGTCGACGAACACGGTAACGGGATGGCCGAATTCGGCGACCAGCCGCGCCACCGGATCGCCCTTGCCGCCCTGATTGGTCTCGACCCGATACTCCATATCGTGCCCGAGCAATTGCGCGATGCGCGGCGCACGATTGTGATCGGCGAGATTGGTCAGGATCACCACATCGGCCACTTCCGACAATGCGGCGAGCGCTTCGCGGGCGTGTGGCACCAGCGTCTGGCGGCCCATCTCATTGGGGAAAAAGCCGTGGAGCAGCTCCCACATCTCCTCCTGCGTCGGCGACGGGCCGCCATCCCGGCGGCGCATGCTCGAGGCGAAATCGCCGCCGTCGATCGCGAAGTCGATATCGTGACGCTCGCGCAGCCAAACGCCGAAATGCCGCACCATGTGGAGCAGCACTTCGTCGCAATCGCAGATCAGCAGACCCTTCATTCGTAATACTCCGGATCGAGCGCGGCACGGGCCGCGACGATCGCCTGTGGGGGTTCGCCGAGGTCACTCGCGCAGGCGAGCAAATCGGGTTCATAATTTTCGAGGAAACCGAGCACCGCTGACAGCACCGCCGGTTCTCCGGCGCGCGCACGCAGATCCTGCGGGTCGAGGCCGGTGGTGTCGAGCAGGCGTTGCGCACGATCGGGCTCGGCCAAAATCCACACCAGCGCGCGCAGAGCGATCTGTGCCGCGTCGGGATTTGTTTTGGCGTCGCGCATTGCGTAGGAAGCCCCATGGACGAAGAGATGGCGGAAGATAGCCCCGCGGTGGCAAAAAGGGTGCTCGTTGTCGAGGACAACGAACTCAACCTCAAACTTTTCTGCGATCTGCTGCGCGCGCACGAATATACGACCGAGGGAGTGCGTGACGGGCGCGAGGCTGTGGCGGCGGCGCGGGCCTTCGCGCCCGACCTGATCGTAATGGATATTCAGCTGCCGCATGTCAGCGGCTTTGACCTCATCGTGCAGTTGAAGGCCGACGACGCTTTGCGCAGCATCCCGATCATGGCTGTGACGGCCTATGCCGGGCGCGAGGATGAGGAACGCATCCGCGCGGCGGGGGCGGACGCTTATGTGTCGAAGCCGATTTCGCTGATGCGCTTCGTCGATGCGGTGCAGGCGTTGCTCAAATCCGATTAGCGGCGCTCATCGGTGGTGCGCGGTAGCGCATTGACAACGCCGGACGGCGGACGGGCTATCGCCCGATCCGACCGACGGCGTGGCTGTGCCACGCCGGGTGAGAAGCTGTAAGAAGTGTTGAACTCGCCGCGGCAAAGCCGCGTCGTCGGTCGTCGGCCAGCCGACGCCGGCCGGTAACGTTGGTGCTGCGCACCGCCCGGACGTAGCCGGGCTCCAACGTTACTTGATCTTGGCTTCCTTGAACTCGACATGCTTGCGCACGACGGGATCGTACTTGCTGAAGCTCAGCTTTTCCGTCTTGGTGCGCGGGTTCTTCTTGGTGGTGTAGAAAAAGCCGGTGTCCGCCGTGCTGACGAGCTTGATCTTGACCGTGGTCGGCTTTGCCATGACCTGAATTCCTGTGATTACGAAAAGGAAAAAGCGGCGAACCGGTCGCCGCTCCCAAGCGCTGCCCGATGGCGGAAGCGGGTCGCGATGTCAAGCATGGCGGTCGTTTTGCGATGGGTTAAGGCGATGTTTACCCGTTGTGGCGCAGCGTAGCACGCAGAGAGGTGTTAGCGATGGATGCTGCATACGCCACACGCGATCCGGTCCAGGCCGAACTCGCCGCGCGAGTCGCGGGGATCGGTCACCGCGCCCGGACCGTGTCGATCGCGACGCTCGCCAGCGAGGTCGATGCGATTCGGGCGGCAGCCCTCCCGCATGGCCTGTATCCCGCCGTCGCGGTGACGCACGCGATCGAAGCGGCGCTGGCGCGCGGCGAGCGTGGGGCCTTGGTGATCGGCTGGTTGGACATCCTGCGCGATGCGGTGGCGTGCGACCGGCACGACGGCCCTGCCTGCGAAACCTATCTCGCCGCCTGTTCGGTTCGGCTGAGCGGCTGACGCACGCCACATGGATGCGTTGATGGCCGCGCTCGTTGCGGCGCTCCTGACCCAGGCGAGCGACCGCACGCCGTGGACTGCGGCGATGCTCGGCGATCGCTATGCCAACAAAAGTGCAGTGATCGCCGCGACCGCGCTCGCGCTCGCGCTCGGCAATGCGCTCGGCGTCGTGGGGGGCGTGCTTATCGCGCCACTGCTGTCGCCCAATGCGCAGGGTCTGTTGCTGGCGGTGGCGCTGGTGTCGGGCGGAATCACCGCTTTCTGGCCGCTCAGGCCCGCCAAACACCGCGACTGGCGCGGCGGCGCGTTTCTCTTGAGCCTGATCGCGATCGGCCTGCTCGGGTTTGGCGATCGGATGCAATTCATCACGGCAGCGCTCGCCGCGCGCAGCGAGACGCCGGCGCTTGCCGCGGTCGGTGCGACGCTGGGTGCGTTGGCGGTCACCATCCCGGCGATTGTGCTGGGCGAGCGCAACCTGCGCCGCTTGCCGACCGTGGCGATACGGCTGAGCGCGGCGGCAGCGCTGACCGCCTTTGGCGTGGTGCAGGGGCTGGCGGCGCTGCGGCTGATCTAGGCGCTCGATGGTCACGATCGAAATTAGTCTCGGTCGGCCCGGACCCAATCCGCCATCGGATCGTTTCCGCAACGAACCATCCCACAGGAGATACATTGTGGCCGCCGACGCACCCAAGACCCCGACCGATTTGAAGACCCCCAGCGACCTGACCAGCAACGCGACCAAGACCGTTGCCGAGGCGCTCAACGGCATCCTCGCCGACACCTTCGCGCTGTATCTCAAGACCAAGAATTTTCACTGGCACGTCTCTGGCCCGCACTTTCACGACTATCATCTGATGCTCGATGATCAGGCGACTCAGATCTTCGCCGGAACCGACGACATTGCCGAGCGCGTACGCAAGACCGGCAACACCACGCTGCGCTCGATCGGCGACATCGCGCGCCATCAGACGATCAAGGACAATGACGCCGATTTCGTCGGGCCGGATGCGATGCTGAGCGAATTGCGCGACGACAATCTCGCGCTCGTCGCCGCGTTGCGCGAAGCCAAAGATATCGCCGATGAAGCCAAGGACAACGCGACCAGCGCGATGATCGACGATTGGACCGATCAGGCCGAGCGCCGCGCCTGGTTCTTGTTCGAGGCCGGCCGCAAGGGCTGATCTGGTTACATGGGCGCTGGCGGAACGCACCGCCAGCGCCCATGTTAAAGCATTATGCGCGCCTTTGCCGATCTTCTCGACCGCTTGATCTACACGCGGTCCCGCAACGCCAAGCTCAAGCTGATCGTCGATTATCTGCGCGCGACGCCCGATCCCGATCGCGGCTGGGCGATGGCGGCATTGACGGGCGAGCTCGATCTGCCGGGCGTGAAACCCGCCGTGATCCGCGCGCTGATCGAGGCGCGGGTCGATCCGGTATTGTACCGGATGAGCCGCGATTATGTTGGCGATTCGGCCGAGACGATCGCGTTGCTGTGGCCGACGCCGCCATTCACGCGCGACACCGAACCGCTGAGCATCGCGCAAGCGGTCGATCGCCTCTCCGCCCTTTCCCGATCCGATACGCCGGCGGTGCTGGCCGGGATGCTCGACCGGCTCGATGCCGATGAGCGCTTCGCCTTGCTCAAGATGGCGACCGGGGCGCTTAGGATCGGCGTGTCGTCGCGGCTTGCCAAGACTGCGCTGGCGCAAGCCTTCGACCTCGATGTCGAAGCGGTCGAGGAAGTTTGGCATGGCATCGATGCGCCCTACACCGCTTTGTTCGATTGGGCCGAGGGCAGGGGCGCGCAGCCGACCGCTGCCGATGTACCGGTGTTCCGCCCGTTCATGCTCGCACATCCGCTGGAGGATTTGCGGGTCGATCTTGCCGACTATGCCGCCGAGTGGAAATGGGACGGGATTCGCGTCCAGATCGTCCATGTGGCGGGGCAGACCCGGCTCTTTAGCCGCACTGGCGACGACATCACCGCGAGCTTCCCGGAAGTGGCGCGCGATTTCACGACGTACGGCGTGGTCGATGGTGAGTTGATGGTGAAGGGCGACGCCCAAGGGACTGCGACCGAAGAAGGCGGCGCGGCGAGCTTCAACGCGCTCCAGCAAAGGCTCGGGCGAAAGGTTGTGTCGGCGAAGATGCTGGCCGAGGCGCCGGCGTTCGTGCGGCTCTATGATATCCTGTTCGATGGTGCGGAGGATTTGCGCGGCTCGCCATGGTCGGACCGTCGCGCGCGGCTTGAATCATTTGCCGGGGCACTCGATCCGGGTCGGTTCGATCTCAGCATGGTGATCGTCGCGGAGGATTTTACTGCGCTGGAGAGTATCCGCGCCGGCGCGCGCGATGCCGCGATCGAGGGGGTGATGCTCAAGCGCCGCGATTCCCCGTATGTCGGCGGGCGCAAAACGGGCCTGTGGTACAAATGGAAGCGCGATCCGCTGACCGCCGATTGCGTGATGATGTACGCGCAGCGCGGAAGCGGGCGGCGCTCGTCTTTCTATAGCGACTATACCTTCGGCTGCTGGACCGAGACGGGCGAGTTGTTGCCGGTCGGCAAGGCCTATTCGGGGATTACCGATGAGGAATTGAAGCGGCTCGACCAGTTCGTGCGCAACCATACGACCGGCCGGTTCGGCCCGGTGCGCGAGGTCGAAAAGACGCTGGTGCTCGAGATTGCGTTCGATTCAATCCACGAGTCGAAGCGGCACAAATCGGGGGTCGCGATGCGCTTCCCGCGCATCGCCCGGATCCGCACCGACAAGCCTGCGGGCGAAGCGGATACGGTGGCGGGCCTCAAGCGGATGATCGTCTGAGCCCTCGACTTGTGCCTGCAACCTTCTACGTTGCTGAAAAAATATAGGGGACACGATGCGCACCTTCCTGATCGCTGCCATGGCTTTGCTCACCGCAAACACGGCAAATGCCGAAACCTTCGCGATCCAGGCGGGGCATCTGATCGTCGATGCCTCCAAGCCCGAACGCGGCGCCTCCACAGTAATCGTCACCGATGGCAAGATCGTGCGGATCGACGATGGCGCGACCGCGCCCGACGGCGCGACCGTGGTCGACATGCGCACGCAAACCGTGCTGCCTGGGCTGATCGACGTGCATGTCCATTTGACCGGCAATGCGGGGGAGCCGTGGTATCAGGGGCTGACCCCGAAATATTCCGAACCCTATGCCGCGACGGTCGGCCTGAAGAACGCGCTGATCACCGCGCGCGCCGGGTTCACGACGGTGCGCGATCTCGGCGGCGGGGCGCTCGCCAGCCTGGCGATGCGCGATGCGGTGAAGGAGGGCAGCTTCCCCGGTCCGCGCATTTTGGTCGCGGGGCCGGCGCTGTCGATCATTGGCGGGCATGGCGATGGCACGGTCGGGCTCAACCCCGATCTGCGCGCCGCGATCGATGCGACGGGCGAGCAATTCTGGGTCTGCACCGGGCCGCAGGAATGCGCCAAAGCGGTGCGGCGGATCGCAGCGTACGGCGTCGATGTGATCAAATTCCATGCGACCGGCGGCGTGCTCGACGATGGCAAGATCGGGCTCGAACAGCATTTTACCGATGAGGAAATGAAGGCGATCTGCGATACCGCGCACCAATTGGGGCTGAAGGCGGCGGCGCATGCGCATGGCGCCAAGGGCATCGCCGCGGCAGTGCGCGCCGGGGTCGATTCGATCGAGCATGGCACGTTCATCGACGATACGGGCGTCGCGTTGATGAAGGCGCACGGCACCTATTACAGCGGCACGCTGATGGCGTTCAGCGGCTTGCAAATGTATCTCGGCACCGGGCGCTACACCGCCAATACCGAGGCGAAGGGCCGCGCGACGCTCGCCGTCTGGGGCAAGGGCCTCAACCGCGCCTATAAGGCGGGCGTGCCGATTGCGCTCGGCACCGATGCCGCGGTCTTCCCGCATGGCCGCAATGGCGAGGAGCTCGGTCTGATGGTGAGCAAGGGCGGCATGACCCCGCGCGACGCGCTGATCGCGGCGACCAAGGGTGGGGCGGACTTGCTCGGCCTGTCGGCGGAGACGGGGACGCTCGAGGTGGGTAAATCGGCCGATCTGATCGCGGTGACGGGCGATCCTTTGGTTGATCCGGCGGCGGTGCTGCATGTCGGCTATGTGATGGTGCAGGGCCGCGTGATCCCGATGCGGTAGCGTGACAGCGGAAGTCGCGCGGGGTACCTATTCCTCATGAACGATTTCCGCACGCTTTACCCTGAGATAGAACCCTATGCGACGGGGATGCTCGACGTCGGCGATGGACACAGCATCGCCTATGAGCGGTGCGGGACGCCGGGCGGAACGCCGGCAGTGTTCCTGCACGGTGGCCCCGGCGGTGGCATTTCGCCCAGCCATCGGCGGTTGTTCGATCCGGCGCGCTACGACGTGCTGCTGTTCGATCAGCGCGGCTGCGGCCGGTCGACGCCGCACGCTTCGCTCGAGGCGAATACGACGTGGCATCTCGTCGCCGATATCGAGCGGCTGCGGGCGATGGTCGGGGTCGAGCGCTGGCTGGTGTTCGGCGGATCGTGGGGGTCGACGCTCGCGCTGGCCTATGCCGAGACGCATCCCAAGCGCGCCAGTGCGTTGATCCTGCGCGGGATCTATACCGCGACGCGGCCTGAACTCGCGTGGTATTATCAGTTTGGCGTGTCCGAAATGTTCCCGGACAAATGGGAAGCGTTCGTCGCGCCGATCGCCCCCGAAGAGCGCGGCGATATGCTGTGGGCGTATCGGCGGTTGCTGACCGGCGACGATACGGCGCGGCAATTGGAAGCAGCCAAGGCGTGGACGCTGTGGGAGGGTGAGACGGTCACGCTACTGCCCGATCCGGCCCTGTCCGATGCGTTTAGCGACGGCCATTTCGCGCTTGCTTTTGCGCGGATCGAGAACCACTTTTTCGTGCATGATGCGTGGCTGGAGGACGGCCAATTGTTGCGCGATGCGGGGCGGTTGCGCGGCATTCCAGGCACGATCGTCCATGGCCGCTACGACATGCCATGCCCGGCGCGTTATGCCTGGGCGCTGCACAAGGCGTGGCCCGAGGCCGATTTTCACCTGATCGAGGGCGCGGGCCATGCCTATAATGAGCCCGGCATCCTCGATCAGCTGATCCGCGCGACCGATCGCTTCGCCGACGGCTGAGCGCTTGCGCGGTGCTTGCGTCGGGGGGCCGCGACGGGCAGGCGCCGTCGATGGCCCCCTTCACGCTTGCCGCCCTGCTGATGATCGCGTCCGGGTCGATCCACGCCGTCGTCAACGCGATCATCAAGGGTGGGCGCGATAAGGCGGCGGGGCGCGCGATCACCGATGCGACCGGTGCGATCATCCTGCTACCCGCGATCGCCTTTGTGCCCTTGCCGACTGGCGCGTGGGGCTGGCTGGCGGCGAGTGCGGTGCTGCACGCCATCTATCTCTACGCACTGGTCCGCGCCTACGCGATCGGCGATCTTTCGGCGGTCTATCCGGTGCTGCGTGGCACCGCACCGCTGATTACCGCGGGGGTGTCGATCGGCATATTGGGGGATCATGCGACCAAGGGGCAGATCGCCGGGATCGCGGTGATCGGCGCGGCGATGTTCGTGATGGTGTCGGGCAAGCATATCGGGCGGGCGGCGCTCGGCTGGTCGCTGCTGACCGGCGCGCTGATCGCGAGTTACACGGTGATCGACGCGATCGGCGTGCGCGCCGCGCCCACCCCGGCGAGCTATATCGTCTGGGTCTTCGTGCAGATGGGCTTCGTCGTCGTCGCCTTGTTCGGTGTGTTAACCCGGGGTGGCATCTTCACCTCGGCGCGGGCGCAGTGGAAGCCGGGGATGATCGCGGGGCTGCTGTCGGTGTTCACCTATGGCGGCGCGGTTTATGCCTTGTCGTTGGGACCGACCGCACCGCTCGCCGCGCTGCGCGAGACGGGGATGGTGACCGCGTTGCTGATCGCGATCCTGGTGTTGAAGGAACGCGCGACCTGGGGACGGGTGGTTGGCGTGCTGGGAATTCTGGCGGGGGCGGCGTTGATTCTGGTGGGGTGAGAGCTGCGGAAGTTTAGGCTAAGGTTAGGCATAGACGCGGTGCTCGACGGTCCGCGATGGTAGGTGGGCGCGGGCGGACAGGGCGTGTCGGAGAACGCCTGATGGACCCGCGCTAAAGTCACAAAGGTTACGCCATCCACGCTGTTCTTCACTGCGCGGGGACGGCCTGACGAATCGACGGTTTGAAAGAGCCGCGGCGATAGTGACAGACTCGACTGATGTAGGACAGCGGAGGTCGGGTGCTGCTGGAAAACTGCTGTTGGCGGGCATTTTGGAGAACGATTTCTTGCGTGCCCACGCCGTTCAAACGTCCACGAATTTCACTGCCAGACCCGGCTCGGCCCCGAAGAGCATCGGACTCATCTTTCAGATCAACGAGTGCGGAATTCTCGCCTCCGCATCGTCTTAGGATCGGCGGAGAAAAGGTTGCTGCGCCGCGGATCGGGCAACCGAGCCGGGGTTTTGCCCTTACATCTCGGCTCGACGAAAGTTTCGGGGAGGCGATGCGTGGGGGGTGAGTTCGAGGCGTTAAAGCGGGGGATTTCATGACCGACGACGAGATGAGGCGGATCGTCTGTCGCCATATGCAGGGCGCTTTTGATTGTTTTGGTGCCAGCGACGACAGTGGCCATGTGCTTCGCTTCTTCGCCGAAGTGGACGCGATTGCTGCACGGCTGTCGCCGCCAGATGCAGCCGAGATGCGTGATCAAGCCCGGTGGATTTTAGAGGATTGGTTCGACTCGATGCGGCAAGTTCTTAGCGAAACTCGAAATGCGTCGAGTTACACGCAGCCGCGCCACCATCGCGCCGGGACGCCCCGTACCGTAGATCGGACACGGCTCCGCACAAAAGTATCGAAGACCGTTAGCGCCCTATTGCGCGTGTTCCGTTGAGCCATATCGGGGAACGTCCGAAATTCGACGCAACCGGACTCACGCTATTTCGCCCAACTCGCTAGCCAGTCTGCCAGTGCCTGCGGGGTGAGGGTGCGGGCGTCGGCGAGCGCAGCGGTGTGGCCGGGGTTGCGCAAGGTATCGGTGCGCGGGTCGATGATCAGGACGCTCGGGACGCCGCCGCCGAAATGATCCTTCAGGCCGTATTTCGCGGCGATATCGAGATTCTTGTCGAAGCGGCCGACATCGACGATGACGATCTCATAATGTTTGGCGAGGAAGCCGCGCAGTTCGGGCAACTCCATCGTTCCGGCGAGCAAGCGGCAATCGAGGCACCAGTTTCCGCCGAGATCGATCAGCAGCAGCTTGTGCGCCTTGATCGCGCGAGTCCGGGCGGCGGCGATTTGCGTCCTGGCGTTGGCGGCTTCGTCGTACGGGACGGGGAGGGGTGTTGCGAGCTGTTCGAAGCTGGTTGCAGCGACCCGTGGCGCGGGGGCGCCCGTTGCCGGGACAGTGAGCGTTACGGCGAGGAGGGCGATGAGGGCGGGGCGCATTTGGCAAATCCTTAGGCAATCGTGACGTCGATCAGTCCGTCGCCATCCTGGACGCGACGGTGCCTAAATCTCGTCACCCCGGACCTGTTCCGGGGTCCACCATGCCGACCAGCGTGACCTTCACAATCGGAGATACGTTCTGGCCGCCCGGTGGACCCCGGAACAAGTCCGGGGTGACGATTGAGTGAAGCGCCGACTGTCTGCCGCGTTTCGCCCGAAATGCGGACAAAGAAAAACCCGGCGGGCCTAAAGCCCGCCGGGTCTATCTGTCCGTCAAATCGAAAGCGTTTATGCGATCGAGGTGAGGTTCACCGCTGCCATCTTGCCGCGACGATCGACTTCCAGCTCGAATTCGAGCCGGTCGCCTTCGTTGAGCGACGACATGCCGCCCCGCTCGACCGCCGAGATATGCACGAACGCATCGGGCTGTCCGTCGTCGCGCTGAATGAAGCCGAAGCCCTTCATCGCGTTAAAGAACTTGACCGTGCCGGTCGCCTTCTCACCCGTCAGCGAACGCTGCGGTGCGCCGCCGGGGGCAGCGCCACGCGGGCCGCCTGGGGCTGCGTCACGCTCGCGCGGCGGGCCGCGGTCGGTGACGGCCATCGGCTCGCCGTCGATCTTGAGATCGGTTGCCGAGATGCGGCCACCGCGATCGACCAAGGTGAAGCCCAACGGCTGACCCTCGGCCAGACCGGTGAGGCCGGCTTGCTCGACGGCACTGATATGGACGAACACGTCTTCGCCGCCATCATCGCGTACGACGAAGCCGAAGCCCTTCTGTCCGTTGAAGAATTTTACGATGCCGGTGCCTTCGCCAACGACCTGCGGGGGCATGCCGCGGCCAGCACCGCCGCCTGCGCCACCACCGCCGAAGCCGCCGCCACCACCGCTGCGGAAACCGCCGCCGCCGCCGCCGCCGCCGAAGCGATCACCGCCGCCGCCGCCGAACCGGTCGCCGCCGCCGCCGAAGCGATCACCGCCGCCACCGAAACGATCGCCGCCACCGCCGCCGAAACCGCCGTCGAAGCCGCCGCTATCGCCGAAACCGTCGCGCTTGTCGCGCCCGCGCCCGCCACGATCGCCGCGGCGTCCTTTATCGAAACTCATGCCCTGTTCGTCTTCCCGGCTCGTCCGAAACCATCATAGTAACCGTAGCGTCGGACGAAGGACGCAAAGGCACATGCACCAAAACGATTATGGTACCGACTCGTGGTAGCCTAAAAATCGCAGCGCCGCGAATGAATTCGTCTAAAATGCGGCACGCCTCACACGGTTCTTGCGCGGGCGTTGCAAGCACGGCACAGAATTGATGATGTCGATCATGACTCTCATCGCCGATCCCGCCGCTTGGGCGGCGCTTGCCACGCTGATCGTACTGGAAGTGGTGCTGGGAATCGACAATCTCGTTTTCATCTCGCTGCTGTCGAACAAACTGCCCGAGGAGCAGCGCATTCGGGTGCGGCGCGTCGGGATCGGGCTGGCGCTGATCCTGCGGCTTGTCTTGCTGTCGGCGATCGCGTGGATCGCGGGGCTGGTCGCGCCGGTGGTCGATTTTGGCATTACGGGCGCAGTCGGCGAAAACGGCGTGCCGAGTTTCGAGACCGCGTTTTCGGTGCGCGATCTCATTCTGATCGCGGGTGGCCTGTTCCTGCTGTGGAAGGCGACGACCGAGATCCACCATTCGCTCGACGCCGAAACCGAGAGCGGCGGCGATTCGGGGAATTTGCTCGACAAAAAAAGCGCGGCCGCACTGTCGTTCGGCGCGGCGATCGTGCAGATTCTCCTGCTCGACATGGTGTTTTCGGTCGATTCAATCCTGACCGCGATCGGCATGACCAACGATTTGCCGATCATGATCGTCGCGGTAATCGTTGCGGTCGGCGTGATGCTGCTGGCGGCGACGCCGCTTGCCAAGTTCATCGAGCGCAACCCGAGTGTGGTGATGCTGGCGCTCGGTTTCCTGCTGATGATCGGCGCGGTGCTGATCGCCGACGGCTTCGGCGTGCATGTGCCCAAAGGGTATATTTATGCCGCGATGGCGTTTTCGGGCGGGGTCGAGGCGCTCAACATCGCGTCGCGCAAAGGGCGCAGCAAGAAGCGCACGCATTGAACGCACGCGCGCTTCCCGCTAGGGCCGCGCGATGACTGTATATCTCCACGAAGAAGACCTTCCCGCCGACATCTTCGCCGCAGGGGTCGATATCGCCGTCGACACCGAAACGATGGGCCTCATCACGCCGCGCGATCGGCTCTGCCTGGTGCAGCTTTCGGATGGCGGTCCGGACGAGCATTTGGTGCGTTTCGGCCCCGATAGTGACTATGCCGCGCCGAACCTGCGCGCGCTGCTCGCCGATCCGGCACGCGTGAAGCTCTACCATTTCGCACGCTTCGATCTGGCGGCGATCAGCCATTATCTCGATGTGACCGCGGCACCCGTTTATTGCACCAAGATCGCCTCGCGGCTGATCCGCACTTATACCGATCGCCACGGGTTGAAGGAACTGGTGCGCGAATTGCTCGGCCAGGATATTTCGAAGGCGCAGCAATCGTCCGATTGGGGCAGCCCCGAATTGAGCGAAGCGCAGAAGGACTATGCCGCCTCGGACGTGCGCTATCTCCATGCGATGCGCAACGAACTCGACCTGCGCCTTGCGCGCGAGGGGCGGACCGAGTTGGCCCAAGCGTGTTTTGACTTTCTGCCATGGCGCGCCGAACTCGACATCGCGGGCTGGCCCGAGGTCGATATCTTCGCGCATGCCTAATCCGGCGCGCACCACCCGCCAGATCTGGGCGGCACCGGGATCGAGCCACGACCGCGTGATCGCGGTCTTGCGCCGGGTGCTGCCGATGGCGATCGGCGTGCTGGCGGCGTTTGTCGTGGTGTTGCCGCTTTATGCCGGCGGCGATGTCAGCTTCCTGCTCGACAAGAACAAGGTCGAAGTCGCCAAGGAGCGCTTGCGCGTCCAGTCGGCGACGTACCGCGGCGAGGATGACAAGGGACAAGCGTTTGCGCTCAGTGCAGGCTCCGCCGTGCAGAAAAGCGCGGCCGAACCGATCGTGAAGCTGGAGCAATTGTCGGCGCGAATCGGGCTGCGCGATGGGCCGGCCAGCATCGTCGCCGACCATGGCCATTACGATATGGACAAGCAGCAAGTGTCGATCGACGGACCGGTGCGCGTCGATAGCAGCGGCGGATATCGGCTGGAGACACAGAATTCGACGGTCGATCTCAAGACCAAGACGCTGAAGAGCGGCGGTGCCGTAAGCGGCACGGTGCCGCAGGGGACGTTCAGCGCGAACCAGATGAGCGCCGATCTGGAAAGCCACGTTGTAACGCTCGACGGCAATGCCCGCTTGCGGATCGTGCCGCGAAGGACGAAATAGCGGCGATGCGCACCCTCTTCCTCTTCGCCGCCGTCATGCTTGCGTTTTCGGGTTCGGCATCCGCGCAGCAAGCGCACAATTCGAACGCGCCGATCAATTTTGGCGCGGACCATATCGAATTGCAGGACAAGGCCAATCGCGCGGTGCTGTCGGGCAAGGTTTCGGTCAAGCAGGCCGAAATGACGCTGAATGCAGCGCGAATGACGGTGAGCTATACCGGCCAAGTGGTCGATGGCAGCCCGCAAGTGTCGCGCCTCGATGCGTCAGGCGGGGTCACCGTGACTCGGCCCGACCAGACCGCGCGCAGCAATTTCGCAGTGTACGATCTCAACAAGCGTGTGGTGACGATGCTGGGCGCGGTGACGCTGATCCAGGCGGGGAATACCGTGAACGGCGGGCGGCTGACGATCAACCTCGATACCGGTCGCGCGATTATCGATGGATCTTCGGTCGGCGGTGGCGGCGCGGGCACGACGACCAATAGCGGCGGGCGCGTCAGCGGCACCTTCTCGGTCCCCAAGCGCAACTGACCTGGGCACCGGGCGCTTTGCCGCCCGGCCCTTTCGCGAGCAGCGGGTTTCGCTTATACATGCAACAAACCTGCCAGATGCCGGGCGTCAACGTTTCGGTAACTCTTAAATGCGAGCACGGAACCTGCGATGACCGATAGCCTGACCTTAGACGCCGCACCGCCGATCACCGAGGCACCTGTTGCGGACGGCCTTTCGGTCGTGTCGATCGCCAAGTCATACGACAAGCGCACCGTGCTGACCGACGTGTCGCTCACCGTCGGCAAGGGCGAAGTGATCGGGCTGCTCGGGCCCAATGGCGCGGGCAAGACGACGTGTTTCTATTCGGTGATGGGCCTGGTGAAGCCCGACTCGGGCCGCATCATGCTCGACGGCGACGATATCACGGGGCTGCCGATGTACCGCCGCGCGATTTTGGGACTCGGTTATTTGCCGCAGGAAACCTCGATCTTTCGCGGGATGACGGTTGAGCAGAATATCCTGAGCGTGCTCGAACTGGCGGTGCCCGACAAGGACGCGCGCAAGGTCCGGCTCGAGACGCTGCTTGAGGAATTCGGGCTGACGCGGTTGCGCGCGTCCCCGGCGATGGCGCTGTCGGGCGGCGAACGGCGCCGCGCCGAAATCGCCCGCGCACTCGCCGCCGACCCGTCGATCATGCTGCTCGACGAACCGTTTGCCGGGATCGACCCGCTGTCGATTTCGGACATTCGCGATTTGATCTGCCAGTTGAAACAGCGCGGCATCGGCGTGCTGATCACCGATCACAATGTGCGCGAGACGCTCAGCATCTGCGACCGCGCGTACATCATTTATGACGGGCGCGTGCTGTTCAGCGGGTCGCCCGACGAACTGGTCGCCGATGCCAATGTGCGGCGGCTGTATCTGGGCGAGGGCTTCTCGCTTTAGGTATGGGACGCGGGGCATCTTCTCGACCCCAAAGCCGTCACCCCGGCCTTGTGCCGGGGTCCACCAAGCGGCTTGGACTGTCCCGAGACGTTCTGGTGCTTCGTGTGCGGCACGGTGGACCCCGGCACGAGGCCGGGGTGACGAAAATGGGCGTGCGTTCGCCCTCTGAAATCGCATGAGCCTCGCCCCGCGCCTCGATCTGCGGCAGTCGCAATCGCTGGTGATGACGCCGCAATTGCAGCAGGCGATCCGGCTGCTCGCGCTGTCCAATCTTGAGGTCGAAGGCTTTCTCGCCGAGGAGATCGAGCGCAACCCGTTGCTCGAAGCCAGCGCGCCGGACGACGACGGCCCGACGCAGGAGCGCGAGATCGAGGCACCTTTACGCGATTCCCCCGCGACCGCCGACGAACTCGTGATGGGCGGCGGCGATGCGGGTGAGGCTTCGCTCGACGTCGATTTTACGGCGGAGAGCTTCCACCACGATTCGGTCGCCGATCAGCCGGGTAGCGCCGGGATGGACGGTGCGCTCGGCCTCAATGGCGCGAGCAGCGGCGGGGGAATGGGCGAAGACGGCCCCGACTTCGCGCAAATCGCCGACACGGGCCTCAGCCTCTCCGATCATCTGCTGGCGCAAGCCGGAACCGCGGTCGACGGACCCGACCTGTTCATCGCGGCGCATTTGATCGATCAGATCGACGAGTGCGGGTATCTCACCGCGTCGCTGCGCGACATGGCGACGCGGCTCGGTGTGCCGCTGGTGCGGGTGGAACACGTCCTTGGCATCATCCAGACCTTCGATCCGACCGGCGTCGGCGCGCGCGACCTCGCCGAATGCCTCGCGCTGCAAGCCAAAGAGGCCGATCGCTACGACCCGTGCATGGCGCGGTTGATCGACAATCTCGATCTCGTCGCGCGCGGCGATTTGTCGCGGTTGCGGCGGTTGTGCGATGTCGATGACGAGGATCTGGCCGACATGATCCGCGAATTACGCGGCTATGATCCCAAGCCCGGCTGCCGTTTTGGTGGCGAGGCGGCGCAAGCGGTGGTGCCCGATCTGTTCGTCGCGAAACGCAAGGATGGCTGGGGTATCGAGATCAACGCGGCGACGCTGCCGCGCGTGTTAGTCAACCGCAGTTATTATACCAAACTGTCGACCGCGCGCGGCGACAAGGCGAGCAAGGCGTGGCTCGGCGAAATGCTCGCCAGCGCAAACTGGCTGGTCAAGGCGCTCGACCAGCGCCAGCGCACGATCATCAAGGTCGCGACCGAGATTGTGAAGCAGCAAGAGGCGTTCTTCCTCCACGGTGTGGCGCATCTGAAGCCGATGACGCTGCGCCAGGTGGCCGATGCGATCGAGATGCACGAATCGACGGTGAGCCGCGTCACCAGCAACAAATATCTGTCGTGCGCGCGCGGGCTGTATGAGCTCAAATACTTCTTCACCAGCGCAATTCAATCGTCCGACGGCGGCGATGCGGTGTCGGCGCAAGCGGTGAAATCGGCAATCCGCGCGCTGATCGGCGCGGAGGGCGACAAAATCCTGTCGGACGATACGCTGGTCGAACTGCTCAATGCCAAAGGCTTCGACATCGCGCGGCGGACGGTCGCGAAATATCGCGAGGCGCTGGGGATCGGATCGTCGGTGCAGCGCCGCCGCGCGCGGGCGTTGGAGGGGGCGTGACCCGGGCGCGTATCCGCCCGGGCCCGGCGGCGATCAGCGCGCGGCGAGCGCGGCACCCTGCGACAAAGCGCGTTTCGCCACGTTATGCGACCAGACCGAATCGCCGGTTGGCGTTTCGAGCATCGCATTGTCGAGCGTGAGCGCGCGGCGCAGCGCGGTATTGGCATCGGCAACGCGGCCCGCGCGCTGATAGGCCGCAGCGAGCTCGATCGCGACGCCGCCATCGCTCGGCGAAATCCGCGACACGGCCTCAAGCGCGCGCACATCGGCGGCGATATTGCGTGCAGGCGCGGCTGCGGCCGGAGCGACGGCCGCTGCTGCGACAAGGATGGCGATAGCGAATTTCATGGTCATCATCAGGCTCCTGTTTGATCTGTTACAGAATGATGACGCATGTTGCAGATATGTGAAGCAGTAATTTCACTTTTGTGACTAACCTCGGGATTCTACCTATGGCCGCGGGGTGGGCACCATGTCAGTCATCCTCATCCTCGAACCCCGACAGATGCAGCGGCCGCGCCTTGATCTGGCGCGTCTGGCACCAGTGCACCAACGCATCCTCACGCCCGTGGGTGACCCACACTTCTTTCGGCGCGATTTCGGTGAGCGTGTCGGTGAGTTCATCCCAATCGGCATGATCGCTGAGGATCAGCGGGAGTTCGACGCCGCGCTGTACCGCGCGTTGCCGTACACGCATCCAGCCCGATGCCATTGCGGTGATCGGATCGGGCAAGCGGCGCGACCAGCGATCCGCCAGCGCGCCGGGCGGGGCGATGACGATATGGCCCATCATCTCGGCCTTGTTCGCGACCGTGGCGGGGCGCAGCGCGCCAAGGTCGACGCCATGCGCCTGATACAAAGCGCACAGCTTTTCGAGCGCGCCGTGGATATAGATCGGTGCGTCATGCCCGCGGGCGCGGAGTTCGGCGATGACGCGCTGCGCCTTGCCCAGCGCATAGGCACCGACGAGCACGCAGCGTGTCGGATTGGCGTGGAGTGCGGCGGTCAGTTTGTCGATCTCGTTGCCGGTTTCGGGGTGGCGGAAGACGGGGAGGCCGAAGGTGGCCTCGGTAATGAAGACGTCGCATTTGACCGGCTGGAAGGCTGCGCAAGTGGGGTCGGCGCGACGCTTGTAATCGCCCGACACGACGATCCGCTCGCCGCGATATTCGAGCAAAATTTGCGCCGAGCCCAGCACGTGGCCAGCGGGGACAAAGGTCGCAGTAACGTCACCGAAGCTGCGGCTCTCGCCATAGGCCACAGGGTTGCCCGCCTGTGCGCCGTACCGCGCATCCATGATCGCGAGCGTCTCGGGCGTGGCCCACACCGCGTCGTGGCCACTGCGCGCATGATCGGCATGGCCATGCGTGACGAGCGCGCGCGCGGTGGGGCGCGACGGGTCGATCCACACATTGGCGGGCTTCACGTAAATGCCGTGGGCTTGGGGATCGATCCAGTCGCCGAGTTTGCTCATCGCTTCGATATGGGGGCGCAAGCCGGGACCGGCAATCGCCGCGCCGCCACCCGCTACACTTGCCCGAACCCTTTGGAATTGAAACGGTTCGCGTAACCGCCGGGAGCGTTCCCCCCGCCGCATAAGTCGCACAGCCCGGCGGATTGTGATTGCCAAGCCAGCCCGCCCCGCCCTTGGTGCGAACACCCCGACAGTATGAAGAGGTGAGTGTATGCGTCCCAACTTTACGAAATCTGCGGCTTTGGCAACGGTCCTGGTCGGCTCGATTGCGCTCGGCGGCTGCGCCACCAAGGGCTTCGTCCGCAGCCAGATCGCCACCGTGAATGAAAGAATCGACGGCATTGACGGGCGCGTGCGCACGGTCGAAGGCACGTCCGGTCAAGCTCTTGCGCAAGCGCAAGCCGCCAGCGGGCAAGCGCAGCAGAACGCACAGCGAATCGATCAAATCAACGGCCGTGTCGATGGACTTGACCAGAAAATGCAAGCGCAGAAGCGCCGGCCACGCGGCTGAGCCCTGCGCACCATCATTTCGCAGCGATGGACGGCCCGGTGATGCGCGCAAGCGCGTTCACCGGGCCGTTCGCGTGCCTCTGCACCGCCATCGGGGTGGTGCTGCTCCCCGTGCCCCCCGCCGCCGCGGCTGCGCCGGCCAAGCCCGCGCTCGCGGCAAAGCCGCCGGTCAAGCGCCCGGTCAAACGCAAAGCCGTAAAACCCCCGCCTGTCGTCGCAACGCTGGCGGTGTCACCACCCGTCCGCTCCGCAGACGCCAGTCGGCTGATCGCGTGGATCGCTTCGGCGCGCGACAATGGCACGCGGCCCTATCTCGTCATCGACAAGCACGCCGCATCGCTGTCGCTGTTCCGCGCCGACGGGACGTTCGTCGGGGAGACACCGGTGCTGCTCGGCATTGGCGTCGGCGATGATTCGTCGCCCGGCATCGGTGCCAAGAAGCTCGCGGACATCGGCCCGGCGGAGCGGACGACGCCGGCCGGCCGCTTCGTGTCGAAATTCGGCCGCGCATTCGGCGGGCAGCGCGTGCTGTGGGTCGATTATGCCAATTCGGTTGCGCTCCATGCGGTGATCACCACCAACAAGAAGGAGCGCCGCGTCGCGCGGCTGCTGTCGCCCACACCGGACGACAACCGTATCAGCTTCGGCTGCATCAATGTCGGCACGCGTTTCTACACGCAAAAAATCGGCGCGTTGTTCGGTAAGGCCGGCGGAATCGTCTATATCCTGCCCGACACCACGCCGTTCGACACGGTGTTCCCGCGCGTGCGCTTGCTGCCCTATCTCGGCGCGGCGGACGGGCGATCGTCATGATCCTGCTCGCGGTCGCACTCGCCGCCGCGACGCCCGCCCCGGTCGTCGTCAGCGCGCTCGAAAGCGAGCAGCTCGCGCGGGCGTGTCAGGGCAAGGACCGCGATCCGCGTCCGAGCTTCTGCACCGGCTACATCCTCGGCGTCTTCGATGCGCTGTCGCTGGCGCACGAAATCTGCCCCGCGCCCGCCAAGGCCTCGACCGGCGACGCGATCGCCGCCGTGCGCAAAGTGCTGCGCTCCCGCCCCGAACGCTGGAGCAGCGCACCGTCGTTCATCGTCCGCGACGCGCTGCACAAGGCCTTTCCGTGCAAGCGACGGTGAGGATGCGCTAGCCGCGCCCAATGCCGCGCCCCATATGCCCAATAATGACCGCGCCTTGCCTACCCGTACCCATTACCGAGTGGTTCGCCGCGAAGGGCTGGGCACCGCGGCAGCATCAGCTGGCGATGCTCGATGTCGCGCGCGGGGGCCGCCATGGGCTGCTGGTCGCGACGACGGGCGCTGGTAAGACGCTCGCCGGGTTTTTGCCGACGCTGGCCGAATTGGTCGACCATCCGACCGAGGGGCTGCACACGCTCTACGTCTCGCCGCTGAAAGCGCTGGCGGTCGATGTGCAGCGCAATCTGCTCACGCCAATCGAAGAGATGGGGCTTGATATCCGGGTCGAGACGCGCACCGGCGACACCCCGTCGGACCGGAAGGCGCGGCAGCGGATTCGCCCGCCGCAGATCCTGCTGACAACGCCAGAGTCGCTCAGCTTGCTGCTGAGCTATCCCGACAGCTTCACGATGTTCGAAGGGCTGAAGACGATCGTCGTCGACGAGGTTCATGCCTTTGCGACCGGCAAGCGCGGCGATTTGCTGAGCCTGTGCATGGCACGATTGCAACGAATCGCGCCCAGTTTGCGCCGCGTCGCGCTGTCGGCGACGGTGGCGGACCCCGATGGCTATCGCGCGTGGCTCGCGCCCGATGGCGATATCGATACGGTCACGCTGGTGCAGGGCGAGCCCGGCGCGGCGCCCAACGTGACGATCCTGCTGCCGCAGGGGCGCGTGCCGTGGTCGGGTCATTCGGGGCGCTATGCCGCCGCGCAGGTGATCGCCGAGATCGAGCTGCACAAGACGACGATCGTGTTCTGCAACACCCGCGCGCTCGCCGAATTGATCTTTCAGGATCTGTGGAAGGTCAACGCGATGAACTTGCCGCTGGGGGTGCATCACGGCTCGCTCAGCTTGGAGGCACGGCGCAAGGTCGAGGGGGCGATGGCTGCGGGTAAGCTGCGTGGACTGGTGGCGACGGCGAGCCTCGACCTCGGGGTCGATTGGGGCGATGTCGATTGCGTGATCCAGATGGGCGCGCCGAAAGGATCCTCGCGGTTGCTGCAGCGGATCGGGCGCAGCAATCACCGCCTCGACGAACCGTCCGAAGCGATCGTCGTGCCGGGCAATCGTTTCGAATATCTTGAGGCGCGTGCGGCGCTTGATGCGGTCGAGGTGGGGGAGCTCGACCCTGACGTGTTCCGCATGGGGGCGCTCGACGTGCTGGCGCAGCACGTGATGGCATGTGCGTGCGCGGCACCGTTCGAACAGGCAGCGTTGCTCGACGAAATCCGCTCGGCACTCCCCTATTCGGCGCTGCCGACCGAGACGTTCGAGCAAGTGCTGGGGTTCGTTAGCGACGGGGGCTATGCGCTGAAAGCCTATGACAAATTCAAGCGGTTGACGCGCGCGCCGGACGGCACCTGGCGAGTGAGTCTGCCAAAATTTGTTGCGCAGCATCGGCTGAACGCGGGGATTATCGTCGAGGCGACGATGCTGAGCGTGCGTTTCGGCAATGGGCGCACCTTGGGGCGAGTCGAGGAGGGGTTTGCCGCGACGCTTTCGCCGCGCGACACCTTCTTTTTCGCCGGGTTGAGCCTTGAGGTCGAGCGGATCGATACCGAAGCGATCGTGGTACGCGCGACCGCACGGCCCGCGCGCATCCCGAGTTATGGCGGGGCGCGGATGCCGCTGTCGACCAACCTTGCCGATCGCGTGCGCGCTTTCCTCGCCGCGCCCGAGCAATGGCAGCGCTTCCCCGATGACGTGCGCGAATGGCTCGAGGTGCAGCGCGTGCGTTCGGTCATGCCGCGCCCCGGCCAGCTGCTCGTCGAAACCTTCCCGCGCGAAGGGCGGCATTACATGGTTGCCTACAGTTTCGAAGGGTGGAACGCGCATCAGTCGCTCGGCATGCTGGTGACGCGGCGGATGGAGACGCAGGGGCTGAAGCCGATCGGCTTCGTCGCGAACGATTATGCGCTGGCCTGTTATGGGCTGGAGCCGATCACCGATCCGGCGGGCTTGTTCTCGCGCGATATTCTGGAGGATGAATTCGTCGATTGGGTCCAGCAATCGTCGCTGCTGAAACGCGCTTTCCGCGAAGTCGCGGTGATTGGCGGGCTGGTCGAGCGGCAAATTCCGGGCAAGCGCAAGACCGGCAAGCAAGTGAGTTTTTCGACCGACCTGATCTATGACGTGCTGCGCAAATACGAGCCGGGGCATTTGCTGCTGCAAGCCGCCTGGGCCGATGCGCGCGCGCGGATGACCGATGTCGGGCGGCTCGCCGATCTGCTTGATCGCGCGGCCGACACGATGCTGCATGTGTCGCTCGATCGGATCTCGCCGCTCGCGGTGCCGGTGCTGACGCTGATCGGGCGTGAGCATGTCGCGCAAGGGCTGGCCGACGATGCGTTGCTGATCGAGGCCGAAGTGCTGGCGGCGGAGGCGATGCGTTTGGATTAAGGGGGCGACTGAACTGAGCGCGCTTGTCGAAGGTCCGAAACGGGCGTACCTTGGCAATATGAACCCGGCGTTGCTCCTCGCCTCTCCGTTGCTCGCTTTGCTGAGTCCGACGCAACCTGCGCCCGATCCTGCTGCGCAGCAAAACGCGCAGCAAATTCCGCTCGATCAGCTCGATTTCGGCACTGACGATACGCGCATGACGGTACCGGTGACGATCGGCGCGGCGGGTCCGTATCGCTTTGTGGTCGATACCGGGTCCGAACGCACCGTGATCGCGCGCGAACTGGCCGAATCATTGGGCTTGGCGCAGGGGCGCACGGTGCGGATCACCGCGATGGCGGGGTCGGCAAGCGTCGGCACCTTCCTGATCCCCGATCTTGGCGTCGGCACCGCCGGGCGCGGGGCGCGGATCACAGGGACACAAATCGAGGCCCCCGGCCTGGTGCAGCGCCATCTTGGCGCGCAGGGTCTGGTCGGGATCGACACGTTGAAGGACCATGCCGTGACGATCGATTTCGGACGGCAGATCATGACAGTTACGCCGTCCTTCAAACGGATCCGGGTCGAGCATTTCGGCCCCGACGACATCGTCATCCGCGCGAAGAGCTTGTTCGGTCAGCTCGTCGTGACCGACGCCAGCTATCGCGGACGCCGCATCCGGGTGGTGATCGACACCGGATCGGTCGTCAGCATGGGCAATCTTGCCTTGCGGCGACTGGTTGCGCGCGATTCGGGCATGATGAGCCCGGTCAAACTAACAAGCGTTACCGGCGGCGTGCTGGAAGCCGATTATACGCAGGTCGAAAAGATTCAGCTCGGCAGGATCGCTTTTGCGAATTTGCCCGTGGCATTTTCGGATGCGGCACCTTTTGCACGGCTCGGTTTGCGCGAGGTCCCCGCCTTGCTGCTCGGGATCGATGCGCTGCGCCTGTTCGGGCGCGTGCGGATCGATTTCGCCAATCGCGAACTGCGCCTCGCACAGCCGAAGGATTTCGCGCCGCTCTGACGTTCCCGCTAAGTGTTGCGTTCATGGCCCATCGCGCTAGCTTCCGCCCCACACCAAAGGGGCCTTTCACATGCGCGCACTGACCACAGCAACGATCCTTGGCCTGGCGGCGATTGCCAGCGCCGCATCGGCGCAGGAGCGACCTGACCAGAAAGCCTATTTCGGGCTGTATAAGCAATTGGTCGAGACCAATACGACGCTGTCGACCGGCAGTTGCACGCAAGCTGCGGCGCAGATCGGCGCGCGCCTAACGGCGGCGGGCTATGCCGATAGCGACATCACGCTGTTTTCGGTGCCCGATCGCGCCAAGGAAGGCGGCATCGTTGCGGTGCTGAAGGGCAGCGATGCGAAAGCCAAGCCGATGCTGCTGCTCGGCCATCTCGACGTGGTCGAGGCCAAACGTGCCGATTGGGTGCGCGATCCGTTCACGCTGATCGATGAAGGCGGCTATTATTATGCGCGCGGGACGGTCGACGACAAGGCGATGGCCTCGGTCTGGGCGGATACGCTGATCCGGCTCAAGCAGGAGGGGTATAAACCCAAACGCACGATCAAGCTCGCGCTGACCTGTGGTGAGGAGACGACCTTTGCCTTCAACGGCGCGGAGTGGCTTGCCAAGAACAAGCGCGACCTGATCGATGCCGAATTCGCCCTGAACGAGGGCGGCGGCGGGCGTTACGGTCCTGATGGCAAGCCGCAATTGCTGGCACTACAAGTCGGTGAAAAAGCCGCGCAGAATTACACGTTCGAGGCGACTAATAAGGGCGGACACAGCTCGCAACCCGTGCCAGCCAATGCGATCTATGACCTCGCCGACGCACTGAAGGCAGTGCATGATTATGAATTCCCGGTGAAGTTCAGCGAAACGACGCGTGCATTCTTCGGCATGACGGCGGTTAAATCGCCGCCTGCGCTGCGCGACGCGATTACAAAGCTGCTCGCCGACCCGAGCGATGCCGCCGCCAACACAATCGTCAGCACTGACAAGATGATGCATTCGACGCTGCGTACCACTTGCGTCGCGACGATCGTTACCGCCGGACACGCCGAGAATGCGCTGCCGCAGCGCGCCACCGCCAACGTCAATTGCCGCATCTTTCCGGGCGAGACGGTGCCGGATACGCTCGTCAAATTGCAGGAACTGGCGGGGCCGAAGGTCAAGGTCAGCGCCAATGCGCCGATCCGGCCGACCGCCATCCCGCCCGCGCTCGACCCGAAGATCACCGGCCCGGTGAAGGCGGTGGCGGCCAAGCACTACCCCGGCCTCCCCCTGCTGCCGCTCATGTCGACCGGCGCGACCGACGGGGTGTTTCTCGAAGCGGTCGGGATCCCGGTGTACGGCGTGCCCGGCTTTTTCACCGATGCCGACGGCAACGGGACGCACGGGTTGAACGAGCGGATCCGCAAGGATTCGCTGTATCAAGGGCGCGACTATCTGTTCGATCTGGTCAAGGCGTTTGCCGGGTAAGCGGCAAGGAAGGGCGCGCTATTTCTGTTCCGGCGCGTCCAGGATCAGCGGTTTGACCGATCCGGGGTTGGGGCGCACGATGTGACGCCCCATGCCGTGCAGTTCGTCGATCTCGGCCTGGCGCCGCGCGAGATAGAATTCGCGCGTGGCCTGATACGCCTTGCGTTTGTCCTGCCGCAGCGCTTCGAGCGTCTCGTCAAATTGTGCGCGGTGGTCGAGCGTGCCGAACACGCCAAGCGGGATCGTGACCGCGGGGTTCTTGAACGGACCGCCGACGACGAACGGCAGCATGAAGCGATCGACGGTCGATCCGATCAGATCGCGCACCGTTGTCGGGCCGACCAGCGGCACGAACAGGAAGGCGCCTGTCTTCACGCCGTAAAACCCCAGCGTGTTGGCAAAGCCATTGGGGTGATATCGCAGCTTGAAGGGTTTGCGCCGCGCGATGTCGATCAGCCCGGCGACGCCGAGCGTCGAATTGACCGCGAACCGACCGAGCGTTTTCGCAGCCTTGCCGATTTTGTGCTGCAGAAGGAAGTTCAAGAACGCAACGGGTTCGCGCAGATTGTTGAGAATATTGCGAATTCCATCGCGCGCTGGGGCCGGCAAGATCTTTTGATAGCCCCGTGCGACCGGGCGGATCACCGCGAGATCGATCGCCTGGGTTACCGCGAAACTTTCGACGTTGACGCTTTGGAGCGGGTCGGTTGGGGTGCGGCGACTGCCGGTGACGACGATGTCCTGCTCCGCGGGAAAGACGGGTGTCGTTTGCGGCTCGGCCGGCGGTGACGGCTGCGCGATCGTCGCAGCGTCGGTTGCGACGAGCGCGACCGGAGCAGGTTGGGTGAGCGTGAGCGTTAGCGGGGTTGGTGGGCCGATCAGGAGCAACGCCGTGGACAGGGCAAAACTGCTCAACGCCTGCACCTTCGGTGTGGCGCGAAGCCCACACAGGCTTTCTTTGCGTTTCGCCTGCGCACACCTATTCCCCAGTCCGACATAATGAGAAGACGTTGCCGGAGAGCGATTTCCGTACACGATTCGGACCAAGTCGGTGCTATTTTTTCAAAAAATGCCCACGGGTCTATATCGCCGCGCTAAACGGTGACCTGCTCGCCCAGCTCGAGCACCTTGCCCGGTGGGATCTTCAGGAAGTCGGTCGGGTCGCTGGCGTTGCGCTGCAAGAACATGAAGATGCGATCCTGCCACAGCGGCATGCCTTGGTCCGCCGTCGGCTTCAGTGTGTTGCGGCCGATGAAGTAGCTGGTCTTGGCGGGGTTGAGCACCTTTTTGTGGGCTATTGCCTCGAACCCCAAGTCGCGCGGGCAATCGGGCGATTCCATGAAGCCGTAATGCAACACGACGATCGTGAAATTATCGTCGACCGGGCGGATTTCGGCGCGGTCCTCCGGCTCGACCGCTGGACGGTCGGCGGTGCGGATGCTGACGATCAAATTCTTTTCGTGCAGCACTTTGTTGTGCTTGAGATTGTGGAGCAAAGCGCCCGGCGCGCTGTCGGGGTTGGCGGTCAGGAACACGGCAGTTCCCTCGACGCGCTCGGGCGGGCGTTTGGCGAGCGCGGCGGCCAGATCGACCAAGGGGATGCTTTGCCGCTGCTCGAATTCGCGCACGATGCTGCGCCCGCGATTCCAGGTGTAGATGATCAAGCCGATACACCCCGCAACGGCCAGCGGCACCCAACCGCCTTCGACCACGCGTAGAATGTTCGCACCGAAAAAGATCAAGTCGAGCGTCAGGAACGGCACGATCACCGCGAGCGCGAGCGGGCGCCCCCAGTTCCAGTTATGCCGCACCACGATATAGGCGAGGCAGGTGGTCACCACCATCGTACCGGTCACCGCGATGCCGTACGCGGCGGCCATCGCAGACGAAGTGCGGAACTGGATCACCAGCACCAGCACGCCGACCAGCAGCAGCCAGTTGATGGTGGGCAGATAGATTTGCCCGGCCTGCGTTGCCGAGGTCTGGCGGATGCGCAGCCGGGGCAAGAGGCCGAGCTGGATCGCCTGTTGTGTAAGCGAAAAGGCGCCGGTGATGACCGCCTGGCTCGCAATCACCGTTGCCAGCATCGCCAGCACGATGAGCCACGGCCGCACCGCATCGGGTGCCATCAGGAAGAACCAGTCCTGATTGACGAATGGCGTGCCCGCCGCCGTCGCCGCCTCAAGCGCATTGAGTGCAAACGCGCCTTGCCCGAGATAATTGAGGACGAGGCAGGGAAAGGCCAGCAAGAACCAGCCGAGCCGGATCGGCTTGATCCCGAAATGCCCCATGTCGGCGGTCAGCGCCTCGGCCCCGGTCACGGTCAGGAAGACCGCGCCGAGTACGAACAGCCCGGTCACGCCATGCGTTGCCAGCAACATCACCCCGTAATGCGGCGAGACGACGCGCAGAATCGAGGGTTCGTCGGTGATGTGCCAGATGCCGAGTCCGCCGATCGCGAGGAACCACAGGATGCAGACCGGGCCGAACAGCGCGGACACGCTGGCGGTTCCGCGGCTCTGGATGAAGAACAAGGCGATCAGGATCACGATCGTCAGCCCGAGGATGACCTCTTCGCTGAACATGCCGCCAAGGCCGGGGATCGTCTTGAGGCCCTCGACCGCCGACAATACCGAGAGCGCCGGGGTGATGATCGCATCGCCATAGAAAAGCGATGCACCCGCCGCGCCGAGGATGAGCGCGATCAACGAGCGCCGCCCGAGCGCGCGGCGCGCTAGCGCGGTCAGCGCCAGCACGCCGCCCTCGCCCTGATTGTCGGCGCGCATCAGGAACAGGACGTATTTGACGGTAACAACCAGGATCAGCGACCAGATCGCCAGACTGAGCACGCCGAGAATCTCGCTCGCACCGATGCCGCCGGCAGCGGTCTGATTGAGCGCCTCGCGAAAGGCATAAAGCGGGCTGGTGCCGATATCGCCGAACACCACGCCGATCGCACCGATCGTCAGCGCGATCATCGCCGGATGCGGCGCGGGATGCGTCGGTCGTGCCGCTGTCGTCGCTGTCGGTGTCACTGGGGCAGAGTTCATAAGGTTGGCATGGCTCGCCGGGACGGACGGCGCGCTTTACGCCCGTGGCGGCTTTCCGCAAGCGCTTTGTCGCAGTTGCGCCGGCGCGAGCGGTACGACATAGGCAAGCACATGGTTCCCTTTTCGTTCGCTGGTCATGATTTGCTCGCGCTGGGCAACGGTGCGCTGTTCTGGCCGGCGCGGCGCGCGCTGCTGGTGGCGGACCTGCATTTTGAGAAAGCGAGCTGGTTCGCGCGCGCCGGGCAGATGTTGCCCCCCTATGATTCGCTGGCAACGCTGGCCGATCTCGCGGCGGTGGTCGCGGCGACCGACGCGCGCGAGATGTGGTGCCTCGGCGACAGTTTTCATGATGATGCCGGGTGCGACCGCTTGCCCGCAGAAGCGCAGGCGCGGTTGCGCGCGCTCACCACGGCGACGGCGTGGACCTGGATCACCGGCAACCATGATGCCGGGAGCGGCGCGGGGCTGGTCGATCGGTGCGGCGGAACGGTGATGCCCGAAGCGGTGGTCGATGGGTTGGTGCTACGCCACGAGGCCGCGCCGGACGAGCTGCGCCCGGAATTGTCGGGGCATTTCCACCCGAAATTGCGCGTCCGCGTGCGCGGGCGGAGCGTCGCGCGGCGCTGTTTCGTGGCGACCCCGACCAAGCTGATCCTCCCTGCGTTCGGCGCGCTGACCGGCGGGCTCGATGCCGATCACCCCGAAATCGTCCGCGCGGTCGGGCCCGGGGCTGAGGCGCTGGTGCCGGTCGCGGACCGGATGCTGCGGTTTCGGCTGGCAGCTTAAAGTCTTGCCCCGCCCCTGAAGGGGAGGGGCTTACAAGGCTCAGCTTGCCGCCGTCGCCAGTTGCGGGAATCCGACCTTGAACGCCGCGACCTTGGGCTTGTCGAAGGTCACGATGTACGGGTGGTTTGGGTTCCGGTCGAAAAAGTTCTGGTGATAGTCCTCGGCCGGGAAGAACGCGCCGGTTTCGATCTTGGTCACGATCGGCTTGGCGAAGACATGCGCTTGCTGCAGCTGCGCGATATACGCCGCGGCCACGCCGCGTTGCGCCGCGCTTTGCGGGAAGATCGCCGAGCGATAGCTGTAGCCGCTGTCGGGGCCCTGGCGGTTCAGCTCGGTCGGGTTGTGCGCGACCGAGAAATAGACGCGCAGCAGCGTCGCATAGCTGACCTTGGCCGGATCATAGATCACGCGGATCGCCTCGGCATGCTGCGTCGTCTCGCTCGACACCGCATCATAGCTGGCGGTCGCCTTGGTACCGCCGGCATAGCCTGCGGTCACCCCGGTCACGCCCTTCACATGTTCGAACACCGCTTCCATGCCCCAGAAACAGCCGCCCGCGAACACCGCGACTTGGCTGCCCTTGGCAGTGACGTCGACCTTGGCGGCAGGGATCGGCACGGCGCGTTCGGCCTGCGCGGCACCGCCGCCAAGCGCGAACAGCGCGACACCAGCGATTCCGGCAGTGATCAGAAGGGGTTTTAACATGGACAGCCTCTTTCAGGGATGATCCCCATGATACGGGGCATCAACGCAGACAGTTACGCGACCCCGTACAAAAAGGATGTGGTAGCCCTTAGCGCCGCTTCAAGCCGTGCAGTTTATGCCAGACATAGAATCCGATCAGCCCAATCAGCACGATAGCGATCAGCGCATCTGCGCTGTGAAACGCAGCCTTCATCGCTGGGCTATTGTTCCATTGATCGCCGAGCTTCATGCCGACCCAGGCAAGGCCGAAACACCACGGCCACGATCCGATAAAGGTGTAGATGTGGAACGGCACCAGCGGCATCCGCGCGACGCCCGCCGGAAAGGCGATGAACGACCGGATCACCGGCAACAGCCGCCCGATCAGCACCGCCGCGCTCCCAAAGCGCGCGAAGAAACGGTCGGCGGCGTCGAGTTCGCCCGGGCCGATCAGGACGTAACGGCCCCATTTCTCGGCGAGCGGCCGCCCGCCGCGCTTGCCCACTTCATACGCGACGATCGAGCCGAGATTGCAGCCGATCGCCCCGGCGGTTGCCGCCAGATACAGGTCGAACCGCCCGGTCGAGACGAGATAGCCCGCAAACGGCATGATGATTTCGGACGGCAGCGGGATGCACGCCGATTCGATCGCCATCAGCAAAACAATGCCGAGATAGCCGCCCGCCGAAATGACGCCGATAATGAAGGTGGCAAGGATGCCCAAGATTTTTTCGATCATGGGCACGTGCTTTGGCGCGGGATGGGACGAGGGGCAAAGGGAAATGTGGTGCGGACGCGTGCGTCACCGCTTTCTTCATTCTCCGCCTCCCCGGCGAAAGCCGGGGCCCAGTCGCGAGCGGAATGGGGCAAATGCCGAGCTTGCCTTGCTAAGCGTGCGTTACTGGGCCCCGGCCTTCGCCGGGGGGGTAATTGGTGTAGAATGGAAAAATGATCGAAACCGACAAACGCCTCGCCGCTCTCGCCGCCGTCGCGGAGGTGCGCGCAGGCATGATCGTCGGCCTCGGCACCGGCTCGACCGCCGCCTTTGCGATCGACGCGCTGGGCGAGCAGGTCCGCGCTGGCCTTATGATCAGCGCCGTCGCCACCAGTCTGGCGACCGAGCGCCACGCGCGTGCGGTCGGCATTCCGCTGATCGACCTGCCCGCCACGATCGACCTCACGATCGACGGTGCCGACGAAATCGACGACGCTTGCCACGCGATCAAGGGCGCGGGCGGGGCGATGTTGCGCGAGAAGATCGTCGCCGCCGCCAGCGCGCGGATGCTGGTGATCGCCGACGGATCGAAGCGCGTCGCCCGGATTGGCGCGGCGAAAATCCCGGTCGAAGTTCTGCCCTTCGCGGAAGCCTTCGTGGCGGCGCGACTCGCAGACCTGGGCGGTGCGCCGGTCCTGCGCGCCGGATTTGTCACCGATCAGGGCAATCGAATCCTCGATTGTCGTTTTCCCGTCGACACCGACATGCGCGCGCTCGCCGCCGAAATTGCCGGAATTCCGGGCGCTTTGGGACATGGCTTGTTCCTCTCCGAGGTGGACGCCGCGTATATCGCGTCGGACGGCGTCGTTACGCGACTGGAACGCGGGGCAAGGACACGATAAGGCGCGCGCAAACTGTCACTGGGCCGCAACCGGGCGCTCGCGCGTGCGTTCAGACCCACAAGAGCGAGGCGAACCCCTTTCATGTCCGATACCCTGACCCAAGCTGGTGCAACCGGTCTGCACGAAGACGGCAGCCCCGCGCGGCTGCAGATCGACACGATTCGCACGCTGGCGATGGATGCGGTGGCCGCGGCCAAATCGGGACATATCGGCACGCCGATGGCGCTGGCCCCGGTCGGCCACACGCTGTGGACCAAATTCCTGCGCACCGATCCGGCGACCCCCGACTGGCCCAATCGCGATCGCTTCGTGCTCTCGGTCGGCCACGCCTCGATGCTGCTCTACGCATTGCTACACCTGGCGGGTGTCGAGGAAATCGATGCCGACGGCAAGAAGAGCGGCGGGCCCGCGGTCAGCCTCGATGATCTCAAGGCGTTTCGCCAGCTCGGCTCGAAGACGCCGGGCCACCCGGAATATCGCCATACAACCGGGGTCGAGACGACCACGGGTCCGCTTGGTGCTGGCTGCGGCAATTCGGTCGGGATGGCGATTGCCGAGCGCTGGCTCGCGGCGCATTTCAACCGCGACGGTTTCCCGCTGCTCGATCACGATATTTATGTGCTCGCCGGTGACGGCGACATGATGGAGGGCGTCGCGAGCGAGGCGGCGAGCCTCGCCGGGCATCTCAAGCTCAGCAATTTGTGCTGGATGTATGATTCGAACCATATCTCGATCGAGGGCGGTACCGATCTCGCCTTCGACGAGGATGTTGCCAAGCGCTTCGAGGCCTATGGCTGGAATGTCCTGCACGTCGCCGATGCCAATGATTGCGCCGCGATGGCGGCGGCGCTCGACGGCTTCAAGGCGTGCACCGACAAGCCGACCTTCATCGTCGTCCACAGCATCATCGGTTATGGCAGCTCGATCCAGGGCACCGCCAAGGCGCATGGCGAGGCGATGACCGCCGATGACATTGCCGGGACCAAGCGTGCTTATGGCTGGGATCCCGAGGCTAAGTTCCTCGTCCCCGACGGCGTGAAGGAAGGCTTTCACAAGGCGGTGGCCGATCGTGGCGGGCCGCTGCGTGAAGCATGGGACGCGATGCGCGTGCGCTATGCCGAAGCCTATCCCGATCTGTCGCAGGAACTCGACTGCCTGCTTGCCAGCCAGTTGCCCGAGGGTTGGGACGCCGATATTCCGGTGTTCGATCCCGATGCCAAGGGCATGGCGTCGCGTGATGCCGGCGGCAAGGTGATGAACGCGATCGCGCCGCACGTGCCTTGGCTGATCGGTGGATCGGCCGATCTCGCGCCGTCGAACAAGACGCTGCTCGACAATGGCGGCTCGTTCCAGGCGGACAGTTATGGCGCGCGCAACCTGCATTTCGGCGTGCGCGAACATGCGATGGGCGCGATCGTCAACGGCATGGGGCTGTCGAAGCTGCGCGCCTATTCGGGGACCTTCCTGGTCTTTTCGGACTATATGCGCCCGCCGATCCGGCTTGCCGCGTTGATGGAAATTGGCGTGACCTTCGTCTTCACGCACGATTCGATTGGCGTGGGCGAGGACGGCCCGACGCATCAACCGATCGAACAGATCCTGTCGCTGCGCGCGATTCCGGGGCTCGATACGATCCGCCCGGCTGATGCGAACGAGACCGCCGTCGCATGGCGGGCGGCGATGCAGGCGGGTAATCATCCGACCGCGCTGATCCTCTCGCGCCAGGCTTTGCCGACGATCGACCGGTCGACCTATGCCAGCGCCGAGGGGCTGATCAAGGGCGGCTATGTCCTCGCCGACAGCGAAAATCCGCACGTCATCCTGATCGCAACCGGTTCGGAAGTGTCGCTTGCGCTCGCGGCGCATGAACGGCTTGTGGCGCAGGGCGTCGCGTCGCGCGTGGTGTCGCTGCCGAGCTGGCATCGTTTCGAATGCCAGGACGCGGCGTATTGCGAATCGGTGCTGCCAAAAGCGATCACCGCGCGTTTGGCGATCGAGATGGGCAGCGAAATCGGTTGGGATCGTTATGTCGGCACCGCCGGACGCACGATCACGATGAGCACCTTCGGCGCGTCCGCCCCGCTCGCCAAATTGCAGGACAAGTTCGGCTTCACCGTCGACAATGTGGTCAAGATCGCAACCGAAATGCTGGAGACGAAGTGATGGGCCATCTAAACGATCTCGCAAGCCTGGGGCAGGCGGTCTGGCTCGATTTCGTCGACCGCAAATTCCTCGCCGAGGGCGGTTTGCAGAAGTTGGTGGACGAGGATGCGCTGACCGGCGTGACCTCCAACCCGTCGATCTTCGAGAAAGCGATGGGGCATGGCGATGCCTATGACGCAGAACTCGCCGCCTATGACGCGAAGAACTCCGATGCGCCGACGATGGACCGTTACGAGCATCTCGCGATCCTCGACATCCAGGCCGCCGCCGACACGCTGAAGCCGGTATACGACCGGCTCGACGCCAAGGACGGCTATGTCAGCCTTGAAGTGTCGCCTTATCTGGCGAACGATACCGATGGCACGATTGCCGAAGCGCGCAAATTATGGGCGGCGGTCGACCGGCCCAATGTGATGATCAAGATCCCCGGCACTCCCGCCGGTGTTCCCGCGATTGCCGCGACGATCGATGCCGGGATCAACGTCAACGTGACCTTGCTGTTTTCGCAAAGCGCGTATCAGGCGGTGGCCGAAGCGTATGTCGAGGGCCTTGAAAAGCGCGCCGAACGTGGCGATCCGATCGACCGCATCGCCAGCGTCGCGAGTTTCTTCGTCAGCCGGATCGATTCGGAGATCGACGACAAGATTGACGCGGGCGTTGGTGGCGACGCCGCCAAGGCGCTGAAGGGCAAGGTCGCGATCGCCAATGCCAAGCTCGCCTACGCCTGGTATGAGGAATTCATCACCTCGGCGCGCTGGCAAGCGCTTGCCGCCAAGGGCGCTCAGCCGCAGCGGTTGCTGTGGGCGTCGACCGGGACCAAGAACCCCGATTATCCCGACACGCTGTATCTCGACACGCTGATCGGCAAGGACACGGTCAACACGGTGCCGCCCAAGACGCTCGACGCCTTCCGAGATCATGGCACGGCGGCGGCGACGCTGGGCCAAGATGTCGCGGGCGCGCGGCATATCCTGTCGGAGGCCGAGCGGCTCGGGCTCGACCTCGACGGCGTGACCGATACGCTGGTCGAGGAAGGCGTCGCGTCCTTCTCCAAGGCGTTCGACGATCTGCTCGGCGCAATCGCCGCCAAGCATCCCGCGCACGCCTGAAGGATCGTACCCATGAAGATCGGGATCATCGGCCTAGGCCGAATGGGAGCGGGCATTGCGCGCCGCCTGATGCGTGCGGGCCATGAAGTGGTAGCGTTCGACCGCGACGAACAGGCGGTGGCGGCACTGGCGAGCGACGGCGCGGTAGCGGCGAGCGGGCTGGACGACATGCGCGCGAAGCTGGGCACGCCGGGGATTTACTGGGTGATGCTCCCGGCGGGCGACCCGACCGAGCAGACCGTCACCGCGATCGGCGCATTCTGCGGCACGGGCGATATCGTCATCGATGGCGGCAACAGCTTCTACAAGGACGATATTCGTCGCGCCAAGGCGTTGGCCGAAAAGGGCGCGCGCTACGTCGATGTCGGCACGTCGGGCGGCGTGTGGGGACTCGAACGCGGTTTTTGCATGATGGTTGGTGGCGACAAGGCGGCGGTCGACCATATCGATCCGATCCTCGCCGCGCTCGCCCCCGGCATCGGCACGATCCCGCGCACGCCGGGCCGCGAAGCCGCCGACAATGAGGATCCGCGCGCCGAGCAGGGCTATATCCATGCCGGGCCAGCCGGCGCCGGGCATTTCGTCAAGATGGTCCATAACGGCATCGAATATGGCCTGATGCAGGCCTATGCCGAGGGCTTCGACATTCTGAAGGGCAAAGCGTCGGACAAGCTGCCCGAAGACGAGCGTTTCGACCTCAATTTAACCGACATCGCGGAAGTATGGCGGCGCGGCAGCGTGATCTCGTCGTGGCTGCTCGATTTGACCGCGATCGGCCTCGCCAAGGATCAGGACCTCGCGCAGTTCACCGGCAGCGTCGCTGATTCGGGCGAAGGCCAGTGGACGATCGATGCCGCGATGGAAGAGAAGGTGCCCGCCAACGTGCTGACCGCGGCGTTGTTCGCGCGCTATCGCAGCCGCGTCGACCATACCTTTGGCGACAAATTGCTGTCGGCGATGCGCTTTGGCTTCGGCGGGCATGTCGAGATGCCGCAATGAGCTTCACGCTGTGACGATCGGTCTGGTCGTGTCGGATGTCGATGGCACGCTGGTCGACAAGCAGAAGCAGCTCACGCCGGGCGTGATCGCGGCGGTCGAGCGATTGCGCGCGGCGGGGCTTGGCTTCACGATCATCAGCGCGCGCCCGCGTTCGGGGATGATGCCGATCGCCGAGACGCTGGAAATCGATTCGCCGATGGGGGCGTTCAATGGCGGGATCGTGTTCACCCGCGACGGAACCGTGCTGTGCCACCACAGGATCGATCGCGCGGTGGCGGAGGGGGTGTTCGCGCTGACCGCAGGCACCGCTGTCGATACCTGGGTATTCGCCGACGATCTCTGGTATGCCAGCAACGACACCGGTGCGCATGTCGGGAGCGAACGGCGTGCCTCGAACCAGCCACCGATCGTGCGGCAGGATTTCAGCGATCTGTATGACCGCGCCGACAAGATCACGTTTGTCAGCGACGACCCCGCATTGCTGGCTGGCCTAGCCGAACAAGCCAAGGCGTTCGCCGACCGCGCGACGATCCTGCAATCGCAAACCTATTATCTCGATGTGACGCCACTGGCCGGCAATAAGGGCGACGGCATCGCCGCCTTGTCGAACGCGATCGGCGTGCCACTGACGGAAACGGCGGCAATTGGCGACCAGTTCAACGACGTGCCGATGTTTGGGCGCGCCGGCGTGTCGTACGCGATGGGGCAGGGACCCGAAGCGGTGCGTGCCAAGGCGACACATGTGGTGGCAAGCAACGAGGCGGACGGCGTCGCCGAGGCGATCGACGCGATCCTCGCCGGGCGCTGAGTTACCGCCGTCCCGGCCACATCCGCTGCAATTCTTTCACCCCGTCGACCCATTGATGCTTCAACGCGCCCGCAATGTGCAGCGCGAACAGCGCGTAGACGGCGTAGGCGATGATTTCATGCGCTGCGCCAAAGCCGTCATGCACGGCTTTCTTGGTCGCCGGATCGAGCGCGAGGATGAAGCCGATCCGCGGCCATTGCACCAGGCCATAAAGATACATCGGCGTCGTCGCGGCTTTCTCATAGGCCGAATCCATGATCCAGCCGGTCAGCGGCATCGCGAACAGGATCGCGTAGAGGCCCCAATGGACGACGTGCGACGCCGTCACTTCCCACCGGGCATAACCCGCCGGTAGCGACGGCGGGCGGTGGGTAAAGCGCCACAGGATCCGCAGGATGGCGAGGCCGAGGATGGTGATGCCGATCGATTTGTGCAGATCGATCGCCGGGCGAACCTGCGCATCGGGATAGAAGTCCCACGTCAGCGCGAGCGCAACATTGGTGACGATCAGCAACGCGACGATCCAGTGCAGCGCGATCGCGATTCCGGTGTAGCGTTGAACCACGGGTTCGCTCCTGCTCGATTTCGTTGCTGTCACCCTAGCGGCGCCGGTCCGCCCGCGCTAGGCGCGTCATCGCACGTTCATCCTGGATCGGTATCGCCCGCGTAATGACATCGCTCGCCGACACGCTCGTCGCGGAATCCCCGCGGCTCACCCCTCGGCGCGTGCCCCTCGCCAGCCGATTGATCGGCGCGTTCGCGCCGATCCTGTTCCTCGCGCTGATCGTGCAGGCGTTTCAGCGCCAGGGGCTGGCGGTGTGGTCGATCGGGATCGCCTATATTCTTTACGACACGGCGCTGCTGCTGTTTACCGCGTGGAACATCCGCGATCTGCGGTTGGCGCCACCGCCCGCGCCGCACGCATCGCCGCGCTTCGGCGTTATCGTCGCGGCGCATAACGAAGCTGGCGTGATTGCCGCCGCGATCGACCGGCTGAGCGGACAGGCGACGCCGCCTGATTTGATCCTGATTGCCGATGACGGATCGAGCGATGCGACGCCCGAGGTGATGGCGCGGCGCTATGGGCTGCTTCCGCCGCCGCTCGGGACGATCAGCGATCCGTCGTCGGTGCTGCCGTCGCTGCGCTGGCTGCGGTTGCGGCATGGCGGCAAGGCGCGCGCGCTCAATGCCGCGATGCTGCTGGTCGATACCGAAGTCGTGCTGACGGTCGATGCCGACACGTTGCTCGAACCCGGCGCGATCGCGGCGATGCGCGCGGCGTTTGCCGCCGAGCCCGCGCTCGTCGCGGCGACGGGTGTGCTCGCGCCGATTTGCGGCCCGGATCTGCAAGGGCGCTTCTTCGAATGGTTTCAGACCTACGAATATGTCCGCAACTTCCTGTCGCGCCATGCGTGGGAGCGGCTGGGCAGCCTGTTGCTGATTTCGGGTGCGTTCGCCGCGTTCCGGCGCGATGCCGTGGTCGAGGTCGGCGGGTTCGATCCGACAAGCATGGTCGAGGATTATGAGCTGATCCACCGGCTGCACCGCCACGCGGTCGATCACCAGCGCGACTGGACCGTGCGCGTCGTCGGCGGGGCGTTGGCGCGGACCGATGCTCCGGCCAGCCCGATGGCGTTCCTGCGACAGCGGCGGCGCTGGTTCGGCGGCTTCCTGCAAACGCAACATTGGAACCGCGATATGGTCGGCGCGCGGCGGTACGGCTGGCTCGGCACCGCGATGCTCCCGGTCAAGGCGCTCGATACGCTCCAGCCGCTCTACGGCCTGGCGGCATTCGCGATCCTGATCGTTTTGGTGGTGACCGGGCGCTTCACCGTCGCTTTCCCGATCCTGATCGTGATGCTGGTCAAGATCGCGATCGATCTCAGTTTTCACCTTTGGTCGCTCGGCATTTACAAGAAATGGACCGGGCAGCGTGCAGGACTCGCGCTGTTTCCGGCGTTGATCGCAGCGGTGCTCGAGCCGTTTAGCTTCCAGCTGCTGCGCCATGCCGGGGCGGTGTGGGGCTGGCATGCGTTCCTGACGGGCCGCGAAAGCTGGGGACGGCAGCAGCGGACGGCGATTGTCGCGCCGGCGGAATAGGGTTCTCCCCTCCCTTCCAGGGAGGGGGAAATAAGCGTCATACCGCGAGCCGATACCCGATTCCCGGCTCGTTGAGCAGCAAGGCCGGGGCCGCCGGGTCGGACTCCAGCTTCAACCGCAGCGCGCGCATCGCAACACGCAGATATTCGACGTCGTCGAGATGCCCGTCGCCCCACACGATTTTCAGCAAATGCGCGTGCGTCAGCAATTTGCCCGCATGGCGCGTCAGTTCGGCGAGCAAGGCGAACTCCTTGCGCGTCAGTTTTACCGGTAAGCCGTCGCGCCACACCTGATGCGCGGCGAGGTCGATCTCGACCGGCCCCGCCTTCAGCCGGTCCTGGCCGGGCGAAACGGCATTGTGCCGACGCAACGCGCCGCGGATGCGCGCGAGCAGTTCCTCGGTATCGAACGGTTTGACGACATAATCGTCGGCCCCAAGATCGAGCGCCGCGACCTTTTCTGCCGTCGCGTCGCGCGCGGTCAGCACGATCACCGCGCGGTCGATCGCTTTGAGCAGCGGCACGAGTTCGATCCCATCGCGGTCGGGCAGGCCGAGATCGAGCAGCACCAGCTCGCATCCCGGTCGCCGCGCGGCGGTGAGCGCCTCGGCCGCGGTGGCGGCTTCCTCGACGCTGAGGCCAGCGCGCTCGACCGCGCCGCGCACGAGCCGGCGGATTGCGGGTTCGTCATCGACGATCAGGATCTGCGCGGTCATTCCACGCCCATACGCCGGAGCAGCGCCTCGGGCCATGTCACGCAAAAGGCCGAGCCGCCATCCTCGCGGTTCGACGCGGTGACGCTCAGCCCCATCGCATCGGCAAAGCCCTTGACGATCGCGAGGCCGAGGCCGGTCCCGCCGCTGCGATCATCGCCATCGACGCGGGTGAAGCGATCGAACAAATGCGCCTCGCGCCCGATCGGCAAGCCGGGGCCGTGATCGAGCACGCCGAGCGTCAGACCGTCGGGGAGTCTCCGCCCCTCGATCACGATATCGGTGTCGGGCGGTGCGAACTTCGCGGCATTGCCGAGCAAGTTGATCAGCACATGGTGCAACATCCGCGGGTCCGCCTCGACCAAGGGCAGCGTCGGCGGCACGTCGAGCACCAGCCGGTGCCGCGCGAGTTCGGCGCGCAAATCGTGCGCGGCGGCGGCGACCGCGTCGGTCAGATCGGTCGCCTCACGTTTGACGACCAGCGCGCCCGCCTCGATTCGCGTCATCTCGACCAGATCGTCGAACACGCGGCGCAAGCGGCGCGCTTCGCTCTTGAGCGTGGCGGTGGCGGGGGAGGCACCATGTTCGACCGCGAGTTCGTCGGCGGCGGCAACGACGGCGGTGAGCGGGGTCTTGAGATCATGGCCGATCGAGGAGAGCAGGGTCGCGCGCAAATCGTCGCGTTGTTTCAACGCGCTGACCTCGCGCGCTTGCGCTTCGAGCTGGAGGCGTTCGTGCGCAAGTGCGGCCTGGCCAACCAACGTTGCGAACAGCATGCGCTTGTCCGGCGGAATCGCGTCGCCCTCGCCCTCGCGCGCGACGCCGAGCACGCCGAGCACGCCCAAAGCGGTCTTGAGCGGGTGGAATTGCCATTCGCTTGCGGTAAGCGTCCCGCTGTCGCGCCCCGCCATTTCGCCACGATCGAACGCCCAATCGGCCGCGGCAATGTCGATCGGGCCAAGCTCGGGAATGTCGGGTGCGCTGGCGATCACCACATGGCGCCCGTTTCGTTGGCCGAGCAGGACGGTTGCAACGCCGAGCAGCGCCGCGATTTCCTCGCACGTGGCGGTCGCAGTGCCGGTCTCGTCCGAGACCGCGGCGAGGCGCTGGCCGAAGGCAGCGAGCGCGGCGTTTTCGGTCGCGGTGCGCGCACCGATATTGGCTTCGTGCCGCACTTGTCCGGCCAATTGGCTCGCGACCACGGCGACAATGATGAACACCAGCAGCGTCACGACATTTTGCGGATCGGTGATCGTCAGCGTGTAGAGCGGTGGCAGGAAGAAGAAATTATACGCGAGCGCCGCGCCGAGGCTCGCGATCAAGGACGAGCGCAGACCGTAAAGTGTCGCAGTGGCGATGACCGGCAACAGATAGAGCAGATCGATCGCATTGGGTCCGACGAGCGGCTGCATGAGCGTCGCAAAGGCGGTGTTGGCTGCGACGAAGCCGAGGCCGATCACGCTGCCGCGCGCAAAGATCGGACGCGTCGTCGGCGTTTCGCGGACCTTCTCGTTCGGTTCGGCGACGGGAACGACGTGGATCGCCACGCCGTCGAGCGCGCGCACCAAGCGATCGACCACCGATCCGTGGCGCAGCTCGAACCACCACGACCGGCGCGATTTGCCGATCACGACGGCAGTAGCGCGCGCTTCGCGGATATGTGCGACAAGGCCCTCCAGGACATTACGCGCCGGGACGGTGGCAATCGTCGCGCCAAGGCCAGTGGCGAGGTCGAGCGCATCAGCCATCCGCGCGCGCGCCGCGGCGGAGAGCGTCGCGGTGCGCGGCGTTTCGACGACCACCGCGGTCCAGCTCGCACGCAACGCGTCAGCCAGCCGCTTCGCCGATCGGATCAAGGCGTCGCTGCCCGGCTGGTCGCCGACCGCGACGACGACGCGCTCGCCGCCAGCCCAGGTGCCGCTTTCGCCAAGGCTCGCGACATGGTCGAGCAGATGCCGGTCAACGCTCTGCGCGGCGCGACGCAGCGCGAGTTCGCGCAACGCCGAAAGATTCGATTTGGAAAAGAAATGGCCGAGCGCGCGCGTCGCCTCGGCCGGGATATAGACCTTGCCCGCCTTCAACCGCTCGATCAGCTCGTCGGGGGGTACGTCAACCACTTCGATCTCGGCATCGTCGAGGATCGCATCGGGCACCGTCTCGCGCACGCGGACGCGGGTGAAGCCGGCGACCACATCGTTGAGGCTTTCGACATGCTGGATGTTGAGCGTGCTGAGCACATCGATGCCCGCCGCGCGCAGCTCCTCGATATCCTGCCAGCGTTTGGGGTGGCGGCTGCCGGGGGCGTTGGTGTGCGCGAATTCGTCGATCAACGCGACTTGCGGATGTCGCGCGAGCATCGCGTCGAGATCGAATTCTTCGAGCCGGTGCGCGCCGTGCACGATCACGGCACGCGGCAGCATTTCGAACGGTTCGGTCAGGCGGACGGTTTCGGCGCGACCGTGCGTCTCGATGATTCCGGCGACGACATCGGTGCCGCTGCGCAGCAGCTCGGCACCCTCGCGCAGCATCTCGAAGGTTTTGCCAACACCGGGGGCGGCACCGAGGAAAATCTTGAGGCGCCCGCGCCCCTCGCGCTGGGCTGCTTTCAGCAAAGCTTCGGGCGAGGCTCGCGAGTCGTTCATTGCGCGCCCATCGCCCCATTCGTCACCCCGGGCTCGTCCCGGGGTCCACCGCTGCGCCCATGCTGAAGCCGGTTGGCGTGCGGCACGGTGGACCCCGGGACAAGCCCGGGGTGACGGAGGGATGGGATGCGCGGCGGGATCATTTACCGCGCGTGGTAGCGGAAAGCGTATCGAGCTGTCGATTAAGCAGCAGGACGTTCACGTGGCGCTCCCCGATGATGCCGAGAATCGGCTCCTCGGTTTGCGCGGTGATCAGCGACCTGACCTTGGCGACATCGAGGCCGCGCGCCTTGGCCACGCGCGACGTCTGTAAAAAAGCCGCCTCGGGGCTCAGATCGGGATCGAGCCCCGAGGCGCTAGTGGTGACCAGGTCGGCGGGTATATCCCCGGTCATCCCTTCCGCCCGCGCGTCGGAAACGCGCTTGGCGATGGCGTCGCGCAGGTCTTTCGACCCTGGCGCAAGGTTGGTCGCGGCCGACGCACTCGCATCGTACCCATCCTTGCCGGCGGCAGAGGGACGCGGATGAAAGTAGGTCGGGCTCGTGAAATTCTGGGCGATCAGCGCGGAGCCGATCGGATTGCCCTTGGTGTCGCTGATCAGGCTGCCATTCGCTTGCACCGGCAGCGCGACTTGCGCGATTCCGGTGATGGTGGCGGGGTAGAGCAGGCCGGTGACGAGCGTCACGAGGAAGAGGAGGACGACGGTCGGGCGTACAGCGCGGATGAGTTCGGTGAGCATGGAAGGATCCTCAAGCAAGATGGAGGCCGGCGACGACGAGGTCGATCGCCTTGATGCCTATGAACGGCGCGATCAGCCCGCCGACGCCGTAAACGGCGAGGTTACGCGCGAGCAGCGTGCCGGCCGGGGCGGGGCGATACTTCACGCCCTTCAGCGCGAGCGGGACAAGCGCCGGGATGATCAGCGCGTTGAAGATGATCGCCGACAGGATCGCGCTTTCCGGGCTGGCCAGCCGCATGACGTTGAGTCCGCCCAATCCCGGATAGAGCACGACGAAAATCGCGGGGAGGATCGCGAAATATTTGGCGACATCGTTCGAGATCGAGAAGGTGGTCAGCGCGCCACGCGTCATCAGCAATTGTTTGCCCAAGCCCACGATCTCGATCAGCTTGGTCGGATCGCTGTCGAGATCGACCATGTTGCCGGCCTCGCGCGCGGCCTGCGTGCCGGTGTTCATGGCGACACCGACGTCGCTTTGCGCGAGCGCGGGCGCGTCGTTGGTGCCGTCGCCGCACATCGCGACGAGCTTGCCGCCTTCCTGTTCCTTGCGGATCAAGGCGAGCTTGTCCTCGGGCGTGGCCTCGGCGAGGAAGTCATCGACCCCGCTTTCGGCGGCGATGCTGGCGGCGGTGAGCGGATTGTCGCCGGTGATCATCACCGTGCGGATGCCCATCCGGCGGAGTTCGCCGAAGCGCTCGCGGATGCCGGCCTTGACGATGTCCTTGAGCTGGACGATTCCGAGCAAGCGGTTGCCATCGGCGACCGCGAGCGGGGTGGCACCGCCGCGCGCAATCTCGTCGGCGATTTTCCGCAGCGCGTCCGCATTGGGCGCATCGGGGAGCCGCTTCAGGATCGCGTCTACCGCTCCTTTGACCAGCGAGCGGTCACCAATCTGGAGACCCGACACGCGCGTTTGCGAGGTGAATTTGATCTCCTCGGCACCCGCGGGTATCGCCACCGCGGCGCTACCGTCCTGGTTCGCCAGCACGACGATCGAGCGGCCTTCGGGCGTTTCATCCGACAGGCTGGCGAGGCGCGCAGCGGCGATCAACTCGGCGAGCGTGACGCCGGGGACGGGCAGAAAGGCGGTCGCCTGACGATCGCCGATCGTGATCGTGCCGGTCTTATCGAGCAGCAGCGTGTCGATGTCGCCCGCAGCCTCGACCGCGCGGCCTGATTTGGCGAGCACGTTGAAGCGGACGAGCCGGTCCATCCCGGCAATGCCGATCGCGGACAGCAGCGCCGAAATCGTCGTCGGGATGAGCGTGACGAACAAGGCGACCAGCACCGGCACCGCAATCCCGCCACCTGCATAGGCGGCAAAAGCCGGCAGCGTGCCGACCGCGATCAGGAAGATGAGGGTGAGCCCCGCGAGCAGGATCGTCAGTGCGATTTCGTTGGGGGTCTTCTGGCGTTGCGCGCCTTCGACGAGCGCGATCATACGATCGAGAAAGCCCTGGCCCGCGCCTGCGGTCACCCGCACCGTGATCGAATCGGCGATGACGCGCGTGCCTGCGGTGACCGCCGAACGGTCGCCACCGCCTTCGCGGATCACCGGCGCGCTTTCGCCGGTAATCGCGGCTTCGTTGACCGAGGCGACACCCGCGATGACTTCGCCGTCGGCCGGGATCAGATCACCCGTTTCGACCAGCACCTCGTCGCCGACTTGCAGCCGGGTCGCGTCGATCAACTCCCACGCGCCTGCCACGCCGATCAATTTTTTGGCGCGCAGATCAGCTGCGGTGGCGCGCAAAGCAGCGGCCTGCGCCTTGCCGCGTCCCTCGGCGAGCGCCTCGGCGACATTGCCGAACAGGACGGTCAGCCACAACCAGAACACGAGCTGGCCCTCGAACACCGGATGGCCAGTGCCGGTGACGATGCCTTTCACGAACAGGATCGTCGACAGGCTTGCGACGATCGCCGTCACGAACATCACCGGCGTCTTGATCAGCTTGGCGGGGTTCAGTTTGAGGAAGGCGTCCCGGACGGCGGCAGCGAGCAGGGGGCCGGTGAAGAGCGAAGCGTTCTGATTTGCCATTGGATATGACCTTTTAGAGCACGGTGCCGGCGGCGACTTGCGCCTGATCGGCGATCGGGCCGAGTGCCAGCGACGGGAGGAAGGTGAGGCCGCCGACGATCACGATGACCGCCGCGAGCAAGCCGATCCAAAGCGGCCCGGTGGTCGGGAACGACCCAGGTCCCTCGGGCACGCGGCGCTTGGCGGCGAGGCCACCGGCAATCGCGAGTACGGGCAGGATCACCCCGAAACGACCAACGAACATGTCGAGCGCGAGCAGCAGATTGTAGAAGGGGGTATTGCCGCTGAGCCCGCCAAAGGCCGATCCGTTGTTCGCCGCAGCCGAGGTGAAGGCGTAGAGGATCTCGCTGAAGCCGTGCGGCCCCTTGGCGAGTGGCCCGGCGAGACCTGCGCCGGTGATGCAGGCAATCGCGGTCAAGCCGAGGATCATCAGTGGCGGTACGATGATCGCGATCACAGCGAGTTTCATCTCGCGGCTTTCGATCTTCTTGCCGATATATTCGGGGGTGCGGCCGACCATCAGCCCGGCGATGAACACCGCGAGGATGCAATAGATCAGCACCGCGTAGAGTCCCGATCCGACGCCGCCGATGACGAGTTCGCCAAGCTGCATGTTGAACAGGGGCACGAGTCCCCCGATCGCGGTGAAGCTGTCGTGCATGCCGATGACGGCACCGCACGACGTGGCGGTGGTGACGACGGCGAAGAGTGCGGTGGCAGCCACGCCGAAGCGCACTTCCTTGCCCTCCATGTTGCCGCCGGCGACACCGAGTGCGTGGTGGATCGGGTTGCCTGCCGCTTCCGCCCCGTATGCAACCGCAACACCGGCGATAAAGAGCAGTAGCATCGCGGCGAGGATCGCCCAGCCCTGGCGGAGGTTGCCGACCGCCTTGCCGAAAGTGAGAGTGAGGCCTGCGCCGAGCACGAAGATCGAGAGCATCTGGACGAAGTTGCTCAGTGCGGTGGGGTTTTCGAACGGATGCGCGGAATTGGCGTTGAAGAAGCCGCCGCCATTGGTGCCGAGCATTTTGATGGCGAGCTGCGACGCTACGGGTCCGACCGCGATCGTCTGCTTCGCCCCCTCCAGCGTCGTCGCGACGACGGAAGGGCCGAAGGTCTGCGGAACGCCCATCACGACATAAGCCAGGGCGAGCACGATCGAAATTGGGAGCAGCAAGTACAGCGTGGCGCGCGTCACATCGACCCAGAAATTGCCGATCGTGTTCGCCTGACGCCGCGCGAAGCCGCGGATGAAGGCGAACGCCACCGCCATGCCGACCGCCGCCGACAGGAAGTTCTGCACGGTGAGGCCAGCCATTTGGCTGAGGTTCGACAGCGACGATTCGCCGCCGTAATTCTGCCAATTGGTGTTGGTGACGAAGCTGACCGCGGTGTTGAACGCGAGCAGCGTTTCCATGCCCGAATAGCCTTGCGGGTTCAGCGGCAGCACGCCCTGCAATTTCAGGATCGCGAACAGCAAGGCGATGCCGCCCAGGTTGAACACCATTAGCGAGACGGCGTAACCAACCCAGCTTTGTTCGGCCTTTGGGTCAATGCCCGCAAGTTTGTAGAAGCCCGCCTCAATAAAGCCGAGCGGCATCTTTTCGCGGGCATAAAGGGCGTGCATCCAGTCGCCCGCTGGCTTCGCCAGCACCACGATCAGGACGAGGAAGAGCAGGATCATGCTCCAGCCAGAGAGGGTCATGACGGCGCCCCTTCAATACCGCTCGGGCCGTGCGAGCACGGCGAGCAGATAGATCAGGACGATGAGGGCGACGAGGCCGCCCAGTAGGAGGTCGAACGACATGCAAAAGCCCACCTGTAATGGTTCAGGTGAGTGCTGTGCGCTCAGGCCGCGTTATGGCGCGCGGGGGATTTCGCCGAGCGGCGTAAAGCGCGCGTAAAGTACGGGTTTACAGGGGCTGCGTCGAATCGCGCACGGGGCCGGTATAAGCCGGGTCGAGCGCGAGATTGATCAGATGCGCCAGGCGGAACCCGGCGCGGCGAATGCGATCCTGCGCCTTGCCCTCAAAGCTTTGCAGATAGGGCTGTCCGATCGGTTGCAGCCGCGGCGGATTGGTCTTGGTCGCAGCCGTCGGCGAATATTGGCACGTCGAGCCGACCTTGGTGCAATACAGCACCGACGGATCGAGCGTGATCTGGTACGATTCATTGGCCCATGGCACGGGATCGGTCCCGACGAACGACAGCTCCTCGGCCAGCGTGGTATTGGCCTGCAACGTATCGACCGCGCGATAGGTGATCGTGAAACGGCTCCAGCTCTTTTTGTAATCGGCGCGCTTGCGGACGCGCTCGAACAGCCCCGCCTCGAGCAGGCAATTGTCCCAGACGCCGTGGAGATTGTCGGGGCGATAGGTCGATGTACCGCATTTGCCGGTCAGCTTGGCGTCGATGCCGTTGCCGCCTTTGTCGTCGGCGAACGAAACGTGCAGCGGCTGGTGGATGTCGCCGACCCAATGGCCGATCGCCATCAAAGCGAAGACGCGGTCCTCTCGCGATCGGCTGGTGTCCTTTAAAATGGCAAGGTCGCGCTTGATTCCGGCCAGGATGCATTCGCCGGTGCCGGGGCAGGTCTCATCGACGATCACGGTAACCGTGCGCGCGACGTTGATGAAATGGTTATCGGCGTGGCGCCGCGGCAGTTCATCCTCTTCAAGGCAACCGACGTTGAACGACGTATAATGCCGATCGGGCAGTTGGCCTTTGCCGGGGACGGTGATGCCGCCGCGCCGACTTTGCAGCAAATCCTTCAGCGTCTCGCGCGACGCCGGGGTGAGGTTGCGATAGGCGAGATCACACACCGACAAATGGCCGAGTTTGCCCCAGGCTTGCGCCTTTTGCGGCTGCCAAAGTCCGAGCGTGACGGCGATACCGATGGCAAGCAAGACGAACAAACGGCGCATGACGATCCCCCCGGACGACCGATCGGCGCGACGTGCCGACGCGGTTCCGCCATAGCATGGATCGCCGCGTTGCGCATCGGGATTATCACCGATCCGGTCCGATCGGCGCGCCGGTCAGGGTTTGGGCTCGCTCATCAATTTGCGTTGGAGATAGGTCATGGTCAGCGCGGTGGTGCGCGCGGCCTGTTTCAGATCCGCGCCCGCGCCGTGCCCGCCCTCGGTATTCTCATAATAAAGGAAGTGCAGGCCCATTTCCTCCATCCGCGCGGCGAATTTGCGCGCATGTTGCGGGCCGACGCGGTCATCCTTGGTCGTCGTGAAGATGAACGGTTCGGGATAGGCAACGCCCGGCTTGAGATTGTGATACGGCGACAGCTTCTGCCAGAATGCCATCACCTTCGGATCGGCATTCACATCGCCATATTCGCCTTGCCACGATGCGCCCGCCGCGATCTTCGAAATGCGGATCATGTCGAGCAACGGCACCTGGATGACGACGGCACCCCACAATTCGGGGTGCTGCGTGAATTCGACTCCCATCAGCAGCCCGCCATTCGACCCGCCCTGAATGCCGAGCTTCTTGGGCGAGGTAATCTTGCGCGCCATCAGATCCTTCGCGACCGCGGCGAAATCGTCATAGATGATCTGGCGCTTGGTGCCGAGCCCGGCCTCGTGCCAGGCCGGCCCGAATTCGCCGCCGCCACGGATATTGGCGAGCACATACGCGCCGCCGCGTTCAAGCCAGAGCTTGCCCATCGTGCCCGAATAGTTTGGCGTCTGGCTGACCTGAAAACCGCCATAGGCGGTCATCAGCGTCGGGGTCGTGCCATCATAGGCGATGTCCTTGCGATGCACGACGAAATACGGGATTTTCGTGCCGTCGCTCGAGGTTGCCTCAAGCTGTTCGACAACATCCTGCGACGCATCGAATTTCGGCGCGATCGCCTTGACCTGTTCGAGCGCACCCGTCGCGGTATCGGTCAGGTAGAGCGTCGAGGGCGTCAGGAAGCCGCTGGTGCCGACAAAGGCGCGGTTCGACGCGTCATCGGTCGCGGCAAAGCCTACCGTCAGATTGTCGGGCAGCTTCAGCCGCGCGCTGGTCCAGCCGCCGCCGGGTTTCGCAGTGTAGACGTAGGCGCGGCCCTGGACGTTGCTGAGCGTGCTGATCAGCAATTTGTCGCGCGTCGAACTGATCCCGCTCAGCGAATCGCGCAGGCCGGGCGCCCAGACGAGCTTCGCCTTGGGGCTGTCGGGCGCGGCTTTAACCTGCGCCAGTGCCATTTCAGCGACCGAACCGGCGGTGAACGCCGCACCCGCCGACGGCCAGGCCTCGTTGAGGCGGACGATCACGCGGCCGTCGATCAGCTCTTCGAGATTGGCCTTTTCCGGAATCGCCAGACGCTTCGCGCCCGCGGGGGTGATGATGAAGGTCTGCTGGTGGAAGGTGTCGAGCGGGCGTTCGACATAAGCGAGCATGCGGCCTTGCCCGTCGCGTAGCACGCCGGGCGAAACGCCATAGCCGCCATCGGTCTGCGCGCCACGATACACTTCGACCGCCGCCGTCATCGCCTGTCCGCGCGCGAGCCGCTTGACGATATAGGGATAGCCCGACTGCGTTAGCTCACCCGGATTCCAGTCGGTCGCGACGAGCAGATGGTCCTTATCCTCCCACGCGATGCGGTGCTTGCCGCGCGGCAAGTGGAAGCCGCCGGTGACGAACTGGCCGGTCGCGAGATCGAACTCGCGCACTTCGACCGCATCCTCGCCCCCGTCCGACAGCGAGACGAGGCACAGGCGTTCTTCGGGGCGCAGGCATTGCGTGCCCTTCAACACCCAGCTCTTGCCCTCGGCCTTGCCGAGCGCATCGATATCCAGCACCGTCGCCCACTTCGGTTCGGCGGTCTTGTAATCGGCCAGGCTGGTCTTGCGCCAAATCCCGCGCAGATGCTGTGCATCCTGCCAGAAATTGTAGATCTCGCCGTGGGTGAAGCTGGGGCCGGGGATGCGGTCCTTGGCCGATGCGATCGTCAGCGCCTCTTCATACAGCGTTGCGTAGCGGGCATCGGCCTCGAGCAGCTTGGTGCTGTACGCGTTGCGCGCGTTGACCCACTCCATCGCGCGCGGCGAGGAGACGTCCTCAAGCCAGAGATAGGGGTCTTCTGGGGTTTGGGCGGCGGCGGCGGCGACCGGCATGGCGATCGAGGTCAATAAGGCCAAAGTGAGAATATGCATGGAAATCCCCTGATCGGAGCGCACCGACGCGCGCCGGCGTTGCCCTCTTCATGCTGTGTCGATGGCATGGCGTCAAACGGGACTTCGCCCGCGATCTTCGCAACCGACGGACGCATCAATCCACCGCCGTCGCGCGGTAGCACCACACCAGACGCACGACGAAGTTCCGTGTTTCTCGCGTGATCGTCGCGGCGTCGCCCGGAACGTGCGCGACCATCGGCGCGCACAGCACGTCGACCCGGATCGACGTTTCGAGCGTGCACCAGATCGCGCGACCGACCGACTCGAGCCCGTGATCGCGTCGTGCAACAGGGCTCCCCCCTCCTTTTTGGACGCAAATTCCATGCTTCTGGAACTGGCCAGCCTTTGGCCGTCATCGGTTCAATCTGCCCCGCGCCAGACTTGGTCATCACGTTTTAGCGCAAGTTGGAGGAATCAAAGCGCCGCGGCGAGCAGATCGGTCAGCCACGCATTGACGACGCAATTCACCACCAGATGGACGCGGTCGGCGCGGCCGCGATTGGCGACGCTGTGCGGATCGGACAGCCGTAAATACCAGACGGTGCCGGGATCGAGGATCACACGCGCGCCATTCAGGCGGAAATCGACCTCGGGGTTAGTGACGATCGGGATGTGGAGCCGCGCCTCACCGCTTTCGGCCTCGAGATCATTGTCGCGATGGTCCTTGATGATCGATCCCGGCGTCAGTCGCATCAGTCGCACTGCCTGAAGCGGACAGCGCAACGCCCCGAGCACCTCCTGAAAATAGCGGGAGCGCGCCAGCAAGGCCGTATCCACAAAGTCGGTGGCGGTCGGGTCCGAATAGATTTGCATGATCGGGTGGGTCGCGCCCTTGGTGCAGCGCAACGGCAGGACGCTCCAGTCGCCTTCGTAATTCTGCCGGACGAAATGCTCGGTCCACGGCGTATCGATCAGCGCGTCGAGATCGGCGCGCAAGCGGACCGGATCGAAGTTCAGCGGCAAGCGGAGCCGATCGGGATAGGCGTGTGATTGTTGTGTGGCGATGAACACGGTAGGCTCTGCGCTCGTCTCCATCCTTCGTTACATAGCGCCGGGGTCCCCTCTTTGCCAAGCACGGTGCCGCCGCAATGATCCCGACCGATAGCGTCGCGCTTGACCAGTTTCGCGCAGCGGTCTGCGCCGAGCCGGCGCTTGAGCAGCGTCTCGGCGGAATTGTCGAAATGATGGAATTCATCGGCGTGGTCGCCGCGGAAGCAGCCGCACGCGGGATCACGCTCGATCCCATCGTGGTCGAACGCACCCTCTCGCCCGATCCGCTCGGGCTCGACCGTTTTCGGCTGGAACCGATCACCGGCGACGCGATGCCGGGGCCGGCGTGGCTTCCCGCCGCGATCGTCGAAGCGCCAACCGGGCCCGCGATCGACTGGTTCTATCTCGGCGCGAGCGGATTGAGCGGTCCGTTCTTCGAGGATTCGATTCGCCGCGGGCGGAGTCTGCCGATTAGTCGGTTCATCCGGCACCGGACACCGCTCGTCACCCTGCCCGAATCGGTGGCAGCGGCGGGGGCAGTGCCCGACGGGTTGATCTTCCATCTCTCGCGCTGCGGATCGACCTTGGTTGCGCAAATGCTCGCGGCGTTGCCGGGAGCGGTCGTCGTGTCGGAGCCGCAGCCGTTCGACTGGGTGCTGCAATATGCGCACAATGCGACCGGGCAGCCAATCGCGCAGCGGCTTGCGCTGATCCGCGCGATGGCCGCAGTGCTGGGCCGTCACACCATTGGCGGACACGGCTTCGTCATCAAGCTCGATTCCTGGCACACCCGGGCGTTGCCGCTGCTGGCACAGGCATTTCCGCAAACGCGATGGATCTTTCTGTACCGCGATCCACTCGAAATCATGGCTTCGCAATTTCGCCAGCGCGGGTTCCAGACGATCCGTGGCGGGATCGGGCAAAGCGTGTTCGGGATCGACGAGGCGGGGCTTTCCGAAGAGGAGTATTGTGCTTGCCTGCTGGAGCGGACCTGCGCGCCGATTCTCGACGCGATCAACGGTCCAAGCGGCATGCTGATCAATTATGCCGAGCTGCCAGGCGCGGTCGAGCACCGAATTTTGCCGCATTTCGGGATTGCGCTGAATCCGGCGGCGCGTCCGGCGCTAGCGGAGGCGACGGCGCGCGATGCAAAGGCGCCGTACACCACCTTCGCGCCCGACACGGACGCCAAAAGACGCGAAGCGAGCGCCGCGGTGCGTGCGGCGGTGGCGCGCTATCTCGATGCGCCGTACCGGCGACTGGAAATGCAACGGACCGGTGGCTGAATGACGACAGCTTCTTCACCGCGCAGAAAACACCAACGGTGACAGCGCCCCCCCCCCCGGCGAAACATTTCTGCGCTTGGTCGATACCGAATTTGTCGTTCGTTGTGAGGACCGGCAGGATATCGTGTGGATTGAAGCCGCCAGCACGCCGCCTTCAGTTTGATTCTTTTTGGGTCGGTGCCCCGATTGCGTAATCGCCCATCTGATCGAGATCGCGCATCCCGCGCGCGAACCGTTTGAGATCGGCCTGTCCCCGATCGCGCGTCCCCCTGAGCGCGCGTTTCACTATGAGGCGCTGTTCAAGGGAGCGTGCCACTCCATTTCCGCGTCGATCTCGCTACGTTCGGTCTCGCGAAACCCCTTGCGCTCGTACAGTCGTCGCGCCGGGTTGGTATGTTCGACGCGTAGTGAAACACTGCGACCGAGCGTCGCGGCCTCGGCCAGGATCGAATCCAGCAACGTGCCGCCAAGCCCGCTGCCGCACTGTTCGGGCAGTAACGCGATATCGACAAGCTTATGGTCGTGCGGGCCGCGTAACAGGCACAGGCGACCTACGGCCACCCCGTCCAATTCGAGCACACTGAAATCGGCCCCGGCGTAAAAGGTGCGGTAATGGTGCCGCCGCGCCTGATCTTGCTGTTCGAGCAGCATGCGCTTGTGTGCGTCGGCGAGCGGCAGCGGCGCGAATTCGGCCCAGCGTCCCTCGATCGTCAAACGCCGAAGGAATGGATCGTCTTCCGCCACCTCGGGCCGGATCGTCAGTGCCGCCATATCAGTTGCGCGCCATGAAGGTTCGTACCGCCCAAATGCAGGAATTTACCGCAAGGATCGCATGGCTATGGGGAGGCGCGTGGCTATTCCCTGCTCCCGGTACGCGGCACTCGTCAGCGATGCCCCCGTTCAACCTGGCGTAGGGCGCGTGGCGTTGCGCGGGCACGCCTGCCTCCCCACCGATTACAAAGATCAACAGATCGGCGCCGGTCTCCATCCCGACGGCGATGCCCCACTGCACGTTTGCGAGCGCGAAGGTGCTCGCCCCGTTGCCATCGCAGTTGGTGCTGATAATTGAAATCAAAGTCGTGTTCGATGAGATTGCGAGAAATTGCCCGCGGCCCAACATCCCGCTTCGCGGCGCGCGGTTGAAGCCGAGGGGGCGAGTTTCGCCGATAGATGGGGTAGGCATGTGCTTTGTCCCGACCGCTCAATTCTGTGACCGAAGTAACGCCGTTGAGGGCGATGATACACTTCAAAGCCAGCACCGGCACGATATCCCGGATGATGCGTGATGCCGCGCGCGCGGCCGATCATGAAAGCGCGATGCACCGTTTCGGTTATCGGTAGCAGGCCAGCCGCCTTATGCGCATAAAGCGGACCTCCACATTGGTCGCATGGGGCAGAGGTAGGATGCACGGCTGGATCGACAGTTTGGGCAAGACGGCGGGCGGGGTGCTCAACGCGCACGGCCCAGCGGTACCCGCCACCGCCACGACCTATTCCCCCGGCGATGTCAGCATCCACTTCTTTCTGCAACTCGCCGTTATTCTGATTGCGTGCCGGATCGTCGGATGGCTCGGCAAACGCTTTCTGGGTCAGCCGCAAGTCGTCGGGGAAATGATCGCGGGCGTGGTGCTCGGCCCGTCCTTGCTCGGGCTGTTCTTCCCCGATCTGCAGGGCGCGATCTTCCCCAAGGAAACCCGTAACGTGCTCTATGCCGGGTCGCAGCTTGGGGTCGGTCTCTACATGTTCCTCGTCGGCACGACGCTGCGGCTCGACCATTTCCGCGCCAAGGCGAAGAGCGCCTCAGCGGTATCGTTCGCAGGCATCGCCGCACCGTTCGGGATCGCGGTGCTGATCACGCCGCTGTTGCTCGGAGTCCCCGGACTGTTCGCGCCCGGCATCACTCAGGCAAACGCCACGCTCTTCCTCGGTGCCTGCATCGCGCTGACCGCATTTCCGATGCTGGCGCGAATCATCACCGAGCGCGGGCTTGGCGACAGTGCGCTCGGCACGCTGGCGCTGACCGCGGGCGCGTTCGACGACGCGGTGTCGTGGTGCGTGCTCGCGGTCGTGCTGGCGACGTTCGGCGGCGGCGCGGGCGTTGCGATTCTGGCGATCGGGGGCGGGATAGTGTGGGCGGCGCTGGTGCTGCTGTTCGCGCCGCGCTTGCTTGCACCGCTCGGGCGCCGGGTCGAGCGTGAGGGCAGCATGAGCCATTTCGCGCTCGCGGTCGTGCTTGCGGCGTTCTGCACATCGGCATTTCTGATGGACGCGGTCGGCATCCACGCGATCTTCGGCGGTTTCATCATGGGCGTCGCGATGCCGCGCGGGCTGCTCAGCAGCGAGATCAAACGCACGGTCGAACCGCTCGCGGTGGTCCTGCTGCTGCCGATGTTCTTCACCTATTCGGGGCTCAACACCCGGCTGGATATGGTCAATTCAGCGCCACTGTTGCTGGCCGCGCTGCTGATCCTGCTCGCCTCGATCCTCGCCAAGGGCGGCGCTTGCTATCTCGCGGCGCGGCTGTCGGGGGAGGATAATCGCACTGCGCTCGGCATTGGGGCGCTGATGAATTCGCGCGGGCTGATGGAGCTGATCATCATCAATATCGGGCTGCAAAAAGGGATTATCGGGCCGACGCTGTTCGCGATGCTCGTGCTGATGGCGATCGTTACCACGGTGATGGCGACGCCTTTGTTCGAATTCGTCTATGGCAAGCATGTCCGCGCGACCGACCGCGTGCGCGCTTGATACAGGCCAGCCTCTGCAAAGCTTTGAATGCCGTTCGCGCGGATTGCGTTGGCCGCCACTCCATGTAAATCCTCGGGCCAGCGACACGCCTTCGGGAAATGGAGTGAGACGTTGCCATTTGGGGATTTGGTCGGCGTAGACTTTGCGGATTCATATTGGCGCCACGTTGCGCCGACCGAACTTGCGCTGGCGGCAGTGGTGGCGGCGCAGCCCGACGAGCCCGAGCTGCGCTTGCTTGCCGAAAATCTGCCGGCGTTGTGCTGGATCGCGGACGGCGCTGGTGCGATCGGCTGGTACAACCGGCGCTGGCACGATTATTGTGGCAGCACGCCCGAGGCGATGTCGGGCTGGGGTTGGCAAGTGGTCCACGACCCTGCCATCCTGCCGACGGTAATGGAGCGCTGGACCGCCTCGATCGCGACCGGGGAAGCGTTTGAAATGACCTTCCCGCTGAAGGGCGCGGATGGCGTTTTCCGTCCCTTTTTAACCCGGATCACGCCGCTCAAGGATCAGCACGATCGGGTCGTGCGGTGGTTTGGCACCAACACCGATGTCACCGCGCAGCACAAGGCCGAAGCGGCGCTGGCGGCGAGCGAGGCCGAGTTCCGCACCTTCGCCCAGGCGATGCCCAACCAAGTCTGGGCGGCGCAACCCGATGGCTTGCTCGATTGGTTCAATCAGCGCGTCTATGATTATAGCGGGTTCGCCGAAGGGGCGCTTCACGGCGATGGCTGGGCGGCGATGGTCCATCCCGACGATGCCGCGCGTGCAACCGAACGGTGGCGTGCGTCGCTGGCATCCGGGGAGCATTACGATACCGAATTCCGCCTGCGCCGCGCGGACGGGGGGTATCGCTGGCACATCGCGCGGGCTTTGCCGATCTGGAACGGCGAGGGCATCATCGCGCGCTGGATTGGCACCAACACCGACATTGAGGAGCAAAAGTCATCGGCCGCAGCGCTGGTCAAGCTCAATGCGACGCTTGAGCAGGAGGTCGCGCGCCGCACCGCCGATCGCGACCGGGTGTGGCGCAATTCGCAGGATCTGATCGTCATCGTCGACGGCGACGGGGTGTTTCGCGCCGTCAGCCCATCGGTTACGACGATCCTCGGCTGGGCACCGGAGGAGTGGCTGGGCCGGTCGCTGTTCGACTTTGTCATGCCCGATGACACACAAGGCACGCGCAGCGCCTTACACCATCTCGCCGAGCAGGCCTTGCAAGGTTTCGAGAATCGCTACCGTCACAGCGATGGGAGCGTCCGCTGGTTGTCCTGGGTCGCGACCGCAGAGGATGGTTTGATCTATGCGACCGGACGCGACGTGACCGCCGAAAAGGCCGCGGCGGCCGATCTTGCCAGGGCGCAAGAGGCCTTGCGACAGAGCCAGAAGATGGAAGCCGTCGGGCAGTTGACTGGCGGCATCGCGCACGATTTCAACAATATGCTGGCGGTCGTGATGGGGTCGCTCGAATTGCTGGGTCGGCGCTTGGCGGACGGGGATGCGCGCGCGCAACGCTATATTGACGCGGCGACCGACGCCGCCCGCCGCGCGGCGTTGCTGACGCAGCGCCTGCTCGCCTTTTCGCGCCAGCAACCGCTGCAACCCGAGGCGATCGACGCCAACAAACTCGTGTCCGGCATGTCGGATCTGCTGCGGCATTCGCTCGGTGCCGATGTCCAGCTTGAAACCGTGTTGGCAGGCGGGCTGTGGCGCACGCATGCCGACCCCAATCAGCTCGAGAACATCCTGCTCAACCTCGCGGTCAACGCGCGCGATGCGATGCCCGATGGCGGGCATTTGACGATCGAAACGCAGAACGCGCATCTCGATGAACGCTACGCCGCTGCCAATCTTGGCATCAGCGCAGGCCAATATGTCCTGATTGCGGTGACCGATACGGGAAGCGGGATGCCCCCGGAAGTGGTCGAAAAGGCGTTTGATCCGTTCTTCACCACCAAGCCGGTGGGTAAGGGGACGGGGCTGGGTCTGAGCCAGGTCTACAGCTTCATCAAGCAATCGGGCGGGCATGTAAAGATCTACACCGAGCAAGGGCTCGGCACTACGATCAAGCTCTATCTGCCGCGGCTGCGCGGCGCAGCGCAGGCCGACCCGGCTGCCGCTGAAGTGCCGGAAATGCCGCGTGGCGACGATCGCGAGGTCATCCTGGTCGTCGAGGACGAACCCGGCGTCCGCCAGTTCAGCGTCGATGCGCTGACCGAGCTTGGCTATCATGTGCTGGAAGCGGATTGCGCCGCCAAAGCGCTGCGGCTGCTGGAAGAGCATCCCGAGATCGTGCTGATGTTCACCGATGTCGTGATGCCCGAGATGAACGGGGCAAAGCTTGCGGAGGCGTCGCGGGCGTTGCGGCCGGCGCTGAAGATTTTGTTCACCACCGGCTATACCCGCAACGCCGTCGTCCATAACGGCAAGCTCGACGAGGGGGTCGATTTGATCGGCAAACCGTTCAGCCTGGAGGCGCTTGCCGCAAAGATCCGGGCGGTGCTCGAAGCGCGCTGAGCGCGGCGTCGATGGTTGATCCAAATCTAGACGATTTCGCCGGTCCCTTTTTTCGGTCCGCGCGTTTGGGATGCTGCCGCGCGCCGCGGCGGAGGATGGATCAATGGCACGCAGCACCGCCAAGGGCGACACGGGTAAACGCAAGGGCGAGAGCGTCAAGAAGGCCCCGCGGGCCCCAGCCGGTGCAGACGCGCCGACCTCTTATGCTGAAGCGCAGGGGCAAGGCGGCGAGACGCACCAGACGACATCCGATGCGACGATGACGCTTACCAGCCAGCAGGGCATCCCGGTCGGCGACGCGCAAAACAGTCTGCGGGCAGGCCCGCGCGGTCCGACGCTGCTCGAAGATTTCCAGCTGCGCGAAAAGATCTTTCACTTCGACCATGAGCGCATCCCCGAGCGCGTCGTCCATGCGCGCGGTTACGGCGCGCACGGCGTGTTCGAACTGACCGACAGCCTCTCCGACATCTGCCGCGCCAATGTGCTGGGCGAGGTCGGGCAGCAGACCGAGGCCTTTGTTCGTTTCTCGACCGTTGCGGGCAGCAAGGGTTCCCCCGATCTGGCGCGCGACGTGCGCGGGTTCGCGGTGAAGATGTACACGCGCGAAGGCAATTGGGACCTCGTCGGCAACAACATTCCCGTGTTCTTCATCCAGGACGCGATCAAATTCCCCGACCTGATCCACGCGGTAAAGGAAGAGCCCGACCGCGCCTTCCCGCAGGCGCAAAGCGCGCACGACAATTTCTGGGATTTCGCTAGCCTGATGCCCGAGGCGTGGCATATGGTGATGTGGCAGATGTCCGACCGGACCATCCCGCGCTCGCTGCGGACGATGGAGGGGTTCGGCATCCACAGTTTCCGTCTGCTCGATCAGGACGGTAACTCGACCTTTGTGAAGTTCCACTGGAAGCCGCGCCAGGGCTTGCAATCGGTGCTGTGGAACGAGGCGGTCAAGATCAACGGTGCCGATCCTGATTTTCATCGCCGCGACATGTGGGACGCGATCGAATCGGGCGATTTCCCGGTGTGGGATCTGGGCGTGCAGCTTTTCTCGGAAGAAGACGCCGCCAAGCTGCCGTTCGACCATCTCGATTCGACCAAGCTGATTCCCGAAGAGCTGATCCCGGTGCGGATCATCGGCAACCTCACGCTAAACCGCAACGTCGAGAACTTCTTCGCGAGCACCGAACAGGTCGCGTTCTGCACGTCGAACATGCCGCCAGGGATCGATTTCAGCGACGATCCGCTGCTGCACGGGCGCAATTTCTCGTATCTCGATACGCAGTTGAAGCGGCTTGGCGGGCCGAACTTCACGCATATCCCGGTCAATGCGCCGCGCTGCCCCGTCATGAACTTCCAGCAGGATGGTCACATGGCGATGACCAACCCCAAGGGTCGCGTGAATTACGAGCCCAATAGCTGGGGCGCCGAGGCCGGCCCGCGCGAAAATCCGGCGCGCGGCACGACGAGCTTCGCAGCGGGGTTCGACGGCCCCAAGCAGCGCGTCCGCTCCGAGAGCTTCTCGGACCATTATAGCCAGGCACGGCAGTTCCTGCGCAGCCAGCAGCCGATCGAGCAGAAGCATATCGGCGATGCGCTGACGTTCGAGCTGTCGAAGGTGACGCGCGTCGACATCCGCGCGCGTGCGGTGTCGCATTTGCTCAACATTGACGCCGATCTGGCGGCGACGGTGGCCGACGGGCTCGGCATGGCGCTGCCGGAGGCGGCGGTGGCAGCCAAACCGACGATCGATTTGCCGACGTCGGACAAACTCAGCATCCTCGCCAACGGTCCCAAGGATTTCAAGGGCCGCAAGATGGGGATCGTGCTGACCGACGGCTCCAATGCAACGCTGTTCGATGCGCTCATCGATGCATTGGAGGCCGAAGGTGCGGTATGGGAGGTCGTTGCGCCGAAGATCGGCGGCGTGACGCTTGATAACGGGACGGCGGTCGCCGCGAAGCAGAAGATCGATGGCGGGCCATCGGTGCTGTACGACGCGGTGGCGGTGCTGCCATCGGCGGCAGGCGCGGCGTTGCTGGCAAAGGACGCGGCGGCAAAGGATTTCTGCGCCGACGCCTTCGCGCATTGCAAATATATCGGCTTTTCGGCCAGTGCAGCCGCCTTGTTCGACGCGGCACGCATTCCGGAAACGGACGCGGGCTTCGTACAATTGGCTAAGCCGAAGGACGTACGCGGGTTTGTCGTGACGTGTCGCGCGCTGCGATTTTGGCCGCGCGAAACCGCCGTTGATCTGGATGCGCAGGGATAGACGCTGCGAAAAGCGTGTGGCTGGTAAATGTCTGGCGACCGCTTGAAACCGCGGTCGCACGGTGTCACATGTTGCGGTGCAGCATAGAAATTGCCGCTGTCGGAGTCTTCATATGCGATCCATCAACGATACGATCGAGCGTCTCGCGCGCGCCAGAGTGCCCGGGTTGGCTGGTGTGAGCGGCACCGAGCACCGCCATTTGCGCGCGCTCGGCGACTTCGGCGCGAATCCGGGCGGGTTAAGCGGCTGGTACCATGTTACCGAAGGCGCCGATGCGATGCCATTGGTCGTGGTCCTGCATGGCTGTACGCAGGATGCGGCATCCTACGATCGGGGGTCGGGCTGGTCCGACCTTGCCGCGCGGTTCGGCTTCGCTGTGCTGTTCGCCGAACAGGCGCGCGCGAACAATCCGAACGGGTGCTTCAACTGGTTCGTTCCCGGCGACACGCGTCGCGATGCCGGTGAGGCGGCATCGATCCGCCACATGATCGCAGCGATGCTGGCACGCTTTCCGATCGATCCGGCGCGGGTCTTTGTCACTGGGCTATCGGCGGGCGGCGCGATGACGTCGGTGATGCTCGCGACCTATCCCGAGCTGTTTCGCGGCGGCGCGATCATCGCCGGGCTGCCGTACGGTGCGGCGGCCACGATGGCGCAGGCGCTCGATCGGATGCGTGGGCAGGGGCATGGCGATGACGCGGCCTATGCGGCGGCGGTGCGCGCGGCATCGCCGCATCGTGGTCCCTGGCCGAGCGTGAGCGTCTGGCAGGGCGAGTCCGATCATACCGTCAATGCGGTTAACGCTGATCGTATCGTAGGGCAGTGGCGCGCGCTCCACGGTGCCCAAGCCGCACCCGATATGGAGACGGTCAGCGGGAAGCTGCGCACGCGTGCATGGCATGCGCCCGATGGCACGGTGCTGATCGAGGAGCACCGCATTGCGGGCATGGGGCATGGCACGCCGGTCGCCACACACGGCGAAACCGCGTGCGGCTGCGCGATGCCGCATATGCTCGATGTCGGCATTTCGTCGACTTGGCAGATCGCGCATGGCTGGGGGTTGCTGGAGGGCGTGGAGCGGGCGCGATCCTCTGCCCCGCCTGCCTCGCCGCCTTCCTCGCCGATTACGACAGTCCAGGCGACGATCGAAGCGGCGCTGCGCTCAGCCGGACTGATGCGCTGACCGCATAAAGCTCACACCTCGCCGGGCGCAAACCCGAGCGTATCGAGCAACGCGGCGCGCGCGGTGCGGCATTGCTGCCACAAAGCGGGATTGCCGAGATCGGCGGGCGCGATCGTCTCGGGCCAATGCCGTTCGACCAGCGCCGCGAGCAGATCGCACCGTGCCGGATCGAGCAGGAAGCGCGGGTCGATCGCGGCGTGCGCGGCCTCGTCCACCACTACCCGCAGCCGCAAGCACGCCGGACCGCCGCCGTTGCGCATCGATTCGCGCAAGGTCAGCACTTCGACGCGGCGGATCGGCCCGTTGCCTGCGAGCAATTCCTGCAGCCATGCCCAGACCTCAGGGGTCTCCTGGCATTCGCTCGGTACGATCAGCGCCATCGTGCCGTCGGGCAAGGTCACCAGTTGCGAATTGAACAGGTATGACTTGATCGCGGCTTCCAGCGATACGCGCGCCGCCGGGACTTCGACGATCACCGCTTCGGGCAGGCGCGCGCGGATAAAGGCGAGGACCGCCGCCGGATCCTCGAACGCCTGTTCGTGTGCGAACAAAACGGTTTCGTTGGCAACCGCGACGACATCATTGTGGAACGCCCCCGCCGCGATCGCCGCGACGCTTTGCTGGACGAGCAGCACGTCGGCGGGATCGAGCCCATGGCGCCGGACGACGGCGGCGCTGGCGGTGCGGTTCTGGCGCGCCGGAAAACCTGCCGCGCTGCGCTCGCCATAGACGAACAGCTCGATCCCGCGCGCGCCGTGCTGTCTGGTCAGGCGCATATGGTTGGCAGCGCCTTCGTCGCCTAGCGCGGCGGGCAGGGCATCGTGCACCGTGAAATGCGCGGCATCGCCAAAGGCCAGACGTAACTGCCGCGCGATCTGTGGATGTTCGATGCTCCGGTGCAGCATCGTCGACAGGTTCGCGACCGACAGGTGGCAGCGACCGTCGCCAGAATCGGGCGCGGGCGAGACGGTCGCGGCATTGGCGGCCCACATCGCCGAGGCCGAACAGACATTGCCGAGCAAAATGGGGTCCTGCGCCCAGGCAGCGGCGAGCACGGCATCGTCGTCGCCCGGAAAGCCCAGTTCGCGCAGCCATGCCGCGGCGGGGCGGTCGTGCGGCACCAGCAGCCCTTGCGACAGGCCGAGGTCGAGCATCCGCCGCATTTTGGCGATGCCCTGCAACGCGGCCGCGCGCGGGGCCGAGACCGACCCGGCATTGCTGGTCGCGGCGAGGTTGCCGAACGACAGCCCGGCATAATTGTGGCTCGGGCCGACAAGGCCGTCGAAATTGATCTCGCGCACGGTGTTTCCTCTCAAGCGAGCGTTTCGCCCGCTAACAGCTCGGTGTCGATCTGTGCCTGCATCATCGCCGGATAGCGCGCGCCGTCGAGCGCGTTGGGCGGGAACAGCGCGTCGACAGCGGCGAGCACGTCGCTGCCCAGCGGCTTGGTTGCGGCGGCCATATTCTCGGTCAAATGCGCGATGCTGCGCGTTCCCGGGATCGGTACGATCGTCTCGCCCTGCGCCAGCACCCAGCCAAGCGACAATTGCGCCGGGGTCAATCCGGCGTCCGCCGCAATGCGTTCGAAGCGCGCGACGATTTCGAGGTTGCGCGACAGAAACGGCGCGACGAAGCGCGGCATCATCGCGCGGATATCGCCCGCCTCATACGTATCGTCGCGTACCGCCCCGGCCAGCAGCCCGCGCGCCACCGGCGAGAACGCGACGAAGCCGATGCCGAGTTCGTTGCACGCCGCCAGCACGGCGACTTCGGGGTTACGCACCGCGGGCGAATATTCGGTTTGCACCGCGGCGATCGGATGCACCGCGTGCGCGCGGCGGATCGTCGCGGCCGACATTTCGGACAGGCCGATCGCGCCGATCTTGCCCGCCTCTTTCAGCCGCACCAGCGCGCCGACCGACTCCTCGATCGCGACGCGCTTGTCGAGCCGGTGGAGATAGACCAGGTCGATATGATCGGTGCCGAGCCGCGACAGCGAACCCTCCACCGTCTTGGCGATGGCGGCGGGCGATCCGTCGAGGCCGCGCTTGCCGTCGATCATGTCGAGCACGCATTTGCTCGAGAGCGTAAACTCGGCGCGGCGGTGCATCACGCCCTGCGCGAGCAGCCGTTCATTATTGCCGCTGCCATACAGCGCGGCGGTATCGAGCAAGCTGCAGCCGAGATCGAGCGCGGTGTTGAGCAATGCGAGCGCGGTCGCGGTGTCGGGCGGGGTGCCGTACGCATGGTTGAGGTTCATGCATCCCAAGCCAATCGCCGAAACGGTGAACGGGCCGATGCTACGCTGCGGATAGGTCAAAGGATCAGCCCCGGATCATGATGAATGGGCAGGCTGTACCGCTGCCGAAGGGGCGCTGTCTATGTGCCGCTCAGGCGGCGTCGCGCTTTGCCAGGCGGCGCTGCGCCACGCGTACGCTGCCGACGAGGCGCGACAGGATGAGTTCCTCGATGCCGGCATAGCCCAGCCCGAGATGCGCGGGCCGCACCGACGTCGCGTCGCCGAGCTTCAAGGCACCGGTACGCAGACCCGCCCGCCCGATCCGCGCCCAGCGCCGCGCGGTTTCCCAGCGGATCAGGCTGCGGCTTTCAGAATCGGGGCTGTGCTGCGCCAGAAAATCGTCTTGCAGCCGGACGAGCGCATCGCCGACCGCCGCCAGCGTCGCGCGGTCGGGCACGGGCTGCTGGCTCATCACATGGGTGACGATCAGGCGCGCGGTGTCGGCGGCGGCATCGCCGAACAGCGGGGCATAGACCCCCGCGAGCACGTCTGCGGCGCGCCCGCGCATCGCCTCGGCCTGCGTCTGCGAGGCACCGCCGCCGTGACGGCGATACGTCATGAGTTCGTCGTCGAGCCGCGCAATCCCGCCAGAAGCGCTGATGCGGTGATACAGGTCGAAATCCTCGGCATAGACGAGGTCTGGCCGCTGGAACGGATCGAGCCGTCGCGCGGCATCGGCGCGCAGCATCACCGAGGACCAGACCAACGGATTTTCGATTCGCAGCAGCCATTCGATCAAAGCGGGCGTGGACAGCGGGGCGAGCGAGGAGGGGAGAATCGTCCCGTCCGACAACACATTGGCGGCGGTGCCGACGAGCACGATCTCGGCATGCGCGTCGAGATAGGCGACTTGGCGGGCGAAACGATCGGGATGGCACAGATCGTCATGATCGAGCGCGGCGATGTAGCGCCCGCGCGCCGCGGCAAAGGCGGCGTTGCGGGTCAGCACGACGCGCCGATTGACCGGCGAGCGGATCAGGCGGATCCGTGGATCGGCAAACGCCTCGATCACCGCGACGGTGTCGTCGGTCGAGCAATCGTCGACCACGATCAGTTCGAAGTCGGTAAAGGTTTGTGCTTGCAACGACGCGATCGTCTCGCCGACGAGGCTCGCGCCATTATAGGTCGCCATCAGCACGCTGATCGTGGGGGTCTGGGGGGCACTCATGCGACGGCGCGCGCCGCGTCGCCCAGCACCTGGTCGACGATCATCGCGCCGACATCGTTCTGCCATTGCCACAGGCCATTGGCCTGACCCGAGAAGCTCGCCTCGCCGCCAAGCTTGCCCCACGGCACGAACCCAGCGGCAAGGCCGATGCCGTACAGGCCGGGGATCGCCGTGCCGCTGGCGTCCAGAATGCGGCAATGGCGGTCGACCATCGCTGCGCCATGATGGGCGGCCAGCGCGACATTGCGGCCGTCGCTGTCGTGGATTGCGAGGGCGCGCGGGCGATAACCCAATGCCGCAATGACGAGGTCGGCCCCAGCCAGGTGCGCGCGGGCGATGGCATCGTCGTCCCCGCTCACTTGATGCACGGTGAGGCGCGGATCGGGCACGCGGCCATCGACGCGGAGCTGGCGCAGCACGAGATCGCGCGCTTCAAGCCGGAAGCCGGCCAGGCGATAGACAAAGCCGCTGACCGGGCAGATGTCGTCGGGTCCGAAATCGGTGAAACCCTCGGCCAGTGCCGCCTCGGGCGTCGGGTAAAAGGGCCGCAGCGGACGGCGATGCAGCAGCGTGATTGCGCCTGCACCCAGCGGGATCGCCTGTGTTTTGAGCAGCAACACGATCGTCGCGATCGCGCTGGTCGATCCACCGATCACGACGATCTTCGGGTTGCGCTTGGTTGACAGCAAATCGACGATCTTTTGTGGTCCGCCGAGTGCTAGTGCTTCGTCCGATTGCATCAGCCGGTCACCGACCTCCTGCACCAGCGATACACCCCCGACGCGCTGCGCGGCGAGCCGGTCGAGCGGTTGGTGCCCCCCGGTCGCGACCAGCACGGCGCTGGAAAGCTGGTCGAATTCCTGGCCGTCGGCACGGCGGCGCAAGCGGCTCGACCAGAGCCCGCCGGTCGTGCGGGTGGTGTGGAGGACCTCATGCCCGGTCAGCACCGTGCCGCCATGCTGGCGGACGAGCGCGTGCAAGCGCTCGCCGGTCGCACGCACAAACGGCCCCGCCTCGACCAACGGCACGCCGAGCGCACCGACATACTGCCCGACCGCGCGGCCTGCCGGATGATCGACCAGCGCGGCGAGTTCGGGGTGGGGATTGTCCTTCACCGCACTCAGGAAGGTCTCGGCGGTCGAATCCGAGGTGATCGCATAGCGCCCGATCCGGCCCTCGCCGAGCGCATCGTCGCGCTCAGCGATGACGATGCCGGAGGCGGCGAGCTCGGCCAACCGGCCACGCTTGCTCGCGGCGGTGAGCATCGCGGTGCCAGCCGGGCCTCCGCCGACGATCAGCAGCGAGGCGATCGGATTCGTCCGCGCTCGCGCAGGGACGCGGGCTTCGGCGGCGAGGATGCGGTTGAATGCGGTGGCGATCACCGTGACATCGGCCACCGTCATCGCATCGGTAATCGGCAGCGAAAGCGATCGCCCCGCGACCGCATCGGCGACCGGGGTGGGCAGGATCGTCGCGGTGCGGCGGAACAGCGGCTGCTCCCCCAGATGCGGGCTGAAATAGCGGCCCGATCCGATTCCCTCGGCCGCAAGCGCCGCACCGATCGCGTCGCGGCGGTGTGCGAGGCCTTCGGGCAATAATATGGGCATGAACTGGCTCGCGCGGCGTTGGCCCTGTCCGGCCTGAAACGAAACGGCCTCCAATTGCGCGCGGTACGCCGCTTCGAGCGCGGCGCGATGATCGCATACCGCATCGATCTCGGCGAGTTTCGCGCGCGCCATCACGGCGATCACTTCGGGCAATTTGGCGTTGATGCCGGGGAGCGTGGCGCTGCGTCCGGCTTCGAACCCGAAATTGGTCATCGCGCGCAGCCGATCGATCAGCCGGGTGTCGCCCGAATGGATCAGCCCGCCCTCGGCGACCGCGAAGGTCTTGGTGGCGTGCATCGAATAGACGGTGGCGAACGGCGCACCGGTGCCGAAGCCAGCGCCGCCCTCGTCGAGTGTCCCGAGCGAGGCGGCGGCGTCGATCACCACGCCGACGCCGTGTTCGCGTTGCAGCCAGGCGTAGCGGTCGAGGTCGATTGCGGTGCCGAAGGTCGCGTAGGGCAGTATCACGGCGACGCGATCGCCATAGTCGCGCAGCAGCCGTTCCTCGGCCGCGCCGCTTGCGGTCCAGTCGGCCGGGTCGATGTCGCAGATCAATGGGGTGAGACCCGCCCACAAGGCCGCTTGCGCGGTGGCGGCGAAGGTGAGCGCGGGCATCAGCGCGAAGCGGCCCGCGACATGCTCGCCCGCTGCCTCGCGGATCGCGATCATCAGCCCGAGCGTCGCATTGCCGACCGCGAGACACGCGCCCTGCCCGCCAAACAGCTGCGCGGTCGCCTCCGCTTCGAACGCGCGCACCTCGGGGCCGTTGTTGCTGAACACCCCTGATGCCTCGACGCGGCGCAGCGCCGCGACGTGTTCGCTGAGGCGCGGCGGATTGGGAGCAATCAAGGGATAACGCATGCGGACGAAGGGCCTGACTGAAGTATGACGCGTCCTGTGTGCCCCGCCGCCCCCTAAAATCCGGTTACGCTCGCTATATCCGTTGCAATACACTACCTTTCGGTTGCGCGCACGCCCCTGTCCACGGTATCCGGGCATATCTAGGAGACGCGCGATGGCGACCGAATTTACGCTCAACGGGGCTGCCGCCCGGTTCGACGGAGACCCCGACACGCCGCTTCTGTGGGTGTTGCGAGATCACCTCCAACTCACCGGCACCAAATATGGCTGCGGAATCGCGCAATGCGGCGCGTGCACGGTGCACCTCGACGGCAAGAATCGCCGGTCCTGCGTGACGCCGATCGCGAGCGTTGCCGGGCGCAGCGTCACGACGATCGAGGGCGCCACCGGCAAGACCGCCGAAGCGGTCAAGGCCGCCTGGGTTGCAATCGACGTGCCGCAATGCGGCTTCTGCCAGTCGGGGCAAGTGATGTCGGCGATCGGGCTGCTTGCGGCGAAACCCAACCCGACCGACGCCGATATTGACCACGGCATGGCGGGCAATATTTGCCGCTGCGCGACGTATGTCCGCATCCGTCAGGCGATTAAAGACGCCGCCAAACATGTGGAGACGGCAGCATGAACGCCCCCACCAAAATCCCCGTGGCGAGTCGCCGCGATTTCCTCGCTGGTTCGGGCCTCGTTATCGGTCTGGCTTTGCCGATGGGCAAAGCGGCGGCGAAGGCGGCACCTGCCGGAGAAGCGACACCGTTCGCGCCCAACGCCTTTGTGCGGATCGCCGGCGACAACACCGTCACCGTTATCATCAAGCATGTCGAATTCGGCCAAGGTCCGGCGACTGGCCTGTCGACGATCGTCGCCGACGAACTCGACGCCGATTGGGGCCAGATGCGAATCGCTTTCGCGCCCGCGAACGACCCACTTTACAAGAATCTCGCCTTCGGCACGATGGGCACCGGCGGATCGACCGCGATGGCCAATAGCTGGATGCAGATGCGTAATGCCGGGGCTTCGGCGCGCGCGATGCTCGTTGCTGCTGCCGCCAGGACCTGGGGTGTTCCGGCGGCCGAGGTGACGGTCGCCAAGGGCGTCGTTAGCCATGGCGCGAAGACCGCGACCTTCGGAGACCTCGCCGCGACCGCCGCGACGATGCCGATCCCCGAAAAGCCGACGCTCAAGACACCGGCGCAATGGACGCTGATCGGGCGCGACACACCCAAGCTCGACAGCCTGGTCAAGACCAATGGCAGCGCGCAATTCACGATGGACGTGCAGCGGCCCGGCATGGTCGTGAGCGTAATCGAACATGCGCCAGCCTTTGGCGGGACGGTCAAATCGGTCGATGATGCGGCCGCACTCGCCATTCCCGGCGTGGTCGCGGTCAAGACGATCCCGCAGGGCGTCGTCGTCTATGCCAAGGACACGTTCGCGGCGATGAAGGGCCGCGCCGCGCTGAAAGTCGATTGGGATTTGTCCAAGGCCGAGACGCGCTCGACCGACACGATGATCAAGCAGTACATCGCCGCCGCCGCCACGCCCGGTGTCGAGTGCGAAGCCGAGGGCAATGTCGCCACAGCGCTCGCCAGTGCCGCCAAGCGGATCGAGGCGACCTATGTCTTCCCGTTCCTGGCGCATGCGCCGATGGAAACGATGGACGCAGTGATCGAACCGAAGGACGGCGGCGCGGATTTCTACGCGGGCAGCCAGTTCCAGGTCGGCGATACCACGGCAGTCTCGAAGGTGCTCGGCGTGCCGTTCGCTGGCATGACGCTGCACGAACAATATGCCGGTGGCAGCTTCGGTCGGCGCGCGACGCCCGACATGGGCAATGCCGTCGAGGCGGCGATGGCGACCAAGGCGTTTGGCGGCACCACCGCGGTCAAGCATGTCTGGACGCGCGAGAATGACATTCGCGGCGGACGCTATCGCCCGCTGATCGTCCACACGATCAAGGGCGGGGTCGATGCCAAGGGCCAGATCGTCGGGCTCGACGCGGTCGTCGCCGGGCAGTCGTTCATGCGCGGCACCGGCTTCTTCAACCCCAGCGCCAAGTTCGACGAAGCGATGGTCGAGGGGCTGACCGGCAGCGCCTACGCCTTTCCGGCGTTGCGTGTCGGCGCGAACGAACTGAAAAATGGCGTACCGACGTTGTGGTGGCGCTCGGTCGGCAACACCCACACGGCCTATGTGATGGAGACGTTCCTCGATCGCCTGTTCGAGCTCGGCAAGCAGGATCCGATCATGGGCCGGATCGCGCTGATGAAGGATGATCGCGCGAAGGCGGTGCTGAAGCGCGTTGCCGAAGTGGCGGGCGGGTTGTCCGCCAAGTCCGGTCGCGCCCGCGGTGTCGCGTTCCACAAGAGCTTCGGGTCGTACGTCGCACAGATCGCCGAAGTCTCGGTCGGCGCCGACAAGCTGCCGCGCGTCCACAAGGTGTGGGCGGCAGTCGATTGCGGCGTGCCGATCAACCCGAACGTGATCCGCGCGCAGATCGAGGGCGGGGTCGGCTTTGGCCTCGGGCATGCGCTCTATGCCGAAATCACGCTGGGCGAGGGGGGGGTGGTGCAACAGTCGAATTTCGACACCTACCGCTCGCTCCGCATGGCGGAGATGCCCGAGGTCGAGGTCGCGATCATCAACTCGACCGCGAACCCGACCGGGATCGGCGAACCCGGCTTGCCGCCGATCGCCCCCGCCGTCGCCAATGCGTGGCGCAAGCTGACCGGCAAAGTCGTCACGCGACTGCCCTTCGCCCATTCGGAGAATGCATGATGCGCGGCAATACGATTGCTTTGGTGATTGCGACGGCGATCCTGCCGACCGTGCTGCTCGCACGCTCCGTCCTGCCCGCGCCCACCCCGCTCAAGGATCCGACTGCGTTCGCGTCGATCGCCGATCCGGCGAAGCGCTCGGTCGCGTTGTTCGGGGAGATGGGCAAAGTGATCCAGTCGCCACGCTGCCTCAATTGTCACCCGCGCAGCGACCGGCCCAATCAGGGCGAAGCGATGCTGCCGCACAATCCGCCGGTGATCCGCGGTGCCAATGGGCATGGTGCGGCGGGCCTCGAATGCGCGACCTGTCACGGCACTGCCAACGTCACTTTTGCCAATGGTACCGGCAGCATGCCCGGCGCACCGGAATGGCAGCTCGCCCCGCTGTCGATGGCGTGGGAGGGCAAGTCGCTCGGCGCGATTTGCGTGCAAATCAAGGACCGCGCGCGCAACGGCGGCAAGTCGCTCGCTGACCTCGTCGACCATAATGGCAAGGATGCGCTGGTCGGCTGGGGCTGGCACCCCGGGCTTGGCCGCACGCCAGCACCCGGCACGCAGGCGCAGTTCGGCGCGCTGACCAAGGCATGGGTCGATAGCGGCGCAAAGTGCCCGGCGTGACGCCAGCTTTCACCACGATCCGGCTCGACATTGCGGACCAGATCGCGACGATCACGCTCGATCGGCCTGACAAGCTCAACGCGTTCAACGCCGCGATGCTCGCCGATCTGATCGCGGCGTTCGATGCCACCGACGCCGATGACGGCGTGCGCGCGGTGATCGTCACGGGCGCGGGACGTGGTTTCTGCGCCGGGGCCGATCTGTCGGGCGGAGCGGCGACCTTCGATTATGACGCGAGCGGCGGGTGGAATGGCGCCGAATCGCCGGTGCGCGCCGATGGTAGCGTCGATTATGCGCATCCCGCGGTGCGCGATGGCGGCGGGTTGCTGAGCTTGCGCATCTTCGCCTCGAAAAAGCCCGTGATCGGGGCGATCAACGGCGCGGCGGTCGGCGTTGGTGCGACGATGACGCTGCCGATGGACTTCCGCCTGGCGAGCGACGCCGCGCGCTTCGGCTTTGTCTTTGCGCGGCGCGGGATCGTGCCCGAGGCGTGTTCGAGCTGGTTCCTGCCGCGCCTCGTCGGGATCGGGCAAGCGCTGGAATATTGCTATTCGGGCGCGGTGTTCGATGCGGCCGAGGCGCTGCGTGGCGGGCTGGTGCGGAGCGTGCATGCCCCCGACGATCTGCTCCCGGCGGCGCGCGCGCTGGCGCTACGGTTGACCGCAGAGGGCGCACCGGTGTCGATCGCGCTGATGCGCAAGATGCTCTATGCCGGGTTGGGCGCGCCGCACCCGATGGACGCGCACAAAATCGAGAGCCGCGCGATCTGGGCGCGGGGGGCGAGCGCCGATGCCAAGGAGGGCGTCACCGCGTTCCTGGAGAAGCGTGCGGCGGTGTTTCCCGATTCGGTCGCCGACGCGTGGGATACCTTCGCGCCGTGGTTCGATAAGCCGGAGTATCGGTGAAACCCCATATCGCTTCCCCGGCGAAGGCCGGGGTCCAGTCGCGCGACGAAGCGGAAGGAGCGCTGCGCTCCATCACCACGACCTCTGTAACTGGGCCCCGGCCTTCGCCGGGGTGGATAAAGCGGGGGAGGCTGGTCCCTAGAGTCTGACTCGCCCGTCTTGAATCGTGAGGATTCCCATTGGGCTGCGTTTGTGATTCACTCTGCGGGCTGAGCAGGGAGGATACGGTGCGAGCCTATTC
>NZ_BMDW01000004.1 GCF_014636175.1 Sphingomonas psychrolutea | reverse complement strand
TGAATCGCTTCTCCGAAATAGGAACACCGGTGACCGTCCGCCTCTCATAACATCTTCAAGTAAAAGCGCGGTTATGCTCTCGCGACGTTATGCAACAAAGCCATTTGTAATTGTCATCTATCCCCATGAGACGCGCCGCCTCTCGTGGCGATAAAAGGCGCGATCGCGTTGAGTCACCTTCGACCACTACGATCGTTTGGCGACTTGAGCCGCCCGCCGGAGTCCGGAGGCAGCCAGCGGTGTCATCGAACCGTATCTCAGCGCGCTGACGCTTCACGCCAAATTCGTCGAGCCGAGTACGCTTGTAAACGCCACCGACTTGCCGTGTGCCGGTCGTTCGAGCTCGTTCGACTTTTGCTCTGTGGAGCGGGGCCATCATTTCCAGAAGACGGTCGGTTTCCGCTTTGGAGTGCCATCGGCAACCGACAGGCCTTTCTTCGATAATGTCTGCGAACCCAATATTGCGAACGGGCGGGGTTGGTAGGTGCCACCATACCCATTGCCTTTTCGCCTTGCCCTCCAATCGAGCTTGCGCCTCAACCAGCGCAGCAGGATGCCATGTTTCGTCTAGACGGGGCAGGGTTAAATTCACTGGAACCGAAACATCTTTAGCTACGGCAATAAAAAATACGCTAGCCCGACTTTGTGGCACAAAATGGCGGGCATCAACAACCATCGCGCCGTAGGTATAGCCTGCTTCAGTCAAAGAGCTGCATAACGCAGCGAAATCTTGACCCTCTCGCGACGTGATGGCACCTACCACGTTTTCCAGCACGATCAGGCGAGGACCTCGGCCTTCAGAACATAGCTTGGTGATCAGTGACCAGAAGGGCCAGAACGTACCCGAGCGGGTCATTACCGCCGCCGACGATTCTCCAAGACCCTTGTAGTTGCCAGCCAGCGACAAATCTTGGCACGGAAACGAAGCCCACGCCAAATCGGCACGGTTGGGCAATTGGCTCGTGGAGACTTTTCCGATGTCCCCACCCACAAAATCGTCTTTACCCCAATTCTCGATGTACGCGCGCGATTTCATATCACTGAAATCATTGGAAAATAAACAAGACCAATTTGGGCCTAGGCCAGCGCGCGCCATGCCACCCCCGGCGAAAAACTCATAAAAAGTGTGCTTGAGGGCCATTGAGTTGTTTATTGGCCGCGTTGAAGCGGCCTTCCAAGCGAAATTAGAATCGGACATTAACCAACTCCAGAAAATCCCAAATCTGTATGGTTTAGTTCGTGATATGTTCCAGGCTAATTTATCCGCTCCGGCGAATTTTCCGGGCAGGCGCGAAAACAGCTAAATCTTGCCGGTGCATCGGTGAGCAATCTTGCCGCCATTCGAAGTGTAGCTCATATTCCCAACATAGCCACAGCGTTGCCCACCCCCTCGCCGAGTGGCTTCATCTTTGACCGACACGGCAAGGGCTTTCCGACGACGATCCGCGATTCCGCGAGCGGCAAAGTGCTCGACTTGAAGGGCTATGGTGCCCTGTCCGGGGAATTTGCGGTCCGCAAGGGGGTCGATCTGTCCAAGCCGATCTACGAACAGGCCGCAAAGATTCAGAAGAAGAGGCTCAGCCCTCGTCCCCCATCCTAAGCGCCGCAATAAACGCCTCCTGCGGAATACTCACCGACCCATATTCGCGCATCTTCAACTTGCCCTTCTTTTGCTTGTCGAGCAGCTTGCGCTTGCGGCTGGCGTCGCCGCCATAGCATTTCGCGGTCACGTCCTTGCGCATCGCGCTGATCGTCTCGCGTGCGATCACCTTGCCGCCGATCGCCGCCTGGATCGGGATCTTGAACAAATGCCGCGGGATCAGCTCCTTCAGCCGCTCGACCATGCCGCGCCCGCGCGTCTCGGCGGTGCCGCGATGGACGATCATGCTGAGCGCGTCGACCGGCTCCTCATTGACGAGGATGCTCATCTTGACGAGGTCGCCCTCGCGGTTGCCGATCTGGGTATAATCGAAACTGGCATAGCCCTTGGACAGCGATTTCAGCCGGTCGTAAAAATCGAACACCACTTCGTTGAGCGGCAATTCATACGTCGCCTGCGCGCGGCCGCCGACATAGGTCAGGTTCTTCTGGATGCCGCGCCGGTCCTGGCACAGCTTCAGGATACTGCCGAGATATTCGTCGGGGACGTAAATGATCGCCTCGATCCACGGCTCGCTGATCGTCGCGATCTTGTTGGGTTCGGGCATGTCGGCGGGGTTATGCAGCTCGAAATGCGTCGTGCCCGCCGGGTCGGGATGGGTCAGCTCGATTTCGTACACCACCGAGGGCGCGGTGGTGATCAGGTCGAGATCATATTCGCGCGTCAGCCGCTCCTGGATGATTTCGAGATGGAGCAGCCCGAGAAACCCGCAGCGGAAGCCGAAGCCCAACGCCGCCGACGTTTCCATCTCGAAGCTGAAGGACGCGTCATTGAGCCGCAACTTGCTGATGCTCTCGCGCAATTTCTCGAAATCGGCGGCATCGACCGGAAAGAGGCCGCAAAACACCACCGGCTGGACTTCCTTGAAGCCGGGCAGCGCCTCGGCGGCGGGGCGCTTGGCATCGGTGATCGTGTCGCCGACGCGGGTTTGCGCGACTTCCTTGATCTGCGCGGTAATGAAGCCGATCTCGCCGGGGCCAAGGTCGGTCAATTGCTCGATCTTGGGGCGGAAGCAGCCGACGCGGTCGACCAGATGGACGGTGCCGGCTGACATGAACTTGATCTGCTGGCCCTTTTTCAGCACGCCCGCCATCACGCGGACGAGGATGACGACGCCGAGATATGGGTCGTACCAGCTGTCGACCAGCATCGCCTTGAGCGGTGCCTCGGCATCGCCCTGCGGCGGCGGTATGCGCGTGACGATCGCTTCGAGCACTTCGGCAATACCGATCCCGGCCTTGGCGCTGGTCAACACGGCTTGCGACGCGTCGAGCCCGATCACTTCCTCGATCTCGGCCTTGACCTTTTCGGGATCGGCCGAGGGCAGGTCGATTTTGTTGATGACCGGCACGATCTCGTGATTGTGCTCGATCGACTGATAAACATTGGCGAGCGTCTGCGCCTCGACGCCTTGTGCTGCATCGACGACGAGCAACGCGCCCTCGCACGCCGCGAGGCTGCGGCTGACTTCATAGGCGAAATCGACGTGGCCCGGGGTGTCCATTAGGTTCAGGGCATATTCGATCCCGTCCTTCGCGGTATAGCGCAGCCGCACCGTCTGCGCCTTGATCGTGATCCCGCGCTCTTTCTCAATGTCCATGTTATCAAGAACTTGCTCGGACATCTCCCGGTCGGTGAGCCCTCCCGTCGCCTGGATCAGGCGATCGGCAAGCGTCGATTTGCCATGGTCGATATGAGCGATAATGCTGAAATTGCGGATGTTCTGAAGAGGGGTCACGTATTCGCCCGGGTTCGTGCTGAAGAGAATAAGCGTTGCCATAGCATCGCCGGCCCGCCCGCACAAAGCCCGCCGGCATCGACGCAATGGTCCTATTCGCGCATCTGAGAACCGCGTAATCTGTGAGGATATCGATTCACGGGCGGGGCAGCGACGGTGACACAGCGACGTTTTGGGGCAACGACGGCAATCGTTTTCGCACTCGTATCGGCGCAAGCCCAGGCGCAGCGGCTCGCCAAGCCATCTCGCACGCGGAAGCTGCAGGAAGCGACGATTAACGACGTGCCGCGATACGCAACCAAGCATGGCACGATCTCGATCGCCGATGGCCACGACCCGAGCGGGTGGACGCAGTATAGCCTCGCGCCGCCACAGAAGCTGCTCAAGGTGCTGTTCCAGCGGTCGGGCTGCTTCAACATCGTCGATCGCGGCAGCGGTTTGCAAGCCGCACAGCGTGAGCGCGACTTCGGTAACGATCTCGGCCTCCAGCGTCGTTCCAACGTCGGCCAGGGCCAGATCAAGGCGGCCGACTACGTCCTGCAAGCCGAAGTGCAGGGTGCCAACAGCAATGCCAGCGGCAGCGGCATCGCGGCTGGCCTCGGCGGCTTGCTCGGCGGGCCTGTCGGCGGAATCGTCGGCGGCATCCGCAGCCGGAAGATGGAAGCCAATGTCGTGCTGTCGATCACCAACGTCCGCACGACCGAGACGCTGGCGACGCAGGATGGCTATGCCGCCAAGAACAGCCTCAGCTTTGGCGGCGGTGGTGGCGTGTTTGCCGGTGTCGCCGGTGGCGGCGTGATCGGCGGCGGGTATGACAACACTGATATCGGGCGGATCGTGACGCTGGCGTTTATCCAGGCCTATGGTAAGCTGGTCAACGATCTCGGCTATGTGAATGCCGGCGATGCCGGGACGGCCGAGGCCGCCCCCGCCAAGACCTTCACCGCGCAGGGGCCGCTCGCGCTCCGCTCCACCGCCAGCGCCGCTGGGCGGGTGTTACGGACCTTGCCGGCAGGCTCGATCGTTTATCCCACCGGCAATAAGAATGGCCTGTGGTGGGAAGTCGCCGATGAAAACGACAATGTCGGCTGGGTGATCAACACCAAACTTGCACCGTCGCGCTGATCGCGGCGGCAATCGCACTGGCGGTGGAGCGGTCGGCAGGGTAGCGTGGGGCAACGCTATCAGGAGACGTTGCCATGAAGTTCACCGCCCCGCTTGCCGCCGCTGCCCTTGCACTCGTGGCGGCCGTGCCCGCCAATGCCGCGCTGAAAGTCGGCGATAAGGCTCCCGCCTTCACCACCGACGCCGCGCTGGGCGGCACGTCCTTCACCTTCACGCTTGCCACCGCGCTCAAGAAGGGGCCGGTGGTGCTGTATTTCTTCCCCGCCGCCTTTACCTCGGGCTGCACGGTCGAGGCGCATGAGTTTGCCGAGGCGAGCGCCGAATTCACCAAGAACGGCGCGTCGTTGATCGGCCTGACCGCAGGCAATGCCGAGCGGATCAAGGAATTCTCGGTCAAGGAATGCGCAAGCAAATTCCCGGTCGGGCTGGCAACGCCTGCGACGATCAGCGGCTATGACGTGACGCTGCCGCAAAAGACCGGCTGGACCAACCGTACCTCCTACGTGATCGCGAAAACCGGCAAGATCGCCTATGTCCTGTCGGACCTTAACCCGGCCGGCCATGTCAGCGGCACGATGGCGGCGGTGAAGGCCCTGAAGGGCAAGTAAGCTATTCGTCCAGCCGCATCGCCTCGATCGCTGCCAGCGCGGCGGCGAGGCGGTCGGGGCCCTGGCCACTGACGAGGGCGTAGCGGACGCCGCGCCGGTCAAGCTCCGCACGCGACAGATCGAAGAAGCGTCGGCGTGCGGCCGCACTGCCGAACAGCCGCGTGCCATCGTCGATCCACGGCAAATCGATATCGAGCAGCAGATACAAGTCGGCGGTGCCGCGCCACGCAGCGAACCACGGGTCGCGATCGCCGAACAGCATGGCGGCCCATACCGCCGTCATCAGCGGATCGGTATCGAGGAAGAGCGGATCGGCACCGGTCGCCAGCGCCGCGCGCGTCATCGCGTCGTGCGTCTGCGCGATCTCGACCAGATCAGCCATGCTGAAGTTGGTGCCGTGGGTCTCGGCAAAGGTGCGGCCATATTCGGGGACGAAGATCGTCCCGAACCGTGCGGCAAGCTGTTCGATCAGCGTCGATTTGCCGGTGCTTTCGGGGCCGTGGAGACAGATCGTGATCATGCCGCCGCACGCTCCTGCCGCCGCTCGGCCGCGCGCCAATCGATCAACCCCCAGATCGCGAGGCCGAGGAAAATCGTGTAGAGCAGCATCGTCAACCACAGTCCCTTGGCGGCATAGAGCCCGACCGATCCGATATCGACCGCGATCCACAACCACCAATTCTCGATCGCACGCCGCGACATTAAAATCTGCGCGGCGACGCTGGTGATGGCGAGCGCCGCATCGGCCCAAGGGAAAGACGCATCGGTGAAGCGGTGCATGCCATAGCCCCATAAAGCGGCGGCGACGGCGCACCCGATTGCCCAGCGCACCTGGTCGCGGTTGCGGAGGCGGACGACCGTTACCGCCCCAGCTTGCGCGCGGTTTCGCGCCCAGCTCCACCAGCCGTAAAGCTGCACGACGAAGAAGAACATCTGCAGGATCGCGTCGCTGTACAACCGCGCCTCAAGGAAAATCCTGCCGTATAGCGCGACCATCACCAGCCCGAACGGGTAGTTCCAGACGCTGCGCCGTACGACCAGCGTGACATTGGCGATGCCGAGCAGGAAGGCGACGATTTCGAGACCGGTCATTGCGCAGCGTTATCGAGTGCGTCGGGAGGATTGAACCGCTAATTTTACGGTACCCGTGTCCGTGTCGATCGCCTGCCGCCAAAAAGGTCGATCGGTCGCCCGGACGGCCCTTTCGTGCAGCTCGGAAATGATCAGAAACCGATCTTGATCGACGCGCGATAGCTTTGGATCGACACGTCGCTTTTAACGGGACCACGCTATCAGTCGATTGTCCGGGGGTTTCGGGCCGACTCGAGGCAATCCCGCAACGTGACCCACTTCCGTCGCGTGCTGTTTTCGTCGAACGGCGGTTGCCGCACAATTCGCCGCGAATATGTGTTGGGGCCAGCGGGGCGCTCGGCCCAGATCGGCGTGCCGCGTTCCGCCATCGGCATTTTTGACTTGATAGCACGGGAGCCGACCGCTACGCGCAGCACCCTGCAATGTGTCGGGGCGTGGCGCAGTCTGGTAGCGCACTGGTCTCGGGGTCCAGGGGTCGTAGGTTCGAATCCTATCGCCCCGACCATTGCATTTTCCCCGATCCGATTTCCTATAAAAGGCGTAAGGGTGGCGTCGGTGACGCAAATGTCATCTGGGCGTTGCCCTCCCGCCATGCCAAAGCGCCGATGCGAGCGCACCGTTGATGCGTTCTAGGAACTGCCACAAATGAGCCTTGCCCCCGTCTTCTACGATGCTTCGGGGCGGCGGCGACGGCGCTTCGCGGTGGCGGTCGCCGCATTTGTCTTGCTGGTTGTGGTGGCGGTGGTGGCGCTGGGCGTCTCGATCGGGGCGGTGCCCCGCGCGCCCTTGCTGCCGGTCGAAGCCGAGCATCCTGCGCTCACCCGACTGCCGCCCCCGACCGGCCCCTTGCTGAAACGTGCGCGGCATGACCTCAATGGCTATGCCCGGCTGCTCGGCGCGGCGCCGCGCGGGGTCGGGACCAACCAGCCCCTCGCAATCGGCTTCCACGTACCGTGGGATGAATCTTCGGCGGCCTCGCTCCGGCGCCATATCGGCGAGCTCGACTGGTTGATCCCGGGCTGGGTCTCGGTCACCGGCGCCAACCATCATATCACCGTGTTCCGTGATCCTGCCGGACGCGCGATCATCAACAGCGCGGCGACGCGGCCGTTGATTCTCCCGATGATCCAGAATGCGATCGGCGGGGATTGGGACGCGCCGGGCATGGCGGCGTTGTTGCATGACCCGGCGCAGCGCAAGGCGTTGCTCGACCGGCTCGAACCGTGGCTGGCGGCGAACGGGGCGGGCGGCGCGTTCTTCGATTTCGAGGAACTGAGCCCGCGCGGCCAGGCCGATTACCGCACCTTCCTCGCCGAGACCAAAGTGCGCTTTGCCAAACGCAAATGGGTGATCGGCATTTCCGTGCCGGTCGGCGAAGCTGATGGCGAGAATGGCTGGAACATTGCGGCCTTTGCCAAGGTCGTCGATCGCGTCTTCCTGATGGCGTATGACGAGCATGAAATTAGCGGCGATCCTGGGCCGATCGCCTCGCAAAACTGGTTCGAGCAATCGGTCGCGCGCGCCGCACGCGGCGTCCCGCGCGAAAAGCTCGTCGTGGCGATCGGCAGCTACGCTTATGATTGGCATGACGGCAATGGCGAGCCGCTCGCGATCGACGAAGCGTGGCAAGCCGCCCGCGAATCCGATGCCAAGCCGGTGTGGGACAAGGCCAGCGGCAATAGCAGCTTCGCCTATGAGGAGGGTACGAGCCGCCACACCGTCTGGCTGCTCGACGCGGCGTCGGCCTATAACCAGATGCGCTTCCTGCAAAGCGTCGGTCTCGGTGGCGTCGCGGTATGGCGGCTGGGGGCGGAGGACCCCGGCCTGTGGTCGATCTTCGGGCGATCGCACCGCACACTCCCGGCGGCATCGGCGATCGAGCAAACCCCGGCGGGCACCGGGGTCGATATCGAGGGCAATGGTGAAATTCTCAAGATTTCCAGCGTGCCCGTGCAAGGCGTGCGGCAAGTGCTGACCACCAAGGCCGGGGCAATTGGCGACGTGCGCTTCCCGATCCTGCCCTCGCCCTATGTCGTCGAGCGAACAGGATACAAGCCAGGCTTGGTCGCGCTGACTTTCGACGATGGCCCGGACCCGAATTGGACGCCGCGCGTGCTCGACATCCTGAAAGCCAAAAAGGCCCCCGGCACGTTTTTCATCGTCGGCGAAAACGCGCTGACGCAGCGCCCGCTGCTCGAACGCATGGTCCGCGAAGGGCATGAGGTCGGCAGCCACACCTACACCCATCCCAATCTCGCCGGCGCGTCGCAAACCGAGACGACGTTCCAGCTCAACACCACCCAACGGCTGTTCCAGGCGTTTACCGGGCGCAGCCTGCGATTGTTCCGCGCGCCCTATTTCGGCGATGCCGAGCCGACCACGGCGGACGAAATCGACCCCGCGCTGCAAGCGCAGGACCGCGGCTATATCTCGGTCGGGCTGCACGTCGATCCGGGCGATTGGAAACGGCCGGGCGTGCAGCAAATCATCGACGCGACAATTTCGCAAGTCACCGATCCGGTCGCATCGAAATGCACCGTCGACACCGAGACGCAGTGCAGCCGCAACATCGTGCTGCTCCATGATGCCGGTGGCGACCGTGCGCAGACGGTGGCGGCGCTGCCGGTGATCATCGATACGCTGCGGGCCAAAGGCTACACCTTTGTGCCGGTTTCGACGCTGGCCGGCATCCCGCGCGACGTCGCGATGCCGACGCTCTCGCCGAGTGACCGTGCGGCGGCGGAGACCGACTTGTTCCTGTTCAGCGCGCTCGGCTTCATCGTCGTCTCGCTCGGGTGGATCTTCTTCATCGCGATCACCGTCGGCATTGCCCGCGCGGTGATCCTGTCGGCGCTCGCCTTGATTCAGGCGCGGCGCGAGGGGCGGACGATCTTCCCGGCGATCGACCCGACGCGCTTCGTCACGGTGATGATCCCGGCGTTCAACGAGGAATTGGTGATCGAACGCGCGGTGCGCGGCGTGCTCGCCTCGACTGAAGTGCAGATCGAAGTGATCGTGATCGACGACGGGTCATCCGACCGCACCAGCGCGGTGGTCGCCGAAGCCTTTGCCGATGACCCGCGCGTGCGGCTGCTCACGCTGGAGAATGGCGGCAAGGCGCGTGCGCTCAACCAGGCGCTCGATCTGGCGACGGGCGAGATCGTCATCGCGCTCGACGCCGATACGCAGTTCGAACCGACCACGATCGCGCGCCTCGCGCGCTGGTTCATCGACCCCAAGATTGGCGCAGTCGCGGGCAATGCCAAGGTCGGCAACCGCGTCAACCTGCTGACCAAGTTTCAGGCGGTCGAATATATCACTGCGCAGAACCTCGAACGGCGCGCGCTGGCGCGGCTCGACGCGATGACGGTGGTGCCCGGTGCGGTCGGCGCGTGGCGGCTGTCGACGATCCGGCAGGTCGGCGGCTATCCCGACGATACGCTCGCCGAGGATCAGGATCTGACGATCGCGATCCAGCGTGCCGGGTGGAAGGTCACGTACGATCAATATGCCATCGCCTGGACCGAGTCGCCCGAGACGATTACGGGCCTCGCCAAGCAGCGCTTCCGCTGGGCGTTCGGGACGCTGCAATGCCTGTGGAAGCATGGGAGCATCATCGGCACCGGGCGGCCCGCCGGCCTTGCGCGTGTCGGTCTGCCGCAGGCGATCCTGTTCCAGATCGTCTTCGCGGCGATTTCGCCGATCATCGATCTCGCGCTGATCGTCAGCTTCGTGACGACCTATCTCGCGGTGCTGGCGCATGGCTGGGCGCAGACGCAGGGCGATCTGGAGAAGATGCTGCTCTACTGGCTGGTCTTCACCGCGATCGATTTGCTGGCGGCAACGATCGCCTTCGCGCTGGAGCGGCGCGAGAATTGGCGGCTGCTGTGGCTGCTGATCCCGCAACGGATCGGGTATCGCCAGATTATGTATTATGTCGTGCTGAAGGCGATTGCGCAGGCGCTGCGGGGGCCGCGCGTCGGGTGGGGGAAATTGGTGCGGACCGGACGGGTACAGGCGGGGTAGGCGCTCGCGGGGTTGGGGCTGCGCGTGGCGGAAGGTTAGGGGAAGTTTAGGCGTGTGCGCATGTTTGCGTCGGACGTGGGGCTCGGCTCGCGGCTAAAGTCACAAGAGTCACGCCATTGGCTCTCCCCTCCCCTTCAGGGGAGGGGCTGGGGGTGGGGCGTCTCAGTCTCACCGAGACCGACGTGCCCGTGGAGAGGCCCCACCCCAACCCCTCCCCCGAAGGGGAGAGGCTTGCTGGCTCAACCCAACGCCACCCCGCGCTAAAGTCACACGAGTCACACCATCGGCGCTGCTTTCGAGCGCGCGGTCGGCGGAGGATCGACGGTTTGAAAGAGCGGACCGACCGAGGCTGACAGATTGGGGGTATGTAGGAAAGCGGGATGATGGGGGTTGCGGGCAGGGGACTGCTTCACCACCGTTACCCCGGCCTCGTGCCCGGGCCCACCGCGCCGCGATCACTCCGTCAGGGGCGGAAGGCCGAGTCCGACAGCGAGATCATTCCACGCCGGATTTTCATACTCGATGAGGGTGCGCTTCCAATCGCCCGATAGCGCTTCAACTGCTTTTCGCGCGCAAAGACGGCTTCCATCGTGTCGGCAGTCTCGAAATGGACGAGCCGTTTTATCCCGTATTTCTTGGTGTGGCCGTCGAACGTCCCGGCGCGATGTTGCAAAATCCTGCCGATCAAGTTCGATGTGACGCCGACGTAAAGCCGACCGTTAAATCCACTGGCCAGAATGTAGACGCAGGGGACGCGCTCGATCGTCATGCGTAGCATCTTGCTGCGCGGTGGACCCCGGCACAAGGCCAGGGTGACGGAAGGGCGATCGACTCGACCTGTAGCCACTCACTCCACCCTCAAATCAACCCGCTCCCCCGCCGCCACGTCGCCCGCAACGCGCAGCAGAACCCCATCCCCATCGCGTCCCACGATCGTCGCAGCGCGCCGCCCGCCCGGCGCGATCTCCACCCCACCCGCCGCCACGACGCGCCCCGCCTCGAGCAGCACGACGTGGTCCGCAACGCTACGCACTTCGTCGGCGTCGTGCGTTACGTAGAGCATCGGCAAGCGGAAATCGGCCTTGAGCCGCTGGATATAGGCCAGAATCTCGGCCTTGCGCTCGCCGTCGAGCGCGGCGAGGGGTTCGTCGAGCAGCAGCAGATCGGGCTGGCTGAGCAGCGCGCGGCCGAGCGCGACACGTTGCCGCTCGCCGCCCGAAAGATCGGCGACGCCGCGCGCGAGGAGATGGCCGATGTCGAGCACGTCGACGACATGGTCGAAGGCGATGCGGTGGGGCAGCGGGGCGCGCTTGAGGCCGTAGCGGAGATTGCCCTCGACCTTCAGGTGCGGGAACAGCCGCGCATCCTGAAACACCCAGCCGATCCGCCGCGCGGGTGGGCGCACGAACACACCCGTCGCCGTGTCGGTCAGCACGCGCTCGCCCAGCACGATCCGTCCCCGCGTGACCGCGCCCGATCCGGCGATCGCGGCGAGCGTGGCGCTCTTGCCCGCGCCGGAGGGGCCGAACAGCGCGGTCACGCCGTCGCCCGGTCCCTCGAACGCGACGTCGAGCGTGAAGGCGCCCAGCCGCCGCTCGACCGCGACCGAGATCATGCGCCCGCCCGCTTGCGGCCATAAGCGAGCAGCGCCTCCGACAGCAGCAGCGCGGCAATTGCGACGGTGAAGGAGATGCCCGCCAAGCGCAGCGCGACCGCCTCGCCGCCGGGTTGCTGGAGCGCGGCATAGATGGCGAGCGCGAGCGTCTGCGTTTCGCCCGGAATGTTGGCGGCGAAGGTGATCACCGCGCCGAATTCGCCCAGCGCGGCGGCAAAGCCGATCACCGCGGCGGCGATCAGTCCGGGGGCGGCGAGCGGTAGTGTCACGCTGAACATCCGGTCCCAGAAGCCCGCACCGAGGCTGGCCGCGACATCATCGAGCCGCGCATCGACGCTCTCGATTGCCTGACGACAAGCGCGCAGCATCAGCGGGAACGCCATCACCCCCGCCGCCAGCGCCGCGCCATTGGCGGTGAAGATCAGCCGGATGCCCACGCTCGCCAGCGCCTTGCCGAGCGGCGCGTCCGCGCCGAACAGCAAGATCAGCACCAGCCCGACCACCACGGGGGGGAGGAACAGCGACGAATGCAGCACCGCATCGACCAGCGTCCGCCCCGGAAAGCGCGTCCGCGCCATCGTCCAGCCGACCGCCAGCGCGATCGGCAGCCCGACCAGCACGGCGCGCCCCGCGACCGACACGCTGAGCGCGAGGACGCTCCATTCCTCCGGGGTCAGCATCCGCGGGTCAGAAGGTCCGGAAGCCGAAGCGGCGGAAGATCGCCTTGGCCTCGGCACCGTTCAGATACGCCGCAAAGCCGCGCGCCGCTGGCCCCGCCCCGCGCACGATCGCGGCGGGATAGTCGATCGGCGGGTGGGTGTTTTCGGGGAAGATGCCGATGATCTTTACGCCGGACTCGGCGCGCGCGTCGGTTTCGTAGACGATGCCGAGCGGGGCCGCGTGGCGCGCGACATAGGAGAGCGCGATACGGACATTGTCGGCGGGGGCGAGCTTGCCCTGCACCGCGGGCCACACGCCGAGCTGGGTCAGCGCAGCCTTGGCGTAGAGGCCCGCCGGGACATAGGCAGGATCGCCCACCGCTAGCCGCCCATTCGGGCCGAGTGCCTGGGCGAGCGGGAAGTTTGGTGCGATGCGCAGGGTGGTATGGCTGTCGGCGGGTGCGATCAGCACGAGCCGTCCGCGCAGCACGTCGCGGCGGCTTCCGGCGACGAGCAGGCCTGCGCGCGCGACATGATCCATCCACTGCCCGTCGGCCGAGACAAACACATCCGCCCGCGCCCCCGCTTCGATCTGCCTGGCGAGCAGATTGGAGGCGGCGAAGGAGAAGCGCACCGGCACGCCGGTTCGGGTGGTATAGGCCTTGCCGACGGCTTGCAGCGCATCGGACAGCGATGCGGCGGCGAAGACGGTGATTGGCGGGGCGGGGCGCGCATGAGCCGGTGCTCCCAGCAGTGTGCCGAGCATGGCCCACAGGCCCAAGAACTGGGATCGGCGCAACATGGAATTGGGTACCTCGCTATATTGCGAAGTATATAGTCTGCCGCTCCCGCGCAACCGTGCGCCGCGTATCAGCTCCGCGCCGGATTCTGCGTCAGTTCGGCTTTGGGCACTGCGCAATCATAACGGTTTTCAGAACCGCGGCGGGTATCACGGTCTGCGCGCCGACCGTCGCCGTGGCACCGGACAAGACGGGGGTAAGCGTCACCATTCCGATCGCCGTCCCCGCCGGAACCTCGCGCTTCGCGATCGTCGATCCGGTCAGCCGTACGGTGGTATCGCCAAGCGTCAGGTACAGCGGGCGAAGCGTCAGCTTGCCATTGACGCCGAGGCCGCCGGTGGAGCGCGCCTCTGCGACTTGGCCGTGCGCTGCACTACCCTTCGGGATCGCAATCGTACCATCGACGACGACATCATCGCTGGTCACCAGATCGATCGGATCGCCGGTGTGCGCGGTCTTGCTCGACAGGGGTGCCAGGGTGACAAGTGGGATAGCCAAACCCGCAGGCAAGGTGAGGGGTGGCGGACAGTTTCCGTCCATCGCCAGCATGACCGCCACGAATGCTGCGATCATTGCGCTGGCACCGCAGTCGAGGTGTGTCGATGCGGTGTCGGTAACAGATCGATCGCGACATCTTCGGAAACGAAACCGGTCAGAATTTCGCCGGCTTTGATCTTCGCATTATTGCCCCGGTGGAACACGCCCATGAGGCCGGTCGCGAGAACCGCGACCCCGGCCGAGCCAGCGCCCGAGCCCTTGGTGTCGACCGTCCCCTCGATCGGGATCGCGGCGTCGCCAAGCTGAATGCGGAGCAGCCGCGCCGTCATCTTGCCCGATTTACCAAGGCCCCCGGCATCCTTCGCCGCGGTCACTTCGCCGAACGCCAGGGTGCCGACGGGAATGATTGTCTTGCCACCGATCAGGACCGCGCGGTTGACCCGCAGCTTGAACACGGTGCCCGGCTTTGCGGTTGCCGTGGTGACCTCGGCTGTCGCCATCAGTTCGACCGGCGTGTCCTGCTTGATGACGATGCTCTCGGACCCGGAGTTTGCAATCTCGTCGCTACCCGATCCGGCCAGTGCCAGCGCGCTAAGACCGGCAATCAACCCATGACCGAAACCCATGCTGCATCCCCCCGCTTTTTTCGATTTGTGCCGCATATCGCGATATGGAGCAAGTCTCGACGCCCATTGCGGGCCGCTTCGACTTCGGTCAAATAGGTGTCACCGTGCTGAACATGGCATGGATAGCTCCGGGGGAAGTGTCATGAAGTCAGGTCGTTATACTGCCGCGTTGCTGGTGTTGGCGGCTATCGCGCCATCGACCGCAGCGGTTGCCAAGGAACAGAAGACCTATGTCGTCGTCAATGAAGATGTCGGCGTGCCGGTCTTCCCGAACGACATCACCGACCGGCCCTATAGGGTCATCGGCGAGGTAAAGGCCGGGATCCGCAAGGCAACGATCTTCAGCAAAGAAGCGTCGCAGAAGAAAATCTACAACGAGCTGTGGGAACGCGCCGAAAAGCTTGGTGCCGATGCCGTCATCAAGGCGCAATATGGCGATTCGCACGTATCGGCGATGAGCTGGGGCAAGACCAATGCAACCGGCGTGGCCATCAAATTCACCACCGGCGAGACGCCCGCCAAATAATCGTCTTCAGTCGGCAATATACAAAAAGCCGCCGCCCGGTCACCCGGACGGCGGCTTTTTCGTGTGTCGGTCAGGCGGTAACCCGAACCAGGATCACTCCTTGTTCAGATACTCGCCTGCATCGGCATCGGTGCCGGTGCCACTGGTGACGACCGCGCCGAGCGCATCGTCGCCGGTGCCGCCGGCATCGCGTGCCGACCGCTTGAGTTCGGCGTCATGCTCTTCCTTGGCCGAATTCGGCGCGATGATCGACGCTTCGGCCATCCGGCGTTGCGACACGCGCATCGCCGCATCGCGCGACGAGGCGGTGACGCGCAGGCGGTTCATGCCTGCCCCTGTACCCGCCGGGATCAGGCGACCCACGATCACATTCTCCTTGAGGCCGGTGAGCGTGTCCTTCTTGCCCTGCACCGAGGCTTCGGTGAGGACGCGGGTGGTCTCCTGGAACGACGCCGCCGAGATGAAGCTGCGGGTTTGCAGCGACGCCTTGGTGATGCCGAGCAGGACGGGCTTGCCCTGCGCCGGACGCTCCTTCTTGCCGATCTTGGCGTTGGTCTCGTCCATCTCGTCGCGATCGACTTGCTCGCCCTTGAGCAGCGTGGTGTCGCCGCCGTCGGTGATCTCGACCTTCTGCAGCATCTGACGAACGATCGTTTCGATGTGCTTGTCGTTGATCTTCACGCCCTGGAGACGATACACCTCCTGGATTTCCGAGACGAGATATTCGGCCAGCGGCTCCACACCCATCGTTTCGAGAATGTCGTGCGGATCAGGCGAGCCACCAATCAGATTGTCGCCGCGCTTGACGTAATCGCCTTCCTGCACGTCGATGACCTTCGACTTGGGCACCAGATACTCGACGACGTCGCCGCCATCCTCGGGCTGGATGCCGATCTTGCGCTTGGCCTTGTAATCCTTGCCGAACACGACGCGACCCGAAACCTTGGCGATAATCGCCGCTTCCTTCGGGATCCGTGCCTCGAACAGCTCGGCCACGCGCGGCAGACCACCGGTGATGTCGCGGGTCTTGGCGCTCTCGCGCGAGACACGGGCCAGCACGTCGCCGCCATGGACGGTTGCGCCATCCTCGACCGAGAGGGTCGCACCCGCGACCAGCATGTAGCGGCCGGCTTCCTCTGCGCTTTCACCCGTCAGGGTCAGGCGCGGACGAAGATCCTCCTTCTTGGAGGCGATGCCGCGATTCTCGGTGACGACCCGCTGCGAGATGCCGGTCGCTTCATCGGCCTGCTCGGTGAGCGTCTTGCCCTCGATCAGATCGACATATTTCACGACGCCGCCATTCTCGGTGATCACCGGCATGGTGAACGGGTCCCACTCGGCCAGACGATCGCCCTTCGACACGATGTGCCCGTCATCGTACAGCACATACGCGCCATACGGGAGACGGTGCACCGCGCGCTCGCGGCCGTCCATGTCGATGATCGCGACTTCGCCCGACCGCGACAGCACGACGCGACGGCCGCGCTGGTCGGTGATGATGCGAAGATCGCGATATTCCATCGTGCCGTCCGAGAGCGCCTCGAGGTTCGACTGCTCGTTGAGCTGCGCCGCACCACCGATGTGGAAGGTACGCATCGTCAGCTGCGTGCCCGGCTCACCGATCGACTGGGCGGCGATAACGCCGACCGCTTCACCGATGTTGACCGGGGTACCGCGGGCGAGATCGCGCCCGTAGCACTTGCCGCACACGCCGATCTTGGTCTCGCAGACGAGCGGCGAGCGGATCTTGCACGACTGCGTGCCGACCGCTTCAATCTGCAGGATCATCGGCTCGTCGAGCAACGTGCCCGAGGGGATGACGATCTCGCCGGTCTTGCTGTCGATGATGTCCTCCGCGGTCGTACGACCGAGGATGCGTTCACCGAGCGACGCGATCGTCGAGCCGCCCTGCACGATCGCGCGCATTTCCAGCGCGCGGGTCGTACCGCAATCGAGCTCCATGATCACGCAATCCTGCGACACGTCGACCAGACGACGCGTGAGGTAGCCCGAGTTCGCGGTCTTCAACGCCGTATCCGCGAGGCCCTTACGGGCACCGTGGGTCGAGTTGAAATATTCAAGGACGGTCAGACCTTCCTTGAAGTTCGAGATGATCGGCGTCTCGATGATCTCGCCCGACGGCTTGGCCATCAGGCCGCGCATGCCGGCGAGCTGCTTGATCTGCGCCTGCGAACCACGTGCCCCGGAGTGGGCCATCATGTAGATCGAGTTGATCGGCTTCTCGCGACCCTTATTGGGGCCGTCCTCGTAATGCTTAACCGCCTTGATCTCGTCCATCATGGCGTTCGCCACCTGGTCGCCGCAACGGCTCCACGCGTCGATCACCTTGTTGTACTTCTCTTGCTGCGTGATCAGACCGTCCTGATATTGCTGCTCGAAATCCTTCACCAGACCCTTGGTCTCATCGACCAAAGCGATCTTCGCGTCCGGAATGATCATGTCGTCCATGCCGAACGAGATGCCGGCCTTGAAGGCGTGCTTGAAGCCGAGCGACATGATCGCATCGGCGAACAGCACGGTCTCCTTCTGGCCGGTGTGACGATAGACCTCGTCGATCACGTCGCCCACATCCTTCTTGGTGAGGAGGCGGTTGACGGTGTCGAACGGCACCTTGGACGATTGCGGCAGGCACTCGCCGAGCAGCATGCGACCAGGGGTGGTCTCATAGCGCTTGAGATACTGCTTGCCGGCTTCATTGGTCTGCGGAACGCGGCTGATGATCTTGGTGTGCAAGGTCACTGCACCGGCTTCCAATGCCTGATGCACTTCCGACATGTCGGAAATCATCATGCCTTGGCCCGGCTCATTCTCCTTGAGCATCGACAGATAATACAGACCCAGCACCATGTCCTGCGACGGCACGATGATCGGCTTGCCGTTGGCGGGCGAGAGGATGTTGTTGGTCGACATCATCAGCACGCGGGCTTCGAGCTGGGCTTCGAGCGACAGCGGCACGTGGACCGCCATCTGATCGCCGTCGAAATCGGCGTTGAAGGCCGAGCAAACCAGCGGGTGCAGCTGGATCGCCTTGCCCTCGATCAGCACGGGCTCGAACGCCTGAATGCCGAGACGGTGGAGCGTCGGCGCGCGGTTGAGCATCACGGGATGCTCGCGGATCACCTCGTCGAGGATGTCCCAGACTTCCTTGCGCTCCTTCTCGACCCACTTCTTTGCCTGCTTGAGGGTCATCGACAGACCCTTGGCATCGAGGCGGGCGTAGATGAACGGCTTGAACAGTTCGAGCGCCATCTTCTTCGGCAAGCCGCACTGGTGCAGCTTGAGTTCGGGACCGGTCACGATGACCGAACGACCCGAATAATCGACGCGCTTGCCGAGAAGGTTCTGGCGGAAGCGGCCCTGCTTGCCCTTGAGCATGTCGGACAGCGACTTGAGCGGACGCTTGTTGGCACCGGTGATCGTGCGGCCACGGCGACCGTTATCGAACAGTGCGTCGACGGCTTCCTGCAACATGCGCTTTTCGTTGCGGACGATGATGTCCGGCGCGCGCAGCTCCATCAGGCGCTTGAGGCGGTTGTTGCGGTTGATCACGCGGCGATACAGATCGTTCAGATCCGACGTCGCGAAGCGGCCACCGTCGAGCGGCACCAGCGGGCGCAGCTCGGGCGGGATGACCGGCACGACTTCGAGGATCATCCACTCGGGCTTGTTGCCCGAATCGATGAAGCTCTCGACGACCTTCAGCCGCTTGATGATCTTCTTGGGCTTCAGTTCCGACTTGGTGACGGCGAGCTCTTCGAGCAGCTCCTTGCGCTCACCCTCGAGATCGAGGTCCTGCAGCATGATGCGCACGGCCTCGGCGCCGATGCCGGCCGAGAAGGCGTCCTCGCCATATTCGTCCTGCGCGTCGAGGAGCTCGTCCTCGGTCATCAGCTGATACTTTTCGAGCGGGGTGATGCCCGGCTCGATCACGATGTACGCCTCAAAATACAGCACGCGCTCAAGCTGCTTGAGCTGCATGTCGAGCAGCAGGCCGATGCGGCTCGGCAGCGACTTGAGGAACCAGATGTGCGCGACCGGGGCGGCGAGCTCGATATGGCCCATGCGCTCACGCCGGACCTTCGAGACGGTGACCTCGACGCCACACTTCTCGCAGACGATGCCCTTATACTTCATGCGCTTGTACTTGCCGCACAGGCACTCGTAATCTTTGATCGGACCGAAGATGCGCGCGCAGAACAGGCCGTCACGCTCGGGCTTGAACGTGCGATAGTTGATGGTTTCCGGCTTCTTGATCTCGCCGAACGACCAGCTGCGGATCTTGTCCGGGCTGGCGATGCCGATCTGGATCTGGTCGAAGGTCTCGGCCTTGACGACCGGGTTCGCGAAGTTTGTGAGTTCGTTCATAGTTTCTTCCTTCTCTCCCTCTCCCCGCTGGCGGGGAGAGGGTCGGGGAGAGGGGCAGTCTCTCACCCGGCCTGGAAACGATTGGGAAGAGGCACTGCCCTCTCCCCGACCCTCTCCCGCAAGCGGGAGAGGGAGAAGATGTTACTCCGCCGCGATCGCGACGCCGTCGCTGTCGAACAGCTCGGTGGTGGTCAGCTCGATGTTGAGGCCCAGCGAGCGCATTTCCTTGACGAGCACGTTGAAGCTCTCCGGAATGCCGGCCTCGAACGTGTCGTCACCCTTGACGATCGCCTCATAGACCTTGGTGCGCCCGACCACGTCGTCGGACTTCACCGTCAGCATTTCCTGCAAGGTGTACGCAGCACCATAAGCCTGCAGCGCCCAGACCTCCATCTCGCCGAAGCGCTGGCCACCGAACTGCGCCTTACCACCCAGCGGCTGCTGCGTGACGAGGCTGTACGGCCCGATCGACCGGGCGTGGATCTTGTCGTCGACCAGATGGTGGAGCTTGAGCATGTAAATGATGCCGACCGTCACCTTGCGATCGAATTTGTCGCCGGTGCGTCCGTCGAACAGGTCCGACTGGCCCGACGTATCGAGACCCGCCATTTCCAGCATCGCCGCAACGTCGGCCTCGCGTGCGCCGTCGAACACGGGCGTTCCCATCGGGATGCCGGTCCGCAGGTTCTGTGCGAGTTCGACGATCTGCTCGCCATCACGCGCCTCAATGTCGGCGGCATAATGATCGCCATACACTTCGAGCAGCCGTGCCTTGACCGCGTCGGGCATGTCGCTCGGCGTCGGGTTGGGGTTGGCTTCGCGCCATTCCTCGAGCGCTGCATAGACTTGCTGCCCAAGATTGCGGGCAGCCCAGCCGAGATGCGTTTCGAAGATCTGTCCGACGTTCATGCGCGACGGCACACCCAGCGGGTTGAGCACGATATCGACCGGCGTTCCGTCGGCGAGGAACGGCATGTCCTCCGCCGGCAGAATGCGCGAGATGACGCCCTTGTTGCCGTGACGGCCGGCCATCTTGTCACCGGGCTGCAGCTTGCGCTTCACCGCGACGAAGACCTTGACCATCTTGAGCACGCCTGGCGGCAGCTCGTCACCACGCTCGAGCTTGTCGCGACGATCGTGGAACTTGTCGAGGATCAGCTTGGCGGCGTCGTCATATTGCGCCTTCACCGCTTCGAGGTTCGACTGAACCTGGTCATCGGCGACCGCGAACTTCCACCATTCGTGGCGGTCGATGCTGTCGAGCAGATCGGCGTCGATCACCACACCCTTTTTCGGCCCGTTCTTGGGCACCGCGGTGGCAGTCTGGCCGATCAGCATGTCCTTCAAGCGCGACCAGGTCGCACGGTTGAGGATGCCGCGCTCGTCGTCCGAATCCTTTTTCAGGCGCTCGATTTCCTCGCGCTCGATCGCCATCGCGCGCTCGTCCTTGTCGATGCCGTGGCGGTTGAACACCCGAACTTCGACCACGGTACCGGCAACGCCCGGCGGCAAACGGAGCGAGGTATCGCGCACGTCCGATGCCTTTTCCCCGAAGATCGCGCGGAGGAGCTTTTCCTCGGGCGTCATCGGCGATTCGCCCTTGGGCGTGATCTTGCCCGCGAGAATATCGCCCGGCTCAACTTCGGCACCAATGTACACGATCCCGGCTTCGTCGAGGTTGCGGAGCGCTTCCTCGCCGACGTTCGGGATATCGCGCGTGATGTCTTCCGGCCCGAGCTTGGTGTCGCGCGCCATCACTTCGAACTCTTCGATATGGATCGACGTGAACACGTCGTCCTTCACGATACGCTCGGAGATGAGGATCGAATCCTCATAATTATACCCATTCCACGGCATGAACGCGACGAGCGTGTTCCGGCCCAGCGCGAGCTCACCGAATTCGGTCGACGGGCCGTCGGCGATGACGTCGCCGGCGGTGATCACGTCGCCCACCTTCACCAGCGGACGCTGGTTGATGCAGGTGTTCTGGTTCGAGCGCTGGAACTTCATCAGCGTGTAGATGTCGACGCCCGATTGACCGGCCTCGACATCACCCGTTGCGCGGATGACGATACGAGCGGCGTCGACCTGATCGACGATACCCGCGCGCTTGGCCGAAATGGCCGCACCCGAATCGCGCGCGACGGTCTCTTCCATACCGGTGCCGACGAACGGCGCCTCGGCCTGGACGAGCGGCACGGCCTGACGCTGCATGTTCGAGCCCATCAGCGCGCGGTTGGCGTCATCGTTTTCCAGGAACGGAATGAGCGATGCTGCGACCGAGACAAGCTGCTTGGGGGACACGTCCATCAACGTGATGTTGTTGGGGATCGCCATCAGGAATTCGCCCGCCTGACGCGACGAGACGAGTTCCTCAACAAAGCCCTTGTCGGCATTGAGCTCGGCGTTCGCCTGCGCGATCGTGTGCTTGGCTTCTTCCATTGCCGACAAATACACGACGTCGTCGGTCACCTTGTGATCGATGACCTTGCGATACGGCGTTTCGATAAAGCCATACTTGTTGACGCGGCTGAAGCTGGCGAGCGAGTTGATCAGGCCGATGTTCGGGCCTTCCGGCGTCTCGATCGGGCAGATGCGGCCATAGTGCGTCGGGTGAACGTCGCGGACTTCGAAGCCCGCACGCTCACGCGTCAAGCCGCCTGGTCCAAGTGCCGACACGCGACGCTTGTGGGTGACTTCCGACAGCGGGTTGGTCTGATCCATGAACTGCGACAGCTGCGACGATCCGAAGAATTCGCGGACCGCAGCAACCGCCGGCTTGGCGTTGATCAGGTCGTTCGGCATCACCGTCGACACGTCGACCGACGACATACGCTCCTTCACGGCGCGCTCCATGCGGAGCAGACCGACGCGATACTGGTTCTCGAGCAACTCGCCGACCGAACGGACACGACGGTTACCGAGGTTATCGATATCGTCGATGTCGCCCTTGCCGTCCTTCAGATCGACCAGCGTCTTGATAACCGCGAGGATGTCCTCAGTGCGCAGCGTCGTCACGGTGTCCTCGACGTCGAGGTCGAGACGCATGTTGAGCTTGACGCGACCGACTGCCGACAGATCGTAGCGGTCGGGATCGAAGAACAAGCCGCTGAACAGCGACTCGGCGGTTTCGAGCGTCGGCGGCTCGCCGGGGCGCATCACGCGGTAAATGTCGGACAGCGCCTGCTCGCGCTCTTCGGCCTTGTCGACCTTCAATGTGTTGCGGATCCACGCGCCGGTGGCGATGTGATCAATGTCGAGCAATTCGATCCGGTCGATCCCGGCGGAATCGAGCAGTTCGAGATTCTCGGCCGACACTTCGTCGCCCGCTTCGATGTAGATCTGGCCGGTATTGTCGTTGATCAGATCATAGGCGCTGTAGCGGCCGAAGATTTCCTCGGTCGGGATCAGCAGGTCGGTGAGGCCGTCCTTGGCCGATTTGTTGGCAGCGCGCGGCGAAATCTTCTGGCCGGACGGGAACACCACTTCGCCGGTCTTGGCGTCGATGATGTCGTACATCGGCTTCTGGCCACGCCAGTTCTCGGCCTGGAACGGGATGATCCAGCCACCCTGACCGCGCACGAAGGTCACGCGGTTGTAGAACTGGTTGAGGATTTCCTCACCGGTCATGCCGAGCGCGTACAGCAGTGCCGTCACCGGCAGCTTGCGCTTGCGATCGATGCGGACGTTGACGATGTCCTTGGCGTCGAATTCGAAATCGAGCCACGAACCGCGATACGGGATCACGCGGGCGGCGAACAGATACTTGCCCGACGAATGCGTCTTGCCGCGATCATGATCGAACAGCACGCCCGGCGAACGGTGCATCTGCGACACGATGACACGCTCGGTGCCGTTGATAATGAAGGTGCCGTTGCCCGTCATCAGGGGCATGTCGCCCATGTAAACGTCCTGCTCCTTGATATCGAGGACCGAGCGCGAATCGGTATCGGCGTCCACCTCGAACACGATCAGGCGGAGCGTAACGCGCATTGGTGCTGCATAGGTGATGCCGCGCTGGCGGCACTCGTCGGTGTCGAACTTCGGTGGCTCAAGCTCGTAATGCACGAAGTCGAGCTCGGCGGTGCCGGCGAAATCGCGGATCGGGAAAACCGAGCGCAGCGTCTTTTCGAGACCCGAAACATAGCCGGTCGTCGGATCGGAGCGCAGGAACTGTTCGTAGGATTCACGCTGGACCTCGATCAGGTTCGGCATCTGCACGACTTCGTGGATGTTGCCGAACACCTTGCGGATGCGGCGCTTGGCCGTTCCGCTTTCGGCGCGCCGCGTTGGGGTGCTGCCGTCGATCGCTTTGGTTGCCATGGAGATGTTGCCCTCAAGCCAATAGTCGTGCCCGGAGACGCCCGGGCGGGCACGCAATGCAAAGACACAAAAAGCCGCTCATCCTCCGCACGGGCGAAGCGACAGCAGCTTTCGGCGTCTTTGAAACCACAAACCCCAATACGATCGATGCGCTGCGCGACGGCACATCATTTCCCGAAGAGTGTGGTGAAGAAAGCCATATAGGAAGCGGGTTGGGGCCTGTCAATCAGCGTGCTGCATCCGCGAAATGGCTCAATTGGTCGGCCCGATGCGCCGCTTTATCGCAATTCTGAGCATCTGGCGGGTCGAATCGCCGGTTCGCTTCATTGATACTCCGTTATGAACATTAAACCCAACCGCTCGCCCCGCGCGTTGATCGCGCTCCTTCCCACCCTGATGCTGGTGTCGCCAGCGTTTGCACAGGAGGCCCCGCCGCAAGCCCCGCCGCCGCCCGCACCGCTCGTACAAAGCGCGCCTGCGCTAAGCGCGGCACCGGTGTTCGCGCCGCCGGCCCCCGTCGTACAGGTCGTGCCGGACTATACCACGGCAACCCCGCCACCCGTTGTCGCGACCATTGCCGACGCACCGGCTGCCAATCCGACGGCGTCACCGCGCTTGACCGCCGGCCGCACCGCACGGACGGTTCCGGCAGCGCGCGCTGGATCGGTGTCCCCGCGCGATCCCGCCGCCGTTGTCGCTGCTCCAGCGGCCGTGATTGCCCCGGCGACCACGGCCACGACCCCGATCGCGGAGACATTGCCGCCGGTCGGTCTGGTCACGCCAGCAGCGCCAGTCGCCACCACGTCGCAGCAGACCACCACGCAAGCGAGCTTTGCGATCTGGCCGTGGATCGTCGGGGCGGGAGTAGTCCTAATCGGTCTGATCGGTCTGTTTGCCATCCGCCGCCGTCCGCGAGTGGAAGAGATCGTTTATGAAGAGGCCGCGTATCAGGAGCCAGTCGTCGCTCGGCGCGACCCGATCCTCGCGCCGGTTGTCGCCGCGCCGATCGCTCGCGAACCGCACTTGCTGCGTCCTGACCAGCTCCCCGATCCGGTCGTTGCGCCAGCGCCGGTTCCGGCCGATGAAACGCACATCGTCGCGGCGGACGGGGCAGATGTCGCCGCGCTGACCGACGGCGATGCGCCCATCGCCAACCGTCCATGGCTCGAATTCTCGATGCGCCCGGTGCGCGCCGGGACGACATCGGACGAGGCTTTGGTCGAAATCGAACTGACGGTAGGCAATGCCGGATCGGTCGCGGCGGATGATGTCCGAATCTCGACTTTCCTGTTTGCAGCGGCGCCGGCAAACGCCGCCGATGTTGAGAAGCTGCTGCTCGAACATGGCGATGCCAGCGCCAACCCGGTCAGCATCGCGGCGGGCGATGGGACGCGAGTCGATGCGACACTCGCGCTGCCCAAGCGCGATCTGGCGGCGCTGTTCAACCCGGTGATCGTCGCCGATGCGCGCTATCGCCTGGCCGATGGCAGCGAAGGCCGAACCTACGCCTCGTTCGCGATCGGCATGATGCAGGAGGATGGCGTGCTCGGCGCGCTCAAGAACAATCGCCCGTCGATGCATGAAGACATTGAAGCGCGGCTGTACGGCACACCGCAACACGCCTAAAACGTCGCCGCGCCAGGCCCGTCTTCCGTCTGGAAGGCGGGCCGTTTTGCAGGGCAGAGCGACGCACCGACCGGCGGCTGCGGCGTCTGGCCGTGGCGCCAGCAAGGACATGCTTTGGCACGACGCAATTGTTCGCTATGGCCGCGCGGGTGAAAACTGTTTTGTCCCTGCTCGCCGCAGCCATCCTCCTGCCCGCCGCCGCGCTTGCGCAAAACGCCCCGGTGCCGCGGACCTTGCCTGGGCTCGACGATTTCAGCTTGCCCGCATCGCGCCCGACGCCGCGCGCCGCGCCGACGCCCGAGCCGACGACCAATCCGCGCGCCGCGCGACCGTCGCCCGCGGTGGTGCCACCACGGATCGTGCCGACCGTCCGCGCGACCCCGACCCCGCGCCCGAGTGCCGCCGCAGTGCGAGCGCCCGCCGTTGCGCCGCGACCGATCGCAACGCCGCTGCCGCGCGCGCTGCCGAGCGCCACGGCGACGCCCGCGCCGGTCGCTACGGCGGAACCGACCCTCGCTGCGCCGCTGCCCTTGCCGCCCGTCCCCGAGGCGTCGCCGTTACCCGAGGTTGCCCCGTCGCCGTTGCCGACCGCCGCGCCGCCGGTTTCACCCCAGCCATCCTTCGCGGTGGAGCCGTGGATGTGGCAGACCTTGCTGATCGTATTGGCGACGCTCGCAGTGGCGGGAATCGGTTGGTGGCGTAAGCGCGGATTGCACGACGAAGCCGAGCAGCGCGACGACCGCCGCCACGAAATCTTCGTGTTCGACACGCCGGCGATCGCTGCCGACCTACCGGCAGCGCCGCCTCCACCGCCGCCTCCACCGCCGCCGCCGCCGTCTGCACCAGCACCCGTGGCCGTTCCCGCTGCCCGCGCGACCCTCGATCTGGGGATCGTCCTCAAGCGGGCCGGGACCAACTTGCTGAGCGCGGCGGTCGAATATTCCATCCTGATCCAGAATATCGGCGCGGTCGCCGCCACCGGCATTCGCCTCGACGTCCGCCTGCTGAGCTCGGGGCCGCGGCAGGATGCGCTGCTCGCGGCGCTGTTCGCGATGCCGATCGAGCGGCCCAATACCGCGCCGTTCGATCTGCCGCCGGGCGCGACGGTCGATCTCGGCGGGATGGCGATGCACCCCAAGGAGACGCTCGAGGTGATGGAGGTAAGCGGTCGGACCCTGTTCGTGCCCGTGCTGGCGGTCAATGTGACCTATGACTGGGACGCGGATGGCGAGCGGTTCAGCGGCCAGACCGCGCGCTCCTATGTCGTGGGCATCGATCGCGGCGGCGACGCCAAGCTTCAGCCCTTCCGCCTCGATGCCGCGGCGCGGATGTACGATACCGTCGGCGCACTGGCCTATACGGCGACCGCGCTGCGCTGAAGGACTTTACGTTTATCGATATGTACCATATCGATAAACGATAAGGAGATTCGGGGCATGGCGGATGACGGTGTCTTGCGGGTGGCGCGCGGTGCGCTGCGCTTTTTTCTGATCGCAAACCTTGTTGCGATGGCGGCGTTCGTGCTGGCCATCCTGCTGTCGTTCGGCTTCACGGCGGTGCTGGAGGCGCGATTGCTCGCCAAATACGGTCCTAGCCTCGATGCCGCGAGCGTAGTGCAGGCAATGCGCCTGCTGATGCTGGCGGCGTTTCCCGCCGGGGCTGCGCTGAATTTGATCTTCTCGCGGTTGCTGGCAATGGTCGCGACCGTGCGCGACGGTGATCCCTTCACCGCCGCCAATGCGCAGCGGTTGCAGACGATCGGGTGGGCGTTGCTCGTCCTCCAAGCGCTCGATTTGCTGCTGGGGGCGTTCGCGCTCTGGTTCACCACACTGCACGTTGAATTCGGCACGTGGTCGCCGTCGTTCGGCGGGTGGATCGCAACGTTGATGGTGTTCGTGCTCGCCCGTGTGTTTCGCGTCGGTGCGGCAATGCGCGACGATCTGGCGATGACGATCTGATGCCGGTGATCGTCAAGCTCGACGCGGTGCTGCACGCGCGCCGCATGTCGCTGACCGAACTCGCGACGGCGGTCGAGATCAGCCCGGTCAATCTGTCGATCCTGAAAACGGGCAAGGCCCGTGCGATCCGCTTTTCGACGCTCGAGGCGATTTGCCGCGTGCTGGACTGCCAACCGGGCGATTTGCTCGCTTTCGACGATGGGGAAAATGCGTGACCTTCTTTCAAGCGCTCCGCCGGACGTACGGCGGCAGTATCGCTTTTCTGATCGCCTGTCCTTTGCTCGCTTTGGTCCCGGTCTTTTTCGAGGTCGTGCAGCATATCGTCGAGGTCAAGATCGGCATGTATCAAAGCATCGCGATGGCGAAGGCGGTCGAACACGATCCGTGGCGGATGGGCTTCGGCATGATCAAGGTCATCGCGTTGATCCTGCCGGGCTATTGGATCGTGCGCTTTCTTGCGTGGCGCGATCCGCGTGCGGCGGCGCGGCCCGACGCACGCGCGGTGCGGTTGTTCGCAGGCTTCGCGGCGTTTCAGATTGCGCTGGCGGTGCTGCAGCTGTTCGTGCTGCCGCAGATCGGCTGGGTGTTGCTTGCGACGTTCGTGGGCGGGCAGGTGATCGGGATTCTGATCGCCGCATGGGGTGTCGCGGCGGCACTCGGCAATGCCGCGATCGGCCCGCGCGCGTCGGTCGCGATCATGGCGCGGCAGATCCCGTGGACCTTCGTTTTCTCGCTGGTTGCGATGCTGCCGCTGATGGTGCCGCATTATGCGTTTGCGGCATTGGCGATTCTCGGACCCAAGGCGCTGCTGTGGACGGTGCTGTTGATCGATTCGCTGCTCGTCGGGTGGCTGTCGGCGGTTCTGGTGGCGGCAAGCTATGTCGCAGCGGAACGCGCGGCGGGCAGGGCAGGGGTGTCGTTGCGGGGTTGAACGAACGGAAACAGGCGGCTCCATTGCTGGAGCCGCCTGTTTCTTTGGATCAAGCGGACATGGGCAAAGCCCATGTCGTCGGACGGCCCGAGGGCCGCCGCCCGGCTTTGCGGGAGTGCGCTTTAGCTTGCGCTAAAGCGTCTCTCCCGCTGCAGCTTACTTGATCTCGACGGTTGCGCCGGCTGCTTCCAGCTGCGCCTTGATCTTGGCGGCTTCTTCCTTGTTGACGCCTTCCTTGACGGCCTTGGGAGCCGATTCGACCAGCGTCTTGGCTTCGGTCAGGCCGAGTGCGGTGATCACGCGCACTTCCTTGATGACGTTGATCTTCTTGCCACCGTCATTGACGAGGATGACGTCAAATTCGGTCTGCTCTTCGACCGCAGGAGCGGCAGGGCCGCCTGCTGCCGGGCCAGCGACTGCAACCGCTGCTGCGGCCGAGACGCCCCACTTCTCTTCGAGAAGCTTCGAAAGATCGGCTGCCTCGAGGACGGTGAGGGCCGAAAGCTGGTCAACCAGCGCGTTAAGGTCTGCCATGATTAATCTCCAATTTTAGGTTCGGTTTGAAATCTCGAAGCGTCCAAAGCACCAAATGGCGCATCAGGCGTCCACTTCTGCCTGTTCGGCGTCCTTGTCGGCATACGCCATGAGGACCCGGGCGAGCTGTGCTGCAGGAGCCTGCGTGATCGTCGCGAGCTTGGTTGCGGGTGCAACCAGGAGGCCCAGGATCTTCGCGCGCAGTTCATCCAGCGACGGCATCGTCGCGAGTGCCTTCACACCGTCTACGTCGAGGACGGTCGCGCCCATCGCCCCACCCACGATTTCGAACTTGTCGTTCGTCTTCGCGAAATCGACGGCCACCTTGGCGGCCGCGACGGGGTCAATGGAACTGGCGAGACCCACTGGCCCGGTGAGCAAGTCGCCCAGCGAGAGATAGTCGGTGCCGTCCAGCGCGATCTTGGCAAGCTTGTTCTTCGAGACCTTGTAGGTCGCCCCTGCGTCGCGCATTGCGATACGCAGCTTGGTCGACTGCGCCACCGTCATACCGAGGTTGCGGGTGACGATCACCACGCCGACTTCGGCAAACGTCTGTTGCAGCTCGGCGACGAGCTCGGTCTTTTGAGCGCGATCCATGCCATTCTCCACGTTTGGCCACAATCCGGGGATCGTGACCGGTTACAAACCGGACAAGCAGATGCTTGCCCAGCATAGTCCAGCGATGGGGAATGGGAGCGACGCCCCGATCATGAGGCGGCAAACCGTCACGGGGAAGCCCCGAGCGGAAAAATCCTGTCCCCGTCTCGGCGAGAAATCAAGACCGGCAAATCCCGGTCACTCGCTGTCTCGGACGGTCCCGCCAAGCCGGAGCCTGTCGGGAGAGTGCGCGCCTTTAGCGGATACGGCGCAGGAGTCAACCTTGGGCGGGCGCGACCAGACCGCCAAACGTCCGTCGTCACCCCGGCCTTGTGCCGGGGCCCACCGCGCCCGACACGCCGCGTGTGCGTTGATCGGTGGACCCCGGCACAAGGCCGGGGTGACGATGATGGGGGTAGCTTTTCTCGCCAAACTAGGAAACACTCAGTCCCCAGAAGGACCGCACGAGTCCACGCAGGAAGGATCGCAATCCGCTTGAAGCAGGGGACCGATCGATGACTACGCACTTGCCCGCCGCGCCGCTTTCCGATGAAGCGCAGGATGATCTGCTAACCCGCGGCTTTGCTCGCCGCGACCTTGCGCGCGTTGCTGCGGTGTTCGGTACCGGCATGCTCGCCGCCAGTGTCGGGCGGCCGGCCTGGGCATCGGGCGGCGTGCCCGATCCGGCACCGAATGCCAAGGTGCGGATCGGCGCGAACGAATGCTGGACCGGCCCGCTCACGCCCGGGGCAGTGGCGGCATCGAAGATGATCGGGCAGGGCAACCGCTATTCCCCGCAGGATCAGCGCGGCGATTTCATCAAGGCGGTGATAGCGGTCGAGACCGTCCCCTACGATCATGTCGCGCCGTGGCCGGGGTCGAGCGATCCGCTGTGCCGCGCGGTCGTCAGCTATTGTTCGCCGACCAGGGGACTCGTCACTGCCGACCCGACCTTCGAGCTTGCCGGCCGCACCGCCGCGTGGCTCGGCGCGCCAGTCAATGCGGTGCCGCTGACGCCCGATTACCGCCATGACGTGAGAGCGATGGTCGCGGCCAATCCGAATGCCGGGCTGTTCTATATCTGCACGCCCAACAACCCGACCGGCACGATCACCCCGCTCGCCGATATCGAATGGCTGATCGCCAACAAACCAACCGATGCGATGGTGCTGATCGACGAAGCGTACACGCATTTCGCCGGCGTCCCCGTCGCCTCCTATCTCGCGCTGCAGCACAAGCATGTCATTGTGATGCGCACCTTCTCCAAGCTGTTCGGCATGGCAGGGCTGCGGATGGGCTATATCATCACCCAGCCCGCCAACATCCAGAAGATGATGCGCTACGATGGTGGGATGCAATCGGGCGCCTTGCCCGTCACCAGCATCGCCTGCGCCACCGCCAGCCTCACCGCCGCGCCGCTGATCGCCGCGCGCCGCAAGGAAATGCAAGTCGCGCGCGGCCTGACGCTCGATCATTTGAAGGCGAAAGGCGTGACGGTGTTCCCGACCGATGCGAACATGTTCATGATCGATTGGAAAACCAAACAGGCCAAGGACATGCAAGCCGCCTTCCGCAAGGAAAGCGTCGAAATCGGGCGATCCTGGCCGATCTGGCCGACGGTCAGCCGCGTGACGGTCGGCTCGGCGGCGGAGATGAAGGCGTTCTGTATGGCGCTCGACAAAATTATCGCCTGATCGGGCAAGCAAAATCGGGCAGACGATCGCGCGAAAGCCGGCATTTTCGGCGGTGCCGAGGCCATGTCACACAAAAGTCGCGATACTGTCGCGCGATCGTCGCCAAGACGTCATGCCAACGTTAACTTTCCCCAACATGAAGACTTCCGACGACCATTCAGGTCGCTTCGGGGGGACCCTATGGAAACGTTCAACACCGTGATCACCGCTTATGATGACGGCGATATCGACACCAACCGCACCAGCAATCCGCATCTGAACGACATGATCGCGTCGCGCTATTCGCGGCGGCAAGCGTTGATGGGCGGTATGTCGGCCGCTACCGCAGCGGTATTCGGGGGAGCGTTGCTATCGGCGTGCAGCGGCGTCGACGCGATCCCGCTGACGATTGTGGCCGGTTCGTCGGGTCAGACGACGTCGGGAAAGCTCGTGACGCTGACGGGTACCGTCGCTGGCGGATCAGCCAGAAATTCCAGCTGGAGCCAGACCGGAGGACCGCCCGTCACGCTGACCGGGGCAAACAGCAACGTCGCGACCTTCATCGCTCCTTCGGTCAGTGCAAATGCAACACTGACGTTCCAATTTACCGCGATCCCCGAATCGGGCAACGCCGTAAATTCCGTGGCGACCGTCGTGATCGCGCCGGCCGTCCTCGGCTTCACCGCTGTCCCCAAAAGCCTTGCCGATATCGTCACCGTGCCGACCGGCTACACCGCAACGGTCCTCTACCGCCTCGGCGATCCGATCGCGAGCGGCGTTTCCGCCTTCGCTAACGACGGCACCGATACCAATTTCGCGCAACGTGCGGGCGATCATCACGACGGCCTGACCTTCTTCGGGCTGGCCGCGACTGGCACCACGCCCGATCCGACGAGCAACACGCGCGGTGTGCTCGCGCTGAACCACGAGAATATCACCGCAGCCTATCTCCACACCGCCGGGCAGACTTCGGTCGGCGGCGCACGGCCTGAGGCCGAGGCGATCAAGGAAATCGAGTGCCACGGCGTCTCGGTGATCGAAGTAGCGCAGACCGGCGGCACCTGGTCCTATGTCCAGTCCTCGTCGCTCAACCGCCGCATCACCCCGCTGACGCCGATGGCCTTCAACGGCCCGGTGCGTGGTAACGCCATCCTGCGCACGGTTTTCTCGCCGACCGGCGTTGCGGGGCGCGGCACGATCAACAACTGCGCCAATGGCACGATGCCGTGGAACACCTATCTGACCAATGAAGAGAATTGGGCGGGTTATTTCCGCCGCTCGACCGGCGATGTCGTCGCGCGCGGCGGTGCAACGTCGAAGGTCAATGTCAGCCTCGCGCGCTACGGCATTCCCGAAGGTCGCGCGGGCAACAACAATTGGGCGACCGTGGTCCCCGCCGATGCGACCAGCACGAACTTTTCGAAGTGGAACATCACGGTCAATCCGACCGCCGCAGCCGACGGCACCGGCGATTTCCGCAACGAAGCGTTCCAATATGGCTGGGTCGTCGAAATCGATCCGTTCGATCCGGCATCGACCCCGCGCAAGCGCACCGCGCTTGGCCGCATGAACCATGAAGGCTGCCAGATCGGCCGTACGATCGCAGGCGTCCGCCCCGCCTTTTACATGGGCGACGACGCGCAAAACGAATATATCTACAAATTCGTATCGACCGCGGTTTGGTCGGCGGCGGATGCGGCGATCACCAACCGTCTCGCGATCGGCGACAAATATCTCGACGCGGGCACGCTCTATGTCGCGCGCTTCAACGCCGATGGCAGCGGCACATGGCTGCCGTTGGTGTTCGGCACCGGCCCGCTGACCGCCGGCAACGCCGCTTATGCCTTTGCCGATCAGGCCGACGTCCTCGTCAACGCACGGCTCGCGGCGGATGCGCTCGGTGCGACGCGGATGGATCGGCCCGAATGGACCGCAGTCAATCCGGCAACCGGCGAGATGTATGCGACGCTCACCAACAATTCGTCGCGTACCGCCGCCGCGGTCGATCCGGCCAATCCGCGCGCTTATAACGATCCGCGGACGACCGGCGGATCGACTAATGGCAATGCCAATGGCCATATCATCCGCTTGCGGGAAACCGGCGATACGTCCGAGGCGACCAGCTTCACCTGGGATATTTATGGCTTCGGTGCGGGTAGCGACCTTGATGCGACCAACATCAATCTTTCTGGCCTTGATGCGACCAACGATTTCTCGTCGCCCGACGGACTGTGGTTTGGCCTGCCGACGAACATTACCGGTACTTCCACGCCGCTAATGTGGATCGAAACCGATGACGGCGCCTTTGTCGACCAGACCAACTGCATGTTGCTAGCATCGATCCCCGGCATCGTCGGTGACGGCGGCACGCGCAGCGTGACCAGCACGCTGGGCGGCGCGACCAACACCGTGACGACGCGGATCGGCAAGACGCCGGGGACGACGCTGCGTCGTTTCCTCGTCGGCCCGAAGGAATGCGAGATCACCGGCATCCACTCGACGCCGGACGGCAAATCGCTGTTCGTGAACATTCAGCATCCTGGCGAGAACGGCACCGCTGCGTCGATTACGAGCAATTGGCCCGCCAATCAGTCGGGCACCGCCGCCGCCGGATCGCGCCCGCGTTCGGCGACAATCGTCATCACTAAGGCGGATGGTGGCGTGATCGGCATCTGACCGCCCACGATACTGCAATTGGGAAAGGCGCCGGGGATTGCGGAAGGGCCGGGGGGTGAGAAACCTCCGGCCCGTCTCGCGTCATCACGGCGCTACGTTGGTGCAACAAATGTCGCGTCGCCGGGTTCTTCCCCGCGTGACGATCCCAGAAAACCTGCCGCGCATCGCGCGCCCGCCGCGCTGGCACTGGCTGCTGCCGCGTATCGCTCTCGCCCTTCTGGCGTCGCTCGCAATTTTCGTCCTTGTACTGGGTGCCTTTCCGGTCGGGTTGATGCGGGGGCTGGTCGAGAACCGCCTGTCGGCCGCGCTCAAGACGCACGTACAGGTCGGATCAATCACGCGCGACGGCGTGTTTTCCTACACGCCGATCGTTTCGGTACGCGATGTGCGGATCGCACAGCCCGCTTGGGCAGGCCCCGGTGATTTCGTCCGCATCGGCATGGCGCGGGTGCGCGTGCCGGTGTTCGCTTTGCTGTTCGGCACGTTCCGCCCGGACCGGGTGACGGTCGATGGCGCGCGGATCGTGCTGATCCGCGACGCCGACGGTCGCGCCAACTGGAAACCCGATGGACCCAAAGCGCGCACGTCCGAATCGACTGGCCCCAGCCTGTCCGATCTGACCATCACCAACACGCAGATCGTGCTGCGGGACGCCAAGCGCGGCCTGATGATTGCGGGGCCGCTTACCGTCGATGCGACGCGCGGCCTCCGCCTGTCCGCCACCGGCACCTTTCTGGATTCGCCCGCCACGCTCGATCTGACCGGCGGGCGGATCACCGGGATCGACCCCGCCGCGCCCTATCCCTTCGCCGCCACGCTGGCATCGCCCGCCCTGCACATGACCGCAAAGGGCCAGATGAACGGGGTGCTCGACACGCGCCACTTCACCGCCGCCATCGCGGCGCAGGCCCCGACGCTCAAGAATATCGACCGCATCATCGAAGCGGGATTGTTCGGCACGCAAGCCGTCGCGGTGACGGGGACGATCCGGCATGACGGGCGCGACTGGTATGTCGACCGGATCGGCGGCAGCATCGGGCGCTCGCGCTTCACCGGGATGGCGACGGTCCACAAGATCGACCAGCGTACCGCGATCGACGCGCGGCTGCACGCCACGCAGCTCGATTTCGACGATCTCGCCGACGCCAAGGGGCAAGCCGTCTCGGCCCAGCGCCGTGCGACGATCGGCCCGCGCGTCCTCCCGCCAACGCGCATCAACTTGTCGAAACTGTGGAAGACCGACGGCACGATCCGCTTTTCCGCAGACCATCTGCTCTCCAAGGGCGGCACGGTATTCCACAGCCTGTCCGGCACGCTAAGCCTCGATCATAAGTTGCTGAGCGTCAGCAACATCGTCGCCACGCTCGCCAATGGGCGGATGACCGGCACCGCCCGCGTCGATCATCGCAGCGGGCCACCCAAATTGTCGGTCGACCTCCGTCTGGCCGGCCTCACGCTCGAGGGCTTGATCGGCCAGCCCGACATCGTCGGCGGGCAAGTGCGCGGGCACATTGTCCTGAGCGGTCAGGGCGATACCGTGCGCGAAGCGCTGTCGCACGCCTCGGGCAAGGCGGCGATTGTCGCGACGCAGGGCCATGTAAAGCGGATCGTCGCAGATGTGCTCGGCCAGAATCTGAGCGGCGCGGTCGTCCACGCGATTGGCGGCCCGAGCCAGCAAGTGCCGCTGCGCTGCCTCGTCGCCAATTTCAGTGCGACCAATGGTGTGCTTGTTCCGCATCCGCTCGGCATCGACACTGGCAGCTCGGTCGGGCGCGGGGCAGGGCGGATTGTGCTCGATGGCGAGCGCATCGACGTAACGCTGGCGGGCACGAGCAAGAGCCGCGCGTTGCTGCGCATTGCCGACCCGATCCGCATTGGCGGCACGCTGAGCGCGCCGACCGTATCGGTCGCGGGCGCGGGCACCACCGACAAGCCGACACCTGGCGCGCTGCTCAAGGTATTCGGTCGCTCGCTCGGTCAGGCACTCGGCCTCACCAAGACCCCGCCCGACATCCCGATCCCGCCGCCCGCGACGTTCGGTTACGAGCGCGCCGTCGCGACGGCGCTACGGTGAACACAAAAAAAGGGCGGCCCGGAGAACCGGACCGCCCTTTCTTTTAGCAGACGCTATTAAGCGTGCTGCAGGTTCACAGCCGACATCTTGCCGCGCTTGTCCTGCTCGAGCTCGTACTGAACGCGCTGGTCCTTATCGAGGGTCGCCATGCCGGCGCGCTCGACTGCGGTGATGTGCACAAAGGCATCCTCGCCGCCGCCTTCCGGCGCGATGAAGCCATAGCCCTTGTCGGCATTGAAGAACTTTACGGTTCCGATGGTCATGAAGGTATCCTTCTTTGGTTGCGGCGACGCGAGAGTCGCGTCGACGTGTGCCGTAATCAGCAGTGAAAGAAGGAAGATGGAGCCGCAAAGCGCCAGAGACCGTCGATTTGCGAAAGTAGCCTGAGCGCCTTAGGCGCATTTCGCCCCAATAGCAAATGGCGCGTCCTGCTTCTCCCTCTCCCCGCAAGCGGGGCGAGAGAGAAGAAAGAAAAAGGGCCGGGGATTGCGCCCCGGCCCTTGATCATGTCGCGAACGGAATGGGACGCCTTAGGCGGCCGAAACCTCAGCCACATCGACCTTGATCCCGACACCCATGGTGCTCGAAACCGCGACCTTGCGGACATACTTGCCCTTGGCGCCCGACGGCTTGGCCTTGACGATCGCATCGATCAGCGCGTTGAAATTGGCGCGCAGATCTTCTGCCGGGAACGACGCCTTGCCGATGCCCGAATGGATGATCCCGGCCTTTTCGACGCGATATTCGATTTGGCCGCCCTTGGCTGCCTTGACCGCTTCCGCGACGTTCATCGTGACCGTGCCGAGCTTGGGGTTCGGCATCATGCCCTTCGGCCCCAGGATCTTGCCGAGTCGCCCGACGATGCCCATCATGTCCGGCGTCGCGATGCAGCGGTCGAAATCGATCGTGCCACCCTGGACGATCTCCATCAGATCCTCCGCGCCAACGACATCGGCCCCGGCGGCGAGCGCCTCCTCGGCCTTCACGCCCTTGGCGAACACGCCGACGCGGACGGTTTTACCCGTGCCTTTGGGCAAGGTCACGACGCCGCGGACCATTTGGTCGGCGTGGCGCGGGTCGACGCCCAAGTTCATCGCGACTTCGATCGTCTCGTCGAACTTCGAGGTGGCACCCGATTTCGCCAAAGCGATCGCTTCGTCGATGCCGTGGAGCTTTTCACGATCGATCGTGACCGACTTCTGCTTCTTGCTGATGAATGTCATGATCTTAGCCCTCCACCACTTCGAGGCCCATTGCGCGGGCGGAGCCTTCGATGATGCGCGTTGCGGCACCCAGATCGTTGGCGTTCAAATCCTTCATCTTCGCAGTCGCGATGTCGGCCAGCTGCGAACGCTTGATCGTCCCGCCCGAAATCTTGCCCGGTTCCTTCGAACCCGACTTGAGGCCAGCGGCCTTCTTGATCAGGTACGATGCCGGCGGCGTCTTGGTCTCGAACGAGAACGAACGGTCGGCATAGACGGTGATCACGGTCGGCAGCGGCGTGCCGACTTCCTGGTCACCGGTCTGCGCGTTGAACGCCTTGCAGAATTCCATGATGTTGACGCCGCGCTGACCCAAAGCTGGGCCGATCGGGGGCGAGGGGTTGGCCTTGCCTGCAGGAACCTGCAGCTTGATATAGCCGGTAATCTTTTTTGCCATGTGGCAGCCTCACTCTGTTTCAAGTTTAGCGGTCCAGACGACGGGCCGATGGCCCATCTCCCGCGGATGGTTCCGACGATGTGACGTTGGAAGCTGGCGCGCATACCCGAATGCGCGCCGCGATGCAAATGCTTGTGCCCGCGCTTTGCGTCATTCTCGCAACGGCCAAGGGTCACAGCGCCGACGTATGCTGTAAGTAGCGCCGTAATGGATGTAGCTTTGTTACAGAAGTGACGTTGACTCAATGCGTAATTGCGGTCTCTAATACGGTATCGGAGAGACTACCGACGGGTAACAGCGCGTTCATCATTTGTATGGAGAGCAAAGACCATGTCTGTATCAACCGTTAAATCACGTCGTGCCTATGTGTCGCTGGGACTATCGGCGATTGCTGTTTCCGCACTCGCGCTCGGCGGTGTGCAAAGCAGCGCCAAACCAGCCCAAATCGTTCCACCGCCGCCAATCTCGAACGACTTGGTCTTGTGGCAGCAATTCATCCTTGCCGTCACCCCGTCGGGTGTGCCGGGCAAAGTCGCGTATGAGACCTTTGCCTCGGATCAGGACATCTATGTTTCCAATCCGTGCGCACCCACTAAACCCGTACCGGGCTGCAATGTACCGGCATGGCCGAGCGCGACGTCCAAACGCGCGCCCAAGTCGCTCCAGCGCAGCTTGCTCGGCATGGCGCACATGCGCGCGACCGCGGCGCTGCGCGGCGCACGGCGCGGCTTTGGCGTGCAAGTGATCGGACCCGCGCAGGGCTGCGGATCGCCGTCGGGGCTGGGCGGCGCGGCGGCGGGGTCAGGCTTCCCCAAGACCGGCTGCGTCGGCGAGGAAGTGCGCCGTGACCGCGCGACCTATGATTATCTGGTCGGCAACGGCCTGTGGTCATCGGCCGGGATCAGCCAATATTACGCAACGGGCCAGCCGGTCACCGCGCCGTGGAACGCGCTCGAGGTAAAGGCCGACTGGATTCCGGTCACCACGCTGGCGACCTGGCTGGGCAAGCCGGCGAGCTTCGTCACCGCCAATTTCTACACGTCGAGCGCCAATGTCGGCAAAGGCCCGGCCACGGCCTATGCGATGACCAGCATGCATATTTCGGTCAAGACCCCCGGCTTCCCCGACTGGATCTGGGCCGATTTCGAAAATGCCTATACGCCGGGTCGCTGCGATTTGACTGGGTGTAGCGACAGCTTCGGCGCGACGACGCCAACCACCCCGGCGAACGCCAAGCCGTGGGGGCAATATGGCGCCTGCCCCAAATCGGCCAACGTCACCGCGATGATGCAGCAAGCCAATGTCGGCGCGGTCTTCGCCAATTATTGCCTGAGCGGATCGCAAAGCACCTTCGGCACCGCCGCCAATCCCACGTTGCTCGGCAGTTCGGTGGTCGAAACGCTCAACGCCAACGTCCCGCTCGCGCAATCGTCGTGCATTTCGTGTCATGCGGGCGCGGCGTTCAATGCGTCGGGCCCCGCCAATGTCGGGTCCCCGATCGGGCCGAATGCGCCGGCCAAGGGCTATACCGCCTATGACTTCATGTGGGGATTGCTGTTCGCGCAATAAGCGCGGGGATGGGTACGAACGGAGCGGCCGGATCGGATGCGCGTAGCATCGCACGATCCGGCCGCAGTGATAGCGGATGCGGGTTGCAATGTAGGAAAACGCGGTAGAAATGGTTGGGCGCAATGGTCCGACCACTCACCCGCGCGCAATGCCTCGAGAACGCCGCCTTCCTCAAGGCGCTGCGGCAGATCGGCAACGTACGCGAGGCGGCGCGGCAAGTCGGTGCGCACCGTGCGAAATTCACCAAACGCCGCGTCAAGCACCCGGCCTTCGCGGCCGAATGGGACATGGCGCTCGCGATCGCGCATGCCGCGTTGCACGAGGTGAAGCGCACCGGAGCTAAGCCGAGGCTGTGTACCAGGACAGCAGCTATTGCCACCGAGCCGAAAATCCTCCGCACCGCTTCGGGCCGCCTGCAAGTCCGACGAACCCCGGCCGGACGCCTGACGCGTGCGGCCGAACAGGCGTTTCTCGCCGCTTTGTCCGCCACCGCCAACGTCCGGCTCGCGGCGGCGGCGGCGGGCTTCTCGCATTCCGCTTTCTACGCGCGCCGCCGCCAGAACCCCGCCTTTGCGCGCGAGATGCGGATGGCGCTCGAAATGGGCTATGAAAGGATCGAGGCGGCGCTGATGGAAGCCGGCCTGGCCGACAGTTACCGCGACGATGCGTGGCGCCACAACGATCCCCCGCCGGTGCCGCCGATGACCTTCGACCAGGCGATGCAGCTGCTCCACCTCCACCAGAAGGAAGTGCGGTTGCAGGCCGAACCGCCGCACATCAAGCGCCGCCGCGGCGAATCACAGGAAGCGCGCAGCTATCGGCTGGGCGCGATGTGGGAAGCGGAACGCGCGCGCGACCGCGAGGATTATGCGGTTCGTCGAGCGGCGCAGCGCGAGGGGCGCGGGCAGTCGCCGCACGAGCCGGAGGCGCCGGTGTTGCCGGATTTGTCGCAGGTAAGGTGGCGGCGGTAGCCCTATGGCGCAGTCCGCGACATTCCTGTCGCGTGCGCGGTTGCCAAGTCTGCCCCGCCGGCTGGCGTGGCGCGAACGGCAAGGGCGACATGCTTATCTTGGACTCCGCGCGGAAATGGCTGCGGTGCCGGCGGATGCGGGTCCTCAGCTACGACGCTGTAGGCCATTACCAGAAGATCGTGAAAATCTTGACCGAGACCGACCTGATCATGGAGAGATCGATCTGCCGTTGGGGCGGTTGAAAGCAGACGCTTAAGCGCGCCTAACCACTGACCGCTGCCGCCACCCCCAGCCGCACCGCCGCCGCGTGCAGCGGTTTATCGTGGGTCCACAGCCTCATGCCCGGCGCGAGAAGCGTGGATGCCAGGAGGTGAGCGTCGATATAGCCGATACCGCTGCCGAACAGCTTATGGGTTTCGACAAGCGCGAGGACTTCGTGGTGGTCGGCGATTGGCGCTTGGGTAAAATCGTGCAGGTCCGACAGGATCCGCGCACGCTGGTGGAGTGCTCCCATGGCAATCTCGCCCAGCACATAAGCGTGCATCGCAATGTGCCCTGCCTCAAGGTGTGCCGCCAGAATTGCCTGACCGGGCCGAAAATGATCGACCCAGACAGACGTGTCCGCGAGGATCACGGCTCGCTGCGGCGGCGTGGTGGCAGGGTGAAATCGGGCTCGGTCCCACCGAGCAGTGCGAGCCGATGCGCCGCCTCGCGCGCGACGAGCGCCTGCAACGCCGCGCGGACCAGCGCCGATTTCTCGGTGATGCCGGTATAGGCTTGTGCCTTTGCGACGAGATCGTCGTCGAGGGCTATGGTCGTGCGCATGGGGTGTGCCTTTTGGTGAGGCACGGGTTTTAGCATCGGGTGATGCTGGATTCAATGAGCGGGTGGTGGTGTTGCGCTCGGGCGCGCCGCGGCAAAGCCGCGTCGTCGGACGGCCTTTGGCCGCCGGCCGGTCGAGCATCGTTCTCGTGAAATAGCTGCGCTATTTCACGTGCGGGTCTCGAAATAGCGCATTCGCGCTATTTCGAGCGCTCGACTTGCTCAAACTCCAGCTCGACCGGCGTAGCACGCCCGAAGATCGACACCGACACCTTGACCCGCGACCGGTCGAAATCGAGTTCCTCCACAATGCCGTTGAAGCTCGCGAACGGGCCGTCGAGCACCTTGACCGAATCGCCGATTTCGAAATCGACCTTGATCTTCTGCTTGGGCGCAGCGGCGGCGGCTTCGTCTTTGGTGTTGAGCATCCGCGCGGCTTCCGCCTCGGGGATCGCTTGCGGCTTGCCGTTCGGCCCCAGGAAGCCGGTAACCTTGGGCGTGTTCTTGACGAGGTGATAGACGTCGTCGTTCATGTTGAGCTTGGCGAGCACATAGCCCGGCATGAATTTGCGCTCGACCAAAATCTTTTTGCCGCGGCGCGCTTCGGTGACCGTCTCGGTCGGGACTTCGATTTGCTCGACGAGCTGGTCGAGGCCCATGCGGGTCGCCTCCGACATGATCGAATCGCGGACCTTGCCCTCGAAACCCGAATAAGCGTGGATGATGTACCAGCGTGCCATGGTGTTTTGGTCTCTTACTTTGCGAGGCTGAGCAGCAGGGCGATGACCGCCTCGAAGCTGGTGTCGATCACGAAGAAGAACAGGCCGAGAATGGTCGTCATGATGACGACCATGATGCCCGTCGTCAGCGTCTCACGCCGCGTCGGCCACACGACCTTCTTGGTCTCGGCCTGAACCTGACGGAAGAATTCGAGGGGGGTCGTCTTTGCCACGGTGCCTGCACTCTTGTTGTAACGCTTGTTCCGGACATGGGCCCGCCGCCCGGACCTGCCAAGGCCCGATGACGAAAATTCCCGATGTCGGAATGGATACGGTCTAACAGGGGGCCGTGATGGGAGCAAGTCCCATCACGTCGGACGGCCCAGGGGCCGCCGCCCGGCCTTGCGGCGTCTCGCGGGTCAGCTTCGCTGATCGCGTGCGCCTTCAGGCCTGGCAGGGGAGCTCGGACTCGAACCGAGGGCCTTCGGTTTTGGAGACCGACGCTCTAACCAACTGAGCTACACCCCTATCAGCGGCGTTCGTTAGCGTGCCGCCGCGTGGCCCGCAAGCGGCTTTACGCAGCGGCGCGGTCGCTCCAGTCGCGCTGTGCGAGGCTGCGCGCTTCGGCGACGGGGAGCGGGCGGCCGAAATAATAACCCTGCACCTTGGTGCAGCCGAGATCCTGCACCATGCGGTGCTCGTCCTCGGTCTCGACGCCCTCGGCGGTGGTGGCCATGCCGAGGCTCTGCGCGAGCGCGACGACGGCGCGGATGATCGCGATCGCCTCGGGGACTTTCTTCGACGCGCCGATGACGAAGCTGCGGTCGATCTTGATCGTCGAGAATTTGGTGCGGCTGAGATAGCCGAGCGAGGAATAACCGGTGCCGAAATCGTCGAGGCTGAGGCGGACGCCGAGGCCGAGAATGCGCTCGAGCACCTTCACCGCGCCGGTATCGTCGCGCATGAACACGCTCTCGGTCACTTCGAGCTCGAGCCGGCTGGCGGGCAGGCCGCTGTTCGCCAACGCCGAGGCAACGATCGCGACGAAGCCGGGATTGTGCAATTGTTCGGGCGAGACGTTGACCGCGATGCGCGTTTCGCCGGGCCAGGTTGCGGCCTCGGCACAAGCCGAGCGCAGCACCCATTCGCCGATCGGCGCGATCAGCCGCGCATCCTCGGCCAGCGGGATGAACTTGGCAGGGGAGATCGAGCCGAGTTCGGGATGCGTCCAGCGTACCAGCGCCTCGAACCCCTTCAGGCTGCCGGTGCCGGCATCGACGACGGGCTGATAATGCACGTCGAGTTCGTCATTGCTGAGTGCCTTGCGCAGGGCTTGTTCGAGGATGCGGCGTTCCTCGGCGGCGACGTGCAATTGCGGTTCGTAACAATGATACATGCCGCCGCTCTGATCCTTCGAGCGATACAGTGCGAGATCGGCCGAGCGGATGAGCATTTCCGCGGTCGCACCGTCGCGCGGGCCGAATGCCACGCCGACGCTGGCACCGGTATAAAGCGTGTGCTGATCGAGATCATAGGGCTTGGCGAGGGCATCGACGATTGTCTGGGCGAGGCGTTCGACGCGCGCGCCGTCGCCCGCATCGCGCACGACGACCGCGAATTCGTCGCCGCCAAGCCGCCCGATCAGCTCGTTCTCGCTCATCAGCGCAGTGAGCCGTTCGGAGACGCGGCCGAGCAAGCGGTCGCCGATCGGATGGCCGAGCGAATCGTTGACCGCCTTGAAGCGATCGAGGTCGATCATCATGAAGGCGCAGCGGCTGCCCCATTTGGTGGCATCGGCCATTGCGCGCCCCAGCGTTTCGTTGATGTGCAAACGGTTGGGCAGGCCAGTTAGCGTATCGAAACGCGCCATGCGGTTGATCTTGTCGGCCGATTCGCGCTGTTCGGTCACGTCCGATCCGACACCGCGAAAGCCGATGAACGCACCGCGTTCGTCGACGCGCGGGTTGGCAGCGATTTCGAACCAGCGTTCGGTGTCACCGACCCGCACCGGCAGCAACACGCCGCTGAACGCCACGCGTCCTTTGAGGTGCTCGCCAAGCGTGCGCAGGCCCGCCGAGAAATTGCCGGCCTCCCAGGTCGGGCCGGCCAGCACTTCGAGCAGCGCCTTGCCGTTGATGCTGACAGGATCGAGCCCGACCGAATGCGCAAAGCGCGGCGAGGCGCGCACGATGCGGCGTGCGGCATCGGTTTCCCACAGCCAGTCGGCACTATGATCCTGCGCCTCGCGCAGCAGCAAGCTGATCGTTTCGTCGCGTTCGGCGAGCGAGATTTCGCCGGCGCGGATCACCACCAGCGCGCGCGCGCGGGTGAAGCAGCCGATCATCAGCAGCGCGGTAAACAGCAGGATCGAAGCCGCCAGCACCGGCCCGCCGACGAGGAAGAGCATCGCCGCGATCGCCGTGCCGAGGATGCCCAAAAAGCTGAGCGTCGCCAGCGGAAGCGCTGCCATCGCAACGGCCGAGGCGGTCATCAGCACCGACAGCACGATCCACAGGCCGAGCGCGGTGGTGCTATCGGCGGTCGCGCCGAAGGCGAGCGGCGGCACCGACCAGACGGCCGCGAGCGCGATCCCCTCCAGCACCGTGTCGCGCACATCACCCAGTGTGGCGCTGCTGGCGGCGCGGTGGCGCGCGGCAAGACGACGGAAAGTCACTGCCACCGCCACCGCCGCGACGACCGCGCCCCAACTCGCCATCGCCCACAACGGCGCGGCGTGTTCAAGCAGGAGCGTCACCAGCGCCGCGCCGATGAGATTGGCGGCAAGCAGGAAAAAGGCGAGCTGGCTGCCGGCATGCAATTGCGCGGCGCGGATCGGCGCCCAATCGGTCGTGTCGGCAGGATCGTACAGGCCGAGCAAGGCTCTGGCGTCGATTCGCGGCATGGCGAATTGCGAGGTCGGTTCGGTGCGCACGATGCCGGGCTTAGCGTAGAAGCGTTAGCGGATCGTTATAGCGGGCAGCGATGCCTGAAATTCGAATGCGCGCCGACACCATCGATCATGTCGATCAAGCGAACGTGATCGGCAGCCTTAGAAAAGTCCTTCCGGACGGCGATTCGGGTGGCAGCGCGCCGGCGCGGATGTTGACTTGCAGCGACGGCAGAATCAGCGTTGGCGCGGCCAGCGTCTTGTCGCGCGCTTCCCGCATTGCGACGAACGCATCCTCGTCGGTGTTCCCAGAAAGATGGATGTTGCCTGCCGCTTCCGCAGCTACGGTCGTCTCCCACTGGTACTCCGCGCGGCCAGCGGGGAGATAATCATGGCCCACGAAGATCCGCGTCTCAGGCGGCAACGCCAGAATTCGCTGGATCGAGCGATAGAGCGTTCGCGCATCGCCGCCGGGGAAATCGGCCCGCGCGGTGCCATAATCCGGCATGAACAGCGTATCGCCGACAAAGGCGGCATCGCCGATCAGATAGGTGTTGCAGGCCGGTGTGTGGCCGGGCGTGTGCAAGGCTCGAATTGTCAACGTGCCCAGCGTCAGGCAGTCGCCCTCGCGCAGCAGGATATCAAACTGGCTGCCGTCGGTTGCCACGTCGTCGGCGTCGAACATCGGCGCAAACACCTTTTGGACATCGGTAATGTGCGCGCCGATGACCAGCGCGGCAGCCGTTTTGCGCCGCAGATAGTCGCCTGCCGACAGATGGTCGGCATGGGCATGCGTTTCCAGAATATAAGCGAGCGTCAGCCCCTGGCGGGCAATCACGTCCAGCAGCGCATCGGCCGAGGTGGTCGCCAATGTCCCGCCTTTCGGCTCGAAATCGAGCACGGGATCGATAATCGCGGCCGTTCCGGTCGGGGTGTCGACGACGAGGTGGGTTGCGGTGAAGGTCGCCGGATCGAAAAAGGTCTGGACGCTGGGGTTCATCAGGAAGCTCCTATCTCCAGTAATATAAGAACTTGCTAAATTAGATTCAATGCATATATTTGCAATATGGTCGATCTCGCCGCCTTTGACGTGTCCCGTTTTGAAGAGAGCGCTGCGGCGGCGGCCCGCCTGCTGCGCGCGCTCGCCAATGAGCGACGCTTGATGATTCTGTGCCAATTGTCGGCGGGTGAACGGTCGGTGGGCGCATTGCTCCCGCTCATCGGCCTGTCGCAATCGGCGTTGTCGCAACATCTGGCGGTATTGCGCAGCGACGGGCTGGTGGCGACCCGGCGCGACGGTCTCGCAATTTACTATCGGATTGCCGATCCTGCCGCGGCCCAAGTGATGGCGACGCTCGCCGCGATTTTCTGTCCCGATGATGTGGAGACATCCAATGTCCAAGACCCTGATCGCGCTGACACCTGATGCCGTCGAGGAGCGGGTTCGGCAGGGCCACGCGCTGCTGATCGACATTCGCGAGGAGGACGAATTTGCGCGCCGGCATATTCCCGGAGCCGTGTCGCGTCCGCTGTCACGGTTCGAAGCGGTGGCGTTGCCGGAGATGGCGGGGACCGATGTCATCTTCACCTGCCGATCGGGCATGCGCACGGCCGCCAATGCGGATCGGCTGGCTGGCCGCATCGGCGGCAAAGCCTATGTCCTAGACGGGGGTCTTGATGGCTGGGCGCGCGCCGGATTGCCGGTCGCGGCCAATCGCAAGGCCCCGCTGGAAATGATGCGGCAAGTGCAAATTTTCGCGGGCTCGCTCGTGCTGACCGGGGTGCTTCTGGGGTGGCTGGTATCGCCCTATCTCTTCGGTTTGTCGGCCTTTGTCGGCGCTGGCCTGACCTTTGCCGGGATCAGCGGATTTTGCGGCATGGCCCGATTGCTCGGCTATCTGCCGTGGAACCGCTCGGTCGCGGCCTAGATCGTGGACGTTGCAAGCATATCCTATCCCGCCGCGATTGTCGGCGGCGCGGTCATCGGCCTGCTGCTGTCGGTATTCGGCGGGGGTGGATCGGTGCTGGCGACGCCGTTGCTGCTCTACATCGTCGGCGTGCGGGATCCGCATGTGGCGATCGGCACGTCGGCAGCAGCGGTTGCGGCCAATGCTGCGCTCGGCCTGTTGGTGCAGGCGCGCGCAGGTCGGGTGAAATGGCCCTGCGCTTTTGTGTTTGGCACCGCCGGCGTGACCGGATCGCTAATCGGCGCGCATGTCGCCAAGCAGATCGACGGTAGCCAGCTGTTGATCTGGTTCGCGCTGGCGATGGCGCTGGTCGGTGGATCGATGCTGCTGCCGCGTAAGGCAGATGGCGATGCGAGCGTCCGCTTGACCACGGCGTTGACCTTCAAGCTGGCGCCAGCGGGAGCGGTGACGGGGCTTGCCGCCGGATTCTTCGGGATCGGTGGTGGCTTCCTGATCGTGCCGGGGCTGATGGCGGCAACGGGCATGACGCTGGCAAACGCCGCGGCGTCGTCGCTGGTGTCGGTCGTGTTGTTCGGCGCTGCGACCAGCGCGAGCTATGCGATGTCCGGTTTGGTCGACTGGTCGCTCTTTGCCGCGTTGCTTGGCGGCGGGGCAATCGGATCGGTGATCGCCATTCCGGTCGCGCGGCTGCTCGCAGACCGCGCGGCGGCAGCGCGAACCGCTTTCGCCATCTTGGTGCTGGCAACCGCCGCCTATGTCACGTGGCGCGCGCTGACATAGGCGGGCAGCGCGACAGGGCGCCGAGGCGGCTTACGCCGCCAGATCGTACGGCTTGATATCTCCGTTCAAATACAGGTTCCGCGCCTTGGCGCGGCTTAGTTTGCCCGAGCTGGTGCGTGGCAGCGTGCGCGGGGGGATCAGTTCGATCACGCAATTCATGCCGGTGACCGAGCGAACGCGTTCGCGGATTTCATCGCGGAGGCGGACGCGTTCGGATTCGTCGGAGGTGCGGCACTGGACGAGCACGGCGGGGGTTTCCTCGCCGCCCGGCGTGGTGATCGCGAAGGCGGCGATGTCGCCGGCCTTGAAGCCGGGGAGCTGCTCGACCGCCCATTCGATGTCTTGCGGCCAATGGTTGCGACCGTTAACGATGATCATGTCCTTGGCGCGGCCGACGATGTAAATGTAGCCGTCGCTGAGATAGCCCATGTCGCCGGTATCGAGCCAGCCATCGACAAGGCACGCATCGGTCGATTCCGGATCGCGGAAATAGCCGACCATCACCGATGGACCCGAGCACCAGATCTTGCCGATCGCGCGCTCGGGCAGGGGGGTGCCGTCTTCTTCGCGGATCTGGACCTTCATGTCCTTCACCGGCTTGCCGCAATTGACGATCGCGCGGTAGCGTTGCGGGCGGTCTTCTCCCGCCGCGACACCGGAGAGTTGCGTTTCCTCGACCAATTCTACGCGGATGCCCTCGGTCGGCGGCATGATCGACACGGCGAGCGTCGCCTCGGCGAGGCCGTAGCTCGGCAGGAAGGCGCTGGCTTTGAAGCCGGCTTCCTCGAACGCATCGACGAAGCATTGCATCACGTCGGGGCGGATCATGTCGGCGCCATTCCCGGCAAGCCGCCAGCGCGACAGGTCGAAACGTTCGGACGCCTTGGTCTGGCTCGACATGCGGCGCGCGCAAATGTCGTAGCCGAAGGTCGGCGAATAGCTGATCGAGGTGCCGGGGTTGCGGCTGATCATGTCGAGCCACGCAAGCGGACGGCGGGCGAAATCCTCGGTCTTGAGGTAATCGGTCGACACCTGATTGGCGACCGGCGAGAGGAAGCAGCCGACCAGCCCCATATCGTGATACCAAGGGAGCCACGAGACGCAGCGGTCGCTGTCGATCAACTGCATACCGTGCGAATGCGCGGCGAGATTGTTGAGAAGCGCGCGGTGCGTGATGACGACCCCGTGCGGGAAGCGCGTCGATCCGCTGGAATATTGCAGATAGGCGATGTCGCTGCCTTTTGCCTGCGGCAGATCGACCGGCGGGGCGGGGCGAGTGACGAGTTCGGACCAGTCGACCCCGGTGACGCCCGCCGCGCGGGCGGCATCGCCGCCCATCTCTGCGAGTTCGGGCGGATAGATCAGCAGCGTGGGATCGCAGCTCGAGAGCTGCACGCGGAGCTGTTCGATATACGAATCGCGCCCGCCGAAGCTGGTTGGGAGCGGCAGCGGGACGGGCCAGGCACCGGCGTAGACGGTGCCGAAGAACAGAGCGGCGAAATCGGGGCTGGTTTCCGCGACGATCGCGATGCGATCCTCGGGCTTGATCCCGGCGGCGATCAGCCGTCGCGCCATCGCCAGCGCGTCGTCGCGCAAGGCGGCAAACGGATAAGCCCGCGACAGCGTGCCGCGCGCATCATGGAAGTTCAGCCCGCGCGCTCCGCTTGCCGCATAATCGAGCGCTGCCCCCAGCGTGTCGAAATCAGCGAAACGTCGTGCCAGCGTATCGGCGGTCGGGGTACCGACCACGTTCGGCGCGGCTGGCCCCGGTGTCGCCACCGAGGTCTTCCGCGTATCCGCTACATCCATCATCATCAGTGTTTGCGCCCTTGATCGCGACCGTTCGCCGACGGCCGCGCCTAATTTTTCGACATACACCCCTGCTTATGCCCCCAACCTGAGCTGGGCGTTCAAAATCGAGTTCGACTGTGGCACAATGATGGCGTCATGTTCCATCCAGCAAAGAACCGTTCGAAATCAAGAGAGATACGTGCCGTGCCGCCGTTGGATGCGGCAGCGCTTGATCGGCTTGCGCTGCGCTATGTCGAGCGGTTCTCGACAACGCGGAGTCGCTTGGCGCAGTATCTGGTGCGCAAGATACGCGAACGCGGCTGGGACGGGGACCCGGCGGACCCGGCGGCGCTGGCCGAGAAGCTGGCCGACCTCGGCTATATCGACGACCGCGCCTTCGGCGAGGCGCGCGCGGCGGCGATGGGACGGCGCGGGCTGGGCAAACGCCGCGTCACCGGCGCGTTGCATCAGGCGGGGCTGGTCGAGGAGGATCGCGAAGCAATCGTCCCGGCGGTCGAGGATCGCGCGTTGGAGACGGCCATGGCGTTTGCGCGGCGGCGGCGGATCGGTCCGTTCGCTTCCATCCGCGCCGAGCGCCCCGAGCGCGAGAAGCACATTGCCGCGATGATTCGCGGCGGTCATGATTTTACGCTGGCCCGGCGGATCGCGTCGCTCGGGCCGGGTGAAGCGCTGGAATCGAGCGACTGATACGTCCTCGTTTCGTGCGAATTGTGTGCCTATCGGCTGGGCCTGTATCGCTTTTTGCGTCCGTACATTGTCCATGCTAGCATCTTTGGCGGGGGATAATTCGTGATGCGGAACGAAGTCATTCCGGCGCTTGACGGCATCGACCGCGAGGGCGCAGCGGGTTGTGACGCGGCGGCGGCGGATTCGTCGGCGCGCGTTTACACCGGTATGCTCAAATGGTTCGATATGACCCGTGGTTTCGGCTTCGTCGTGGCCGATGATGCGACCGTCGGCGACATCCTGATCCATTTCTCCGTCTTGCGCCCGCATGGGCGACGCAGCTTGCCCGAGGGCGCGCGGATCGAATGTCTGGCGGCGGTGCGCGAGCGCGGACTGCAAGCCAGCGAAATCCTGTCGATCGACCTGAGCGACGCGGTCGAACCGCCGATCCGGTCGCGCAGCGATGGTGTGCGCGGCGATTCGGCAGCGTTGATCGAACAGGCGGGGCCGTTCGAGCCGGTGACGGTCAAATGGTTCAATCGGCTGAAAGGCTATGGTTTTCTGCTGCGGTCGAGCGATTCGAGCGATGTCTTTGTCCATATCGAGACGCTGCGCCGCGCCGGGATCGAAGACATCGAACCGGGACAAGCGTTTCAGGCGCGCATCGTCGAGCGCGACAAGGGGCCGTTGGCCGTGATCGTCGAAGACGAAGAAGGCTAAAGGCAGATGATGGCAGTTCGATATGCGGCTTTGCTGGCACTCGCCGCGCTCGCCACTACGGCGGGGTGTCGGGGTGGGACTGACACGGCAGCCGTCGCCGAAGCGCCGAGCGGCACGATCGCGCTGACCATCACCGGCAGTAAGGGCAAACACGCCTTCGCGGTTGAACTCGCGAAAACCGCCGATGAGCAGGAGCGCGGACTGATGTTCCGCACCGATATTCCGCAAGATGGCGGTATGCTGTTCGCGCCCTATCCGCCCGACGGCGGACCGCCGCGCGCGGCCAATTTCTGGATGAAGAACACGCCGAGCCCGCTCGACATCCTGTTCATCCGCCCCGACGGTACGATCGCGCGGATCGCGGAAAACACGGTGCCGCAGTCCGAAACGCCGATCCCCTCGGGCGAGCCGGTGAGCGCGGTGCTGGAGCTGCGCGGCGGGCGCGTGCTCGATCTCGGCATCGCCGAGGGCGACCGGGTAAGCTGGGCAGGGCGGCCGGGTTAGGCTCCTCGACTCGGGAATCGCGGTTGAAGGCGGCGCGGCGGCGCGCTAAGCGCGGTGCCATGGGCATCAACCTCAATCCCTTCACCTGGTGGAATGGCGCAACCATCGGCACGGCGTTCGGCCTGCGCGGCAAGGCGCGGGTCGGCGAAGACGCGCTGGGCAACGTCTATTATCAGGGCGGCAGCGACACGGCGGGCAACCCGCGCCGCTGGGTCATCTATAATGGCCCGAACGATTCGAGCCGGGTCGCGCCCGAATGGTTTAGCTGGCTGCACCATCAAGTCGATGACGTGCCCGACCGCGCGCTGCCTGCGGCGCGCGTGTGGCAATTGCCGGCCGAGCCCAACCTAACGGGCACGGTCGCGGCCTATCGCCCGCGCGGCGCGCTCGAAAAGGGTGGCGTCCGCGCCGCCGCCACTGGCGATTATGAAGCGTGGGTCCCCGACGCGTGATCCGGACAGGCTGGCGCACCGCAATGCTGGCCGCCACGTTGCTCGCCGCTGGTTGCGGGGCGACCAAGCCCGTTGCACCCGATGCGAAACCGACGCCGGTCACCGCGCTCGACGCCGACACTAGTGCGAGCAATATCGTGACGGTCGATCTTGGCGGCGGGGTCGATCCGAGCTACGGCGCAACGCCAATGGCGGAACGCGTCGCGACGCTCGGGTTGCTCAACAAGCGCAATGGCGCGGCGCGCGACGTCGTGTTGAAGCCGGGCAAGGCGATGCGGATCGGCGACGTCGTGGTGCGGCTGCGCGCGTGCGAACGGACCGCGCCGTGGGAGCAGGAGCAATATACCGGCGCTTTCGTACAGGTCGATGTGCAGGGCAGTGACGCGAGCTGGCGCCGGGCATTTTCGGGGTGGCTGTTCAAGGAACGCCCCGCGCTCAATGTCGTCCAGCATCCGATCTACGACGTGTGGATCAAAAGTTGCGCGATGACCTTCCCGCTCGGCGGACCCGATTCGGTCGCGGGTGGCGGTGCCCCCGGTTCCAACGACACGCCACGGTCGAGCGCGAAGAAATCGCCAGCCGCCGTGGGTGACGCCCCCGAGCCGACCACGCCCGAAATTGCTGCGGACAATGCGACGAGATAATCGGCGCGGCTGATCTCGATCGCGCCCAAAGAGGCGAGGTGCTCGGTTAGAAATTGGCAGTCGAGCAAGGTGAAGCCGCCAATACGAAGCCGGGCGACGAGCCATGCCATCGCGACCTTCGACGCATCACGCGCGCGGCTGACCATGCTTTCGCCAAAAAAGGCGCGGCCGAGCGCAATGCCGTAAAGCCCGCCCGCCAGCAGGTCGCCTTCCCACACCTCGATCGAATGCGCGAAGCCCATGGCGTGGAGCTGGTTGGTAACGCGTTCGATCGGCGCATTGATCCAGGTATCGGGACGGTTGGCGAACGATTGCGCGCAAAGTTCAAGGATTTGTGGAAAGGCGTGGTTGGCGGTGACGCGGAAACGGTCGCTGACGAGCGTCTTTCGTAGCGAGTGCGACAGATGGAAGCCGTCGAGCGGCAGGATCGCGCGCTCGGTCGGCTCGACCCAATAGACGTCCGCGGCATCGCGCCCGTCCGCCATCGGGAAGACGCCGACCGAATAGGCCCCCAGCACCAATTGCGGGTCGAGCGGGGGGATCGGGTCTGGGTCGTCTTCGGGCGGCGGCGTCACCCCTGCGGTCATTGGGCGATGCGACGCTCGATCGCTTGCCACAGCTGTGCGAACGCTTGCGCGCCGGCCGATCGCGCGGCGAAGCTGCCGACCGGGGCGCGGCGCGCGGTCACCTGTTCGATCAGGCTTGCCATCGGGATGACGGGCCAATCGGGGTGCCGCGCCAGCGCATCGGCATGCAATTTGCGCCGACGATCGACCATCGAGTGGACTGGCATAACCTGTGCCTTCGAGCCGAGATGCTTGAGCACTTCGGCGAGTGCGCGTTCCGAGAGCGGGGAGGGGATGACGGGGACGACGATCAGATCGGCGGCGCGCATCACCTGGTCGCTTGTTTCGGTCAGGCCCGGCGGGCAATCGAGCAGGATGCGATCATAATCCTTGCGCAAGCCGGTCAGCAGTTTTTGCAGCCGCTTTTTCTTATCGAGTTCGTGGAACAACAGGTCGAGCCCGCGCAGCGACGCATCCGCGGGCAGCAGATCGAGCCTTGGCGTCGCTGTCTTTTCGATCAGTTTGTCGGGTTCGACATCCTTGGCGAAGACCGACTGCGCCTGGTCCTTTGCTCTGGCTTCGGGTTTGGCCGCGAGCAGGAAGCTCGACGCGGCTTGCGGATCGAGATCCCACAAAAGGGTGCGCCGCGACGATGCCGTCGCGGCGACCCAGGCGAGATTAACCGCGAGCGTCGTCTTTCCAACGCCGCCCTTCAGACTGTAGATCGCGATCGTCGACACAAACGAACCCTTCTTTTACGAACGGCCAATGTGGCGGATGCCGATGCGCGGTGCAATCGGCGGAATTATCCGACCTTGCAGAGCTGTGCTGGCTTGCCCGGCTCGGTCAGCGTGACCGCCTTGGGATTGCCGGTCAGCTCATAGCCATCAGCCTTGAGCGGATCGCCGGCCTTTTCGGCGGTCAGCTTGACCGGGGTGCCGTCCTTGCTGATCTTGACCAGAACCTGCTTGTCGCCCTCGAAGAAGGTAACGAAGGCGAGGCTGTTATCCTTGCACCGCATGCTGACATCGGCCGTGATCGACGGCGGGAGTTCGACCGGCGCCTTGTTGGCAAGGACCGATGCCATCGGATCCGGCGCGACGTTCGTCACTTCAGTCGGCTTATTGTCACAGGCCGAGAGCGCGAGCAGCGCGACGGCGACGGCGGGGAGGATGCGGATGGTCATCCGATTTTCTTCGCTCACGCGGCATCGGGCGTCAAGACTGTAGCTTACCCTAGGGGCCCGGTTTTTTGCGTTGCAACAATTTTGTAACGTAACGGTCATCTTTGTTCACGGACTTGAAACGGTCCGGCAGGCGTGAAAGGCTGTGCCTCAAGATTTAGGGAGTGCGGGAATGGTGGCGAAAATTACCAGCTACGCGGCGTTCTGGCCTTATTATTTGCGCGAACATGCCAAGCGGGAAACACGTGCGGTCCATTATGCCGGGACCGCGCTGACCTTCGTGTTGCTGGCGGTGGCGATCGTGGCCGGAGGATATTGGTGGGCGGCGCTGCCGATCGCCGGATATGGTTTTGCCTGGGCCGCACATTTCGGGGTTGAGAAGAACCGTCCGGCGACCTTCACCTATCCTTTATGGTCGCTGGCGAGCGATTACCGGATGTTCTTTTTGTGGGCGAGCGGACGGCTGGGGCCGCATTTGCGCGCGGCGGGGATTGCCTAAAGCGCCTGCACGACGTCGGTGTGGGTGAAATCATCGCCTTTGAACAGCAACGGCTGGCTGGTCGCTTTGGCGAGCGCGTAGGAGAAACAGTCGCCCAAGTTCAATTGCGCTGGGTCGCCCGATCCGTGCCCATAGCGGCGATAAGCCGCGTGGCCGATCTGTCCTTGCGCGATATCCACAGGTTCGATGCCAATCTCAAATTCGCGCATGAGATCGTAAAGCGCTTCTGTTCGGTCGTCCTCGCGCCGGGTCAAGACGGCGGCGAATTCGATCCACGAGCCAGCAGAAATGCGGCAGTCAGTCGAGTCGAGTGTGGATCGGCGTGCAAAAAGGACCCCCTTAGCGGGGTGATCGGCGTCCAACAGGGACCCCTCATTTCGATGGTTTAGACAGCAGCCTGGGTATTCTCAGGCTGCGAGATCGGGATGTTGGTGGTGGAGACTGTGGTTCGGGTTCGGCGCGAGTACGCCGGCGGCAAGCCGATCAAAGCGATCGCACGGGATCTTCGATTGTCGCGCAAGGTGGTGCGTAAGGCGATCCGGGCACCGGAAGGTTCGTTCGATTATCATCGGTCGGTGCAGCCGCTGCCGCGGATCGGACCATTCCAGGCGCGGCTCGATACGCTGCTGACCGAGAACGAGGTGCGGTCGCGGCGCGACCGGCTGCGGATGACGCGCATCCATGATCTGTTGCTGCGCGACGGCTTTGAGGGATCGTACGATGCGGTCCGGCGCTACGCCACGCGCTGGGCTGCGGCGCGGCGCAAAGACCCTGGAGACGGCGTGGCGGCGTTCATCCCGCTGCTGTTCAAGCCTGGCGAGGCATACCAGTTCGACTGGAGCCATGAGGATGTAGAGATCGCGGGCAAGCCGATGCGCGTGAAGGTCGCCCATGTGCGGTTGTGCGCATCGCGGGCGGTCTACGTCCGGGCCTATCCGCGCGAGACGCAGGAGATGCTGTTCGACGCGCATGCGCGCGGCTTCGCCTTCTTTGGAGGTGTGCCGCTGCGCGGCATCTACGACAACATGAAGACCGCGGTGACGACGGTGTTTGTGGGCAAGGAGCGCGTGTTCAACCGTCGCTTCCTGGTGATGGCCGACCATTACATGGTCGAGCCGACCGCGTGCTCGCCAGCCGCCGGTTGGGAGAAGGGGCAGGTCGAGCACCAGGTGCAGACGCTCCGAGGTCGCCTCTTCAAGCCACGGCTGCGGTTCGCCAGCCTGGAGGAACTGAACGGCTGGCTGGAAGCCGAGTGCTGGCGCTGGGCGGAGATGCATGCGCACCCCGAGCACAAGGAGATGACGGTCGCGCAGGCCTTGGAGTTGGAACGGCCCGCGCTCCAGCCGATGCTCGCACCGTTCGACGGCTTCCACGAGACCCAGCATGCGGTGACCGGGACCTGCCTAATCAGCTTCGACCGCAACCGCTACTCGGTCGCTGCCAAGGCGGTGCGTCGTGCGGTCCAGGTCCGGGCCTATGCCGACCGGATCGTCGTGCGGATGGGTGACGAGGTGATCGCCGATCACCCCCGGTTCTTCGGTCGCGACCGGACGATCTACGACCCTTGGCATTATCTGCCGGTACTGGTGAACAAGCCTGGTGCGCTGCGGAACGGGGCACCGTTCCAAGGCTGGGATCTACCGCCCGCGCTCGCTCGGCTGCGCCGCAAGCTTGGCAGCAACGACGATGCCGATCGGCGGTTCGTCCGCGTACTTGCGGCCGTCCTCAGCGATGGACTGGATGCCGTTGAAGGTGCCGTTCGCGAAGCGCTCGACGCCGGCGCGGTCAGCGACGAGGTAATCCTCAACATCCTGTCACGGCGGCGAGAGCCGCCCCGGCCCGCATCCATCGTCACGCCTGAGGATCTGGCGCTGCTGCACCCGCCGATCGCCAACTGTGCTCGATACGACAGCCTGCGAGGTCTTCATGCAGCGGCATGAAATGATCGACGCGATGCGCGGGCTCGGCCTCAAAGGCATGGCGGGCGCGTTCGACGAGGCGGTCACCACCGGGGTCCAGCGCAAGCGCACCGCGATGGAGATCCTGAGCGATCTGTTGCGCGCCGAAGGCGCGCATCGCCACGCCGCTTCGATCCGCTACCGCATGACGGCTGCCAGACTGCCGGTCCTAAAGGACCTCGACGCGTTCGTGTTCGAGAACACCCCGATCAACGAAGGGCTGGTGCGCTCGCTTCACGCAGGCTCGTTCCTTCCAGGGCGCCGCAACGTCGTGCTGGTCGGGGGCACCGGCACCGGCAAAACCCACCTCGCCAGTGCGATCGCCGCCAGCGTCATCCGCGCCGGTGCCCGCGGTCGCTACTTCAACACCGTCGATCTGGTGACGCAGCTCGAGGAGGAGACGCGGATCGGCAAGGCTGGCGCGCTCGCGGCCCAGCTGCGTCGCCACGAGCTCGTGGTGCTCGACGAGCTTGGCTATCTGCCGTTCGCCCGCTCGGGCGGCCAGCTGCTGTTCCACCTGATCAGCAAGCTCTACGAGCACACCTCGGTGATCATCACCACCAACCTGACGTTCGGCGAATGGCCCAGCGTGTTCGGCGATCCCAAGATGACGACCGCGCTGCTCGACCGCATTACCCACCACTGCGACATCGTCGAAACCGGCAACGACAGCTGGCGCTTCAAGAACCGCAGCTGATCCCAGCACGGTCGGCAGAAAGAGCCGTTCGCGCTGCTCGCGCCTCCGGTCGGGCTACGCCCTCCCTAAGCCGCAAGCAGCGCGAATGTGCGCCCAGCATCGACGCCCGCAGCGCCATAAGGGGGTCCCTTTTGGACGCCGATCGGGGGTCCCGGTTCGACGCCTATTTACAGAGTCGAGTATCGCACCAACGAACGCCGGTCGCTCCGGCTCGTCGAGCAGGATCGCCATGATCGCCGACGGGTCGATGATCAAGCGAACGACCCATCCTCGTTGTAAATGCTATCCATGATTTCCTTGGACGTCTTGCCGACCCAGTCCGGCGGCAAGTTGCGCCCAAAGTCGCCGATGATGTCATCGATCCGACGAATTTTTTCCGCGCGCGCCGCGAGATGGTGCTGAAAGTCTCGCTGGAGCGCTCCCTTCACGACCCCCGTTACAGATTGGCCGGTGGCCTTCGCCAGATCCCGTGCCAACTGGACCGTTTCCGCGTCCTTGATGTTGAGTTGCACGCCCATTCTACCTCCGGGAGCACCGACTATACCATCGCTCGCGCTTGCTCGCAACAAAGCGAGTATGGCTTGCGGCGGGTGGCGCACCACGCCATCTGTCGCAAATGGCAACGCTTCCAAACACACTCGCCCTGATCGGCAACACACCGCTGGTTTTCCTCAAAGGTCCGAGCGACGCCGCCGGTGCCGAGATTTACGGCAAATGCGAATTCGCCAATCCCGGCGCCTCGATCAAGGATCGCGCCGCGCTCGGGATCGTCGAGGATGCCGAGGCGCGCGGGCAGATCGCGGCGGGCGGCACCTTTGTCGAGGGGACAGCGGGCAATACCGGGATCGGGCTCGCACTCGTCGCCAATGCCAAGGGCTATAAGACGATCATCGTGATGCCCGAGACGCAAAGCCGCGAGAAGATGGATACGCTGCGCGCCTTGGGGGCCGAACTCGTGCTGGTGCCCGCCGCGCCTTATTCAAACCCGGCCCATTTCGTCCACACCTCGCGCAGGATCGCCGAGGAAACGCCCAATGCAGTTTGGGCCAATCAGTTCGACAATATCGCCAATCGCAAGGCGCATATCACGGGAACGGCCGAGGAAATCTGGGCGCAGATGGATGGGCGGATCGATGGCTTCACGTGCGCGGCGGGCACTGGCGGGACGATCGCCGGGGTCGGCATGGGGCTGAAGGCCAAGGACGAGACGGTCTGCATCGCGCTCAGCGATCCATATGGCGCGGCGTTGTACAATTATTATGCGCATGGCGAGTTGAAAGCGGAAGGATCGTCGGTTGCCGAAGGGATCGGGCAGGGGCGGATCACCGCCAATCTGGAAGGCGCGCCGATTGATACGCAGTTCCGCATTTCTGATGCCGACGGGATGGGATGGGTGACGCGGCTGCTGGCGGAGGAAGGGCTGTGCCTGGGGCTTTCGTCGGGGATCAACGTGGCGGGCGCAGTGTTGCTCGCGCGGCATTTGGGGCCGGGCAGCCGGGTCGCAACGATCCTGTGCGACACCGGGTTTCGCTATCTCTCGACGCTCTACAATCGAGGATGGCTCGAGGCAAAAGGGCTGGCGGTGCCGCCGTGGCTGGCCTCGGCCTAAAGGCTGGCATCGACAATCGCATCTTAATGCGTTACATTTATGCCACAGCCTATGAAAATTATCGCACAGCACCCGCAAAGGGAAGCAGGCCAGACAACCCAGCGCGTTAAGGTCGGCATGATCGGCCTCGCTGCGGTCGTGCTCCTTATCGGTCTCGCGGCCGCCATTTTCGCGACGATGAACCACGACCGCGGTGTCGCCGCGATCGGGAGTGCCCGTCCCGAGGTCGTGTCGGCGATCGTTTCGGGCAATAGCGCCGATCCAGTCACCGCGACCAAGGAACCGCTCGCTGAGTTGGGCGTCGCGCCGAGCGCGACGACGACCAGCAATACCGCCCAACCGCAGCCAAACGCCACCACCACGCGGCAATGACCTCGAATCGGATTGGTTCGACGGGGATTTTGCGGGAAAATGCCCCGCATCGGACAGGTGCGGTCGGGTCGACGCGGGCTGGCGCTACGATCTCTTCGAACACACCGGGAACAAGTTGATATGTCGCGACAAAAATCGCGGGAGAATTTAAGGAATTAAACCTAGCTCCCCGTCATTCCCCGGCTTTCCCCTTGTATCCCCGGTAAATCACGTGTTAACTCTGCTTCTAACAGGGGCAGACTCATCTCGCCTGCGCGACAGTGCGCTGAGGTTCGCAACGGATGCGATTCTCGGGACGGGAGAGGTTTGCCCGGCAGTGCGGGGTGGGCGTGGACGAACGCAGCGAATATCAGGGAGACGGTCTTGGCCTTGTCGATGACAAAGGCCGGGTCGCAATTCCTGCCTCGCTGCGACAGGCGCTGGCGGCCAACTCCCCGCGCCCCGATGGCAAGGATGGTGGCACGATCATCGTCGGTGTCCATCCCAAGCAGACCTGCCTGCGCGCGTACGACCCCGCCTTCGTCAAGATCCTGAAAGCCAAGGTCGAGGCGCGCGAGGCGCTGCATACTGGCGAGGATGGCGAACCCAATTACAATTTCAAGCGGCGCGGCGCGAGCGGCGAGCAGGCGCCGTTCGACGGATCGGGCCGTTTCATCATGCCGCCTTTTCCGCGCGATTATGCCGGGATTGGCGAGCATGCGTTTTTTTGGGGCACGTTCGACTGGATCGAGATCTGGGACCCGGCGACGCTGATCGCGGCGACCGATGTCGATCCGGTGATGCAGGCCGCCTGCCGCTTCCATTGCAAGCAGAAGGGGATCGCGCTGTGATTCCCGCAAATCCTGTAAGCGACGCGCCGCATGTGCCGGTCTTGCTGGCCGAAGTGCTCGACGCGCTCGCCATCGCCCCCGGCGAGGTCCATGTCGACGCGACTTTCGGCGCGGGCGGCTATACGCAAGCGATGCTGGCGCGGGGCGCGCGCGTGTTCGCGTTCGATCGCGATCCCGATGCGATTGCAGCGGGTGCAGCGATGGTCGCCGGGGTGGACGGCGCGTTGACGTTGGTGCCCGCGACCTTTTCAGCGATGGACGCCGAACTTGCCGCGCGCGACGCCATGCCGGTGCAGGGCGTGACGATGGATATCGGCGTGTCGTCGATGCAGCTCGACCAGGCCGAGCGCGGCTTTTCGTTCCAGTCCGACGGTCCGCTCGACATGCGGATGAGCCAGGAAGGCCTGAGCGCCGCCGAGTTCGTCAACGAGGCCGACGAAGCGCAGATCGCCCATGTCATCAAGGAATATGGCGAAGAGCCGCGCGCACGCCGCGTGGCACAGGCGATCGTCTACAACCGCCCGATCACGCGCACCGGCGAACTCGCACGGATCGTACGCAAAGCGCTCGGCTATAAGCCACATGACAAGAAGGACCCGGCGACGCGGACCTTTCAGGCGATCCGCATCCATATCAACCGCGAGCTGGGCGAGCTGGCCGACGGCCTTGCTGCGGCGGAGCGCGTGCTCGCGCCGGGCGGTCGGCTGGCGGTGGTGACGTTTCACAGCCTCGAGGACCGGATGGTCAAGCGGTTCCTGCGCGAACGCAGCGGCGCGCTGCCGTCGGGATCGCGGCATTTGCCCGAAGTGGCGGCGGAGCACGCACCGAGCTTCGAGCTGGTCGGGCGCGGGGTACGCGCCGACGACGACGAGATCGCGCGCAACCCGCGCGCCCGATCCGCCACGCTGCGGACGGCAACGCGGACCGGTGCCGCCGCGTGGCCGGAAAAATCTGTGACAGAGGGAGCGATGTGATGCTGGGTCTGGCGTGGAAGAGTCTCGGATGGTTCTTGGCCGGCGTTGCCGTCGCGCTCGGCTTCTTGCTGGTGCCGCTGCAGGTGGCAGCCGAGCGCAAGAAGCTCGATCGTACCGCGAGCGAGATCCTGCGCGCCAAGCGCGATATTCGCGCGCTCGAAACCGAATTCGATACCCGCGCGAGCCTGGCGCAGCTCGACAAATGGAATGCTGAATCGCTCGGCATGGTGGCACCCGCCGCCGACCAGTTCGTTGCGGATGAGGCGGCCTTGGCCTCGATCGAGCCGACGGCAACCGGCGTTGGTCCGCAAATGGCGTCGTTCGTGCCGGCCGCGCCGGTTTATGCCGGAACCAGCCAAGCGCCGGTTGCGGAGTCAGCGGCCCCCGCTGCACCTGCACCTGCACCGCGCAGCGCCATGGCGGTGGCTGCCGAGCCTCAAGCACAGCCGGCGTCGCGGCCCCGTGTCGAGGCGCGCCCCCGCGCAGCGCTGGCGTCGCTCGACCGTGCGTTGCTCGATGACAGCGTGATCGGCGATTTGCGCAGCGGTGCCCGCGCGGAAATTGGGCATCAACGATGAATATGCTCGTCGCCCGCCCGATTTCGGCGCGCCGCTCGACCGATCAGCGCCACGCGCTGGTCGCGGTCGCGCATGTGCGGCTGATGATGCTGATGCTGCTGATCATCGCGGGTTTCCTGCTGGTCATCGGGCGGATCGCGTTGCTCGGTTTGCTCGGCACACCGGCGGGTGCGGCGACGCTGACGATCAATCCGGTGGTGCGTGGCGATATTCTCGACCGCAATGGCCAGCCGCTGGCGCGGACGATCGAAGCGTGGACGATCGGTGTTAGGCCGCCTGAATTGCTCGGCGACCGGCAGGCATTGGCCGGGCAATTGGCGGCGCTGATGCCGGCGCACGATTCAGCCTGGTATCTCGACCGCCTGAACATGAAGGGCAAGTTCACCTATCTGGAGAAGCACGCCTCGCCCGCGTTGGTGAATCAGGTCCATGCGCTGGGCGAGCCGGGGATTGTCTTCGCGCGCGAGCCCGAGCGGCTGTATCCGCAATCGACGCTGGCGGCACACGCGCTCGGCTATATCGGGCCGACGGCGACTGATCCCAGGATCCTCGGCCGGGCCGGAATCGAACGCGCGTTCGAGGCGCGGCTGACCGATCCGCGGCTGCGTGGCCAGCCAATTTCGCTGTCGATCGATTCGCGCGTGCAGGCGGCGATGGAGAGCGAGCTCGGCCGGGCAATGGTGTCGTTCAAAGCGAAGGACGCAACCGGCGTGGTGCTCGACGTGCGCACCGGCGAAGTGATCGCGATGGTGTCGCTGCCCGTCTACAATCCCAACAAATTGAGCGGCACCAGCATCGATGCGCTGCGCAACAATGTGACGCAATCGGTGTATGAGCTGGGCTCGACTTTCAAGCCGATCACGATGGCGGCAGCGATCGAGAGCGGCACGGTGACATCGATGGCGCGGCGGTTCGATGCCACCGTGCCGATCAAGGTCGGGCGCTTCACGATCCATGACGATCGCGGCGACGAGCAGAAGCGTTGGTTGAACATCCCCGAGACGCTGATTTATTCGTCCAACATCGCGACCGCGCGGATTGCGGAAGAGATGGGCAAGGACAAACTGACCGCGATGTTCACCGCAATGGGGTTTGGCGAACGCCCGTCGATCGAACTGCGCGAGCGGGCCGGGCCGATCTGGCCGACCTATTGGGGCAATACGACGCTGATGACGACGGCGTTCGGGCACGGCATTGCGGTGACCCCGCTGCATCTCGCCAACGCCTATGCGACCTTGGTCAATGGCGGCATCTGGCGGCCCACGACGATGTTGAAGGTCGCACCCGGCGCAGCACCGGCCGGGCGGCGGGTCCTCTCCGAAGCAACCAGCGCGCGGATGCGGCAATTGCTGCGGATGGTTGTCCTGCTCGGCACTGGCAAGAAAGGCGAGGCACCGGGCTACCGCGTTGGGGGCAAGACCGGCACCGCCGAAGTGGCGGGGGCGGGCGGCTATTCGAAAAAGGCCAACGTATCGACCTTCGCCGCTGCCTTCCCGATGGATTCGCCGCGCTATGTGGTGGTCGCCATGCTCAACTCACCGGTCGGCAATGCCGAATCGTTCGGGCTCACCACGGCGGCGTGGACCGCGGCACCTGTCGTCAGCCGGGTGATCGCGCGGACCGGATCGCTGCTCGGCGTGACGCCCGACATGAAGCGCGATATCGACGTGTCCGATTTGACGCCGCTGGTGTGGCACGGCGCGGGCGACCGCAAGAACGCGGAATGAGGCTCAAATGAAACTCGGTGCGCTGACCGGCGGGAGTGAAACAGCAACCGTGACGGGCTTCGCGATCGACCACCGCAAGGTCGCGCCGGGCGTGGTGTTCGGCGCGTTTCAGGGTGCGGTCGTCAATGGCGAGGACTTCATCCACGCGGCGGTGGCGGGCGGCGCGATCGCGGTCGTCGCGCGCCCCGAAGTGACGGTCGATGGCGCGGTGCACATGGCCGATGCCGTACCGCGCCGTAGATTCGCCGATCTTGCCGCGCGCTTCTTCGCGCCATTCCCGCCGGTAGCGGTGGCGGTGACGGGCACCAACGGCAAGACGTCGACCGTCGAGATGGTACGGCAATTGTGGCGGATGACCGGGTTTCACGCCGCCTCGATCGGGACGCTGGGCGTAACGACCGGCGACGATCGCGTCTCGACCGGGCTGACCACGCCCGATGTCGTGACGTTCCTGTCGAACGTCGCAGGGCTGGCGCGCGAGGGCGTGAGCCATGTCGCGTTCGAAGCATCGAGCCACGGCCTGTCGCAATATCGCACCGAGGGCTTACGCGTCTCGGCGGCGGCGTTCACCAATCTCAGCCGCGATCACCTCGATTATCACGGGACGATGGCAGCGTATCTCGAAGCGAAGCTGCGCTTGTTCAGCGAAGTCGTGGTCGATGATGGCGTTGCCGTGGTGTGGGCGGACGATGTCGTGTCGGCGCGCGTTGCCGAAATCGTTCGCGGGCGGGGGCTGCGCCTGATTTCGGTCGGGACCACGGGCGAGACGCTCAGGCTGGTGTCCCGCGATCCTACCTTGCTTGGGCAGGGGCTGGTGATCGCGGCCGAGGGCAAGACGTATAAGGTGAACTTGCCGCTGATCGGTGCCTATCAGGCGGCGAATGCGCTGACCGCGGCGGGGTTGGTGATCGCGGGCGGTGGCGATATCGCGGCGACGCTGGGCAATTTGGCGCGGTTGCAGCCGGTGCGCGGGCGACTCGAACGCGCGGTGATCGGGCAGAGCGGCGCGCCGGTCTATGTCGATTATGCGCACACGCCCGATGCGCTGCAGGCGGCGATCTCGGCGTTGAAACCGCATGCGGGCGGGCGGCTGATCGTGGTGATTGGCGCCGGCGGCGACCGTGACACGGGCAAAAGGCGCGCGATGGGCGCAGTCGCGGCGGCGATGGCAGACGTCGTGATCGTGACCGACGACAATCCGCGTTCCGAAGACCCGGCGGTCATTCGCGCGATGGTTCTGGAAGGCGCGCCGCACGCAACCGAGATCGGATCGCGGCGCGATGCGATCGGCGCGGCGATCATGCAGGCGGGGCCGCAGGATATCGTGCTGATCGCGGGCAAGGGGCATGAGCAGGGCCAGATCGTCGGCGATCTGGTCTTGCCGTTCGATGATGTCAGCGTGGCGCGGGAGATGGCGGCGTGAGTGGCCCCGTATTCCGTCACCCCGGACTTGATCCGGGGCCCATGCCGCGGCTTGATGCGCTGTTCGAAATCTCTGGTGCTGCGCTCGCGGCACGATGGGCCCCGGATCAAGTCCGGGGTGACGGTTATGTTTTGGGAGGGGGCGAATGACGCCTCTCTGGACCTCAGCCGACATCGCCGCCGCAACCGGCGGCACGGCCTCCTCGGCCTTCAGCGCCACCGGCGTCACCTTCGACTCGCGCGAAGTCGCACCCGGCGACCTGTTCGTCGCGCTGACCGGGGAGGCGACCGACGGGCATCGTTTTCTGACCCAAGCGTTCGATCGCGGCGCGGCGGGGGCGCTGGTGTCGCAGGACTGCGCGCATCCCTCGGTGCGGGTGCACGACACAATGGCCGCTCTGGAAAACCTCGCGCGGGCCGCCCGCGCGCGGACCTCGGCCAAGATCATCGGCGTCACCGGATCGGTCGGCAAGACGGGCACCAAGGAAGCGCTTTTCGCCGCGCTCGACCGTGGCGCACGCGGCGAAGCGCATCGCTCGGTCAAGAGTTACAACAACCATACCGGCGTGCCGCTGAGCCTCGCGCGGATGCCGGCCGATACGCGCTTCGGCGTGTTCGAGATGGGGATGAACCATGCGGGCGAACTTGCGCATCTGACGACGCTGGTGCGGCCGCACGTCGCGATCATCACGACGGTCGCGTCGGTGCATCGCGAATTCTTCGACAGCGAGGAAGCGATTGCGGACGCTAAAGGCGAGATCTTTCAGGGGTTGGAACCCGGCGGCGTTGCGATCGTGCCGTATGACAATATCCACCGCGACCGGCTGATCGCCGCCGCGGCGCCTCATGCCGCGCGCACCGTCACCTTCGGGCTCGAAAAAGGCGCGGACGTACGCGCGATCGAAACGATGCGAACCGCGAGCGGGGGCACGTTCGTTACGGCGCGCGTGGGGACGCGCGAATTGAGCTTCACGATCAGCCAGCCGGGGCTGCACTGGGTGTCGAACTGCCTCGCGCTGCTGGCCGCCGTCGATGCGGTCGGCGGTGATCTGGCACTCGCCGGGCTCGCGCTCGCCGAGCTGGGCGGATTGGCCGGACGCGGGGCGCGCTTTGCGGTGCCGGTCGGGACTGGCGAAGCGCTGATCATCGACGAAAGCTACAATGCCAACCCATCTTCGATGCGCGCGACGCTGGCGGTGCTGGGGGCTGAGCAGGCCAAGCGGAAAGTCGTCGTGCTCGGCGAAATGCGCGAGATGGGTGAGGAAAGCGACGCCTATCATGCGGCGCTGGCCGAGCCGATCCTGGCGGCGGGCGTTCGAGCGGGTATTTTGGTCGGTAAACGGATCGCGCCGCTTGCCAACGCGCTTGAGGGCGAGGGCGATTTCGTCCATGTGCCCGATGCCGCTGCGGCGCGCGTCAGCCTGTCCGCGATGCTGGCACCCGGCGACGCGGTGCTGATCAAGGGATCGAACGGCGTAGGGCTGGCGGCGCTCGTCGCGGCTTTGCAAGGCGGAACACTGTAATGCTTTACCTTCTGGCCGAATATCTGGGTTTTCCCGGGCTTTTGAACCTGATCCGGTATCAAAGCTTCCGCACCGGCGCGGCGGTGGCGACGTCGTTATTCCTGGGGTTGTTGATCGGCCCGCGTTTCATCGGGTGGCTGCGCGTGCGGCAAGGCAAGGGCCAGCCGATCCGCGCCGATGGCCCGCAAACGCACCTCGCCAAGCGCGGCACGCCGACGATGGGCGGGTTGATGATCCTCACCTCGATGGTGTTTTCGATCCTGTTGTGGATGGATTTGTCGAGCCCGTACGTGTGGGCGTGCACTTTCGTGACGCTGGGGTTTGGCGCGATCGGTTTCCTCGACGATTTCGACAAAGTGCGCAAAGCGAGCACGGCGGGCGTATCGAGCCGCTTGCGGCTGATCGGCGAATTCGTGATCGCGGGCATCGCCGCGACGCTGATCGTGCAGCAGAACGGCACGGAACTGTATTTGCCCTTCTACACCGGATCGGTGATCGATCTGGGCTATTTCTACATCGTGTTCGCGGCGTTCACGATCGTGGCGTTCGGCAATGCGGTGAATTTGACCGACGGACTGGATGGCTTGGCGACGATGCCGGTGATTATCGCGAGCGTTGCGTTCATGCTGATCGTCTATCTGGTCGGGCGCGCCGATTATGCGCATTATCTCGGCATCCCGCACGTGCCGCATGCCGGCGACCTGGCGATCTTCTGCGGCGCGATCGTGGGGGCGGGGCTTGCCTTCCTGTGGTTCAACGCGCCGCCGGCCGCCGTGTTCATGGGCGACACCGGCAGCCTTGCGCTCGGCGGGGCGCTCGGCACGATCTCGGTCGTCGCGCATCATGAAATCGTGCTCGGCATCATCGGCGGGCTGTTCGTGGTCGAGGCGATGAGCGTCATCATCCAGGTGTTCTTCTACAAGCGCACCGGCAAGCGCGTCTTCAAGATGGCGCCGATCCACCACCATTTCGAACAGCTCGGCTGGAGCGAGCCGACCGTCGTGATCCGGTTCTGGATCATTGCGTTCGTGCTGGCGCTGGCGGGTCTTTCGACGTTGAAACTGCGGTGATCGTCTCGCCCCTATGGCGCGGCAAACGTTACGCTGTGCTGGGGCTTGCGCGGTCTGGTGCGGCGACCGTGCGCGCGTTTTTGGCGGGTGGGGCGAGTGTGGTGGCGTGGGATGCCAAGAACGAGGCTCGTGACCGTTTGGCTTCCATGTTCCCCGGCGAAGGCCGGGGTCCAGGCGGACAGGTGCGGATTTTTGAGGGGGGCGGCTCCGAAGCCGCTGATGGGTCGCAACTGGACCCCGGCCTTCGCCGGGGAACGTTGGAAGTAGCGAACCTCGAAATGGATGACCTCGCTGAATTCGATGCGCTTGTCGTTTCGCCGGGCGTGCCGCTCAATACCGACCACGTCGCGTCGCTCGCTCGCGCCGAAAGCACCCCGATCATCGGCGATATCGAACTCTTCGCCCAGGCCCGCGCATCGCTGCCGCCGCACAAGGTCGTGGGCGTTACGGGCACCAATGGCAAATCCACCACCGTCTCGCTGATCCACCACATCCTGCAGACCGCAGGGATGCCGTCGCGGCTGGGCGGCAACATTGGCCTGCCGATCCTCGAGCAGGAGCCGTTGCCCGCGGGCGGGGTCTATGTGCTCGAACTGTCGAGCTATCAGATCGACCTGACGCAAACGCTCGATTGCGATGTCGCGGTGTTGCTCAACATCACGCCCGATCATCTCGACCGCTATGACGGGTTCGAGGCCTATGCCGCCGCCAAGGCGCGGCTGTTCGCGATGCAATCGAAGGGCCATGCGGCGATCATCGGGATCGGCGATGCCGCCTCGGCGCAGATCGCACGCAGCTTGTCGGCGCGGGGCGAGGACCTGACCAAGATCGCGCCCGGCGTATGCATGGTGCAGCCGCTCTCGCCGAGCCTGGCCGGGCCGCACAATTTGCAGAATGCGCTCGCGGCGATCAACGTCTGCGAGGCGCTGGGCGTGCCGCATGCGGCGATCGACGCCGGGCTGCTGAGCTTCACCGGCCTGCCGCATCGGATGGAGCGCATTGCCACCAAGCACGGCGTCGCGTTCGTCAACGACAGCAAGGCAACCAACCCCGAATCGACCGCGCCCGCGCTGGCGGCGTTCGATCGGATCCACTGGATCGTGGGCGGACAAGCCAAGAGCGACGATCTCGATTCATGCGCACCGAGCTTCGGTCATATCGTCCGCGCCTATACGATCGGGACATCGGGCGCGATATTTGCGGACATTCTGGGCGGGAAGGTGCCGGTCGAGGAAAGCGGGACGCTGGCCGCCGCCGTCGCCGCCGCCGCCGCGAACGCCCGGGCCGGGGACACCGTCCTGCTGTCGCCCGCGTGCGCCTCGTTCGATCAGTTTCGCGATTTCGAGGATCGCGGCGACCAGTTCCGCACTCTGGTGGAGGCGCTGCCATGAGCGCCCCCGCGCCGAAACTGTGGACGAGCATGAAGGGTCGCGGCGGTCGCGGGGATCGTACCGCGCTGGGCATGTGGTTCTGGGATATCGACCGGGTGCTGCTGCTGCTGACGCTGCTGCTGATCGCGGTCGGGCTGATCGCGGTCGGGGCGGCGTCGCCTGCTGCTGCGACACGCTATTCCGGCGGCAAGCATATCGTGCCGCCGCTCTTTTATTTGTGGTGGCAGTTGATCTGGATCGGCGTGTCGCTGCCGATCCTGCTGGTGGTGTCGATGTTGCCGGTTCCGCTTGCGCGACGCCTCGCATTGTTCGGGACGGTCGTCTGCCTGGTCCTGCTGATGCTGGTGCCGGTGATCGGGGTGGAGAAAAACGGCGCGACGCGCTGGATCAACCTTGGCATTTCGCTGTTGCAGCCCTCCGAGTTCCTCAAGCCCTGCTTCGTCGTGACGGTAGCGTGGCTGCTGTCGATGCGCGCGCAGGACGCGGCGTTGCCGGTGGTGACGATGACCGGCGGGATGACGGCCTTGGTCGCGTTTCTGCTGATGCTGCAGCCCGATTTCGGGCAGACCGTCGTGTTCTGCGCGGTGTGGATGGCGTTGCTGATGATTTCGGGCACGTCGCCCAAGGTGATGGCCGGGCTGATCGCGGCGGTTCCGGCCGGGTTGCTCGCGGCATACATGTTTTACGGGACGGCGCGGGCGCGGATCAACGCCTTCCTGTTTCCCGAGGCCGAGGGGATCGGCGCGGCCGACCATTTCCAGACCAATGCCGCGCACGATACGATCACGGCGGGCGGCTGGCGCGGGACCGGGCCGGGCGGCGGATCGATGAAATTCCGCCTGCCCGAGGGGCAAACTGATTATATTTTCTCGGTGATCGGCGAGGAGTTCGGGCTGATCGCGTGCATGATCATCGCGATGCTGTTCCTGGCGATCGTCGTGCGGGTGTTCGTCAAATTGCTTGACGAGCAGGATGAATTTCGGCTGTTCGCGGCCGCCGGGCTCGCCACGCAATTCGGCGTGCAGGCGTTGATTTCGATGGCGGTCAACACCGGCCTCGCCCCGTCCAAGGGCATGACCTTGCCGTTTATCAGCTATGGCGGATCCTCGCTGATCGCCTTGTCGATCGGCATGGGCTTGCTGCTGGCCTTCACGCGGCGCAATCCGTTCGTTACGCGCTCCAAATACATTGCGCATTCAGGGGCGCATCGGAGCGGCATATGACGGCGAAACATTTCGTATTGGCAGCGGGTGGGACCGGCGGCCACATGGTTCCGGCGGCGGCACTCGCGACCGAACTGATCAAGCGCGGGCATTATGTTGCGCTGGTCAGCGACGAACGCGGCGTGCGCTTTCCCGGCCTGTTCGAGGGGATCCAGACGCACATCCTGCCAGCGGGGCGACTGGGCGGCGGGCCGATCGGTTATGCCAAGGCGGCGTCGGCAATGCTCAAGGGCCGCGCGATGGCGATCCAGCTGTACAAAGGCTTCCGGCCCGATGCGGTGATTGGCTTTGGCGGATATCCCGCCCTTCCGGCTTTGCTCGGTGCGTTTCATCAGGGTATTCCGACGGCGGTGCATGAGCAAAATGCCGTGCTGGGCCGCGTCAACCGGCTGGTTGCGGGCAAGGTGAGCGCGATCGCGACCTCTTATGCCGACGTGCAGCGGCTGTGGCCGAAGCATCGCGGCAAGACGCATCTGGTCGGCAATCCGGTGCGCGATGCGGTGCTGGCGCTGCGCAGCAAGCCCTACCCGCTACTGGAGGAAGACGGCATTTTCCGCGTGCTGGTGACGGGCGGCAGCCAGGGCGCGAGCGTGCTGAGCCAAGTCGTGCCCGATGGCCTGTCGCTGCTGCCGGTCGCGTTCCGGCGGCGGTTGCAAGTGACACATCAGGCGCGGATCGAGGATATCGACGCGTGCCGCGCGAAATATAAGGAGCTCGATATCGCGGCCGATCTCGCGACCTATTTGCCGGACATGCCCGAGCAACTGGCGTGGGCGCATCTGGTGATCGCGCGCGCGGGTGCATCGACGCTGGCGGAACTGACCTGTGCGGGGCGACCGGCGATCCTGGTGCCGTTGCCAAGTGCCACTGACGATCATCAGACCGCAAATGCCAAGGAAATGACCTCGGCCGGGGGCGCGCGGACGATCGACCAGCGCGGCTTCACTCCGGTCGAACTCGCCAAGCAAATGCAGCGGCTGGGGCTCGATCCTGAAGCGCTGCAAAATGCGGCGGGGCGCGCGCGGGCGTGTGGGCGGCCCGATGCGGCGCGCGACTTGGCCGATCTGGTCGAGAGCCTGGGGGATACCGCCGGCGACATGCCGATTGGCAAGCCGCAACCGATCAAGGAAGCTTTCGCATGAGGGGCGTAGCAACCGACATCGGCACGATTCACTTCGTCGGCATTGGCGGGATCGGCATGTCGGGCATCGCCGAGGTGATGAAGAATCTCGGTTATACAGTGCAGGGCTCCGACGTGGCGGAGGGCTATGTCGTCGAGGGGCTGCGCGCCAAGGGCATTCCGGTCGCGATCGGGCATAGCGCGGACAATCTCGGCGATGCGGCGGTGATCGTCACCTCGACCGCGATCAAGCGCGGCAATCCCGAGGTGGAAGCCGCGCTCGAACGGCGGATCCCGGTGGTGCGGCGCGCGGAAATGCTCGCCGAGCTGATGCGGCTGAAGTCGACCGTCGCGGTCGCGGGGACGCATGGCAAGACGACGACGACCTCGATGGTCGCCGCGCTGCTCGATGCCGGCGGGGTCGATCCGACCGTGATCAACGGCGGGATCATCAACAGCTACGGGTCGAACGCGCGGCTCGGCGCGAGCGACTGGATGGTGGTCGAGGCCGACGAGAGCGACGGCAGCTTCCTGCGCTTGGACGGGACGATCGCGGTAGTCACCAACATCGATCCCGAACATCTCGATCATTATGGCTCGTTCGACGCGGTCAAGGATGCGTTCGTCGAGTTCGTTGAGAACGTGCCCTTCTACGGCGCTGCTCTGCTGTGCCTCGATCATCCCGAGGTGCAGAACATTATCCCGCGCGTCCGCGATCGCCGCGTCGTGACTTATGGTTTTTCGGCGCAGTCCGACGTGCGCGGGGTCAACGTTACCCCGATCCCCGGCGGCAATCGCTTCGAAGTGATCGTCCGCCACCGCGACGGGACGAGCCGCTCGATCGAGGGGATCGAGATGCCGATGCCGGGGCGGCACAACGTCCAGAACGCGCTGGCGGCGATCGGCGTGGCGCTGGAACTCGGCATTGACGATGCGACGATCCAGCAGGGCTTTGCCAAATTCGGCGGCGTGAAGCGGCGCTTTACGAAAGTCGGGGAGACCGGTGGCGTGACGATCATCGACGATTACGGGCACCACCCGGTCGAGATCCGCGCGGTGCTGTCGGCGGCGCGCGAGGGCGTCGAGAACCGTGTGATCGCGGTGGTGCAGCCGCATCGCTATTCGCGGCTCGGCGATTTGATGGAGGATTTCCAGGGCGCGTTCAACGATGCCGATATGGTGTTCGTGGCGCCGGTGTATGCCGCGGGCGAAGCGCCGGTCGAGGGCGTCGATGCGGCAGCCTTGGTCGATGGGCTGAAGCGCCGCGGGCATCGCTCGGCGACGACGATTGCTGGTCCCGAGGCGCTCGCCGTGGCGCTGGCGGGCGTGGTGCAGCCGGGCGATATGGTCGTGTGCCTTGGGGCAGGGGATATTACCAAGTGGGCGGCCGGGTTGGCAGCGGGTATTGAGGCGGCACGATGAACCGTGGCGCAACCTCTTCTTCTCCCCTCCCCTTCAGGGGAGGGGCTGGCGGTGGGGCCGTGCCTCAAGCCGAAGGCGCGATCGAGGCACCGCCCCACCCCAACCCCTCCCCTGAAGGGGAGGAGCTTGCGCGTGTCGAAGGCCGCCTCACACCCGGCGGCCCGCTCGCCCCGCTCGTCTGGTTCAAATCGGGCGGCAGCGCGCAGTGGTTGTTCGAACCCAAGGACGTCGCCGACCTCAGCGCCTTCCTCGCCGATCTCGATCCAGCAACTCCGGTGATGCCACTCGGCCTCGGCTCGAACATGATCGTGCGCGATGGCGGTGTCCCCGGCGTGGTGATCCGGCTCGGCAAGCCGTTCGCCAAGGTTGAGGCGACCGATGCGACCACCTTGCGCTGCGGCGGCGGGGCGAGCGGCATTTTGGTGTCCTCGACCGCGCGCGATGCCGGGATCGCTGGCGTCGAATTCCTGCGCTCGATCCCAGGCACGGTCGGCGGGTTCGTGCGGATGAATGGCGGCGCGTATGGGCGTGAGACCAAGGACATTCTGGTCGAGTGCGACGTGGTCCTGCGCTCGGGCGAGCGGCAGACGTTGCCGCTCGAAGCGCTTGGCTACACCTATCGCCATTCCACCTTGCCCGAAGGCTGCGTCGTCGTCGGTGCGACCTTCCGTGGTTCGCCGGGTGAGTCTGCCGCGATCCAGGCCGAAATGGACCGTATCGCCGCCGCGCGCGAGGAATCGCAGCCGCTGCGCTCGAAGACCGGGGGCTCGACCTTCAAGAATCCTGACGGCCACAAGGCCTGGGCGCTGATCGATGCTGCCGGGTGCCGGGGCTTGCGGATCGGTGATGCGCAGGTGAGCGAGAAGCATTGCAATTTCCTGCTCAACTTGGGGAATGCCACGAGCGCCGAGATCGAGGCGCTGGGCGAGGAAGTGCGCACGCGCGTGCTTGCCGCTTCTGGCGTGACGCTGGAATGGGAAATTCAGCGGGTGGGCGAAAATCTCCCTCTCCCCTTCAGGGGAGAGGGTCGGGGAGAGGGGCAGTCATGAGCGCTACGTCACAGACTGCCCCTCTCCCGACCTCGCTGCGCTCGGCCACCAGCGGCGGGTGAACCGTGCCCCGCACGGTTCAGGATCGTCCGGGGGACGATCCCGCCCGGCACTCCCCTGAAGTGGAGAGGGAGAAACTGCACGTCGCGGTCCTGATGGGCGGCTGGTCGGCCGAGCGCGAGGTTTCGTTGTCGTCGGGTGCTGGCGTTGCCGAGGCGTGCGAGAGCCTTGGCTACCGTGTCACGCGGATCGACATGGGGCGGGATGTCGCCGCGAAACTTACCGAAGCGGCACCCGATGTTGTGTTCAACGCGCTGCACGGGACGCCGGGGGAGGATGGGTCGGTGCAGGGCATGCTCGACCTGATGGGGCTGAAATACACCCATTCGGGCCTCGCAACTTCGGTGATCGCGATCGACAAACAGCTCACTAAGCTGCTGCTGGTCCCCGCCGGAATTCCCATGCCCGGCGGGCGGATCGTCAAGTCGGCGAGCCTCTATGCGGGCGACCCGTTGCCACGCCCTTATGTGCTCAAACCGGTCAATGAAGGCTCGTCGGTCGGCGTGGCGATCGTCACGACAGAGGGCAATTACGGCAATCCGATCGCGCGCACCACGCCGGGGCCGTGGGCCGAATTCGAGGAACTGCTCGCCGAACCGTATATCCGCGGGCGGGAACTGACGACGGCGGTGTTGGGCGACGTCGCACTCGGCGTCACCGAGCTCCGGCCCAAGACCGGCTGGTACGATTACCAATCGAAATATACCGACGGGATGACCGAGCATATCTTCCCCGCCGCCATTCCCGATGAGATCACTGCGGCGTGCCAGCGCATTGCGCGCGACGCGCATCGCTTGCTCGGCTGCAAGGGCACGTCGCGTTCGGATTTTCGTTGGGATGACGAAGCCGGACTCGAAGGCCTGTTCCTGCTCGAGGTTAATACCCAGCCGGGCATGACGCCGCTCAGCCTGGTGCCCGAACAAGCGCGGCATTGCGGCATTTCGTACCCGGAACTCGTCCAAAACATCATCGAGGAGGCCCTTCAGTGAGCGCCACGATCAAACGCGGCACCGCGCGCCGCCCGGTCCAGCCGAAACGGCGTGCGCCGCCCAAGGTATCGGCAATCGACCGGATGATCACGGCGCTGCCAGTGAGCGAAACAACGCTGCGGCGGCTCGCGACCTGGTCGATCATGGGCGTGGTTGGCGCGGTTACGCTGGCGACAGCGACAGTCTTCGGCGTTCCGGGGATGGTCGGATCGGCGATCGGCGAGGAGATTGGCCAGGCTGGATTCCGCGTGACCAATATCCAGATCACCGGGCTCAACCGGATGGACCACAATGTCATCTACAAAATCGCGGCGAACCAGCCGTCGATGGCGATGCCGCTGGTAAGCCTGGAGAAAATTCGTCAGGATCTGGTCGCGCACAGCGGCTGGATCGAGGATGCGCATGTCTCGCGACGGTTGCCCGATACGCTGATCGTCCATATCGTCGAGCGCCAGCCGTCGGCGATCTGGCAGAAGGATGGCAAATTGTCGCTGATCGCGGCGAACGGGACGTGGCTGGAGCCGGTCGACCCCGAGGCGATGCCCGATCTGCCGCTTGTGATCGGCGCGCATGCTAACGAACAGGAGCCGGCCTATCGGCAATTGCTCGACGTGGCGCCTGCGCTGCGTGGCCAGGTGAAGGCGGCGACGTGGGTCGGCAATCGGCGCTGGACGCTGACCTTCGAAAGCGGCGAGACGCTGGCCTTGCCGCAAGGGGACGTCGAGGCGAGCAAGGCGTTGATCAAATTTGCGCAGATGGACGGAGTGCGGCCCTTGCTTGGCAAGGGTTGGGTCGGGTTCGACATGCGCGATCCCTCGCGGCTGGTGGCGCGCAAGCCGGGGGTGACGACCAACAAGGCGATTACCGATCCGGCCGCCGATGCGAAACCGGCGGTGATCGAAGCAAAGCAGACCGGCGCGCAGGCGCAAGGGTAACAACCGGGTAACGAAGGTACAGACTATGGCGAACAGGGCACCCGAAGGATTGATCACCGCACTCGACATCGGGTCGTCGAAGGTCTCCGCCATGATCGCGCAAAAGGGCGATGGTGGCGAGCTGATCGTGCTCGGCACCGGCCAGCGCGAGAGCCGTGGTGTCAAACGCGGCTATATCGCCGACGCCGCCGCGACCGAAGTCGCGGTGCGCGAAGCGGTCGAGCAGGCCGAGCGAATTGCGGGCACCAATATCGAGAATGTGTGGGTGAGCTTTTCGGCGGGTGGGCTGGTGTCGGACGTCGCCTCGATCGAGTTCGAGCTGGGCGGGCACCGCGTCGAGCAGTCCGACATCGATGCCTTGCTCCAGGCCGGTCGGGACTCGATCGATCCACAAGGGCGGATGGTGCTGCACGCCCAACCGGCGCTCTACACGCTCGACGGCTTGACCGGGGTGAAGCGGCCCTTGGGACTCCATGCCGACCGGCTCGGCGTGCATATCCATGTCGTTGCCGCCGACGGATCGCCGGTCCGTAACCTCGGGCTGTGCGTGGCGAACGCGCATCTCGAAGTGAAGGCGATCATCGCGTCGCCCGTCGCGACCGGCATGGCGTGTTTGAGCGATGAGGAGCGCGAGCTCGGCGTTGCGCTGGTCGAACTGGGGGCGGGGATCACCAACGTCTCGCTGTTCGCCGGCGGGATGCTGGTCGGTTTGCTGTCGATCCCGATCGGCGCGCAGGATATTACCGACGACATCGCGTCGGCCTTCGGTACGCGTCGCGCGCAGGCCGAGCGGATGAAGTGCGTCCATGGCTCCGCCAACGCATCGCCACGCGACAATCACGAAATGATCGACGTTGCGCCAATCTCGACCGAGGATGATGCGAACGATGGTACGCGCATTACCAAGGCGCAGTTGATCGCGGTGATCCGCCAGCGGCTCGACCATTTGATCGGCGAAGTTGGCAAGGCGCTGGCCGAGCTGAAGTTTGAGGGACCGGTCGGGCGGCAAGTGGTGCTGACCGGCGGCGGCGCAGAGCTGAAGGGCATCGCCGATTATGCGCAGCAGGCGCTGGGGCGGTCGGTGCGGATCGGTCGTCCGCGCGGGCTGACCGGCATGCCCGAGGCGCATGCGACACCCGCTTTCACGACGCTTGCCGGGCTGGCTTTCTATGCCGCAGCCGACCCGGTCGACCTGCGCGCGCTGTCAAGCAAGCAGCAATTGGTGCACCGGCCGAAGGGTTTTGCGCTGTTTCGCCGTTTGATCGCGGCCGCCAGAGCAAATTATTAAAGAATTACGACAGGAATTGATTGTTGGCGCTGGAACGTCCGCTACCGATGGTGCAGAACAGCGTTACGTACATGTTAAGCGCCGGGGTATGGGGGCGCAATTGGAGACCGGATATGAGCATCGAATTTCTGCCGCCTGAAGTCGATGAACTGACGCCGCGGATCGCCGTGATCGGTGTGGGCGGCGCGGGCGGCAACGCCATCGCCAACATGATGCGCGCCGATGTGCAGGGCGTCGACTTTCTGGTCGCCAACACCGATTCGCAAGCGCTGAAGCAATCGACCGCTGGCCACAAGATCCAGCTCGGTGCGAAGATCACGCAAGGCCTCGGCGCGGGCAGCCGTCCCGAAATCGGTCGTGCGGCGGCCGAAGAAACGATCGAGCAAGTCACCAAGATGCTCGAAGGCGCGCACATGTGCTTTATCGCAGCCGGCATGGGCGGCGGCACCGGTACGGGGGCAGCACCGGTCATCGCCAAGGCGGCGCGCGACATGGGCATTTTGACGGTCGGCGTCGTGACCAAGCCGTTCGCGTTCGAGGGCAACCGTCGTGCGAAGGCGGCCGATGCGGGCATCGAAGAACTGCAAAAATATGTCGATACGCTGATCGTCATCCCCAACCAGAATCTCTTCCTCGTGGCCAATGCGAACACGACCTTCAAGGAAGCGTTCCAGATGGCGGACGAAGTCCTGCAGCAGGGCGTGCGCGGCATTACCGATTTGATGGTGATGCCCGGCCTGATCAACCTCGACTTTGCCGACGTCCGTTCCGTTATGCAGGAAATGGGCAAGGCGATGATGGGCACCGGCGAAGCATCGGGTGACAATCGCGCGATCGAGGCGGCGTCCAAGGCGATCGCCAACCCACTGCTCGACGGCGTCAGCATGAAGGGTGCCAAGGGCGTGATCGTGTCGATCACCGGTGGCGACGACATGCGCCTGCTCGAAGTCGACGAAGCCGCGAACCATATCCGTGAGCTGGTCGATGAAGATGCCAACATCATTTGGGGTTCGGCGTTCAACCCCGATCTTGAAGGCAAGATCCGCGTCTCGGTCGTCGCGACCGGGATCGAGGCAGAGAGCCGCCCGGTTGCCGCCGCGGCACCCGCATCGCGGGCGTTCAGCTTCGCCGCGCCGAAAAAGACCGAGGAAGCTGCCCCCGTGGTGATCGAAGCCACACCCGAACCCGTCGAGATCGCGGAGCCGGTAGCGGCAGTCGAGCCAGTTTCGGCCGATTCCGACGAACTGGTGCTCGGGAGCGAAGCCGCAATGGCTGAGCCTGCCGCCCCTGCCGCGGCGGAAGAGATTGCCGCGCTGCCTGCGCCCGCTGCCGACGATACGCCGAGCGAAGCGCCGACGCGTCGTCGCTGGCTGTCGCCCGGCGCTGCCCCGCTTGCCGAACAGGCAGCCGAGGCTCCAGTTGAGCCGGCGGCGCCCGCGCCCCGCGTCAAGCTTGGCGGAACCTTGTTCGAGCGGATGTCGAGCGTGTCGCGCGGTGCGGCACGCGACGAGGATCCGGCGCCCGACAAGGACCCGCTCGATATCCCGCGCTTCCTGCATCGTCAGAATAACCAATAAGCGGCGGTTCGGGCGGCGCGCCGGTGTTTCCGGGGCGCCGCTTGCCGTCGATGTGCGTCGTTTTGGCGCAGTCCAGCCGCGCGCGATATTGCCGGTTGCACCGCGAACGCGTCTAGGAAGCAGGATGCGTACTTTCCGTCTCGCCGGTTCGATCCTTGCGCTGTCCCTTGGCGGCGCGGCGGCGCACGGGCAAACGCCCGATCAAGCGGCACCGTCGCCCTATGGCGTCGTGGTCACCGTTCAGCCTTTGTCCGATGCCGATTTGCTGGCGAGCGAACTGCGCCTGCTGGCGGCCGATCCGCACAATGTACAGGCGTTGGTGCGTGCGGGCGAACTCGCGCTGAAGCTCGACGATGACACCGCTGCGGCGGCATTCTTCGCGCGCGCCGACCGAATCGATCCGCGCAATGCCAGGGTTAAGGCGGGCGAGGGCAGTCTGCTCGTCACGGCGGAGCGGCCCGGCGACGCTTTGCGGCATTTCGCCGAAGCCGAAACCCTGGGCGGCGATCCGCGCAGTTTCGCGGCCGACCGTGGCTTGGCCTACGATCTGGTCGGGGAGCAGGAGCGGGCGCAGCGCGATTACCGGCTGGCGCTGACGGCCGGCCCCAACGACGAAACGCAGCGGCGCTACGCGCTGTCGCTCGGCATTTCGGGCAAACGCGAGCTGGCGCTGGCGCAGATCGACCCGTTGCTCCGGCGCAGCGACCGCGGGGCATGGCGCACGCGCGCCTTTATCCTCGCGATGGGCGGCGACAAGGCCGGTGCCGAGAAGATCGCCACGAGCATGATGCCCACTGGCATGGCGGGAGGTCTGCAACCCTTTTTCGAGATCCTGCCGACGCTGCGTCCCGCCGACCGCGCCTTTGCGGTGCATTTCGGCGAAGTCCGCGTGACGGCGGAGCGGATCGCGGATGCGCGGCTGGTCCCGCCGCTTGCGGCGCTGGGACCCGATCCGGCCGCGCCGCTCGTCGTCGCGGCGGTACCGCGCCCGCTGGCGGTGGTCGACGCGCGCGAGGAACGACGCCGCGCGAAAGCGGCGCGAAAAGCGAGTCGGTCGGGCGGGCGTGCACAAATCGCCGCGCTCACCACGCCGCCGCCGCAACCCTTGCCTGCGCCGCCCGCGTATAGCGGGCAACCGGTGATGGCTGCGCCGGTGGTATTGGCGTCGAACGTCGTTCGCGTGCCGCCCGTCGCCGCGCCGGCGCCACAGCCGCCAAGCGCTCCGGTCGCGACGTTCGACCAGCGTGCCGCTCCGGTTGCCCGCGCGGAGGCCGCTGCCAAACCTTCGGTCGCGGTCGCGCGGACAACGCCGGCGATCGCCGTACCGCAGACCATCGTGCCGAAGGCCGCGACCGTGCCGCCTCAACAGCCCCTTACCGGGGTGCCTCTCCCCACCACCGCTTCCCCCGCACCCGCACCCGCGCCTGCGCCACCGTCACCGGCGGTTGCTGTGAGCCCGCCGTCACCGACCCCGGTGCGCAGCGAAGAATCGATCCTGGCGGCGATCATCGCCGACATCACGGTGCCCGGGACCGAGCAGGCCGCCCAGCCAGCAACCGTCGAACCGTCCGTCCCGCCGCCGGTCAAGCGTGTTGCCGCAAAGCCTGCCCTTCCGGAAAAGCTGCCGGTCGATCAGGTCGCGCTTGATAAAAAGGCCGGCGACAAGAAGGTGGCCGACAAGAAGATCGCGGCGGACAGGAAGGCAGCAGCCGACAAAAAGGCGACCGAGACCAAAAAGCTCGCTGACGCCAAGAAGGCGGCCGAGGAGAAGAAGAAAAAGGACCCGAAGGTCCTCGAACCGTCGCGCGTGTGGGTGCAAGTCGCGGGCGGCGCGTACGAGAAGGATCTGCCCAAGCAATGGACGAAAGTCCGCGCGAAATCCAAGGCGTTCGGCAGCAAAGGCGGCTGGACAACGCCGCTGCGCGCGACCAATCGCATCCTGACCGGACCGTTCAAGAGCGACGAGGACGCGCAAAGCTTCGTCAATACGATTGCCAAGGACGGGCTTTCAGGCTTCGTCTTTGTCAGCGATGCAGGGCAGAAGATTACCAAATTGGCGGGCAAGTGACGGGACCAGCACGACAATGACGACGCTTGCGCCCTGGGCATCGCACCCGGAGCGTTCACGCGGTCGGCTTCACGAAGAACAAAAGGGGAGCGAGTTCGATGCTGCGCGCGGCCCGCGCGATGCCTTTCAGCGCGACCGTGACCGCATTATCCACTCGATCAGCTTTCGTCGCCTGCGCCACAAGACACAGGTGTTCATGGCCCCCGATGGCGACCATTTCCGCGTCCGCCTGACGCACAGCCTCGAGGTGGCGCAAATCGCGCGCACCGTCGCGCGCGCGCTCGGCCTGAACGAAGATCTGACCGAGGCGCTCGCGCTCGCGCACGATATCGGCCATCCGCCCTTTGGCCATGCCGGGGAGGATGCGCTGCAAGCGGCGCTGGTCGGGCAGGGCGGGTTCGATCACAACGGCAACACGCTGCGCGCGCTGATGACGATCGACAGCCCGTATCCGCGCTGGAACGGGCTCAATTTGACGTGGGAAACGCTTGAAGGTCTGGCCAAGCATAACGGCCCGATTGTCGCGCCCGGTTGGGCGCTGGCAGAATGCGACGCGGCGTTCGCGCTCGACCTGATGCAATGGTCGAGCCTGGAGGCGCAAGTCGCCGCGATCGCCGACGATATCGCCTATGACAATCATGACATCGATGATGGCTTGCGCGCTGGGTTGCTGACGCTTGAGCAGTTGCTTGAGGTGCCCGTCATCGCGCGCGGATGGGACGCGGTGCGCGCGCGCTTTCCCGATGTCGCCCCGGCGCGGTTGGTGAGTGAGCTGGTCCGTTCGCAAATCGGCGCGATGGTGCGCGATTTGCTGACCGAGACGCAAGCCCGCCTCGCCGGGATTGGGGATCTTGCCGACGTACGCGCCGCCGGGCGATGCCTGGTCGGTTTCTCGCCCGAAATGCGCGAGGATGAGCGCGTGCTGAAGCGCTTTATGTACGCCAATCTCTATCACCATCCGCGGCAATTGGCGTCTGCGCGCGCGGCGGAAGGGATCGTGGCGGGGCTGTTCGCCGCCTATACGGCCGACCCCGCGCTGATGCCGGGCGATTGGCCCGAGCGGTTACCTGCGGAGGAGCCGTGGCGCAGCCGCCACATCGCCGACTTCATCGCCGGCATGACCGATCGCTATGCGGTCGCGCGCTATCGTGAGGCGGTCGGTCCGATCGATTTGCCTGAGGGATTTTAGCGCGCCGGGTTTGGCACAGTCTTGCGACACATCGGGTCCATAACGTGCCGGGCGCGCGTTGTAGGCGCGCAGGCAAGGACCGCGTCGATGAGTAAAGCCAGTATCGCCCTCAATCGCTTCGGACTCGGCGCGCGCGCCGATCAGCCAGTGCCGTCCGATCCCGTCGCCTGGCTGACCGGGCAATTCGCCAGATACGATCCCAAACCCGACGTGATTGCGAATGCGCCGACCAGCGCCGGGGTGTCAGCCGAACTCGCCGATTATTTCCGGCAGCAACGCGCGCTGCGCGCGCAGGCCGGCGCGCGTCCGGGGCCGCCCGCGACCGCAATGGCCGATGCGCCCCCCGGGATGCCGTCATCCCCGGCAATGACGGCATCAGTCGCGCCCGCGCAAAACGATGCCATCAAACAAGCCCGCCAGTTCGCGCAGCGCAGCGGGCGGGGCGATTACGCCGGCGCGGTTGGCGCACGCGCGACCAATGCGCTGATCACCGACACACCGTTCGTCGAGCGGCTGGTGCATTTCTGGGCCAATCATTTCGCGGTGTCGGCCGACAAACTGCAAGTGATCGGCCTGTCGGGCACAATGGAATTCGAGGCGATCCGCCCGCACGTGCTGGGCCGCTTCGGCGACATGCTGACCGCGGTCGAGCAGCATCCGGCGATGCTGCTCTATCTCGACCAAGCGGTGTCGGTCGGGCCGAATTCGCCGCTGGGATCGCGGATCGCGCTGCGCGGCAATCGCAAGGTCGGGCTGAACGAGAATCTCGCGCGCGAAATCCTCGAACTCCACACGCTTGGCGTGCGCACCGGCTATAGTCAGGCCGACGTCACCGAATTCGCGCGCGCGATGACGGGCTGGACGGTGGCAGGGATCGGGCAGGGACCGGGCGCGCGCGCCGCCGGAACCGACGGCCTGCCCGGCGATTTCGTGTTCGCGGCCCCGTTGCACGAACCGGGCGACCGGATGGTCATGGGAAAGCGCTATCCGGCGGGCGGCGTTGAACAGGCGCAGGCAGTGCTCAACGACGTGGCGATCGCGCCCGCGACCGCGACGCATATCGCAACCAAGCTCGCGCGGCATTTTGCGGGGGACACGCCGCCGCCGGCGATGGTGGCGCGGTTGCAAGGGGCGTTTCTGGCCTCGGGCGGCGATTTGCCGACGGTATATCGCGCGCTGATCGCGTCGCCCGAGGCGTGGGTCGAGCAGCCGCTGAAATTCAAGACGCCGTGGGAATGGACGATCTCGGCAATGCGCGGGCTGAACGTCAAGACCGCCGATCCGCTGGTGATGGTCGGCCTGCTTACACAGCTCGGTCAGCCAGTGTGGCGACCCGGACAGCCGGTTGGCTATGATGACATCGCCGCGAGCTGGGCCGGGCCCGATGCCGTGCTGCGCCGGGTTGAGGCGGCGGAGCGCTTTGCCAGTCGCGCGGCCAATGTCGATGCGCGCGCGCTCGCGCCGAAACTGCTGCCGGGCGCGGTCAGCCCTGCCACCACCAATGCGCTCGCCAATTGCGAGAGTCCGGCGCAGGGCCTCGCCTTGCTGCTGGTCGCGCCTGAATTCATGCGGAGATAGGCAAATGTACGATCGTCGCTCTTTCATCGGTTCTGGTGCCGCCGGCGCGCTGGCCCTCGCGCTCGCCCCACGCATGGCCTTTGCCAAAGCCGAGACCGACAAGCGCTTCGTCTTCATCATCCAACGCGGCGCCGCCGACGGGATGGGGATCGTGGCCCCGGTCGGCGATCCGGCGTTTGCCGCTGCGCGCGGTGATCTCGCGACCGATTTCGCGGGGGCGGCCCGGCTTGATGGCATGTTTGCGCTGCACCCGGCGATGACGACGCTCAACGGCCTGTACGGCCAACGCCAAGCGCTGTTCGCGCACGCCGTCGCCTCGCCGTACCGCGACCGCTCGCATTTCGACGGGCAGAACGTGCTCGAAAGTGGCGGGACCAGCGCGTATCAGGAGAAAGACGGCTGGCTCAACCGCTTGCTCGGCGTGCTGCCGCCGACTCAGGCCAAGGCGATCGCCGTATCGGCCACGGTGCCGCTTGCGCTGCGCGGGAAGTATGACGTGTCCTCCTATGCGCCATCGAACTTGCCGCAAGCCTCGGACGACCTGCTGCAACGCGTGGCGATGCTCTATCAGGGCGACAGCCAGCTCCATGCCTTGTGGAGTGAGGCGATGGGCACGCGCGCGCTGACCGGCGATTTGGCGGCAGGCGGGGGCGCGAATGCGGCGGCGACCGGTGCACTGGCGGCGAAGCTGATGGTACCCGCCAATGGCGCACGGATCGCAATGATCGAGACCGGCGGGTGGGACACGCACACCCAGCAACGCCAGCGTCTGGGGGTGCAGTTGAAAGGCCTCGATGCGATGATCGGCGCGTTGCAGGCGGGGCTTGACCCGCTGTGGAGCGACACGATGGTGCTGGTCGCGACCGAATTCGGGCGAACGGTTGCGGTCAACGGCACTGGCGGGACCGATCACGGTACCGGCAGTTCGGCGATGCTGCTCGGCGGCGCGGTGCGCGGTGGGCGGGTGCTGGCCGATTGGCCGGGGCTGGCGCCGGCGGCGTTGTTCGAGGGCCGCGATCTGCGCCCTACCATGCAGCTCGACGCGTTCATCGGCGGCGCGGTGGCGGGGCATTTTGGGGTGGAACCCGCGCGCGCGATGGCCGCATTGTTCCCGGCGAGCCGGGGAACGACGGCGGTTTCGGGGCTGGTGTAGGCGCTATTTGATTCGGGCCGGGGGCTTCTTGCCCATTTCGATCAGCAAACGCGTCAGGAGATACAGGCGCGGGGTGAGCGTCTGCAGGTCGAGATATTCGTCTTCGGTATGCGAGCCGGCGCCGACCGGCCCCAAACCGTCGAGCGCGGGCACGCCCTTTGCGTGCGCGAGCGCCGATTCGGACGCGCCGCCATTGCCGCCGCCAAGCGTGACGCCGCCGATGCGCGCGTAAATCTTGGTTGCCGTCTCCGCCAGCGCCTCGGTCGCGGGGTTGATCGGCAGCGGTGGGAAGGCGACTTCGCGCGTCACGGTCACCTTCGTATCGGGGATGATCGTATTCGTCGCGTTGCGGCGGAACAGCGCCTCGGTTTCATCGGCTTGGCGGCTCTCGCGCACGCGCACGCTGAACGTCGCTGAGGCATCCTCTGGGATGATGTTGTTGCGCGATCCGGCGCTCATCAGCGTCAGGTTCGAGGTCAGGCCATCGCCTTTGTTGGGCAGCGTGCTGGCGAGGTCGATCTGGTGGATCAGCTCGACTGCCGCGTTGCGGCCCATTTGCGGGGCAACCCCAGCGTGCGACGGGCGGCCCTTCACGTCGATGCGGAAGACGTTGCTGCCCTTGCGCCATACGGTGAGCAGATCGGGCACGTCGCCGGGCTCCAGATTGAGCTCGACATCGGCGTCGACCAGCAACCGATCGATCAGCGCGCGCGTGCCGGGCGAGCCGCGTTCCTCCGAGGTTTCGATCAGGAAGGTGATTGGCGCGAAATCGGTCTGCTTGAGGGTTTTCAGCAAGCGCAGCGCCATGATTCCCTCGACCACGCCGCCCTTCTCGTCGATCACGCCGGGGCCGTAGGCGCGGCTGCCGTCGATCCGGAACGGGCGCTTGGCGACGGTGCCGGGTCCGAACACCGTGTCGGTATGCGCGATCATCAGGATGCGGCCACCCTTGCCGACGGTGCCGGTGCCTTTGAGGGTCGCGACGACATTGTCGGGCAGTGTCGGGAGTTCGGCCGGAAGCAGGTCTACGCTCATGCCGAGCGCGCGCAGTTCGGTGGCGACGAGTTCGGACGCCTTCTGCCCGCCGACCTTGTCGCCGGTGCCGGAGTCGATGTTCACGAGCGTCTTGAGCAGCTTGAGCTGATCGGCGCGCGCAGCTTGTGCTGCCTTCAGCACCGGATCGGCGGGGGCAGCGAGCGCTGGGGCGGCGGCGAGTGCGACAAACGGCAAGAAAAAGGTCATTCGGCGCATCGGTGATCTCCAGGCAAGCGGTCGTCGGCAATCGCGCGGAGCCACCGCGATCTGTCAAGCCCGGAGCGCGGCTGTGCGAGGCGGCGTTCCGCACTATGGTTCGGATCGGACGGCGAGGGATGGCGTGTGCACATTGGATTGATCGGCGGCATTGGGCCTGCGGCGCAGGATTATTACACGCGATGCCTGATTGCGCTGTTTGCGGAGGCGGGAGCGCTGCTCGATATGACGACGGCGCATGCCGACACGCCGACCTTACTCACTAATCTCGCCGCAGATCGCCGAGTGGCGCAGGCCGAGATTTTCGCTGGATTGACCGACCGATTGACGCGCGCGGGGGCGGGGTGTGTTGCGGTTACGTCGATTGCCGGGCATTTTTGCCGCCACGACTTTGCCGCGCGATCCTCGCTCCCGGTGGTCGACATGATCGGTGCAGTTGCGACGACAGTGTCTGCGCTGGGGTTTGCGCGGATCGGAATCCTCGGCACGCGGACGGTGATGAAGTCGCGTTTCTATGGCGGGATAACGAACGCTGAGGTGGTCGCGCCACCCGAAGCGGAGCTCGGCGAAGTCCATTCGGCCTATGCCGCGATGGCGACGGCCGGCGCAATCACCGCCGAGCAGCACAGCGTGTTCGAGCGCGCCGCGCTAGCGATGATCGACAAAGGGGCCAGCGCGATCCTGCTCGGCGGGACCGACCTGGCGCTTGCCTTCGACGCGGCGACCAGCGCTTTCCCCGTGATCGATTGCGCCGCAATTCATGCCCGCGTGATTGCCCGGCATGCGTTGGGCGATCATTCAAGCCGCATCTGACCCCTCGTTTGCGTGGGCGCCACGCACACATTCGCCGCGGCCTGCGCGCGCTTTACCCTTCGAAGTCGACACGATTCGCTAAACGGAACGCTATCCGCGAAGCGCTTCCTTGTAACTATCGCGGCGACGGGCCGGGGGGCAAAGCAGGCAAGCCTGCTGACGACGTATTGACCCATCCTACGCTCGAAATCGGGCCCACCGAGGGCGGCGCATCAAACCGATCTAGAAAATTGATTCTGAGATTTTGCAGGCGGACACGCTGCACGGACCAAGATTTGACGGCATCACCGCTGCTATTTTTGGCTGGCTGAAACGCAGCACGGCTTGCAACTGCCGTACAGGTCGCACGATCGATCTTGCTCGACCCCGAACTGCCGACCACGCGGCAATCGGCGATACGCCCTTCCGAGTCGACCGCCAGCAACAAGGTCATGACGTTTAGCGTGCCGTCATAACCGGGGTCTGCCGGACGCTCCCAATATTCGAGCCCCAGTTTCCCGGTTGCCGCGATCGCGACCTGCGCCACCGAAGCGTCGTCGATTCCCCACGTCTGTCGCAGGCTGGCACGGCATGTGTCGGCTGCCTTCACCGCGTCGGCAAGGCCATCCGACGCTAATGTTACAAGCTGTCCATCCTTGGACTCCAAGGTGATCGGAGAATCTGATGTCATGGCAGCGAGCTTCGCCGCTGGGAGAAGAACACGCGTCACGCGCGCGTTTCTCTGGCCCACCGCGACTTGGGAAAGCGCAACAGCGGCCTCACCGGTGGCGACATCAGGGGAGATCGCCACCGTCGTGCGGGCATCGCCCGATCCAAACTGACGCGCCATAACGCAGCGCGAGTCGATCGTCGTAACCCGCCACTGGCCGGCTGGGTTCAGCACATCGTGTTGTGCAATATTGGGGGCAGCCAGCAGGCTGATGATTGCTGTCGAGAAGGCGATTCCCGTCACTAGACCTCTCCGATCGAAGACCTCGTGCAATATTGTCATTGATTATGAAGGACTGTGCCGTTCATTGCAACTGCCGCGATTTGAGTGTTCGGCCATCGTCCGCTAAGGCCCGCGCTCGCTTTACACGACCGGACAACCCATGACCCTTTACACCCGTTTCGCCGCGCATCTGAATGCGGCGCTCGATGCGCTTGTCGCTGCTGGCGAATTGCCTGCCGATCTCAACCGCGCGAACATTACGGTCGAGCCGCCGCGCGACGTGACGCACGGCGATCTGGCGACCAATGCCGCGATGGTGCTGGCCAAGCCCGCAGGGCTCAATCCGCGCGCGCTGGCGGAGAAGATCGCCGCCGCCTTGGAGGGGCTCGACGAGGTGGCGAGCGTTTCGGTCGCGGGGCCGGGGTTCATCAATTTGTTCCTGACCGACGATACATGGCGCGCCGAACTGTCGGCGATCCGCGACGAAGGCGACGATTATGGCCGCTCGACGCGGGGCGCGGGGACGACCGTGAATATCGAATATGTCTCGGCCAATCCAACGGGGCCGATGCACATGGGGCATTGCCGTGGTGCCGTCGTGGGCGATGCGCTGGCGGCGCTGCTCGAATTTTCCGGCCACAAAGTGATCCGCGAATATTATGTCAACGATGCTGGCGGGCAAGTGGACGTGCTCGCGCGCTCGGTGCATTTGCGGTACCGCGAGGCGCTTGGCGCGACGGTGGAAATTCCCGAGGGACTCTATCCCGGCGATTATCTCGTCCCGGTCGGGCAGGCGCTCGCCGCCGAGTTCGGCGACAAATACGCCGACGCGCCTGAAAGCGACTGGCTCGTGCTGTTCCGGACCCGGGCTGTCGCGGCGATGCTGGTGCTGATCAAGGACGATCTCGCGCTGCTCGGCATTCATCACGACCTGTTCTCGTCCGAGGCGGAATTGCGGGCGGCGGGCAAGCCCGAGGCGGCCGAGCATGATTTGCGCGCGCGGGGGTTGATCTACGACGGCCTGCTTGAGGCGCCAAAGGGGCAGGAGCTCGAGGATTGGGAACCGGTGGTGCTGCCGCTGTTCCGCTCGACCCAGTTCGGCGATGATCAGGACCGGCCGATCAAGAAATCGAACGGGCAATGGACCTATTTCGGGGCCGATCTCGCTTACCACTATCAGAAGGCGCAGACTGCCGATGCGCTGATTGACATTTGGGGTGCGGATCATGCCGGCACGGTCAAGCGGATCGTCGCGGCGGTGGCGGCGCTGACCGGGGGCAAGACGCGCTTCGACGTCAAGCTCGTGCAGATGGTGCGGCTGATGCGCAACGGCGAGCCGATCAAGATGTCCAAGCGCGCGGGCAATTTCGTGACGCTCGCCGATGTCGTGCGCGAAGTCGGCAAGGATGTCGTGCGCTTCACGATGCTGACGCGCAAATCCGATGCGCAAATGGATTTCGACTTCGCCAAGGTGGTCGAGGCGTCGAAGGACAATCCGGTGTTTTACGTCAATTACGCGCACGCCCGCGTCGCGTCGCTGCACCGGCGTGCGGCGGAGGCGGGAATCGTGTGCGACGCGGTCGATCTGTCCCAGCTTGATACGGAGGACCTGGCGCTGGTAAAGCTCGCCGCACAATTCCCGCGCATCGTCGATACCGCGGCGGCGGCGCGCGAGCCGCACCGGATTGCGTTTTATCTCTATGACTTGGCAGCGTCGCTCCACGCGCTGTGGAACGTTGGGAATGATCGACCCGATCGGCGTTTTCTGCTACCGGACAGCCCGGCGATTACGTGCGCGCGGCTGTTCTTGGCGGATGCGCTCGCGCAGATTATCCGCAATGGTTTGGGGATTATGGGCGTCCAGGCGGTCCAGGAGATGAACTGATGGCGACGGGCGAATATGAAATGCGCGATGAAGATCGCCTTCCCTGGCTCGAAACGGTCGAGGATGATTACGACGACGGCCCGTCCGTCCTGCGGATCGTGCTGCTCGTCGTGCTTGCCCTGGCGATCGTCGCGGCGGCGATCTTCGGCTACCAATATTACAAGAAGCATCAGGGCGTGGACGGCAATGGCGCGCTGATCGCGGCGCAGGACGGCGATTACAAGGTGAAGCCCGATGACCCCGGTGGCCTGAAGGTTGAAGGCGAGGGCGATACCGCGATTGCGACCAGCGACGGTGCGGGAATGAGCAATGCGGCGATCGACCTGAAGGCGGCACCGGAAGCACCGATTGTCGGCAAGACGGTCGCGCCGCCGACGGTCGATGCGGGCGCCAGCAAGGTGGTTACGTCGATTCCATCGTCTCCGGCGGCGGTATCGGGCGGCGCGTTGGTGCAATTGGGATCGTTCGGCAGCGAGCGCGAGGCCGATGCGAGCTGGGCAACGGTTTCGAAGAAATATGCCTATCTCGCGCCGATGGGGAAATCGGTGCAGGCGGCGCAGGTGAACGGCCAGACGGTGTACCGGCTGCGCGTCAATGCCGGTGGTGCGGGTGCTGCGACGAGCCTGTGCGCGAAGCTGACGGCGGCCGGACAGGCGTGCTTCGTTCCGCGGTCGTAAGCTCTACATTTTCGGTTCGTTGTAATCCCCGCGAAAGCGGGGACCCAACTCCTGCGACAGGTGATGGGTCCCCGCTTTCGCGGGGATTACAACAGCGAGGGGATGACAAGATGATGCGTTGGGGATGACAGCGGCGCGTGGCGCATTGTAAGCCGCGATGATGAAGCCCGTCATCTTCGGCCTGTCCGGCCCGACCCTCACCCCCGATGAACGCACCTTCTTCGCGGAGGCCGAGCCGGCTGGCTACATCCTGTTCAAACGCAATATCGCGACGCGTGCGCAAGTCCGCGCGCTGACTGACAGCCTGCGCGCGGTGTCGGGGCGCGACGATGTGCCGATCCTGATCGATCAGGAGGGCGGGCGCGTCGCGCGGATGGGGCCGCCGGAATGGCCCGCTTTCCCGGCGGGGCCGGCCTTCGATGCGCTGTACGAGGTGGCACCAATGTCGGCGATCGCGGCGGCGCGCGCCAATGCCGAAGCGATCGCGCTGATGCTGAGCGAGGTCGGGATCAACGTCGATTGCCTGCCGCTGCTCGACGTGGCGCAGCCCGACACGACCGAGGCGATTTCGACGCGGGCGCTCGGGTCAGAGCCGCTGCGCGTGGCGGCAATGGGGCGGGCGATGCTCGACGGACTGCGGCGTGGCGGCGTGGTCGGCGTGGTCAAGCACATGCCGGGGCATGGCCGTGCGAAGGTCGACACGCATTATCATTTGCCGACGGTGACGGCGTCTGACGAAGAACTCGAAATCGATCTGCGACCCTTCGCCAGCCTGAAGGATGCGCCGATGGGGATGACCTCGCACATCGTGTTCGAGGCGTGGGACAACGAACGACCGGCGACGCTGTCGCCTGTGGTGATCGAGCGGATCATCCGTCAGCGCATTGGCTTTGACGGGCTGCTGATGACCGACGACATCGACATGAAGGCGCTGTCGGGCAGTGCTGGCGACAAGGCAGCGAGCGCAATTGCAGCGGGGTGCGATCTGGTGCTCGATTGCTGGGGGCGGATGGACGAAATGACCGACATTGCCGATCGGCTGGGCGAAATCTCGGCGTTGTCACGCGCGCGGCTGGAGCGGGCGATGGCGACGGTTGCGGGGGTGCATGCCGGGGGCGACATGGCGGCGCTGATCGCCACGCGGGATCAGTTGCTGGGGCTGGTGTGAGCGGTGTCTGCCACCGTCGTCACCCCAGCGAAAGCTGGGGTCTCATGGTCGCAAGGCGTCGCGCTCTCCCCCACGAGACCCCAGCTTTGGCTGGGGTGACGGTTGGGTGTAGGGTCGCACGGTGACCGAAAACCCCGAAACCCTCACGATCGATCTTGACGGCTGGGAAGGCCCGCTCGACCTGTTGCTGACGCTTGCGCGAAGCCAGAAGGTCGATCTCAAGGCGATTTCGATCCTCGCGCTGGTCGATCAATATTTGCAGTTCGTCGAGCAAGCGCGGGCGATCAAGCTGGAAGTGGCGGCGGATTATCTGGTGATGGCGGCGTGGCTGGCGTACCTCAAATCCGGGTTGCTGCTGCCACGCGACCCCGAGATCGAGCCGAGCCCCGAGGAACTGGCGCTGCGGCTGCAACTGCGGCTCGAACGGCTGAACGCGATGCGCGAGGCGGGCGCGCGGCTGATCGCGCGCGACCGGGTGGGCCGCGACGTGTTCCAACGTGGGAGCCCGGAGGGTCTCCGCACGCAGCGCAAGGCGGTGTGGCAAGCTGAAATTTACGATCTGATCGCGGCGTACGGCGTCATCACGGCGCGCACGCGGCCGGTGATGCACGTCGTCGCGCACCGCGCGGTGATGACGCTGGAGGCGGCGCTGGAGCGCGTGGCGCGGCTGCTCGGCACGGCGGTCGACTGGGACGTGATCGAGCATTTCCTGCCTGAATCGGCGACGGGTCCGTTCCGCAAATCGGCGCTTGCGTCGAGTTTCGTCGCGGCGTTGGAACTTGCACGACAAGGCAAGGTTGAATTGCGGCAGAAATCGCCCTTCGCGCCGCTCTATCTGCGCGCCCCGTCATGAACGCGCCCGACGATATAACCCGCGCGGTCGAAGCGGTGCTGTTCGCGGCGACCGAACCGATGACCCTCGAGGCGATCCGCACCCATTTGAACGGGGCGGAAGTCCGCGCGGCGCTGGCGGCGTTGCAGGCCGATTACGCCGGACGCGGGATCGAATTGGTCAAACGCGGCGAGCGCTGGCATTTCCAGACCGCCGCCGACATGGCGCATCTGTTGCGACGCGAGCATGAAGAGGCGCGCAAGCTGAGCCGTGCCGGGATCGAGACGCTCGCGATCATCGCCTATCACGAACCCGCGACTCGGGCGGAGATTGAAGCAATTCGCGGCGTCGGCATCTCTAAGGGCACCTTGGACGTATTGATGGAAGCTGGGTGGATTCGCCCCGCCGGACGGCGCGAGGTGCCGGGGCGACCGTTGCTGTACGCGACGACGCCCGCGTTCCTCGCGCATTTCGGGTTGGCAAGCAGGCGCGATCTGCCCGGGATCGATGATTTGCGGGCAGCGGGACTGCTCGATCCGGTCGATCTCGCCTTCGCGCGGACCGATTGGGACGCAGATGCGGCGGATGACGGCGATGCGGAGGTGGAAACTTTCGACGAGACGCACTAGATACCAACGACATCAGGAGATCAATCATGGGTGGTTTTAGTCTTGTTCACTGGCTGATCTTCGGCGGGATCGCGATCCTCGTCCTGGGTGGCGGTCGCTTTTCGAACATGATGGGCGATGTTGCCAAGGGCATCAAATCCTTCAAGAAGGGCATGGCCGAGGACGACGAGGCGGCCAAGGGTGTGGCGCGCGAACCGAGCCGGATCGACGCCAAGGCAGCGGCCGAGCCGGTGTTCGACCGCGACGGCAACCGCATCCGCGACCACGAAATCTGATAGCGGCCAAGGCACCGCCATGTTCGACGTCGCATCCTCCGAGGTGATCCTGCTCGGGGTCGTGGCCTTGCTTGTCATCCCACCCAAGGATTTGCCGAAAGCGATGCGCGTTGCCGGGCATTGGATCGGCAAGGTGCGCGGTGTCGCCAACCAGTTCCGATCGGGCTTCGACACAATGCTGCGCGAATCCGAGTTGCAGGAAATGGAAAAGAAATGGGCGGCGGAAAACGACCGCATCATGCGCGAACATCCGTCCGAACCGGTGCAGATGCTGCCGATGGCCGGACCGCCAGCGGAGGCGCATGCGGCTGAGGATGCTGGAGATGCGCCAGCGGTGCTGGTCGAGCAGCCGATGGTCGCCGCGCCCGAGAGGTCCGCTGACGCAGTGGCGGTTGATCAGCCCAAGCCTACCGCTGGCACGCTCCTGTGAACGCACCCGTTGACGACCTTGAAGCAAGCCGCGCACCGTTGCTCGATCATTTGGTCGAACTTCGCAAGCGACTGTTTTTCTGCATCGTTTCGGTGTTCATTACGCTGATCGGCACGTATTTTTATTCGCGCGAAATTTTTACGGTACTGGTCCACCCGCTGCTCGAGGCGGGGCAGAAACGGATTGTGACGATCGGTGTGTTCGACGGATTCTTCGTGCAGTTGAAGGTCGCTTTGTTTGCCGCGCTGATGATCTCGTTTCCGATCATCGCCAACCAGCTCTGGGGCTTTGTATCGCCCGGGCTGTACCGCAAGGAAAAGCGCGCGCTGCTGCCGTTCCTGTTCGCGACGCCGGTGTTGTTCACGATCGGTGCGATGATGGCGTATTTCGTGGCGATTCCTTCGGCGCTGAAATTCTTTCTGAGCTTTCAGGGGAGCCTTGGCGGGGTCCAGCAGGAGGCACTGACCTCGGTCGCAAGCTATCTCGATTTCGTGATGCAATTCTTGTTCGCGTTCGGCATCGCCTTCCTGTTGCCGATCCTGCTGATGCTGGTTGAGCGCGCCGGGCTGGTAACCCGCAAGCAGCTTGTGGCGGGGCGGCGCTACGCGATCGTCGGGTGTTTCGCGGTTGCGCTGGTTTTGGCACCGCCGGATGCGGGTTCGATGATCATGCTCGCGATCCCGCTGGTCGCGCTTTACGAGCTCGCGCTGATTGCGATCTGGTTCACCGAGCGCAAGCGCGTGAAGGACGAATCGACCGATCTGGTCGAAAGCTGATAGCAAAAGAGCCGCGCCGGCGGCCCGGTGCGGCTCTCGTCGCGATCTGAATTTCGGTGGCTTATTTCGCGCCGTCGGCTGTCTTGGCGACGGTATCACCGGCCGACCGTACATCCTTGCCAACACCCTCGACCGTATTGCAGGCGGCGATCAGCAGCGTTGCGGTGGCGATGGCGAGGGTTGTGATCTTACGCATTGCATAGCTCCTGAGAAAGGCGCGCGGATCGAGGTCGACCGCGCTGCCTGTCCAATGCGCGAACACCCGGTTCGTTCCGCGCAGCGCAGCGAGGACGTCGACCGGTCTTTACATCTGATGGGAAATTGGACCCGGACGCACCATCGGGGGGGGAGGATGGTGCGACCGGGACCATGTTCTGGATAGCGAGAGCGGGGGGGCATAAATTCGCTATCCAAAAGATAAAACGGTCCTTGTGGCGTCCAGTTCCAGAAAAAAAGCGACTTCCCGTAAATTTTTTTAAATTGTTATAATTCAGTCGCATCCGGTAACCGCGACGGAGATCTCATAGGCGCCGACCAAGGGATCATAATGGAGTTTAGACCGTAACTGCCGCGACAACCCTTCGATGACGCGACCATAGCGTTCCGCAACCAGCGTGCGCATTCGGTCGTCATCGATCAGCGCCGGTGAATTAACCCGCAATACTGCACGCGCGTCGCTCTCGTCGGGTCCGACCGAGATCCTGATCTGTGCGGTCGGGCTGACGTTCATGGCCAGCTCGACGATTTCGGTGAGCAGAAAGGCGATGGCGATCGCGACGTCCTGATTGACCAGATACGGCAGCACGTCGAGCGCGATACCGATCGGCGCGTTGTCGGCCGCGGTCGCGCGGAGATTCGAGGCGAGTTCGCCGAGCACGGAGCGCAGCGAAAGCCCACGATTTTCCTCGAGTTCGGCAAAATGGTTGCGATGGACGACCGCGAGCGCGTCGACGCGCCGCTGGATCGAGGCATAGGCGTTGGTCGCCTCGACGCTGCGCGCGGCGCGGGCGTGGAAATTGATCAGGCTCGAAATGACCTGAAGGTTGTTCTTCACACGATGATGGACTTCGCGGGTCAATTTGGTCTGGCGGACCAGCCCGGCGGCCAACCCAGCCTCATGCGCAGCGACGGTGCGGGTAATCGCGCGGAAGGTCTCGCCGAGATCGCGGATTTCCATTGCGGGCAGCGTGCGCATTGTGCCGGGATCGACCTCTTCGCCCGGCACGAAATGCGCAACGCTGGTGCGTAATTGCCGCAGCGGGCGGATCAACAGGCGGTCAACGACAAACCAGCCAATTCCTGCGGCGGCGGCCCACATGATGATCGGCAGCATCAGCGCCACCAGCACCGGCGAGGTGATCGGCACGCTGCGCACCCGCGTCATCAGCATGACGTCGCCGACGCCGATCGCCATGCCGAGCGTCGCACTGCGTTCGAGCGGGCCGGTGGCGGGAAGTTCGTTGAGCGACAGCACATCCTGATCGAGCGCGAGCCGCGCTTCATACGGTGGCGCATAGCCGCTTGGCTTGGCGGTTGCGGCGAGCACGGTCGCGGGGAAGAATGCCGCTGCTCGGGTTCGGCCCGTCGTGCTCGTCGTTGCAAGCGTCAAGCCGCGCCCAGGGTGCAGCCGTGCCGCGATGGGGGCATCGGCGCTCGATTCCGCGGGCCAGGCGGCGACGGGAAGTTGTTGTCCACAGATGATGCGGCCGCGCGAATCGGTAATAGAAAAGCGTGTGCCAGCGGCAGCTTGGGGGGCGAAGACGCCTTGCGCGCGGGCGCAACTGGGCGCGTCGGCAGGGTCCGCCTCGAGCGCGTTGAGCGCAACGCGGAGTGCTGTCATGTCGCCGACGAGCTCGATCGCCAGTTTGCGCGCACTTTCGGTGGCGGTAACGCGCATTTGCGTGCGCATCGCATCATCCGCCATCGCGGCGGTCTGCAACGTCGCAAAAAAAGCAATGATCGCAAGCGGTAACAAGGCTGCGCTCAAGATCAGAAAAACTTTGGCACCGGTTGGAATGCTGCCGAACCGGTCGGATAACGCACGTGCGGCGGGCGGATCGCCAACCATTTCGGTCATGCGACGATCAGTCCAGCTTGCCGAGCAGATCCAGCATTTCCGGCGGAATCGCTTCTTCGACGGTGCGTTGATACACCGTCCGCAATGCCGCGCCCATGTCGCGGTCTTTGCCTTGAGCCTTCGCGCCGGTTCCAACGGTACGTGCCGTGCCCGGCTTTTTCGAAGAATCGTCGCCCGAACGCAATGCCGTCCCCCTGGATATCCGGACATGCCGGATAGAGTTAATGTGCCACCGTAACAACCGCCATATTCGCGGGAATGCAAAGAGATTGCGCAGGCAGCGATTGGAGCATGAAACCAAATAGCGCTTTGATTGTTCCATGTGCGATGCGAAATAAAGTCCCGGCGGTTTCGGGGCCACAAACGCGTTGCATAAGCGGGGGGCCGCTTCCACAAGGTCCCTCAATTCATTTCCAAGGGAGACCCCGACAGTCATGTCGCTAGGACAGCAGCTTGCCCCCCATCTTCCGTTTCTCCGTCGCTATGGCCGCGCCTTGACCGGGAGCCAGACGCATGGCGACCGTTATGTACGCGCCACGCTCGAAGCAATCGTCGCGGCACCGGAAGAATTCCCGCGCGACGTCGATCCGCGGCTCGGTTTGTATCGCACCTTTCACGCGATCTGGAACTCAACCAATTATGACGAGACTCCGGAGAATATGGCGGTTGGCGACGGCGATGGGCAGGAAGCAATCGCTCGGGCGCGGCTAGCGCGGATCACGCCGCTGTCGCGTCAGGCATTGTTGCTGACCGCGATGGAAGGGTTCACGCCCGAGGATGCCGGTTACCTGATCGACGTCGATGTCGCCGAGGTCGAGGCGCTTGTCGCCGAGGCCTTGACCGAGATCGAGAAGCAGACCCGCGCGCGCGTGCTGATCATCGAGGATGAGCCGATCATCGCGATGGACATCGAGACGATCGTCCGCGACCTGGGGCATGACGTGACCGGCGTTGCCGTGACGCGCGACGAAGCGGTCGCGCTGGCGATGGAGGATCGTCCCGGCTTGGTGCTCGCCGACATTCAACTCGCCGATGACAGTTCGGGAATCGATGCGGTGAAGGACATCCTGGCCGAGTTCGAAGTGCCGGTGATCTTCATCACCGCTTTCCCCGAGCGTTTGCTGACGGGCGAGCGCCCAGAGCCGACCTTCCTGATTACCAAGCCGTTTCAGCGATCCACCGTCAAGGCCGCGATCGCACAGGCCTTGTTCTTCAATCAGGCGACCGTTCCCGCCGCTTGAGGGAACCGTTTCACGCCCCCGGGGGTTGGGGTTCCATACGATACGGAACCACAACGACAGTGTTACACCCGGGGGCATGTATGGCGGACGAAGAACGCATCAAAATTACGGCAGAAGAAGCGCGCGGCGGGGAAACACCGCATGTTACGCGCTACGTCCTCGGTATTTCGCTGGCGCTGGTCGTGGTGATTTTTGCGGTATTGCTGATCTTTTTCCAACGTTGAACGCTGACATGGACGGATTGGTGGACTTTGATGTCCTCCATCCCCATTTTCTTTATGCACCTTTGCGAGACCGGATTTGATGAGCGACGCACGCGATCACGATGAAGACGATGTTGCGCCCGAGGTCGTCGAGCATGTTTCGCTCTCCGATCCTGAGTTCAAGACGCAATTGGCGCAAGTGATTCCGCATCTGCGCGCGTTCGGTCGCTCGCTATCGGGTAATCGCGATCTTGCCGATGATCTCGTGCAGGAAACGCTGATGAAAGCATGGGCGGCGCGGCTGCGGTTCCAGGCGGGCACCAACATGCGTGCCTGGACCTTTATCATCCTGCGCAATCTGTATCTCAGTCAGATGCGCCGGGCACGTTTCAAGGGCGAATGGGACGATCTGGTCGCCGACCGGATTCTCGCCGCGCCTGCCAGCCAGGACAAGCATGTCGAATTGGGCGACATGCAACGCGCGCTGTTGCATTTGCCGCAGCCGCAACGCGAGGCGCTGATTCTGGTCGGCGCTGGTGGGTTTGCTTATGAAGAGGCCGCTGAAATTTGTGGTGTTGCCGTCGGCACGATCAAGAGCCGCGTGGCGCGCGGTCGTGTCGCGCTGGAAGCGGTGATGAGCGATAATACGCTCGCTTCGCGTAGGACGCACAGCAATGAGCCGGGAATGTCCGCGCTCGACACGATTATGGGCGAGGTCGACGAACTGAGCCGCAATCGTGGGTAATCAGCGCGGGATCGGTGTGGCGTCGATCATTTCGAGCTGACTGATCAGGTCCGAGAATTGCGCACAAGCAGCGGGTTCGACTCCATATGCTGCGCGCAGGGTGCCCGACAAGAAATCGGTAATCTGTGGCGCCACGACGACATAGTCGCCGGTGCAGCGAGTTTGTACAACAGGAGCGGAGCGCATTGACATAAAGCCCCAACGGACGAAGACGCTGCTCGTTGCTTAAGTATTGTCCCGCATTGGCCGAAAGCCGTAGCGTCCTGTGAAAAACACGGTTTACGATCAGGATGTTGCCGACGCCGCGGCGCGCGCTCGGCGCTATTCTCCCTTTCTGGCGCTGTTGCTCGATCGCGAACCCGCGCTGGCGGCGGACTTTGCGGCGGGAGTGTTGCCGGCACTGTCCGCGCTGGACTTGGGCGAGCCCGATGCCCCCGCGCCGCGCCGCTTGCGGCTTGTCCGTCGGCGGCTCGCGCTGCGGGTAGCGATCGGCGATCTGGCAGGCCGGGACGATTTGAGTGCCGTCACGCGTGCGTTGTCGGATTTCGCCGATCATGCGCTCGACACCGCGATCCGCACGGCGATCGCGGAGCGGACACCGGACGCGGAGCCGCGCGGGTTCACCGCGATCGCGCTGGGCAAGCAGGGCAGTCGCGAACTCAACTATTCCTCCGATATCGATCCGATTTTGCTGTTCGACCCCGCCACCCTCCCGTGTCGCCCGCGTGAAGTGCCCGAGGAAGCGGCGGTGCGGATCGCTCGGCGCGTCGTCGAAATCCTGCAGACGCGCGATGGTGATGGGTATGTGCTGCGCGTCGATCTGCGCCTGCGCCCCTCGCCCGAAGTCACGCCGATTGCCCTGTCGGTGGATGCGGCGATCTCTTATTATGAATCGCTGGCGCTGCCGTGGGAGCGTGCCGCCTTCATCCGCGCGCGCGCGGCGGCGGGGGATGTGGCGCTGGGCGGACGATTTCTGGAGGCGGTGGCGCCGTTCGTGTGGCGGCGCGCGCTCGATTTCGGTGCGATCGGCGAGATTCGCGGCATTTCGCGGCGAATTCGCGATCATTACGCGCAAGGGCAAGCGTTCGGCCCTGGGTTCGACCTCAAACGCGGGCGCGGCGGCATCCGTGAAGTCGAGTTCTTCACCCAAATCCACCAATTGATCCACGGTGGCCGCGATCCGGCGCTGCGTGTGCCCGATACGCGCCATGCCCTGTCTGCGCTGTCGGCGGCAGGGTGGGTCGATCCCAGCGAAGCGGTGGCACTGCGCCAAGCCTATACGCTGTACCGCACGATCGAGCACCGCGTGCAGATGATCGAAGATCGTCAGACGCATACGCTGCCAAGCGGCGCTGCGCTCGATGCGGCGGCACAGCTTCACGGCGTGGCCGATGGCGCAGCCTTGCTCGATCTGTTGCGGCCGCATGTCGTGGCGACCGCGCGCAGCTATGACGCGCTCGACCCGGATGAGGGCGATGCGCTGTCGTTCGATGCCGACCATCTCGCGGGGCAGCTCGCCGCAGCCGGGTTTGATGCGACCGATGTCGCGGCGCAGCGGATCGCGCAGTGGCGCGGCGGGGCCTATCCCGCGCTGCGTAGTGCGCCTGCGCGCGCGGCGCTGGAGGCGGTTCTGCCGGGCCTGATCGCGGCGCTCGGGAGTTCGCCCGATCCGCAGGGCGCGATCGTCCGGCTCGACCGGATGCTCGCGCGGCTGTCGAGCGCGGTCAATTTTTTCCGCCTGATCGAAGCGCGCCCGGCGCTGGGGCGCTTGCTCGGGCTGATCCTGAGCCATGCCGTGACGCTTGCCGAGGACCTCGCGCGGCGGCCCGAATTGTTCGACGGGCTGATCGATGCGACCGCGCTCGATCCGGTCGGTGACGTCGGGGCGCTTGCGGCCGAGATGACCAGCCGCGCGGATTATCAGTCGCAACTCGATTACGTTCGCCGCGTGGTGGGGGAGAAGCGGTTTGCGCTCGGCACGCAAATCATTGCCGGCGCGGCCGATCCGCTCGACGTGTCGGCCGGCTATGCGCGCGTTGCGGAAGCCGCGATTTGCGTGCTGGCCGAAGCAACGATCGCCGAATTTTCCGTCACGCACGGCCGGGTGCCGAACAGCGAACTGATCATTCTCGCGCTCGGGCGGATGGGCGGTGGCGCGCTGACCCACGCCTCCGATCTCGACCTGATCTATTTGTTCACCGGCGATTATCTGGCGGAATCCGACGGGCGCAAACCGCTCGGCGCGGTGCTCTATTACAACCGGCTGGCGCAACGGATCAGCGCTGCACTGTCGGTACCGACCGCATCGGGACCGCTGTACGAGATCGACACGCGCTTGCGCCCGTCGGGCACGCAAGGGCCGCTGTGCGTGTCGCTCGACGGCTTCGCGCGCTATCAACGCGAAAGCGCGTGGACGTGGGAGCATATGGCGCTTGCGCGGGCGCGGCCGGTTTATGGGTCGGCGGAGGCGCGGGCTGCGGTTGCAACGGTGATCGACGCCGTGCTGCGCGGCGACCGACCGGCGCGCAATATCACCGCCGAGGCGAGCGCGATGCGGGCGGAGATAGCAGTCCATAAGCCGCCGCTTGGTCCGCTCGACGCGAAATTGCTGCCGGGCGGTTTGGTCGATCTCGAATTCGCGGTCCACATGGTTCAGCTGGAGAGCGGGCATGGGCTCGATCCCGATTTGCGCGTCGCGATCACGGCGTTGATCGCCGCGGGGAAGGCACCGCCCGAATTGGCGGGGGCCTATGATTTGCTCGCGCGGCTGCTTGTCACGCTGCGGCTGGTTGCGCCCGATGCGCAAGTGCCCGGTGTCGCGACGCAGGATTTGATCGCGCGCGCGCTTGGCATGGCGGATTGGCCGACAGTGGTTGCGTCGCTCGACACGAATCGGCAGGACGTTTCGCGGTGGCTGGCACAGGTGGAGGGGATCGCGGCATGAAGATCATCGACGAAGGCGCAGCGTTGCCCGCGATCGACCTCGCCACGCCCGACGGCGGGCGGATCAACCTTGGTGACTATGTCGGCAAGCCGTTCGTGCTGTATTTCTATCCCAAGGACGACACGTCGGGCTGTACGCGCGAAGCCCAGGATTTCAGTCGCTTGCTGCCCGAATTCCGCGCGCTCGGGGCCGATGTCCTCGGTGTATCGCGCGATACGCCGATCAAGCACCAGAAATTCATCGCCAAATACGATCTGACTGTGCCGCTTGCCACCGACGATACCGATGCGGCGATGCAGGCGTTCGGCGTGTGGGTCGAAAAGAAGCTGTATGGGAAAACCTATATGGGGATCGATCGCGCCACCTTCCTGTTCGATGCGAACGGCATTCTGGCGCGGAGCTGGCGTAAGGCGCGCGTGCCGGGCCATGTCGTCGATGTGCTGGAGGCAGTGCGCGCACTTGCTTGAGCGAAATCGGGCCGTTTTCGGAGAATTTTCCGAATCGGTGCAGCGGTTAATCGCCCGTTCAACGACTCGCCGTGCCGATCAGCCGCTTCGACGCGCCGCGCCGCACAAAGGCTTGCTTGCCCGCTACAGTATCCCTCACACACTGTTCGTCCGGATGCAGGGGGCTGCATGCGGGCGATAGAGGGGCGGGCGCTGGCATCATCCGGCAATCGCGTAAAGGTCGCCGGGGTCACATGAACTCATTTTCGATTGCGTCGGGCGTGCGACTGGTGTCGCGGCTCAAGACCTACTTCAAGACCCGCGATTTCATTTTTCACGATGGGCGTGATCTCCAGCGCTTCAGCCTCGGTGCGCGGTCGCAAGCCGTGATGGCGGGGGTCGCCAGCATTACGTTGTGCTTTTCGGCGTACGGCGTGGCGCAGGCCGCAGTCGGCGCGGTCGCGCTGAGCGGAATCGTCGATGCGCCGCTCTCGCCCGAAGCCAAGGTCGCGCAGATGCAAGTGCGCGTCACCAAGATGCAGGCCGATGTCGCAACGATCAAACACGCCGCGCAAGTTCGCGCCACGCGCGTTGAACAGCGTCAGGCGCCGCTGGTCGCGGTCGTATCGGGCAAGGCCGATATCGCGTTGCTGTCGCGACCGACCCCGAGCATCGATCCAAAATCCGATGCGCTTGCCGCCGATGTGGTCGCGCCGCTCAAGAAGGTCGAACAGCAGCAGGTCGCCGCGATCGGGCAGGCGCGCCGCGTCGCCGATCAACGGTTTGCCCGTGCGCTTGCGCATGTGCGCAGCCTCGGCATCACGCCCGAACGCCTGTTGCCGCAGCAGCCGGCGATGGGCGGCCCGTTCGAAGCTGTCGACAGCGCCGCGGCGGAGGCGGATCTGCGCGCCGATACGCAGTTCCGCTCGCTGTTCATGACGTGGAAGAAGCTCGACACGCTCGAACAGGGCGTGATCGCGATTCCTTCGGCGCAGCCGGTCGACCATATGGCCTATACCAGCAATTACGGCATCCGCTCCGACCCGTTCCGTGGCACTGCCGCGATGCATGCCGGGGTCGATATCCCCGGTCCGGTCGGCACACCGGTCTATGCCACCGCCGATGGCATGGTCGATCGGGCCGAGCGTTCGGGGGGGTATGGCAATATGGTCGAGCTCGATCATGGCAAAGGCATCCAGACTCGCTACGGCCACCTCTCCAAAATCCTCGTCGAAGCCGGAACGCGCGTTCACCGTGGTCAGCTGATCGCGCTGATGGGGTCAACCGGGCGTTCGACCGGGCCGCATCTGCATTATGAAGTGCGGCTCGACGGCCATGCGGTGAACCCAGTGCCGTTCCTGCAAACCGCCGATTATCTGTTGGCGTCGCAGGATAAAGCGGTGCGGGTTATCCCGGTCGGCGTGGGTGGCCCGGCGGCGGATTGATCGGACGCGCATTGCCGACACGGCCGTAACCTCCTATCTTTCTGTAATGGCCACCCTTGCTCCCCAAATCGCACTGACCCCTTCTGCCGCCGCGCGCGTCGCGGCGATTGCGGCGAAGCAGGGCAAGCCGGCGATTCTTCGCCTTTCGGTCGATGGCGGCGGATGTTCGGGGTTCCAGTATAAGTTCGGTTTTGCCGATGCCGTCGATCAGGACGATGCCGTTGCCGAGCAGGACGGCGTGCGGCTGGTGGTCGATTCGATCAGCCTCGATCTCGTGCGCGGGTCGGCGGTCGATTATGTCGAGGAACTCGGCGGCGCGGCGTTCAAGGTGACCAACCCCAATGCCGCCTCGGGTTGCGGTTGCGGTTCCAGCTTCGCGGTGTAAACCGACCCGGCAACAGGGGTCGCCCACGTGAAGATCGTCACCTTCAATATCAATGGCATCAAGGCGCGGCTGCCGCGCCTGCTCGAATATCTCGCCGAGCAGCAGCCCGATGTGGTGTGCCTGCAGGAGCTCAAGACCAGCGACGAGACCTTTCCCGAGGGCGATATCCGCGCCGCGGGTTATGGCGCGATCTGGCATGGCCAGAAGAGCTGGAACGGCGTCGCTGTGCTGGCGAAGGGGCAGGACCCGATCGAGCGGCAGCGCGGGTTGGCAGGCGAACCCGAGGACGAGCACAGCCGTTATCTGGAAGCGGAGGTCGACGGCGTAACGATCGCGTCGCTGTATTTGCCCAACGGCAATCCGCAGCCGGGGCCGAAGTTCGAGTATAAACTGCGCTGGATCGACCGGCTGCGCGCCCGTGCGCTCGAACTGCTTGCCGAGGAAACGCCCGTGGTGCTGGCGGGGGATTACAATGTCATCGCCAATGACGACGATACCTATTCGGTGCGCGCGATGCAGGACGATGCGCTGATGCAGCCCGAGAGCCGTGCAGGCTTCCGCGCGCTCGTCGCGCAAGGCTGGACCGACGCGCTGCGCACCCGCTATCCGAGCGGTGGCGTGTGGACCTTCTGGGATTATCAGGCGGGCGCGTGGCAGCGCGACGCCGGGTTTCGGATCGACCATCTCTTGCTTTCCCCGATCGCGGCGGATCGGCTGGTCGATGCCGGCGTCGACAAGGAGTATCGCGCGCGCGAAAAAGCGAGCGATCATGCGCCGACCTGGGTGATGCTACGGTGATGCGGTGGATCGCGGCGAGCGCGCTGGTATTGGCGGCAAGTCCGGCCTTGGCCGAAGATCGCGACTATTGCCCGACGCGGCCGGGGCTGGGCACCACGCCGTGCACGATCGCGCCGAAACATGTCTCGGTCGAAACCGCGCTGACCGACTGGACGCTCGACGATCAACCCGATCAGCGGACCGATACGGTGCTGATCGGCGACACCTTCGTCCGTGTCGGGCTGACCGACACTATCGAGGCGCAGCTCGGCTGGACGCCGTACGGCCATGTTCGCACGCGCGACAAGACGACACAGGCGGTCGATACGGCGGGGCGCGTCGGTGATGTGACGCTGGGGATGAAAGCCAATCTGCTCCATCCCGACGGGAGCGGCCTGTCGATTGCGCTGCAGCCGTTTGTCAGTGTTCCGGTTGGTCGCGCCCCGGTTGGGGCGGGAAATTGGGGGACTGGGGTCGTGGTGCCGGTGACCTATGATCTCAGCACGACGCTCAATCTGGCGACCACGAGCGAAATCGATGCGGCGGTCGATGCCGATGGCAGCGGACGGCATCTGGCTTTTTCTGAAGTGATCGGGCTGGGCGTCAAGCTGTCGAAGGTTCTCACCGTGACCGTCGAAGGCGCAGTGCTGCGCGATGAGGATCCGAGCGGCAAGACCACGCAAGATCTTGCCTCGGCATCGCTCGCCTGGGCGGCGAAAGACGATCTGCAAGTGGATCTCGGCGCGGTCGCGGGTCTCAATCGCGCTGCTCCGGATGTCGAGCTTTATTTCGGTGTTTCGCGCCGCTTTTAAGCCATGACGGCCTGCCGTAAAATGGTGTGAAAAGCCGAAGATTGGTGGCCGTCACCATTCATCACTCGTTCAAAAATCTCACTATCCCTCTGAAAAACAACCTTTCTTGTGTTTGGCATGACTAATGCAGTAACACGGTTGCGGGTTGAGACACCCGCAGGTTTCCAGCGGAGGATATCATGACCAAGCTGTTCGTACTCACCACGGCCGTATTGCTGAGCGTCGCGGCTTCGCCTGTTGTCGCAAGCGATACGCGCCCAACCGCGGCACCGACCACTGAAGCACCGCAGGTCGCGCAGGACGGCGCGCGCGTCCCAAACGCGAAAACCAAATATTGCATCGTTGATTTGGTCACCGGGTCGCGCATTCCGGTCAAGACCTGCAAAACGCGCGAGGCCTGGCTCGAGCAAGGCTTCGACCCGCTCGCCAAGTAGTAAGCGCAGACTATTCCAGGGGCGGTGCCGCGCTCACCCCGCGACATCGCCACCCTACCCGGCGCTCGGTCAGAGCGTCTTTTCGAAAATCCAATAGCGCTTGTTGATGTCGCAGTTGATCGCCTCGGCGATCGAATTCATTCCCTGATTGTCGTCGAGGATCCAGCCGATCTCGCCGCGGGTCGCGCCGTAATGGGCAACAGAGGCGTCCTTGATTTCTTGAATCAGCATGAAGGCGAGCTGGCTCGCCAGGCGCGACGCCTGCAACTCCTTCAACACGCCCATCAATGGCACGCGCATCGTCTTCACGCGCGGTTTGCGCAGCCATAGCAACAGTTTCGCCCAGCCGAACGGGAAGAGATTGCCCTTTAGCGGCGCGATCGCTTCGTTGAGATCGGGCAACGTGATCATGAACGCGACGGGCTTGCCGTCGAGTTCGGCGATCCGGATCAGGTCGTTGAACACAATCGGCTTCAGCTTGACGCCGACATCGGCGATTTCGGGCGGAGTCAGCGGCACGAATCCCCAATTGTCCGACCAGGCATCGTTGAGGATGGCGAGGATCGTCGCGGCTTCCTCCTCGAACTTGGTTTTGTCGACATTGCGGATGCGGATACGCGGATTTTTGTTACCCGATGCGATGATCCGCTGAAGCAGCGGCACGAAATCCTTGGTGATGTCGAGTTCATAGGTCACCAATTCCTTGACCTTGTGATAGCCGGCCGCCTCGATCCAGCCGCGATATTCGGGCTTGGCATGGCCCATCATGATCGTGGGCGGATGATCGAACCCTTCGACCAGCAACCCGGGCTCCTCCCAGATCGACATGCTGATCGGGCCGAGCACGCGGTTCATGCCCTGGCCGCGCAGCCAGCCTTCGGCGGCATTGATCAAGGCTTTGGCGGTATTGGCATCCTCGGCATCGAACAGGCCGAATTGCCCGCAGCCGGGGCCGAAACCCTTGGCCGGGTCCATCTCCAGTGCGAGCGTGTCGATATGCGCGGAGATCCGCCCGACGACCGCGCCGTCGCGCTCGGCGAGGAAGAGCTGCGCCTTGGCGTGGCTGAACCAGCCATTTTTTTCGGGCGTGATCAGGCCGAGTGCCTCGCCCTTCAGTGGCGGGACCCAGTTCGGATCGTCCTGGTAGAGGTGGAAGGGGAGATCGATGAAGCGCTTGCGATCGGCCTTGCTGCTGATTGGGCGAACGGAAAGCGAAGCAATGGCCACGGGTGCGGTCCCTCCAGAAAAGTGCGCGACACGTCCCGCGTACGCGCGCCGCTGTCAAGCGCGTGCGACGCAGACGGGTGGACCGGGACGCCCCCCTTTTGCTGCCACCGTCTAGCCACTATCTTCTTGCAATGGCCCATTCCATGGACATTTCGCTAACGCTAGAGCGGCGCGACGCCGCCTCCGCCGGAGACGCCTTGCGCGGCCGCTTGTCGAGCATCGCCGACGACAAGTCGATGCTGCGCGCGGCGGCCGAGCTGACGCGTGACCTCAACCCGCCAAGCGCCGCGGTTTACTGGACTGACCTGCTGCTATCGGCGGGGATCGGGTATGCCGCGTTAGCGCTGGCAATGACGCTTGGCTCGGTTGGCTGGGCGGTCGTGGCGAGCGTGGTCGCTGTGCTGGCACTGTATCGCGCAGGCAGTTTCATCCACGAAGTCACGCATATCCGGCACGCGTCGCTGCCGGGTTTTCGTTTTGGATGGAACGTGATTGCGGGCGTTCCGTTGCTGGTTCCGAGCTTCATGTATGAAGGTGTCCATAACCTCCACCACGCGCGCACGCGCTACGGCACGATTGAGGATCCCGAATATCTGCCGCTGGCATCAATGAAGCCGTGGACGCTGCCGTTGTTCATCCTGACCTCGATCCTCGCGCCGTTCGCGTTGATCGTGCGCTACGGCGTGCTGACCCCGCTGTCGCTGGTCGTGCCGGGGATGCATCGTGTGCTGGTCGAGCGTTATTCGTCACTGTCGATCAATCCCGCCTTCCGCCGCCGTCTGCCGGAAGGCGAGGCGGCGCGGCTGTGGTGGATGCTGGAGGGCGCGTGCAGCGTCTGGGCGGTCACGCTGATCGCGCTGGTCGCGACCGGGATTTTCCCGCTGCGGATGGTTGCGATTGCGTTGGCGATCACCTCGGGCGTGTACGTTCTCAACCAGATTCGGACGCTCGTCGCGCATCTGTGGGATAATCACGAGGGCGACACGATGAGCGTCACCGCGCAATATCTCGACACCGTCAACGTCCCGCCACCGGCCTTCCTGCCGGTGCTATGGGCACCGGTGGGCTTGCGCTATCATGCGCTCCACCACCTCCTGCCGGGTTTGCCATACCACTCGCTGGCGGAGGCGCATCGGCGGTTGTCGAAGGCGCTGGGGACGGAGTCGCCGTATCACACGGCGAGTTATCCGGGGTTGCCGGGTTTGGTGGCGCGGTTGGTGCGTTCGACGATGGGGAAGCGCGGCTAACGCTGCTCCCGCGATAGCGGACTGATCGTTTCTGGCGGAACCGTGGTCGCGATATCTCTTCGCGCTCTTCGCTCCTTCGGGCTCTTCGCGTGAAATAAGAAGATTGGTTCACGCGAAGGGCGCGAAGATCAGAGATGAATCGAAGCGCTTCCATTTGGGAAGGTCGGTGGCTCCGCCGCGCGGGCTATTCTTCCGTGCGTATCAGCACGGCCTCGCCGATCATGAAGAACAGCAGGAACGGTGCCCACGCCGCGAGGAAAGGCGGGTAGGCGCCGAGATTACCCATCGCCAGCGCGAAATTGTCGGCGACGAAGTACAGAAATCCCAGCATCATCCCGATCACGGCGCGCACGAACAGCTTGCCCGATCGCGCCAGCCCGAACGCCGCGACCGCCCCAAGCAGCGGCATCAGAATCGACGAAAGTGGCCCCGATAATTTGTGCCACATCGCGCCTTCCAGCGCCTTGGTCGGACGGCCCCCGGCCTTCAGATCGGCAATGGTCGTCGATAAGGCTCTGAACGACAGGCCGTTTGCATTCACGGACGCCAAAGTGAACTGATCGGGCCGCACGCCGGACGCGATCACGGTCTCACCAACCTGCGTCAGCTTCCCGCTGGCGACATCGAAGCGCGTCGCGGGGCCGACTTTCCAACCGTTACCCTGCCGGACGCCGCTTTTGGCCGAGACGATTGCGACCAAATTGCCGCCGCTCCGATCGAACATGGTGATGCCGGTCAGCTTCGTTGCGTCCCCGCGCCCGCTGATATGATCGACTTGCAACAGATCGTCGCCGTTGCGGACCCACACATTGCTGCGGTCGCCGCGATCGACCGGAACCGGGCCGTATTCGAGCTTCTGCCACTGATCGAGCGTCGCGGTCGCGCGGCTGACGATGCGTTCGTTGAAGGCGAAGGAGATCAGCGCCACGCCGAGCGCGGTGATCAGCAGCGGCGCCAGCACTTGGTGCGCCGACAGGCCCGATGCCTTGAGCGCGACCACTTCGCTATTGCCGTTGAGCGTCGACAGCGTGATGATCGTGCCGAGCAGCACCGAAAACGGCAGGAATTGCGCGACGATCTCGGGAATGCGCAGCGACACATAGCGCAGGATCTCGGGCTGGCCATTGCCCGGGTGCGCCAGGATGTGACCCGTTTCGCTGAGCAAATCGAGCGCCTGCAGGATCAGCACCAACATCGCCAGCACCGCGAAGGTGCGCACGAGAAACATCTTGCCCATGTAGAGCGAAACGGTCCGTGAGGGGAAAAGCTGGAACGAGATCATGCCGCCGCGCTCTTGTCGCGCCGCCACGGCAGCAACTTTCCGATCGCCTTGCTCAGCTTGGAGAAAACGCGTTCGAGCGCGCCGATCGGCTGCCCGCCCGGAACATAGGCGATCGTATAATACATCCACAGCGTCAGCCCGGCGAACACCGCGAACGGGATCCAGATCGCCAGGAACGGATCAATCTTGCCAAGGCCGCCGACCGCCTGCGCATATTCGTTCACCTTGTGATAGGCGACGATCATCACGATCGCGAGGAACACGCCGAGCGCCGAGGTCGAGCGTTTGGGCGGCACGCCGAGCGCGAGCGCCAGCAGCGGCAATAACAGGATCGATAGGACTTCGGCGGTGCGGAAGTTGAAGGCGGCCTGACTGGTGGTTCGCGCCTCTTTGCTGGCACCGCGATCGCCGCCGATCCGGACGAGTTCGGGCAGCGTGCGTTCGAGATTTTCGGCGCCGCGCATTCGGAAGTTTTCGGTCTTGGGCAACGGGATCGGCAAATCATTGACGCTGAAGCGCAACACGCGTGGCGTTGCCACATTCGCCTCGGTGCGGATCAGCGTGCCGTCGGTCAGGCGGAAAATGATCTCGTCGAGATTCTCGGTCGCGAAGAACTGTCCGCTTGCCGCGGTGACGGCGATCGAGCCGCCCTTGCCATCGTCGCGGCGCAGGAAGATGCCCGACAGACGACGGCCCGAATCGTGGCTCTGCTCGATCCGCAGCGTCATGTCCTTGCCGAAATGCGTGAACTCGCCGACCTTGATCGATGCGCCGAGCGCGCCGGTGCGCAATTCGAAGCGCAGTTTTTCGTAATTGAAGCGCGCCTCGGGCTGAACGAACCCGACGATCGCGAGATTGATCGCGCCCAGCGTGAGTGCAAACAGATACGGCACGTACAGCATCCGCGTATAGCTCATGCCCACCGCGCGCATCACATCGAGCTCGGACGATGTCGCCAGTTTGCGGAAGGCGAGCAACGTGCCGAGCAGCAGGCCGACCGGAATGCCCAGACCGAAATATTCGGGCAGCAAATTGGCGAGCATTCGCCACACCACGCTGACCGGGCCGCCTTCGGTCGCCACGAAATCGAACAAGCGCAGCATGCGATCGAGCACCAGCAGCATCGCGAAGATGACGAGGGTCGAAAACAGCGGCACTGCGATCAGCCGGGCCATGTAGCGGTCGATGGATTTCATGGTGTGGGGGAGGAGGCGTCCGGCCGGAGGGGAGGGGCGTTCGACGGCACTGGCCGTATCGTCGCTATATCGGCGTGAAGCGACTTCGTCAGCTACGAAATCATTCCGCCGCAATGCTGTCGATTCCGTCACCGGGGCGACCCATGGCGTCGGTCGCCGCCGCCGCGACGGCGCGCTCCAGCGCGGCAAGCGTAAAGGGTTTGCGCAACACGTGATGCCCGCCAAACTCGGCCGCTCCGCCCGCTTCGCCGGCATAGCCCGTCACGAAAAGAACAGCGATTTCAGGCCGCCGTTGCAACAGGTTAGCGATCATTTCCGGGCCGGTTTGACCCGGCATCAGCACGTCACTCACGATCAGATCGACCCGGCCGAGGCGATCGAGCGCGGCGGGTGCGGCGAGCGGATCGTCGCACGCGACCGGGCGGTGACCGAGCTCCTCGAGCGCGCCCATCGTCGCCGCCAGGACCCTTGGGTCGTCCTCCACCACGAGAATATCGAGCGCTCGATGTTCGAATGAAGCGGGTGCTGCGGAGGCGGCTTTTTCATCCGTCGCGGGCGCGTCGGCGACGTAGCGTGGGAGATACAGCGTGACCGTCGTCCCTTCGCCGACCACCGATTTGAGCCTGACCTCACCATCGGCTTGCCGGACGAAGGCGAACACCTGGCTGAGGCCGAGGCCGGTACCCTTACCCGCCGGTTTTGTCGTGAAGAACGGTTCGAACACGCGCTCTAGCAGATCGGGCGACATGCCGCAGCCAGTATCCGCGACCGACAGCGCGACATAGTCGCCGGCTTGGCAGGTCCCGACCGCGCCCTCCGCCAGCGTCACGCCGACGGTGGTAATGGTAAGCTTGCCGCGTCCTTCCATCGCATCGCGCGCATTGACGGCGAGATTGAGGACGGCATTTTCAAGTTGGTGTTGGTCGGAGCGAACCAGCCAGCTATCGTCCTCGGGCGCATGGACATCGACTTCGATCGTGTCGCCGAGCGTGCGATCGAGCAGGTCGGACATGCCGAGCACCAGCGCGACCGGCTCGATCGGTTCCGAGCGCAGCGCCTCCTCGCGCGAGAAAGCGAGGAGTTGCCGGGTCAACGCCGCGGCGCGATTGGCCCCTTCGGTGGCATTGTCGATGTGACGCTGCGCCGCCGCCGGATCGGCCTCGACCTGGCGCTTGGCCAGTTCAAGTCCGCCGAGTACGACCGCCAGCATATTGTTGAAATCATGCGCGATACCGCCGGTCAATTGCCCGACGGCCTCCATTTTCTGGACTTGGCGAAGCTTGCTTTCCTGCGCCAGCAAGACGGCGGAGGCGCGCTCGACCGCCGCTTCCAATTCGGTCGCGCGATCGCGTTCGGTCGCGGCTTCGGTGCGGGCGACAGCCCGTTGCCCCAAGGCCGTCACGGTCAGCCAACCAAGCGCAACCGCGCCCGCCGCGAGCAGCATGCCGAACACCGAAAGCGTACTCGCCACCCCGGTCGACCGTGCGACGGACTTCATCGCAATGCCGGTGCGCTTTGCCAGAACCGTGCGCTCCTGCGCGCCAATCTGATCGAGCACGCGGTCGATCTCGGCGCGGGCAGGGGCCGAACGCGCTTTGTAAAACAGCGCCAGCGCCTGATCGTTGCGTTTGTAGAGGGTGTTGAGCACCACGGTGCTGAGTTCGTCGCCGCGCGCCGCCATCGCGCGCTGCAATTCGGTGGTCAACGCCTGTTGTTCGGCACTGTCGCGCGTGATCAGGTCGAGCCGCGCGAGTTGCTGGCTCGCGAGTGTCCAGTCGGCCGAATAGGCCTGGCCCAATTCCTTGTCGGCACTGATCACATAGCGCCCGAGCGACGCCTCGGCATGCGCGATCGTCCCCGACAGTGTGGCCGAGAGGATCATCACTTCGTAACTGTGCGTTTGCAATTTCAGCGCACGGTCGCGTTGGCGATTGGCCTCGCCCAGCGTCAGGTTGAGTGCGACGAGCACCGCCACGCCGAGCGCAGCCATGACGAGCAGCGCTACCGTGTGCCAGACAGTGCCGGCTCGATCCGTGCCGGTCGCATCGGGCTGAGGTCCACTCATGTCAGCACCTTACCGCACGTCGCGACTCGTGGATAGAGTCGCGCCGCTCGCGTCAGCCGATCGCACCGGTTGCCCGGCCCGCGGCTTCGAACATCTGCAGGACGCGCGCGATTTGCGCCGGAGTATGTTCGGCGCACAGCGAGCAGCGCAGCAGATAGGTGCCCGCTGGCGTCGCCGGAGGGCGCGCCATGTTGACGTAGAGACCGCCATCGAGCAGCAACTGCCACATCGCCACCGCCTGGGTTTGATCATCGAGGATGATCGCGATGATCGCGCTGTCGGGCTTTTCGGTGCCGAGCTTGAAGCCGAGCGCCTTGAGGCCGCTGTGCAGCGACCGGGCGTTTTCCCACAATTGGCGGCGCTTGCCGTGCGCATGCTTCAGCTTGCGGATCGACGTGGCGGCGGTCGCGACGACCGAGGGCGGCAGCGAGGCGGTGAAGATATAGGGGCGGCAGACGAGCCGGATCGCTTCGAACTTCGGATGGTTCGACACGCAAAAGCCGCCGACTGTGCCGACCGATTTGGAGAAGGTGCCGATGATGAAATCGACATCGGCTTCGCAGCCTTGCTCCTCATACACGCCACGGCCATTGGGGCCGTAAAAGCCCATCGAATGGGCTTCGTCGCTGAGCACCATCGCGCCATGCTGCTTGGCGACGGCGACCATTTCCTTGAGCGGCGCGATATCGCCGAGCATCGAATAGACGCCCTCGAGCACGACCAATTTGCCGGGTTCCTTGGGCAGGCGACCAAGGCGCTTGTCGAGATCCTCGACCGAATTGTGGCGGAAGCGCACGATCTCGGAATTGCCCTGCTGGCAGCCGTCATAGATCGAGGCATGGCTGTCGGCGTCGAGGATGACGTACTCGCCCTTGCCGGCGAGCGTCGAAATCATGCCGAGATTGGCCATGTATCCGGTCGAAAAGACGATCGCGCCCGACACGTTGTAGAAATCGCGGAGTGCATCCTCGACCTCGATATGGTCGCGGAAGGTGCCGTTGAGCATGCGGCTGCCATTGGTGCCCGAGCCATATTGGTCGAGCGCGTCCTTGCCCGCCTGGATCACGTCGGGGTCGAACGTCATGCCCATGTAATTGTAGGTGCCGAGCAGGATCGTGTCGCGACCGGCGATGACCGCTTCGGTCGGCGATTTTACGTGCTCCATCACGATCGCGAACGGATCGGTGACGCCGGTGTCGATCAGCGCCTGGCGTTCGGCGATGATCGGGTCGAATTTCGACATGAGATCGCGTTCCGGCGCGACCACGGGTGGATCGAAAACAAGCTTTTCGGGGGCGAGGCCAGCGTCACTCATCGGATCAACCCTTCAACTTTTCGACCGCATCGACCAATTGGCCGACGGTTTCGATTTCGGCCTGCATGTTCATCGTGATGATGATTTCGAATTCGTCCTCGATCGCGGCGACGAAATCCATCACAGTCAGGCTGTCCCATTCGAGGTCGCCCTGAAAGGTCGTGGCATCGCTGAGCGTCACGCCTTTTTTGTTGAACGGCTCGATTTGCGCGGTGACGGTGTCGTAAATGTGTTGGCGGTCGGTCATGCTCGGTCCTTGAAGGGTCGTGACGCTGTGCCGGACAAATGCGGCGGCTTTATAGCAAGCCTATAACAAGCCGTTTGCGCGATACCATGCTGCGGTTGCCGCGAGGCCATCGGGGGTGGCGATCCTAGGCTGCCACAGTTGCGACGGCGGGCGTTTGGCGGGGTCGACCGTCCAGTCGGGGTGGCAGAGATAGCCGACACGGTCAGGGGTGAGCTTCGCGCCCGCGCCGCGAAACGTTTTGTCGGCGTGCGCGATCAGCGTCAGCAACGGCTTGGGCAAGGCGATCGGCAGCACCCTGCGCCCGACCGCGACGCCGATCGCGCGGATCAGCTCGGCATGGCTCCATCCGCCCAACCGCCCGTCATCGGGTTCGAGGATCGACGCGGGCATGTCAGCGGTGGCGAGCGTCAGCAATAAGCTTGCGATGTCATCGACATGGATGACCGATACGCGGCCACCGGGGGGAAGGGCGGCAAAGCCCGATTTCGCCATGCGGAACAAGTCGCGCATTTCCATGTCGCCGGGGCCGTAGATCGCTGGCGGCCGGACGATCGACCAGTCGAGCCCGGAGGCGGCGACCACCGTTTCGGATTCGGTTTTGGACCAGCCATAGGCCGACAAACTTGGCTCGCGCGCGGCCAGCGAGGAGACGTGGACGACGCGGCGCACGCCCGCGTTGCGCGTCGCGTCGAGGACTGCTTGCGTGCCCGCGATGTTCCCGGCGGCAAATCCGGCGCGGTCGGGCGCGTTGACCACGCCCGCAATGTGCAGCACCGCGTCGGCGCCGTTGACCAGCCGATCGAGCGGCTCGGGCGTGTCGAGTGCGCCTTCGATCCAGCTGACGCCGTCGCGCTCCGGCTGCGGGCGGCGGGTGAGGGCGCGGACGCTGTGTCCTGCGGCGAGCGCGAGGTCGATCGTGCGCTTCCCGACGAAACCGGTGCCGCCGGTGATGGCGAGGATGGTCATTTACCCTCTCCCTTTGGGAGAGGGTCGAGCCGCGAAGGCGGCGAGGGGTGAGGGTGAGGCGCGCGTCATCCTCACCCTTCCGCCGCTTTGCGGCTCCCTCCCTCTCCCATAGGGAGAGGGAAATTCAGAGAATTCTGCCATCATACCAGTGCCATATGGTTGCGGTGGACCAAAGCGGCACGTGGCGCATAGCCGAGGATTTCCGCCTGTTCGTCACTACGCTTGCCCGTCAATGCCGCTGCCTCGCTCGCGTCATATTCACTCAAGCCCCGCGCGAGCGTCCGCCCGTCCGGCCCGATCACTGCGACCAGATCGCCGCGAATGAAGCTTCCCGCCACGCGCGTCGCGCCCGCTGCGAGCAAGCTCTTGCCGCTCGACAATGCCTTGGCCGCGCCCGCATCGATCATGATTTCGCCCTTGGCGGTGAGGCCGCCCGCCAGCCACGCTTTGCGCGCAGGCGCCGCACGTTCCGCGACGAAGAGTGTGCCGCGTCCACTCGCGTCATAGGCGGCAAGCGGATGCTCGATATGCCCCGATACGATCGCCAGATGCACGCCCGCGGCGGTCGCGATCCGCGCGGCGGCGATTTTCGATACCATCCCGCCCGATCCCATGCCCGAGGTTGATCCGCCATCGGCCATCGCCTCGATCGCGGCATCGATCCGTTCGACGCGGGCGATCAGCGTCGCCTCGGCGTTGGTATTGGGGTTGGCGTCGTACAGGCCAGCGACATCGGACAGCAGGATCACGCCGTGCGCGCCCGCGGCTTGCGCGATGCGCGCGGCAAGCCGGTCATTGTCGCCAAAGCGGATTTCTTCGGTGGCGACGCTGTCATTTTCGTTGATGACGGGCACGACGCCGAGCGAGAGCAAGCGCCCGAGCGTGGCGGAGGCATTGAGATAACGGCGGCGATCCTCGAGATCGTCGAGCGTCACCAGCATCTGCGCGGCAGTCAGGCCCTCGGCACCGAGCAATTCGGCCCAGATTTGCGACAGCGCAATTTGCCCGGTCGCGGCGGCGGCCTGCGCATCCTCGAGGCTGGCGCGGCCGCCTTTGGGAAGCTTCAGGCGCCGTGCGCCGAGCGCGATCGCGCCCGAGGAGACCACGGCGATCTCCTGGCCGGAACGCACGCGTGCGGCGATGTCGGCGACGAGGCTGGTCAACCAATCGCGCCGCACCGTGCCATCGGCGGCGACGAGCAGCGATGATCCGACCTTGACGATCAGGCGGGGACAGGCGGCGGGGGTAAAGGCGGACATTGCGCCCGCGTTAGCGCGTGGCGGCGCTTGCGCCAATGATGCTTAGTCGCGCGCGAAAATCTCGGTGTGGGGGATCGAGAGGTTGAGTGATGGCAAAATCACATCGATCGGCATGTCATAGGTGGTGTCGGTCCAGCCTTTTGGGCCGGTCCGCTGGACGATGCGCAATCCCTCTGTTGCAATGTCCACGAAGACAATCGTGTCTACGGTCTGCAACGCCTTATATTCGTCCAGCTTGACGCCGAGATCGGTGCGAGCGGTGCCAGCCGAAAGAACTTCAAACACGGCGCGTGGATCGTCAAAGGCTTTTTTCTCGTCATCCTTCGCTTCGTCCCGCCCGCAATAGACAGATACGTCGGGATAGCGGACCGAGCGATCTCGAGTTCTCGCTGCCATGTCGGAATTATACGGTGTGCATCCGCTGCCGCGCAGCCGGTTTGCAAGGGCAACATAAATGTTTCCTTGGACTCGGGCATGACGCGCGGTGCCGCCTGCCATCATGCGAATCACGCCGTTATCGAGTTCGGCCTTGCGATCGCCGAAATCGATTTCGAGGAATTCCTCGGCAGTCAGCAGGGGATAGACAATCTGAGTCGCCATGGTGGTTTTATACCATATCGGGCTGGTGCCTCAAACCGGCGACCATTCCCCAGGGGGGGTATCGTCGTCGCGCGCGGGGGCGCCTTCGGCCGGGCCGATCGCCTCGATCAGGCGATCGACCACCGCTTCGACCCCGGTACCGCCAGCGCCCGAGAGCGGCATGACCTCGGACTTGCTCGCGCGCTTCAGCTTGGTGACGAGCTTCTTCACGTCGGCGGGGTCCAGCGCGTCGATCTTGTTGAGGCCGATCACTTGCGGCTTATCCACAAGCCCGCCGCCATAGGCATCGAGTTCTCCACGCACGATCCGGTAGTTACCCACAGGATCCTCCTCGGTTGCATCGACCAGATGGAGCAGCACTTTGCAGCGTTCGATGTGGCCGAGGAAGCGGTCGCCGATCCCGGCACCGTCGGCCGCGCCCTCGATCAGGCCGGGAATGTCGGCCACGACGAATTCGCGATTGTGGCGGCTGACAACGCCCAATTGCGGGCGCACGGTGGTGAAGGGATAGGCGCCGACCTTGGCCTGCGCATTGGTGACGGCGTTGATGAAGGTCGACTTGCCGGCGTTGGGCAGACCGACCAGCCCGGCATCGGCGAGCAGCTTCAAGCGCAGCCACACCCACATTTCCTGATACGGCCAGCCGGTGCCGTGCTGGCGCGGCGCGCGATTGGTCGAGGTCTTGTAGGTGGCATTGCCGCGCCCGCCATCGCCGCCGCGCAGGAATACGATTCGTTCGCCGGGAACGGTGAAATCGGCGAGCACTTCGTCTTTGTCCTCGCTCAGCACTTGCGTGCCGACGGGGACGCGGATGAGGAGATCGTCGCCGCCAGCACCGGTACGGTTCGAGCCCGACCCGCCATGCCCGCGCGGCGCGCGGAAATGCTGCGTGTAGCGAAAATCGATCAGCGTGTTGAGGCCGGGCACGGCTTCGAAGATGATGTCGCCACCCTTGCCGCCATTGCCGCCGTCGGGGCCGCCATATTCGATGAACTTTTCGCGCCGAAAGCTGACGGCACCGGGGCCGCCTGCGCCCGATCGGACGAAGATCTTTGCTTGGTCGAGGAAATGCATGGCGCGATGCCTAGCGCTTTAGCGCAGCTAAAGCCACACCGGCATCGCGCCCGGCCGGCCTTGCTACGGCAAGGACCGACGACGTGGCTTTGCCACGGCGCTTTTCCTCAAGCCGGGAGGATCGTCCGCGAGGCCATCAGCGCCCGCGTCGCGATCGTTCGCGCGGCTTCGGGCGGCAAGCCGAGTCCCTTGGCCATCGCGCCGCCGAGCAAGGCGTCGCCCATCGCCATCAACACCAGTTGCAACGTGTCCTCATGGATGTGCTTGCCGGTTTCCGCATCCTCGGCAAGATCATCGACCAGCCGGTGGATCGCGCTAAGCACGGGATCGAGCGCGTCATGATTGCCCGACAGGATCATCCACGCCGCCATCGCGCCCGCGCCGTTGACGAAGGCATCGAAGGTCAGATCCACCACTTCGCGCGGATCGGCATCGCCGAGCCGCGCGCGCTTTGCTGCCGCGCCGATCTCCTCGGTAATCGTGTCGGCCAGGTGCGTGATCAGCGCCTTTTGCAGGTCCGCCGCCGAGCCGAAATGGTGGAGCAGATTGGCATGCGTCCGCCCGATCCGCGCCGCAACCGCCTTGAGCGTGACGGCCTGCGGGCCAGCCTCGACCAGCAAAGCCCGTGCTGCTTCGATCGCGGCATCACGTGATTCTACCGGGCTGAGTCGTTTGCGGACTATTGACATTGATGTAAGTAGCGCATAATTCGAACCTGTTCTTTTTGCTGTTCGGAGGTTTTCATGGCGAAAGCAACCACTCCCGCCGATTTGACGATCGTTCCGCGCGACCTGCGCTTTGGGCGCGGCACGCAGATGCGCCGTTGGTGGCTCAACAATGATCCGTTCGCGACCGCCTTCTACAACGCGCTGTCGGTGACCTTTCCCAAGGGCGAAGGCTTTTTCGTCGATAGTGTGCGCACTTTCCGCGAGGGCACGCCGCCCAGGCTGCACGCCGAGATCCAGGCGTTTATCAAGCAGGAAGTGATCCACACGCGCGAACATGTCGCGTTCAATCGCCATGTCACCGATCAGGGCTATGACGTGTCGCGGCTCGAGCAGCATATCGACGATGCGCTGGCGCTGACCAAGGGCCACCCGCCGATCGCGAGCCTGGCCGCGACGATGGCGCTTGAACATTTTACCGCGATGCTGGCGCATCAATTGATCGCCAATCCGCGTCATCTGGCCGGTGGCGACGAACAGGCAGCCGCGCTGTGGCGCTGGCATGCCGCCGAGGAAATCGAGCATAAAGGTGTCGCTTATGACACTTGGCTGCACGCAACGCGCGATTGGACGCGGGCGAAACGCTGGAAGATCAAGGCGATCGTTATGCTTGGCACGACGGTGAAGTTCTTCGCCGGACGTTATAAGGGTATGCTCGAATTGCTGCGGCAGGACGGGATTATCGGCGCGCGGGCGCATTTCGGGATCCTGTGGTACGCACTCGGGCGGCCGGGGATGGCGCGGAAGATTCTTGGTGCGTGGATCGCGTTTTTCCTGCCCGGCTTCCATCCGTGGAACCATGACGATCGAAAGCTGATCGCGCGTGCCGAGAGCGACTATGCGGCGGCGGTGCTGCCCCGCGAGGCGCTGGCAGCTTGAGGGACTGACCTTACTTCAAGCGGCACCACCCCGGCGGAGGCCGGGGCCCAGTTGCGGTGTGGTTTGTGTAGCGCGCCGAACGCGACACCTTTGGCCTTCGCGACTGGGCCCCGGCCTTCGCCGGGGTGGTTCAGGGCGAAGGGAGAGCGAAAATGCCGCCCGTCAAAACACCGGCTCTTCCCCCGGCTTTTCCGGCACATGAATCCCGCATTCGACCTTTTCCCAGCCGCGCCAGCGTCCGGCGCGCGGGTCTTCGCCAGGCAACACCTTCGAAGTGCATGGCGCGCAGCCGATCGAGGCATAGCCTTCCGCCTCGAGCGGATGGCGCGGCAAGTGGTGCTCGGCGAAATAGGCGTCGAGCGCGGCCTTGTCCCAATCCGCCAGCGGGTTGAGTTTCAGCCGACCCTCATCCTCTTCGAAACGCGGCAACGCGTCGCGTGTCCCCGCCTGGAAACCCTTGCGACCAGACACCCACGCATCGAACGGCGCGAGCGCCCGGCGCAGCGGCTCGACCTTGCGCAAATCGCAGCAACCGTCGGGATCGTAATTCCAGCGCAGACCAGTCGCATCCTTCGCCGCGAGCAAGCGCGGGTCGGGGCGGAACACGCGCAAATCGGTGAAGCCAAGCGTTTCCGAGAGCGCGTCGCGATATTGCAGCGTCTCGCCGAAAATCTTCTGCGTATTGAGGAAGATGACCGGGATATCGCGGTCGATCTGCGCGATCAGGTGCAACAGCACCGCACTTTCCGCGCCGAACGACGACACCGCGGCGACGCGACCTTTCAGCTCCCCGGTCAGCAAATCGTCGAGCATGTCGCGCGTGCCGACTTCGGCATAGCGCGCCTCCATCGCCGCCGCGTCGGCGGGCGAGAAAGGCGCAACGTCGATCAGGTCGAGCTTGCGTGCTGCATTAGCCATGCCGTAATTTCCAAATCGGCACGCGCCCGTCAGCAGCCTTTTGATAGACATTCTCGTAGCGCGTCAGCGAGGCCTCGAGCGTGGCCGGGTCGATCTCGCTTTCGGGGGCGAAACTGTCGAAGCCGCAGCGTTTCATCAGCGGCATCTGATCGACCAGCACATCGCCCTGCGCGCGGAGTTCACCAACATAGCCGGCTTCGCGCAGGATGCGCGCGGCGGAATAGCCGCGCCCGTCGCGGAAGCTCGGGAAGCTGACTTCGACCAAGGCGATGCGATCGAGATAGGGCAGCAGCGCGCGCGCATCATCGCCCGCCTCCAAGCGGACGGCGGTGGCGTTGGTCTGGGTATCGAGGAACGCGTCTAGCGTGACCGCGGGTTCGTCGTGCTGCACGTCACCCATAAAGCGCCTCCTTGAACGGTTCCATGCCGACGCGGCGATAGGTGTCGAGGAAGCGTTCGCCATCCTCGCGGCGCTCGAGATAGACGTTGGTCACCGTCTCGACCGCATCGACAATGCCATCCTCATCGAAACCGGGACCGGTGATTTTGGCGAGGCTGACATCCTCCGCGCCCGACCCGCCGAGCGAGAGCTGGTAATTTTCGGTGCCCTTCTTGTCGACGCCGAGGATGCCGATATGGCCGGCATGGTGATGCCCGCAGGCATTGATGCAGCCGCTGATCTTGAGCTTCAATTCGCCAAGGTCGCGCTGCCGCTCGGGCGAGGCGAAGCGCTCGGTGATCTTCTGAGCGACCGGGATCGAGCGGGCATTGGCGAGGCTGCAATAATCGAGGCCGGGGCAAGCGATGATGTCGCTGATCAGATCGAGGTTGGCAGGCGCCAGGCCGGTCGCGTCGAGCGCTTTCCAAAGATCGTAGAGGTCGGCCTGATGCACATGCGGCAGCACGATGTTCTGCGCGTGCGTGACGCGCAGTTCGTCGAAGCTGTAGCGTTCGGCCAAATCGGCGAGCACGTCGATCTGCTCCGCGCTGGCATCGCCCGGAATGCCACCGGCGGGCTTCAGGCTGACCGTGACGATCATGTAGCCGCGCTGCTTGTGCGCGGCGGTGTTCTGATCGATCCACACCGCGAAATCCGGGTCGCTGCGGTCAAGCGCAGCGACGGCGGCGGTGCGGAACGCAGGCGGGGCGAACATCGCGGTGATGCGGTCGAATTCGGCCTTGGGCGGATCGAGCCCGAGCGCCTTGACGCTTACGAACTCTTCCTCGACCTGGCGGCGATACTCGTCGGGGCCGATTTCGTGGAGCAGGATCTTGATCCGCGCCTTGTAGATATTATCACGGCGACCGTAGCGATTATAGACGCGCAAGCACGCCTCGACATAGCTGAGCAAATCGTCGGCGGTGACGAAATCGCGAATCTCGTGGCTGATCATCGGCGTGCGGCCCATGCCGCCACCGACGAAGATCTTTCCGCCAAGCACGCCGTCGCGCTCCAGTAATTGGATGCCGATGTCGTGCAGCCGCATCGCTGCGCGGTCTTCCTCGGCGGCGATCACCGCGATCTTGAATTTGCGCGGCAAATAGCTAAATTCGGGGTGGAAGGTGCTCCACTGGCGCAGCAATTCGGCCCAGATGCGCGGATCGGCGACTTCGTCGGCGGCGGCCCCGGCATATTGATCCGACGAGATGTTGCGGATGCAATTCCCGGAGGTCTGGATCGCGTGCATCTCGACCGTCGCGAGTTCGGCGAGGATGTCGGGCGCCTGATCGAGCTTGATCCAATTATATTGGATGTTCTGCCGCGTGGTGAAATGGCCATAGCCGCGGTCATATTTGCGCGCGATGTGGGCGAGCATGCGCATCTGACGGCTGTCGAGCGTGCCATACGGGACGGCCACGCGCAGCATGTACGCGTGGAGCTGCAGGTACAGGCCGTTCATCAGCCGCAGCGGCTTGAACTGGTCCTCGGTGATTTGCCCGGCGAGGCGGCGTTTCACTTGATCGCGAAACTCCTCGACGCGGGCGTCGACGATTTGCTGGTCGTATTGGTCATATTTATACATTGTGATTCTCGCGGAGACGCGGGGAGGCGGGGAAGGCGGAAGGGTGTTTCACGCGAAGGCGCGATGGCATGAGGGAAGAAGAAGTTTGATTCGCGCGGAGACGCGGAGACGCGGAGGGGTTGTGCGGGTGGTGAGGATGCGCGTCAGCGCAAACCATCACTCCTGCTGCCCGAATGTTCGAGGCCCGCTGCGCGGCATGCGAAACATCTCCGCGTCTCCGCGTCTCCGCGTCTCCGCGTGAACAATCATATCACCCAGCTCCCGGCCGCGGGATCGGCGGGTTTCAGCGTCAGATCGGCGCGCACCGTCGGCCCGAGCGCGCGGACGCGGTCCTTGATGTGGGCGGGGCGGGGGCCTTCGGGGGTGGCGGTCGCGTCGATTACGTACGGAACGTTGACGCGGCGCGCGCCTTCCTCGGCGCGGGCGATGCTTTCGCCTTGATCGCCGACATCGCCCGCATCCTCGACATGCCGCGACCAGCTCGAGCCGGTCCACCAGATCACATCACCGCTCGGCAAATCGCTTCCGGTCAGCAATCTCACGCCACACTCTCCGCAATTCTTGCCCAGCGGCCCAATTTATCCTCGGCATCGGACAGATTCACGACCTCGCCGACGACGATGATCGCCGGACTGGCGACTTTCTCGCGTTCCACCATCTGCCCGAGATCGGCGAGCAGCGTCTTGATCGCGCGGTGCCCGTCGAGCGTGCCGCGTTCAAGCACCGCGACCGGCATTTCGGGCGCGACGCCGTCGCACATCAATTTGTCGGCAATGTCGGTCGCGGTCGCGACGCCCATGTAGATGACGAGCGTGCGGCCCTTGCCCGCGAGCCCCGACCAGTCCTGATCGGCGAGGCCCTTGCACTGGCCCGCGACGAAGCTGACCGCGCTCGAATAATCGCGGTGGGTGAGCGGGAGCATCGCCTCGGCCGCACAACCGAGTGCCGCCGATACGCCGGGGATGACCTCCACGGCCAAGCCCGCCGCGCGCACCGCCTCGACCTCTTCGCCGCCGCGCCCGAAGACGAACGGGTCGCCGCCCTTCAGCCGTACGACGATCGCGCCGGCTTTAGCGTGCGCGACGAGCAGCGCGTTGATCGCTTCCTGCGGCAGCGTGTGGCGCGCGCGCTGCTTGGCAACCGAGATGCGCTGTGCCTGCGGGGGGGCAAGATCGAGCACGCGCGGGTCGATCAGGCCGTCATGCACGACGATGTCGGCCTGCTTCAGCGCCGCGACCGCGCGCACGGTAAGCAAGCCGGGATCGCCGGGGCCAGCGCCAACAAGGATGGCGCGCCCTACCTTTGAGGAGATGGGCGCGGTCGGATCAAGGAGTGTTGCCATCGCTGTCAGATGGGCTGGACCAAGCGCTTCCGCAATTCAAGGATGCTTTGTGGTCGGGTAGGTCAGCTTTTGTCGAGCGCCTTACTCGACAATATGAAAATCAGGGTTCGCCGGGTCGACATAGGCGCTTTGCAGCGTGAGGATGCTGCACCCGGTGCGCGATTCGTGCGGCCCGTGGACGACGCCGGTGGGGTGCGTCACGAAGGCGCCCGGCCCGAGCGTTTCGCCCGCATTGATGAAGTCCCCGCTCAGCACGTAATGCGCTTCCGGCCCGTCGTTGTGATAATGCACCGGGATCCGCGCGCCGGGCGCGATATGGATGATCGTGGTGACGAGACCGCGCGCGGCATCGATATTGACCAGCGTCGCGGTCACGCCATCGGGCGGGGTGGTGCCGGGAATGGGAAAGGGGACGGGGGCGAGCGTATCGGTCTGGACGACGATCGATTGACCTTCGACTTGCATGATTCGCTCCTCTCGTAACACTCCGCCGCGCTGCATCTGCGCCTGACGTGAATATACCGCGTGCGATCAGCCGAGCAAGGCCGCGATTTCGTGCGACAGCCTTTCAAACAAACCGACGATCTCGGGCGTGTCGAGTTTATGCGGCTGGGGATCGATCGCGCACAGCGTTCCGAAAAAACTGCCATCGGCGCGGACGATTGGAAAAGCGATGTAGCTTTGAAAGCCGTACAGCACCGGGGTCGGGTGCGTGCGCCAATCCTGATCAGCCGCGACATGATCGATGATGACCGACTTGCCGTGCCCACGGATTTCATTGCAAATCGTCGTCTTGAGGTCGAGTTCGTCGCCGGCGTCGAGCCCGAACTCGATCCGGTCGAGCACCTGGCATGCCACCCACCGCGAATCGGTGACGCGGACGATGGCGGCGAAGCCCATTGCGGTGGTTTCGCAAATCTGGACGAGCATCGCCTTGATCGCGGCGTCGTGCCGCAAGGCTGCGACACTGGCGTCCAGATCATTCATCCCGCAAACCGACCCCGATGCTCGCGCGCGCCTGGTCGGCTTCGCTCGATACCACGGGATAGGCGCAATAATCGGCGGCGTAGTAGGCGCTCGGACGGTGGTTGCCGGACCAGCCGATGCCGCCGAACGGCGCTCCGGACGACGCACCGTTGGTCGGCTTGTTCCAATTGACGATCCCGGCGCGCGCATTGGCCCAGAACTGGTCGTAGAGCGCGGGGTTCTGGCTCAGCAAAGATGCCGACAGTCCATAGCGCGTGTTGTTGGCCTCGGCGATCGCATCCTCGAAGCTCGATTTGCGGATCACTTGCAGGATCGGGCCGAACAGCTCGATGTCGGGCCGGTCGTTCATCTCGGTCGTGTCGATCAGCGCCGGGCGCAGGAACGGGCGGTCGGGCAAAGGCCGTTCGAGATGGCGGATCGCGCGTCCGCCGCGCATCATCAGTTCGAGGAAACTCTCGGTCAGCAGATCGGCGCTTTCATTGTCGATCACCGGGCCCATGAACGGGGCCGGGTTGGCATGCGGTTCGTCGACGATGATGCGAGTGACCAATTTGGTCACTTCGGCCATCAGCGGATCGTACAGCTTTTCATCGACGATCAGCCGGCGCGCGGCGGTGCAGCGTTGCCCCGCGCTGGTGAAGGCGGATTGCACGATCAGGACAGCGGCGGCGTGGAGATCGGGTGAATCCCACACCACGATCGGGTTGTTGCCGCCCATCTCCAGCGCGAGGATCTTCTCGGGACGAGTCGCGAACTGGCGGTTGAGCGCGATGCCGGTGTGGGCGGAGCCAGTGAAGAGCAGCCCATCGATCCCGTCATGCCCGGCGAGCGCCTTGCCCTCGGCGGCGCCGCCGATCAGCAAGCGGACACAGCCTTTCGGCATGCCGCTGGCGTGGAAGCACTCGACCAGGAACGCGCCCACTGCTGGCGTCTTCTCGGATGGCTTGAACACCACGGCATTCCCGGCGAGCAAAGCGGGGACGATATGGCCATTGGGCAAATGCGCCGGGAAATTATACGGCCCGAGCACCGCGAGCACGCCGTGCGGCTTATGCCGCAGCGCCATGCGTCCGCCCATTTGCGTATCGAGCCGGCGTTGCGGCGTGCGTTCGGCATAGGCGCTGACCGAGATATCGACCTTGGCGATGACCGATTCGACCTCGGTGCGTGCTTCCCATAACGGCTTGCCGGTTTCGCGCGCGATCAGATCGGCAAAGTCATCAGCGCGCGCGCGCACGACATTGGCGAAACGGCGCAATGCTTCGATTCGGTAGGCCAGCGGTTGCGCTGCCCACGGGGCCCAGCTTTCGCGGGCGGCGGCGACCTCGGCATCGACATCGCCGATCTGGCCGCGCCACAGGATGGCACCGGTGGCGGGTTCGTAGGAAAGGAGCTCTGAGGACATTGCGGGGGTGTTTGCCTTAGTTTTGTGGGGGAATCCACACTTTGCTCCCCTCCCTGGAAGAGAGGGGCTGGGGGGAGGGTTGGTTCGTAGTCTGGCGCGCCGCCTGCCCCACACCGACCCACCCCCAACCCCTCCCTTCCAGGGAGGGGAGGATTCACATTAGCGCTTCGCCCATTTCTCTGATCGCGGTGATCTTGGCGTTGAACGGGCCCCAATCATCGCTTTGGTCGATCGCGGCCCAGATCGCCTCGACCTCGTCGATCAGCATCGAACAGGGTTCGCCCGACCAATATGCGTGGTCGCGGGTTGTGCGCGGGGCATAGGCCGCTAAGGCCGAACGCGACTCGTCGAAGGGCGCGCCTGTGGGCGCAGTGCCGCCGAACGCATCGAAGTAGAAGCGGTCGAGCCCGAGTTTGCTCGCCACCAGCCCGCGTTCGACCGCTTGCACCAGCGCACGGTCGCTGAACGGGTCCTGCGGCACTACGCCGAGCCGCCACAGGATCGCCTTGGAGACCGCGCGCTGATAGCGTTCGGCGAAGCTGTCGAGCACCGCGATCAGCGGTTCGGCGTCGCTGACGGTGCGCAGCGATACGGCGAGCTGCATCGCATTCCAATGAATCGCCTCGGGCTGGCGGCCAAAGGCATAAAGGCCGTGATGGTCGAAATAGGCGGCGGTGAAGCTCGGGTCCCAAGTCGGCGCGAAGCGCCACGGGCCGTAATCGAAACTCTCGCCGGTCACGTTGATATTGTCGGTGTTGAGCACGCCGTGGACGAAGCTTGCCGCCATGTAGCTGGCGGCCAGCGTCGCGGTGCGATCTACGACGAGATCGAGCAGCCGCGCCGCTGCATCCTCGCCAGGGTCCTCGCCATAAAGGTTGCGGAGGACATAGCCGATCAGCCGCTCCATATTCTCGGCATCGCGCAGGTAAGCGAGGCGCTGGAAGGTGCCGATGCGGATATGGCCGTGGCTCAGCCGGACCAATACCGCCGAGCGGGTGGGCGAGGGCTCGTCGCCGCGTTCGAGCGCTTCGCCCGTTTCGATCAGCGAGAAGCTGCGCGAGGTGTGGACGCCCAGCGCCTGGAGCATTTCGGTGGCGAGCACTTCGCGTACCCCGCCTTTGAGTGTCAGGCGACCGTCGCCGAAGCGGCTCCACGGCGTCGTGCCCGATCCCTTGGTGGCGAGGTCCATCAGGCGCCCGCGCGTGTCGCGCAATTGCGCAAACAGGAAACCGCGTCCGTCGCCAATCTCGGGATTATACTGGCGGAACTGGTGGCCGTGATAGCGCAGCGCAAGTGGCTGTTCGAGGCTGTCGGGCAGCGGTTCGAAGCGACCGAAATGCGCCAGCCACGCGGCGTCGCCTAAGTCCGCCAGCCCGACTTCCGCTGCCGCCCGATCGTTGCGGAAGCGCAACACCGTCTGTGGAAAGCGCGCGGCCTCGACCGGATCGTAGAGGGCGTCACCCAGTTCGAGAATGCGGCGCTGCGGGACATAGGCTTGCGGGGGGGGGCTCATGCGTGGATATGGAGGCGCGCACCCGCGGGACGCAACCCCAAGCCCAAACAGGGACCGATCCATGTCGCCTTATGAAAATCGATATTGGTGGTCGAATGATGGGATTCGGCTGCATTATCGCAATTATCCGGGCGATTCGGCCAAGCCGCCGATCGTCTGTCTGCCCGGGCTGACGCGCAATGCGCGCGAATTCGACGAGGTCGCGCGGCGACTGTCGCCCGACTGGCGCGTGATCGCGGTCGACCTGCGCGGGCGCGGCGACAGCGGCTATGCCAAGGATCCGATGACCTATGTCCCGCTCACCTATGTGCAGGATGTCGAGGGGTTGCTCGGCGAGCTTGGCGTGGACCGCTACATCGCCTTTGGCAGCTCGCTTGGCGGGATCGTGTCGATGCTGCTTGCGGGGACGGGGCATGCGCGGCTGGCGGGCGTGCTGCTCAACGATGTCGGACCCGATATCATGCCGCAGGGGCTGTCGCGGATCCGCAGCTATGTCGGGCGGTCGAACACCTGGCCGACCTGGATCCACGCCGCGCGCGCGGTCGCCGAAGCGAATGGCGATGTCTATCCGGGTTTTGCGCTGGAAGATTGGCTGGCGATGGCGAAGCGGCTGTACCGGCTCAACAGTGCGGGGCGGATCGTGCTCGATTACGACATGAAGATCGCCGAGCCGTTCCGCGTCCCCGGCAATGAAGCGGGTCCAGACATGTGGCGCGCGCTCGATGTGTTGAAGGCCGTGCCGACGCTGATCGTGCGGGGCGACAGGTCCGATGTGCTGTCGGCGGCGACGGCGGCGCGGATGGCGGAGACGCTTGATGCTGGCGAAGTGGTCACGATCGCCGATGTCGGCCATACGCCGACCTTGAGCGAACCAGAGGCGATCGCCGGGATAGACCGCTTGCTCGCGCGGGTGGCGATTTAGCGAATCATGCCGCCGCGGAAGCGGTTTTCGATGACAGGGTGCACTCGCGTCACCCTGCATCGGTTAAGGCGCATACGCCACCGTATCCCAAGGAAATCACGCATGACCTTTTCGCACGATGCGCTGATCTTCACCCCCGGCGATATCGACCTCGCCCAGTCGCCGCTCGCCGGGAAGGTCGATGCCGAAACCTATGTGCTCGGCGCGTTTAATCCGGGCCTGACGCGGCTGGCGAATGGGAATTTGCTGATGATGGTGCGCGTGGCGGAGGCGCTGCGCACGCCGATCCATGACCAGCATATCCATGCGATTCGCTGGTTTGATGGCGGCTATTGCCTCGACGCGTGGCCGCTCGATTTCGTCGACACCGCCGATCCGCGCAAATTCATGATGCGCGCGGCCGGGTGGAAGATCATGGCGCTGACCTCGCTGTCGTGGCTGCTGCCGGTCGAACTCAACGCCGCGGGCACCAAGGTCGAGCAGGTCCATTACGACAAGGCGATTGCGCCGCGCGCCTCCTACCAATGTTACGGCGTCGAGGATGCGCGGATCAGCAAGGTGGGTGACCGCTATCTGATGACGACTTGCTCGGTCAGCCCCGAGCGGCATTCGACCACGCTCTACACCTCGGACAATGCGCTCGACTGGACGCTCGAGGGGATCGTGCTCGATCATCAGAATAAGGACATGCTGATTTTCGAGGGGTTGGTCGGCGGGAAGTATTTCGCGCAGACGCGGCCGCTCGGCGATCTGTATTTCGCCTATCCGCCGGGGAGCGAGTGGCGCAGCGGGCCGTCGATTAACCTCGCTTCCTCGCCCGATGCGCTGCACTGGAAACCCTATGACAGGCCCGGCATCCGCCCGCATGCCGCGACGATGGCGACCGCGCGGATGGGGGGTGGAGCGCCGCCGATCCTGACGCCCGATGGGTGGCTGTCGCTGTGGCACGGGGTGGAGCCGGCGGGCGTGGTCGGCATTTACCGAACCTATTGGTCGATCCTCGACCGCGATGATCCGAGCGTGGTGCTGCGCACGTCGGACGCGCCGCTGATCGAGGCGAATACGGCGCTGACCGATCCGATCAAGGAACTGATATATCTCGACAATGTCGTGTTCACGACGGGGATCGTCGATGCGGGGGATCACTATATCGTGGCCAGCGGCGAGGCAGATCTGGCGTGCCGGGTGACGTGGGTGGCGAAGGGGGTGTTTGGGTAGTTTCCCCTCCCGCAAGCGGGAGGGGAGTAAGACACCAGCGGGGCCCGTTACTGCTCGCGCTGCCCCATCAGCCCAAGCAGCAGCTGGAACAGGTTGATCAAGTTGAGATACAACGAGAGCGCCCCCATGATTGCGAGCTTTTCCGCCGCCTGCGTGCCGGCATACGCGAAATATTCACTCTTCAGCCGCTGCGTGTCCCATGCGGTCAGGCCGGTGAACACGACCACGCCGACGACCGAGATCAGGATCTGCAGCAGCGACGATCCGAGAAACACGTTGACCAAACTCGCGCCGACCACGCCGATCAAGCCGACCATCAGGAAGGTCGACATTTTCGACAGGTCGCGCCCGGTGGTATAGCCCCACAGGCTCATGCCCGCGAACAGGATCGCGGCGGTAAAGAACGCCTGGGCAATGCTTTAGCCGGTGAAGACCAGGAAAATGCTCGCCATCGATACGCCCATCACCGCGGCGAAGGCGAAGAAAGCGGTGCGCGCGGTCGCGGTTGTCATCCGGTCGATCCGGAACGAGAAGAACATCACGAAGGCGAGCGGCGCGAACATCGCGACCCATTTCAGTGGCGTGCCGAAGATGAGCGAAACCAGCGCCGGGGTCGACGCCACGCCCAGCGCGACAGCGCCGGTGATGGCCAGGCCGATCCCCATGTTGCGATAAATGCCGAGCATATATTTGCGTAAGCCCTCGTCGCGCGCGGCGACGGTGCTTTGGGTTGTGCGATAAACATTGGGTTGCACGGGGTGGTTCCTCGTTAAGCGGTTACGATTCCGCGCACGAGTGCGCGGTGAATGCGGTCCTTGATCGCCAGCCGACGCTTTTTCAGCGCGCTGATGCGGATCGGGTCGGGTATAAGATGGCGGCGCTCGCGCTGCACGGCATCGTTGATCGCACGGTGAAGTGTAATCAGGCGGTCGATAAGTCGGGTCATAACAGGCTCCTGGTCGATGGGTCGATCGATCGGGCTGCTTGGCTGGGGAGGTGGCAAAAGGGCCGTCCTTGCACCGAGCTAGCTCGATGCGGTCCGACATCACGTGGGCTTTTCAGCCCTCGCCAGAGGGGCCCGGTCCGCAACACAGACATATTGCGTGCCCGATCGACTTTCAAGAGGAGATGACGTGCGGCGTATTTCCGGGTAACCGGCCCGACAATGCCGCGCCCCGTCAACATCCTGCACCTCCATTCCAGCTTCTCGCTCGGGGGCAAGGAAGCGCGCGCGGTGCGCCTGATGAACGTCTTTGGCGATCGGGCGCGGCACACGATCGTGTCGGGGATGGAAGGGCAATATGGCGCCAGGGATGCCATCGCGACGGGGATCGATTACGAGATCGCGCAGAACGCGCCGCCGCTGACCGGTAACCCTTCGGTCACGCGCTATGAGGCGATTGCCGCCTATATGCGCCGCTTCGATCTGGTGCTGACGTATAATTGGGGGGCGATCGACGGGGCGATGGCGCGGCGCGTTGCGTCCAAAGGCGTGCCGCCGCTGATCCACCACGAAGACGGGTTCAATGCGGATGAGGCCAAGTGGCTGAAGCCGCAGCGCAATATCTACCGCCGCTTGGCGCTGACCAAGGCGGCGGCGTTGGTGGTGCCATCGGAAACGCTGGAAGACATCGCGCTCACCATTTGGAAGCAGCCGCGCGCGCGCGTCCACCGCATCGCCAACGGCATCGACACCGCGCTGTATGCCAAAAAGCCCAAGTTCAACGCCATTCCGGGGTTCAAGCGCAAGCCGGGCGAGGTCGTGATCGGGACGCTGGCGGGCTTGCGCGAGGTCAAGGATTTGCCGATGCTGGTGCGCGCCGTCGGCGGCATGTCGACGCGCGTTCGGCTGGTGATCGTCGGCGAGGGACCCGAGCGGCAAGCGATCCTCGACACGGCCGAGCGCATGGGGATGGGGGATCAGCTGGTGATGCCCGGCTTCCTTCCCAACCCGCACGCGTATATCGGGCTGTTCGACATGCTGGCGTTGTCCTCGAAGAGCGAGCAATTCCCGATTTGCGTGATCGAGGCGATGGCGGCGGGGCTGCCGATCGTCTCGACGCCCGTTGGCGACGTGCTGCGGATGGTGGTGCCCGAAAACCGCGCCTATATCGAGGATCGCACGCAGGAAGTGCTGCTGCGCGACGCGCTTGAGGCGCTGGCCAAATCGCCCAAGGAGGGGCGTTCCTGGCTTGGCGAGAAGAACCGTGCCAAGGCGGTCGCCGAGTATGACGAAGCAACCATGATTGCGCGTTATGCCGCGCTCTATGGCGGCGTCATCGGGCGACCGGATGCGTTTTCCTAAATGCGATTTGCGGCGGGACGCATCCAAAGCCTATATCAAGCGTACTTGTTCCTCGGAGGTCTGTCGCGTTGTTCAAAGGTCTGAAGCCCATCGTTTATGGCGGCCGTGAGGTTTGGCCGATCGTCGAGGGCGGCAAGGGAGTCGCCGCGACCAACCACGCAAGCGCGGGGGCATGGGCCGCGGCGGGCGGAATCGGCACCGTTTCGGCGGTCAATGCCGATAGCTACGACCCCGACGGCAAGATCATCCCACAAGTCTACAAGGCGCTGACGCGGCGCGAGCGGCATGAAGAGCTGATCGAATATGCGATCGAGGGCGCGGTGCAGCAGGTCCGCCGCGCGTTCGACATTGCCGGTGGCAAGGGTGCGATCAACATCAACGTGCTGTGGGAAATGGGCGGGGCGCAGCGCATTTTGCACGGCGTGCTGGAACGTACGCGCGGGCTCGTCTCCGGCGTCACCTGCGGCGCGGGGATGCCGTACAAGCTGTCCGAAATCACCGCATCGTATGAAGTCAGCTATCTCCCGATCGTCAGTTCGGGGCGCGCCTTCCGTGCGTTGTGGAAGCGGGCGTATTCCAAGGCGTCGGAATGGCTGTCGGCGGTGGTGTATGAGGATCCGTGGCTGGCCGGCGGGCATAACGGGCTGTCCAACGCCGAAGACCCGCTCGTGCCGCAGGACCCCTATCCGCGCGTGAAGGCGCTGCGCGAGACGATGCGCGAAGGCGGGATTTCGGACTCGGTGCCGATCGTGATGGCGGGCGGCGTGTGGTATTTGCGCGATTGGTCGGACTGGATCGACAATCCCGAACTCGGCACCATTGCCTTTCAATTCGGTACGCGACCGCTGTTGACGCAGGAAAGCCCGATTCCCGAAGGCTGGAAGGCGAAGCTCACCAATATCGAGGAAGGCGAAGTGCTGCTGCACCGCTTTTCCCCGACCGGTTTTTATTCGAGCGCGGTGCTCAACCCGTTCCTGCGGCATTTGCAGTCGCGCTCGGAACGGCAGATCGCGTTTTCGACGCAAAGCGCGGGCGATCACACGTATCAGCTCGATGTCGGGGTGAAGGGCAAGAATTTCTGGGTGACACTCGGCGATTTGATGCGCGCGCGGCAATGGTATGGCGCGGGCTTTACCGATGCGCTGAAAACGCCCGACAACACGCTGGTGTTCGTAACGCCTGCGGATAAGATCGTGATCCGCAAGGATCAGGCGGAGTGTATGGGGTGCCTGAGCCAATGCGCCTTTTCGAGCTGGTCGGACACCGAAACCAATTCGACCGGACGCCTGGCCGATCCGCGCAGTTTCTGCATCCAGAAGACGCTGCAGGACATCGCGCATGGCGGCGAGATCGAGCAGAATTTGATGTTCGCCGGGCACGGCGCGTATCAGTTCAAGCGTGATCCGTTTTATTCGAACGGCTTCGTGCCGACGGTGAAGCAATTGGTGGACCGCATCCTGACGGGCGACTGAGCCGCGGCTTAGCGCTTTCTTCACGCCCGCACGATAGGTCCCGAGGGATGTCCGCGCCGATCGTCCTTACCCGAGACGCCGAGCCGCTGCCGCTGCGTTTCCAGATTGGCGCGCGGACGATCGCGGCGGTGCAGCGCCAATTGGTACGCGTGCCGCTGTCGCTCGACATGGTTCTGGACGGTCGGCTGCCGACGCTGCCACCGCTCGCGCGGTCGGCGCATGGCTATGCGATCACGTCGCTGCCGCTGGCCTTGGGCAGTGCGATGGCAGCGGCGGGCAGCGGGATGATCGCGCATGTCCGGCAAGGCTACACGCGGCATTATGCGGATCTGACGATCGGTTTCGACGGCTATCAGGCGGCGCTCTCGGGCAACACGCGCTCGGGCATGAAACGCAAGGCTAAGCGCGTGATGGAGGTGTCGGGCGGTGTGCTCGACGTGCGGCGGTTCCGCACCCCTGAAGAGCTGAACATCTTCCACGACGCTGCGCGCCGGATTTCGCTGCGCACCTATCAGGAACGGTTGCTCGGCGGCGGCTTGCCCGACGATCCGGCGTTTCTGGCCAGCATGTATGCGCTGGCGGCGGCGGGCGCGGTGCGCGCATGGTTGCTGTATGTCAGCGGGGAGCCGGCGGCCTATCTCTATTGCCCGATCGAGAATGGCACGGTCCGGTACGACCATGTCGGGCACGATCCGGCGTTCAACGATCTGTCGCCCGGTGGCGTGCTGATGCTGGAGGCGATGCGCGACTTGTATGCCGAACCGGGCCTGCGCTGGTTCGATTTCACCGAAGGCGACGGCCAGCACAAGCGTAGCTTTGCCACGCACGGGGCGGAATGCCTCGATTTGCTGCTGCTGCGCGCTTCGCTGGCGAATCGCGCGACGCTGGCCGCGTTGGGCGCGTTCGACCGGAGTGCGGCGTGGGGCAAGCGCACGGTCGCGCGGTTGGGGCTGGCCGGGCTGGCGAAGACGCTGCGGCGCTGATTTCCTAAATGTGCCTGGTCCCGGCTATGGGGCACAGATGCATCTGCGCGCCGAAGCCCTGATCCTTGCGATCCGCCATCATGGCGAGCATGGTGCGATCGTGCGCGCCCTGACTGCCGAGCACGGGCTTCAGGCGGGTTATGTCCGGGGCGGGCGGTCGCGCCGGATTCGGCCGATCCTGCAACCCGCCAACCGCGTGATCGGCGAATGGCGCGCGCGCACCGATGAGCAGCTCGCCAGTTTGAGCGTCGAACTCGTCATCAGCCGTGCGCCGCTTTATGCCGAGCCGCTGCCCGCGCTTGCGCTCGATTGGGTGACGACGCTGACCGCCGCCGCCCTGCCCGAGGCGCAGCCCTATCCGCGGCTCTACGCTGCGCTCGACGGCACGATCACCGCGATCGAAGCAGCCCCCGCCGCGCGCGGGTGGGCGCTGGCGCTGGCGCGCTACGAATTGCTGGTGCTGGCGGAACTTGGATATGGGCTGGAGCGCGAGACGTTGCCACTTGCGCTGGCGAGCGGGGTCGCGCCGGAATGGCCGGAAATCCTGGAGGCGCTGGCGATTACGGGCGAGGCGCTGGCCGCGCAAATCCTGGTCGAGCGCCGTGCCGTCACGCTCGATGCGCGCGCGCGGCTGGTCGATCGGCTGAAAAGGGCGGTTGCGTGAAGCGCCGCGTCTCGGCATGTGCCAAGGATTGAGGGGAACAGACCTTGGCACTAATTGCAATTCTCGCTGGTGACGGCATCGGACCGGAAGTGACGCGCGAGGCGCGGCGCGTGCTCGAAGCGCTCGACCTTGGCCATACCTTCGAAACCGCGCTGATCGGTGGCACCGCTTACCGCGCGACCAGCCATCCGCTGCCGCCCGAAACGCTGGCGCTGGCCAAGCGCGCCGATGCGATCCTGTTCGGCGCGGTCGGCGATCCCGAAATGGACGGGCTGGAACGCGCGCTGCGGCCCGAACAAGCGATCTTGGGCTTGCGCAAAAGCCTCGGCCTGTTCGCCAATCTGCGCCCGGCCAAGCTCTTTCCGGGCCTCGAGGATGCGTCTGCGATGCGGCCCGAAATTGCGCGCGCGATCGACATGGTGATCGTGCGCGAGCTGACCGGCGACGTCTATTTCGGCGACAAGGGCCGCGGCATCACCAATAAGGGCTTGCGCGAAGGCCATGACATGATGCGCTATGACGAGGTCGAGGTGGCGCGGATCGCGCGTGTCGGCTTCGAAATGGCGCAGCGGCGCAAGCGCATCATTACGTCGGTCGACAAGGCCAACGTCCTTGAGACTTCGCAACTGTGGCGCGAGGTGGTCAACGAAATCGCGCTCGATTACCCCGAGGTCAAACTGACCCACATGTATGTCGACAATGCGGCGATGCAGCTGGTGCGCAATCCCGGTGCGTTCGACGTGATCGTGACGGGCAATCTGTTCGGCGACATCCTGTCGGATCAAGCGAGCATGTGCGTCGGGTCGATCGGGATGCTCCCGTCGGCGTCGCTCAACCAGTGGCAGGGGACGTGCGGACTGTACGAGCCGATCCACGGTTCCGCGCCGGATATTGCGGGACAAGGCAAGGCCAATCCGTGCGCGGCGATTCTGTCGGCGGCGCTGCTGCTGCGGCATTCGCTGGCAGACGACGCCTCGGCATTGCGGATCGAAGCGGCGGTGATTGCCGCGATCGGTGGCGGCGCGCGCACGCCCGATCTGGGCGGCACACTGTCGACCGCGGCGATGGGCGATGCGGTGCTGGCCGCGCTTGCATGAGTGAGACTCTCGAACTTGCCGTCGTCATTCCGACCTTCAATGAGTTGCGCAATGTGCCGCTGTTGATCGCGAAGCTCGACGCGGCACTGGGCGGGCGCGGGTGGGAAGCGATCTTCGTCGATGACGACAGCCCCGATGGCACCGCGCAGGCCGCGCGCGACATCGCGCTGACCGACCGGCGCGTGCGCGTGATCCAGCGGATCGGGCGGCGCGGGCTGTCTTCGGCCTGTATCGAGGGCATGTGCGCGACGGCGGCGCCGGTCGTCGCGGTGATCGACGGCGATTTGCAGCATGACGAGACGATCCTGCCCGCGATGCTCAATGCGTTGCAGGCTGATGCCACGCTCGACGTGGTGATCGGCTCGCGCTTCGTCGCGGGCGGCGGGACGGGGGAGTGGGACCATGATCGTGTGGCGAAATCCGCTTTAGCCACAAGGATTTCACGGCGGGTGCTGAAAGCCGATCTTAACGACCCGATGAGCGGGTTTTTCATGATCCGCAGCGCGATCGTACGCGCGATGATCCCCTCGCTGTCGGCGATCGGCTTCAAGATCCTGCTCGACATCATGACCGCGAGTCCGCGCCCGCTGAAGTTTCTCGAACTGCCCTACACGTTCCGGCTGCGGACCGAGGGCGAGAGCAAGCTCGATTATGTCGTGGCGATGGAATTCCTGATCGCGCTGTACGACCGGATGTTCGGGCGGATCGTGCCGGTGCGTTTCGTGATGTTCTCCGCGATCGGGGCGATCGGCGCGGTGGTGCATCTGGCGGTGCTGTGGGCGCTGTTCCGCGAGAGCGGGCTGGAGTTTGTCGCGGCGACGATCGTCGCGACATTGGTCGCGATGACGTTCAATTTCTTCCTCAACAATGCGCTGACCTATCGCGAGCGGCGGTTGAAGGGCGCGCGGGGGCTGTTCGACGGATGGGTGTCGTTCTGCCTCGTCTGCGCGGTCGGGGCGGCGGCGAATGTCGGCGTGGCGGCGTTCCTGTTTGAGGTGCAGCACGGCGCCTGGGCGCTGTCGGCGCTGGCCGGGATCGTGGTGGCGGCGGTGTGGAATTACGCGCTGTCGTCGCGCTTCGTGTGGGGGCGGTATTGAAGCGATAAACGATCGGCGATGATATGCCGACGTCTTGGATCAATTGGGGATAGCCCGGATGGACAAGAATACGTTGCTGCCGTCGAAGCGCGTTGCGCGCGAAGCGACGGGCGCGGTCGCGACCGGCGCACCGGCCACCGGCGCAACGGCGCTGGGGGCGGTGGTGCTGAGTGCGGTTGCGCTCGGTGCGGTTGCGGTGGGCGCGCTGGTGGTCGGTCGCTTGATGATCGGGCGGCTCTCGATCCGCAGCGCTCGGATCGAGGAGTTGCATATCGGACGGCTGATCATCGACGACGTGACGATCGACAAGCGCTGACGGCGTCTGAATTACACCCAGCTTGGGAACCAGGTCCAGAAATGGAAGGCGTTCGGTCCGGACAAAGGTGCCGCCGAAAGCACCGGATAGAAAAGCACGAACAGCCCGAGCACGACGATCAGCACCGCTTCATCCCAGCGTTTGCCGCGCTTGAAATGGTCGAGCGCGACGGCGAGCGCGATGCACAGGAAGATGCTCGGCAGATAATAATAATAGAAAAAGCCGATCGACTTCGGAATCACCGCCCAGACCGCATAGCTGCCAATCCACAACCCCGCTGAGGCGAGCAGGACCGCGCTGCGGTCACGCCACCAGCCGAAGAGGCACGCCGCCACCGCGGTCAACCCGCCATAGAGGATCGCAAGATTGCCGATCAGCAGCACGCCGCGTTGCGCCCCGTCGGCGGGTTCATACAAATACCAGATCGGGCGGACCATGAATGGCCAGCTCCACCACGGCGATTGATAGGGATGCGACGGCAGGACTTGGGTTTGCTGGGCGTACATCCTGGCCTGGAACGGCAGCAGCTTGCCCAGCGTCATCGGGTCGAGATGATAGAAAAAGGCCGGTGCGAAGGTCAGGAAATAGGCGGTCACGCTGACTGCGCCGAGCGTGAGGATCGCCGGAACCGCCGCCATCCCCGGCCAATGGCGATGCCCGCCCGCGTTGAGTGCGGCATAAACCGATCGGTCGCGCGCCCGCGCATCGTTCAGGCGCACTGCGACGAAGGCGATTCCGGCATAGGCAACAAACGGCGCGGCACTCCATTTCGCCGCGACCGCCAGCCCGAGCAAAATGCTCCCCAACAGCCAGCGCGACCACGCCGTCCGCGTGGCGTCGGCGCGCATCGCCCATAACAGGCTGGCGATGCCGAGCAGCGTGAACGCCGCCATGAAGCCGTCGAGCATCGCGATCCGCGCCTGCACGAACAGCGTGAAGTTGAACAACGCGAACAGCGCGCCGAACACTGCCGGGCGCACCCGGCCGAGCATCAGCCACAGAACCGCGAACACCCCCAGCACGGTCGCCGTGCCCGCGAGCGTGGAGAAGAAGCGCCAGCCCAGGGCGTTGTCGCCGAACAACAGGATGCCACCCGCGATGATTTCCTTCGCCAGCAAGGGATGCTCGATATTGCTTGGGCCGACCAAGCCGATCAATTTGCGCGCCGCCGGAACGTAATGCACTTCGTCGAACATCAATTTCGACGGGATTGTAAGGCGATAACAGAACAGGGTCTGCGCCAGCAGCGCGAGGATCGCAGCGGCGCGATAAGGGCTGGGCTGAGGATGCGTCACAGCGCCTCTATTCCCGCTCATGCCATTCCTTTCAAGCGCGTGACCGCATTCCCATTGACGTAAGCCGCGCGCTCCCGGCAAAGCGTGCGATATGAAACGCCGCACCGGACAAGATCAGAGCATCACGCGCGCATGGCGCCCCGCAACGCAAGCGGTCCGCGGCGGCACCGCGCGCAGCGAATGGGGGGAAACCTCCGAGGCGCTGTTCCTGACATCGGGCTATGCGTATGATTGCGCCGCCGATGCCGCCGCGCGCTTTGCCGGCGAGCAGCAAGGCATGACCTATTCGCGGTTGCAGAACCCGACGGTCGAGATGCTTGAAAACCGCATCGCCTTGCTCGAAGGGGCAGAGGCCTGCCGCACGATGGCGACGGGCATGGCGGCGATGACCGCCGTGCTGCTGTGCCAGCTCCAGACCGGCGACCATATCGTCGCCGGACGCGCGGCGTTCGGGTCGTGCCGCTGGCTGACCGATACGCTGCTGCCGAAATTCGGGATCGAAGTGAGCATCGTCGACGCGCGCGACCCGCAACAGTTCGAAGATGCGTGCAAGCCCAACACCAAGCTGTTCTTCTTCGAAACGCCTGCCAACCCGACGATGGACATCGTTGATCTCAAAGCGGTTTGCGACATTGCCCGCGCCCGTGGGATCATCTCGGTGGTCGACAATGCCTTTGCCACGCCAGCGCTGCAGCGCCCGATGGAATTCGGCGCGGACGTCACCGCCTATAGCGCCACCAAGATGATGGACGGGCAGGGTCGCGTGCTGGCGGGCGCGGTCTGCGGCACGCAGAAATTCATCGACGACACACTGCTGCCCTTCACGCGCAACACCGGGCCGACGCTGAGCGCGTTCAATGCGTGGGTCGTGCTCAAGGGGCTCGAGACGCTCGATCTGCGGATCCGCCGTCAAAGCGAAAATGCGGTGAAGGTCGGCCGAATGATCGAGGCGCGCGTGCCACGCATGCTCCACCCCGGCCTGCCGAGCCACCCGCAGCACAATCTCGCGATGAGCCAGATGGAAGCGTGTGGCCCGATTTTCGCGTTCGAAGTGGAAGATCGCAAGCAGGCGCACGGCCTGCTCGATGCGCTGCAGCTGGTCGATATCTCGAACAATATCGGCGATTCGCGCTCGCTGATGACGCATCCTGCCTCGACCACGCATTCCAGCGTTACCGAGGAAAAGCGGCTGGAAATGGGCGTGACCGAGGGGCTGATCCGGCTCAATGTCGGGCTGGAAGATGCGCAGGACGTGATCGAGGATATCGATCGCGCGCTGACCGCAGTGGGGCTGTGAGCGACGCGATGAAGGCGCTGTTCCCCTATGCGGCGGAGACGCGCGGGGTGGTCGTGCGCGTCGCGGTCAGCTTCCTGCCCGAACAGTCCGAGCCCGAGCGTGGGCGGTGGTTCTGGGCCTATCACATCCGGATCGAGAATGCCGGGGCGATGGCGGTGCAATTGCTCACCCGCCACTGGATCATCACCGATGGGCGCGGTGCGCGGCATTCGGTCGAAGGCGAGGGCGTGATCGGCGAGCAACCGCTGATCGCACCGGGCGACAGCTTCGATTACGTCTCGGGCTGCCCGCTGTCGACGCCGAGCGGCGCGATGCTCGGCAGCTATCACATGATGGGCGAGGACGGGTCGGGCTTCGACATCGATATTCCGAAGTTTGCACTGCTCGCTCCGGCGGTCGGGGCTTGATATTCCCCTCCCGCTTGCGGGAGGGGTTAGGGGAGGGCATGACGACATGATGTCCACTCGTCGTCAGGCCCTCCCCCAGCCCCTCCCGCAAGCGGGAGGGGAGTAAGAATGAAACGCACGCATCTCCCGTTGAACGGTATGCGCGTGCTCGATGCCGCCGCGCGGCATTTGAGCTTCACCCGCGCCGCTGACGAGCTTGCGGTCACCCCGGCGGCGGTCGGGCAGCAAATTCGTGCGCTCGAGGATACGCTTGGCGTCGTGCTGTTCCGCCGTACGACCAAGGGGCTCGAACTGACCCCGGAAGGGGAAAGCGGCCTTGCCGCGCTGCGTCAGGGGTTCTGGCAATTCGAGGAAGCCGTCCGCGCGATGCAGGCGGGGCAGACGTCGAAATCGCTGACGATCGCGGCACCGCGCGATTTAACCGAAAAGTGGCTGATGCCGCGCCTCGCCGAAATTGCGCGCAGTGATGGCGAGTTGCGCTTTGTGCTGATTTCGGCGGACGAGACGATCGATTTTACCGAAGCCAATCTCGATCTCGCGATCCGCTGGGGTGACGGGCCGGGCGAGCATGAGGGCGAGGCGATCGAATCGGCCGGGATGATCACGGTCGAGCGCCCGGGCGGCGGGGCCGATACGCGGATTTCCTGGCCGGGATGCCTCAACGACGAAGCCGTATCGCTGGTGCGGGTGGGCGATGCCGGGCTCGCGCTCGATGCGGCCGCCGCGGGGCTTGGGCGGGCGACCGTGCCCGAGCTGCTCGCCGCGAGCGATATCGCGTCGGGGCGCGTGGTCGCGGTTGGCGAGGCCAAGCCCTACCGGCTCGGCTATTGGCTGGTCGCGCCGTTGCCGCAATGGCGTCAGAAGAAGGTCAAGGCGCTGGTCGCCGCGCTGACCGCATGACAGTGCCGTTCGAAAGCGCGCGGCTGGTGATGCGCGCGCAACGCGTCGATGACGCCGACGCACTGTATGCGGCGTTTGGCGACGCAGCGACGATGCGGTGGTGGAGCAGCGCGCCGCATGGCGACGCTGCGGAAACGCGGGCCTATCTCGCCGCGCGCACCGATCAACCCGGACAGCGCGGTTGGGTGATGACGATCAAGGGTAGCGATCGGGCGATCGGTACGCTGTGGGCGGGGGAGCGCCGCACGGGCGTCAGCGAGATCGGCTATATGCTCGTGCCCAGCGCCGCGCGGCACGGCTATGCCAGCGAAGGCGTCACGCGCTTGCTCGATCTGCTGTTTCGCGAGGAGCGCCATCGCCGCGTCTTTGCCGATACCGATCCGGACAATGCGCCCTCGAACGCGCTGCTGAAGCGTCTCGGTTTCACGCTTGAGGGCCGGTTGCGCGCCGAATGGGAGACGCATATCGGCGTGCGTGACACGTTGTTGTGGGGCTTGCTCGCCAACGAATGGACCACCCGATGACCCCCAAATCGACTGGCGAACCGACTGCCAAGGCGCCACCGCCCGATCTCAACGATCCGGTCCAGCGAGCTGCCTACTCCCGCGAACTCAAGATGGTTGCGCGACCGATCCGCTATCTGGGCCTCGCGCTGGCGATCGGTGCAGCGATCCTTGCCGGATTGCGCGCGCGCTACTGGCCGAATTTGCCGATGATCCTGCCGCTGTTCCTGCTCGGCGTCGCGGCGCTGCACCTGTTCGCCGGGATCGTCATCCGCGCCAAATATCATCAGGCGCGAATGCGGGGTTGATCAGGAGGCAGGCGCGGTCGAGGAATCGCGCGACAGATCGACGACTTCGATCCGCGGTATGGGCGAGCGGACTCGAATGTTGCTGCCCGTTTCCGTCCTCCATTCGGATGTCAGCGTGTAGCGTTCAACCCGCAGCAAGTCCGGGGTCTGGGCAGCGAGGGGCGCATATCGCCGCCCCGCGACCGCCGCGAGGATCGGCTTGGCCCAATCGGCGCGCACTTTCGGGCTTTGGCGGAGCACTTCGGCGTCGGTAACCTTGCCGTCGGCACCGATCACGAAGCTGACGTCGATCCACTGATTGTCGAAATCGTAAAACGGAACCTGGTTGCGCGGGTCGCCGCCCGCCCCTTCGACACCAGAGAGTTGGCGCAACTCGACCTTAGGGGCGTAGAGCAGCACCGGGACCGTCGCACCGGCACCCGCCTGACGATATTCGGTGACGAGCCGGTCCATGGCGCCTGGGGTTCCAGCCTTCACCGCTGTCGTCAGGCGCAGCAGTTTGGCCGCCTGCACGAAGGGCGCCATTTCCGGGTTCGGATCGCGGATGAGGTCGTCGGTCGCGTCGATCGCCGCTTGCGCATAGGCGTCGCGGCGGCGGATCGACAAAGCGGAATAGAGCAATGCCACGCGCAGGCGCGCGAAACCCTCCGTGCGTGGCAGGGCCGCCGCATGCGCCTCCTTCGCAACTTGCCGGTAACCGAACAGTGCTGCCTCGATCTGGCCGGTCTTGGCGAAGCTGTCGGCGACTTCGATTTGAGCGCCAAATATGCGCGCGTCGCCCTTCGGCAGGCCGGCGCGCAAAGTGCGCAACATGCTGATCGTGCCGACGCGATACGCCTCGGTTTCACCCAAATGTGCCGCCACGCGCGCATCGGCGCGTAACAGGTCCGATACGGGAACAGGATAGGTCTTGCCGTAACGGCGATTGCGGCCGAGCGACTTGAGCATTGTGGCGCGCGCTCCGGCATAATCGCCGGCGACGAATTGCGTTTCCGCCACCGCCAGCGTCGCGTCGATATCCTTGTCGGGCGGACATTGCCGCGCGATGCACGCCGCGAGTGCAGCCTTGGCATCTTTCAGCGTCATTCCCGTCACGACGATGTCGGGGCCGGTGGTCGCCGGGTCAGGCGATTTTTGCTGGGCAAAGGCGGGTGTCGTCGCGAGTGCCGCGACAAGAGCAAGCGCCTTCAATCGAAGCATGGTTCCACTCCTTAGTACATCGGTGCCCAGAGATTTTAAGCGTCGATCGCGGCTTCGTCCATCCGTGCCGCATTTTCCTGGATGAAGGCGAACCGATGTGCGGGATTCGTGCCCATCAGGCGGTCGACCAGATCCTTCACGACCGCGCGCTCCGCATATTCCTGCGGCAATGTAATGCGCAGCATCGCGCGCGATTTCGGGTCCATCGTCGTTTCGCGCAGCTGCATCGGGTTCATCTCGCCCAGCCCCTTGAAGCGGCCGATTTCGACCTTCTTGCCCTTGAACTCGGTCGCTTCGAGCAGTGCGCGGTGCGCATCGTCCATCGCATAGAGGCTTTTGGTGCCCGAGGTCAGGCGGTACAGCGGCGGCTGCGCGAGATAGACATGCCCCGCGCGCACGATCTCGGGCATTTCCTGGAAGAAGAAGGTCATCAGCAGCGTCGCGATGTGCGCGCCGTCGACATCGGCGTCGGTCATGATGACGACGCGCTGATAGCGCAGGTTTTCCGACCGGCACTCCTTGCGCGTGCCGCAGCCGAGCGCCTGAATCAAATCGGCGATTTCGGAATTGGCAGAAATCTTGGCCATCGTGGCCGAGGCGACGTTGAGGATTTTGCCGCGGATCGGCAGGATCGCCTGCGTCTTACGGTCGCGCGCTTGCTTGGCCGAGCCACCGGCCGAATCGCCCTCGACGATGAAGATCTCGGTGCCCTCGGGCCCGGCTGACGAGCAATCGGTCAGCTTGCCCGGCAGGCGCAGCTTGCGCGCGCTGGTCGCGGTCTTGCGCTTGACCTCGCGCTCGGCTTTGCGCGCGAGGCGTTCGTCCATCCGTTCGAGGACATAGGTCAGCAGGCCCTTGCCGCGCTCCATATTGTCGCTGAGGAAATGGTCGAAGTGGTCGCGTACGGCCTTTTCAACCAACGTCGCGGCCTCAGGCGAGGTCAGCCGGTCCTTGGTCTGGCTCTGGAATTGCGGCTCGCGGATGAAGACGCTGAGCATCAGCTCGCTGCCGGTCATGATATCTTCGGCGGCGATGTCCTTCGCCTTCTTGTTGCCGACGAGATCCCCAAAGGCGCGGATGCCCTTGACCAGCGCGGTGCGCAAGCCCGCCTCGTGCGTGCCGCCATCGGGGGTGGGGATGGTGTTGCAATACCAACTATACGACCCGTCGCTCCACAGCGGCCAGGCAACGGCGCATTCGACGCGACCCGCTTCGCTCGGGAAATCCTGGCGCGTGACGAAGAAGTCGCTCGTCGCGCATTCTCTCGCGCCGATCTGCTCGCGCAAATGATCGGCCAGGCCGCCGGGAAATTGGAACACCGCTTCGGTGGGGGTGTCGTCGTTAATGATCTCGGGCGCGCATTTCCAGCGGATTTCCACGCCGGCAAACAGATACGCTTTGGACCGCGCGAGCTTGTAGAGCCGGGCGGGCTTGAAGCTCATGTCGGGGCCGAAAATCTCGGTATCGGGAACGAAGCTGACCGAGGTGCCGCGCCGGTTGGGGGCCGCGCCGACATGCTCGAGGACCCCAAGCGTCGCACCGCGCGAAAAGCGCTGGCGGTACAGTTCGCGGTTGCGCGCGACCTCGATGATCGTGTCCGACGACAGCGCATTGACGACGCTGACGCCGACGCCGTGCAAGCCGCCGCTCGTCGCATAGGCTTTGCCGTCGAACTTGCCGCCCGAATGCAGCATCGACATGATCACTTCGAGCGCCGATTTGTCGGGAAATTTCGGATGCGGATCGACCGGCATACCGCGGCCATTATCGACGATCACCAGCCGGTTGCCGGGGTGCAGTTCGATCTCGATCCGGGTCGCGTGACCCGCGACTGCTTCGTCCATCGCATTGTCGAGCACCTCGGCGGCGAGGTGGTGATAGGCGCGCTCGTCGGTGCCCCCGATATACATGCCGGGGCGGCGCCTAACCGGCTCCAGTCCTTCGAGCACTTCGATCGAGGAGGCGTCATAATCGCCGGTCGGTTTGGCGGTGGCAGCGAACAGATCGTCGGACATGCCACCGCTATAGGGGCGCGCGGGGTCGGATGCCAAGCCGACCTGCGCGATACCGGGTGTGGCATCGATGCCACACCAATTTCAATTTTGCGGTCGGCGGCAGCAAAACCGGGGAAGCAACGTTCTGCCAGTCCACGATAGATTTTTCTGGGAGTTTTCATGGGTATCCAGTCTGTTTTGATGACGTCCGCGGCATTGGCCGCCGCCATGTTCATGACACCTGCGCTGGCGCAGTCGACCGACGATGATCGTCCGTTCCAGGGGCTCTATGTCGGTGCCAGCGGCGGATATGATTTCCAGGGCAATGATCCCGGCGAAAGCGTGTCGTTCGATCGTAACCTTGACGGAACGTTTGGCGATACCGTCCTGACCACGGCGAATGCCAATGCCTTTTCCCCCGGCTTTTGTGACGGTCGCGCGCAAGGCACTGCGCCGTCGGCAAGCTGCGAAAATGACCGCAGCCGCCTGAGCTACAACGCGCGGGTGGGGTATGACCTGCAGCTCAATCACGTCGTCATTGGCGCCGTCATCGAAGGCGGTCGGTCCAACATCAGCGATTTCGTGAGCGCCTTCAGCACCACGCCGGCGAGCTATACCTTCACAACCAAGATGGACTTCAATGCCAGCGCGCGCGGTCGTCTCGGCTATGCGTTCGACAAGACCCTGTTCTACGGCACGGGCGGTCTGGCCTATGCCAAGCTCGATCAGCGCTTCGAAACTTCGAACACGGCGAACAGCTTCGCCGGTCGCGGCAAGCGCGATGCGTGGGGCTACACCGCGGGCGGCGGCGTCGAGCAGAAGATCGCCAAGAACATCTCGTTCACAGCCGAGTATATCTACAACGATGTAAAGGCCGACCGCTATATCGTTCGGGCGGGGCCGGGCACCGCGCCTGCAACCAACCCGTTCCTGCTGGGCAATGCAAGCGGGACCGATCTTACCCGAGGCGACCGTCGCTTTCGCTGGCACAGCATCCGTGCCGGTCTGAATTTCCGGTTCTAAAAAAATGATTCCTGCCCGCCATCGTCGCATCGGCGACGGTGGCGGGCAGGGGTTCAGCCGACCCGGCGCAGCATCAGCCACACTTTCAGCCGACCGCTCGGCTTGGCGACGCCGTCGAGCCGAATCGCGCGGAGAATCGGGATCGGGCGGGCCATCATTTGTCCCTTGAACGCGCCATCGCCGCCCGGTCGCGTCGGTACGGCGAGCATGCGCTTCACCACATCCATCCCCGCAATCACATGTGCGAACGCCGCATAGCCGGGCCAGCCAGGTCGCGCGTCGAGCGACGGGTTCGGCCCGAGCATGATCGAAAAATTGCCCGTACCCGAATCGGTGCGATCGTAGCGCGCCATTGAAACGGTCGCGTCGAGGTGCTTGATCCCGGTGAGATTGGTCGGCTCGAGCGGCAGGCGATCGAGCATGCGGTGCGAATCGGTGCCGATCCCGCCTTGTACGAAGCCGCTGCCCGGCGCGGTCTTGCGACGCGATGCGCGGTAGAAGAACGTGCCGTCGAGCCGGCCGTCATCGACATAAGCGAGGAAATTGGCGCTCGTTTTGGGCGCGCGTCGCATGTCGAGCGCGAGCACGATCGGCCCCGCGCCCGTTACCAGCCGGACGCGGACGATCGGCGGCTCGGGCGCGGGGGCGGCGCCGAGCAGCGCGCGGCACATGGCGGCAAGCGTAATCGAACGTATCATGGCAACGTGCCTTTGTGGCGTTGCACTACCGTCACCCGTTCGCCCTGAGCTTGTCGAAGGGCGGGTGGCCAACGCGTGCCGCTCGCATGCTGCACGCTGTGCTTCGACAAGCTCAGCACGAACGGATTTGCATGCGCCGCGCGCTGGCACGATTTTCCTCGGACCGTCGCGTGGCCGAAATCAGCGCGCGCGCGGGCCGCCAAAGGGGAGCGGCGGCGGCGGGCGACGGTCGCGGCGGGGTAGCTGCGCCTGATACGCATGGCCGCAATGCCCGACGCAATAGGGGAAGCCTGGGTTCACCTTCTCGCCGCAAAAGTGGAAATCGGGCTCGCCGGGATGACCGATCGGCCATTTGCAAATCTTGTCGTTGAGATCGAGCAGCGTCGTCTTGCCCGCCATGTCGGCGGATGGCTTGGCGGGGACGAGCCGGCGTGGCGGGGCCGGGGTGATCGGTGCCTGTTGCTCGCCCGGTGCCTGGCGCAAGAAACCGCCGGGGCCAACCGAGCGCAGGATCGGCGGGGCCGGGCGGGGGGGTGCGACGGGGGCGTCGGCCTCGACCTCGGTGTCATCCTCAACGTCGTCTTCAATTTCCACAGCTGGCGGTGCAGCGGCGACCACGACGGGCGGGATAACGCGCTCGACCGGCGGGCGTGGGGGCGCGGCGACCGGTGCGGCGGCGACAGGCGCGGCAGGCTTGGGCGCGGGCGGCGCTGCCGCTGCCTTGGCGGCGGCGGGTTCGTTCGGTTTGACCGGCGACGGGCGCGACTGCAGCCCAAGGCGATGCGCCTTGCCGATCACGGCATTGCGGCTGACGCCACCCAGTTCCTCGGCAATCTGGCTCGCGGTCTGCCCCGCTTCCCACATGCGGCGCAGCGTATCGATGCGTTCGTCGGTCCAGCTCATCGTCATTCCAATCGTATCGTGCCGACCGATTCTATCGGTTGCAGGCGGCGGCGGCAGTCTTTAGCGACGATGCCATGAGCAGCCAGCCCCCAATCGGCGAAATCCGTGCCTTAATGAACGCACCCGGCGTTCCGGTCATCCGGAACGTCAATTGGGGCGGTCTTCGAACGCTCTATATCAAGGAGGTGCGCCGGTTCTTCAAGGTCCAGCTGCAAACGGTGTGGGCGCCGGCGATCACGACGCTGCTTTTCCTGGTGATCTTTACCGTCGCGACCGGCGGAAAACAACCGGTTCATGTCGGCGGAATCAACGTTCCCTTTGCCGATTTCATCGCGCCCGGGCTGATCGTGATGAGCATGTTGCAGAACGCGTTTGCCAATGCGAGCTTCTCGCTGCTGGTCGGCAAGATTCAGGGGACGATCGTCGATTATCTGATGCCGCCGCTCTCGACTGCCGAATTGCTGGTCGCGATGGTCGGTGGCGCGGTGACGCGCGCGGTGTGTGTCGGGGGCGCGGTGTGCCTCGCAATGGCGCTCTGGCCGGGTGTGCATCTGTATCCGGTGCATCCCTTTGCGATCCTGTGGTTCGGCTTGCTCGGATCGGCGTTTCTCGCGCTGATCGGGGTGCTTACCTCGATCTGGGCGGAGAAGTTCGATCATGCCGCCGCGGTGCAGAATTTCGTGATTGCCCCGCTGACCTTGCTGTCGGGCACCTTCTATTCGGTCGACAAGCTCGCGCCTGCGTTCCGCGCGTTCAGCCATGCCAACCCGTTTTTCTATATCATCTCGGGCTTTCGTTACGGCTTTCTCGGCACCGCCGATTCGCCGGTGCTGCTGGGCGGCGTGGTGATCCTGGTGATCGACGCGGCACTCGCCACGCTGTGCTACGCGCTGCTGCGCTCGGGCTGGAAGATCAAGAATTAATCAGTTTTCATTTGATACCTAATCGCGTATCGCTCCCGTAACGGGAGAGCGGAATGCGGGGTCGAATCGTCGTCAGTCTTTGCATCCTGCTCGCGGCGTGCGGCAAGGCGGCACCCGAGCAGGGCCCGGCGCCGAGCGCACCGCAAGTCCGCATTGCACAAGTCGGCGGCGCCGCCGGTGTGGCGACGGTCAGCGGCGTCGGCACTGTGGCACTCCGCCGCGAAACCTCGCTCGGCTTTACCAGCGCGGGGCGGATCGAGCGGCTCGGTGTCAATGAAGGCGATACGGTGCGGCGCGGGCAAATCCTCGCCGCGCTCGACACCACCACGGTCGCCTCCGACCTGACCCGCGCAACCGCCGAGCGTGAGCGCGCCCGCGCGGAATATGCGCGCAGCGACGGGTTGATGAAGCAAGGTTGGATCACCCGCCCACGCCTCGAGAGCGCGCGCGCGGCGTTGCTCGCGGCCGAGGCGCAAGTGCGCGCGGCGGGGTTTCAGCGTGCCAATGCCACGATCGCCGCACCCGGCCCGGGTACGGTGCTCGCGCGACTCGCCGAGCCGGGGCAAGTCGTTGCGGCGGGGACGCCGGTGCTGGTCATCGGCGAGGAAGCGAGCGGCTATATCCTGCGCTTGCCCTTGTCCGACCGCGATTCCGCGCGCCTGACGCTCGGCGCGCCTGCGCGCATCACGCTGGCAGCGCTCAACGATGACGTGATCGTCGGCCGCGTGATCGAGATGGCCGGCCGCGCCGACAAGGCGACGGGCACCTTCGCAGTCGAAATCGCGCTGCCCGACGACAAACGTCTGCGCTCGGGCCAGATCGGCAATGCGACGATTACCGCCAGCGGCGTCGGCGCGACCACGCTCGCCGTCCCGCCGAGCGCGGTGTTCGGCCCGCGCGCGGGCGAGGCGTTGGTCTATGTCGTCGACCTCGCGACGTCGCGCGTCCATCTGCGCAAGATCCGCATCGGTGAGGCGAATGACGAGGGTATCCGCGTGATGAGCGGTATCAAACCCGGCGAGTGGGTCGCGCTGTCGCGGGTCGATCGGCTGACCGACGGCATGAAGATCGCGCCACTCGGCTCCGCGCAATGAATCTGACCGCCTTTGCGGTGCGGCGCTGGCAAGTGACGCTCGTCGCCTTCCTGTTGCTCGCGCTGCTGGGCGTGTCGGCCTTCCTGACGATCCCGCGCTCGGTCGATCCGCATTTCCCGATCCCGACCGTCGTGGTGACGGTGATCCTGCCCGGTGCCGACGCCGCCGATATGGAGGAAACGGTCGCCAAGCCGCTTGAGGACGTGCTGCAGGGGCTCGATAATATTGACGAGATCCGTTCGACCAGCACCGATGGCACCGCGGTCATCTCGGTCAATTTCGAACATGGCACCGATGCCGAACAATCGCTCGACCGCGTGGTGCGCGAAGTCGGGTCGGTGCGCGACCGGCTGCCGCAGGGTATTCAGCGGATCGCTTTCCGTCGGCCGCGCACGACCGAGGCGGGGGTGTTGCAGCTCGCTTTGGTCAGCGACACGGCGAGCTGGCGGCGGATGGCGAAGTTCGCCGACGATATTCGCGACCGGCTGAATGTCGTTCCGGGCGTGCGTTCGACCAGCATCGACGGGGCTGCCAGCCCCGAGGTGCGCGTCGCGATCGATTCGGGACGGTTGGCCGAGGCGCGCATTCCCGCCTCGGCCGTCGCCACTGCGATCCAGCAGGGCGGGGTCGATCTGCCCGCCGGAACGCTCAATGCGGCGGGGCGGCGTTACAATCTCGACGCGGGCGGGGCGTATCGCGATGTCGATGCGATCCGCGCGGTGCCGGTACGCGCTAGCGACGGGCGGCTGGTGCGCGTCGGCGATATCGCGAGCGTGGAATGGAGCGAGGCCGAGCAGACGCATATCGCGCGCTTCAATGGCCACCGCGCTTTGTTCATCACGGTGCGGCAGAAGGACGAGGCCGATGCCGGAACGCTGCGCAACAATCTGGTCGCGGCGATCGATAAGGTCCGCGCGGGGTTGCCGCCCGATGTGAAGCTGGAGGTCGGGTTCGACCAGAGCAACGATATCCAGCGCAAACTGGCGCAGCTCGCGCGCGATTTCGCGATTTCGCTGGCGCTGGTGCTGGTCACGATCCTGCCGCTCGGCTTCCGCCCGTCGCTGATCGTGGCAATTTCGATTCCGCTCAGCCTCGCGATGGGCGTGCTGCTGCTCGCCTTGCTCGGCTATTCGCTCAATCAGATCAGCATTTCGGGATTCATCCTGTCGCTTGGTCTGCTGGTCGACGATTCGATCGTCGTGACCGAGAATATCGAACGTCACATCCGCGACGGCGACACGCCGAGCGATGCCGCGATCAAGGGCACCAATGAAATCACCGCGGCGGTGATGGGGGCGACCGGCGTTTTGCTCTTCGCCTTCCTGCCGCTGACCTTTCTGCCCGAAGGCGCGGGGGATTTCGTGCGCGGCCTGCCGATGGCGGTGCTGGTTACGGTGGCGAGCTCGCTGGTCGTATCGCTGACGATCATCCCGTTCGTCGCGAGCAAGCTGCTGCGCCCGCACACGGGCGAGGGCAATGCGCTGCTGCGCGGCATCATGGCGGGCATCCACCGCGTCTATGCCCCGATCCTGCACCGCGCGCTCGATCGGCCGCGGACGTGGTTCTGGGCGGCGATGGCGCTGTGCGTCGGCGCGTTCGCGCTCGTGCCGGTGCTGGGCTTCAGCCTGTTCCCGGCGGCCGAGACGCCATACTTCATCGTTCGCGTCGAATCGCCCGAGGGCGGCACGATCGCCGCGACCGACCGCGCGGTGAAGCAAGTCGCCGCGATCCTCCGGCGCGAGCCTGCGGTGGTCAACATCATGGAAAATGCCGGGCGCGGCAATCCGCAGATCTTCTACAACATCTTCCCCCGTGAGGAGCGCGCGCGTTACGGCGACATCTTCGTGACGATGAACGATTGGGACGTCAGCGAAAGCCCCAAGCTGCTCAAACGTCTGCGTACCGCGCTTTCCGGCTATCCCGATGCGCGCGTGACCTTGGTCAATTTCGAGAATGGCCCGCCGGTCGAAGCGCCGGTCGCGGTGCGGATCAGCGGCCCAGATCTCGCGGTGCTCAAGACGCTGTCCGATCGTGTCGGTGTGGCGCTGGGCGAGGTGCCGGGCCTGCGCGACATCGACAATCCTTTCGCGTTCGACCGCGTCGATATGGATCTGGGGCTTGATGCCGCCAAGGCGAGCTTGCTCGGCGTGGCCCCTGGCGAGGCGCGGCGTGCGGTGCGGCTCGCGATCAGCGGCGAGCAAGCGAGCCGGTTGCGCGACAATGAGGGCGATACCTGGCCGATCACCGTGCGGCTCCCGATGGCGGCGAACCAACCGGTTTCGGCCTTGTCGAGCATCTACGTCCCAACGCTCGCGGGGGGCAGCATCCCGCTGCTCGAAATCGCCAGCCCCAAACTGAAGAGCGTGCCGCCGCTGATCACGCGCTACAAATTGCAGCGCACGGTGACGATTACCGCGTACAACCAGCCGGGGGTGCTGACCTCCAACCTCAACAGCGCGGTGACCGCACGGCTGGCGAAGATCGACTTGCCGCCGGGCTACAGCTTCGGCATCGGCGGCGAGGCCGAGGCGGCGCGGCGCAATTTCTCCGGCCTGGGGCCGATCATCCTGCTCGCGACCTTCGGCATCTTCGGCGTGCTCGTGCTCGAATTCGGGCGCTTCCGCGAGACGATGGTGGTGGCAGGCGTCATTCCGCTCGGCACGGTCGGCGGGCTGGTGGCGATGCTGCTGACCGGCAATTCGCTGTCCTTTCTCGCGATCATCGGCTTCGTTGCGCTGATCGGGATCGAGATCAAGAATTCGATCCTGCTGGTCGATTTTACCACGCAACTGCGCGCACGCGGGATGGCGCTGCGTGAAGCGATCGAGAAAGCCGGCGAAATCCGCTTCCTGCCGGTGCTGCTGACCTCGGTCACCGCGATCGGCGGCTTGCTCCCGCTCGCGCTGGGTGGGTCGTCGCTCTATGCGCCGCTGGCGTGGGTCATCATCGGCGGGCTGATCAGCTCGACCTTCCTTAGCCGGATCGTCACACCAGTCATGTATCTGCTCGCGGTGCGCAGCGACGAAGCCAAGCGCCTGGCGGCGCAGCCAATCTCTTAACTTCTTCTTCCTCCGCGTCTCCGCGTCTCCGCGTGAATCAGCCTTTTTTTTGTTCACGTTGAGACGCGGAGACGCGGAGAAGAAAGGGGGTGTTGCGCTGCGCGCGGCGGGGTCGTAAAAACACATTCGGGCGACCGCAGCGGTCGCCCTTTTGCGTTTCAGGAGACGAGCCGTGACCACCCCAGCCTTGATGCCCGTGTACCCGCGTTGCGGCGTGCGCCCGGTGCGTGGCGAGGGCTGTTATCTTTACGGCGAGCAAGGCGAGAAATACCTCGATTTCGCCGCCGGCATCGCGGTCAATGCGCTCGGCCATGGCCACCCTAAATTGGTCGAGGCGATCGCCAAGCAGGCGGCGACGCTGATGCACGTGTCGAACCTCTACGGCTCGCCGCAGGGCGAGAAACTCGCGCAGCGGATCGTCGACAACAGCTTTGCCGACACGGTGTTCTTCACCAATTCGGGCGCCGAAGCGGTCGAATGCGCGATCAAGACCGCGCGGCGGTATCACTATGCCAATGGTAATCCGCAGCGGACGACGCTGATCACCTTCAACAACGCGTTCCATGGCCGGACGATGGGCGCGATCTCGGCGACCAACCAGCCCAAGATGCGCGACGGGTTCGAGCCGTTGCTGCCCGGCTTCCGCTATGCGCCGTTCAACGATCTTGAAGCGGCGCTGGCGCTGATCGACGATACCACCGCGGGCTTCATGGTCGAGACGATCCAGGGCGAGGGCGGTGTTTCGGCGGGGACGGTCGAATTCATCCAGGGCCTGCGCAAGGCTTGCGACGACCATGGCCTGCTGCTCGTGCTCGACGAAGTGCAGTGCGGTTACGGGCGCACCGGCAAGATGTGGGCGTATGAACATTACGGCATCACGCCGGACATCCTGTCCTCGGCCAAGGGCATTGGCGGCGGCTTCCCGCTCGGCGCCTGTCTCGCGACCGAGGAAGCGGCCAAGGGGATGGTGTTCGGCACGCACGGATCGACGTACGGCGGCAACCCGCTGGCGATGGCGGCGGGAGAGGCGATCCTCGACGTGATGCTGGAAGATGGCTTCCTCGACCACGTCACCGCAATGGGCGAGCGTCTGCGCACTTCGGTCGAGCAGATGATGCCCAATTTCGATCATCTGTTCGAAGGCGTTCGCGGCAAGGGCCTGATGTTCGGCATCAAGCTGAAGGACACCGCCGTCGCGCGCGATTTCGTGGCGCATTTGCGCGATCATCACGGGTTGCTGACGGTCGCGGCGGGCGAAAATGTCGTGCGCGTTCTGCCGCCGCTGGTGATCGAGGAAGCGCATATTGCGGAGTTCGTGCAGAAGATCAGCGACGGCGCGCGGAGCTTTGCGCCTGCGGCGGTGGCGGCGTGACCTCCCCTGTAATCCTCCCCGGAACGGGGAGGGGGACCGTGAGCATTCAGCGAACGGGGGAGGGGGCTCTCCCCGCGCGTTCCGCTCGTGGCGCTCCCCCTCCACCATTTTGCCGAAGGGGCAAAATGGTCCCCCTCCCCGTGCCGGGGAGGATTTAAGATGCGCCACTTCCTCTCGCTCTCCGACGCCGGCCCCGATGGGATCGCCGCGATGCTGGCCGATGCGCTCGACCGCAAGGCGGCGCGCGTCGGTTGGCCCAAGGGCAAGGCAGACGCCGACGCGCCGCTCGCCGGTCACACGCTGGCGATGGTGTTCGAAAAGAACTCGACCCGCACCCGCGTGAGTTTCGACATGGCGATCCGCCAGCTCGGCGGGTCGTCGGTGGTGCTCGACTCCGGCACCACGCAACTCGGCCGCGGCGAGACCGTCGCGGACACCGCACGCGTGCTGTCGGGCTATTGCGACGCGATCATGCTGCGCACCGATGATCATGCCAAGCTCGAGGAAATGGCGCATCATGCGACCATTCCCGTCATCAACGGCCTGACCGACAATTCGCACCCGTGCCAGATCATGGCCGATCTGCTGACGATTATCGAGGCGGGCAAACCGCTCCCCGGTCTCAAGGTGGCGTGGCTGGGGGACGGCAACAACGTGCTCGCCTCGATCATGGAAGCGGCCGGGCTGATGCAGTTCGATGTCGTTGCCGCCTGCCCGCAAGGCTTCATGCCGCCCGAGAATGACGTCGCGCTCGGCAAGGGCCGCGCGCGCGTTGTCGGCACGGCGGCGGAGGCGGTCGAGGGCGCCGATGTGATCGTCACCGATTGCTGGATCTCGATGGGGCAGGATCACGCCGACACCAAGCTCGCCGCGATGCTGCCCTATCAGGTCGACGCCACGTTGATGGCGAAGGCGAACCCCGATGCCAAGTTCCTCCACTGCCTGCCCGCGCACCGCGGCGAGGAAGTTACGGCGGAGGTGATCGACGGGCCGCAATCGCTGATCTGGGCGGAGGCGGAGAACCGGCTGCACGCGCAGAAATCGGTGCTGCGCTGGTGCTTCGGGCAGATCGGTTGAACCCCGCCTGAGGCTCCACCATATTCGTCATCCCAGCGAAAGCTGGGATCTCCTGGACGTAGGGCGCTCCCGAGCCCCACGAGACCCCAGCTTTCGCTGGGGTGACGAAAGAGTGTGATGACAGAAACTTCCACCTCCGACACCGACCGCGCGCTCGGCTTCACCATTCCCGATCGCCACGCGCGCGGGCGGATCGTGCGACTTGGCCCCGTGCTCGACACGATCCTCGCCGCCCACGCCTATCCCGCGCCGATCGAGGCGCTGCTCGCCGAGGCGCTGACGCTTGCGGCGCTGATCGGATCGACGCTGAAGGATGCGGGCGGGCAACTGACGCTGCAGGCGCAGACGCAGACCGGCATCGTCACGCTGCTGGTGTGTGATTACAAGGGCGGCGAGCTGCGCGGCTACGTCCAATATGATGCCGATCGCCTCGCCGCTGGCCCCGAAAACCCCAGCCTGTTCGCTTTGTTCGGCGCGGGCTATTTGGCGATCACCTTCGATCAGGCGACGACCGGCGAGCGCTATCAGGGCATTGTCCCGCTCGACGGCGATTCGCTGAGTGCTGCGGCCGAGCATTATTTCCTCCAGTCCGAACAAATCCCGACACTGGTGCGCGTCGGCGTTGGCGGCCGCGTCGCAGGCGGGCTGTTGCTGCAGCATTTGCCCGAGGGCGAGGATGGGCGCGAGCGGCTGCACACAAGGCTCGATCATCCCGAATGGGAGCATGTCGCGATCCTCGGCCAGACGATGAAGGCGGAGGAGCTCGCCGATCCCGCGATCCCGCTCGAAACGCTCGTCTGGCGGCTGTTCAACGAAGAAGAGGAAGTTCGCCTCCACGGTGAAACCGGTCTGGTCCGCGGATGTCGTTGTTCGCCCGACTATATCGCGCAAGTGCTCGCCAAATTCCCGCCCGAAGAACAGCAGGCAATGGCGGATGAGAGCGGGACGATTTTCGTCGATTGCGCGTTCTGCGCGCGGAAGTTCCCGGTGGTACCGGCGCCGCTCGATAACGCAGGGATCGTTACGTGACCGATATTGTTCGTCGCTGGCCTGCCCGGAGTGTGGTATCGTGTGCCCCTGCGAGACACGAGATCGTCTGCGCGTAATCGGGCGGGAAGCAACGGAATGCGAGTAGGAACCTTGGCGTGCCGCATCGGCGCGGGCTTGTTGATGACAGCCGGTTTGGCGGCGGCTGCACCCGCCGCTGCGCCGACGCTCGCTGCGGTCGCACGGATCGAGCCGGGACAGTGGCAATTGAAGGCGCGCGATTCGGCTGCCGTGCCGAGCACGCTGTGCATCGGCGATGCTGACATGCTCATCCAATACGGCCACACCGGCGTGCAGTGTCAGCGTTTCGTGATCGCGAATGAGGTCAATCTTGCGACGGTTCACTACACCTGTCCCGGCACCGGTCACGGCCAGACCAGCGTAAAGGTCACGACCCCCCGCAATTTCAGTCTGGAAACGCAAGGCATCATCAACGGCGCGCCGTTCGAGGAACAGTATGAAGCGCGCCGGATCGGGGCCTGCCCCGTCAATGCGGCGACCCATTAAGCGGCGGTTTACGATTGAGTGGTAGGACACCGTTGTGCAGATTTTTTGACGGCACGCTTTCTCCCTAATTGCCCGGCGACGGGCGCCACTGGGTCGCTTTCGGGCGGCCCGTTTTTTGTGCTGCGCTTGCGAAAGCACGCCTTTGGGCGTACCCAGTCGGCATCATGACATTTGAAACGACCTCTTCGGTCACGTCACTGGCCGTCGTGCTGGTGTCGGGTGGCCTCGATTCGATGGTAGCGGCGGCGCGGGCGCGCGAGGACGGGTATGGCCTGCTCGCGCTGTCGGTCGATTATAACCAGCGGCACCGGCTCGAGCTTGCTTCGGCGCGGCGCATTGCGACGGCGCTAGGCGCGGAGCGGCACGTCGTGCTCCCGCTTGATCTCGCGGCGTTTGGCGGCTCGGCGCTCACCGCCGACATCGCCGTGCCCAAGGACGGCGTGCAGCCCGGCATTCCGGTGACCTATGTGCCCGCCCGCAACACGATTTTCCTCAGCCTGGCGCTTGGCTGGGCCGAGGCGGCGGGCGCGCGTGACCTCTATATCGGCGTCAACGCGCTCGATTATTCGGGCTATCCCGATTGCCGCCCCGAATTCATCGCCGCGTTCGAAGGGCTGGCCGAACTCGCGACCAAGGCCGGGGTCGAGGGCAGCCCGTTCCGCATCCACGCGCCGCTCCAGCACATGACCAAGGCCGATATCGTGCGCGAGGCGGCGCGGCTCGGGCTCGATGCCGGCATGAGTTGGTCGTGCTACGATCCGGCGCCGGGCGGCTTGCATTGCGGCGAATGCGACAGCTGCCGCCTGCGCAAAAAGGGGTTCGAGGAAGCGGGCTTGCCCGACCCGACCCGCTACGCGGTCTGATCGGGTGACGTACACCGTCAAGGAAATGTTCCTGACGCTACAGGGGGAGGGCGTGCAGGCGGGCCGGCGCGCGGTGTTCGTGCGCTTTGCCGGATGCAATCTCTGGTCGGGGCGCGAACAGGACCGCGCGACCGCGGTGTGCCGTTTCTGCGACACCGATTTCGTCGGCACCGATGGGGCAGGCGGCGCGAAGTTCGCCGATGCCGCCGCGCTGGCTGCGGCGGCGGCTGGCTTTTGGGGGGCGGGCGAGGCGTTGCGTTTCGTCGTGCTGACCGGCGGTGAGCCGATGCTGCAAGTCGATGATGCGTTGGTTGATGCACTCCATGCCGCCGGGTTCGAAATCGCGATCGAGAGCAATGGGACGTTGCCTGTCCACCCCGGAATCGACTGGGTCTGTATCAGCCCCAAGGCCGGGAGCGAGGTCGTGCAGCGCCACGGCGACGAATTGAAGCTGGTTTGGCCGCAATCCGGCAGCGATGTCGCAGAGTTGGAAACGTGGGATTTCGCCCACCATTTGATCCAGCCGCTCGACAGCGCCGGCGCTGCAGCCAATCACGCCGCGGCGATCGATCTCGTTTTGGCGCGGCCAAAATGGCGACTGACGCTGCAATCGCACAAAGCGCTGGGACTGCGCTGACCGGTTCAAACACGCTGAACCAACACCGTTCGCCCTGAGCCTGTCGAAGGGCGCATCTCCGAACGCTACGTCGCTCGCGGGGGCACGTGCCCTTCGACACGCTCAGGGCGAACGGGAGAAGTGGGGCGCGCAGCTACCGGAATGATAGCGTGAACGGTCCGCATTTGCGATCCTGCCACTGGTCGCGGCGGTTCCAGCAGACATCGTCGAGCCGGGGCAGCCATGCGCGCGTGTCGATCCGGACATAGCGCGGGAAACGTTCCTCACCCCAGGGTACCAACGCGTTACGCATCGCACTCATGTTATTGACGGCAACCTCGTAGACGGTGCCACGCGGTGCATAAGCGGCAGCGGCGGCAACCTGCGCGGCGGTTTGACAAAAGCCATATTGCGCGGCGACGGTGGTAAAGGCCGAATAGGTCCGCGTGCCATAGCGGTCCATCGCGGTTTGGCCGGGCTTCACGCCCTTGGCGGTGCGATTGAAATATTTGACAAGCGTGTCGAACGATTTCTTGAATTCGTCCTTATGATTGGCGAGCGCGACATTGTAATTCTCGACCGTCAGCAGCGTCGGCTCGAACTGGCATTGCAGCGCGGCGACGTTGAGCGCGGAGCGTAAATTCCACACCAGATTGGCGCGAATTTCATCGGGGGTGGCGCCCGGCAGGGTTGGCAGCCCGGGTTCGTCGCCACGGATCGGCGGGCCGCTCATATCGTGCGGCTGGAAGAAGAACTGGGCCGAAGCCGGGGTGGCGAACGCGGCGACGGAAAGCGCGGCGGTCACGGCAAGGGTACGCAACACGGTCATTCTTGGCCTCTCATCATCGGGGACCGCGATTACGGCGTTTCGCGGCGCAACCCAAACTCTTTTTCGAATTCGGTGCCGTCGCGTCAAGCGCTTGCGCGCATCGACATTCCATCGCCCCGAATCGAAAGGGCCGCCCGGTTGCCCGGACGGCCCTCGATATAATCGTTCCCGTTTGGGAAGGATTACATCTTGTTCTCGGTGGTCATCGTCGTGGTGTTCGACGTCATCATGGTGTCGTTCGACATCATCGCGCCATCGTTCGCCATTGCGCCGTCGGTCGCCGTCATGGTGTCGTTGGTGGTCATCGTGTCGGTCGAGTTCATGTCGGTGACCATCGTGTTGTCGGTCGTCGTCGTCTCGGTCTTGGGGGTGCAAGCCGAAATGGCAATCGCGGCAACAGCGATCATCGAACCAGCAGCGACTTTGGAAATGAATGCACGCATTGGAAAGCTCCCTAGATAATGGATTTGGTTGGCCTCGAGACCTTTAATACCCAAACCGTAGTGGACATTAGCCCGGAATCGCCGTGCCCTCAAGCCCAGATTTCTCACCCCAAAGAATGAGTATCAAGAAAAGCGCCGAATCGGCACGCCAATGCCGCGTCGAACGTCGCAAAATCGGTCGGCGCGCCGATCCTTTCGGCGCTGGTCACGCCGAATTCAGCTAAGCCGCACGGCACGATACCGCCGAAATGTGCCAAATTCGGGGCAAGGTTGACCGAAAAGCCGTGCAGCGTGACCCAGCGCCGCACGCGCACCCCGATCGCACCGATTTTAGCCTCCACCACACCGCTGCCGCCCGCCGGATCGGGGACATGGGTCCAGATTCCGACCCGACCGTCCGCCCGAAACGCCGGAATCCCCAAATCGCCCAACGTATCGATCACCCAACCTTCGAGCGCGTGGACATAGCGGCGCACGTCGCGCCCGCGTTTGTTGAGGTCGAGCACGACATAGCCGATGCGTTGCCCCGGACCGTGATAGGTGTAGCGCCCGCCGCGCCCGGTCTGCACCACGGGAAAGCGCGGATCGAGCAACTCGGCCGGATCGGCACTGGTCCCGCCGGTATAGACGGGGGGATGTTCGAGCAGCCATACCTGTTCGCGCGCGTCTCCGGCCGCAACGGCGGCGGCGCGCGCCTCCATTTGCGCGAGCGCTTCGGCATAAGGCACTGGCGAGGGCGCGATGCGCCATTCGATCTCGTCGGGAATTGCAGTCACGAAATCTCGAATGGGACAGGACCTTGAGCAACGCAAGTCATTGGCAAGCCGCTTGCGCTTGCGCTAACAGCCTTTCAACTTCCGGGGGAGACGGACGACGTGATTGCAACGATGAGCACCGTGTGGGACCGCACTGCCGAGTTCCTCAGCGACAATTTGGCAGCGCTCACGCCAATCGTGTTGCTCGGGATCTTCGTGCCGTTGACGTTGCTCGGTAATCTGATGCCGTTGATGGGGTCGAGCGGACAAGTCGGCGATTGGGCGCTTGGGGCAATCGTGTTCGTGCTCGCGCTGGTTACGACCTGGGGCGGTATCGCGATCACCGCGCTCGCCTTCGATCCGGGTGCCGGCCGCGGCAGCGCGGTCGCCACCGCCAATCGCCGGATCGCGCCGGTCCTCGGAATTGGACTGGTCACGACGCTCGCGGTTCTGCTGCTCGCGGTGCCGATTGCGGTGGCGCTGGGGATGAGCGGCCTCGATATGACCGCGATGGCTGCCGGCAAGCCACCGACAGGCGTCGTCAATGGCTGGGCGCTCAGCTTTGCGACGTTCTATATGATCGCCTTCGCGGTCTTCCTGCTCTGGGCCTATGCCCGGCTGGTCCTGCTGATCACGCCGATCATGGTGATGGAGCGGCGCGGGTTGGGGGTTTATGCGCGTGCTTTCGTGCTGACTCGCGGCATTGCGTGGAAGGTGATCGGCGTCTTGCTGCTTTATGCGATTGTCTCGTGGGTTGCATCGGCGGCGGCCAAGACGGTGTTCGGCAGCGTGTTCGGCCTGTTGATCGGGGGGACGGGACCGATCACGCTCGCCTCGGTCCTCACGCAGATTGCGGTGGCGACGATCTCGACGCTCTTTTCGGTCCTGTCGGTCGCGTTCGTCGCGAAACTGTATCTGGCGACGCGCGATGCGCGCGAGGCGATCGTCGAGGCGACATGACGCTGAATGTAGCGGGCGTCCTGCGCGACGCCTGGGCCATGGCGAAGCGCGATCGCGATGTCCTGATCGCGCTTGCTGGGCTGCTGATTTTCGTGCCGCAATATGGATTGTTGTTGTTTCTCGGGCCGCAGCCCGAATTCCCGGGGTTCGAGGCGGATGCCGCCGCGTTGAAACTGTATAATGATGCCAGCACGTTGTGGATGACGACCTATGGCCCGGGCGTGTTGCTCGCAGCGTTCCTGGTCGTGATCGGACAAATCGCGATTACCGCGCTGTACGTCGATCGGGCAAGACCCGATGTTATGACCGCACTGCGCCGTGCGCCGCTGCTGTTTTTCCCCGCCTTGCTGGTGGTGACGATCGCGTCGCCGCTTGGCCTGTCGCTGCAGACCGTGCCGCTGCTGATCCTCCCCGCTGCCTATCTGGAGGGGCGGTTGTTGCTGACGATGCCGATTCTGCTGGGCGAGCGGCCGATTTCGGCGCTGCGCGCGGTCGTGGCAAGTTGGCGTCGGACGGCGGGGCATGGGTTGGTGGCGGCGGGCCTCGCCTGTTTCACCGTGGTCGGGGGCAGGGCCGTCGCGCTGCTGTTTCTGGCACTCGGCGAGGTGTGGGGCCGCGCGCCGATGCAAAATCCGTTCGTGATGGCGTTGATCGACGGCGGTGCGGCGCTCGGCGCTACGCTGGGCGCGGTCGCGACGTTTCTGGTTCAGGTTGCGCTCTACCGGCGGCTCAGCACCGGCACCTGAGGGGCGGCATCGGGCGGCAAATGCCCGGTGATACGTGGATCGGCGAAGGTTTCGACCGTGCGCCCGATCGCCACGAAGCCCTGCGCGCGGTAGAAATTGAGCGCCGAGGGGTGATCGAGCGTGCAGGTATGGACCCACACGCGGTCGATTCCCTTGATCCACGCCCGCGCCAGCGTCTCGGCCATCAGCCAGCGGCCCAGACCCTTGCCCGCGAGTTCGGGGATCAGCGCGAAATACGAAATTTCGCACGCGCGCGGCGCGCGGAAATCGAGTTCGAGCATCCCAACCTCGATCCCGGCGCGATCGACCACCGCATAGATCGACACGGCGGGATCGTGGATGATGTCGAGCAGCTGCTGCTCGGTCATCACCAGTCGCGAGAACCACAGCCAAGGCGCGCCGACTCGCCGGAACAGCGCGCGATATTTCTCCGCGCTCGGCCGGTCCCACGCCACCAGCCGCAGCGGCGACGACGGGAGCGGGCGCAGCGGCGGCTTTCTCCGCATCTCCAGCGTGGTAACGATCGCTGCGACCTCGTCGTCGCGAACCGGCATCAGCCCCACAGCGTCAGGACCCCCATTTCACGACCAGGTGGCGAGTGGCGGCAAGCTCATCAGAATCGCGTCGATATTGCCACCGGTCTTCAGCCCGAACAGCGTGCCGCGGTCGTAGACCAAATTGAATTCGGCATAGCGCCCGCGCCACTCGAGCATCTGCGCGGTGTCAGCAGGGGTGAAGTCCGCATTCCTCCGCCGCCGCACGATGCGCGGGAAGGCATCGAGAAAGCCGCGACCAATATCCTGAATAAACGCGAAATTGGCGGCGAAATCGCCCTCGAGATGATCGCAGAAAATGCCGCCGACGCCGCGGTGCACCTTGCGATGCGGAATGTAGAAATAGTCCTCGGCCCATTTCGAATAGCGCTCATAATAATCCGCGCCGTGCGGATCGCACGCCGCCTTCATCGCGCCGTGAAAGTCGGCGGTATCCTCGGCATAGGGAAGCGGCGGGTTGAGATCGGCACCACCGCCGAACCAGCGCTTGGTGGTGACCAGGAAACGCGTGTTCATGTGGACTGCCGGCACATGCGGGTTCGCCATGTGCGCGACCAGACTGATCCCGGTCGCAAAGAAGCTCGGATCCTCGGCAGCGCCGTGAATCGTCTTGCCGAATTCACCTTCGAACGCGCCGCCGACGGTCGAGACGTTGACGCCGACCTTCTCGAACACTTTGCCCTTCATCACGCCGCGCACACCGCCGCCGCCGGGGGACCCGTCCGGATTGGGGCGATCCCACGGCGTGTATTCGAAATCCGCGTCCGATCCAGCTTCGCGCTCGATGCTCACAAATTCGGCGCAGATCAGGTCGCGCAAATGTTCGAACCAGACGCGTGCCTGTGCCTGTTGCGTGTCGAGTTCGATCATTCCGGCCACCCTTGTGTTTGTCGTAAAGCTTCGGCGAGCGCGATTCCCGCCGCGACCGCGACATTCAGCGATCGCATCCCCGCCGCAAGCGGAATTCGCACTTGAACATCGGCGCGGGCGTGAACGCTATCGGGAACGCCGCTCCCCTCCGATCCCATCAGCAGCACATCGTCAGGCCGGAACTCGGCCGAATCGAGCCGCACCCCGCCGCGTGTGGTCAGCAAGACGATGCGCCCGCCGATCTGCCGTTCAAACGCGTCCCAATCGGCGTGGCGCCGCACATCGACGACGTGCGCATAGTCCATGCCCGATCGCGCGAGCGCCTTTTCGCTCCATGTGAAGCTGGTCGGTTCGATCACGTCGACGCCGGTGTTGAGGCACGCGCCGAGTCGGAGGATGGCACCGACGTTTCCGGCGATTTCGGGTTGGTAAAGGGCGATCCGCATTCCCCCCGCTAGCATCCCTAAAATAGATGGCAAAATCCTGTTGGCAAAATCCCGCGCTCGCGTCTAACAGAGCGCACAGCGCCGCCTTTCGTGCGGTGCTTAAGGCATCCCCGCGCATTCTTCGCGGGTGGGCACATCAAATTTGTCGTTCATCCGCTTTGGGTTTGGCGGGCGAGCGAAGTGCAAGGGCAAGTGGATGGCAAGCGGCAATACCCTCGAAATTCCCAGTCAACACCAAGCGCCGCCCGAAGGCGAACCGCGCCGTCGCGATTTTCTGAGCATCGCGGCCGTCAGTGCCGCCGGTGTCGGCGCGATCGCGATCGTCGTGCCCTTGGTCAACCAGATGAATCCTTCAGCCGACGTGCTCGCGCAAGCGACGACCGAGGTCGATCTGTCGAAGATCGAGGCTGGGCAGGGCGTCACCGTGTTCTTCCGCAAACAACCGTTGTTCGTCCGCAACCTGACCCCGGTCGAGATCGCGGCGGCGGACAAGGTCGACGTCAAGACGCTGCGCGACCCGGAGACGCTCGCGCAACGCACGCGTGGGCAGAAGAACTGGCTGGTCACGATGGGCGTCTGCACCCATCTCGGCTGCGTCCCGCAGGGTATCGTCTCGGGCGAAAGCCGCGGCGAATTCGGCGGCTATTTCTGCCCGTGCCACGGATCGCAATACGATACCGCGGCGCGCATCCGTAAAGGTCCGGCCCCAAAAAATCTGATGGTGCCGGACTATACGTTCACGTCAGCAACGACGATTTCGGTAGGGACCAAGGCATGAGCTTCCCCTGGGCAAAGCATTACGCGCCGTCGAACGGCTTCACCAAGTGGATCGATGAGCGCCTGCCGCTCCCGCGCCTGGTCTATGGCGCGGTCGGTGCGGGTTACCCCGTGCCGCGCAACCTCAATTATTTCTGGAACTTCGGCGTGCTCGCGGGTGCGGCGCTCGGCATCCAGATCATCACCGGCATCGTGCTGGCGATGCATTATGCGGCGAATGGCGGCGTGGCGTTCGATTCGGTCGAACACATCATGCGCGACGTCAATGCCGGGTGGTTCCTGCGCTATGCGCATGCCAACGGCGCATCGATGTTCTTCATCGTGGTTTATATCCACATTTTCCGCGGCCTCTTCTACGGATCGTACAAGGCCCCGCGCGAAATGATCTGGCTGCTCGGCGTCACGATCTTCCTGCTGATGATGGCGACCGCCTTCATGGGCTATGTCCTTCCCTGGGGTCAGATGAGCTTTTGGGGTGCGCAGGTGATCACCGGTTTCTTCTCGGCGATCCCCGTGGTCGGCGAAACGATCCGGATCTGGCTGCTCGGCGGCTTTGCGCCGGACGATGCCGCGCTCAACCGCTTCTTCTCGTTGCATTATCTCCTGCCGTTCGTGATCGCGGGCGTCATCATCCTGCACATTTGGGCGCTGCACATCCCGGGTTCGAACAACCCGACCGGCGTTGATGTGAAGGGGGAGCAGGACACCGTTCCGTTTCATCCTTACTACACCGCCAAGGATGGCTTCGGGCTTGGCGTGTTCCTGTTCATCTTCGCGGCGCTGGTGTTCTTCGCGCCGAATGCGCTCGGCCACCCGGATAATTACATCCCGGCCAACGGGCTGCAGACACCGGCACATATCGTGCCCGAATGGTATTTCTGGCCGTTCTACGCGATCCTGCGCGCCTTCACGGTCGATTTCCTGTTCATTCCAGCCAAGCTGCTCGGCGTGCTCGCGATGTTCGGGTCGATCCTGCTGCTGTTCTTCCTGCCCTGGCTCGACAGCTCGCCGGTCCGCTCGTCCAACTATCGCCCGCTCTACCGGATCTTCTTCTGGCTGCTGGTAGCGGATATCGCGGTGCTGGGTTGGTGCGGCGGGTCGCCGGCCGAGCCGATCTACGTGATCCTCAGCCAGATTTGCGCGGCCTATTATTTCGCGCACTTCCTCATCATCCTGCCCATCGTTTCGCGGATGGAACGTCCGCAGCCCTTGCCGAACTCGATCACCGAGGCGGTTCTGGCGAAAAAGGGTGGCACTTCACCGGCTCATACCGCGCTCAGCGGTAGCCCGGTTCCGGCCGAATAAGGGGCAATACGACCAATGGTTCGCGCAATCGCAATCCTCATCGGCGCCGGTTTCGTCGCTGTCCTGTCCTGGGCGCTGTTCTGGTCGGTCGAGGGGCTCATCACCGAGCCCCCGGCGGCAACAGCCGTTGCCGAGTTCCACCTTCACCCGAAGGAAGTCGCTTTGGCTTCCAACGGCTTGCTCGGCACGTACGACAACCGTCAGCTGCAGCGCGGGCTTCAAGTGTATAAGGAAGTCTGTTCGAACTGCCATTCGCTCAAGCATGTCGCGTTCCGCGACTTGACGCAGATCGGCTATTCGGCGGCACAGGTGAAGAAGTTCGCCGCCGACTGGGGGACCAAGGCCAAGCAGTTCGATCCGAAATCGGGCGATACGACCGAGCGGCCCAACACGCCCGCCGATTATTTCCCGACCGTCTATTATCCCGGCCAGGGCAATCCGCCAGATCTGTCGCTGATCACCAAGGCGCGGCATGACGGCCCGGCCTATGTCTATTCGCTGCTGACCGGTTACGGCGAACCGCCAGCCGCGATGCTCAAGAAATATCCGGATGCGAAGACCCCCGACGGGCTCTATTTCAACCAGTATTTTGCAACGCTCAACCTCGCCATGCCGCCCCCGCTCGCGCAGGATGGTCAGGTGACGTATCTCGACGGCACCAAGCCGACCGTGAAGCAAATGTCGGCGGACGTATCCGCCTTCCTCGCTTGGGCGGCCGAGCCGAACTTGCCGACGCGGCATGGTTATGGCTTGGCGGTGCTGGCGTTCCTCGCGTTCTTCACGCTGCTGACCTACGGCGCGTACAAGAACATCTGGCGCGATATTAAGCACTGAGACCCGCGCCGCACGCTTCACGCCATCTGTCATCCCCGCGAAAGCGGGGACCCAACACCAGCCGGTCGAAATGGGTCCCCGCTTTCGCGGGGAGGATACGATGAGCGCGGACCGGGTCCGAAAGTAACGAGCGAGGGCATCGTGGCCGACACTGACGACCGCAACGCTGATCTTCGGGCGCTGATCCGCACGATTCCGGACTTTCCCAAGCCCGGAGTCCAGTTTCGCGACATCACAACGTTGCTGCTCGACTCGGTAGGCTTTGCCGCCGCGATTGCGCGCATGGCCGCTGGTACGCAGGGGCCGGTCGATCTCGTCGCCGGGATTGAGGCACGCGGGTTCATCTTCGCCGCCGCGCTGGCCGCGCCGCTCGGGGCAGGCGTGCTGCTGATCCGCAAGGACGGCAAGCTTCCCGGTACGACGATCGCCGAAGATTACGCGCTCGAATATGGCACTGACCGCATCGCGATGCATGCCGATGCGCTGGTGCCGGGTCAGCGTGTGTTGCTGGTCGACGATCTGATCGCGACCGGCGGCACCGCCCGCGCTGCCGTACGGCTGTTGCGCAAGGCTGGGGCGATGGTAACCCAAGCGCAGTTCCTGGTCGATCTGCCCGATCTCGGCGGGGCGGATGCGCTGCGTGCCGATGGTCTGGCGGTCGATTCGCTGGTGGCGTTCGCTGGGCATTGATCGCGGCAACGGAACAAACCGCGTCCGAGCCGGGTTCATCAGGGATCGCGGTGCTGTAAAGATCAGTGGCGCGATTCCAGCCTAAGGATCGCGCCATGTCTCGCCTGAAACTCGTCTTTGCCGCTGCCGCTCTGGTCTCGATCGGCGGGTTGTCGGCGTGCGCGGATGGTTATGGCTATGGCGGCCTGTCGGCGGGATATGGCGCCAGCGCCTGGGATCCCTATTATGGCGGTTATCGCGCAGATCCCTATTGGGGCTGGAACAACGATTCCTATTATCCGGGCACGGGATCGTACGTTTACGACCGCCAGAACGTCCGCCGGCGCTGGAACCCGCAGCAGCGCGGCTATTGGCAGGGGCGGACGCAGTCATGGCGCGGCGCACACCGCGAAATGCGCCCGATGTGGCGCGACTATGGGGTGCAGGGCCGACCGGGTTGGGGCCGCCGCCGCTAGGCGATTGGGCGCGTCGCGATCAGGCCGATCGAGACGAAGGTCATCACCACGACATCGTCCTGGTTGAGGACTTTCATCCGGCTGCGGTAACTCCCCATTTCGGGGCGGCTCTGCGACGCGCGTTTGTCGAGAATCTCGGTTTCGCAGCGCAGCGTGTCGCCGGGATAGACCGGTTTGAGCCAGCGGAGTTCGTCCAGCCCGGGGGAGCCCAACCCCGCCTGGCGGTGCGCCTTCAGATTTGCGACGACCATCGCCATCGTCATCCCGCACGTGTGCCAGCCGCTTGCCGACAGCCGCCCGAAATGCGTCTGCGCCGCGGCCTCGTCCGACAAATGGAAGGGTTGCGGGTCATAACGTTCGGCGAACGCTACGACCTCTTCGCGCGTCACCTCATAGCGTCCGAATGACGCCGTCGCGCCGACCTCGATATCTTCAAAATACTGCATGCGCCACGTGTCGAGCCGGACGCGCCCTAACGCAAGCGTTACTTGTCGAGCGCCGCGCGGAACGGGGCATCGTCGCCGTCGAGTCCCGTGCCTGCGGGCAGCCGCAGCAGATCGCGAAGCAGCGGCGCGACATCGACATTGTCGAACGGCGGCAGCGTGCCCAGTGGCCTGATCGCCGGTCCGCTGGCGATGAACACAGCGGCCATTTCGGGCGCGGCACTGTCATAGCCATGATTGCCCAGACCACCGGCATCGGTGGGGGTGGTCTTCGCCAGCAACCACCCGGTTTCGGGCAGGCAGAAATAGGGCGGGATGCGCGGGTTGGTGCCATAGTGGAGCCGCGCCGGGATGTCCGCCTTGCGCCAGCAGTCGAAATGTGAGTGCTTGCCGAGCAACGCTTTTTCCAGCGCCGCTTCATGGCCTGCAACCGGATAGAAACTGGCGAACGGTCCGGAGTCGAAGATCCGATAATCGGCCGGATCGGCGATCTTATCGATCGCGATTGTGCGTTGGGCACTGGTTGCCGCCATGCCGTGATCGGCAACAATGACGAGGTTCGCTGGCTGCCCGAGCGCGCGCAGGCCCGCCACCAGCGTGCCGATCGAGGCGTCGACATCGGCGACGGCGGCAGTCGTTTCGGCTGCGTCAGGGCCATAGGTATGCCCGGCGGTGTCAACCGTGTCGAAATAGAGCGTCAGGAATTTCGGCCGGGTCGCTGCAGGGCGCCGCAACCAGTCGATCACACTCGCCACGCGTTGCTGCGCCGGAACCGCGATGTCGTACGGCCACCAATCCTCGGCACGCACGCCGCCGACCGGCTTCTTGTCCTTGGGCTTGGTGCCGCCCCATGCGACGTTCGATCCCGGCCAGAACAGCGTCGCACTGCGCACTCCGGCGCGCTCCGCCGTCACCCAAATCGGTTCGGCCGCGTTCCACCAGAACGGGTCTTGCGAGTCCGCCATCGTGAACTTCACCCCGGGCAGGCGGGAGTCTTCCATCGCGTTGGAGACGATCCCGTTGCGATCGGGCCGTAATCCGGTGACGAGCGTCCAGTGATTGGGGAAGGTTTTCGACGGAAAGCTCGGCCGCATCGCCGCGCTGATCCCGCGTGCCGCCAGCGCATCGAGATTGGGAGTCACGCCGCGCGCGCGATAATCCGGCCGAAACCCGTCGATCGAGACGAGGATGGTCACCGGAGCACGCACCTCCGCCACCACGGCGGACGGGGCGGGCGGCCCCGCCAGTGGTGGCGTGACGCATGCTTGCAGTGCGGCACACAAGGCAGCGGCGACAATACGGGAGGTCCAGCGCATGGGCCTCCTCTTGCGGCGCATGTGCGTCACGCTCATGACAGAGCCGGGGGCATCCGGTGACGAACCCGCGCCGCCTTATGCCAGCCCCGCCCAGTCGCAAGCTCAGACATTGAAGCGGAACAGCATCACGTCGCCGTCATGGACGACATATTCCTTGCCTTCCTGCCGCAACTTGCCCGCGTCGCGTGCGCCCGCCTCGCCTTTCAGCGTGACGTAATCGTCAAAAGCAATCGTCTCGGCGCGGATGAAGCCGCGTTCGAAATCGGTATGGATCTCGCCCGCCGCCTGCGGGGCCTTGGCGCCAACGTGCACCGTCCAGGCGCGCGCCTCCTTCGGGCCGACGGTGAAGAAGGTGAGCAATTGTAGCAGCTTGTACCCGGCGACGATGACGCGCGTGAGGCCGGTTTCGGACAGACCCAACTCGGTGAGAAAGTCGCCGCGTTCCTCCGGGGCCATCGTCGCAATCTCGGCCTCGATCGCGGCGGAGACGACGACCGCTTCGGCCCCTTCGGCCTTGGCCTTTTCGAACACGCGCGCGGAAAAGGCATTGCCCTCGGCGGCATGCGCTTCATCGACGTTGCAAACGTAAAGCACCGGCTTGGCGGTCAGCAATTGCGCCTGCGCGAACGCGCGCGCCTCGTCTTCGTCCTTGGGCACGGTCAGCCGCGCGGGCTTGCCTTCGCGCAGCAAATCGAGCGCCTGCGCCAGCACCGATGCGGCGATCTTGGCTTCCTTGTCGCCTTGCGTGGCTTTCTTCTGAAGGTTGGGTACGCGCTTTTCGAGGCTCTCGAGATCGGACAGCATCAACTCGGTCTCGATTGTCTCGGCATCGGCGATCGGATCGACCTTGCCTTCGACATGCGTCACGTCGTCATCCTCGAAGCAACGCAGCACATGCACGATCGCGTCGACTTCACGGATATTGCCGAGGAACTGGTTGCCCAGGCCTTCCCCTTTCGACGCGCCGCGCACCAGGCCTGCAATATCGACGAAGCCCAATTGCGTCTCGATGATCTTGGCCGAGCCCGCCACGGCGGCGAGCGCCAGCAGCCGGTCATCGGGTACCGCGACATTGCCGACGTTCGGCTCGATCGTGCAGAACGGATAATTCGCCGCCTGCGCCGCTGCCGTCTGCGTCAACGCATTGAACAAAGTGGACTTGCCGACATTGGGCAGTCCCACGATCCCACACCGAAATCCCATGATCTTCCTTGAACCGTCATTTTCGTGAAGCCTCGCCGATACGGCGTCCGGCGCGGGAATGCCAGTGCGCGGTGCCGCACGGCAAAGCGGGAACGAACGATTGCGCCAATCGGTGCGGTGTGTAGGGATCGTACGGGCAACGATCAGTCGGGGGGCTGGATGGGGGCTAAGAAAAATCTCGCGGCACTTGGCTGCATAACGCTGCTGGCCGGCGGCGTGCTGCCGACTTGCGCGCCCGCTGCGCCGCGCGAGGCGATCCCCCGTATCTACCTTGCGTTTCGCGCGTCGCTTTTGCCCGATCCGGTTCCTGCCTTTCCCGGGATTGGCGAGCGTATCGTGCGCGCACCCGGCCCCCCGGCGCAGCGCGACATTCTCGGGTGGCTGGAGGCGCGGACCGCGCTTCGTCCGGCGCGCACGATCGTCGATTTCCGCCCCATGCCAACATCGAACCTGCGGCTCTCGCTCGGTACGCGCTTTTATAGTGGCTATAGCGCCGACGGCACATCGCCCGGCGCCGAAGCCGCGTTGAATTTCAACCCGCGCGGCAACAATCGACCGGCTGCGCTGCGGGACGGGTTCGATCGGTTCGCCCCGATCGCGCTGATCGGCTTCGAGCGCGCGATCGGCGGCGGGTGGCGCGCAGGGGTGGATGCGGGCGCGATGCTGGGGCGGGCGGTCTCGGTTGTTCCCAATGTCGACCGGCCGGGCGGCATATCGGGCGCGCAAACCCCGCGCGCCGACCCGCTCAATCCCGTCGGGGCCGTGACGCTGAATTACGCATTCTAGGCGTTACCAGCGATAGTTGAAGCTGATGCTCACGCGTTCGGCCTTGGCATTGCCGGGGGCAACTTCGTGCCGCAGCCAGCTTTCCCACAGCAGCACGCTGCCCGCTTGCGGTTCGATATAGACGAAGGGCTTCAGCCCCTCCGGCGCATCGGCGCGGCGCGGCGGTGCGGCCATCATCATCGGCAAGCGCGGATCCTCGAGCTTGAGCGCACCGGCGCCCGGCGGCACCGCGATATAGACCGTGCCCGACACGACGCTGTGGGGATGAACATGCCCCGAATGCGTGCCGCCCGGTTTGAGGACGTTGACCCACAGGCTGTCGAGCTTGAGCTTGCGGTCGTTCAATTCGAACGCGCATTCCTCGGCAAATTTGGCGACATGTTTGTTGAGCACTTTGACCAGATCGCCGAACGCCGGGTCGCGGTGTGGCAAGTCATTGAGCGAGGCGTAAGACGTATAGCCGCGATAGCCATGCTCCTTCGACCATGCCCGCCCGGCGCGGTCATCCTGTGCCAGCGCGTGGCACGACCGGTCGAGGTCGGCGACCAGCGCCGCATTCTTCAATTTGCCCTCGTAGAACGGGGTCGCAAACAAGGTCCGCACGTTCATTTTTCGTCCCCAAGCCGCAGTGCCACGTCGCTCATAAAGCGTTGATCGTCGCCGGTCGCGAGCCAGGCCGCCTCCGCCGATACCGCGCCGAGCAGATCGGCGAGCCGGTCCATCTCCGCCTTGGCATAATTGCCGAGCACATAGGAACTGACTTTATCCTTATGCCCCGGATGCCCGATGCCGAGCCGCACGCGGCGGAAATCCTCGCCGATATGCTGCGCAATCGAGCGGATGCCATTGTGCCCCGCCGCGCCGCCGCCGGTCTTCACCTTGACGCGGAACGGGTCGAGATCGAGCTCGTCGTAGAACACGGTCACCGCGTCGGGCTCGAGTTTGTAGAAGCGCATCGCCTCCCCGACGCTGCGCCCGCTTTCGTTCATGAAGGTCGCGGGTTTGAGCAGCAGGATCTTCTGCCCGCCGATCCGGCCTTCCTGAGTCCAGCCCTGGAACGCTTTCTTGACGCTGCCGAAGTCGTAGAAGTCGGCGATCGTATCGGCCGCCATGAAGCCGACATTGTGCCGGTTGAGCGCATATCCTGCGCCCGGATTACCGAGGCCGACCCAGAGTTGCATTTCTAAAATCACCCCTCCCCTTCAGGGGAGGGGCCGGGGGTGGGGCCTCTCCACGTGCGTATCGCTTGACGAGAGGCCCCACCCCAACCCCTCCCCTGAAGGGGAGGGGCTAAGTTGTCATTACTCTGCGGTGTCGCCCTCTGCTGCTTCGGCGGCAGCCTCTTCAGCAATCGCCGCATCGGCTTCGTCCTCGGCAACCGTCGGCACCGTCGGCGGCACGATCGTCGCAATCGCGAAATCGCGATCGGTGATCGCGGGCTCGACGCCCTTGGGCAGCTTCACGTCCGAAATGTGGATCGAGGCACCGACGTCGAGGCCCTTGAGCGAGATCGTGATCTCGGTCGGGATGTCGGCGGCGTCGCACACCAGTTCGAGCTCATGGCGCGTGATGTTGAGCACGCCGCCAAGCTTGGCGATGCCGGGCGAAGCGTCTTCGTCGGTGAACACCACGGGCACGTTGACGTGCACCGTCGTGTGCGCGCCGATGCGCAGGAAGTCGACATGCGTCGGGCGTTCGGTGACGGCGTCGAAGGCGACGTCCTTGGGCAGGGTGCGAACCTGCTGGCCACCGGCCTCGATCATGATGACCGAATTCATGAAGTGACCCGTCATCAGGAGACGCATCAGCGCCTTTTCCTCGACGTGGATCGACAGGGGTTCCTGCTTGTTGCCGTAGATTACGGCGGGGACGCGGCCTTCACGACGAAGCAAACGGGAGGCTCCCTTGCCAACCTGTTCGCGCGTCTCGGCTGCGAGCGTCAATTGGTCGCTCATTGCAAACTCCGATTACGTTAGGGTTCAGATGCTCGACCAGGCCTCCAGGGATGACCCTGATCGAAGCGGCGGCCTATAGGGGAGGGGGGACGCGGACGCAACTGCGCTAAAGTCCCTCTCCCTTTGGGAGAGGGAGGGAGGAGCGAAGCGACGGAAGGGTGAGGGCAGTACGCGCTGAGATCCTGCCCTCATCCGGCGCTGCGCGCCACCTTCTCCCAAAGGGAGAAGGATTTACTTCACGCGCTCCACCATCATTCCCCGCGCGCGCAACATCGCCACGACCGAGTCGGTCCCAACCAGATGCCCCGCCCCGACTGCGATCAACACCCGCCCCGGTCGCGCCATCCGCCGCACAATCGCGTTCGTCCAGCGGCGGTTGCGGTCGATGATCAGCGTCTGCCGGATCGCCGGATCGCGCCGCACCGGATCGAGCGTCGCCGCCAGCGCAGCGGCATCGCCCGCCGCCCACGCCTCGAGGAAAAGCGCATAGCCGCGCGCCGGATCGAGCGCCTCCTGCGCCGCCTGCAGCAGCAGCAAACGTTGCGACGCCTCGGGCAAGCGATCAAACGCCGCGAATTGACCGCCGCGTGTTTCCAGTGCGCCGATCGCGCGCCCGGCAAAGCCTGCGGTCAGCACCGGCTCGACGCCGTCGGCGGCGCTCGCTGCTTCCTGCCGCCCCGCCGCCGCACCGAGCGTCAGCGCTGCGGCCCAGGTTTTCAGACGGTCGAGCGACTCGGGTGCCAGTCCCGCGCTCGCCATACCGCGTTCGAGCAGGCCGCGATCGGCGACGGCGACTCGCGCCCGAATCGGCGGCAATCCGTCGCGCTGCGCCACCGCCAGGAATTCGTCCCGTGCTGCCTCGGCATCGGCAGGCGGGACTTCCAGAATCAGCGTATCCGCCGCAGCGATCGCTTGCGCGATCGCTGGCGTCCGCCACTGCACCCCCGGCGGCAAGGCGTGGATCGATCCGAACAGCCAGATCGTCGTGTCCTTGTCTGCCACGCGCCACAGCGCCGGATGCGCCTCGACCGGATGCGGTTTCCCGCATCCGGTGAGGAGCACCGCCAGCAGCAGCGCCAGCCAGCGGGGTGAAGGCGCGATGCCCGTCAATATTTGACGCGCGTCGCGGTCAAATGATGCTTGCCGAGCTGCACCTGGACGCTGTCCTTGCCGGCCAGATGCCCCGCACCGACCGCGACGAACACCGTCCCCGGCGTCTTCAGCCGGTTGTCGATCCAGTCGGCCCAGCGCGCATTGCGATCGACCAGCAGCACTTTGTAGAGGTTGGGCTGGCTGGTCAGATCCTCGTTCATCAGCGCGCTCAAGCCCTCGGCATCGCCCGCTTTCCATTTGTCGACCATCGCGTTGATCGTCGAATCGAACTTGTCGACGTCCTTTGCCCCGGCCACCAGAAACGCAATCTGATCGGCCTGTGGCAAATCATGGAAATAGCCGAGCTGTTGCTGCAGCGTTTCCAGCCCCGATACCGGCTTGCCCGCCGCCTTGGCCGCCTTGTCGAGCGCGGTTTCGGCACCGTCGCCGGGGGTGAAGCCGGCCTTTTGCAGCGCGATCTGCGCCATCGTGACCGCGGCGAACCACGGTTCGAGGCTGTCGAACTGGTCGATCCCCGCCGCCGGGACACCAAGCTTGGTCAGCGCCGCGACATAGGTCGCGCGATCGGCTTCGGTCAGCTTCTGCCGCAGCGGCGGGCCGTCCGGGTCGATCGCCAGTGGCAGCACGACCTTCTGCGCTTCGGCCGGATCGGGCAGCGGGATTTCGAGCACGAGTTGCCCGCTTTCGTCGAACGCCTTGCGCACCGCCGAATCGAACCAGCTGAGCCGCGGCTTCAGCGCATGGACCGTGCCGAACAGATAGATCGTCGTGTCGGCATCCTTGACCACCCACAGCGCCGGATCGGCCGGGATCGAGGCTTCGGTCGCCGGGGCGGCCGGCGCAGGGGCGGGGGCAGCAGGGGCAGCTTGCGGTGCGCTATTGCCGCCAAGCAACAGGGCCGCGAGGGCGACCGTCATCGTCTTCACATCCATGATACAGGTCCTTTTGCGATTGGTTTGAAGGATCAGCGCATTTTGCGCCAGAAATAGGCAATCATCATCGTGACGAAGACGACGAGATACAGGGTCATCGCGTCGGGCGCGGGCACCAGTCCGCCCTTCCACAGGATCAGCCACACCGGGTAGCCGAGCAGGAAGACGTTGGCACCCATCGTCGCCGCCCAATAATTGTCGAGCCGTTGCAGTTCGTCCATGTTGCGATGGTAGAACACGCTGCCGCCAAGCACCGCGACGACCATCACCGCCGCCGCCAGAATCGCGAACCAGCCAGGCATCGTGCCGCCCGCGCTGATCGGCGCATCGTGTTGCTCGACCAAGGCGGCGGTAAAGCCAACTGCGCCGCCGAGCAAAGCGAGCACGCTGAAATTGAGGATCGTCCGGCGCGATTTCGCGCGGCTTGCGGCTTCGCCGGGGCCGATACCCTTACCGGTCATCGCCGGTTCCAGTCTGATCATCGAAAATCTCCTCGATCCGCAGGTCGAACAGCCGACCCAGCTTGAAGGCGAGCGGGAGCGAGGGATCGTATTTCCCCGTCTCGATCGCGTTGACGGCCTGGCGCGATACGCCTAGCCTTCCACCGAGTTCTGCCTGGCTCCAGTCGCGCTCGGCACGCAGCACTTTCAGGCGGTTCTTCACGGCGTCCACCGCATCACGACCACAGGATCGTGAAGAGTAAGGCAAACGCTGTGAACAAGGACGATCCCAGCACGATCCACTCGTCGCGCTGGCGCGTTCGTTCGGGGCACATCGGTTCTCTCCGTCATGCGACGCTGACCCAATGTCAGCCGTCCATGACTAAATGCCCGTGATTCGCGCGCATGTCAACTACCCCTGACTAAAAGTCAGCGGAGGACGACTTTGGCAGAAGCGAAGCGGTGCGCGTGGTTGACCCCTTCGCGGCACTGCGGCAAAGCCCGCCGCGTGACGCAACCGCTCAGCTTCCAGAACATGATCCTCCGGCTCCACGATTATTGGAGCCGGCATGGCTGCCTGATTCTTCAGCCGCATGACATGGAGATGGGCGCGGGCACGTTTCACCCCGCGACCACGCTGCGCGCGCTCGGCCCCGACAGCTGGAACGCCGCCTTCGTCCAGCCGTGCCGTCGCCCGACTGACGGGCGTTACGGCGAGAATCCCAACCGGCTGCAGCATTATTACCAATATCAGGTGATCCTGAAGCCCAGCCCGCCCGATTTGCAGGAACTCTATCTCGGCAGCCTTGCGGCGATCGGCATCGATCCGCTGCTCCACGACATCCGCTTCGTCGAGGACGATTGGGAATCGCCGACGCTCGGCGCGTGGGGGCTGGGCTGGGAAGTGTGGTGCGACGGCATGGAAGTCACCCAATTCACCTATTTCCAGCAAATGGGCGGCTTCGACATGAAGCCCGTCGCGGGCGAGCTGACCTACGGCTTGGAACGCCTCGCGCTCTATATCCAGAACAAGGACAGCGTGTACGATCTCGCGTTCAACGACGCCGGGGTGACGTACGGGCAGGTGTTCCACGAAAATGAGGTCGAGATGTCGACCTGGAATTTCGAAATCGCCGATACCGACAGCCTGTTCGACCAGTTCCGCAAGCACGTCGCCGAATGCGAGAATTGCCTGGCGGCCAAGCTGCCGATCCCGGCGTACGAACAAGCGATCAAGGCGAGCCACGTCTTCAACTTGCTGCAAGCGCGCGGCGTCATCTCGGTCGCCGAGCGCCAGGCCTATATGGGCCGCGTGCGCGATCTCGCGAAGGGCAGCTGTCAGGCGTGGATGGACCGCAACGGGTGGGCGGCGTGAGCACCTTGAGCGCCGCAAGCAAATCCCTGCTTTCTCCTCCTTCTCTCCGCGTCTCCGCGTCTCCGCGCGAACCAATTTTTCTTTTCACGCGGAGACGCGGAGACGCGGAGAGAAAGAAGAAGGATTTGCGCACACAAAGACACGAAGACACCAAGCAGGAAGCATCGTCTTGCTTCGTGCCTTTGTGTCTTTGTGTGAGATCCCTCTTTCTTGTGCCTGCGGCGCATAAGGCGTTCGCATGACTGACTTCCTCCTCGAACTCCGCTCCGAGGAAATCCCCGCGCGGATGCAGGATCGCGCGCGCGAGGATCTCGCCAAGCTGTTCGCCGCCGAGCTTGCCAAGGCCGGCCTCGTCGCGAGCGAGCTCGTCACTTACGCCACCCCGCGCCGCCTGACGCTGATCGCGCGCGGGCTGCCGACCGAGACCGCCGCCGTTTCCGAAGAAACCAAGGGCCCCAAGGCGAGCGCCCCGCCGCAAGCGCTCGAAGGCTTTCTGCGCAAAACCGGCCTCACGCGCGAGCAACTGGTCGAGCGCGACGGCGTACTCTTCGCGGTTATCGACAAACCCGGCCGCGCCACGGCGCACGTGCTCGCCGAGGCGATCCCCGCGATCATCCGCGCCTTCCCCTGGCCCAAGGCGATGCGCTGGGGTGCCGCGTCCACTACGATGGAATCGCTCCGCTGGGTCCGCCCGTTGCAAGGGATTGTGGCGCTGTTCGGTGACGATGTGGTCCCGTGCGAGGTCGCTGGGATCGTCAGTGGCGCGGCAACGGTCGGCCACCGTTTCCACCATCCCGGCATCATCACGATCGGCAATGCCGACGACTATGTCGAGAAGCTCCGCGCGTGCCACGTCATCGTCGACCAGGCCGAACGCCGCCAGATCATCGCGCTCGGCGCGACGATGGCCGCGCGGAAAGCCGGGCTCGAGCTGGTGCAGGATGAGGGCCTGCTGACCGAAAATGCCGGCCTCACCGAATTTCCGGTTCCGCTGCTCGGCCGCTTCGACGCGGCGTTCCTCGACGTCCCGCCCGAAGTGATCCAGCTCACCGCGCGCGTGAACCAGAAATATTTCGTGTGCCGCGATGCCGACGGCGCGCTGGCAAACGCCTTCGTCTGCACCGCCAATATCGATGCGTCGGATGGCGGCGCGGCGATCATCGAGGGCAACCGCAAGGTGCTCGCCGCGCGGCTGAGCGATGCGAAATTCTTCTACGACACCGATTTGAAGGTGCCGCTGGAGGAGCAGGCCAGGAAGCTCGACCGCATCGTGTTTCATGAAAAGCTCGGCACGGTGGCGGACAAGGTCGACCGGGTGGCGAAACTGGCAAGGTGGCTGGTCGAGGAGGGGATTGTTGCTTCTTCTGCTCCCCTCCCGCTCGCGGGAGGGGCTGGGGGAGGGCATGTCCCACTCGCCAACGCCTCCGATGCGGACAGCCCCTCCCCTAACCCCTCCCGCGAGCGGGAGGGGGAGTTGTCGCGCGCGGATCTTGCGTCGCTCGCCGAACGCGCCGCCCGCCTGTGCAAGGCCGATCTCGTCACCGGCATGGTCGGCGAATTCCCCGAGCTGCAGGGCCTGATGGGCGGCTATTACGCCGCCGCGCAAGGCGAAGACCCAGCCGTCGCCGCCGCAATCCGCGATCACTACAAGCCGGTCGGGCAGGGCGATGATGTGCCCACCGATCCGGTGACGGTGGCGGTGAGTTTGGCGGATAAGCTGGATACTCTTGCCGCGTTCTTTGCAATCGACGAGAGGCCAACCGGATCGAAGGATCCGTTTGCGCTCCGCCGGGCGGCGCTCGGCGTTCTCGCGATTCAGACGAGTTCGCATCTCCGCTACGACATACAGGCTGCATACGAAGCGTGGGGACGCGCCGCCGGAAAAGAATGGCTTTCCATTGCCACGGGCCTTGAGCATCTGCGGTATTTTTTCGCCGACCGCCTGAAAGTCCAGCAACGCGAAGCCGGGGTCCGGCACGATCTGATCGACGCGGTCTTCGCGCTCGGCGGGGAGGACGATCTCGTGCGCCTGCTCGCCCGCGTGCACGCGTTGCAGGCGTTCATCGGCACGGCCGACGGGGCGAATTTGCTCGCCGGGTATAAGCGCGCGGCGAATATTTTGAAGAAGGAGGGGTTTGCTCCTTCTTCCCCTCTCCCATCGGGAGAGGGGCAAGGCGCTTCGGCGCCGCGGGGTGAGGGTGACGCGCAACGCACGCCGGATCACCCTCACCCTTCCGACGCTTCGCGTCTCCCTCCCTCTCCCGAAGGGAGAGGGGATTTATCGCTGTCCTACACGCCCGAACCAGCAGAAGCTGCGCTCGCCAATGCGCTCGATTCGGCCGAACCCGCCGCCGCCGCCGCCATCGGCGCGGAGGACTTCGCCGGTGCGATGGCCGCACTCGCAACGCTGCGGGCGCCGATCGACCAGTTCTTTGAAAGCGTGATCGTCAACGACGCGCACGACGACAAACGCGCCGCGCGCCTCGCCTTGCTTGATCGGGTTCGTGCTGCAGTGCACAATGTCGCCGATTTCTCCAAGATCGAGGGCTGAATGGACATGCGTTTATGCCTAAACTTAGCCTAAACTTCCGATTGCCTCCCCAGCAAGATAACGCCGTTAAAGGGACGACCATGACGCACTACGTATATCGCTTTGGCGGCGGCGTTTCGGATGGGGGCAAGGGTGATCGCAACTTGCTCGGCGGCAAGGGCGCGAACCTTGCGGAGATGGCATCGATCGGCCTGCCGGTGCCGCCGGGCTTCACCATCTCGACCGAATTTTGTGACGTTTACTATCAGGAAGGCCGCGCTTTCCCCGACGGCCTGAAGGCCGAAGTCGCCACCGGCATCGCGCATATCGAAGGCATCACCGGCAAGGTTTTCGGCGACGCAACCGATCCGCTCCTCGTCTCGGTCCGCAGCGGCGCACGCGCGTCGATGCCGGGGATGATGGACACCGTCCTCAACCTCGGCCTCAACGATGCGACGGTCGAGGGCTTGGCGGCCACGAGCGGCGATGCGCGCTTCGCGTGGGACAGCTATCGCCGCTTCATCCAAATGTATTCGGATGTCGTGCTCGAGCTCGATCATGCCGCGTTCGAGGATGCGCTCGAAATCGCCAAGGAGGATAACGGCTATTTCCTCGACACCGATCTGACCGCGCCCGACCTTCAGAAACTCGTCGGCGAGTATAAGAAGCTGGTCGAGGCGCAATGGGGCAAGCCCTTCCCGCAGGACGTGCACGATCAGCTGTGGGGCGCGGTCGGCGCAGTGTTCGGATCGTGGCAGTCGGAGCGCGCGAAAGTCTATCGCCGCCTCAACGATATCCCCGCAAGCTGGGGCACCGCGGTCAATATCCAGGCGATGGTGTTCGGCAATATGGGCGACACCTCGGCAACCGGCGTCGCCTTCACGCGCGATCCGGCGATCGGCACGCGCGCCTATTACGGCGAATTCCTGATCAACGCGCAGGGCGAAGACGTCGTTGCCGGCATCCGCACCCCGCAATACCTCACCACCGCGGCGCGTGAAGCGGCGGGGGCCAAGCCGCTGTCGATGCAAGAAGCGATGCCGGTGGTGTTTGCCGAACTCGCCAAGGTGTTCGACCTGCTCGAAACGCATTACCGCGACATGCAGGACATCGAATTCACCGTGCAGCAGGGCAAGCTGTGGATGCTGCAGACTCGCTCGGGCAAGCGCACCGCCAAGGCCGCGCTCAAGATCGCGGTCGACATGGCGGAGGAAGGCCTCATCACCCGCGACGAGGCGGTCGCGCGTGTCGACCCGCAAGCGCTCGATCAATTGCTCCACCCGACGCTCGATCCCAAGGCAGTGCGTGACGTGCTGACCAAGGGCTTGCCAGCGTCCCCCGGCGCGGCGAGCGGCTTTGCGGTATTCGACAGCGATACCGCCGAAAAGCGCGCGGCGGCGGGGGACTCGGTGATCCTCATCCGCACCGAAACCAGCCCCGAGGATATTCACGGCATGCACGCGGCGCGCGGCATCCTCACCGCGCGCGGCGGAATGACCAGCCATGCGGCGGTGGTCGCGCGCGGCATGGGGCGGCCGTGCGTCTCGGGCGCGGGCAGCATCTCGATCGACGCCAAGGCGGGCGTGATGCGCGTCGCCGGGCGCGAGATCAAGGCGGGCGACATGGTCACGATCGACGGCACCACCGGCGAAGTGATGGCGGGCGAAGTGCCGACCGTGCAGCCCGAAGTGTCGGGCGATTTCGCCGCGCTGATGGTGTGGGCTGACGCCGCGCGCCGCCTCAAGGTCCGTGCCAATGCCGAGACGCCTTTGGACGCCAAGGTCGCGCGCGAATTTGGGGCCGAGGGCATCGGTCTCTGCCGCACCGAACATATGTTCTTCGATGCACAGCGCATTACCAACGTCCGCCAGATGATCCTCGCCGAGGACGAAGCCCTCCGCCGCGTCGCGCTGGAGAAATTGCTGCCCGAACAGCGCAGCGATTTCGTGCAATTGTTCGAAGTGATGGCGGGCCTGCCGGTGACGATCCGCTTGCTCGATCCGCCACTGCACGAATTCCTGCCGCATGAGGAAAGCGAGTTCGCCGATGTCGCGGCGGCCGCCGGAATCGCGGTCGACGTGCTCAAGCGGCGCGCGGCTGAACTGCACGAATTCAACCCGATGCTAGGGCATCGCGGCTGCCGGTTGGGCGTGACCTACCCCGAAATCTACGAGATGCAGGCGCGTGCGATCTTTGAAGCGGCGGTGCTCGTTGCGCAGAAATCGGGCGCTGCGCCGATCCCCGAAGTGATGATCCCGCTGGTCGGCACGCGCCGCGAGCTGGAACTGATGAAGACCGTGGTCGACAAGGCCGCGCAGGCCGTGTTCGCCGACACCGGCACCACGCTCGAATACCTCGTCGGCACGATGATCGAGTTGCCGCGCGCGTGCCTGATGGCAGGCGAGATTGCCGAGATTGGCGAGTTCTTCAGCTTCGGCACCAACGATCTCACGCAGACGACCTTGGGCGTCAGCCGCGACGATGCGTCGCGCTTCCTGACGACCTATGTCGAGCGCGGCATTTACGCGCGCGATCCCTTTGTTAGCCTCGATGTCGAGGGCGTCGGGCAGTTGATCGAAATGGCGGCGGCGCGGGGCAGGGCGACGCGGCCCGACATCAAGCTAGGCATTTGCGGCGAGCATGGCGGCGACCCGGCGAGCATCGCGTTTTGCGAAGGCGCTGGGCTCGATTACGTGTCGGCCTCGCCCTACCGCGTGCCGATCGCGCGGCTCGCGGCGGCGCAGGCCGCGCTCGCGGCGCGTAAGTGAAACCCTGGGCGCGCTACCTGATCGGCGCGGTCACTGGCGTTGCGCTCGGGCTTGGTGGGGCGGTGTATCTCGTCCGCCACGCTGCGCTCGGCAACAATGTCACGATCGGCCCATGGGCGACGGGCCGCAGCTTCGGCTCGGCCAGCGCCGATCCGTACACGCGTGCCATCGTCGCGGTGAAGGGCTTGCTCGCGCTGCCGGCGCAGGAGGCGCGCTATTACACCGCCGCGACCGACAGTGACGGCGCGCCGCTCGACGGGCGTTGCCGCTATTTGATCCTGGGCGGCGAACTGCCCGCGGCGTGGTGGAGCATGACTGCCTACGATCCTGACGGGTATTTGATCCCCAATGGCGCCAACCGTTTCTCGGTCGCGGGCAATGCCTTCCCGAATGGCGGGCGCGGCGGCTGGTCGATCCGGCTTGCTCCGACGCGGCAAGCGGGTGCCTGGTTGCCGAGCGGCGGGATCCCACGCCTTGAATTGACGCTCCGGACCTATTTGCCGACCGACGGCGGCACCGGCAATCCGAGCGTCGACGTCTTGCCGCGGATCCTGCGAGAGGGATGTTAATGGCACGCTGGACCGGACCCGCTTTGCTCGGCCTGCTCGTTGCGGGCGCGACCTGCTATGCCGGGCTCGTCTTCACCCCTGACGTGTTAACGGGTGCCGCGATCCGGCGCGTGTCCGAGGGCGGGTTCGGTCGCTTCAGCCACGTCCCGCTTGCCGATGCAACAAGCCGCCGGATTGTCCGGCCCAGTCCCGATCTCGCTTATTCGTCTTGTCCCTATGATGTGTCGAAGGGGCCGCTGCTGATCGACGCTGTGCCGGTTGCCGCACCCTATTGGTCGCTGTCGATCTTCGATTCGCGCACCGACACGGTGTTCGTCCGTAATGGCGGGCAAGCGCAGGGCAAGACGTTCCGCCTCGCCATCGCGCGGGCCGGTCAATCGATCCCGGCCGGGTATGAAGCCGTTCGCGTGCACGGCGCGCGCGGCATCGCGCTGGTGCGGATCCTCGTCGCCGATCGCGCGACCTTTCCGGCGCTCGATCGCGCCCGCCGCGCGACCGTCTGCCGCGCGGGTTAGGCGACTGGCGCGGGCTCTGCCGCGGCAACGTCCGCTGCGGTCTCATTGCTGCGCCCGGCGCGAAAAAATGCCGCCTGCGCGCGCCATTGGTCGCGCGCAATCGTGCCGACCGGAAGGCCTAATCGTTCTTCCAGCGCCATTTCGTCTTCGGCCGAGAGCATCTCGATATCCTCGAACCGTACCACGCCGAGCCCGAACAGGCGCGTGTTAAGCGCGTCGTCAATGCCGCGGATTCGCGTGAGTTCGTCGCGCGCGCTGCTCGCGAACCAGCCCTTGCTGGGCATTTCGGGTTCAGCGGGGCCGATCGGCGCGGGGGGTGCCTCGGTTGCTGTCGGCGTCATCGGCACCGGCGCGACGGGTTCGAATACCGCATCCTCGACAGTTGGCTCCGATTTTGCGGGCTCTGGTGTTGTGATCGCGACCGCTTCGGCATGTTCCGGCAGCGCGATCACGGCGGCGGCGGTCATGGGTTCTGGGATCGGTTCGATCTCGGGCGGTGCAGCATCGACTTCGGCCATCGGCACCGACTCGACCGGAGCCGGCTCGACGTCGCTCTCGCGTGTCGGTTCGGGTTCGACCACGCTCAGCGCCGGGTGTTCCGCCACGGCGACAACAACCGGAACGGCGACGGCAGCCGCAGCGGCCGCGCGCAACCCGGCAATCGTGCGTTCGGCTTCGGCGTGGTCGGCGCGAATGGCCTCAAGGTCGGCCTGCAGGTCGGACGCGCGCTGGTTCGCGGCGCGGGCGCGATCCTCGGCTTCGGCATGGTATGCGGTGAAGCTGTCGGACTGTTCGCGCACCCGCCGCTTCCATTTCTTGGTGCTCGGCGCGCTGGCATAGCCCAGCAACCAGCCGCCAAGCAGTAGCACGCCCAGCACGATGAACTGTTCCGGTGTTGTGAACAGCATGGCGACATTCCCCGCGGTTTCGTTACGACCGCGATCCTGCCGTTAACCACGCCGTGGGGCAAGCACTTAGAACGGATTAGACGCCGTTCTTGAAGGCATCTGAGATCGAACATGCGGCTGGTCCCAGAATGACGACGAACAGCGTCGGCAGGATGAACAGGATCAGCGGGATCGTCATGATCGCTGGAAGCCGTGCGGCCTTTTCCTCGGCGCGCATCATGCGTTCGTTGCGGAATTCGGCGGAGAGCACGCGCAGTGCCGAAGCGAGCGGCGTACCGTATTTTTCGGTCTGGATCATCGTCGTCACGACGCCTTTGACCGCATCGAGCTTCACGCGCATGGCGAGGTTCTCAAACGCTTGCCGCCGTTCGGACAGGAAGCCCAATTCGATCGCGGTCAGCGTGAATTCGTCGCCAAGCTCGGGATAGGCCTTGCCCAATTCGCGCGCCACGCGGTTGAACGCGGCATCGACGGTGAGTCCCGCTTCGGCACAAATCACCAGCAGATCAAGCGCGTCGGGCAAGCCCTTCTGGATTTCCTTGCTGCGCTTGGTGATCTTGTTGTTGAGATAGAGGTCGGGGGCCTTGTACGACAGGATGAAGTTTACCGCGACCAGGCCATACGCCTTGAACGGTGTCCAATCGGCGAACATTTCGGTCCCGTAGACCAGGTACAGCACGAAAACCCCCCAGGTGAGCGGGATGACGAGCCGTCCGAAAATGACCGCGACGGCATATTCCTTTGACCGGATGCCGGCCTGCATCAACTTGATCTGTGCGGCCTTGACCTGGCTATCCTGTAGCACCTTCATGCCGGACAGCAGCGCCTTGATCCGGTCGGTCGTCTCATTCTTGGTGACGAGCTTGGCGCGGCGCTTGGTCGAAGCGGTGATGCCCGCCTTTAGCTGTTCGCGCCGGTCGTTCAGCGCTTTTACCCGCTTGGTCATCGGGTCGCGTGCGGTGGTCGCCGCGTAAATCGCGAGCAGCACCATGAACGCGGCGACCCCGGCGAGCAGCGTGGCGACGGTGTACACATCGACGCCGAGGATGACGGGTCCGGTGGGGGCGTTGGTCATCGCATCAGATCTCGAAATTGACCATCTTGGCCATGATGAAAGCACCAAGGCCCATCCACAGCAGCCCACAACCACCCGCGACCATCAGCCGCTGATCGATGAAGAAATTCTGCATATAGCTGCCATTGATCATCCAGATCATGCCGAACACAATGAACGGCAGCGATCCGACGATGTACGCCGATGCCTTGGATTCGGAGGACATCGCCTTGATCTTCAACTTCATTTGCCCGCGCATACGCAGCACGGTGGCAAGATTGGCGAGCGTTTCGGCCAGGTTGCCGCCGGTCTCGCGCTGGATTGCGCAAGTGATGACGAAAAATTGAAATTCGGGCGTGCCGAGCCGGTCGGCCGTGTCCTGCAACGCCGCGTCCATCGTGCGGCCGATCTTCATCTTGTCGGTGATCGCCTTGAACTCGACCCCCACCGGCCCGTCAAGCTCGGCCCCGACGACACCGATCGTTTCGGTAATCGGAAGCCCCGAGCGAAGGCCGCGCACCAACAATTCGATGGCGTCGGGAAATTTGGCGGTGAATTTGGCGATCCGGCGCTTGATGAAGAACCCGACGGCCATATGCGGCAATCCGGCACCGATCACGACGCCGACCAGCAATCCCAACAGGATCGGTAACCCGGCAAAGGCCAGCAGCAGCGTGACGACCGTGACGATGCCGAGCGTCGCCATGCCGTATTGGCCAACGGTCCAAGGCTTCCCCGTCATCGCAAGGCGCTTTTTCAGCAGCGCTGGGCGTGGCAGGAAGCGCATCGCCGCCGCGTCCATCTTGTTGCTGCGCGCCGCCGCGATCCGCCGCATCTGTGCATCGACCAGCGCATTTGCCGATTCGTTGTGGCGCGCACGCACCGCACTCAATCGACGCGTGCTCGCGCGTGCAGCGGATGGACCGCTGAACGCGAAGGCCATCAGTGCCAGCACGATCAACGCGCCCACACCCAGCGAAAGGACAGGGATCAGTTCCACAGGCGTATCTGGCGCTCCGTTTCGTTACGACGGGGTTTACACCACCGTCAGGCGGATCATTTCTTTTTGGAAGACCGCGAAATCATCGACTTGAAGTCGAATTTGCCCATGAGCGAGGTGCCCTTGCCGACCGGCTTGTTCTTTCCGGCTTTCGTGCTGACACTGTCGATCGATTCGGCCGAATCACCGACGGCCATCAATTTGGTAGCAAGATCGACGATCGGGACGATCGTCTTGTTGCCTTTGCCGGCCTCGGCGAAGGGTTTGCCGAGCTTGGCCGATTGCGCGGCGAGCTTCTGGTCGAAATTGACCAGGAAATCGATCCGACGTTCGATCGATCCTTCAAAGTCCTTACGGCTGATTTCGAGCACGGCGGCGGGTTGAACGCGGTTGGCAACGACCACGATCTGCGTCTGTGGCGCGTTCGATTTCATCCACGACAGCAACCGGATCGTGTCGCGCGCGGCGGCCAGTGTCAGCTCGGTCACGATCACCGCGACCTGGATATCGGTCATCAAATGCGGATGGAGCACCAGCATTCCGCGTGGCAGATCGACCACGGTGCATTCGAACGCGGCGCGCATCTCCTCCTGCAATTGATAGAAGGCGCTGCCGTCGGTCAGCACCGGCGAATTGATCGGCGCCTCGGCCGACAGCACCGACAGCCGCTCGCTCGACTTTACCATGGCGCGTTCGATGAACAGCCCGTCGATGCGGCTCGGATTTTCGATCGCATCGGTCAGTCCGCGGCCGGGTTCGAGGTCGAGCGACAGCGCGCCCGTCCCGAAATGCACATCGAGATCGAGCAAAGCCGTCGTCCGCGCGCCCTTCTCGCTCAACACCCATGCAACCGAGGTTGCGAGCGTCGATGCACCAACCCCGCCACGCGCGCCGATAAAGGCGGTGGAAATGTGCGGACGCTCGGTCCCGACATCAACCGCTTTGGGCGCGTTGAGAATGGCCTGGGCGTTGGTGAACGCCTCGCGCAGCATATCGGGGTTGAGCGGTTTCAGCAGATAATCCTGAATTCCACTGACGACGAGGTCGCGGTACAGCCGCACATCGTTGACTTGGCCCGCGGCGATCACGACCGTCCCCGGCTCGCACACTTCGGCCAGCGCATTGATATCGTTCAGCGGATCTCCGCTTTCCGAAAGATCGACGAACAGGATTTGCGGCGAAGCCGAGACCGACAGCGACTGCACGGCGTTGCGCAGCCCGCCTTTGTTCACCTTCTCTGGCGCCCAACCCATTTCGACGGCGATCGGGCGTAGCGTTTCGGCGGTGGTCTCGTCGCAGACATAGGCGGTGAACGGGTCGCGCAGACCGATCCGACCCGGATTGAAGGGTGCGTTCATCAGTTGCCGCCTTTCGAGCTCTCGGACTTGACCGTGGTCCCGCCGGCGCCGGTCGGGGTCGCCTTGCGATAATTGTCGATTGCCCGGCCCGATGTGGCGGTGTCGGTGATGCCGTTACCGACCTGCCCGCGCACCAGATCGGTCGGGTTGGCGACCATCGCGGCAAGGTTGGAATTGACCGCACAGCCTTGGTTTGAGCCGGTATGGCCTTCGAAATCGGGGCCGCGAACGCGGCTGAAATCGGGGCAACCGGGCACGCTCGCTTGCATCCGGCTCACCACGACGCGGATCATCCCGGCCGCGACCGGAGCGTTGGTCAGCGGCGCTTCGTCGGAGACTAGCAGGCCATAGCGCGCAACTTGACGGGAGACATCGTCGCGTACGCCGGTTCCGTAAGGGTTGGGATCGTCGATCGCGACTTGATCGCCATAGCCGAGCCGCAGCGACCCCATCCACCCGGCCAGGCGCTGGTCCTCACCCGGTGCAAGGCCATTGCCGCTGGTCGCGACGTCGAGCGCGTAATCGCTGCGGCTGACGATGGGCTGATGCACCGATTCGAGCCCGCGATTCTGCGTACCGGAGCCCGAGCCCACGGTGGTGCAGGCACCCATCAGCAAAGCCGGGGCCAAACCGGTCGCGATCAGGAGTGTACGATGGTACATGGTCATGTCCCTCCGGGGCGTCAATTGATGCTGAAACCGGGCGCGGCGGCGCTGCCCTTTTTCGGTGGCGTGGCGGGCGCAGGCAGCGCGGACACCGGTTCCTCGCGGCGTTGCGGGGTGGGCGCAGGTGCGGTCGGCACGACGGGGGCTGGCGTCACTGCTCCGAAGGTTGGCTGCGCCGTGCTGCGCGGCGCAAGGCTCGGCTTCGGTCGCTCGCCGCCAGTCGTGCCGTCGCCCAATTGGCCGAGGAAAACGCGGCCAAGATCGGTCGGAGATTTGAGCCCGTCGGTCGGCAGGACGATGTCGTTCGCGTTGGTCGGCTTGACCAGATACGGCGTGATCACGATCACCAATTCGGTTTCGTTGCGCTGAAACGCGTTCGAACGGAACAACGCGCCGAGTACCGGCACATCGCCCAATCCAGGCGCTTTTGTGATCGAATTGTTGTGGCTGTTCGACAGCAGCCCACCGATCATCATGCTTTGGCCGGAGCCGAGCTCGACTGTCGTCTCCACCCGCCTCGTGCTGAGCGCCGGGATCGTGGTCCCGGCGATCGTCACCGCGCCGTCCGATGAGAGCTGCGAAACCTCCGGCCGCACGCGCATCGAGATGCGCCCGTCGGCGAGTACCGTAGGTGTGTAGGACAGGCTCACGCCATATTGTTTATATTCGACCGACACCGCGCCGAGACCCTGGCTGATCGGGATCGGGATTTCGCCGCCGGCCAGGAACGAGCCGGTTTCGCCCGAAATGACCGTGATGTTCGGGTTTGCCAGCGTCGAGACTTCACCATCGCGCTCGCCGAGATCGAGTGAGGATAGGACGTCGAGGCCCAGTACCTTGCCAGCCGCGCCGAGCGTGGTGCCGTTGGCAACGGTCGTGAGCAGGCTGGTTCCCGTCGATGCGACGGTGCCGCCGACGAACAGCGGCCCGCCCGGCGCATATTGCGGTGATGCCCCACGGCCCTGCCCAATGCCGAAATTGAAGCCGCCGCTGCTGTTCAGCGTCTGGAGATTAACGCCGATATTTTTGACGAAGCTGCGGCTGACCTCGGCGATGCGCACTTGCAGATTGACCTGCAATGGCGTCGCCGTCCCAAGGCGCGAGAGCACCTTGGTCGAGTCGCCGACATAGGCCTGGACGAGCCGCGTCGCTTCCGCGCCGTCCTCGGGTGCCTTCACCGTGCCGGTGAGCAGCACCAGCCCGTTCATTGGCGTTGCCACGATGCGCGCGTCGGGCATGGCGAGCGACAACATTTGCTGGATCGAATCGAAATTGTTGCCGACGCGGACGGTCGCGGAATAGACCACCGCGCCCGCCTTGTTCGTGACCGAGACGGTCGTCTCGCCGGCCGACTTGCCGAAGACATAGAGTTGGGTTGGCGAGCGGACCTGAACGTCGGCGATCTTGTCGTCGGCGACGAACACGTCGCTCATCGGCCGCGGCAGCGTGACGAGGCGTCCGCGCCCGGTGTTGACTTGCAGCACCGTACCGGAGGCGACGGTCTGGGCCGGGGCAGCGGCGGGCGCCACTGCGACGCTTCCGCCGACGAGCGCGACGGCGAGCGACCAGCCGAGCGAGATGGACACGCTACGCATCTACTTCTTCCCCCCAACGGCGACTTCCGTCACCGCATTTCCCCGAGCGATATGGACGACTGGTCCGGTGTTGACCGCAGCACCGGGAAACCCGCCGCTGGCTGGTGTCGCGCCACCCTGCGAGTTGGTGGCCGCAGCCTTTCCCGGCACGGTGCGACGCTGGAAGCGCGACACGTCGGCCCCGGTCGCCATGGTCGACGTGCCCGTCGATGGCGCGCTGGCGATTCGCGTCAGCATCGCCTTTTCGGCCTTGGGATCATCCGGCATGCTGACGTCGCCGCTGGCGATCGCCTGTTCGAGTTCGCTGCTGTTATCGGCGATCGAGCGCAGCGACAGCGACAGTGAGCCGAGCGTCTGCGCAACCGCAATCTGCTCGGCAATCTTCGGGGTGGCTTCGACCGTTACATTTGAGAACGTACGGACGATAGTCTTGCCATCTTCCCCGGTGGAATTGTCGGTGCGCTGATCGGTGGCGAGCACGCGCAGATTGCGCATGATTGTCTCGGCGGCCTTGAGCGGTGGACCGTCGCCGCCGCCCGCCACGCTTTGCGTCAGGATAAGGTCGATGCGGTCGCCCGGGAAAACGAAGCCCGCGACGCTGGTCTGCGTCTGCACCGGCACCGTGACCGCACGCATGCCCGGGCCGAGTGCGGCGGCGAGGAAGCCGCTGTCGCCAGGCTTTACGAGGGATCCGTTGGTCAGCGGCTGGCCCGCGGTAATCGCGTTGCGCACGACAGTGCCGGCAAGCGACTTGGGATCAAAGCCCGGCTTTTTGATAAAATAGACGTTCTCGACCATTTCCTTGGGCCATGGCTGATAGCGGATCGACGTGGCGTCGAGGATCGTGCCGACCGGCAAGGCCTTGGTCGCGACCAACACTTCGGGGCCAGTATTCTGCTGCGCCACCGCCGCGACGGCTTGCGGTGCCGAACTGCCGACGATCAGCGATCGTGCCATGAACGCCGTGATCGCCGCGACGATCAGCGCACCCACCAGCAATATGATCTTGCGACTATCCATTTCAGACCTTTCGGACCCGGTCGATTGAGCCGGCGTTAAGCATTCACACCAAAGTGGTTAAAAAGCGGTTCACGCAGCGCGATCAGCGCGGCGATGGCGATTGCCACGCCGTATGGCACTTCGATTTGGCCGGTGCGGTGCCGCACTGCGCGCTCGACCAGCAGCAGCAGCGTCAGTGCTCCGCCGACCAGTGACATCACGATCAGCATCCACGTCAGCGGCACCAGTGGCAGCCACAAAGCGAGCGCACCGATCATCTTGACGTCGCCGCCGCCCATCCAGCCGAACTGGAACGCCGCGACGAACAGCGCGAATACGATCAGCGCGAGACCTAGCTGCGTCGCCATGTCGGGCCAGAGCGTCAGGTCGGTCGCCCACCACCAGATCGGGGCCAACAGCGCGATTGCGGCGTTTTTCCAATTGGCGATCTCGCGCGTGCGCGCGTCCTGGATTCCGGCCGAAACCAGAAGCGCCGCAAGCGCGACGAGCAAAGTTGCGGAAAGCGAAGCCCCACCCATAAGGGAAAAGCCTAGACGTCAGGCCTTTCTAAAACGTAACCAACGGCAATGGTCTCCCCCCAACTCTATCGCCGAGCGATTCCCGCCGCCGCGCGGATTACCCGCTGGACCGCCCGCGACGGCTGGCCGCTGCGGCGATTCGATTGGCCGGCCGAAGGGCGCGCACGGGGCCGGATGCTGTTCGAGGGCGGTCGCGGCGACATCTTCGAGAAGTATCTTGAGGCGTTCGCGCACTGGCATGCGCAAGGCTGGTCGATCACCTCGTTCGACTGGCGCGGGCAGGGCGGATCGGGGCGGCTAACGCCCGACCCACATGTCGGGCACGTCGATGACTTCCAGCTCTATGTCGACGATTTTCGCGACTTTTGGGCAGGTTGGGTCGCCGAAGGGGCGGGGCCGCATGTCGTGCTGGGCCATTCGATGGGCGGGCATTTGCTGCTCCGCGCAATGGTCGAGGGTGCCGCGACCCCTGATGCCGCGGTGCTCGTGGCGCCAATGCTCGGGCTGCACAGCCCGCTTGGCTGGACGCTGGGCGAGCGGCTGGCGGGCGTGCTGGGAGGCGTCGGCAATTCGGCGCGCCCGGCCTGGCGCGGCAATGAGCGCCCCGCATCGACCGAGACCCGGCAGGCTCTGCTGACGCACGACCAAGAGCGCTATGCGGATGAAATCTTCTGGCAATCGTCCAAGCCGGAGCTGCTGCTCGGCCCGCCGAGCTGGCGCTGGGTGATCGAGGCGTTCGGCTCGACCCGGCGGTTGCGCGACGATTCGCGGCTGAAGACGCTGTCCGTGCCGATCCTGTTGCTCGTTGCCGACGACGACAAGCTCGTCTCGCCCAAAGCAGCGTACAAGACTGCGGCGAAGCTGCCCGATGCGCGGATCGTGCGCTTCGGCAAGGAGGCGGCGCACGAGCTGTTGCGCGAAGTCGATGCGGTGCGCAATCGTGTGATCGGTGAGATCGACATTTTCCTGTCGGCGCGCGCGCAAGGATGAGCGGTATGACGCGGTACGATATCGCGATCATCGGTGCCGGAATGGCGGGCGCCAGCCTGGCCGCGGCGGTTGCGCCGCATGCGTCGGTGCTGCTGTTGGAGGCCGAAGACTTGCCGGGCTATCACGCGACCGGGCGCTCGGCGGCCTTCTGGTCGGAAAGCTATGGCGGGCCGGGGGTGCAACCGCTGACCACCGCGTCGGGCGCGGCGCTGCGCGACGGCGGGTTTCTGGAGGATCTCGGCTCGCTGCATATCGGTCGTGCGGCGGATCAGGCCGCGATCGAAGCGTTTCTTGCCGAATTCGCAGGAAGCGGCGTGGCGCTCGAACGCGTCGATCCCCGTGCCTTCATTCCTGGGCTACGGGCCGACTGGACGCTCGGTATTATGGAGCGAAGCAGCACCTATATCGATGTTGCTGCGCTGCATGCGCACTGTTTGGCCGATGCGCGGCGCGCGGGTGCGGTGCTGACGCTTTCCGCGCCGTTGCAGGCTGCCACGCACATGGCCGATCGCTGGCAGATCATGACCGGCGCCGGCATGTTCTCGGCGACGATTCTGGTGAATGCGGCCGGGGCATGGGCCGACGACGTCGCGCGCCGGGCCGATGTCGCACCGATTGGCATCACCGCGTATCGCCGCACGGTCGTGCAACTGGTGACCGACCCGGCACCGCCCGCGACGATGCAGCACATCGCCGACATTGCCGGGAATTTCTATTTCAAGCCCGAGGCGGGGGGGCGTTTGTGGCTCAGCCCGCATGATGAAACCAAGGTCGCGCCGGGCGACGCCCAGCCCGAGGAAATCGATGTCGCCACCGCGATCGACCGCTTCGAACAGGTCGTGGACTGGCGCGTGACGAAGGTGGAACGACGCTGGGCAGGCCTGCGCAGCTTCGCGCCCGATCGGCTGCCGGTCTACGGCTTCGCACCCGATTCGCCCGGATTTTTCTGGTGCGCGGGGCAGGGCGGTTTCGGCATCCAGACCGCGCCCGCGGCAGCCGCACTCGCCGCCGCAGTCTTGCTCGGGCTGGCGCCCGATGCGAGCGTCGCGGCGATCGATCCGGCGCGCTATGCCCCGGGGCGTTTCCACGCGCTGGCGTAACGATCGGCTCGGGTATAGGATATCGCCACCGAGAAAGCGGGAGGCTCTGATGGCACATAAATTCGAGATCTATAAGGATAAGGCTGGCGAGTTCCGCGTCCGCTTCAAATACAATAGCGAGACGATGTTCACGACCGAAGGCTATGCCAGCAAGGCGTCCGCCCAAAACGCGATCGATTCGATCAAGAAAAACGGCCCGGACGCGCCGACCGAGGATAATAGCTGAGCTAACCCCGCCGTCCCGCCGCCACCGCGGCATCGCTCGCCAGCGTGTCTGCGCGTTCGTTGTCGGGGTGGCCGGCATGGCCCTTGACCCACACCCATTCGATCCTGTGCGGTTTCGCCGCATCGAGCAGCCTTTGCCACAGATCGGCATTCTTGACCGGCTGCTTCGCGGCGGTCTTCCAGCCGTTTTTCTGCCAGCCTTTGATCCACTTGGTCAGCCCGTCCATCACGTAGCGGCTGTCGGTCGATAGCGTCACATGGCACGGCCGTTTCAGCGCATTGAGCCCCTCGATCGCCGCGGTCAGTTCCATGCGATTGTTGGTGGTGAGCAGTTCACCGCCCGAGAGTTCCTTCTCGGTCGTGCCCGAACGGATCAGCGCGCCCCAGCCGCCGGGGCCGGGGTTGCCCTTGCACGCGCCATCGGTGGCGATTTCGATTTTGGTCAGTTCGGTCATGAGAGCGTCTTCAACAGGCTGGCGAGATTGGGGTCGTAGACTTTGACACGCCGCCAGAACGCCAGCGGATCCTTGCGCGTTACCACCGCGTCGGCCGGGGTGTTGAGCCAATCCCACGCGCGGGAGAGTGTGAAGCGGATGCATGCCCCGACAGCGAGATCGTTGAAGGCGGAGCGCTCGTCCTGTGACAAGGGGAAATGGCGCGCATAGCCAGCGATCAGCGCATCGCCGACTGCAGCGTCGAACGTCATGCCCGTCGCATCGAACGCCCACGCCGCGTGCATCACCGCCAGATCATAGACGCGGATATCGGTACAGGCGAAGTAGAAGTCGATCAGCCCGCCGACGGCATCGCCGCGCATCAGCACATTGTCTGGAAACAAATCAGCATGGATGGTCGAACGGGGGAGGGGGTCGCGTGCCCATGTCGCGGCCAGATCGGCGAGCGCGACGGTCATGTCGTGATGTAGTCCGGGGGCGATCGAGTCGAGGGCGCCTCCGCATCGATCGAGCAGCGGCTGCCACGTCGCAAAGCCCATCGAGTTCGCGCGTTCGAGCGGGAAATCGGCCAGCGCCGCGTGCATTTCGCCGAGCGCGGTCCCGGCTGCGAGAGCCTGTGTCGGCGTCGGATGCGTCACCGAAACCCCCGGCAGGAACTGGATCAGGCACGCGGGTCGTCCCTCCAGCGTCTGGATCGCCACGCCGTCGCGGTCCTTGATCGCGGGGGGCACCGGGCACCCACGCGCCGCGAGATGATCGAGCAGCACCATGAAATAGGGCAAGTCGCCGCTATCGACGCGCTTCTCGTACAGCGTCAGGATGAAGCGTCCGGTCGTCGTGTCGACCAGATAATTGGTGTTCTCGACCCCCTCGGCGATGCCCTTGACGGATACCAGTTCGCCCACGTCATAACGCGTGAGAAAACCGGCCAAAATCTCGGCCGAGACAGGCGTGTACACCGCCATGGATCAGGCGGCGATTTCGAGCCCGCGGGGCAATTTGAACGAGATCGTCTCGCGCTTGGTCTCGACTTCCTGCTCGGTGATGACGAACCGCTCTGCCAGCCGGTCGACCAGTTCGCGCACCAGCACCTCGGGCGCGGAGGCTCCGGCGGTGATCCCGAGCGTCGTCACGCCGTCGAGGAAAGCCCAGTCGAGCTCCGCAGCACGCTGGATCAGCCGTGCCCGCGTGCCCTCGCGCTCGGCGACTTCGACCAGTCGCACCGAATTTGACGAATTGGGCGCGCCGATCACCAGCAGCGCGTCGCACGCATGCGCGATCGCCTTGACGGCGCTTTGCCGGTTGGAGGTGGCGTAGCAAATGTCCTCGCCGCGCGGCCCCTGGATGCCGGGGAACCGGCGCTTCAGTACTGAAACCACCTCGGCGGTGTCATCCATCGAGAGCGTTGTCTGCGTCAAGAAAGCGAGGTTGTCGGGATCGACCGGTACGAAGCCTTCCGCATCCGCGACTGTCTCGACCAGCGACATCGCCCCATCGGGCACTTGACCGAAAGTGCCGATCACCTCGGGGTGGCCGACATGGCCGATGAAGAGAATATGCCGCCCGGCCTCGACTTGCCGCTCGGCTTCGCGGTGGACCTTGGAGACGAGCGGACAGGTCGCGTCGAAAAAGGCGAGGCCGCGCTCGGTCGCTTTGTCCGGCACCGCCTTGGGCACGCCGTGCGCGGAAAACACGACGGGCAGGCCGTCGGGAACCTCGTCCAGTTCCTCGACAAATACCGCACCCTTGTCGCGCAACATGTCCACAACGAAGCGATTGTGCACGATTTCATGGCGCACGTAGACCGGTGCACCGAACTTCTCGATCGCCAGTTCGACGATCTGGATCGCACGATCAACGCCCGCGCAAAACCCACGCGGGGCGGCGATGATCAAGGCGAGGGGCGGCTTTTGGGGGGTAAGCATCACAGGGGCAACCCTACGCGATTGCTTGCGTAGGCGAAAGCCGCTTCCTATGGTGCACCAGCATCTGCGCAATAAATCCTTACACAGGTGATTTTGCGCGCGAGGCTAAAGCCCTTTTGTATGACAAGGTACGTGACCCCGTGAAAACCCGGAAATCGACCATCGCCGCATCAGCGTTCCTGCTGTCGGCATGCTCTCTGCTTGGCGCGTGCAAGACCACCGGCGACCTTGACGAGACGGGCGGCATCACCGCGATCCGGACCGCCTGCCCGAGTGTCGCGGTTCCGGCATCGACCGGCGACATCACCGTGTTCGATCCCGCGACCAGCCGCGACGCCAGCGCAGTCGATGTGACGGCGGTGCTGACCAAGGTGCGTTCGACCTGTACCGATTCGGGGGCCGATATTCTGACCAGCGTGACCTTCTCGGTCGAAGGCCGCCGGACCAGCACCGATGGCGCGCGGGACGTCACCTTGCCGTACTTCGTCACCGTTGTGCAGGGCGGCAGCGCCGTGGTCGCCAAGCGAATTGGCCATGCGACGCTGCATTTCGAGCCCGGCCAGGCGCGCGCCAGCATACAGGGCACTGGCAGCGCAACCGTCGCTCGCTCCGCCGCGACTTTGTCGGACGATGTGCGCAAGAAACTGACCGAGAAGCGCCGTCCGGGCGACCAGGAGGCTGCGGTGGATCCGCTCACGCGTCCGGAGATTCGTGCCGCGGTGCTGAGATCGACCTTCGAGGCGCTGGTCGGGTTCCAGCTGACCAACGACCAGCTGAAATATAACGCCACGCGGTAATCCGCCGCGTGCCGTCATCTCGCGAGGAGTATGAGCGGCAGGTTCGTGGCTTGCGGGACGTGGCGGATGCTATGCTGGCGGACGGCATTGCGATCGAACAGGTGGGGCAGGTTATGGTCGACTTGCGTAATACCTGAAAGCACGGTTTCGTGGCCACGACGATCCTGCGATCGTCGCGGTCATGAAATGCGCAATCGACTGAAATACGGCCATCCGCTCGGGCCGGACGCCGATTCGATCGTGGTCAAATATGGAACTTGGGCCTTGGTGATTGACGCTGCTTGCCGTCCCGCTCGCTTGAGCGGGTCTTGAGAGGGGGTATGCGAAAGCGTAGGAGTATGGGGAGGAGCACATCATGCAGTTGCTAGAACTCCCCTCGGGTATGGTTAGCCTGGAATATGCGGCCCAGGACCAGGTCGAAGTCAGCGCGCGTCTTAAAACCCTTGCGGCTGTTTCCGTCACCAATCATGCGACCTATTCCGAAGTGAAGGTCGGGGATGAGGCCTTCCTCCACATGTCCGATTGGGACGAGCCCTGCATGATTGCGCAAAGCGAGGCCGGCAACGCGATCCTTCGCCGCGTTTGCGCGATGGGCCTGCCCGATAGCGCAATCGCTGCGGAATAGACGAAAGCCCGCCAAGGCGGATTGACTCGCTTGCTGCACCGCGTCAAACCTTTGGGCGTCGATGCGGGGCAACTCGCATAGGCACGCGCGGGAGAGACCCCGGACTTGATCCGGGGCGCCGAAGGAGCAACCGCCCCGGAATCTCTCAGGCCACCGGACCGCGCGCGCTATCGACACTCTGGAAAGCGCACCCGCTCGCTGAGCGGGGGCCACCGAAGGGGTAAGCCCGTAGCAGTGAGGCGGCGGGTCAAAGCTCTCAGGTTCCCGTGACAGAGGGGGCGGCGATGCAACCACGCGAACCGCGTGATGCCGCGCCGTGAACCTTGCCACGGAAGGCCTTTGTATGAGCGATACCGACACTCCAAACGCGGATGGCGACGAGATCGCAACCGAGACTCTGCCGCTCGACGCGTGGCATCGCGTGCACGGCGGGCGGATGGTCGAATTCGCCGGCTATCACATGCCCGTGCAATATGAAGGCATCATGGCCGAGCATCTGTGGGTGCGCGAATCGGCCGGATTGTTCGACGTTTCGCACATGGGCCAATTGGTGTTTCGCGCCGAGGGGCGGGTCGATGTCGTCGCCGCGCTCGAAGCGCTGCTTCCCGCTGATATTGCCGGGCTGGGCGAAGGCAAGCAGCGCTATTCGCTGCTGCTTGCCGAAGATGGCGGCATTCTCGACGATTTGATGGTGACGCGCCTGCCGCTGGTCCATCCGTTTGCCGCGCTCGCGGAGGAAGGTGTCTCGGAACCGACCGGTTGGTCGCCGCTGGACGGGGACACGCCCGATATCGACAGCCCGCAATTTTATATGGTCGTCAACGGCGCGACCAAGATCGACGACATCGCGCATCTGCTCGAATTCCTGCCCGACGGGATCGCGATCAACCACCTCGAAGACCAGGCGTTGCTCGCGCTTCAAGGACCGAAGGCGGTTGATGCGATGGCGCGGCTGGTGCCGGGCGTTGCCGATCTTGTCTTCATGACGGCGGGCGCGTTCGATTGGAACGGCGTGCCGCTGTGGATCAGCCGATCCGGCTATACCGGCGAGGACGGGTTCGAGATTTCGGTGCCCGCCGAGCATGTCGAAGCGCTCGCCGATGCGCTGACCGCGCAGGATGAGGTCAAGCCGATCGGCCTTGGCGCACGCGATTCGCTGCGGCTGGAGGCGGGGTTACCCCTGTACGGGCATGATCTCGATCCCGCGACGACTCCGGTGCAGGCTGATCTCGGCTTCGCGCTCTCGAAGCGCCGCCGCGAAGCGGGCGATTTCATGGGTGCAACGCGCATCCTCGCCGAGCGCGCAGCGGGTGCCGAAACCAAGCGTGTCGGGCTGCTGATCGAAGGTCGTCAGCCCGTTCGCGAGGGGGCCGCAGTCGTCGACTCTGCCGGTGGCGAAGTCGGTCGCGTGACCAGCGGCGGCTTCGCGCCGAGCGTCGGCGCGGCGATCGCGATGGCGTATGTGCCGACCGCACTCGCCGCCCCCGGCACCACGATCCAGCTTTCGCAACGCGGCAAGGTCCATCACGCGACCGTTACCGCAATGCCCTTCATTCCCCACCGCTACGTCCGCGCAGGAGGCAAGTGATATGAGCCGTTACTTCACCGAAGATCATGAGTGGGTCGATGTCGATGGCGACATCGGCACCGTCGGCATTTCCGAATATGCACAAGAACAGCTCGGCGACATCGTGTTCGTCGACGTGCCCGATGAGGGCAAAGAGCTGACCAAGGGCGACGAGGCCGCGGTGGTCGAATCGGTCAAGGCCGCATCGGACGTTTATTCGCCGGTGTCGGGTACCGTGATCGAGGCCAATGCATCGCTCGGCGATACGCCGGGGTTGGTCAACGAAGACCCCGAGGGCGACGGCTGGTTCTACAAGCTGACGCTCGCCGATCCCGACGAGCTGAGCGAGTTGATGGACGAGATCGCGTACCAGGCGTTCGTCGCGAAGCTTTGAGATTACTCGCCCCTCCCCTTCAGGGGAGGGGTTGGGGTGGGGCGTCTCCACAAGCGCTCCACCCGTGGCACGGCCCCACCCCCGGCCCAGCGGCGGGTCGATCAGGCCCCGCCTGATCTGAACCGTGCGGGGCACGGTTCACCCGCCGCTCCTGAAGGGGAGGGGCTAGGAGAATAAGATGCGCTACCTACCCCTGACTCAGCCCGACCGCGATGCCATGCTCGGCGTGATCGGTGTCGCGACGATCGACGATTTGTTCGTCGACGTGCCCGAGGCGGCGCGGCTCGATGGCCCGATTCACGGCTTGCCGATGCATGCCAGCGAAATGGCGGTCGAACGGCACATGTCCGCGCTCGCACGCAAGAACCTCACCGCTGGGCAGGGGCCCTTCTTCCTCGGCTGTGGCGCGTACAAGCATCATGTCCCGGCGTCAGTCGATCATCTGATCCAGCGGGGCGAGTTCCTGACCGCCTACACGCCGTACCAGCCGGAAATCGCGCAGGGCACGCTGCAGATGCTGTTCGAGTTTCAGACGCAAGTCGCGCGGCTACTCGGCACCGATGTGGCGAATGCTTCGATGTATGACGGCTCGACCGCGTGCTGGGAAGCGATCGGCATGGCGCGGCGCATCACCAAACGTGGCAAGGCAATCCTGTCGTCGGGGCTGCACCCGCATTATGTCTCGGTCGCCAAGACGATGGCGAAGTTCACCGGCGATGCACTCGAGACCTCCGCGCCGACGCTCAGCGCCGATACCGATCTCGACGCGCTGATCGCGGCAATCGATAAGGATACGTCGTGCGTCGTGGTGCAATATCCCGACATCCTCGGCCGCATCGCCGACCTTAAGCCGCTGGCCGATGCGTGCCACGCGCAGAAAGCGCTTCTGATCGCCGTGGTGACCGAGCCGGTCGCGCTCGGCGCGATCAAGTCCCCCGGCGAGATGGATGCCGATATCGTGGTGGGCGAGGGGCAGTCGCTTGGTGTCGGCCTCCAGTTCGGCGGGCCCTATGTCGGGCTGTTCGGCTGCAAGGAAAAGTACGTTCGTCAGATGCCGGGTCGGCTGTGCGGCGAGACGCTCGATGCCGATGGGCGGCGCGGCTTCGTGCTGACGCTCAGCACGCGCGAGCAACATATCCGGCGTGAGAAGGCGACGTCGAACATCTGCACCAATAGCGGCCTGTGTGCGCTCGCTTTCTCGGTCCACATGACGTTGCTGGGCGAAGCGGGCTTGCGGCAGCTTGCAGCGATCAACCATGCCGGTGCGGTCGCGGCGGCGGAGCGGCTGGCGCAGGTGCCCGGCGTCGAGCTGGTAACACCGACCTTTTTCAACGAATTCACGCTGAAATTGTCGCAGGAAGCGCGCCCCGTCGTGCGGACGTTGGCCGATCGCGGCATTCTTGCCGGCGTATCGCTCGGGCGGCTTTATCCGGGTGTGGGCGCCCTCGCGAACGGCCTCGTCGTGGCGGTGACCGAAACGACGTCGGCGGAGGATGTCGAAGCGCTGGCGTCCGCGCTTCAGGAGATTCTGGCATGAGCATCAATGCAAGCGGATGGCGCCCCGAAGCGCCGATTTCGGTCGGCAAGACCTCGTCGACGACGACCGGCAACAAGGCGCTGATGCTCGAGGAAGCGCTGATCTTCGAGATTGGCGATACGACCACGACGGGGGTGGATTTCGACCAAGCCCCTCCCCTTCAGGGGAGGGGTTGGGGTGGGGCCGTGCCTCAAAACGCGACCGCGGATTCGCGGAGAGGCCCCACCCCCAACCCCTCCCCTGAAGGGGAGGGGCTTAAAGATAGCCGCCTAGGCACCCTCGCCCGCACCGCGCCGATCGGTCTGCCGGGTCTCTCCGAGCCCGAGACGGTGCGGCATTACACCCGCCTGTCGCGCCAGAATTACGGGATCGACCTCGGCTTCTTCCCGCTCGGCAGTTGCACGATGAAGCACAATCCGCGCCTGAACGAGAAGATGGCGCGGCTGCCCGGCTTCGCCGACATCCATCCGCTCCAGCCGGTCGATACCGTGCAAGGCGCGCTTGGGGTGATCAACGAACTCGCCAATTGGCTGATTACGCTCACCGGCATGTACGGCGTGGCGATGACGCCGAAAGCCGGCGCGCATGGCGAGTTGTGCGGGATGCTGTGCATCAAGGCGGCGCTGGAGGCGCGCGGCGAGGGGCATCGCAAGGTCGTGCTGGTGCCCGAAAGCGCGCACGGGACCAACCCGGCGACCGCTGCCTTTGCCGGCTATACGGTGGAGGATATTCCCGCCACCGCCGAGGGCCGCGTCGATACCGCGGCGCTGCTGGCGCGGCTTGGGCCCGATGTCGCAGCGGTAATGATCACAAATCCCAACACCTGCGGCTTGTTCGAACGCGACATGAAGGTGATCTCCGACGCAGTCCATGCGGCGGGCGGGTTCGTTTATTGCGACGGCGCGAACTTCAACGCGATCGTTGGACGCGTGCGACCGGGTGACCTCGGGATCGATGCGATGCACATCAACCTCCACAAGACCTTCTCGACCCCGCATGGCGGCGGCGGGCCGGGTTCGGGGCCGGTGGTGCTGTCGGAGGCGCTGGCACCGTTCGGGCCGTTGCCGTTCACGGCGCGGATGGCGGACGGGCATCTTCAGCTTATCGAAGAGGAAACCGCAGGAGACGAGCATCCGCACAGCTTCGGCCGGATGTGTGCCTTCCATGGCCAGATGGGCATGTTCACGCGCGCACTGACCTATATCCTCAGCCACGGCGCGGATGGCTTGCGGCAAGTGGCCGAAGATGCGGTGCTTAACGCCAATTACATCCTGCGCAGCCTCGATACGACGCTTGAGGCACCGTTCGGCACGTCCGGCCCGTGCATGCACGAGGCGTTGTTCTCGGATAATGGCCTGGCCGAGGGCTTCTCGACGATCGATGTCGCCAAGGGCCTGATCGATGAGGGTTTCCACCCGATGACGATGTACTTCCCGCTCGTCGTCCACGGCGCGATGCTGATCGAGCCGACCGAAACCGAATCGAAGGCGGCACTCGACCAGTTTATCGTCGCGCTGCGCTCGGTCGCCGAGCGCGCTAAGGCAGGCGACGTCAGCCTGAAATCCGCGCCACACTTCGCGCCGCGCAGCCGACTTGACGAAACGCTGGCGGCGCGCAAGCCGGTGCTGGTGTGGAAGGACCCCGACCTGGCGCAAGCCGCGGAATGATCGCCGCTTGATCCCCGGTGCTGCCGCACGGTACACCAGCGCCGGGGTCATGGGGAATTCGCTATGCACGAACAGGTTGCGCTGCCGCACGGGTGGTTGCAGATTCTCCTCCCGCTGGTGATTTTCGGCGTGATCATGGCGATCCGCGCACCACGGCTGATGCGATTGCGGCCGCTCAACGTCGATCGGCTGTGGATTGTCCCGGCGATCTATTGCGGCGTGGTCGCGCTGATTTTTGTTCAGCGTCCACCAAGCGTTACGGGCTGGGGCATCGCCGCGCTGGGGCTGCTGGCTGGTGCCGCGCTGGGTTGGCAGCGCGGCAAGACGATGCGGATCGAGCGCGACCCGGCGACCGGTCAGCTGATGCAGAAGGGATCGATCTGGGCGATCGCGTTCATCGCGGTGCTGTTTGCGCTCAAGACGATTTCGCAGAATGAGGGTGGCGCGCTGCATCTCGATGTCACCTTGCTGATTGACGGGCTTGCCGCCTTGTCGCTCGGGGTGTTCAGCGCGCAGCGGCTCGAAATGTATTTGCGCGCGACTCGCCTGATGAAGTCAGCGCAAGTTTGATCGGTGGCGCGATGACCGATCCTGCTCCATGGATTCCGGGCGAGGCGGCGGGAGAGGATCGCCGCCACGCCCCCGCCACGTTGCGCAATCGCATGGCGATTGCCGACGTGTTGCGCGCGGTGCTGCCGCGGTCAGGTACCGTGCTTGAGATCGCCAGTGGTTCGGGCGAGCACGCCGCCTATTTCGCCGGTGAATTCCCCGCGCTGGCGTGGCAACCGAGCGACCCCGATCGCGCTGCGCTGACGTCGATTGCGGCGTGGTGTGCGGGGATCGCCAATGTCCTGCCGCCGCTCGATCTTGATGCTGCCGCGCCGGTGTGGCCGGTTTCACGAGCGGACGCTGTCCTTTGCATCAACATGCTGCACATCAGCCCGTGGGCCGCGACACTCGGCTTGATGGCGGGTGCCGCGCGGGTGCTCGACACCGGTGCGCCATTGCTCGTCTATGGCCCGTTTCTGCGCGATGATGTGCCGACCGCGCCGAGCAACCTCGCCTTCGACGAATCGCTGCGTGAGCGCGATCCGGCATGGGGCATCCGTTCGATCGGCGCAGTGGCCGAGGCTGCAACGGGGTTCGCGCTCGACCAGACGATCGAAATGCCCGCGAACAATGTGATGCTGGTCTTCCGCCGCGTTTAGGCAGTAAACGCCTGAATCGTTTCGGTCTGGCGGCGCAGATGCTCTCGCCATACGATATACAGACCGCTCGCGACGATGATCGGCGCGCCGATCCAGGTTGCGGGGCCGGGCAAGGTGTCGAACACCAGCCAGCCGAACAGTGTCGCCCAGATCAGCGACGAATAGTCCATCGGCACGACCACCGACACCGGCCCCAGCCCGAGCGCCGAGGTCATTGCGAGTTGCGCCCCGCCGCCGAGCAGCCCGACGCCAGCCAGAAACAGCCAGACCTCGATCGGATGAGTCTTGAACACGAAGACGTAGAGGATGCCCAAGGGCAGCATCGAAAGCGTCGAGAACCAGAACACCGTGGTCATCGCGGCCTCGGTCCGGCCGATTTGGCGCAGCAGGATCGAGACGCTGGCGGTGAGCGAGGCGGCGGCGAGGCCGGTGACCGCGCCCCAGATCGGGAAATGCCCGCTGCCCGGCTGCGCGACGATCAACACGCCGCAAAACCCGACCAACACTGCCAGCCAGCGGTGCCAGCCGGTCGGCTCGCCCAGGATCAAGGCTCCGAGGATCGTCGCGAAGATCGGCATCGTGAAGCCGATCGTCGTTGCTTCGGCCAGGGGCAGCGCGAGAACCGTGGCGAAAGTGAACGCCATTGCGGTCAACCCCATCACCGCGCGCAGCAAATGGGCCGGCATCCGCGTCGTCGCGACCGAGCGCCAGCCGGGCCGGCCCAGCACGATCCCGCCGACCAGCACCGCGGCGCCGAATTGACGCCAGAACAGGATTTCTCCGAGCGCCGCGCCATGCACTTCGCTCTGCTTGATGCACACATTCATGGCGGCGAACAGACCGACCGAAAGCAGCCGCAGGCCGATCGCGGCGAGAATGCGGTCTTCGCCTTTGGTCATGTACGCTGTCCCTGCATGAGCGTCCCAATGGCCGCCTACCTCTCTATAGACAAGTTCAGGGTGACGGATTTCTTCGGAGGCGCTATCCGCGCCTGCATGATCAAACGCGCACTCCCCGTCACCCGCGAGGCCGATTTCTCCGCCTGGTACCAATCCGTCATCTCTGAAGCCGATCTGGCCGAGGAATCGGGCGTGCGCGGCTGCATGGTGATCCGGCCATGGGGGTACGGGATTTGGGAGCGAATCCAACGGCTGCTCGACGACCGGATCAAGGCGACGGGGCATGAAAATTGCTATTTTCCGCTGTTCATCCCGCTTTCTTACTTCGAAAAGGAGGCTGCGCATGTTGAGGGCTTTGCCAAGGAAATGGCGGTCGTCACGCACCACCGGCTGGTGAGCGACGGGAAGGGCGGGCTGATCCCCGATCCGACCGCGAAGCTTGAGGAGCCCTTGGTCGTTCGCCCGACCTCCGAGACGGTAATCGGGGCTGCGTTCGCGCGCTGGATTCAGTCGTGGCGCGATTTGCCGGTGCTGATCAACCAATGGGCCAATGTCGTGCGCTGGGAAATGCGCACCCGCATGTTCCTGCGCACCAGCGAGTTTCTCTGGCAGGAAGGGCACACGGCCCACGCCTCAGCCAAGGAAGCCCGCGAAGAGACGCTGAAAATGCTCGAAGTCTATCGCAGCTTCGCCGAGGATTGCCTCGCGCTGCCGGTGGTGGCGGGCGAGAAGCCCGAGAATGAGCGCTTCCCCGGCGCGGTCGCGACCTACAGCATCGAGGCGATGATGCAGGACGGCAAGGCGCTGCAGGCCGGCACGTCGCACTTCCTCGGCACCAATTTCGCCTCCGCGCAAAACATCCGTTTTCAGAACGACCAGGGCGAGTTTGTGCTCGCCAATACGACGAGCTGGGGTGTGTCGACGCGGATGATCGGCGGAGTGATCATGGTCCACGGTGACGACGATGGCTTGCGCGTGCCGCCAGTGATCGCGCCGTGGCAAGTGGTGATCGTGCCGATGCTGCGCGATAACCCGGAGGATGCCGAGATCATCGCCTATTGCAAGGCGCTACAAGCCGAGCTGGCGGGCCAGAGCGCGCTCGGCGAGCCGGTGCGCGCGCTGCTCGACCTCAAATTCGGCAAGGCCGCGACCAAGCGCTGGAGCTGGGTCAAGAAGGGCGCGCCGATCGTGATCGAAGTGGGCGGGCGTGATGTCGCCGGCGGCAACGTCTCGGTGATCCGGCGCGACCGGCTGTACCGCGACGATGGCAAGCTCGATAGTGCGGTCGTGGCGCGCGGTGATTTCGTGTCGACCCTTTCCGCGACGCTTGAGGACATTCAGGCGTCGCTCCACACCGAAGCGCGCGCGCGGCTCAACGCCAATATCACCCCGGCCTCCGATTTCGCCACGGTCGAGCGGCATTTTGCCGAGGGCGTGAAGAACCCTGGCTGGCTCGAAGTGCAATGGTCGAAGCCGACCGGGCCTGCGCTCGACATGGTGGTCGAGCGGTTGAAGGCGCTGAAGCTGACGCTGCGGAACGCGCCGATCGAACAGGCAGCGGCGGACGGGGCGTGCATCTTCACCGGCGATCCGGCGGTGGAGCGGGTGCTGGTCGGGCGGAGTTACTAGAGTCTGATCCATTTATGTTGAAGCGTAGCCGGAGTTTCTGAGATAGTTGGCGCATTCCTGAGGCGGGAAAGCGTCGAGCAAGGTGCCGATGCGTTTCCAG
>NZ_BMDW01000003.1 GCF_014636175.1 Sphingomonas psychrolutea | reverse complement strand
CTCCATCGTCCGCCACCGCCTCCGCGGGACCAAACCTCAGCGCACGCGCGCTACCTCACCGCAAACTCCACTGCCGCGCAGCGGCTTCGTGCTCTGGGCGAAAGCGGTCATACACAAAAAATCGGCCGACGCGCCTTGGCCTGTCAAGCTTGCTGTCAATTTGCGGCCAGATCAAACCGCTAAGTCTTTAAAACATAACGATTTTAATGAAATGGTCGGGGAGACAGGATTCGAACCTGCGACATCCTGCTCCCAAAGCAGGCGCGCTACCGGACTGCGCCACTCCCCGACGCGAGCGACGCGCTTAGAGGGGCGCGGCGGTTAGTGCAAGCGATGGATCGACGCGCAGCACCGACCAGCCTGGCGGCAGATAATCGAGCGACATGTAGAAATAGAAAGCACACGATCCGTCGGCGCGATAGCTCGCACCCTTCAGAATGCCGAGCGCGGTGGTGCCGCTAAACACTGGCGATCCGCTGTCACCACCCTTGCAGGTGGGGCCGGCAACGGTCACCCAGGTGGGCAGGCACGGGCCGCCGCACAGGTCGCCCGCAGGCGCGAAATCAGTCAGTTGGACGATGGCGCAGCTAAATCCGGTGCGTTCGCCGCGATGGCAGACGAAATCGCCGGCGCGGGTGCTGGTGCGGCTGCGTTGCCCGGTCACCGCGCGCAGCCGGGTCTTGGCCGTATCGGCATAAAAGGTCGGGGCCAATGGCGCGGGGGCGGCGTTGATCTGCACGTCGTGATAGCCCCAGCCCCATTGCCCGACAAAGGCGAGCGGCACGCTGGCACCCTGTGGGTCGCGGTAGCTCAACTGATCGAGGCAATGTGCTGCGGTGGTAATGGCGCTGCGCACGCCATCGGTCACGTTGAAGCCGGTGGTGCAGAGATAGCGTTTGCGGTCGTCCGGGCTGACGCCCTCGACGCGCGCACCGCCTTCGGGAAGCGAGGCGGGCGCAAGATTGACGTCGACATGGTTGAGCACGCGAATTTGTACCGGCACGCCGGCAATCGCCTCGAGCCGGGCCTTCAGCACAGCCGTGCCATCAGCGGCATCAAGGCTGCCGATGATGACGACCAGCTCGCCGGTGCGCGGGTCGAGCCCCATGCCTGGTGGCGCGCGCAACGCGGCGCGGATCGTGGCCTGATGGTAGGTCATCGCCCAGATGACGCGCTCGCGCGTGACCTTGGCACCGGTGCGAAACACGATCGGCACGGTCTTGGCGTCGGTCGTCAGCGCTTGTTCGGGCACGGCCTCGCTGCCGGTTAGGTATACCACGATCCGGTAGACCGGGCGATGCTCGATCGCGATCCCGGCCAGGCGATCCCGGTACGTTTCGGCGATGGCGTCGGTGGTGGCGACGCTCGCGTCCTGCGCGCTCAGCCGCGCGCTGGCCTCGGCCTGCGACACGGCGAACTGCCGGGCATATTCCGCCGCATCGCGCTCCAGCGCGTCTGCCTCGGTTTCCAGGATCGGCGCGGGTGATGCCGGGGCCTGCGCAAAGGCGGGCTGGGCGAGCAAGAGCAATGCGCCGAATATGAGACGGCGCAGCATCGTGGTTCAGCCGATCTCGAACAGACGATAGATTGGCCCGACAAGCGTTTGTTCGCCGATCCCGACGACCACGCTATCGTTGAGCCAGGCGTAGCGCGGATCGCCGCATTCGAACCGCGCGATGACGTGCAGCGCATAATCCTCGGCCGGGAGTAGGACCCCCTTGCGGAACTGCGCCATCACCTCGGGCGCGGCGCGCATCGTGCCGTGATAGGCCAGATGAAGCGTCGCGCCGTCATCGGTGGTCAGCGTCAGCCGCACGTCGATGACCAGAGCACCGTCGGCGCGGGTGATGAACCAGTCATGCCCCGGCGCGACGCTCCCGCTCAGCCGCGCACCCTCGAACCGCCCGCCGCGCACCGGCGCGATGCCGCGATGCCCTGCCGCGGTTGCGCCGATCGCCACCACGCCGCCGAAATCCACGTCGAGCGTCAGCGTGGTGAGATGGCGGTGGGGGAGGGTAGGGAGCACCTCCATCGGTTCAGCCGGCCCACGCCTCGAACGGCAGATCGAGATCGTCCGCCACCGCCTTGTACGCGATCTTGCCCTTATAAACGTTAAGGCCGTTGGCGAGGTGCGGATCGGCCTTCATCGCGGCCTCGGCACCGAGATTGGCGAGCTTGAGCGCGAAGGGCAGCGTCGCATTGTTGAGCGCAAACGCCGATGTGCGCGCGACCGCGCCGGGCATGTTGGCGACACAATAATGGATGACGCCGTCGACTTCGAACACCGGGTCCTGATGCGTGGTCGCGTGGCTGGTCTCGAAGCAGCCGCCCTGATCGATCGCAATGTCGACCAGCACGCTGCCGCGCTTCATCGTCTTGACCATTTCGCGCGTGACCAATTTGGGCGCTGCGGCACCGGGGACGAGCACCGCGCCGATCACCAGATGCGCGCTTTTCACCGCCGCCGCGATCGCCGCCTTGCTGGCATAAGCGGTCTTGATCTGGCTGGAGAAGAACATGTCGAGTTCGGCAAGCCGTGCGTTCGAAATGTCGTAGATCGTCACGTCGGCGCGCATTCCGACCGCCATTTGCGCGGCGTTGACGCCCGAGACGCCGCCGCCGAGGATCGCGACCTTGGCCGGGGCCACGCCCGGCACGCCGCCGAGCAAGATGCCGCGTCCGCCTTGTTCCTTCTCGAGATAATGCGCGCCGACCTGGACCGACATGCGCCCGGCCACTTCCGACATCGGTTTCAGCAGCGGGAGCGAGCGGTCGTTGGCGGTGACCGTTTCATAGGCGATGCACGTCGCGCCCGATGCCATCAACCCCTCGGCTTGTGGCTTGTCGGCGGCGAGGTGGAGATAGGTGAACAGTACATGGCGCGGTTCCAGCAGCGCGATTTCGCTCGGCTGCGGTTCCTTCACCTTCACGATCATGTCCGACTGCGCGAACACTGCAGCGGCGTCGGGCAGGATCGTCGCGCCGGCCGCGATATAATCCGCATCCTCGAAATCGATGCCGAGGCCAGCGCCCGTCTGGACCAGAACGTCGTGTCCGGCCGCGACCAGATCGGACACCGATGGCGGGGTCAGCCCGACGCGATATTCGTGATTTTTGATTTCCTTGGGAACGCCTACGCGCATCAGATCGACTCCGGTTTCGTTTGAAACGACTGGAACGTGCGCTGCCACAGTTGGCGTTGCGGGGGCAAGGGGTGCATGCTAATGGGCCGCTCCATCGGGGCCTAGAACGTTGCCGCTATCCATGATCTATCGCCATGAAAATCCGGCAAGAATAGCTGCCGCGTGAGCATCGTTCAGCCAAGCGTCGGCAAAGGGTCCGCCGCGTCCGACGGCGATGTCGCATCCGCTGGCGGCGATCGGCATGGGCCGGGCAAGGATGGCCTCGCCAAACTCGCGCTCGGAGCGGTTGGCATCGTGTTCGGCGATATCGGCACCAGCCCGATCTACGCGCTTCGCGAAACCTTTGCCGGCCACCACAAGCTCGCGCTCGATCAGGAGCATATTTTCGGCGTTATCAGCCTGATGTTCTGGTCGATGATGATCGTGGTGAGCCTCAAATACGTTTCGATCATCATGCGCGCCGACAATAAGGGTGAGGGCGGCAGCCTGGCGTTGCTCGCCTTGGTCAATGGCAAGACCAAGAACAAGCGGTGGTCGCGCGGGATTATCCTGCTCGGGGTGTTCGCCACCGCGTTGTTCTACGGGGATTCGATGATCACGCCGGCGGTGTCGGTGCTGTCGGCGGTCGAGGGCCTCGCGGTCGCGTCGCCGGGGCTGGGCAAGCTGGTCATGCCGATCGCGATGGCGATCATTATTGGTCTATTTTACATTCAGCGCAGCGGTACCGCCCGGGTTGGGCTGTTCTTCGGCCCCGTGATGCTGCTCTATTTCGCAGTGATCGCAACGCTTGGCGTTATCAGCATCGCGCAAACCCCGGAGATTCTCTGGGCGTTCTCGCCGCATTATGCGGTCGAATTCTTCGCGCTCGATCCGCTGCGCGCGTTCCTCGCTTTGGGCTCGGTCGTGCTGGCGGTGACCGGCGCGGAGGCGTTGTACGCCGATATGGGGCATTTCGGTCGCAACCCGATTCGGGTTTCGTGGTTGTTCTTCGTGCTGCCCGCGCTGATGCTGAATTACATGGGGCAGGGCGCGTTGCTGTCGCGGCTCGGCGCGCCGGCACTCGAAAGCCCGTTTTACATGCTGGCCGCGGAAAATTTCCGTCTGCCCTTGGTGTTCCTGGCGACGGCCGCGGCCTGCATCGCGTCGCAAGCGGTCATTTCGGGTGCCTTTTCGGTGACGCAGCAGGCGATCCAGCTTGGTTTCATCCCGCGGCTGCGGATCGAACACACCAGCGCGGCGACGGCGGGGCAGATTTATATCCCGCTGGTCAATTGGGCGCTGCTGGTGATGGTGCTGTTGCTGGTCGTCTTCTTCCGGACCTCGTCGAACTTGACCTCGGCTTATGGCATCGCCGTGACCGGGGCGATGTTGATCGACACGTGTCTGCTAACGGTGGTGCTGTTCAAGCTGTGGAACTGGCCGATTTATTATTCGGTCCCGCTCCTTGCCATCTTCTTCGTGGTCGATGGCGCCTATTTCGCCGCGAACCTGACCAAAGTCCCGTCGGGCGGCTGGTTTCCGCTGCTCGTTGGGTTCATCATCTTCACCTTCCTGACGACGTGGTCGAAGGGGCGACAGCTGATGATCGACCGGATGCGCGAATCGGCGATGCCGATCAAGGTGTTCATCCAATCCGCCGCGACCTCGGCAACGCGCGTGCCGGGGACGGCGGTGTTCATGACCTCCTCCCCTGATGGCGTGCCGCACGCGCTGCTCCACAACCTCAAGCATAATAAGGTGCTGCACGAGCGGATCATCCTGCTGACGATCAAGATCGCCGACGTGCCGTATGTCGCGGAGGGGCAGCGTTGCTCGCTCGAGGATCTGAGCGCCGGGTTCCATCGGATGGTATTGAAATACGGCTTCATCGAGGAGCCCGATGTGCCGGCCGCACTTGCCAATGTGCATCGCTGCGGCGCCGATTTCCGGATGATCGACACCAGCTTCTTCCTGTCGCGGCAGACGCTGCTCGCCTCGTCGCATCCGGGCATGATGATCTGGCGCGAAAAGCTGTTCGCGTGGATGCTGCGCAACGCCGAAAGCGCGATGGAATTTTTCCGCTTGCCCACCAACCGCGTGGTCGAACTCGGCAGCCAGCTCGAAATTTGAGCGAAGCCGCGCCTATCATCGTGACGGCGCTGTTCGGTGCGGCGGATACAGCGTTCTTCGATGCGCTGCGCGCCCGACATTTCCCGCCCGAACGCAATCAGTTGAAGGCGCATCTGACGATGTTCCATCACCTCGCGCCGAGCCTGGAGCGCGAGCTCAAACAGCGGCTGGTGGCGGAGACGAAAGGCGTGCCAGCACCCGCTGCGCGAATCGCCGGGCTGATGTCGCTCGGTCGCGGCGTTGCCTTCCGGATCGATTCGCCAGTGCTGGAGGATGTTCGCGACCGACTCGCCGACGCCTTCGCCACGCTGCTGACGCCGCAGGACCGTGCCGGCTGGCGTCCGCACGTGACGATCCAGAACAAGGTCGAGCCCGCCGTCGCCAAGGCGCTTCAGGGCGAACTTGAGCGCGATTTTCGCCCGCGTGACGTGCGAATCGCCGGACTGGCGACGTGGTGGTATCGCGGCGGACCGTGGGAAGCACTGTCGCGGCACATGTTTGCCCAAGTTCGCGGTTGACCGCTCGGAAACGCATTCCTATAGCCCGCGCCTCGCAACCGTCGGGTTCACCCCGGCGCTGGCATGGCGAAGTAGCTCAGTTGGTTAGAGCACGGGAATCATAATCCTGGGGTCGGGGGTTCAAATCCCTCCTTCGCTACCACCGCATCGACATGCGGTTTCCAAGCACCGATCTCCGGTTTCGCATGGGCCCGAAATGCGGTAGCGCCGCGGCGACGCCGCTGCATTTGCGCGGCGGATTCCAGGGGAGGATTACCCATGTTCAGCCATATCATGGTCGGATCGAATGATCTCGACGCATCACGTAAATTCTACGACGCCACGCTCGGCGCGCTCGGTGCCCGCGCGGCTGGCCCCGGCGATCGCTTGGTCTATATGCATGGCGGCGGCCTGTTCCTGGTGACCAAACCGATCAATGGCGAACCCGCCTGCCACGCCAATGGCGGCACGATCGGCTTTGCCGCAGCCTCGCCCGAGCAAGCCGACGCTTGGCACGCCGCCGGTGTCGCCAATGGCGGAACGCCGATCGAAGCCGATCCCGGCGTGCGCGAAGGGGCATTCGGCAAGCTGTATCTCGCGTATCTGCGCGATCCGTCGGGCAATAAGGTGTGCGCGATGCACCGCATTCCCGCCTGACGCCAGGCGTAACGATATCGGCGGAGCGGCTCTTGCGTGTCGCTCCGCCGCTGTCCATGTAACCGGTCACCCCGCTGCCCCGGATAGCGCGGGACGACAGGTAAGAAAGCACTCATGACCACCCATTCCACCCGCATGTTGATCCTCGGTTCCGGCCCTGCTGGTTTGTCCGCCGCCATTTATGGCGCGCGCGCCGGGATGAAGCCGATTCTCGTCCAGGGCATCCAGCCCGGCGGGCAGTTGATGACGACCACCGATGTCGAGAATTATCCCGGTTTCGCCGACGTCATCCAGGGTCCGTGGCTGATGGAGCAAATGCAGAAACAGGCCGAGCATGTCGGCACCACGCTGATGTACGACACCGTGGTCGAGGTTGACCTGACGCGGCGTCCGTTCCGGCTGGTCGGCGATAGCGGCGACATTTACGAAGGCGACGTGCTGATCATCGCAACGGGCGCGCAGGCCAGATGGCTGGGGCTCGATAGCGAGGAAGCGCTGAAGGGCAAGGGCGTCAGCGCGTGCGCGACGTGCGATGGCTTCTTCTATCGCGGCAAGAACGTCGCAGTGATCGGCGGCGGCAACACCGCGGTCGAAGAGGCACTGTACCTCACCAACCACAGCCCGCACGTCACGCTGATCCACCGTCGCGACACGCTCCGTGCCGAACGGATTCTGCAGGAGCGGCTGTTCGCGCACAAAAACATCACGGTGCTGTGGAATAAGGAAGTCGCCGAGTTCGTCGATGGCGGCGGCACCGCTGGCCTCGTGGCGATCGATCTGGTCGACACGGTGACGGGCGAGAAATCGCGGCTCGACACCGAAGGCGGCTTCGTCGCGATCGGGCATCACCCGGCGACCGAGCTGTTCCGCGGGCATTTGAAGCTCGATGCCGACCATTATCTGTGTGTCGAGACGGGATCGACGCGCACCAGCGTGCCCGGCGTCTTCGCCTGCGGCGATGTGATGGACAAGATCTACCGGCAGGCGGTCACGGCAGCGGGAACGGGCTGCATGGCGGCGCTTGATGCCGAGAAGTTCCTCGCGGAAGCCGAGTTCGAACTGGCCGAGGCGGCGGAGTAATCTGGCTTCCCCGATCCGCGCTTCCCCGCCCACCGCCACCCCGGCGAAGGCCGGGGCCCAGTTGGAATGGCGGAGGCAATGGCGGGCAGTCAGCGGTTACTTCTGCCGCGCTATTGGGCCCCGGCCTTCGCCGGGGTGGTAGCATGTGGGAAGCCGCATATCGCGAAACTCAGCCGTGCCCCAACGCTTCCACAATACGCTCCTCCAACCACCCAGCATCCCCCTCGCGCGCAAAGCTGTGCGACGGTGTGTCGCGCGTGACGGTGGGGAGCGTCAGCCCGGTCCGCGTGATCGCATCGCGATAGGCGATCGCGGTCGCATCGCCGCCTGCGAGCAGGATCGTGGCGCGATCTTGCCAGCCCGATAATGCGGTCGTTAAGCGCAGCGCCAATTCGTTCGGTTCAGTTCGAGGGAGAGAAACGCGAGTCAAACCTTTGGCTAACTTCGCAATATTCACGCCACCGCTGACCAGCCGCCACAGTTCGCGCGGGTCCTTCAGTTTCTCGACATAGCGGCTGCGGATCGCGGCGGCGGGGGGGAGATCGTCGGTCGGCTCCACTATCCACGGATTGGCGAGGATCAGCCGGTCGATCCCGGCGGTTGACCCGAACAGCGCCAGCGCGGTCGCGGCATCGCAATTGCCGAACGCGACCAGCCGCTCGATCCCGGCCTCCGCGCTGAACGTCGCGGCGGCACCGCCGATATCGGGGCCGGACGACAGGAAGCCGCCATTGCTACCCGTCGACTCGCCAATCCCGCGCCGGTCGAAGCGGAACACTGGGATGCCGCGCGCCGCGAGTCGCTGCGCCAGCAACGCCATCCCGCGATGCGCGCCGATGCGGATTTCATTGCCGCCTGAGACGATCAACAGCCCGGTCTTGCCGGGGGCCCCATTGTCGGGGGTGTCCAGCGTCCCGAACAGCGTATCGCCCGCGCAGGGGAAGCACATCACCCTTCGCATGTTGCGATCCAGTCGGCGATGTCCTCGGCAAGCAGCGCGGCGAGGATGCGGTCGTTATCCGGCTCTGCCCGCCGCCAGAGCGGCGTGCCGGGGACGTGGCGGTCGGCGGGTTTGGGGTCGGTGTCGAGGCGGACGGTGCGCAGGGGAACGCCGGGTTCGTCGTAAAGCATCGCACCTTGCAGGTCTGCGGCCATTGCGCTGGAAATGGGATTTCCAGCAATCACGACCGGATTGTTTGATCCTATCAGCGCGTAGATGCTGCTTCCGGAAGGGATAGCGTTTCCGGCAAGTGCAATGCGGAGCAAATCTCGCATGACGTCCTCACCCTCCTGTGGGGCGAAATGCCAACGACCGAAAAACAATCCGAGCGGATTGAGGAGTGCGCCACTTCTAATTCCAACCGCATACGGGCGTCCGACTGTACCAACCTTCGCTTCTACCCCCTCCATAGCTTCGCGCATGCGTAGAAGCGTCATGTCCGCCAGCGGAACCACGCTCTCCCCCTGTCCCGGCAAATCCGGCAGAACGCTCGCCACGCCGCGTTTCGCGAGCGCGCGGCAAATCGTCACCGCGAACGCCCGCGTGCGATTGGCTTCCTCGAACAACGGGAGCGCGACGACCGCGACGGGGCCAGTCGCAGGCCCGAACCGGAGCATCGCCTCGCGGCCTCCGCTCCAGTCATAATGGTCGATCAAGCCGCCATCTCAGCGCGGCGCCTTCGCCGCAGCAAAGCGGACCAGCGATCCGAAGGTCTCAAGCATCTCGCCATCGACCTCGTCATCCTCGATCAGGATGCCGAGCCGCTCCTCAATCTCGGTCAGCAACCCCGCCACCGCCATCGAATCGAGCTCGGGCAGCGCGCCGAACAACGGGGTTTCGGCGTTAAACCCGGCTACGCGCGCCTCGCTCAGGCCAAGCACGTCGCGCAGCACCGCGCGCACGGTGGAATCAATCTGGTCATAATCGTCAGTGCGCAAGGCGAGCCCCGTTTTCGCTTTGTTATGCTGCGTCGCGATAGAGACTGGGGCATGAGATGCCAAGAGGTCCCTGTTCACACCACGGCGGTCGCGGCTATCAGGAGCGTGATGATCGCCCTCGACCCAGTTCCTTGCCCCATAGATACGCTGCCGTCGCGCGGGCAGGCCGCCGCCGTCGCGCTGATCGATCGCGCGGGGACGCTCGAGTTCGCCGGGCTGGAGCGATGGACCGGTGAAGTGGCGGCATGGCTGCGGGGGCAGGGGCTGCCTCCTGGGGCGCGAGTGGCGAGTTGGCTGCCCAAGACGCGGCTCGCCTGCGTGCTGCCGCTTGCCGCACCGCGCGCCGGGCTGGTGCATGTCCCGATCAACCCGATGCTCAAGCACGCGCAGGTGGCGCATATCCTCAGCGATAGCGGCGCGATCGCGCTACTGACGCAATCGGCGCGTCTGGCGTCCTTGGAGCCGGGGGATGTGCCGGCTGATTGCGCGGTATTCGATGAGGGCGATGTCCACAGTGCCGACGCGCTGCCGCCCTCCGCTGCCGACCCCGATACGCTGGCCGCGATCCTCTATACTTCGGGCTCGACCGGGCGGCCCAAGGGGGTAATGCTCAGCCATGCCAACCTCTGGCTCGGCGCGGTCTCGGTGGCGCAATATCTGAAGCTGGCGCCCGCTGATCGCGTGCTCGGCGTACTGCCGCTCAGCTTCGACTATGGACAGAACCAGCTCTTCTCGACCTGGGCGGCGGGGGCGAGCTATGCGCCGCTCGATTATCTGACCGCGCGTGATGTCGTGAAGGCGGTCGAACGGATGCAGCCGACGACGCTCGCTGGCGTCCCGCCCTTATGGGTGCAGTTGCTTGAGAGTGAATGGCCGAAAGCGGCGACATCATTATTGAAAAGGCTCACGAATTCTGGCGGTACGTTGACGGCACCGCTGGTCGCGGGCCTCCGCCAACGCTTCCCGCAGGCCGATATCTACCCGATGTACGGCCTGACCGAAGCCTTCCGCTCGACCTATCTGCCACCCGATCTGGTCGCTACGCACCCCGATTCGATCGGGCGCGCGATTCCCTTTGCCGAGGTGATGGTGGTGCGGCCCAATGGCGCACAAGCCGCGGTCGGCGAAGCAGGCGAGCTGGTCCATGCCGGGCCGCTCGTCGCGCACGGCTATTGGCGCGATCCGGAGCGGACGGCCGAGCGTTTTCGACCCGCACCCGTCTGGGCCAAATCCGGCGGCATGGCAGTGTGGTCGGGCGATACGGTGACGGTGGATGCCGCAGGCCTGTTGCGTTTCGTCGGGCGCGATGATGAAATGATCAAGAGCGCGGGCAATCGCATCAGCCCGACCGAGATCGAGGAGGCGGTCGTCGCGGGCGGCGAGACGGCGGAAGCGGTTGCGTTCGGCGTGCCGGACGTGCGGCTGGGGCAAGCGATTGTGGTGGTGGCGCGTGGCGATGGCACGCGCGAGGCCGATCTGCGCGCGCGGCTCCGGCGCGATTTGCCGAGTTTTCAGCAACCGTCGCGCTATGAATGGCGCGCGGAATTGCCGCGCAACGCCAATGGCAAGCTTGACCGCGCGGCGCTCAAGGCGGAGATTATTGCATGACGGCGCCCTTTATTGCCTTTCCCCACGCAGGCCGGGGCCCAGTTGCGAGCGGTGCGTTTTTGACGGTAGCGCTCTGTTCCCACTGTTTCGTACCTCGGCCCCGGCCTGCGCCGGGGAAGGTCGAAGTTGGCGGTTTGGCGTCATGAAGCCGATGGGCACCATTCCCGCTGAATTCTCGCACGCGCCACTCAGAATCGCGGGTGAGACCGCCGAGCATTGGGCGGACGTCGCGGGCGACACCCCGCTGTTCGTTTATGATTTCGGTGTGGTCGCGGCGCGCATTGCACGCTTTCGCGCGGCTTTTTCGGGGGTCGATCTGCATTACGCGATCAAGGCCAATCCATTTGGCCCGTTGCTCGATGCGATTGCACCGCTGGTCGATGGGTTGGACGTCGCGTCGGGCGGCGAAGTGACTTGGGCGACGCGGCGCAAAACGCCAAACGCCATCAGTTTTGCCGGGCCGGGAAAGCGCGATGACGAACTGGAGCTCGCGATCCGCGCCGGGATAACGATCAACCTCGAATCCGCGCGCGAGGCCGAGCGCGCATTGCGGATCGGCGAACGAACCGGCTTTACGCCGCGCCTCGCAATCCGCGTCAATCCCGAGCTGGAATTGCGCGGCTCCGGCATGCGAATGGGTGGGCGCGCATCGCCATTCGGGATCGATGCCGATCAGGCCGCAGCGGTCGCGCGGCAGGTGATCGATACGGGTGCGAACTGGCGCGGGTTGCACATCTATGCCGGATCGCAGGCGCTTGGCGGCCTGGCGATTATCGAGGCACAGCGCGCGACCTTGCATCTCGCTGGCGATCTCGCGGAGGCGATTGGCGTCACGCCGCCGCTGGTCAACCTCGGCGGCGGATTTGGCATTCCCTATTTCCCGGGGGAGCAGCCGCTCGATGAAATGGCGATCGGAAATGCACTAGCCGAAGCGCTCGACGATCGTGCGCACAGCCTCGAGAACACGCGCTTCGCGATCGAACTAGGCCGCTGGCTTGTCGGCGAATGCGGCGTGTACCTCACGCGCATCGTCGATCGCAAGGAAAGCCGCGGCGAAACGTTCCTGGTCACCGATGGCGGCATGAACCACCAACTTGCGGCGAGCGGCAATCTCGGCACCGTGGTGAAGCGCAACTACCCCGTCGCCATAGCCTCCGCAGAGGCCGACGCCGCGACCGAAACCGTTAGCGTGGTCGGGCCGCTTTGCACGCCGCTCGACCGGCTCGCCGACCGCGTCACGCTGCCGGTGGCCGCGGTTGGCGATCTCGTCGCGGTGTTCATGGCGGGTGCCTATGGCCTCAGCGCAAGCCCGACCGCGTTCCTCGGGCACCCGGCCCCATGCGAGCTTTTGGTGGGCATTACAGGCAGCTAAGTCCACCATTCCTAACGCAATCTTTACCTCTCGCGCGGCATATCGGCATGATCGCCGCGACCCTGTTCGGATGCCTCAGACGTGATGCATCGGCGGAACCGCGCGGCAGGAGGTTTGTATGGCGCATTTTTCCAAGACTTTCCGCATGATGCTGGTCGCTGGCGTCGGCGCGATGGCGCTCACCAGTTGTGTCGGCGCGAGCCGTCCCGAACTCCCCGCCGCCACCTTCGTCGCGAGCCAGGAACAGCCGGGCGAAGAGTATATCATCGGCCCGCTCGATCAGCTCAACATCTTCGTGTGGCGTAACCCCGAACTGTCGACCAAGGTCCAGGTCCGCCCCGACGGCCGCATCACCACACCCCTGATCAGCGACATGCCTGCCGTCGGCAAGACGCCGCGGATGCTCGCCGACGACATGAAGATCGCGCTCGGCGAATATATCAAGGATCCGCTCGTCTCGGTCATCGTCGAGAATTTCTCAGGGACCTTCAGCCAGCAAGTGCGCATCATCGGTGCGACTGCGAAACCCGCCTCGATCCCGTATCGCGCCAATATGACGCTGCTCGACGCGATGATCGCGGTGGGGGGCTTGAGCGAATATGCTGCCGGCAACCGTGCCAAGCTCGTCCGCTACGACCGCAGCACCGGCAAACAGGTCGAATATACGATCAAGCTCTCGACCCTGCTCAAGGATGGCGACAGCCGTGCGAACGTCCGCCTCGAACCGGGCGACGTGATCATCATCCCCGAGAGCATGTTCTAAGGAGCGCGCAGGGGGATGAACGGCCTTTACGATGAGCTGCGGATTGCGCTGCACACGGTCTGGACACGCCGCTGGATCGCGCTCGCGGTCGCGTGGGGCGTCGCCGTGCTTGGCTGGGCGGCGGTCGCGCAAATCCCGAACAGCTACGAATCTCGGGCGCGCGTGTTCGTGCAGATGAACACGATCCTGCCCAATGCGGTCGGCATCAGCGCCGCTGATCAACAGCGCGAGGTCGATACGATCCGCCAGACGCTGACCTCTGCGATGAGTCTCGAAAAGGTCGTGCGCGGGACCGATCTCGCCAACACCGTCAAGACCGACCGTGATGTGGCGGATCGCGTCGCGGGCCTGTCCAAGGCGATCAAGATCACCGCCGAGCAGGACAATCTGTTTTCGATCGTCGCCACCGGATCGAGCCCCAAGGTCACGCGTCAAATCGTGCAGAAACTGATCGACCTGTTCGTCGAACAGAATCTGTCGGGCGACCGCGATGAGACGAGCACCAGCCTGAAGTTCCTCGATGCGCAATTGGCGGAGCGGCAGAAGCAGCTTACCGATGCCGATGCCAAGCGCACCGATTTCCAGAACCGCTACCTTGGCAGCTTGCCGGGCACGGGCTCGCTCACCGACCGGATGGGGGCGGCACGCTCCGCCATGGCGCAAGTCGACAGCGATCTCGCCGCCGCACAATCGGGCCTGGCCGCGATCAATGGCCAGATGGCGGGGACACCCGCCAACATCGCAGGCGCGGCGGGCAGCGTCAGCGCCGGGCCGGCGCGCGCCCGGCTGAATGCAATTCAGGGCCAGCTCGCCGATGCGCGCGCCAGGGGCTATACCGAAAGCCACCCCGACGTGATCGCGTTGCGCAGCCAATTGGCATCGGCGCAAGCGGCGGCCCGCAATGAGCCGCTGGTCGGTGGCGCGGGCGGTGGATCGACCAATCCCGCTTATATTTCGCTGCGCTCGCTGCAGGGCGACAAACAGGCGCAAGTCGCCTCGCTGATGGCGCGCAAAGCGCAATTGCAGGGTGACCTCGATACGATCACGGCAAAGCTCGCGGGCAATCCGCAAGTCGCCGCCGAGCAATCGCAGATCGAGAATGATTATCAGGTGCTCAAGGATGGCTATGCCAAGCTGCTCGGCGACCGCGAGGCGATCAAGCTGCGCGGCCAGGCGCAAAGCCAGACCGATTCGATCAAGTTCAGCGTGATCGATCCGCCGACGGCACCGCGCGTGCCGGCGGCACCCAATCGTCCGTTGCTGTTGACCGGCGTGCTGATCGCGGGGCTGTCCGTCGGCGTCGCGGTCGCCTTTGCGCTGGGTCAGCTCAAGACCACCTTTGCGACCGCCGCCCGGCTGGAAAAAGCGACCGGCATGCCGGTGATCGGCTCGATCGGCGAAATGGTGACCAAGGCGCAGGTCGCGACGCGGCGGCGGTTGTTGCTGTATTACGGGGGCGGGGCTGCGGCGCTGGGGGTGGCGTATATTGCCTTGCTCGGGGTCGAGATGCTCCAGCGGGGGTTGGCGGCATGAGCGACACGGCACCCCGCAAGGTCAAAGCCTCGCTCCTCGAGCGCGCCGCCGAAGTCTATGATTTCGCCGAACATGCGCGGGCGCGGGGCGCACCTGTCGCACCGCCGCCGGTCACGCAGCCGCTCGCTGCGCCGCTGCCCATCGGCCCGGTGGCGAAGCTCGCGCGGCGGGGCGGGGTGGCGGTGATCGACCGCGCGCTGCTGGCCGAACGTGGCCTGCTGGTGCCGGGTGCCGCAATCGACGCGCTGACCGAAGAATTTCGCCTGGTGAAGCGGCAGTTGCTCACCACCGCGCGCACCGTGCGGCGCGGCGATGCCGATCTGTCGCGCACGATCCTCGTGTGTTCGGCGCAACCCAATGACGGCAAGACATTCTGCGCGGTCAACCTCGCCATTTCGATGGCGGCAGAGCGCGATGTCGAAGTGCTGCTGATCGACGCCGATTTCGCCAAGCCCGACGTGATGGCGCGCCTTGGCCTGCCCGATGGACCCGGTCTGCTCGACGCGCTGGCCGATCCGAAGGTCGATGTCGAACGCTGCGTCGTACGCACCGACGTGCCGCAGTTGAGCTTGCTGCCGTGTGGCACCAAGTCCAACGCGGATACCGAACTGGTCGCCAGCGCGCGGACGGGCGAACTGATCGCGCAATTGCTCGCCGCTGACCCGACACGCATCCTGATCTTCGATTCGCCACCGGTGCTCGCCGCTTCGCCGGCTTCGGTGCTCGCCAATTATGCCGGGCAAGTGATGCTCGTTGTCCGCGCCGACCGCACTGGGGAGAGCGACTTGCGCGAAGCGGTCGCACTGCTCGATGGCTGCGAACATGTGCAACTGGTTCTCAATGCCGTCGCCTTCGCACCCGGCGGCCGCCGCTTCGGCACTTATTACACGCAGGAGGAGGACGCGACATGACGCGCCCAATCGCAGCTGTATCGACCGTCCTTGGTGCCGGGCTGATCGCCCTGCTCGTGGGTGCGCCTGCGCATGCCCAAGCGCAGAAGCGTAAGACGTCGATCGCGCCTTATATCGAAATCGGCCAGGTCGTGACCGCCGATCTCAAGACCGATGACGTGCTGACCTATTCGACCGTCGCCGCCGGGATCAGTGCGTCGGTCGAAACGCGCCGTACCCAGGTGCAAGTGAGCTATCGCTACGAACGGCGCTTTTCGTACAGCAAGAAAGTCGGCGATGACGATGTGCATAGCGGCCTTGCCCGCGCCAGCTTCACCGTCGCACCCGGCTTCACGCTCGAAGGCGGCGCGATCGCGACGCGCGTCCGCTCGGACATTCGCGGCGCGGCACCCGGCACACTGGCGGGCAATGTCGACAATATCAGCCAGGTCTATTCGGCCTATGCCGGCCCCAATCTCGCGACCCATGTCGGCCCGGTCGGCGTGGCAGCAAGCTATCGCTATGGCTTCACCAAGGTCGAGGCGCCCGGCGCGACCGGCGTGCCCGCGGGTAGCCCCCGGCTCGACGCCTTCGACACGTCGCAAAGCCATGTCGTCAATGTCAGTGCAGGCGTGAAGGCGGGGACAATCCTGCCGGTCGGCGTCAACGTCTCGGCGGCGTATGAGCGCGGCACGGCGGGGCAGCTCGACCAGAAATATGAAAGCAAGCTCGCGCGCGGCGACCTCGTCCTGCCCGTGCTGCCGACGCTCGCGCTGACGGCCGGTGGCGGCTATGAAAAGATCACCATCACGCAGAAGGACGTGCTGAAGGACAGCACCGGCGCACCCGTGACCGACGCGCGCGGTCGCTTCGTCACCGACCCGGCCTCGCCGCAACGCATCGCCTATCAGACCGACGGGATCATCTACGATGCCGGGGTGATCTGGCGGCCGTCGGGGCGCACCACGCTGCAGGCGCGCGCCGGGCGGCGTTATGGCGGCATGACGTATAGCGGATCGTTCAGCTATGCCGCATCGCGCGCGCTCGGCGTGCAGATCGGGGTGTATGACAGCGTCGATACTTTCGGGCGACAGCTCCGCAACGGCATTTCGAATTTGCCAACCAGCTTCATCGAACAGCGCGACACCTTCGGGCAGCAATTCAGCGGCTGCACCTTCGGCAATCCCGGTGTGACCGGCGGCTCGGCCGGCGGGTGCCTCAACGGCGTATTCCAGTCGATCTCGACCGCGGCCTACCGCGCGCGCGGCATCGATGCGGTGATCGCGGCGAAGCGCGGTGCGCTCAGCTTCGGGGTTGGCGGCGGTTATGCCACGCGGCGCTTCTCCGCGCCGACCGGTACAACCGGCTTCACCGTCAACGGCATCACCGACAACAGCTACTACGGACAAGCGTTTGTTGCGGTGCCGATCGATCGCAATTCCGGGGTGAACGGCAACGTCTTCGCCAATTATTACGAAAGCGGCATCGCGTCGGCCCCCGGCGTGTTCAGCACCGGCGCAACCGGGCTTTATTATCACAACTTTGGTCGAATCTCGACCACCGCTTCGGCCGGGATCTACTCCTTCACGCAGAAGGGCGCGGACGATCAACTGTCGGCGCAGGGCCAAGTCGGTGTGCGGTATCAATTCTGAAACGCCTGGGTCAGTAAGACCCCGTGCGAGGACAGTGACATGTACGAAGATCATTACGGATTGAGCGGCCGACCGTTCGCGCTGACACCCGATCCGCGCTTCTGGTTCGATACCGCCACGCACCGCAAGGCCATGGCCTATCTCGGTTATGGCCTGGCGCAGGGCGAGGGCTTCATCGTCATCACGGGCGATGTCGGCGCGGGCAAGACGACGCTGGTCGGCCATTTGATGGCAACGGTCGATGCGACGCGGCTGCACGTCATCAAGATCGTCTCGACCCAGATCGAGGCGGAAGATTTGCTGCGGATGGTCGCGGGTGGGCTCGAGATCGACAGCGACGGCCTGACCAAGGCGCAATTGCTCGTCGCGATCGAACGCGGGCTCCACGCGACCGCGCGCGCCGGACGACGCACGCTGCTGATCGTCGACGAAGCGCAGGCGCTGCCGGTGTCGAGCCTCGAAGAATTGCGGATGCTGTCCAACTTCCAGACCGGCGGCCATGCCTTGTTGCAGATTTTCCTGCTCGGCCAGCCCGAATTCCGCGAGCGGCTGCACGGCTCCGACCGCCTCGAACAGTTGCGCCAGCGCGTGATCGCGATGCACCATCTCGATCCGATGGAGGCCGACGAGGTTGAACCTTATATGCGGCATCGCTTGGGCGTCGTCGGCTGGACGGGGCGCCCGCATTTTACCCCCGATGCCTATGCCGCGCTCTTTGCCGCCTCGGACGGGGTGCCCCGCCGACTGAACCAGCTTGCCGGACGGGTCTTGTTGTTCGGTGCGATCGAGCAGATCGATACGATCGACGCGCGCGCGGTGGCGAGTGTCGTGGCGGATATTGCGGGCGATATGCCGGGTGTGAAACCGATTGCCGTTTCGGCACCCCACAGCGTTCGCGAAACCGAAGCCGCTGCCGAGCCGTCCGTGCAGGTCGCCCCAGCGCCTGGACCAGACCTGCAACCGGAATCGGAAGCACCGCGCCCACTGCCGATCGCGCATATCCCACCGCCCGCCGAACCGCGCCCGATCCGCCTGTCGCGCGACGAACCGCTGGAGGCGTCCGAACCTGCGCAGGACGGCCTCGTCGACCGCATCGCCGCGCTCGAGGCGCGGATCGACGAACAGGACATTGCGCTGCGCCGCGTGCTGACGCTGCTGGTCGATTGGGCCGAGGGCGAGCAGACCCCGAACCTCGCGTCTGTGCGCGCCGCGGGAGGCTGAAGTCATGCGGCACGCTATGTCGGTGGATATCGAGGACTGGTTTCAGGTCGGCGCCTTCGAAAAGGTGATCGCCAAGGCCGACTGGGATTCGCTGCTGCCGCGCGTCGAACGCAATACCGATGCCGTCCTCGCCTTGTTCGCCGAAAGCGGCACAAAGGCGACCTTCTTCACGCTCGGCTGGGTGGCTGAACGCTATCCCGCGATGATCCGCCGAATCGTCGAGCAGGGGCATGAATTGGCCAGTCACGGCTGGGACCATGACCGCGTCTTTACCCTCGATGCCGCGCGCTTCCGCGCCGACATTGCCCGCGCGCGGAAAGCGCTGGAGGACGCCGGTGGTGTCGCGGTGACGGGATATCGTGCGCCAAGTTTCTCGATCGACGCGCGCACGCCTTGGGCCCACGCCGTGCTGGCAGAGGAAGGCTATGCCTATTCCTCCAGCGTCGCGCCGCTGCGCCACGATCATTACGGCTGGCCCGAAGCACCGCGCTTCGCCTTCCGCCCGCTGGACGATTCCGCTCTGATCGAACTGCCTGTCACCGTCGCCGAACTGGGCGCGCGACGGATGGCGACGGGGGGTGGCTTCTTCCGGCTGTTTCCGGCGGCGCTGACCGATTATGCGGTGCAGCAAGTGGCCAAACAGGGCCAACCCGCGATCTTCTATTTTCACCCGTGGGAAATCGACCCGGGGCAGCCGCGCGTCGCCAACGCGCCGGTCAAATCGAAGCTGCGCCACTACAGCCGCCTGGGCGCGATGGCGGGCAAACTGCGTGGGCTGCTGGCACGGCACCAGTGGGGCCGGGTCGACGAGGTCGTGCGCGATCTGCAGCCTGTCGCCACGCCGGTGGCGCTGGCGGCATGACGATCCAGCCGCTCTCGGCGTTGATCGCGGTGCGCGCGGTCGATCTGCACGATGCGAACGAGCGCGCGCGGATCGATGCGTTTGTTCACGCCCATCCCGAGGGAACGCCTTTCCACTTGACGGCGTGGAGCCGCGCCGTCGCACAAGGCTGTGGCCAGACCAGCCATGGCTTGGTCGCCGAACGCGCCGACGGGTCGCTCGCCGGGGTGCTGCCGCTTACCGAAATTCACTCAATCTTGTTCGGCAAGGCACTGGTTTCGAATGGATTCGCGGTCGGTGGCGGGATCCTGGCGGAGACCGATGCGGCCGTCCCGGCGCTTGCCAATGCCGCCTGGGCGATGGCGCAGCGGCTGGGCTGCCCGACACTCGAACTGCGCGGCGGGGCGCTGCCCGCGGGCGACTGGCAGGTCGATCGCGATACGTATCTCGGGTTCGCGCGTTCGCTGGCTGATAATGACGCGGCCGAATTGCTCGCCATTCCGCGCAAACAGCGCGCCGAGGTGCGCAAGGCGCTGGACGCAGATCTCGGCATTTCTGTTGGCTGTCACCGCAGCGACATCAAGGCGCATTATGCAGCCTATGCAGAGTCGGTGCGCAACCTTGGTACCCCGGTGTTCCCGGCGGCGCTGTTTCGCGCGGTTTTACAGTATTTTGGTGAATCCGCCGATATCCTGACGGTGCGGCATGAAGGGCGCGTGGTGGCCAGCGTATTGAGCCTCTATTTCAACGGTACGGTCTATCCCTATTGGGGTGGCGGCAGCCCCGCTGCGCGGGGTTTGCGCGCCAATGACCGGATGTATTTCGCGCTGATGGCGCACGCGCGGGCGCGGGGCTGCACCCGCTTCGACTTCGGCCGGTCGAAGGCCGGGACCGGGCCTGCCGCGTTCAAGAAAAACTGGGGTTTCGAAGGCGTTCCTCTGTTATACGCCAAACGCGCAGTGTCGGAATCGGCGGTGCGTGAGATCAATCCCACCAACCCACGCTATGCCAAGAAGGTCGAGCTGTGGAAGACGCTGCCGCTCTGGGTCGCCAACCGGGTCGGGCCGCATATTTCCAAAGGCCTCGGATAATGGGCGACATTCTTTTCCTCGGGCACCGCGTGCCATATCCGCCCGATCGGGGTGACAAGATTCGCGGCTTTCATATTCTCAAATTCCTGGCGGCGCGCAAACGCGTCCATTTGATCGCGTTTGCCGACGATACGCGCGATATGAAGCGCAAGGGCGGGCTGGCGAAACTGACCGGCAACCGCTCGATCATTTGGCGTTCGAAATCGCGTGCGACGGCGGCGATCGAGGCGTTGATGTCGCGCAAGCCGATCTCGCTGACCGCCTTTGACAATGCATCACTGCGCGAAGCGGTCGAGTCGATCCTGTCGCGCCATTCGATCGACACGATCTACGTCTTCTCCAGCCAGATGGCGCAATATCTCCCGGCGCGCCCGCGGCAAAAGATCATCATGGATTTCGTCGATATGGATTCGGCGAAATTCGACTCCTATGCGAAGCAATCGCACGGCCCGATGGGGTGGTTGATGGGGCGCGAGGCGCGACTGCTGCTGCAGCATGAGCGCGCCGTCGCGCACCGTGCCGATGCCAGCCTGTTCGTCAGCGAAGCCGAGGCGCAACTGTTCCGCGACAAAACGGGCGCGGAGCGCGTCCATGTCGTCGAAAACGGCATCGATACCGAATTTTTCGATCCCACCGCGCAGTTCAAGTGGATCGACACGACCGGTGCGCTGATCGTCTTTACCGGCCAGATGGATTACCGCCCCAATATCGAGGCGGTGACGTGGTTCGTCGAATCGATCCTGCCGCATATCCATGTGCGCCATCCGAACGCGCGCTTTGCGATCGTCGGGCGTGGCCCGACCGATGCGGTGAAGGCGCTTGCCCGGCAAAGGGGTGTCATCGTGACGGGCGAAGTCGCCGATGTGCGCGGCTGGATCGCGGCGGCGTCGGTGGTGGTCGCTCCGCTGAAAATGGCGCGGGGGATCCAGAACAAGGTGCTTGAGGCGATGGCGATGGCGCGCCCCGTGGTCGCATCGGCCGCCGCCGCCGAGGGAATCGATCATGCCCGCAAAATTCGCGTCGGCGCGACTGTCGGCGAAATCGCCGAGCAGGTGATCGCCGTGCTCGACGATCCCAAGGGGGCCGCGCAAATGGGGCGCGAGGCGCGCGCGCAAGTGCAGGGGCGCTATAGCTGGGAAGCGCGGCTTGCCCCGCTCGACGCGATCCTCGGCATCAGCATCAAAGCGCCACCGCGCCGCAACGTGGCGTGACGCGATGACAATCCCCGTCCCTGCGGCGGCATTCGCCCGAGCAGGGGCGGCGGGCCAAGTGGGGGCTGTCGGTGCAGCATGGCGGCGGCACAGCGCGATCCTTGGCGGCGTTGCCCTGCTGCTGATCGCTGCGTTCTGGCACGATGTTGTCGCGCTGGCGACGATTTGGTGGACCAGCACGACCTTCGGGCATTGCCTGTTCATCGGCCCGGTTCTCGCATGGCTGGTGTGGCAACGCCGCGCTGGCCTGGCGCAGTTGACCCCGGTTGCCTGGGCTCCAGGCCTCCTGTTGGTTGCGCTCGGCGGGTTCGGCTGGTTGCTGGGTGAGGCAGGCGGGGTGGCGCTCGCGCGGCATCTTGGCATCGTGTTGATGCTACAGGGCGCGGTTGTGACGCTCCTCGGCCCGAACGTTGCGCGCGCTTTGCTCTTTCCGCTCGTTTACGCCGTTTTCTTGGTGCCCTTCGGCGAGGGGCTGGAAGAGCCGCTCCAGAGCGCGACCGTCGCGATGACGATGCCGCTGCTCCATCTGTTCGGCGTGCCCGCGCAGGTCGATGGTGTGCTGATTACCATTCCGGGCGGCTATTTCGAAGTGGCCGAGGCGTGTTCGGGCGCGAAGTTCGTGATCGCGATGATCGCCTATGGTGCGCTCGTCGCCAATGTCTGTTTCGTGTCGTGGCGCAGACGCGCGATCTTCATGGTCGTGGCGGTGGTCGTGCCGGTCATCGCCAACGGCCTGCGCGCGTTCGGAACGATCTATGCCGCGTATCTCACCTCGGTCGAGCGCGCGACCGGTCTCGACCATATCGTCTATGGCTGGGTGTTTTTCGGATTGGTGATGGCGGCGGTGCTCGCGATCGGCTGGCGCTGGTTCGATCGCGCGCCCGATGCGCCGGTGTTCGATCCGGCGCGGTTGCAGGCGCAGCCGACGTTGCGGATGGACGCACTGATCGCGGCAACCTTGGTGCTGGCGAGCGCCGCGGTCTTCCCCGCCTGGTCCGCCGCGATTGCCGGGCGCGCACAAGTGCTGCCGTCGCAAATCGCCCTGCCGGAGGTTCCCGGCTGGCACCGCACCGGTATCAGCACGCGTGCGGCCTGGTCGCCCAACTACCCCGGCGCCGATCACTTCCTGTTCGGCCGCTATGCCGACGCAAGCGGCGATACGGTCGATCTCGCCATCGCGGTCTATGGCAGCCAGCGCGAGGGCAAGGAACTGGTTGCGTTCGGCGTCGGCGTGCTGCGTGAGGATGACCGCTGGGTGCGCGTCGCCGATCTGCCCGATCTCGCCGGAGGCGCGGCGATGCGCATCACCGCACCCGGGCCGGTCGAGCGGCAAGTCGCGACATGGTACCGCGTCGGTGACGTGGTGACGCATCGCGGCGTGATTGTGAAACTCGAAAGCCTGAAGGCCAAGCTGCTCGGCGGACCGCAACGGGCGGTGGCGGTGCACGTCTCGGCCGAGGTGATGCCGGGTCGCGACCCGCGCGCTGCGATGGCGCGCTTCGTTACGGCACTCGGGCCGATCAACCGCGTCGCGGATCGGGCGGCGGGGATGCCTGAGTGACGGCACACCATATCCGTCACCCCGGCCTTGAGCCGGGGCCCATCGTGCAGCGAATCCAGCCGGCGATGCGTGCGCGGAATCATGGGCCCCGGCTCGAGGCCGGGGTGACGCTTATTGTCCGGGTGACGCGTTAGTGTGCGGCATCGCCGGTCTCTATTATCCCGCTACCCCCAAGCCCGTCGATCCCGCGCGGATCCGGGCGATGGCCGACGCGCAAGCGCATCGCGGGCCCGATGGATCGGGTGTGTGGACCGCGCCCGGCGTCGGCCTCGGCCATCGTCGCCTCTCGATCATCGATGTGGCAGGCTCGCCGCAACCGATGGCGAGCGCCGATGGCGCGCTGACCGTCACCTACAATGGCGAAATCTATAACTTCGCGGCACTCCGCGCCGAATTGCAGGCGATGGGCGCGGTGTTCGTCACCGCAGGCGATACCGAAGTGCTGCTCCACGGTTGGGCGGCATGGGGCCCGGCGATGCTCGATCGGTTGAACGGCATGTTCGCCTTCGCGCTGCACGATGCGCGGCGGCAATGCCTGTTCCTTGCGCGTGACCGGCTCGGCGTGAAGCCGCTACACTATGCCGAACTGTCCGATGGCGCGGTCGCCTTCGCGTCGGAGTTGAAGGGCCTGCTCGCGCATCCGCTGCTGCGTCGCGCGCCGCAGATCAGCGCGGTCGAGGATTATCTCGCCTTCGGCTACGTCCCCGACGACACCTGCCTCGTCGCAGGGGTGAAGAAACTGCCCGCCGGACATTCCCTGCTGATCGAACGCGGCAAGGCCGTGCCCGCGCCATCGCGCTGGTGGGACGTGGATTTCAGCCGCCGTGCGACTGGCTCCGCCAAGGCGCTCGAAGAAGAGTTGCTCGCTTTGCTGCGCGATGCCGTCACCTCGCGGATGGTGGCGGACGTGCCGCTCGGTGCATTCCTGTCGGGCGGGGTCGACAGTTCGGCGGTCGTCGCGCTCATGGCGGAGGCGTCGCGCGGCGCGGTGCGGACCTGCACGATCGGCTTCGACGAAGCGAGCCTCGACGAGCGCCGCTATGCCGACGAGATCGCGCAGCGCTTCGCCACGCAGCACCGCGAGCGGATCGTCGCAGCAAATGATTTCAGCCTGATCGACACGCTCGTCCACGCGTTCGACGAGCCGTTTGCCGATGCCTCGGCGCTCGCCACCTACCGCGTATGCGAACTTGCGCGCGAAGATGTTACAGTCGCGCTCTCGGGCGACGGCGCCGATGAAGCCTTCGCCGGCTATCGCCGCTACAAATTTCAGGCGGCGGAAGAACGGGTAAGAGGCCTTGTCCCCGCTTCGATCCGCCAGAATTTGTTCGGCACGCTCGGCCGCTATTATCCCAAGGCCGATTGGGCGCCGCGCCCGCTGCGCGCCAAAACCACTTTGCTCGCTCTCGCCGCAGATGGCGCGGAGGGCTATGCCCGCTCGGTTGGTGTCACCACGCCCGCTCTGCGCGCGGCCCTGTTCAGCGACGCCGCCCGCAGCGCGCTCGGCGGCCACCGCGCCGAGGACCGCTACGTCCGCTCGATGCGCGATGCGCCAGCGCGCGATGCGCTCGACCGCGCGCAATATGCCGATTTCCAGCATTGGCTGCCCGGCGACATCCTCACCAAGGCCGACCGCACCAGCATGGCGGTCGGGCTGGAGGCGCGCGAGCCGCTGCTCGATTATCGCCTCGTCGAATTCGCCGCGAAACTCCCCGCCGGACTGCGGTTGAAGGGAGGGCAGGGGAAGTGGCTGCTCAAAAAGTCGATGGAGCGATACCTCCCCAAGGACATTCTCTACCGCCCGAAAATGGGCTTCGTCACGCCGATCAGTGCGTGGTTGCGCGGGCCGCTCGCCAACGAGGCGGCGGCGCTCGCCAAATCGCGCGTGCTGATCGGCACCGGCTGGTTCGATCCCGCCACGATCGCGCGCCTCGCCGAGGATCACCGCGCCGGTCGCGCCGACCATGGGCGGACGCTGTGGCAATTGGTGATGCTCGACCGATCGATGGCGCGGTTGTTCGGCTGAGCTACGCGAACACTGCCATCGCCGCGTGCAGCGTCAGCGCGATCAGGCACAGCGTAGAGAGCAAAAACAACAGAAAGCGGATGTTGATCTTGTTGATCGTCGACTGAAGAACGCTGTGGGCGATCCGAATCGCGACATAGCCCCAGGCGATCCAGGCGTTAACGCCGTTGCCAGTCCCGCTCAGCGCGATGACGATGGCGATCGCGTAGAAGATCGTCGGCTGTTCCATCAAATGCATGTAATTGTGCGCGGGCCATTGCGCCTTGTCCGGCACCACGCCGTCGAGCTGCCCCGGGCGGCTGCCGCGTATCTTGCCGAGATCGATCCCGGCTTTCTTCAGCGCGGGAATGCGCACGGCAACCATCCACGCCCACATCACCAGCGACCAGGCGACGAGCACGACGACCGGTTTTAGAATTTCGCTCTGCATAAAAAGCCTCCCCCAAATTGCTTCGGGGGAGGCTGCATCATTCGGTAGCGAAGCGCAACTTAATCGAAGCTGGCACCCCAGCGACGCTTCACGCGATTCTTCCACAAGCCGCGGTGATAGGCGTCGCTGGCGAGCAGCGGCATCACCGAACCGGCCTCGGCGAAGACCATCTGCTCGATCGCGGTGTTGACCTTGCCCCACGACGCCGCCTCCTGCAGCGTCGAGGACGAGCACGCCCCGTCGCGCACGTCGGCGACGGTGATCTGCACGGCGTATTTGTGCACCTGGACATCGTCATGGCCGAGGATTTCGGCACAGACGACCGTATCCTGGATGAAGTTCTTCGGCACGCCGCCGCCGATCATCAGCAGGCCGGTAACGCCTGCCTTGATCTTGATTTCGGTCAGCTCGCGGAAATCGGCGATCGCGTCGAGCACCATGTACGGCTTGCCCGCCTTAACGCTGTCGACCTGATGCTTGACCAGCCCGAAGCCGGCCGAGCTGTCAACGAATGCCGGGCAGAAGATCGGCACGTCATGCTCATACGCGAGCTTGACCAGGCTGTTGTCCTTCTTGCCATGCTCGACGAGGTACTTGCCCATCTCGCGGATGAATTCGCGGCTCGAATAAGGGCGGGGTTCCAGCGTTTCGGCAATCTCGAAGATCGTATGGTCGACGTGCTGGAGCTCTTCCTCGTCGATATAGGTGTCGTAGATGCGGTCGATCAGCAGCGAGCGCAGCACGTCGTCGTGCGGCACGTCGAGCGCCTGATAATGCTTGTGGCCAAGGCCTTCGAAGAAATCCATGTCGACGATCGACGCACCGGTCGCGACGACGCCGTCGATCATGTTGTTGCGCAGCAGTTCGGCATAGAGGTCCATGCACCCGCCCGCCGAGGTCGATCCGGCGATGACGAGGAAGATCGAGCAATCGGGATCGGCGAGCATCTGGTTATAGATGTCGGTCGCGCGGCCGAGATCGCGGCTGGTGAAGCTCATCTTCTTCATTGCGTCGACAATCGGCCGCGCGTCGAAGCTGGTGATGTCGATATGTTCGACGGTGGTCGAGAGGAGCTCGGCCTTGCGGTTGGTGTTGAGGACTTCGGTCATTTCTTCTTCTCCTCCCCTCCCGCTTGCGGGAGGGGGCAGGGGGGTGGGCTCGCGTGAACCGCGAGGGATGGTGTGGGGAGAGCGCAGGCCCACCCCTCGGTCCCCTCCCGCAAGCGGGAGGGGAGGAAGAAGGCCATAGTGGTGTTGCCGTGTTACAGCGTGACGACGTTCGAAGCGACTTCGCGCTCATCCCCGACATACAGCGACGCCATCGGCTCATCCGCGACGATCACCGTCTCGTCCGATCCGAAGCCGTTGAACGCGGTGCGCATCGCCGATCCATACGCGCCGAGCATCCCGATCTCGAGATAGTCGCCCGCCTGCACGTCCGCCGGCAGATAGAACGGACCCACCATATGGTCCATGTCATCGCAGGTCGGGCCGTAGAAGCTGAACGGCATGTCCTTCGACCGGCTCTCGGGTTCCCGCAGCAATTCGACCGGGAAGCGCCAGCCGATATGCGCTGCATCGAACAACGCGCCGTAAGCACCGTCATTGATGAACAGCTCATCGCCGCGGCGCTTCTCAACGCGCACCACGATCGAGCTATATTCAGCGCACAACGCACGACCGGGCTCGCACCACAGTTCGGACGAATAGCTGACCGGCAGCGATTCGAACGCACGGTGGATCGTCTCGAAATAACGTTCGAGCGGGGGCGGTTCCATTCCGGGATAGGTCGAGGGGAAACCCCCGCCGACATCGATCACGTCGACCGTCACCGCCGCATCGACGATGGCGGCGCGAACACGCTCCATCGCATTGGCATAGGCTTCGGGCGTCATCGCCTGGCTGCCGACATGGAAGCAGATGCCAAGCGCATCCGCCGCCTGGCGCGCACGGAACAGCAGTTCCTTGGTCTCGCCCGGGGCCGCGCCGAACTTCGACGCGAGGCTCAGCTTGGAATGTTCCGACGATACGCGGAGACGGACGCACAGCGTCAAATCCTCGGCATGGTTGGTCGCCCGGACGATCTTCTCCAGCTCTTCCACGCTGTCGAGCGAGAACGTCCGCACGCCATAGTCGAAATAGGCCGAAGCGATCGACTCCGCTGCCTTGACCGGGTGCATGAAGCACAAGGTCGCGTCGGGCAGCGTGGTCGCCACCAGCCGCACCTCGGCAATCGAGGCGACGTCGTAATGCGTGATTCCGCTGCCCCACAGAATCTGCAGGAGGGCGGGAGACGGGTTCGCCTTCACCGCATACATCGAGCGGCCCGGGAACTTCTCGACGAAGAACCGGGCCGCACGCGATGCCGCATGCGGACGAACCAGCGTGACCGGCTGAACCGGCCGCTGCTTAGCGATGTCGAATACCGAAGTGGTAGTCGAAGGGGTGGTCGCTAACCCCAGCGCGCGATGTAGATTGTGCAATTCAAGGGACCTCCAATGTCCGCAGACAAGTTCACGAAACACTGCCTTGCGGTTGGAAGTCCCATGGGGCAGCGGATGGGCGCAATACGGTCGCGCTTTTCTATTGTAAAGCGGTTTTAGACCCCCGGAGATAATGCGTGACAATTTTAAGACAGCCGACCCGCGCCGGGGTGCGCGATGCCGCCGCAAAGGTCACCGCGATCGTCCCGCCGTCGCCCTTATTCGTGGTGGAAATCGAAGGGGTTAAGGTCGCTTTCAAGGCTGAATGCTTGCAGCCGATGGGCGCGTTCAAACTGCGCGGGGCATGGCATCGGCTCACCGCCATTGAATCCGATTTGCGCAGCAAAGGCGTCGTCGCTTTCTCATCGGGCAATCACGCCCAAGGAGTCGCGTGGGCGGCGAAGCGGCTCGCCATGCCCGCGCTGATCGTCATGCCCTCCGATGCCCCCAAAGCGAAGCGCGAGGGCACGCTCGCGCTCGGGGCGGAGGTGGTGACCTATGACCGCGCGACGGAGAGTCGCGAGAAGATCGCAGCAGCCCTCGCGGCGGCGCGGGGCGCAGTGTTGGTGCCGAGCTTTGACGACCCGTGGGTGATTGAGGGGCAGGGGAGTGCCGGGATCGAAGCGGCGGCGCAGATGCAGGCGGTCGGCCTCGGCGCGCCGACTCGCGTGGTCGTGCCATGCGGTGGCGGTGGCCTGGCCGCTGGTCTGGCGCTGGCCTTACCCGATGCGGGCATCACGGTGGCGGAGCCCGAAGGCTGGGACGACATGCGCCGCTCGCTCGAGGCCGGCTGGATCGAGGAAGTCGGCGCTTCGCCACCGCCGACCGCCTGCGATGCCTTGCAGACCAAGCGCGTGTCGGAGCTGACCTTCCATGTCCTCTCGCGCCGTGGCGCGACGGGTGTGGCGGTGAGCGAAGCGCAGATTCGCACAGCGCAACGCTGGGCGGCAGAGCGATTGCGGCTGGTGGTCGAACCCGGTGGCGCGGTCGCGCTGGCGGCGCTGCTGGCGGGGCGGGTAAAGGTCGAGGCTGGGATGCTGGTGCTGCTGTCGGGCGGGAACGTCGATTTGGCGGCGTACGGGCGGGTGCTGGCGGGCATCTCTTAACTCCTCCCCCAACGGGGGAGGGGGACCGTGAGCATTCAGCGAACGGTGGAGGGGCAGCCCCAAACGCCGTCACCCGCAACTGCCCCTCCACCATTCGGCCGAAGGAGCCGAACGGTCCCCCTCCCCGTACCGGGGAGGAATGGTTAGTAACCCCCCATGACCACGCTCGAATCGCTCGCCCCCGCCATCGCGATGCTCGCGGCCTTCGCCTGCCTCCTCGGCGGCGGCACGCTGATCGCCAAGCGCCAGAACGCGCGCAAGGGCGTGCTGATGCTGGTGATGGCGGCGGTGCTGGTCGGGAATGTGCTGATCTGGACGATGTGAGGGCTTACACATGCTGGAACTACTACAGGAGTCCGGCATCCTCTCGCAAATGATTGAAATTTATGGCGCTATGGCCTGCCGCAACGCTTGCGATATAGAGATCAAAGTCCACACTTACCAGGCTACACCCGTCGGCAAGCAAGGCAAGGATTGCAGCGTCCGTAACACCAAGCCGGACATATTCGGGTATTTTGACGACCGTTACACCAGAAACGGCCAGTTCATCGGATTGCAAGATCAGTTCAGCTAACGATACGCTGGCCAAACTCGCCAAAGGGTTCGAAGTCTGTCGAATTAGGTTTGATGTTTCTGCGAGGATATGAGGAGTCGTCACCCAGTGTGTAAATCCGCCAAGCACTTGAGCGAGCAATTCGTAATCAAGGGCGTTATAGGCTTGTAAACGCTTATGACGCGCAATCCAATCTACACCGACTCTGCCCACCGCCAAAAGGCAAAGCAGATTTGTGTCTATAATGACACGGTGCGACATTAAAACTCGGTTGCGTGACGATTTCGTACGGCCAATACATTGCCGCCATCGTCTATCTCGACCGCCTTGTAGGTACGCTTATCTGCAATTGGAAGGAGAGGAGACCTTGACGGATTGTCCCATGGCCGCGTGAAGCCGATCGTTACATTCCAAATCGATTTCTCATCGTCGAAACGTACCTCTTCCAGCCCGATATTGGTCGCACCTTCCGGGCCAAAAATCTGAGTTACATAGCTTTTTGCTTTTGCAACAGCAGCTTGAACGTCCATCGCTACCCTCCTCAATATCGACGTCTTCTAGCGAATCGGTGAATTCGGATCGAGCCGCATGTCCAGATACTTGTCCACCGACCCCATCAACTGCGGCATTTCATGCTCAAAGAAATGGTTCGCCTTGGGGATCGTGTCGTGGTGGATCGTGATGTGCTTTTGCGTGCGCAGCTTGTCGACCAGCTTCTGCGTCGCGAGCGGCGGCGAGACTTCGTCATTCTCGGCCTGGATGATGATGCCGCTCGCCGGGCAGGGGGCCAGAAAGGTGAAGTCGTACATGTTGGCGGGCGGCGCGACCGAGATGAAGCCGCGAATTTCCGGGCGGCGCATCAGAAGTTGCATTCCGATCCACGCGCCGAAGCTGACTCCCGCGATCCAGGTGGTCGAGGCCTCGGGGTGGAAGCTCTGCACCCAGTCGAGCGCGCTCGCCGCGTCGGAGAGCTCGCCCACGCCATTGTCGAACGTCCCCTGGCTCTTGCCGACGCCGCGGAAATTGAAGCGCAGCACGGCGAAGCCACGCCGCTGGAAGGTCTTGTACAGTTCCAGCACGATGTGATTGTTCATCGTGCCGCCGGCTTGCGGGTGCGGGTGGAGGATCATCGCGACCGGCGCGCGCGGGCGCGGGGCGGGGATGAAACGGCCTTCGAGACGGCCGTCGGGGCCGGGGAAAATGACTTCTGGCATCGGACCTGCTGACTAAAAAAGGGGCGCGCAGCCCAAGATATTTGGGCGCGGGAAGTTGCGCGCTATATAAGCACAACGCTCCCCTTCGCAATCACTTCGGAACCGACCGCCTTTTGACCGACCACCCCGCTTCCCGGCTTTATCTCGATCACGCCGCCACCACGCCGATTCTGCCCGGGGCGATGGCGGCGGCGGCGGAGGCGATGACGCACTGGGCGAACCCGTCCTCGCCGCATGCCGAAGGCCGCGCCGCGCGCGCGGCGCTGGAGGCGGCGCGGGCGCGGATCGCTTCCGCTTATGGCTGGAGCGGCGAGACGATCCTGACCAGCGGTGCGAGCGAGGCGCTGGCGATCGCGCTCGGGCGCGGTGTGGCGGCACGGCGGCTGATCTCGGCGGTCGAGCATGATGCGGTGATTCGCGCGGCCCCTACGGCCGATGTGCTCCGCGTCGGCACCGATGGCCTGATCGATTCCGCGAACTTGCAGCGCGTGCTCGCCGGGCAGCCGACGCTCCTCGCGGCGCAATGGTGCAACAGCGAAACCGGCGTGCGCCAGCCGATCGCCGCGATCGCCGGGATCGTCCATGCCGCAGGCGGCCTGTTGCTGGTCGATGCCGCGCAAATGCCGCCGGGGGCCGATGCGGACGTGGCGCACCACGCCGATTTCATCGCGATCTCCGCGCACAAGCGCGGCGGGCCGCCGGGGGTTGGCGCATTGCTGGTGCGCGACGTGGCGACGCTCAGCCCGACTGGCGGGCAAGAACGCGGCTATCGGAGCGGGACCGAGAATCTTCCCGGCGCACTTGGTTTCGCCGCAGCGCTGGCCGCGCCGGAGGATGTCGCCGCGATGTCCCTGCTTCGTGCGACACTCGACGACGCGATCACCCGTTCGGGCGGGCAGATTGTCGCGCCCGCCGCGCCGCGCCACCCGGCGATCGGGTCGTACCGCATGCCCGGCCTGGGCGCCGCGACGCAGTTGATCCGCTTCGACATGGCCGGGATCGCGGTCTCGGCCGGCAGCGCGTGTTCCTCTGGCAGCATGAAGCCGAGCCATGTGCTGGGCGCGATGGGCTGGAGCGTGGAAGCCTCACGCGAAGTCGTCCGCGTCAGTTTCGGTCGCTCGACCAGCGCGGCCGATGTCGATCGCTTCATCAAGGAATGGCGCGCGATCTCGCGCGCGGCGCGGGCGTTCGCGGCATGATCTACCTCGATTATCAGGCGACCACCCCGCTCGCGCCCGAGGCGCTCGATGCGATGTTGCCATGGCTGCGCGACCAGCACGCCAACCCGCACTCGGCGCATGCCGCGGGGCGCAAGGCAAAAGCGGCGGTCGAATTCGCGCGCGATCAGGTCGCGGCCGTGTTGCCACCGGGCGGGCGTGTCGTCTTCACCAGCGGCGCGACCGAGTCGCTCAACTGGGCGATCAAGGGCACGACTGGCGAGATGGTGACGCTCGCGAGCGAGCATGCCGCCGTGCTCGATGCCGTCGATGCTGAAGCGCGGCACGGGCGATCGGCCACGGTCTTGGCGGTCGATGTCGATGGCGTTGTTGATCTCGCTGCGGCGAATCCGGCGATCCAGCCGGGCACCGGGCTGGTTGCCGCGATGCTGGTCAATAACGAGATCGGCGTCGTTCAGCCGATCACCGAACTGGCCGAAGCGGCGCACCGGGTCGGGGCGCTGTTCCTGTGCGATGCGGTGCAGGGGTACGGGCGCGTGCCCATCCCCGAAGGCTGCGACCTGATCGCGCTCTCCGCACACAAGATATACGGCCCCAAGGGCATCGGTGCGTTGTGGATCCGCGACGGCGTGACGCTGGAGCCGCTGCTCCACGGCGGCGATCAGGAAGGCGGGCGCTCGGGCACGCTCTCGCCCGCTTTGTGCGCCGGCTTCGGTCGCGCGGCGGCCCTGATGGCGGAACGGCGCGAGGCTGACGCGGTGCATATCGAACGCCTTTGGGTTATCGCGACCGAGCGGTTGGGCTTGACGCCTCCCCTCCCTGGAAGGGAGGGGCTGAGGGTGGGTCGGCCAGAGGCGGCGTCTACCCTCTCCCCATACCAACCCGCCCCAGCGTCAGGTCGGTCATCCCACCGGGATGACCTGAACCATGCGGGGCATGGTTCTCCTGACGCTCGTCCAAGGAGGGGAGGATGGAACATCAACGGCTCCACCCAGCACCGCTACTACGGCAACCTCAACATCCGCCACGACGGCCTAGACGTCGCGCGCCTGATGTCCGACCTCCGCGACATCGCCTTTTCCGCAGGCTCGGCCTGCGCGAGCGGCTCGGGCCGCTCCAGCCACGTGCTCCGCGCGCTGGGCCTCAGCGAGGCACAGGCGCGCTCCAGCATCCGGCTCGGCTTCGGGCGCTACACCACCGAAGCCGAATTGGCCGAGGCGATCGACCGCATCATCGCCGCCGCCGACGCGCAACAGACGATAGGAGACCGCGCGGCATGATCGAGGTGCGCTTCATCGGACTGGACGGCGCGGTGCGCACCGTCGCGGCCAATCCTGGCGACCGCTTGCTCGAAGTCGCGCAAGCCGACGGCCAGCCGCTCGAGGGTACGTGCGAGGGGCAAATGGCGTGCTCGACCTGCCACGTCATCGTCGCGGCCGAGGATTTCGCGCGTCTCCCGCCGCCGAGCGAGGATGAGGAGGACATGCTCGATCTCGCCGCCGGCGCCACGCGCACCTCGCGCCTCGCGTGCCAGATTCTGCTGACGCAAGCGCTCGACGGGCTGACGGTGCGAATTCCGGGCGAAGTACGGAACATGCAGGGCCGCTGAACATTTCGCTCCGGTGCCGCCGAAAATGGGTTTTGGGGCAATGTTCAGGAGATGATCGCATGAAACTCGCAGCCCTGTTGTCCGCCGGCCTGATCGCCGCCGCCGCGATGCTTCCCGCCAGCGCCAGCGCTCAAATGGCCGAGCGCCACGGTCGCGTGGTTGAGCGCACGCGGACCGTCCACACCGTGCGCGATGGCTATCGCCCGCACACCCGCCGCGTCTGCACGGTAAAGTATCGCCATCACCGCCGCATCCGCACCTGCCGCACGGTTCGCCGCTAAGCAGCCCTTGATCCCGCCGCCCGACCCCGCCATATGCGCCGTGGGAGTCGGGCGGACGGGGTCGTCGCCAACCTGGTCAGGGCCGGAAGGCAGCAGCCACAACGATTTCGCCCCGGGTCGTTCCGGCTCCCACCGCGCAGCCAGCGAGAGCGAGGCTGCGCCTCGCCACGCAGGCAAGCGCGGCCGGCGGGCAAAGCCCGTCCGACGACCCGGCTTTGCCGGGTCGCTTCAATTTCAGGAAATCTGCCGTTCGCCGAGCAAACGCTTCTCGGCGCGACTGGCCGGCAAAGATCGGGCGTTTCCCTGTAGGGAAAGCTTTTGATCTAGCGAGAGACTCTGTCCCCTAATATATGTTATACTTTGGTATCATCGAGACTGGCATGGCGAGTCGGTGACTGAGAGCGTCTGCAAAGCTCCCGCTTCGGGCAGGAGAATTCCAATGCAGGAAGATCGTAAAGGTCCATATTATGCTGTTCGCGCCTCCCAAGCGCGCTCGCTCGCCGACAAGGCAACCGACGCGGGTATTCGGCAAATCCACGTCGAAATGGCGACACAATATGAGATGCTGGCGCACGGCGACGACGCGTTTCCATTCCGTCGGGCAGTCGAATGAAACCCGGCCACTTCATCGGCTATCAGGAACGTCGGCTTCGCCGGTCCCTCAGCGCCGCGGAACTCATGACCGTCAAAATTGCCCGCCTTGGTTGCTCAACCGGAAAACGTGATACGGTCAAGGCGATGTGGGCCGCACTGACACGGGAGTTGAGCGAACGACCAGTATCGGCTCGTTTGAAATCAATCGCGACTGATCTCGATTAGAGGGCGTGTAGCTGACCTGCCAAGGCGCGAAGAAAAATGTCGGCTTACTGCAAACAGTCGCTCCAAAGCGGCCATTCCGGCTCCCACCCCAAACCGACACATATGTCCTACAACCGCGCGATCTGCCAAACTCGCGGCTGCTCTTTCCCATCGTTGTCGCCAAAACCAGCTGGACGCGCGGAGCCACGGCGTGCGCCGTTGCGCACGCAATAGCCAAAGCAACCGCGTTTATCCCTAACCTTAGCCTAAACTTCCGCGCATCGAGCATTCCCCGAAAAACGCGGGATACCGTAACTTTTGCGACTTTAACGCCGGTCCCACGCACACGCCCGCCCGCCAAAACCAACCCTTCGACAATCCCCCCCGCTGCCCCTAGATAGGGCGCAATGTCCGACTCCTCCGATCTCCTTGGCGGCCCAGCCGACGACACCCCCGGCTTTGACTTGGGCGAACCCCCCGCGCCGCCGAAGAGCGAAGCCTACCGCGTCCTCGCCCGCAAATACCGCCCGCAGACCTTTGCCGAACTCATCGGCCAGGATGCGATGGTCACCACGCTCGGCAATGCGATCCGCCGCGGGCGGCTCGCGCATGCCTTTCTGCTCACCGGTGTGCGCGGCGTCGGCAAGACCTCGACCGCGCGCTTGCTCGCCAAGGCGCTCAACTGCATCGGGCCGGACGGGCAGGGCGGGCCGACGATCGATCCGTGCGGGCGTTGCGAGCCATGCGTCGGCATCGCCGAGGGCCGCCATATCGACGTGATCGAGATGGACGCCGCGAGCCATACCGGCGTCGATGACATGCGCGCGGTGATCGATGCCTCGCGGATGACCGCGTTCGTCGCGCGCTACAAGATCTACATCATCGACGAAGTCCATATGCTGTCCAAGAACGCGTTCAACGCGCTGTTGAAGACGCTCGAGGAACCGGCCGAGGGCGTGAAGTTCGTGCTCGCCACGACCGAAGTGAACAAGGTGCCGGTGACGGTGCTGTCGCGCTGCCAGCGCTTCGATTTGCGCCGTATTCCGGCGGAAAAGCTCGCGGATCACTTCGCTCGCGTGCTCGACGCTGAGGGTGTGAGCGCCGAGCCCGAGGCGCTCGGACTGATCGCGCGCGCGGCGGAAGGGTCGGCGCGCGACGGTCTGTCGATCCTCGATCAGGCGATCGCGCATGCCGATATGGACGGCGGCGCGGTGAGTGCCGCCGCCGTGCGCGACATGCTCGGTCTGTCCGATCGTGGTGCGATCCGCGATTTGATGACGCTGCTGCTCGGCGGCGACGGCATCGGGGCGCTCGCGGCGCTGCGGCGGCAATATGATCTCGGCGTCGATCCGCTCGGCGTGCTGCGCGGGCTGCTTGAGACGGTCCACGCGACCACGCTGGTCAAGCTCGGCGCGGCGGTTGAGCCGGGGCAAGCGACCGAGGAGCGCGAGGCGCTGCAGGGCTGGGCCGCGTCGCTGTCCTTCGCCGCGCTCCACCGGCTGTGGCAATTGCTGCTCAAGGGGCATGAAGAGGTCGGCCGCGCGGCGATGCCGATCGAGGCGTGCGAGATGGCGCTGTTGCGGCTGGTCCATGCCTCGACCTTGCCGGATCCGGGCGAGCTGGCGCGGATGATCCAGAATGGTGCGCCGATGGCGATCTCCGCGCCCGTGGCACCGGTGGCGGCGCCGGCGGGTGCTTCGGCCGAGGCGGCCTTGCCTGCATCGATCTCGGAGATCATCGACTTGCTTGAGCGGACCCGGAATATCGGCCTGTCGCTGCGCGTTCGGCATCATGCCAGCCTCGTCAGTCTCAGCGGGACCGATCTCGTGCTAAGCTCGGCGCGGCCGTTACCGTCCGATCTGATCGGCGAACTTGCGGGGGCGCTGAAGAGCGCCACGGCGCGTAACTGGAAGATCACCACTGCCGACACGCCGGGTGCAGCAACGCTGCGCGAGCTCGATGCGGCGCAGTATGAATCGTTCAAGGCCGAAATCATGGCGAGTCCGATGGTCCGAGCGGCGCTTGATGTGTTCCCGGAGGCGGAGATCGCCGACAGCGAGATCGAGAGTTTGATGAAACAGCGGAGTAAGAGCGTATGAAGAGCATCGAAGAGATTATGGCGATGGCGCAAAACGTCCAGGCCGAATTGACCAAGGCGCAGGATGGGCTCGACAAGATCGAGGTCGAAGGTGCCGCGGGCGGTGGCCTCGTCAAGGTGCGTGCGTCGGCCAAGGGCCGGATCATCGGCATCGAGATCGACGAATCGCTGCTCCAGCCAAGCGAGAAGCAGATGATCGAGGATCTGGTCGTCGCTGCTTTTAACGACGCCAAGGCGAAGGCCGATGCGGCTTCGGGTGCGGAAATGGCGAAGATGACGAGCGGCATTCCGTTGCCGCCGGGGTTCAAATTGCCGTTTTGAGCGCAGCGCGGCGAGCGGCTACGCCCGCTCGACTCGCGCAAGCTCGGCCGGCGGGCATTTGCCCGTCCGACGACGTGGCTTTGCCACGTCGCGCGCTCCGAGCGGATCCCCCCAGCGGAACGTTTCACCGCTGCGCAAGTTATCGTCTCCAGTCAAAACAGGAGGATAGCATGCCAGACAAGGTCACCGACACGCCGCACACCACCGTCATCGAACGTCGCGGCAGCGGCGGGACGATCCTGATCGGCCTCGCGTTGCTGATCGCGGTCGCGGTCGGCGCGTTCTTTCTCTTCAACAAGAGCCAGAACGACAATCTGCGGACCGACGCGGTGACGAGTGCCGCCAAGGATGTCGGCGATAGTGCAAAGAAGGTCGGCGACAGCGCCTCCAAAGCTGCGGACGACGCAACCAAATAAGCGCTAGCGCAGGCACCCATCCAGCCCGTCGTTGCGGACGACGCCGACCCGGCGGGTGATGGCGTTGCCGTGACGGCGAGTGAAGCCGCGCGGGGCCACTGCGGCGCGCTTCTTCGGGAGCGGCAGGATCGCAGCGATCCGCCCGGCCTCCTGCGGCGACAATTGCCCGGCGTCATGACCGAAATAACGCTGCGCGCCGGCCTCGACGCCGTAGGTGCCGATGCCGGTCTCGGCGACGTTGAGATACACCTCCATGATCCGGCGTTTTCCCCAAATCGCCTCGATCAGCACGGTGAAATACGCTTCGAGCGCCTTGCGGACATAACCGCCGCCCTGAATCAAGAAGACGTTCTTGGCGGTCTGCTGGCTGATCGTCGATCCACCGCGGATACGCCCGCCGCGCGCATTGCGGCTATAGGCGGTCTCGATCGCCTTCAGATCGAACCCGTGATGCGTGCAGAACCGCGAATCTTCGCCCGCAATCGCGGCCCGCGCCATATTGGGGTCGATCTGGGACAAGGGCCGCCAGGATTTGTCGATCCCGTGCCCGCCGATCGCATCGCCAATCATCGTCAGCGTGACCGGTGGCGGCACGAAGCGGTAGATCACGACCATAAGGACCGAGAGCAGCACGAAACCCAGCACGAGCCGCACGATCCAAGCGTTGAGTCGCCGGACGATGCCGCGTCTTGGCGACGCCCGCTGGTCACGCGGACTGGGCAGGGCGGGGGACGGCATCAGGTCGCTCATACCGTCTTCTAGGAGGAGCCGGTCGGCACTGTCCACTTTACGACCGGCCCCAGGCGAATCAGGCGGCGACTAGCATCCGTTTGTCACCGGCAAGCCGCATCATCGCCTTTTGCAATTTCTCAAAGGCCCGCACCTCGATCTGGCGCACGCGCTCGCGGCTTACGCCGTAAACCTGCGAAAGCTCTTCGAGCGTCTTGGGCTCGTCGGTCAGGCGGCGTTCGGTCAGGATGAACTTCTCGCGCTCGTTGAGATCGCTCATCGCCGAGGTCAGCATCTCGTGCCGGACATCGGCTTCCTGCGCTTCGGCGACGACGGTGTCCTGCAGCGGCGCATCGTCCTGCAACCAATCCTGCCACTGGCCTTCGCCATCCTCGCGCATCGGCACGTTGAGCGACGTGTCGCCGCCCATCGCCATGCGGCGGTTCATGCTGGTCACTTCGGCCTCGGTCACGCCGAGGTCCTTGGCGATCTTGGCGAGATGCTCCGGCGACAGATCGCCGTCCTCGAACGCATCAAGCTTCGACTTCATCCGGCGCAGGTTGAAGAACAGCTTCTTCTGCGCAGCGGTGGTGCCCATCTTCACGAGGCTCCACGAGCGCAGGATGAATTCCTGGATCGAGGCGCGAATCCACCACATCGCATAGGTCGCAAGTCGGAAGCCGCGATCGGCCTCGAACTTCTTTACGCCCTGCATCAGGCCGATATTGCCCTCGGAAATCAGCTCGCTGACCGGCAAGCCATAGCCGCGATAGCCCATCGCAATCTTCGCCACGAGGCGGAGATGTGAGGTGACGAGCTGGGCCGCGGCATCGGTATCGCCATGTTCCTCGAACCGTTTTGCGAGCATATATTCCTGCTCGGGCGCGAGCAGCGGGAATTTCTTGATCTCGCTCAGATAGCGATTGAGGCTTGCCTCGCCGCCAAGGGCGGGGATCGTCGCGGGGACGTTGCTGCGGGCTGCCATGGTGTGTCTCCCTTTATGCGGCGGTTGCTCCAGAATAGGATACACCCGCCCGGTAGTCTAACTATAGAGTGTATCGAACAGTTCCTGCATGTCCGAAGGCATTTCGCTATCGAATGACAAAGCGGTACTTCTTACCGGATGAATGAACCCAAGCCGGGCGGCGTGCAACGCCTGACGGCGGAAACCCAAGGTTTCCAAAACTGCCTTATGGCCTTGCTTTGTTCTACCGTACACCGGGTCGCCGAGCAAGGGGTGTCCGAGCGAGGCCATATGAACGCGGACTTGATGCGTGCGACCGGTCTCGAGTCGACATTCGACCAGCGCGCCCTCACGCAGCCGCTCGATCGTGCTGTAATGCGTGACCGCGCGCTTTCCGCCGGGGACGATCGCGATCTTCTTGCGGTTGGATGGCGACCGCGCGAGCGGCGCATCGATCGTTCCAGCGGGCGGGGCAGGGCGTCCTGACACGATCGCCTTGTAACGCCGGTCGATGGTGTGGTCGTGAAATTGTCGGGCGAGCCCCTCATGCGCGCGATCGGTCTTCGCTGCGACCATCAGCCCGGAGGTGTCCTTGTCGATACGGTGGACGATCCCGGGCCGCGCGACGCCGCCGATGCCCGACAGATTGCCCGCGCAATGGTGCAGCAGCGCGTTGACCAGCGTGCCGTCGGCGTTGCCAGCGGCGGGATGCACGACGAGCCCGGCCTGCTTGTCGATCACGATCAGATATTCGTCTTCGAACACGACGTTCAGGGCGATATCTTGCGCTGCGTTTTCGGAGGGTGCGGCGGGTGGAAAGGTGACGCGATAGATCGCGCCGGGAATCGCTTTGCCGGAGGGATCGCTGGCAAGCTTGCCCTGCGGATCGGTCACCGCGCCGCCGGCGATCAGCGCCTTCAAACGCTCCCGCGAAACCTCGGGCAAGGCGTCCGCCAGCGCCCGGTCGAGACGCAAGCCTGGCACGTCGTCGGCGACGCGGGCTTCGATAGTGGCACTCCCCCGGTTCATGCGCTAGAATCTGGGCATGGCGTTGGAGATTTCAAGCACTCTACTAGCGAGACTGCTAAACGAGGCGGAAAAGACCCCGGACCGTGAGGTGTGCGGCTTGCTGTTCGGGTCGCCGACCCGCATTCTCGACTTCTCACGCTGTCGCAATGTCGCACCGGATCCACGCTGTGCGTTTGAAATCGACCCAGTGCCGCTGATCGCTGCGCACAAAGCCGCGCGTGCCGGCGGCCCAGCGATTGTCGGCTGCTATCATTCACACCCCTGCGGCGCGGCGATTCCGTCGGCGCGCGATGCGGCGGCTGCCACGCCGGATGATTCAATCTGGCTGATCATGGCCGGGCGTGACGCAAGCTTTTACCGCGCAGCCGAAAACGGCCCGGTCGAGGGCCGCTTCGTCGCGGTCCGGCACGAGATTGTGGAACTATGAGTCGCGTCGCTGCGCTGTGGGTTGCGTCACTGCGCCTGCATCGTCAGAAGAGCGACACGTTTTGACCCGAAAGCCAAAGACCCGATGACGATGACTCCCGTCGATTTTGCTAGCCTGCTGTGTTCGCGGCTGTGCCACGATCTGCTCAGCCCGGTGGGCGCGCTCAACAACGGGCTCGAATTGCTCACCGACGAACACGACCCCGAAATGCGGGCGCGGTGCCTCGAACTGCTCAGCGACAGCGCCAAGGCTTCGGCCAACAAACTCAAATTCTTCCGGCTTGCCTTTGGTGCCGCGGGCGGATTCGGCGAGACGGTCGATGCGCGCGAGGCACGCGCCGCGATCGAGGGGCTGTTCGGCGATGGGCACAAGGTCAAGCTTGGCTGGCTGGTCGAGGATGCGACATTGCCCAAGCCCGCGATCAAGGTGCTGCTCAATCTCGCGCTGATCGCGGGCGATGCGCTGGTGCGTGGCGGGCAGCTTGATGTCGGTGCGGAGAGCGTCGATGGCCAAGTCGAGATCGTCGTGCGCGCGGATGGCCCGCGAATCGTGCTCGACGCCGAAATGCGCGCGGCACTGACCGGTACTCATGGCGAAGCGGTCATCACCCCGCGCGCGGCGGCGGCCTATCTGGTCCACGCGCTCGTTCAGGAGGGCGGCGGCATCGTCCAGGTGTCCGATCCGGACGAAGCTGTCTTGTTATTCGGCGCGGCGTTTAAAGTCGCCTGAGCGGGGCTCGATAAACCGCTCCTTAACCACTTCCCGCCCATGCAAGTCCCTACTGTTCCGCGGGGGCTCATGGACGATCTGCTACAGGAATTCATCGCCGAGACGCGCGAGACGCTCGAAGCGCTCTCGGGCGAGATCGTCGCGTGGGAATCCGCGCCCGACGATCGCGATCGGCTCGATGCGATCTTCCGCTTTGTCCACACCGTAAAGGGAAGCTGCGGGTTTCTTGATCTGCCGCGACTCGCACGGATGAGTCACGCCGCAGAGGATGTGCTTGCCGCAGTGCGCTCGGGGGAGCGTAGCCCCGATACAAAGCTCGTCAATGCGGTGTTGGCGATTGTCGACCGGATCGGCGAGATCGTCGAGGCGATCGATTCGGGTCATGCGCTCGCGGATTCTGGCGAAGATCTGCTCATCGCCGCGCTCGATGCCGGGGCCGAAGCGGTCGTTGTCGCGGCCGCCCCAACGCTGCGCACGCCAAGCCGTAGCGTGCGCCTTAACGTCGATCTGCTCGACCGGATGATGAGCGGCATGTCGGACATGGTCCTCGCGCGCAACGAACTCGCACGCCGGATGCGCGACGATGGGGCGAACCCGAGCGTCGAGGCAGCGCTCGAACGGCTGTCATTGACGGTCGCCGAGATGCGCGACACCGTGACCCGGACGCGCATGCAAAAGATTGATGCGCTGTTCTCGGCACTCCCCCGCATGGTGCGCGATACGGCGGCCGAACTCGGCAAATCGGTGACGCTCCATATCGAGGGTAGCGACGTCGAGCTCGACCGCGAGATGATCGAGATGATGCGCGATCCACTGGTCCACATCATCCGCAACGCGATCGATCACGGGATCGAGGCACCGGCCTTGCGTCGGATGGCTGGCAAGCGGGAAAATGGCTGGCTGAACGTCGCGGCGCGCCAATCGGGCAATCAGATCATCATCGAGATCAGCGATGACGGGCAGGGAATCGATATCGACCGGCTCGTCGCCAAGATCGCCAGCAGCGGGATTCGCGGTGAGGCTGAGCTTCGCGGGCTCGGGGAGCAGGCCAGGCTCGAACTGGTGTTCGAGCCGGGATTATCGACCAAGGACACCGTTACCGCCATCTCTGGTCGGGGCGTCGGGATGGATGTCGTTCGGGCCAATGTCGAACAGATTGGCGGGCGCATCGAATTGTACAACACGCCGGGTAAGGGCCTGCGGATCGCGATCCATGTGCCGCTGACGCTATCGATCATGGCGACGATCGGGATCGGCGTGCGCGATCAGCGCTTTGCGATTTCCCGTCAGGCGATTGAAGAGATCGTGCGCGTCGGCGGCGAGGCGATCCGGATTGACCGGATCGGCGATACGCTCACCGCGACGGTTCGAGACCGCCGGATGCCCTTGATCGACCTTGGCGCGATGCTCGGTTTTGAACCCAGCGAACCGGCGATGCTCGTGATCGTCGGGGTGTCGGGCGGCAGCTACGCGCTGGCGGTCGATACCGTGCTCGATCATGAGGAATTGGTGATAAAGCCCGCCGCGCCTGCGATTATGGCAACGGGCGTCTATGCCGGGCAGACGCTGCCCGACAGTGGTCTGCCGATGTTGATGCTCGATTGTGCCGGGATCGCGCATGTCGCCGGGCTGGAATTCCGACGTGAATCTCCGACCGACGATTTTGTGGTCGAAACGCGAACGCCGGGTGTTCAGGCACTCTTGTTTGATGACCTTGATGGCACGCGCCGGATTGTACCGCTGTCGGTGATCGATCGCGTCGAACCGGTGTCGACCAGCGCCATTCGCTTTTCTGCGGGTCAGCTTCGATTGTCGGTCGATGATGCGATCATTCCACTCGTCGCTTTGGGTGACTGGGCGGCAAAGACCTCGGTTTCCGTCTTGCGGCTGCGCGATGGCGGGCTCGAGATCGGTTACGCGATCGGCGAGGCGCTCGACATCGTCGAACTGCCCGATGCGATCGTTGCCGCGCGCGAAGCTGGCCCGATCGCAGGCGTGGTAGCGATCGAGGGTGAGCAGGTCGAGGTCGTCGATCTTCATTGGATTTTCGCGCATCATGCGCAGGGCGGATCCGACCTCGGCGCGCCGTTATGCCTGCTTGATGGCACCGAATCGGCCTGGATGACGACATTCCTGCGGCCGGTCCTCGAAGGGGCCGGATATCGCGTGACTTCGGCCCTTCGCGCTGGCGAAAGCGCGCAGGTCGTGGTCAGGATGGACGGGGATGTCGCCACACCGGTCGGGTCCGCCGCGGTTGTTCGCCTGCGCCGCGAGGCGGAAGGGGATGAGAGCAGCATTTTCCGATACGACCGGTCGGGCCTCCTGGCCGCGGTCGCACGGTCGGCGGGAGGTCGATAATGGCGTTGTTCCTGATCGCGCAAATTGCCGGACGGACCGTGGCGATCGAATCGGGCCAAGTCGAATCCGTCGTCGATATCGGCACGATCGTGCCGGTGCCGCGTTCCGAGCGGCACGTGCGTGGGCTTGCGGCCTTGCGCAGCCGGGTCGTGACCGTGATCGATACCCGTGCCGCCCTCGGTCTCGATGCGGGTTCCGTCGAGGCGACGCGGGCGGTCATTACGATTGTCGAGGGTCATCATTATGCAGTGTTGGTCGACGCGCTCGATGATGTGGCACCGTTTGATTTGGCACCGGTGTCGGCGGGGATCGTGCTCGACAAGGGGTGGCGCACGATCGGACGCGGGCTGGTCGAGCGAGATGGCGAGCCGATCCTGGCGATTGCGCTCGATGCGCTGATCCCCGGCGTCGCCGCAATCGCCGCCTGAATCTTCGCAGATTAACGGGACGCTTACCCCTTTAGGGCAAGGGTGTTCGCAAGCGTGCTTACTCAGGGTGACTTCATGAAGACCTGTCTCGTCGTCGATGATTCAAAAGTGATCCGCAAGGTCGCGCGTCACATTCTGGAAACGCTCAATTTTCAGGTCAGCGAAGCCTGTGATGGGCGCGAGGCGCTGGATTCGTGCTTGGCCTCCGCGCCCGATGTCATCCTGCTCGACTGGAACATGCCGGTAATGAGCGGCATGGATTTCCTGCGTGCGCTCCGCGACAGCAGCATTCCAACGCGCCCGAAGGTCGTGTTCTGCACGACCGAGAATGGCATGGCGCATATCCGGGCCGCGATCGAGGCGGGGGCTGACGAATATGTCATGAAGCCCTTCGATCGCGAGACGTTGGAAAGCAAACTTCAGATCGTCGGCATGGCCTGAAACGGCCGAATACGATGCCCATCCAGACCGCCCCCAGTCAAGAACGGTTCGCTGGCGGCGATGCGCCACCGCGCGTGTTGATCGTCGATGATTCGGCGGTCGCGCGGGCGGTGATCGCACGCGCCGTCGAACAGCGCGGACGTTTCGTGGTGGCCGGTGCGGTCTCGAGCGCCGCCGCCGCGCTCGATTTCCTGCGCCACACCCGTGTCGAGGGAATCATGCTCGACATCCAAATGCCAGGTGTCACCGGCTTGGTCGCTTTGCCCGACCTGATCGCCGCAGGGCGGGGGGCGAAGGTCTTAATCGTGTCGTCCTCCGCCAGCGATGGCGCCGCGGCAACGATCAAGGCGCTGGCGCTGGGTGCGGCCGATACGCTGGTGAAGCCCGATGTCGGCGATTTCGCTGGGCGCTTTTCGGTTGAACTGGTCGAGAAGCTGGCGCGCTTGCTTGCCGTCGAGCTGCCAGCAGAGCTGCCGGCCCAGCGGCGCGCGCCGGACCTACCGGTCACCGCCGGCCACGGTTTCGATGTCGTCGCGATTGGGGCGTCGACCGGGGGTATCCACGCGTTGAGTGTCTTGTTGCGCGAATTGCCGACGGCGTTTCCGGTGCCGATCGTCATCACCCAGCATTTGCCCGAATCGTTCATGCCGTATTTCGCGGCGCAGGTGGCGCTGCTGTCCAACCGGCCCTGCGATGTCGCGACCGATTGTATGCGGATTCGGCCCGGCCGCGTGATCGTCGCGCCCGGCAATGCGCATATGCGGATCGTCAGCACCGGTGATGCGACCGCCGTCCGTTTGTCGCACGAACCGAGCAAAAGCGGCTGCATGCCTTCGGTCGATCCGATGTTCGAGAGTGTCGCCGAAACCTATGGCAGCCGCGCACTCGGCATCGTGCTCAGCGGTATGGGGCGCGACGGGTGCGAGGGCGCGCGGAGTTTGATCGATCGCGGCAGTACGGTCGTCGTGCAGGACCAGGCAAGTTCGGTGGTGTGGGGCATGCCCGGCGCAATCGCTGGCGCCGGTATCGCCAGCGCGGTGCTGACCCCCGTCGAGATCGGGCGTCTCACCGCTGCGCGGCGGCGTCCGGCATGATCGAGCCGCGCGCCGACACCTTCGTCCCCCGCCAACCTTCCCCCCGCGCCTCGGCAAAGGGGGCGATGGGCATCCTGACGGCAATCCTCGAATCCCGCACCGGGCAGCAACTGGCGGCGAATCGCGAATGGCGTTTGGAAACCGCGTTGAAGCCGTTGTTGCGCGACCTCAAGTTCGACACGATCGAAGCGCTGGCCAGCGCGGCGCTGCGATCGCCCGACATTGGCGACCAGGTGGCGGATGCCTTGCTCAACCAGGAAAGCTCGTTCTTTCGCGACGCCGCCGTGCTCGACATGGTCGCCGACGCGGTCGAGGCGATGCGTACCGATCATCCCCACCGCCGCCCGCGAATCTGGTCCGCAGGATGTTCGTTCGGGCAGGAACCGCTGTCGCTGGCGATGTTGTTTGGCGAACGGGAGATCGGCCGCGACACGCAGCCGCCCGAGATTGTCGCGACCGACGTCTCCGAGATCGCACTCACCCGAGCCCGTTCGGGGCGCTATTCGCAATTCGAGATTCAACGCGGGCTCCCGGTGCGCCGCATGGTGCGCTGGTTCGAAACCGAGGGGAATGAATGGGTCGCCAATCCCGAACTCGTCCGCCGAATCGCGTTTCGACGGATGAACCTGATCAGCGATCCGCTGCCGATCGGGCGGTTCGACGTGATCTTGTGCCGCAACGTCCTGCTCTATCTGAATGCCGAGCTGCGGCTGAAGGTGTTCGAACGATTCGCCACGGTGATCAGGCCGGGCGGCGTTCTGGTGCTGGGGGCAGGCGAGACGGTGATCGGCCAGACCGACGCATTTCGCCCGAGCCCGCGCTATCGCGGCCTTTACGAGCCAGCGCACGGGGTTCCTTGACGGCGGCATCGGTTTGGACCCTAAGCTGGCGCTCGGCTATCGCGGGGACTGCCCATGACCATTATCGACACGCCCTCGCCCAATTTCGACGAGCGGCTGCTGCCTGTCTCGATCGTCGTGCTGCATTATACCGGCATGCAGACGGCTGAAGCCGCGATCGACCGGCTGCGCGACCCCGCCGCCAAGGTCTCGGCGCATTATCTGATTGCCGAGGACGGCCAGGTCTTGCGGATGGTGGCCGAGGAGAAACGCGCCTGGCACGCCGGAAAGTCGCGCTGGCGTGGGATCGAGGACGTCAATTCGGCGAGCATCGGGATCGAGATCGTCAATCCCGGCCATGAATTCGGCTATCGCCCGTTCCTGGAGGAACAGATCGACGCGCTGATCCCGCTGCTCGCCGGGATCAAGGAGCGGTACGGCATTACGCGCGGCAATGTGGTGGGTCATTCCGACATCGCGCCAACGCGCAAGCAGGATCCGGGCGAGCTGTTCCCGTGGAGCCGCCTTGCCAAGGTCCGCCTCGCTCTGCCGCGCCCGACGCAGAAATTGATGGACCCGATGTGGAGCGACGCCGGCTTCCTGATCGCGCTCGAACGCTTTGGCTATGACGTTTCGGACAAGCTTGCCGCGATCGTCGCCTTCCAGCGCCGCTTCCGCCCCGAACTGATCGACGGCGTGATCGACGGCGAGTGCCGCAGTATCCTGCTGGCCTTGCTGTTGCCAAAGCCTACAGGCGACGACTAAAGCGGGTTTGCCAGAGGGTCGGGCGGCCGCGGGGTGCGCAAGCACCGCGAGGAAAGTCCGGGCTCCGCGGAACGACGGTGCCGGGTAACGCCCGGCGGGGGTGACCCCAGGGAAAGTGCCACAGAGAGCAGACCGCCGATGTCCCCTTCGACGCAAGTCGTATGGGGAACAGGCAAGGGTGAAAGGGTGCGGCAAGAGCGCACCGCGCGCCTGGTAACAGGGGCGGCATGGCAAACCCCACCGGGAGCAAGATCGAATAGGGGCGGCATATGGGCTTCGTTTCAGCTCGTCGCCCGGGTTGATTGCTTGAGGCGGCGTGCAAACGTCGTCCTAGAGGAATGGTCGCCTAACCTTCTCCGGAGGGTGGACAGAACCCGGCTTACAGACCCTCTGGCGTTTTCTTTGGTCTGTCGCAAAAGCGTCATGGCGCTATCGCACTTCGATGCTTAGATGGCGGGCTATGGCGCGTTCCTCTTCACGATCTGTCGACTGGGGCTTTCCCCGCTGGCGCGCTTATGGCGAAGCCAGCACGGAGGCGGCGACGGTGCGGCTGTGCGACCGGCATGGCTGCACCGCTAAGGGCGATTGCCCGGCACCCAAATCCCCCAACAGCCCCGAACGCTGGTATTTCTGCCAGGAACATGCCGGCGAATATAATCGCGGTTGGAATTACTTCGAAGGCCTGAGCGCCGAGGAAGCGGCCGAGCGCGAACGCGCCGAGACGCAGACCGCCGAGGGCTATACCGAATCGCGCCACCACCAATGGGCCGGCCCCGGCGACGGGTCGCGGTCGCGCGACGAGCTGCGCGCGCTCGATTTGCTCGAACTCGAGGTCGATGCCGATTTCGAGACGGTGCGGATGGCGTGGCGGCGGCTGGCGAAATCGAACCATCCCGATATCAGGCCCGGCGACGCGGAAGCGGCTGCGCGTTTTCTCGCGATCCAGGCCGCTTACGACGTGCTCAAGGCCGCCGAGGATGCGCGAAACTGGAAGCCGGTTTGAGGACGGTTCGCTCCGACTGGGCCAACACGATCCTCATCTGCAAGAAATGTTCGAAAAAGCTGGGCGGCGGGTTCGGGACGAAGGGTAAGACCTCGCTCGCGAAGGCGTTGCGGCACGACCTTGGCCTTCGCAAGGGCCGTAAGGGCGCGCTCGTCATCGTCGAGGTGAAATGCCTGGGCGTGTGTCCCAAGGGCGCGGTCACGGTCGTGAACGGCGCGAAGCCGGGCGAATGGCTGTTGGTTGCGGCGCAGTCGGACGTGGCCGAGATCGTCGACGGGCTTGGCCTGCGTGGCGCTGTGGCGCGCGCGGCGGCGGAAGTTTAGGCTAAAGTTAGGGATAAGCGCGTCGTACCCACCGCGCATTGCGGGCCGTTCGCAGGTGTCGGGACTGTCAAAGAGCGCTGAAAAATCGAAATGTCAGCCTGACACGGATTGGCTGTGTAGGACAGCACCCAAGCCTAAACGTAGCGCGCTGCGGTGTCGCGGATCAGCGCGATCATATTGGGGATGCCTTGCGTGCGGTTGGAGCTCAATTGCTTGCTCAGGTCGAACGGGCCGAGCGCGCCGGGGATGTCGGTGGCGAGGATTGTGGCAGGTGGCTGATCCTGCACCGTGCGCAGCACCAAAGCGATGATCCCCTTGGTGATCGCCGCGTTCGAATCGGCAAGGAAGTGGAGCGTGCCATCCTCCTTGGCCGTGGGATAGACCCACACCGAGGCGGAGCAGCCCCGCACTAATGTGGTATCGGTTTTGAGCGGGGCGGGCATGTCTTCGAGCTCACGGCCCAGATCGATCAGCAGACGGTAACGGTCGTCAGCTTCGAGGAAGCTGTATTCGGATTCGATGTCGGTCAGGGTTTGCATGGGAGGGCTATAGCGGCGTCGCGGCAGCCGCGTCACCAACTTCTACTCCACCCCGGCGAAGGCCGTGCCCAGTTTCGAGCGGTTGGTCATCGCGTGCTGGACTTTTTCGTCGGCAGCTTCGCAACTGGGCCCCGGCCTTCGCCGGGGTGGTCCCCGGCTGGGATCAAAGATCCACCCCCGCCGCGATCGCCTCGAGCTTGCGGATGCGTTCCTTGAGGTCGGCGATTTCGATCCGGGCGCCGGCATTGGGAAGCGCCGTGCCGCGATCGGGTTCGCCGAAGGCGTGCAGTTCCTGCTGCTTGAACGCGAGCCAGCCGCGCCAGCCGGTGAGCGTGGCGAAGGTCAGCATCGACAGGCCAACCAGGCCGGCGGCGGCCATGGTCACATAGAAGGTCGGGTCAGTCATCATCCCTACTCCTGAAAAGGGGGACATGGTTATGGGCGGTCGCGGAGCTTCTCGATCTCGCGATCGAGGCGGGCGCCGCTGTCATTATTGTCGGTGGCGAGGCGTTCGAGGACGGCGAGCCGGTCCTTCATCGCCTTCAGCTCATCGCGGAGCCGCTCATTCTCGGCTTGCGCCGCGCCGTCGTCGCGGAAAGCGAAGCTCTCGCCACGCTTGGTGCGGACTACGCCGTAGCGCGCCTGGAGCACGCGTCCGATCGTGACGACGACGATGATCGCAACGACCATTTCAAATGGGTTCATGTCAGTAACTCCCTGTTGTGTGGGGTTAGGAGGTCAGAGCAGGGGTGCGGTGGCTTCGCGAAGGCGACGACGACGCGGGCGGTCGACGCTTTCGGTCGCCCAGACACCCCCCGCCGTGATGACGGCGAGCACGATGAAAAATACGATCATGATATCCTCGGGGAAGAAGGGTTGGGTTAGTTGAGCGGTGTGTCGCGCAGGCTTTCGATCTCGGTTGCGAGATCGACGCCGCGGTCGGTGATGATGCGTTCCAGCACGCGGACGCGCTGTTCAAGCCGTTCGGTCTGCGCCGCATATTGCGCGGCCTTTTCGGCGGTTTGCGCGCTCAGCGCGTTCGCCATTTTTTCCTTATGCTTCAGCCCGATTTTGTAGGTTTGGTGCCACAGCCCGCCGATTACGGGGACGCCGACGACGACAAAGACGAGCATGAAAATCGTAAAACCGTTCAACATCGGCTGGCTCCTTTGAATGCCGCTCAGCGCAGCGCGTCGATGTCGCGGGCGACACGTTCGGCAGGATCAGTGGCGATGCGTTCGAGGACGGCGAGGCGTTCCTCCAGGCGGCCGAGCTGGCCGAGCAGCTTCTCATTTTCGTTGCTCAGCAGCTCGATCTTGCGATCCGCGCTCGGGTCGGTGCGGGTTGCCGTGCCGCTCCATTCATTCTCGAGCGGGTAGCCGTGGCGCGCCCGGACCCAGGTGGTGATGACCCAACCGACCGTCGACATTCCGATGATCGCCAGGACGAAAATTTGTCCACTTCCCATGATGGTATTCCTTCCCTGTTACGCCCGGACCCGATCAGCGCAGGCTGTCGATCTCGTCGGCGAGGCGGCTGTTGCGGCTGGTGTAGAGCGTCTCGATATCGGCAAGCCGACGGTCGATGTCGCGGAACTTCGAGCGGACCTCGGCGGTCGAGCGCGTTGGATTGGTGCGCACGCCCTGCCAGAACTTCGCATCCTCGGCGCTGTCGTAGAGGCCGACCGGCTTCTTCTCGGCGACGCAGGCGATGACGATGTAGGCGAGCAACGTCCATCCGCTGGTGGCGAAGGTGAGCAGGACGGTGCCGACGCGGACCCAGGTCGTGTCAATGCCGGTGTAATCGGCGATCCCGGAACAAACGCCCAGCCATTTGCTGTTTTGTTTGTCGAGGTAGAATTTGGTGCGGCTGGCGGACATTTCAGTTCCTCCGTGAAGGGTCGTAAGGGGTGGTCGGCTCGGCCAGCGGCATGCCAGCGCGCCAATCGGGGTGATCCGCTGCGACGATCCGCTCGACGGTGCCGAGCCGGTCTTCGAGCCGGCGGGCGAGCGAGTAGAGTTCGTCGAGCAGCTTTTCGTCTTCGTTGGTGATCTTGGGCGCCTGCTTCCACTTGGTGATGTAGTGCAGGATCACCCAGGGTAGCCCGATGAAGAGCATGCCGACGACCAAGATGGGGAGCAGATCATGTTCCATCTCAACCATTGCCCCCGGTGCTTGGGCCGACGCGGGCCTTCATCGCAGCCAGTTCGGCCTCGACCTTCTCGGCAGACTTCAGCTCGGCAATTTCCTCGTCGAGCGACTTGGGCGGGGCACCGTAACCGGCGACTTCGGCGCGGCCCTCGGCCATGTCGACGCGGCGCTCCATGATCTCGAAGCGTGAGAACGCCTCGTGCATCTTGGGGCCGGCATAAAGATCGCGCAGTTTGAACTTGTTCTGTGCCGATTCGAGCCGGGTCGCGATCGAATTCTGCCGGGTGCGCGCCTCGCGGAGCTTGCCGGTCAGCTTGGCAATGTCTTCCTCGGAGCTGCGCAGCGCCTCGTCGAGCACGGAAATCTCGCCGCTCAGCTGTTCGGCCATATCGGCCGCCTTCTGCTTTTCGACGAGCGCCGCCTTGGCGAGATCTTCGCGACCCTTGGACAGCGCCAGCTCGGCCTTTTCGGTCCAGCTTTCCTGCAAGCTGCCGAGCTTGCTGATGTGGCGGCGCATTTCCTTCTGATCGGCGATGGTCCGCGCGGCAGAAGCGCGAACTTCGACCAGCGTTTCCTCCATTTCGAGGATGATCATGCGGATCATTTTCGCGGGGTCTTCCGCCTTGTCGAGCAGGTCGGTGAAGTTGGCAGCGACGATATCGCGGGTTCGGCTGAAGATGCCCATTGGTTTACTCCTTCGAGGTACAAAATTGGTGCCGGGGCGGAAATGGGGGCGTCCGCCCCGGCGTCGCTTCAGCCCTGGGGTTGGGCAGCGATCTGGATCGGGGCAGCGTTGACCGGGCCAACCGCGCCGACGAGCGCGACCGAACCGAGCAGGACGGTCGCGACGAGCGCGACCAGAACTTGTGAAACGCTGTTCTGCGATTTGTATTCGGAATTCATGATGAGTCTCCTTAGCTTGAAAATGTGCGGCCCGATTGGGCTGTACCAAGAGCTTTGCATGTGCCGTGCCAGTTTCAAAAATGGCGGATTTCCGTGCCTTTCTGCCAGATGAACGAAAATCCGACTTGTCAAGGCTTGGGATTTTACGCCAAGCCTTGGGAATGGAGCGGACGCATCATGTGATTGGGCAATCGAGCGCGTTCCTTGACGCGCTCGAACTCGCCAGCCGCGCAGCGGCGCTGGACCGGCCGGTGCTCGTGATCGGCGAGCGCGGCACCGGCAAGGAGCTCGTTGCCGAGCGTCTTCACCGGCTGAGCCCGCGCTGGGATCAGCCTTTGGTCATCATGAATTGCGCGGCACTTCCCGAGACGCTGATCGAGGCCGAGCTGTTCGGGCATGAAGCGGGTGCCTTTACCGGCGCGACCAAGGCGCGGGCAGGGCGGTTCGAGGAAGCGCATCATGGCACGCTGTTCCTTGACGAGCTCGGCACGCTGTCGATGGCGGCACAGGACCGGCTGCTCCGCGCGGTCGAATATGGCGAGGTGACGCGGATCGGGTCGTCGCGGCCGATGCGGGTCGATGTGCGGATCGTGGCGGCAACCAACGAGCATTTGCCCGACAAGGTCGCGCGGCATCAATTTCGCGCCGATTTGCTCGACCGGCTGAGCTTCGAGGTGGTGACCTTGCCGCCCTTGCGTGCGCGGGTCGACGATGTGCTGGTGCTGGCCGAGCATTTCGGGCGGCGGATGGCATCGGAGCTGCAGCGCGACGGGTGGCCGGGCTTTACGCGGGCGGCGGAGGCTGCGCTGATGGCGTATCAATGGCCGGGTAACGTCCGCGAATTGCGCAACGTGGTGGAGCGCGCGGTGTATCGCTGGGACGCGGACGGTCCGATCGACGCGATCCAGTTCGATCCGTTCCATTCGCCGCATCGCCCGGTCACATCGACGCCAGCGGCCGTTGCGGTGGCGGAGCAGGTGGCTTCGGTGCCCGTGGCGACCGTGACCGAGACGGGACCGATGGATTACAAATCCCGCCTGGCGCGCTTCGAATACGAATTGCTGCAAGGCGCGCTCGCCGAAAACCGCTTCAACCAGCGCGCGACCGCCGAAGCGCTGGGGCTGAGTTACGACCAGTTGCGCCACGCGTTGAAGCGTCACAACCTGATTTCAGGCGCAGCCGCAGAATCGGTTGCGTAACGACGCGACCGGACCCATTTGCTGGGCGCAACGTTTGCCTATTCGAGTTATCTTAGGAGAAGACCCCATGGCGTTCGAACTTCCCCCGCTGCCTTATGCGTATGACGCGCTGGAACCGACGATCTCGAAGGAGACGATGACTTTCCACCACGACAAGCATCACGCCGCTTACACTGCCAAGCTGAACGAGGGCGTCGCTGCTGACCCCAAGCTGGAAGGCAAGACGATCGAGGAAATCCTCGGGATGATCTCGACGTTGCCGCCGCTGGTGCGCAACAATGGCGGTGGTTTCTGGAATCACGACTTTTTCTGGAAGATCATGGCACCGGCCGGCACTACGCAGCCGTCGGGCAAGCTAGCCGAGGCGATCGACGCTTATGGCGGCCTCGACAAGTTGAAGGACGATTTCAACGGCAAGGGTGCCGGGCAGTTCGGTTCGGGCTGGGCGTGGGTGATCAAGGATGACAGCGGCGCGCTGAAGGTCGTGTCGACCCCCAACCAGGACAATCCGTTGATGGACGATGCCAAGGACAAGGGCACGCCGATCCTCGCCAACGACGTGTGGGAACACGCTTATTACCTGACGTATATGAACGACCGCCCCGGCTATTTGAAGGCGTGGTGGAATGTCGTGAACTGGGATGAAGCCGGCAAGCGCTTCGAGGATACGGCGGCCTGAATAGGTGGCGCAGACGTGATGCGACGGATCCTCTCGGGTCTCTTGCTCGCGCTCTGCGCCAATCCGTTGCTGGCGCAAAGTGGCCCGCCGCCATCACTGGTCGAGGACCAGGTGGGGGATATCGTTGTGCGGGCACGGCGCGGGCCACGGCCGCCTTTGCTCGAACCGGTCGCCTATTTGCAGCGCCTTTGCTTCGATCCGGTACGCACGAATCGGCGGTTCGCGGTACCCGATCGCGACCATAGTTGGGTCCCGCTAGAGGACGATGCGCGCGCCCAATTCCATGTCACAGATCCGGACGTGCCGGCGTTCGGGCTGACCGACCCGGCATCTGGCCGAACGCTATTGCTCAAGTTTGAAACCCTGCGATTGCCCGAGCATCTGGTTGAGCAGCGCTGCACGCTTGTGGTGGTTGGTAGCCATGATCCTGCGATGCTGACCGATCGCATCAATGCGCTGGTCGGCGGGCCGGGTACGCAGCGCCATGTCGGGCATCCGAATGGCGTACCAGTACGCCCGAACTGGTCGCAGTGGCTGTGGAATGGCTATCCGGACCGTGGTTTGAAGCGTTGGATGGTGGTCACGGCGCCCGGAGCCGGGTACGCGGCGGGAACTTGGGTGGTGGTGACCGATCCCAGTTTCTGGCGCACCAGCGACTATTTTGCGATTGATCTCAAGACGCGCGAACGCGGGCCGCGACCGTTGAGCGTGCTCATGTTTTCGTTTGTTACGAAGCGATAGCCCACACCAGCGCACCGGTCCTTCGGGGAAGGGATGCCCGGTCTCCGGCCAGGCTAACGAATATCCTGATACCCCTGTGTCGCGGGCTTGCTGCGAAACACGATCGACAGATAGTTGATGAAATACAGGCCCGCCATTTTGAGCAGGCCCTGCTTCTTCAATCGTCGTCCCGATGTGGGCATTACCAACGACGGCGAAAACAGCACTTTCCCGAACTTTTTCGCGCGTTTCGCGATATCGGCATCCTCGCCGTAAAATTCGATCGTGTCGTCGAACCCACCCATTTTGTGGAGGGTTTCGCGTGGGATCGCGAAATTGCCGCCGACCATCATAAAGCCGGTCAGGGCATAAAGCGGCCGCGCTGTTACGAACCAGCCGGTCGAAATCTTGTCTTTTATTCCGCTCAAATCGTAAAAACTGTACGGGCCTGACAGGCAGGCAAGGTTGCTGTCCTCCGCAAAATTGCGCGCGATCTGCTCGATCCAGCCGGGTGGCGGCAGCGTGTCGGCATCGACATAAGCGACGATATCCCCGGTCGCGCTCAGCAAGCCCCGCTGGCGCGCGCGCGTTATGCCCTTGACCGGCTCGAACACATATTTGACCGTTGGGTAGCGTTCGACCACCTGCTTCGTGCCATCGGTGCTGTTATTGTCGACGACAATGATTTCCAGCGCCTTGTCGGCCACGTTCCGCAACACCGCATCGAGGCAGGCGGGCAGATAGGCTTCTTCGTTATAGGCCGGGATTACCAGGCTGATCGTTCTTGGTCGGGGGTTATTCATGTGGTGCTCCTGCTCCACAATCACAGGCGTTGCCATAGCAGAACGCGCATCCGTAACGACGATGGTGATATAAAATCGATGGTGGTGGTATAAAAGCGCCAGGATATGGCGTGCGTTCAGCCTTCTGGCGGGATCGGAACGTCGTCGTCCTGCACGCTGAAGCCGTATTTCATCAGCATCGGTATGTTGGCGAAGGCGAAGAGCACGGTGAGCGGGATTACCCCCCACAGTTTGAAACCGAGCCAGAAACCATAACTGAATTCATGCCGGACGATTTCGTTGAGCACCGCGAGAAACGCGAAGAAAACCGCCCAGTTGATCGTGAGCCGCCGCCAACCGGCATCGCTTAAACCCGGATAGGCGGCCTCGAGAAACAGGCTGAGAAAGGGCCGCCCGGTAGCGAGGCCGAATACCAGAATCGCCGACAGCATCGCATAGATGACGGTCGGTTTGATCTGGATGAAGTCCTTATTGTGGAAATACAGCGTCAGCCCGCCGAACACGAGCACCAGTGTGCCGGTCAGCCACAGCATCGGCGAAATCCGCCCGGTGCGGATCAGCGAGTAGATCATCGCGGCGATGCTCGCGATCATGAACGCGGCCGTGCCCGCAAGCAGCTTCACGAGATCCAGCCCCGGCGTCAGATAATTGACCAGAAAGAAGATCGCGATCGGGCCGATATCGATCGCGAGGCGCTGACCAGCCCCCAAAGGGGGCCTAGCGGAGGGGGAGATGCTCATCGCCGCACGCCTTCTACACCTGCGATGATCCGCGCAACCTCGTTCGCATCGAACGGGCGCAAATCGCCCATGCCCTCGCCGATGCCGATCGCGTGGATCGGCAAGCCGTATTTCTCGGCCGCCGCGACGAGCACGCCGCCGCGCGCGGTGCCGTCGAGCTTGGTCATGACGAGTCCGGTGACGCCCGCATCCTGCTTGAAGACTTCGATCTGATTGAGCGCATTTTGCCCGGTGGTCGCGTCGAGCACGAGCAGCACGTCGTGCGGTGAATCGGGATTGATCCGCCCGAGCACACGGCGGATCTTGGAGAGTTCGTCCATCAGCTCGCGCTTGTTCTGCAGGCGTCCGGCGGTGTCGACGATCAGCACGTCGATGCCGGTGGCGGTGGCTTGCTTGACGGCTTCATAGACGATCCCCGCCGCATCGCCGCCTTCCTTGCCGCTGATGATCGGCACGCCCGCGCGCTCGGCCCAGGTGGCGAGCTGGCCGATCGCGGCGGCGCGGAAGGTGTCGCCTGCCGCGAGCATGACGCCGTAATCCTGTTCCTTCAGCAGGTGGGCGAGCTTGGCGATGGTCGTGGTCTTGCCAGAGCCATTGACGCCGATCACGAGGATGACGTGCGGCCGCGGGAAGCCAGTGATTTCAAGCGGTTTGGCAACCGTATCGAGCACTTTTTCGATTTCCTCGGCGACGACCAAGCGGATGCCGAGTTCCTCCATGTCGCGTTCGAACACGCCCGTCGACAGGCGCTGACGGATGCGCGCGGCGGTTTCGGGGCCGAGGTCCGAGGCGATCAGCGCGTCCTCGATCTCGTCGAGCGTCGTCTTGTCGAGCGGTCCGGTGCCGAGACCGGCGAGATTGCCGATCAGCCGATCCGAGGTGCGTTTGAACCCACCGAGGAGTTTTTCGTGCCAACTTGGGGTCATGCGTGGGTTTTTACCTTTACGTCACCCCAGCAAAGGCTGGGGTCTCGTGGTTCGGACCGCGCCTCCGCCTCGCGGAGGTCCCAGCTTTCGCTGGGATGACGGGAGGGCGCCAGGAGATGGGTGTCGGTCGTGGCGGTGATCAGGACGTTTTGAACGCTACCGACCGCGCCCGTCTCAAACCGCACCTCCGCGAAATTCCCGGCATGGCCGCGGTCTCCCGGACGCTCGACCAGCACAGTCTGGGTGGTGCCGATCAGCCCAGCCAGCCACGCGGCCTTGCGCCGCGCACCGGCCGCGCGCAACGCCGCCGCGCGCGCCTTGCGCAACGCCACCGGCACTTGCGGCATCCGCGCGGCGGGCGTGCCGTCGCGCTCCGAATAGGGGAAAATGTGCGCATGGACCACGTCGCAATCGTCGATCAGCGCGAGCGTGTCGGCGAACATCGCGTCGTCCTCGGTCGGGAAGCCTGCGATCAAATCCGCGCCGATCGCGATGTCGGGACGCGCGGTTTTCAGGCGCTCGACCAGCGTCACGCTCTCGGCCCGCGCGTGACGGCGCTTCATCCGCTTCAGGATCATGTCATTGCCCGCCTGCAGCGAGAGATGGACGTGCGGCATCACGCGCGCTTCCTGCGTCAGCAGCGCGAACAGACGATCGTCAATCTCGATCCCGTCGAGCGAGGACAGGCGCAGGCGTTCGAGCGCAGGGACGTGCCGGAGGATGCGTTCGACCAGCATCCCCAACGTCGGCGCGCCCGGAAGATCGGGACCATAGCTGGTCAAGTCGACGCCGGTCAGCACGATCTCGCGGTGGCCAGCCTCTACTAACGCAGCGATGCGATCGATCACCGCGCCGGCAGGAACCGAGCGGCTGTTGCCGCGTCCGAACGGAATGATGCAGAAGGTGCAGCGATGGTCGCAGCCATTCTGCACTTCCACAAAGGCGCGGGCGTGCGCGCCGAACGCCGGAGCAAGGTGCGGCGCGGTGTCGCGGATCTGCATGATGTCGCCGACCAGGATCGTATCGTTTGATCGCCACGCTTCGGGCAGCAATTTCTCGGCATTGCCGATGACGCGGTCGACCTCGGGCATCGCCGCGAAGCCAACGGGGTCGATCTGCGCCGCGCAGCCGGTGACGACGATTTGCGCGCCCGGATGATCGGCCCGCGCACGGCGGACGGCCTTGCGTGTTTCGGCAACCGCGCCGTTGGTGACGGCGCAACTGTTGACCACGACCAGATTATCGCGCCCCGCCGTGAGCGCGCGGATCGCTTCGCTTTCGGCGATGTTCAGGCGACAACCCAGACTGATGATATGCGGACCGGACATTGCCCGCGATCTAAGGGCGGGGGCGGGCGAAGTCCATGCGGGGATGACAGGGGGGGCGGAGGGCTGAGCGGTTTACCCCGCCAGCCGCGTTTCCGCAGTCTCGACCGCCTCCACCACCGTCACCGCCAGCAGGCGCCGCTCCGCTAACAAACGCCGCGTGTTCATGATGCTGGTCGGGCGGCCATATAAATACCCCTGGCCTTTGGCACAGCCGAGCGCGCGCAGGCGTTCCTCGATGCTGGCATTCTCGATCCCCTCGGCGGTAATCGGCAAGCTGAGGCTGTCGCCGAGGCGCGTGATCGCGGTCACGATCGCGGCGCTTTCGCTATTTTCACCCATCGACATGATAAAGCTCTTGTCGATCTTGATCTGATCGAACGGCAATGCGCGCAAATGCGCCAGCGAGGAATAGCCGGTGCCGAAATCGTCGAGCGCGAGGCGGATGCCCTGATTTTTGAGGCTTCCGACGGTCGATTGCGCGAGTGCGAGATTGTCGAACAACGCGGTTTCGGTGATCTCGATCTCGAGCCGGCTCGCGGGGAAGCCGGTTTCGGTCAGGACCTTGATGATTTTCTGCGCGAGCCACGCATCCTTCAACTGCCACGGCGATATATTGACCGAAAGCGACAGCGCGGCGTCCCAATCCTTTGCCGCGACGAACGCCTGACGCATGATCGATAGCGAGAGATCGGCGATCATGCCGGTTTCCTCGGCAATCGGGATGAACGCGTCCGGGGCGACCAGCCCGCGCGTCGGATGATCCCAGCGCGCGAGCACTTCAAAACCGCTGAGGCGGCCGGTCGTCAGGTCGATCTGCTGTTCGAAATAAGGGACGATTTCGGCGCGGGGGATGGCGTGGCGCAAACCGACTTCGAGATCGTTGCGCGCTTGCAACTCGCGTTCCATCGACAGGTCGAACCAGGCAAAGCGGTTGCGGCCCGAATTCTTCGCGGCATACATGGCGATGTCGGCGGAGCGCATCAGCGCATCGATGCTGGCGCAATCGAAATCCGATCGCGCGATCCCGACCGAGGCTGAAATATGCAATTGCAGCCCGTCTGCCTGGAACGGCTGGGCAAGGCGGCTGACGAGCTGTTCAGCGATGCGCTCGACGGTTGCGGGGTGGGTGGGGTCGAACAGGAAGGCGCAGGCGAATTCGTCTCCGCCGAAGCGCGCGGTGAGGGCGACGCCGGGCATCGACTCAGCGATCTCTACGGCGACCTGTTGCAACAAGGCGTCGCCGGTGGCGTGGCCATACATGTCGTTTACGGTCTTGAAATGATCGAGATCGAGCATCAGCAGCGCCATCGCCTTGCCGCGCGATTGTGCGCGGACGAACATGGCGGCACCGTCCTCTGCCAGGCTGCGGCGATTGAGAAAGCCGGTTAGCGGGTCCTTCGACGCAAGCTGTTGCGCGCGTTCCTCGGCGGCGGTGCGGATCGTGACTTCGTGCGCCAGTTCGCGGTGGCGTCGCCAGCCGAACAGGATCAACGCGACATTCAGCAGCAGCGCGATGACGAGCGTCTGGTCGGTTCCGGCACCACCATTGAAATAATGCTGCACCGTGGTCGACAGCACCGCGCTGCCGATCCCGACGAACATCAGGATTGCGGCGACCGTGATCGCCCCGTTCAAGATGTCGCTGCGTGGCGCACCCGGGGGCGGCGCGACCGGATCGCCAAATCGTGTATCGCTCGATCGAATCTCGGCCATCATGCCACTTTCTGCCCCACCCCTTGCAAGGTGCTCTCTTTCCACGCCAGCGATGTAGATCGCGTTAAGCCGGATGGTTGCGCAATTGCTTCGCTTGCGCTAATGACTCGGCCGAGCGTTCCTGCACGGGATCGTGAAGGCTGCCCATCGGGCTACGCCGGCCGACGAGGTTTCGTCCGCCGGCGTTCTTTGCGTTACGGTGTCGGCGCGGGTGTTTGGAAAGGTTTTTTCGGATGTTCGAGAGCCTGAGCGACCGTCTTGGCGGTGTGTTCGATCGGTTGCGGGGGCGCGGTGCGCTGACCGAGGCCGACGTGCGCGCGGCGATGCGCGAAGTGCGCGTTGCGTTGCTCGAGGCCGACGTTGCGCTGCCTGTTGCGCGTGATTTCGTCGACAAGGCGACCGAGCTTGCGGTTGGGCAGAACGTCCTGCGTTCGGTCACGCCGGGACAGCAAGTCGTCAAGATCGTCAACGACGCCCTGGTCGAGATGCTCGGCGCGGATGCGGTCGAACTCGAGCTCGGCGTGACCCCGCCGGCGATCATCATGATGGTTGGCCTGCAAGGGTCGGGCAAGACGACCTCGACCGCGAAGATCGCGCTGCGGCTCGCCAAGAAGCAGGGCAAGAAGGTGTTGATGGCGTCGCTCGACGTCAACCGCCCGAATGCACAGGAACAGCTGGCGGTGCTCGGCACGCAAGCCGACGTGCAGACGCTTCCGATCGTCAAGGGCCAGCAGCCGGTCGATATCGCGCGGCGCGCGGTGCAGGCGGCGAAGCTGCAGGGCTTCGACGTGCTGATGCTCGATACCGCGGGTCGTCTCCACGTCGATCAGGCGTTGATGGACGAGATGCGCGCCGTCGCCGAGGTGACCAAGCCAACTGAGATCTTGCTCGTGGTCGATGCGCTGACCGGGCAGGACGCGGTCAACGTCGCGCAGAACTTCTCGGATCAGGTGCCGCTGACTGGCATCGTCCTGACCCGCATGGACGGCGATGCGCGCGGTGGTGCGGCGCTGTCGATGCGCGCGGTGACCGGCAAGCCGATCAAGTTTGCGGGCATGGGCGAAAAGCTCGACGCGCTGGAAGCGTTCGATCCGAAGCGCGTTGCGGGCCGCATTCTCGGCATGGGCGACGTGGTCGGCCTGGTCGAACGCGCGGCCGAGGCGATCCAGGTTGAAGATGCCGAGAAGATGGCGGCGCGGCTCCAGAAGGGGCTGTTCGACATGGACGATCTGCGCGGGCAGCTCACGCAGATGCGGCGGATGGGCGGGATCGGTGCGCTGGCGGGGATGATCCCCGGCATGAAGAAGGCGCAGGCGCAAGTCGATGCGGTCGGTGGCGAGAAGGTGCTGCTGCGGATGGACGCGATGATCACGTCGATGACGCCCAAGGAACGCCGCAAGCCCGAATTGCTTAACGCCAAGCGCAAGATCCGGATCGCCAAGGGATCGGGCACGACGGTTCAGGACGTCAACAAATTGATCAAAATGCACCAGGAAATGGCTGGCGCGATGAAGAAGATCAAGAAGATGGGCGGCCTCGCTGGCATGGCCAAGATGTTCGGCGGTGGCGGCGGAATGGGCGGCGGCGGCATGGGTGGAATGGGCGGGATCGACCCGGCCAAGATGCTCAGCGGCGGCGGTGGTGGCCTTCCCGGCCTCGGCGGCGGCCAGACCAAGCTCCCGCCGGGCTTCGAAAATTTGCTCAACAAGAAATAACTCAACCAAATCAACGTATCAAAACAAGGAAGTAAAAATGGCAGTCAGCATTCGCCTCTCGCGCGGTGGTTCCAAGAAGCGTCCGTATTACCGCATCGTCGTTGCGGATGCGCGCAGCGCACGTGACGGCAAGTTCATCGAGAAAATCGGCACCTACAACCCTTTGCTTGCCAAGGATGATGCCAAGCGCGTCGTGCTCGACAGCGAGCGTGCGACCTATTGGCTCGGCGTCGGCGCCCAGCCGACCGACCGCGTCGCGCGCTTCCTCGACGTCGCTGGCGTGCGCGAGCGTGCGGCCCGCAGCAACCCGAACAAGGGCAAGCCCGGCGAGAAGGCGACTGAGCGCGTCGAAGAGCGCCAGAAGAAGCTGGATGACGCCGAAGAAGCCAAGATCGCAGCCGCTGCTGCCGCAGAAGAAGCCAAGGTTGCTGCTGCTGCCGCCGCGGAAGAAGCCAAGGCAACTGCCGCTGCCGAGGCGGCTGCTGCCGCTGAAGCCGCTGCTGCCGCGCCCGAGCCGGTCGCCGAAGAAGCACCTGCTGCTGAGAGCAATGAAGAGGCCGAGGTCGTCGTCGCTGCCGAAGTAGAAGCCGCAACCGAAGCACCGACCCCGGAAGCCGAAGCCGTCGCCGAAGCGACGTCGGAAGAAACGCCGGCAAACGGCTGATGCCACAGAATTCCTCCGTCACGCTTGCCGTCATCATCGGCGCGCACGGCGTGACGGGGGAGGTTCGCCTCAAGGTCTTCACCGATGACCTTGGGCTCTACAAGACCTTCAATAACGGCACGTTGTCGTTGAAATCGGTGCGCCATGGCAGCAACGGCATGATCGCGCGGATCGCTGAAGTGACCGATCGCAACGCCGCCGAGGCGCTGCGCGGCACTGAATTGACCGTGCCGCGCGCGGCGCTCCCGCCGCTCGCCGAGGGCGAATATTATCACGCCGATCTGCTCGGGCTCGCGGTCGTGTCGAGCGCGGGCGAAGCGATCGGCCGGGTCGTCGCGATCGATGATTTCGGCGCGGGCGACGTGCTCGAGATCGAGCGCGACAGGGCGGAGGGGAAACCCGGCAAGCGCTTCATGGTGCCGATGCGGGTCGAGGCTGTGCCGGAGTGGAATGACGTACGGCTCGTGCTCGATGCCGCCTGGATCGAGTAGCGCGACGGCTTGACAAATAACTCCCATTATTTTAGTGGGAGTTCAGATGCGCGGATCGCCCGATCCTTTTGTTGTCTCGCTCGACCACCCGGTGTGGCGCGCGCTCTCCCATTACAGCATCGGTCCCGACGGCGCGGCGCTCTCTTTTGCGGCGCGGCTGGCGCGCGAAAATGGCTGGAGCGCGGCTCATGCCGAGCGCGTAATCGAGGAGTATCGCCGCTTTTGCTTCCTCGCAGTGACGGCACCGCACCCGGTCACGCCACCGGATGCGGTCGACCAGGCGTGGCACCTGCATCTGACGTACACGCGCGATTATTGGGAGCGGTTCTGCCCCGATGTGCTTGGGCGCGCGCTGCATCATGGCCCGACCGCGGGCGGTAGCGCCGAGCAGGGGCGTTTCTTCGAGCAGTATGCGCAGACGCTGCGGAGTTATGAGGCCGTGTTCGGCCTGGCTCCGGCCGATCTGTGGCCCGATGCGCAGCGTCGCCTGATCGACGATCCGCGCGCACGCCGGGTGCATCCGCGCGACGGGGTGCTGATCACCCGTGGCGCGCTACGAATTTTTTGGCTGGTCGCGACAGGGATGGTCCTCGGCGCGGTCCTGCTGTGGTGGTGGAGGTGAGCATGGGACTCGGACCTTTCGACCTGACCGGTGGCGCGTTTCTCGCGCTGTATGGCGTACTTTTGCTCGCGGCGGTGGTCGCGGGGATGGCGATCCCGCGCCGGCTGCGGCCCGAGGGTGGGCCTGGACGCACGAACGATGTCGATCAATTGGCCTATCTGGCGGGCAGGGCGACGCGACTGACCGATGCGGCGGTTGCGCGGTTGCTGGCGGCGGGAGCGCTGGTTTTGGAGGATAAAGGAAATTTCCGGATCGTGCCCGGAGTACAAGGCCAGACTGCGGCGGAACGCGCGATCTTGCGGCTGTCGTCGCCGGTCACGCTCGCGAACCTGCAGCGCGCCGCCACCAGCACGGCACCCGCCACGGAGGACGCGCTGCGCCGCGCCGGTTTGCTGCTCGAAGACCTCATCGCGTGGGAACTCCGCCTGTTCCAGACTTTGCCTTACCTGCTGCTGCTGGCGTTCGGCGCGATCAAATGGGACATCGGGGTGATGCGTGGCCGCCCGGTGGGGTTCCTAACCGTCTTGCTGGTGTTAACCGCTCTTTTTGCGCTCATCCGCTTTGTCGTGGTCGATCGACGCACGCGGAGTGGGCTGGCGGCGCTCGAGACCGCGCGCTCGGGATCGGAGCGCCTGCGCCGCGCGCCGGTTGCCACCGAGACTGGTCTTGCGGTGGCCTTGTTCGGGACGACGGTGCTGAGCGGATCGGCCTGGGGTGATTACCACAGGCTACGCGCTGCGAGTGGCGGCGATGGGTCGGTCAGCGGCGATAGCGGCAGCAGCTGCGGTTGTAGCGGCGGCGACGGTGGCGGTGGGGGTGGTTGCGGCGGTTGCAGCTCCTAACGCCGCAGCGGTGCGCGTTCAGCGAGCAAATTGCGGATCGCGGTCGCGGCGACCCCGGCTTCGCCCATCGCGTGGCTGATCTGGTCGAGCCCCTTCACCACATCCCCGGCCGCAAACAGGCCGCGGACGCTGGTGCGTTGATGATCGTCGACTTCGAGGCAGCCCTCGGAAGTTGCACGCGCGCCTGCTGCAACCGCGAGTTCCGAGCGAATGACCGAGCCGAGCGCCGGATAGATGCTGTCGAACCGTAGCGTGCCCGCGGCGGTGTCGATCTTCATCTGATCGCCGTCGATCGCGATCGCCGCACACGGGCCATCGACATGCGCAATCCCGGCGTCGTCCAGCTTGGCGTGACAGGCTTCGTCGAGATCGTGCGCGGCACCGGGGGCGATCAGCGTGACGTCCTTGGTGAAGCCGCGCAGGAACAGCGCCTCGCGCATACCGTGATCGCCCGTGCCGATTACCCCGACGCGCTTGTCGGTCACCTCATAACCGTCGCAGATCGGGCAATAGCGGATCAACCCGCGCGCGAGCGCGGCATCGTGTTCGTCGCGCGGCATGTCCGGACGGGTGTTGACGACGCCGGTGGCGAGCAAGACCGTGCGAGTCGGGAAAGCCTTGCCGTTGGCGCGGACGACAAAGCCTTCGCCGTCGATGTCGATCGCAGCGACCTTGACCTGCTCGCGCACAGCATGAAATTCCTCGGCCTGTTTCTGCATCAGCGCGAGCAGATCGATGCCCTTGATCCCACCGGGATAGCCGGCATGGTTATGTGTCCGCGCGATCAGCGCGGCGCGGCTGCTGCCGCAATCGAACAGCCGGATCGAAAGGTGAAAGCGCGCCAGATAGATCGCCGCAGTAAGGCCGGCGGGGCCGGCACCGATGATGATGCAATCGTCCATCGCTGCGATACGCGTGATGGGAAGGGTTGTTCCTTGACGTGGGGGCGGAATGTATATACATTGCGTGTATACGGAGGCTGAAATGGACGACGAAGCGTATCACGGCACGACCTTTAAGTCGGGCAATTCGGTTGCCTTGCGGCTGCCCAAGGGCATGGGCATTCCGGAGGGCACCGAAGTGCGGATGGTGAAGGAGGCTCCCATGTCTTTTCGGATCGAGCCGGTCGATGCGCCAAGGCGGACGATCGACATCAGCGGCTTCGCGGGGAAGGCACCTGGCGCTAAGCTGATCCCGCATGGCGATTTCGACGAGCGGCCTAGCACGATCGCGAAACGTCTGGCGGCACGCGATACGTGACGCAGTTTCTGATCGATGCCGACATGGCGATCTACGCACTGGCCGAACGGCATTCGACGCTTAATGACAGGCTGGCGGCTTGTTATCCCGACGACGTGGCGATCTCCGCGATCAGCTTCGCGGAGATCGCCGTCGGGACCTATGTCGGCAAGCCGCCAAGCCCGGCCGTGCTCGATGCGTTCGTCCGCGTCGTTCCGATTCTTCCCTTTGATGAAGCGGCCGCGCGGGCCTACGCACAGCTTCCGTTCAAGCGCGCTCGTTTCGATCGCTTGCTCGCGGCACATGCGCTGAGCCTTGGCGCGGCGATCGTGACCAACAATGAGACGGATTTCGCCGACGTGCCCGGCCTAAAGGTCGAGAATTGGACCAAGTGACCTTCGCTGCCACCATCCTGACGCTTTATCCCGACATGTTTCCCGGACCGCTTGGCCTGTCGCTCGCTGGCCGCGCGCTTGTCGAGGGGCGATGGAGCCTCGACGCGCGCAACATCCGCGACTTTGCGACCGACAAGCATAGCACTGTCGATGGCACCCCCGCTGGCGGCGGGGCGGGGATGGTGCTGCGCGCCGACATCCTCGCCGCCGCGATCGACAGCGTACCGGCTGACCGCCCGATTCTGGCGATGACGCCGCGCGGTGCTCCGCTGACTCAGGCGCGGGTGCGGGCGCTCGCTGACGGCCCGGGCGTCACCATTCTGTGCGGGCGCTTCGAGGGCTTCGACGAACGCATCTTTGCGGCGCGCGAGATCGAAGAGGTATCGATCGGCGACTATATCCTGTCGGGCGGGGAGATGGGGGCGCTGGTGCTGCTCGACGCTTGCATTCGCTTGCTTCCCGGCGTAATGGGCGCGGCTTCTAGCGGCGTGGACGAGAGCTTCGAAACGGGGCTTCTCGAATATCCGCATTATACCCGACCATTTGAATGGGAAGGGCGCACGATCCCCGAAGTGTTGCGATCGGGGGATCATGCGAGGATTTCGGCATGGCGAAAGTCGATGGCCGAGACCGAAACACGGCTAAGGCGGCCGGACCTGTGGGAGCGCCATGAGGGTGCTCGGGTCCAGTCGCCCTCTGGCGCGCGACGAGACAAGAAGGACGCATGAGATGAATCTCATCCAGACGATCGAAGCCGAGAACATCGCCAAGTTTCTCGAAACCAAGAAGATCCCCGAATTCCGCCCCGGCGATACGCTGAAGGTCGGCGTGAAGGTCGTCGAAGGCGAGCGCACCCGCGTACAGAATTACGAAGGCGTGTGCATTGCACGCTCGAACAAGGGCATGGGCTCCAACTTCACCGTGCGGAAGATTTCGTTCGGCGAAGGCGTCGAGCGCGTGTTCCCGCTGTATTCGCCCAACATCGACAGCATCGAAGTCATGCGCAAGGGTGCCGTGCGTCGTGCCAAGCTCTATTATCTGCGTGGCCGCACCGGCAAGTCGGCACGGATCGCCGAGCGCCGCGACACGCGTCCGGCCAAGGGCACTGCTGCCGCCGAGTAAACGGTTCTCATCGCAGTGAAAACGGGCGTCGGAACCTCGGTTCCGGCGCCCTTTTTGCGTTGGACCTGATCGGACAGGCGGTCACCAGTGGCGGACGCGCCCCGTATCGACATGGACGAAGCCATCGCGCGGGTAAAAACCGACGCCGCCACCACAGAGCGCGAGCGCGGCACCGTGGAGCCGGTCGAGCGATACGCCGGGCACCATGATGTCGGTCGCTTTGCCGAGCATATGTTGGCTCTGGCTCGCGACGCCGCTATGCGCGCCGCCGGCCGACCGCAGCGCGGCGTTGGTCGCGGGTGAGCGATAGCCGGAGATCAGGCCGATCTTCGCGCCGCCTGTCAGTTCGAGCTTTTCGCGCAGCCGCACCAGCAAAGCGAGCAGCTTGCGGTCCATTACGGTCGCCTGACCGGTGCGCCAGTCGCGCAGGCCGTGATTGAGTTCGGCCAAACCTTCGGGAACGAACGCCCCGCTGCGCGCGAAGACCGCATCGACGGTCTCATTATTGTGGACGTTGCGGATCGCGAGACGCCATTCGGTGCCGACCGCCATCGCCGGGATCGGAAAAGCAAGCGCAGTGCCGCCCGCGATCGCGCAACCGACCAGCGCGCGGCGGGAGAGTTTAATGCTGTCGGTTTGCGCGGCGGACCCAAGCGCGTCGTCTGTCGTTGTCTGCATGGAAGCAATGTAGGGGATTGAAGTCGTGGGAAAAACCGTGAGCCGATCGGCCTGGCTGGCAATAGCATCGCTTGGGCTTGTTGGCGCTGCGCCGGTGGGAACAAAGCCGCTTGCGCCCACCGCGCTCGATCGTTCGACTCTGCACGTGCAGGTGATCCTCGATCATCTCGGTTTTTCGCCGGGGGTGCTCGACGGGCGACCGGGCAAGTCGCTGGTTGCGGCGCTCAAGGGTTTTCAGGAGGCGCAGGGGCTGCCGACCACCGGCGCGATGGACCCGGTGACGCTGCGTGCGCTCTATCCGCATCGCGCATGGCGGCCGACCCAGACGATTGCGCTGACATCCGAGATGCTGGCCGGCCCATTCGTCAATCCGATGCCAAAAGACCCGCAAGTGCAAGCGAAACTGCCCGCGCTCGGCTACCGCTCGGCAATGGAGAAACTGGGCGAGATGTTCCACACCACGCCCGCGGTTTTGATCGAACTCAACAGCCCGACGACGCGGCTGGTGGCGGGGAGCAAGGTCGTATTCCCGAACGCGGTCCCGGCATCGCTGACCTACGACCCGAAGCTGCCCGAGAAATGGCGCGCGACGCTCGCCAGCCTCAACATCAACGCCGAGCAGCCCGTCGGCGCGAAAATCGTGGTCGACAAATCGGACGAAGTGCTGCGCGTGCTCGACAAGGACGGGAAATTGGTCGCGCAATTCATGGCGACGATGGGGAGCAAGCACGATCCCTTGCCCATCGGCACGTGGAAAATCCTCGGCCCGTCGTACAACCCGCCCTTCCATTACAATCCGGCGTTGTTCTGGGATGCCAAGGCGAGCGCCAAGGCAGCCTTGTTGCCGCCCGGGCCGAATGGTCCGGTCGGGGTGGTGTGGCTCGATCTGTCCAAGCCGCATTACGGTATCCACGGCACGCCAGAACCGAGCACGATCGGCCGTGCTGAGAGCCATGGCTGCATCCGCCTGACCAATTGGGACGCGGCGCGGCTTGCGATGATGATCAAGCCGGGTACGCCTGCGGTGTTCCAGCCATGAGCGTGCAGCGGTGATCGTGCGTCGGGTCGGCATCGCGATCGCTGTCGCGCTGATCGCCCTGATCGGTTTGTGGATCGCGGCACTGACGCTGTTGCCGGGCGCGCCCGGCGGCTTTGCGCGCCCGAACGCCGCGCCGGCTGATGCCGCCGTCGACCTGCTCGCGGTGCCGGTGGCCGGGGTGCCGCGCGGGGCGATCCGCGACAGTTGGGGCGACCCGCGCGACAATGGGTTGCGTGCGCATCACGGGACCGATGTGATCGCCCCCGCCAATACGCCGGTGCTGGCGGCGGCGGCTGGCAAAATCGAGAAACTGTGGACGAGTGAGGCGGGCGGAACGGCACTTTATGTGCGCGCACCCGATCGGAGCTGGACCTATTATTATGCGCATCTGGCGGGATATGCGCCGGGGCTGCACGAGGGGCAGGTCGTCAAACCGGGCGATCTGCTCGGGTTCGTCGGCGATACCGGCAATGCCGGGGCGGGGAATTACCATTTGCATTTCGGGCTGACCCGCACGACGCCTGAGCAACACTGGTATCAGGGCGAGGACGTCGATCCCTATCCCTATCTCGCCGGAAAGATGCCGCCGCGCTAATCTTGGGTGAACCGATACAGCGTCACCGTCTCCGGCAAGGGCAGAGGCGCGGCACCCGGATGATCCAGATGCGCCGCGATCACGTCGATCAGGGCGGCAATGGTCTTTCCATCGGGATGATGGTCCGCACCGCGGATGACCAAGCTGAACCCCGCGCGTTTCGCGTCGATCGCAGCGTTGTGGAGCGCGTTACCCATTTGTGGGGGGACTGTCTCGTCGGCGGTGCCGTGGATGATGAAGAGCGGCTCGTCGAGCGTCGGGACGGCGGCGAGATTGTCGTAGCGATCCGAAATGAAGGCACGCGCGATCTTCGGGACCATCGCCCGCAGCCCGGTGAAGGTGCCGATCGTGACGAGCGCATCGAGCTTCTGCCGCGTGGCAAGGCCGAACGCGACCCCGCCGCCCAGGCTATGCCCGACCACGATCACCCGTCCGCGGCCCGCCAGCCGCCGCGCCTCGGCATAAAAAGCATCGGCATCGCGCGCGAGGCCGGCCTCGCCGGCGCGGCCGGGATTGCCCGAATAGCCACGATATTCAGCAGCGACGATGCCATATCCTTGCGCGATCAGCGGTGCGAACCACGCGAGCGTCCCCATCGCGCTCGATCCGTTGCCGTGAAACACGAGCAGCGTCGGCTTGCCCGGTTGCGCGGCCACTTCCGTACCGGTGATCGCTAGCGCATCGGTCGTGGTGACCGTGACGCGGGTCGCGCCGACGGGTAGGGGTGCGGTGGCGATCGGCACTGTCGGCGCGGGATAGATCCGATCGTGGATCGACTGCCCGAGCACGGGCGTCGTGCCCGCCACGACGATCAAGGCTGCGCTGAGCGCCGCCATCCCGCGAAAACCCGTGCCCAGCCGTTTCATCCCGCTCCCCTTCCACGCATTCTTAAAAAGTATCGCCACCGAAATGAACGGTTGCTGTCCTAATTGCGGAGCGAAAAGCGTTTGGCTATGTGTCGCGATGTTTCCGGGGGGAAAGCGCATGTCCGATACGATCGTCACGACCGCCGCCGAACCCGATGGCGCGCCGCGCATTGCCAGCCTGGACGTGCTGCGCGGGATCGCGATCCTCGGCATCTTGTTCATGAACATCGACGGGATGGGCGCGTCGGGGCTGGCGGGGGCGCGCTGGCCGTTGTGGATCGGCGACTGGACGAAGCTCGACCAGATCGTGTGGTTCACGCGCCAAGTCTTTCCCGACGGAACCGCGCGGTGCCTGCTCGAACTGCTGTTCGGGGCGGGCATGGTGATCCTCACCGGGCGCGCAACCGATAGGGCCGGCGGGTGGCGTGCGATGCGGGCCTATTATTGGCGCAATATCGTCCTGTTCGGCTTCGGCATGGTGCATGTGTTCGGCCTGCTTTGGTATGGCGACATCCTGCACATGTATGCGTTGTGCGCCTTGGTCGTCTTTCCGCTGCGCAACTTGCCCGCGAAATGGCTGATCGCGTTGGGGCTGGTCTTTGCCACGGCGTCTGCGGTCGTGAGCATGCCCCGCATCTACAATATCGATGTCGAGAATGAGCGGCTCGCCGATGTCGCCGAGCATCGCGCGGCGGGGCAGCCGCTGTCGCGCACCGAGCGCAAGGCCGTGCGCAGCAACCACGGCTGGCATCGCAGCATCCGGCAGGATCGTTTCGCGGTCGCGCGCGAAGACCGCAACCGCACGACAAATTTCGCGCGCTGGCAAATGCAGGAGATCCGGACCTATACCGACCGCATTCCGACCGATTGGTCACGCGTGCTGTGGTGGTTCGGCGAAGCGACCTGCACGATGCTGATCGGTGCCGGGCTGTTCAAGCTCGGCATCTTGCAGGGACAGCGTAAGCGGAGCGTCTATGTCTGGATGCTGGTGATGGGGTATCTGGTCGGCGGCGCGATCCGTGGGATTGGTGCGTGGCAGACGATCCAGTTCGATGACAGCGTATCCTTTACCTGGAGCTTGCGCGAATTCGGGCGGCTGGCGATGACGCTGGGGCATGTCGGACTGCTTTCGCTGTTGCTCTCGACCGTCCGCGGGTCGGCGCTGCTGAAACCCTTCGCCGCCGCCGGGCGGACCGCGCTTACCATCTACATTTGTCAGACATTGATTTGCCTGTGGCTGCTCTATCCGCCCCTCGCGCTTGGCCTGTACGTCACCCAAGGCTGGGCGGCGCTGATGGCGACGGCGGTGGTGATCGACGCGGTTTTGCTGATTGCCGCGAACATCTGGGTGCGGCACTTCACGATTGCACCGGTCGAATGGCTGTGGCGCTCGATCGCGGCGCTGCGACCGTTGCCGTTTGGCCGGGTTCATGCTCCACCGCCACGCCACGCGCCCGATCTCGCCCCCGCCTGATCCTTTCGCCAGGAGCCGCCTGCATGTCCGATCTCGCCATGACCACCGCCGCCGAGCCCGATGGCGCGCCGCGCATTGCCATACTCGACATCCTGCGCGGGATCGCGATCCTCAGCATCTTGTTCATGAACATCAACGATATGGGCGCATCGCTCTACGCCTCGTTCGACGATTTTCGCCACTTGGGCTGGTCGGCGACCGATCAGGTTGCGTGGTGGCTCCGCCAAGTGCTTGCCGACGGGACGGCGCGGTGCTTGCTCGAAATGCTGTTCGGCGCGGGGATGGTGATCCTGACCGACCGCGTGGCGACCAAAGCGAGCGGGTGGGCGATCATGCGTCGCTATTACGCCCGCAACCTGATCCTGTTCGCATTCGGGTTAGTCCACATCTTCATCCTGTTGTGGCCGGGCGATATCCTGCACACATACGGAATCGCGGCGCTGGTCGCCTTCCTGTTCCGGCGGTTGCGGCCGCGCTGGCTGATCGTGATCGGGCTGTCGCTGGCGGTGCTGTCACTAACGTTGGGCGGCTATTTCGGCTATTATCAAACACTGCAGACGCGGGCCCAGGTCGTGGCGATCCAGGCGAAGGTGACGGCGGGCAAGCCGATTTCGGCGGTCGAAAAAAAGACCCTCACCAAGGATGCCGAGGCCAAGCAGAAGCGTGCCAAGGCCAAGGCCAAATCGAAGGCCGACATCGCTGCCGAGGATGCTGCGCGCACCGGCACCTTCATGACCTGGGCGGCGATGCAGTGGCATGTCATCATCGAGCTGGAGTCGAACTTCCTCGAAATCCTGTTCGTATGGGAAGCGAGCAGTGTGATGCTGATCGGCGCCGCGCTCTACAAAATGGGGATTTTGCAAGGGCGCTGGTCGCGGCCCTTCTACCTTTGGCTGACCGCGATCGCCTATGCCGTCGGGATTTCGCTCAGGATCTGGGGCGGTCTCGCGCTCACCGCACCACCGGGAACGGGGCCGCATCTTGCGCCGATGGCATATGAAGTCGCGCGCTTGGCGATGACGCTGGGGCATGTCGGACTCATCAACCTGCTGGCAATGACCGGCTTCGGTGCAGCGCTGCTGCGGCCGTTCGTGGCGGCGGGGCGGACCGCGCTCAGCATCTATATCGCCCAGACGATGATTTGCCTGTGGGTGCTGTACCCGCCCTTCATGCTCGGCCTGTATGGGAAAATGACGTGGGGGCCGCTGATGGTCACGGCGTTCATCATCAACGCGCTTCTGCTGATCGGCGCAAATCTGTGGGTAAAGCGCTTCGATATCGCGCCGGTCGAATGGGCGTGGCGCTCGCTGGTCGAAGGCCGCGTGTTGCCGTGGCGCAAGCGCCCGCGCGCGGTGCGCGATCCTGATCCTGACGCGGGTTCTGCGGCGCGGCCGGCGCTTGCCTGATCGCGGCCGCATAACCCGGCGAGTGCGGGCGGTGCCTGGGTACCGGGCTTTGCAGTTGCTCCTGGATTTCGGTCGCGGGGCAGAGCGACGGCAGTCGGCGTTGTTGCGGATCCGCGCGTCGGCGAGTCTCTTTCAGCCGTTTGGGACAACGTGGCCAAATCGCTATCCAAGGATCTTTGCTGAATTGCGCGATCGGCTGGGCCAGGCGGCGAGCGTTCGGCTCTTGTCGTTTGGATGTTCGACTGGCGAGGAAGTCGCGTCGTTGCGCGCGCATTTTCCCAACGCCTTCATAAAAGGGGTCGATATCAGCCCGGAGCGGATCGCGATTTGCCGCGGGCGGTTGCTTGATGCCGAAGCCGGGCGGACGCAGTTCGAGATTGGCGTTTCAGTGCGCGGCGAGGATGCGGCGGTGTACGATGCCGTGCTGGCAATGGCGGTTTTCCGGCACGGTCAACTTGGTGATTATGCGGTAACGGAGAACCGCCTCCTCGATTTCGACCGGTTCGAGCGCGCGGTAACCGACCTTGCGCGGACGGTGCGGCCGGGCGGGTATTTCGTGCTGCGCCATTCGAATTTTCGCTTCACCGATACCGCGGTGGCCGCCGAGTTCGAGACGGTGGGATATGCGCAGTGCGTCTCGCCGCTGTTCGACCGCAGCGGTGCGCGCTTGCCCGATCAGGCGCGGGAAGCGGCACTGTTCCACAAACGCTAACCAAAGCCGCCCTTTACGCCGCTTGAAACCCCCGCGATAAGCGCCGCCATCGCCCGGCCTCGTCGGGTGCGGACATAAGCGGGACTGGAGATGCACGATGCGTGGCGTTTGGGCTCTTGGCGGCGTCATGCTCGCCTGTGCAGCGGTGCCTGCTGTGGCTGCTGACAAGGTTTCCGACCAGAAACTGACGTTGACGCGCGTGTTCGGCAGCCCCGATCTGTCGGGCGTGCAGCCGCGCGGGCTGAAACTGTCGCCCGACGGGACGCTGCTCACCTCGCTCAAGCCGCGCGCCGATGAGAAGGAGCGCTTCGACCTGTGGGCGCTCGACACGCGCACCGGGCAGGAGCGAATGCTGGTCGATTCGAAGAAGGTCGGCAGTGGTGCCGAACTGTCCGAGGTCGAGAAGATGCAGCGCGAGCGCGCGCGCATCGCGGGATCTAAGGGCATCGTTGCGTACGATTGGGCACCCGACGGCAAGACGATTCTGGTGCCGCTCGACGGCGACCTGTATCTCGCTACGCTCGACGGCAAGACACGGCGGCTGACCGACACGCCCGAGGGCGAGCTCAACCCGACCGTCAGCCCCAAAGGCGGCTTCGTAAGCTTCGTGCAGGGGCAGAATCTTTTCGCACAGCCGCTCGGCGGCGGGACCGCGACCCAGCTCACCCGCGATGGCGCGGGCACGGTGCATTGGGGCGAGGCTGAGTTTGTGGCCCAAGAGGAAATGGACCGTCGCACCGGCTATTGGTGGTCGCCGCAGGACACGCACATCGCGGTCGAACGCTTCGATGAAGCCCCTGTCGGCGTGGTCACCCGCGCGGCGATCGGCGCGAACGGGACCAAGGTCTATGACCAGCGCTACCCCGCCGCCGGCTCACCCAACGTGAGCGTCGAGCTGTTTGTGATGAAGGCCGATGGATCGGCGCGGGTGAAGGTCGATCTGGGGAGTAATCCCGACATTTATCTGGCACGGGTCGATTGGACGCCCGATGGGACCGTGCTTCTGGTGCAGCGCCAGAGCCGCGACCAGAAGACGCTCGATATGCTCAAGGTTGATCCGGCGACGGGCAAGAGCGTCGTGTTGTTCACCGAGAAATCGGGCGCACGCAGCTGGCTCAATTTGTCGGACGCCTACCATCCGATGAAGGATGGCAGCTTGATCTGGCGGTCGGAGCGGACCGGCTACGGCCACCTCTATCGCTTCGCCAAGGGCAAGTGGACTGCGCTCACCAGCGGCGATTGGGTGGTGCAGTCCCTCGCGGGGATCGATGAGGCCAAGGGGCGGCTATATTTCGTCGGCAACAAGGACGATGTGCTCGAGCAGCATCTCTACTCGGTCGACATCGCGCACCCGAACGTGATCACGCGCCTGACCGAGACCGGCTGGTGGAACAATGGCACGATGGACGGGGCCGCGACGCGCATGATCGTATCGCGCTCCAACCCCACGCAACCGGCGCAAGTCTATCTGGCGGATGCGACGGGCAAGCGGCTGTCGTGGATCAACGAGAATGCAGTGACGCCGGGGCATCCGTATTACCCCTATCTCGCACAGCATCAGCAGACCAAGTTCGGCACGATCAAGGCCGCCGACGGCACGCCGCTCTATTGGGAAATGATCACCCCGCCGCTCGAACCGGGCAAGAAATATCCGGTGTTCTTTCAGCATTACGGCGGCCCGGGCACTGGCCAGCAGGTCACGCGCGCCTGGGGCGGGGCGCTGGCGCAATATCTGGTGCAGCACGGCTATATCTATTTCCAGATCGACAATCGCGGCTCGTTCAACCGCGGCAAGGCGTTCGAGGATCAGATTTATCGCGCGATGGGAACGGTCGAGGTCGCCGATCAGCTGGCGGGCGCGACGTTCCTGAAGGAGCAACCCTTCGTCGCTGGCGATAAGATCGCGACCTATGGCTGGTCCTATGGCGGGTACACGACGCTCAAGATGCTGCAGGCCAATCCTGGCGTCTATGCCGCGGGCGTATCGGGTGCGCCGGTGACCAGGTGGGAATTGTACGACACGCATTATACCGAGCGTTACATGGGGTCGCCGGTGGCGGATGCGAAAGCCTATGCGGCGTCGGATGCGTTGCAGGATGCAGCGAAGATCGCCGATCCGCTGCTGCTGATCCACGGCATGGCCGACGACAATGTCGTGTTCGAAAACTCGACCGCCTTTGCCGCCGAAATGCAGAAGCAGGACCGTCCGTTCGAGATGATGTTCTACCCCGGCTACACCCACCGCGTCGGCGGGCCCGGGATCAGCGAGCATCTGTGGAACACGATCCTGACGTTCCTCGATCGTACCGTGAAGGACAAAAAGTAAGCGCATGCGCTTCCTGACCAGCTTTCATCTTTGGCCGTTCCTCGACACGGTCGTTAGCTACGTCGCGGCGTTCGTGCTCGGCACGATGATCGGTGCGGAGCGGCAATATCGGCAGCGTACCGCCGGGCTGCGGACCAACGCGCTGGTTGCGCTGGGGTCGGCTGCGTTCGTCGATCTTGGGCAACGGCTGGGTGGTGACGTCGAGTCGATCCGCGTGATCGCCTATGTTGTGTCGGGGATCGGTTTCCTCGGCGCTGGCGTCATCATGAAGGAAGGGATGAACGTCCGCGGGCTGAACACCGCTGCGACCTTATGGTGCTCGGCCGCAGTCGGCGCGATTGCGGGCAGCGACATGTTGGCCGAGGCGGTGCTGCTAACGGGCTTCGTGCTGTTGGTGAACACGGTGCTGCGTCCATTGGTCGACGCAATCAACCGCATCCCGCTCGACGCGCGCAGCATCGAGGCGACCTACAGCGTCTCGATCACGACCGAAGCGCACCAGGCCGGCCCGATGGGCGATTTGTTGACCGATCATCTTGAGACCGCGCAATTGCCGGTTGCCGAGTTGGACGTCGTGCAGCGCGGCGAGGATCGCGTGGAGATCGTCGCGACCTTGGTCAGCACCAATGTCGCGGCCGGGGTGCTCGACTCGCTGACCGATCACCTTGCGACGGTGCACGGCATCGCGCATGCAACGTGGCAAGCGCGCACGCACGATTAGCGAAGGCGTTGGACGTTCGCGCGCAATCCCGCTACGGGCGCGCGACGTTTGGAGATTTTTATGGGTTATCGGATCGTAGTCGTCGGCGCGACGGGCAATGTCGGGCGCGAGATGCTCAACATTCTGGCGGAGCGTGAGTTTCCGCTGGATGACATCGCTGTGGTCGCGTCGTCGCGCAGCCAGGGCGACGAGGTCGATTTCGGTGAGACGGGTCGGAAGCTCAAGGTCCAGAATATCGAGAATTTCGATCCGAGCGGCTGGGACATGGCGCTGTTTGCGATCGGCAGCGAGGGCACGCGCCTCCACGCGCCGCGCTTTGCCGCCGCCGGCTGCACGGTGATCGACAATTCGTCGCTCTACCGGATGGACCCCGACGTGCCGCTGATCGTGCCGGAAGTGAACCCCGAGGCGATTGCGGGCTATACCCGGCGCAACATCATCGCCAACCCGAATTGCTCGACCGCGCAGATGGTTGTCGCGCTCAAGCCGCTGCACGATTTCGCCAAGATCAAGCGCGTCGTCGTCTCGACTTATCAGTCGGTGTCCGGCGCGGGCAAGGCCGGGATGGACGAACTGTTCGAGCAATCGCGCAATATTTTCGTCGGTGATTCCGCCGAGGCGAAAAAGTTCACCAAGCAAATCGCCTTTAACGTCATCCCGCATATCGACGAATTCCTCGATGACGGATCGACCAAGGAAGAGTGGAAGATGGTGGTCGAGACCAAGAAGATCCTCGATCCCAAGATCAAGGTCACCGCGACATGCGTGCGCGTGCCGGTGTTCGTCGGGCATTCCGAATCGATCAACATCGAATTCGAGAATGAGATTTCCGCGGCGGAGGCCCAGAAGATCCTGCGCGAGGCCCCCGGCGTGATGCTGATCGACAAGCGTGAGGACGGCGGATACGTGACCCCGGTCGAATGCGTCGGCGAATATGCGACCTTTATCAGCCGCGTGCGCGAGGATCCGACAGTCGAGAACGGGCTGTCGCTGTGGTGCGTCAGCGATAACCTGCGCAAGGGTGCGGCGCTGAATGCGGTGCAGATTGCGGAATTGCTTGGGCGGAAGTTCCTGAAGAAGGCGGCTTGAGCGGGCTCAAATGGTTGCTACACTCGTCCGATGGTCGATATTTTCCTCGAACTGCCGGATGCTTTGATCCGCGCTTACGAGCGCAAAGCTCGGGCTGTCGGGAGTGATGTCGAATCTTTGATGCGCGAAGTTATCGAGCAACGCGGGCTGGGTTTGCTGCCTACCGCTTGTAAGGACGGCGGACCGCTCAGTGACGATTGGCTCGTCAAAGCGGCAGAGATCGAGACAGAATATCACCGACTTGGCTATGACCGTGGCTGGCGCTTTATGATGTGTCCCCAAGCCAACATTTCCTCGGCAAAACTGCTTGTCATAACATTGAATCCCGGCGGCAGTGGCGTTCACGGGACGACTTGGTCGCATGAGGCGGGGAACGCCTACTGCATCGAGTCTTGGGGCGAAATAGAAGCCGGCAAGGCAAAGTTGCAGCGGCAAATGCAATCGATGTATGATTTTCTCGGGGTTGGCCCTGAAGAGGTGTTCACCGCGAACTATGTCCCGTTTCGTAGCCCAACTTGGCAGGATCTAGGCCGTAAGCCAGAAGCGATGGCTTTTGCAGAATATTTATGGGCGTGGCTTAAACCCAAAATCCAATTCGAGATGGCAGTCTGCATCGGTAAAGATGAGCCAGCAAAATCGTTAGCGAAGCTTTTCGGTGCAAAGTTAGAAGCCACTGTCGAAATTGGTTGGGGCAAAGTAACTGCTGATCGTTATCGTCTCCCCGACCGCAGAATGCTCGTTGCACTACCCCATTTGAGTCGATTTTCGGTGTTCGACCGTGTTGCCAGCGAAGTTAAACTTCGCGAACTTTTCCAGCAATGATCGCGATCGAAGGCGGATGCCGTTGCGGTGCGACGCGGTACAGCATCGCAGTCGAGGTGATGCCGCCGGTATATTGCTGCCATTGCACTGATTGTCAGCGCTGGACCGGGAGCGCGTTCAGCGAACAGGCGGTGGTCCGCACGGAAAGCTTGACGGTGACCGGGCCAGTGGTGGATTATATCTATGAAAATCGCAGCGGGGCACAGTCGCATCAGCGCGTTTGTAGTGTGTGTCACGCGCGCATTTTCAATACCAATAGTCGGCTGCCGGGCATGGCGGTTGTTCGGGCGGGAACGCTCGATGCGATGTGCACGCTGGAGCCACGGGCGCATATCTGGGTGTCGAGCAAGCAGCCGTGGGTGGTATTGCCCGACGATTTGCCGACATTCCTCGAAAACGCCTCGCCCGCAGAATTTCTCAGGATCGTGATGCCATGACGCTGACCGCCGATCTCTATTTCTCGTTCCGCAGCCCGTACAGCTATCTGGCGATGCCGAAATGCCGCGCGGCGATCGCGCGCTACGATCTCGATATCGCGCTGCGTCCTGTTTATCCGCTTGCGATCCGCGAGCCGACCTTCTTCGAGCGCAACCACCCCAATTGGCTGCGTTATACCTTTCTCGACGTGTTGCGGCTGGCGCAGCATGACGGCATCACGATGCTGCCGCCGCGCCCGGATCCGATCGTGCAGGACATCGCCACGCGGCAAATCGCGGCGGAGCAGCCCTATATCTTCGCGCTGGTGCGGATGGGGCAGGCGGCGGCCCGGCGCGGGCGCGGCTTTGCCTTTGCCGATGCGGTGTCGCAGCTGATCTGGGGCGGGACCGAGGGGTGGCATGCCGATGCGCATCTGGCGGCGGCGGCGCAAGCGGCTGGGCTCGATTTCGCCGAGTTGCAGGCCGAAGCGCGCGATGACGCGGTCGCACTCGATGCCGAGCTCGCCGCCAACCAGGCGGCGCTGGAGGCCGCGGGGCATTGGGGCGTGCCGACGCTGGTCTTCAACGGCGAGCCGTTCTTCGGGCAGGATCGTGTCGACCTGGCGATTGCCCGGATGAAGGCCGCCGGGCTGGAGGAGCGGGCGTGACCGTGGCTTTGGATCCGCAGTTTTTCGAAAGCTTCGACGGCACGCGCCTTGCGTGGCGTGAAACGGGGACAGGCCGGCCCGTAGTAATGATCCACGGCTATTTCTCCGATGCGACCGTCAACTGGATCAAATACGGCCATGCGGCCAAGGTCGCGGCGGCGGGGTTTCGGGTGATCATGCCCGATCTGCGCGCGCATGGCTCCAGCGCCAAACCGCACGATGCCGCTGCCTATCCGCGCGACGTGCTGATGCGCGACGGCTTCGCGCTGATCGAACATCTCGGCCTCGCCGACTATGACCTGGTGGGCTATTCGCTTGGTGGACGCACGGCGGTGCGGATGCTGGCCAACGGGGCCACGCCGCGGCGCGCGGTGCTGTCGGGCATGGGGTATCAGGGTATCACCTCGACCGAAGGCCGGGGCGGGTATTTTCGCAACGTGCTGACCCATCTCGGCAGCTTTCCGCGCGGATCAAGCGAGTGGATGACCGAGGCGTTCCTGAAGACGACCGGGGGCGATCCGGTGGCTTTGCTGCACATCCTCGATACCTTCGTTGACACGCCGCATGATGAGCTCGCGGGGATTGCGACGCCGACGCTGGTCGTCAACGGCGCGGATGACGACGATAATGGATCGGGGGCGGAATTGGCCGCCGTGCTGCGCGACGCAACCTTCCGCGCGGTGTCCGGCAACCATATGAGCGCGGTGCTCAAGCCCGAACTTGGCGATGTGATCGCGGACTTTCTAACGGCTTGACCGAGCAAGGACTGCGGCACAGGTTGCGGCAGCTTTGCATAAGAGGACTCGCATGATCCGCACTGGAATTTCGTCGCTCGCTTTGGTCCTGTCGCTCACCGCCGCACCCGCGTTCGCCGACGCGCCGCCGGTCGCGGCTGTAACGCCGGCGCCACTCCCGACCCCGGGGGAGGCCGACGTCTTCGTCGCACGCGCGGAGAAGGAACTGGCCGATTTCTCTACCCCGGCGCAGCAGGCGGCGTGGATCAACGCGACGTACATCACCGACGATACCGATGCGATCGCCGCGAAATTCGGTGCGGAGGGGACCGAGATGCAGGTTCGCCTTGCGCTCGCGGCCGCGAAATATGCGGCGCTTCCGGGTCTATCGTTCGACACCAAGCGCAAGATCGATCTCCTGCGCAGCGGCCTGACGCTACCTGCGCCGACCACGCCAGGGGCGGCGACCGAGCTGTCGACGATCGTGACGCGCATGTCGTCCGGCTATGGCAAGGGTCGGGGCACGCTCGACGGCAAGCCGATCAACGGCAGCGACATCGAGGCGGCGATGGGCACGGTGCGCGATCCGGCCAAGTCGCAGGAAATGTGGGTCAGTTGGCACGATAACGTCGGCGCGCCGATGCGCGGCGATTATGCGCGGCAAGTCGAGATCGCGAACAAGGGCGCGCAGGAGCTTGGCTATGCCGATGTCGGCGCACTGTGGCGTTCGGGCTATGACATGAAGCCGGACGAGTTCGCCGCGCTGACCGACAAATTGTGGAAGCAAGTCGAGCCGCTCTATGTCGCGCTCCACACCTATGTCCGCTGGAACCTCAACGCGAAATATGGCGATGCAGTGCAGCCCAGGACCGGCCCGATCCGTGCCGATTTGCTCGGCAATATGTGGGCGCAGGAATGGGGCAATATCTATGATGTGGTCGCGCCAAAGGGTGCGGGCGATGTCGGGTATGACACGGGCGATTTGCTCAAGGCCAAGGGCTATGACCCGATCAAGATGTTCCGCACGGGCGAGGGCTTCTATTCTTCGTTGGGCTTCAAGCCGCTGCCCGATACCTTCTGGGCGCGTTCGCAAATCACCAAGCCGCTCGATCGCGAAGTGATCTGCCATGCCTCGGCCTGGGACGTCGACAGCAAGGACGATCTGCGCATCAAGATGTGCACCAAGGTGAATGGCGACGATTTCGTCACGATCCACCACGAAATGGGCCATAATTACTACCAGCGCGCCTATAACACGCAGCCCTTCCTGTATGAGAATGGCGCGAATGATGGCTTCCATGAGGCGATCGGCGATTTCGTCGCTTTGTCGATCACGCCCGATTATCTGGTGAAGATCGGGCTGCTCGCGCCCGACAAGGTGCCGACGCCCGACAAGGATATTGGCCTGTTGCTCAAGCAAGCGATGGATAAGGTCGCGTTCCTGCCGTTCGGGTTGCTGATCGACAAATGGCGCTGGGGCGTGTTTTCGGGCGCGATCCCGGCGACCGGCTATGAGAAGGGCTGGAACGACCTTCGCCTGAAATATCAGGGGATCGTGCCGCCGGTGCCGCGCGACGAGACCCGCTTCGATCCGGGTGCGAAGTACCACGTGCCCGCCAGCGTACCGTACACGCGCTACTTCTTGGCGCGGTTGCTGCAGTTCCAATTCTATCAGGCGGCGTGCAAGCAATCGGGCTGGAAGGGGCCGCTGCATCGCTGTTCGTTCTACGGAAACAAAGCGGTCGGCGATAAATTGAACGCGATGCTGGCAATGGGGCAGAGCAAGCCGTGGCCCGATGCGTTGGCGGTGTTCACCGGCAGTCGCGAGATTTCCGGGCAAGCGATGGTCGACTATTTCGCGCCGCTGAAGACGTGGTTGGACAAGCAGAACAAAGGGAAGCCGAGCGGGTGGTGATCGAGCGCCCCTCCCTTTATGAGGGAGAGGTGCCGTCGATTACGCCGGGATCGTCCCCTCATCTGCGATCCGCGCGTTAAACGACGCGCTCGAATCGCTGCCGTCGGCCTGATGCGCGTGGTCGCTTCCGATCAGCGTATCTTCCATGTCGCTGAGCACGCTCGACCCGCGCAGTGCGAAGAGCGCTGCGGTGGCGACCGCGCCGACCGCCGCGACTCCGCCGACGATTGCGGCGGTGGCCCAATGGTTGGTCTTTGTGCTTGTGGCGCGGGTCGTGGCGTTGCGGGTACCCGTCTTCTTGGCGGCGGGCTTGCGGGTCGTGGTTTTGGCGCGGGTCTTGGTGGTAGCCATGTCGGGTGCTCCTGAAATTATTGAGCATCCCCAACGCGCGAGATCGAAGGCGTTTCCCCCTTTGCCTCCGCGGTTCTCCGGCGAAAGCAGGCGTCCAAAGTTACGAAGGGCGCCGCTGGCACCCTGGGCTCCTGCCTTCGTAGGAGAACCGCGCGCTTACCGGAACGGCGGCTCGTTGAACGCGCGCAGCTTGCGGCTGTGCAGCTTCTTGCCCTCGCGGCGGAGTTCTTCGCACGCTTCGATGCCGATGCGCATATGCTCGCTGATCGCGCGTTCGTAGAAGCGGTTGGCTTGTCCGGGCAGTTTCAATTCGCCGTGGAGCGGCTTGTCGGAAACGCACAAGAGTGTCCCGTAGGGCACGCGGAAGCGATAGCCCTGCGCCGCGATCGTCGCCGATTCCATATCGATACCGACCGCGCGGCTGAGCGAGAAGCGCAGAGCGCTGCGCGAATATTGCAGCTCCCAATTGCGGTCGTCGGTAGTGACGATCGTACCGGTGCGCAGGCGGCGCTTGAGTTCGTCGCCCGACTGGCCCGAGATCGTCTCCGCCGCACGCGCGAGCGCCATTTGCACCTCAGCGATCGCGGGGATGGGGATTTCGGGGGGCAGCACGTCGTCGAGCACGTGATCGTCGCGCAGATAGGCGTGCGCGAGCACGTAATCGCCGATCCGCTGGCTGGGGCGAAGCCCGCCGCAATGGCCGATCATCAGCCACGCCTCGGGGCGCAGCACCGCGAGATGGTCACAGATCGTCTTGGCATTCGACGGACCGACGCCGATATTGACGAGCGTGATGCCGGTGCCGTCCTCGGCGATCAGATGATAGGCGGGCATCTGGTGTCGCCGCCATGCGCTGGTATCGGCGAGCGCCGCCTCGACATCGTCGCCCGCGCGCAGCAACACGCCGCCCGCGCCCGAGACGGCGGTGTAACGCGAGCCCTCTCCGAGCTGGCTGAACGCCCAGCGGACGAATTCGTCGACATAGCGGTGGTAATTGGTGAACAGCACATAACGCTGGACATGCTCGGGTGGCGTGCCGGTGTAATGGCGCAGCCGCGCGAGTGAGAAATCGGTGCGTAGGCCATCGAACAGCGCGAGCGGTCGGATACCGGTCGTGACCGCATAGAGGCCGTCGGCAATCTCGTCGCCGATATGCGCCAGCTCGGTCGCCGGGAAATGCCGCGCCAGATCGATTGCGGAGATTTGATCGAGGCTAAGTACATGGCCGGGATCGATAACATAGGGAAAGGGGATTTCCTGGCGGCCGGGGACGGCCTCGACCGTAACGTCATAATCCTCGATCAGCAGCGTGAGCTGTTCGGTGAGATAATCGGCGAAGATCGCGGGTTTCGTCACGCTGATCGCATAGTCGCCTGCGCTGACGAGCCGCCCGAACGATCGCATCGGCGCTGGCCGATCGCCGCCGCCGCGATAATGCAGGCGGATCTCGGGATAGGCGAAACTGCCGTCGCGCCGCGACTCGGGCGGGGGCGGGGTGCCGGTGGTAATATAGGTGGTAAGCGCGCTCTGGAGGCGCTCGACCGAGGCACGGTAGAGCCGGTTGAGTTCGGCGACGATGTCGGATGCTTGCGTCATCCTTAGCGGCTAATGCCGGATCGTGACGTGCGCAAGACCATGACGGCGCGCGCTGTACGCGCGCGCCGTCCGGTTTCCTATTTCTTGGCGCTGGTCTGGTCGTCGCCGAACAGCTTGGTCGCGCCGAACACGGCACCCGCGACGGCGGCAGCGGCCCCGGCGGCAATCCCGGCGGCGGCGAGCGGATGCTCCTTTACCGCCTCGATCGTCGCCTCAAACGCATCTGTCACGGCTTCCTGCGCTTGTTCGAACAAGGTCTGTTCGCCAACGGCCTTTTTCGCTTCGGTGGTAACGTCCTGGGCGAGGTCCTTGGCGGCATCTGCGACTGTGTCGGTCATGATCGTCTCCTTGGCAAAAAAGGTGCGTTCATTGCGGTAACGAAGCACGAGCGACGCTGTTCCGCGCCCGCACGCCCTTCGTCGCGCGTCAGATTTCACTCAGCAGATGTTCGGCCGAAGAAACCTCGAACGCGCCCGGCGCTTCGACGTTGAGCTGTTCGACCACGCCGTCATTGACGAGCATCGAATACCGCTGGCTCCGCTCGCCCATGCCGAATTTCGATCCGTCGAAGGTCAGGCCGACGGCACGCGCGAATTCGGCATTGCCGTCGGCAAGCATTGTGATGTCGCCCGCGTCGGCGGCCTTGCCCCACGCACCCATGACGAACGCATCGTTGACCGAGGTGAAGGCGATCTCATCGACACCTTTCGCCTTCAGCGCATCGGCGTTGTCGACGAAGCCGGGCAAATGCCGCGCCGAGCAGGTTGGCGTGAAGGCGCCGGGGACCGCGACGAGCGCAACCTTGCGGCCCTTGAAGAACGCGTCGGAGCTGATCTGGTCTGGGCCGTTTGCGGTGGCCTTGGTGAGGGTGATGTTGGGAATACGGTCGCCGACGCTGATCGTCATGGGGGAAGCTCCTGTTGGCCGTTTTGTGTGTGGCGCGACGTACCTCGTGCAAGCCGCCGCGAATTTCAAGCGTGGCGGCGGGCGGGCGGGGCGCTTATGGGTCGTGACGATGAATAGCGCCCGTTATCTCACCGGTCAGTTCCTGCTGGCCATGCCCGGAATCGGCGATCCGCGCTTTGCACGTGCCGTCATCGCGATGTGCGCGCATGATGCCGAAGGCGCGCTGGGCATCGGCATCGGCACGACGATCGCGGGACTCGGGCTGCACGACTTGCTGCGCCAGCTTGAGATCGACCCCGGTGTCGCGCCCGATGCGCCGGTGCATCTCGGCGGCCCGGTCGAGCCGCGGCGCGGGTTCGTGCTGCACGGGCTCGATTGGGGCGGGCAGGACACCGTTGTAGTGGTCGGGCAGGACGGCCCGCGCTGGGCGTTGTCGGGGACGACCGACGTGTTGAAGGCGATCGCGGCGGGAAGCGGACCCAGCCAGTGGCTGGTAGCGCTCGGCTATGCCGGGTGGGGCGGAGGGGCAGCTCGATGGAGAAATGACCACGCACGGCTGGTTCAACACCCCCGGCGACACCGCCTTGCTCTACGCGACCGAGGCCGACGAGCGCTGGGCGACCGCCTTTGCCAGCGCCGGAATTGATCCGCGCCTGTTGGTGAGCGGCGCGGGGCGGGCCTAGTTTGGTCTGTAAGATATAAAGACATCTTTATATTTGATTTGGACGGCAAGGCAGGGTACGGGGCGCGCGTCAACCAAACCGGAGATACCCGCGTGGCCACCGTTCTCGACCGCAAGACTGACTATGTCGTTGCCGACATTTCCCTCGCCGATTTCGGTCGCAAGGAAATCAACATCGCCGAGACCGAAATGCCCGGCCTGATGGCATTGCGCGAGGAATTCGCCGCGTCACAACCGCTGAAGGGCGCGCGCATCACCGGATCGCTGCACATGACAATCCAGACCGCGGTGCTGATCGAGACGCTGACCGCGCTCGGCGCCGATGTCCGCTGGGCGACGTGCAACATCTTCTCGACGCAGGACCATGCCGCCGCCGCGATCGCCGCGACGGGCGTGCCGGTGTTCGCGATCAAGGGCGAGAGCCTCGCCGATTATTGGGATTATGTCGGCGACATCTTCAACTGGGGTGCCGACACCGACAAGGGCGGCAACGGCCAGACCGCCAACATCATCCTCGACGATGGCGGCGATGCGACGATGTTTGCTTTGTGGGGCGCCAAGCTCGAAGTCGGCCACACGCTGGGCGAGCCCGAGAATGACGAGGAAGTCGAATTCCAGCGCGCGCTGAAGGCGTTCGTCGCGAAATATCCCGGCTATTTGACCGACACGGTCAAGAACCTCAAGGGCGTCTCGGAAGAGACCACCACCGGCGTGCACCGCCTGTACGAGATCGCCAAGAAGGGCGAGCTGCCGTTCCCGGCGATCAACGTCAACGACTCGGTCACCAAGTCGAAGTTCGACAACCTTTACGGCTGCAAGGAATCGCTGGTCGACGCGATCCGTCGCGCCACCGACGTGATGCTTGCCGGCAAGGTCGCTTGCGTCGCCGGCTTCGGTGACGTCGGCAAGGGTTCGGCCCAGTCGCTGCGCAATGGCGGCGCGCGCGTGATGGTGACCGAAGTCGATCCGATCTGCGCGCTGCAGGCGGCGATGGAGGGCTTTGAAGTCGTGACGATGGAAGAGGCGGTCACGCGAGCGGATATTTTCTGCACCGCGACCGGCAATGCCGACGTCATCACCGCCGAACATATGGCGGCGATGAAGCCGATGTCGATCGTCTGCAACATCGGCCATTTCGATTCGGAGATTCAGATTTCCGCGCTCAGCAATTATGAGTGGGACGAAGTGAAGCCCGGCACCGACCTGGTAAAATTTCCTGACGGCAAGCAGATCCTGATCCTCGCCAAGGGGCGCCTGGTCAATCTCGGCTGCGCGACGGGCCATCCGTCGTTCGTGATGTCGGCAAGCTTCACCAACCAGACGCTCGCGCAGATCGAGTTGTGGACCAAGGGTGAGAACTATAAGAACCAGGTCTACGTCCTGCCCAAGCATCTCGACGAGAAGGTCGCCGCGCTGCATTTGGAAAAGCTTGGCGTAAAGCTGTCGAAATTAACCCCGAAGCAGGCCGGATACATCGGCGTGCCGACCGAAGGCCCGTTCAAGCCGGATCATTACCGGTATTGATTGCGTAGGCGGCGGAAACGCCGAACGCGAATTGACCAAGTCTTAAAAAACGCCGCGTCCGACCGATGGGTCTGGCGCGGCGTTTTTGTTGCTTGCCAGCAACAGTTCTGAAACAAATGGAAACACGGCCTTGCCTTTCCGCACCAAATCTCATCCTCTGAGGACAGGGCTATAATGCGCTAAACAAAGGGGTTTTTATGTCGTTGGTTGGAACGCGCTCACGCGTGGCGTTGACGCTCTCTGCGTCCGTCTTGTCACTTTCTATTGCTGGCCCTGCTCTTGCTCAGGTCGCGCCGGTGGCACCGACTCCGCAAGCGTCGGAAGCGACGGATGACAAGGAAATCGTTGTCACCGGGTCGCGCATCTCGCGCCGTGGGACCGAGACGGCCTCGCCGTTGCAGACGATCACCTCGCAAGACCTCGACGCGCGCGGTTACCAGACCGTTGCGCAGGCGCTGAATGAGCTTCCGTCCTTCGGCGTGCCGGGGGCATCGCCAGTCGGGTTCAACCAGTCGGGCTTCGGTGCTGGTCAGAGCTTTGTCGATTTTCTGGGTCTGGGTTCGCAGCGCACGCTGACGCTCGTTAACGGGCGTCGCTTCGTTTCGGGTAACACAGCATCGATCTTCGGTCCGACCGGTTCGGGCGGGAACCAGGTCGACTTGAACGTCATCCCGACCAAGCTGGTCGATCGGATCGAGACCGTCGCAGCGATCGGCGCGCCGATTTACGGTTCGGACGCGATCGCCGGCACGATCAACATCATTTTGAAAAAGAACTATCAGGGCGTCGATATCGACGTGCAAAAAGGCGTCTCGCGGCGCGGGGATGCCCCGGATTATCGCGTCCGTTTTCTGGCAGGCAAGAACTTTGCCGGTGGCCGCGGCAATATCACCGTTTCCGGCGAATATAATGAGTCGACAGGGTTATTTTTCAACGATCGCGCTTCGACCGCGTCGGATAATCGCTTCGCACAATCGCGCAGTGGAACCGGCCCGCAGCCGATCTATACCGACAACCGCGTGCCTTCGATTTCGCCATATGGCATCCCAATCGTCGGCGGGGCTGCTGTTGGTTTCGACCTGACGCTCACACCGCAACAGTCCAATCTGTTTTTCGGTGACTCGACGCTCAATTTCGGCGTGAACAATGCTGCGGGAACGCAGCTGAAGTTCGATCCGCAAGGCAATCTGATCCCGATCGTTTACGGTAGCACGATCGGGCCGGATACCGGCTTCAGCGTGTTCACCAGCGGCGGTAACGGTTTCACGCTGCGCGACGTCGAGAATCTCCTCACCGACATCAAGCGGTACAACACCAACGTCGAAGCGTCGTTTGATCTGACCGACAAGATCCGGATTTTCGGTGAAGGCTGGTACAGTGTCAGCCAGGGACGCAATCTCGCGGCTCAGCCGGTTTACAATAGCGGATTGTTCGACGCGGCCGGAACGCGCGATGGCAACCTCATCGTGTCGATCAACAATCCGTATTTGACCTCTGCGGCGCGTGCGGCGATCCAGAATTCGATCACGAACAATCCGCTCAGCGACCAAAATGATCCATTCGGTCTTAGCACCCTCAATGGACGTCCCCAGGATTATTTCTACCTCGGTCGTGCCAATGTCGATCTGTCATCTGGCGTTTCGACCGGAAAATCCGAAGTGATTCGGTTTGTCGGCGGGCTCGATGGATCGCTCAGTGTCCTGCCTGGGCGAGACTGGAAGTTTGAGGCGTATTTCAATTACGGTCGTGCGCGCACGAGCAGCCGCAATCCGGAATTGAACGAGGTGAATTTCCGCAACGCGATCAATGCGGTGAGCGTCGGCGGAAACATCGTCTGTGCACCGGGCTTCACCAATTCGGTGATTGCCACGATCAGTTCGACGTGCGCACCGATCAATCCGTTCGGGTCGCAAATTTCTCAGGCAGCACGCGATTACGTCACGACGATCGCAACGCCGGTCAACACCAACAACCAATATGACGGCGTGATCTCCTTGGCGGGCCCCGTTTTCAAATTGCCTGGTGGGGACTTCGCTTTCGCGCTCGGCTACGAGCATCGCGCCGAGGATTCGAGCTTTGATCCGGGTCTCTTTTATTATGGCAGCGGAACCGGAACATCGGCGCAACGTGGCAGCTATGGCCGATCGGTGCCGATCGACCCCGTGTTCGGCAAATATCACACCAACGAGATTTTCGGCGAACTCAACGCCGACCTCATCTCCGCCAGCAATGATATTCCGTTCATCAGCCAATTGTCGTTCCAGACTGCAGGCCGCTACATCTGGAACTCGCAAGCCGGTGGCGATCCGACCTATACGTTCCAGGGCAGATACGCGCCGATCCGCGATATTGCGTTCCGTGCGGCATTCACGCGTGCGGTGCGTGCGCCGTCAATTACCGAGGCTTTCAACCCGACGTCGAGCGCGTTCGGTTTCGCAACGGACGTGTGCGACAATTCGCTGGTCAACAGCGGCCCCGACCCAGTGACTCGCAAGAAAAACTGCGCGGCAGCGGGCGTTCCTGCAAACTTCGTGTCGCTCAGCGATCAGCGTTCAATCCAGACCTTCACGTTTGGCAACACGGCGTTGACGAGCGAAAAATCGGATAACTTCACCGTTGGCGCGGTTGTGAAACCCCGTTTCATCCCGGGCTTCAGCGCGACCGTTGACTATGTGAACATCAAGCTGAACAATGCGATTAGCCAGTTCTCGAACAATCAGGTCGTTTCGGCGTGCTACGACTCGACGAATTACCCCAACAATCCGTTCTGCGCACTTGTCACGCGTGACTTCCGCGGCACCCCCGGGGTTGGTAACTATGCCCAGTTGAGCAACGTCGGGACGACGTATTTCAACTCGGCTCAGCTGAAATATAAGGGGATTTTGGCGGAAGTCGCGTACCGGACCGGTTCGCCGTTCCTCGGGCGCGGCAGCCACGTCGGGTTTACTGTGAACTACCAGTATCTGGATACACTCTCGACCGTCGTAACCGCCGGATCGCGAGCCGTCTTCACCAGCAACTCGGTTGGCTACTCGCGTAACAAGGGTGTCGCGACAATTCGCTACGATAATGGCGGATTTTTCGGACAGGTTCAGGTTAATTATATTGGGAAAACACGCGTAGACCCGAATACAGCTTATAATTTTTATACCGTCCCCGAAGTGAAGGCGTTCACCTATGTCAACCTGTCGGTGAAATATGATGTCGGAAGGAACTTCTCGCTGAATGCCGACATCGACAACCTTCTTGATGCCAAGGCTCCATACCCCTATTCCGCTTCTGGCGGAACGACTACGTACTTCCAGGGGATTCTAGGAACGTATTTCCGCTTTGGCGCGGCTGTTCATTTCTAATATTAGCTGAGTTCGTACTTTCTGGGCGGGCGGATATCTGTTGATATCCGCCCGCTTTTTCTGTTTGCTGGACTGGGTACAGACGGTAGGGCGTGCGACACCCATATCAGTATAACGCCGGGGAGGAGATGTCGGTGCCGAGCATCGAGTGGTTTCGATGACGCCCGGGTCGCCGGTTTCGTTTGCCTTGATTGGGGTCGCGCTCGCGATACTGATCGCTGTCGCAGTGTGGATCCTCTACACCGGCCTGCGCGCCAGACGCGAGGCGGTGGAGGCGTTTGCGGCCAATACCCGGTTGGAGGCGATGCTGGCCTCGGCACCGGCGCTCGCGTTGCTGGTGCGCGCCGATGGGCGGGTCGAATGTCCGCCACGGCTTGCCGATTGGCTCGGGCTGACGACGACGCCGCGCTATCTCGCTGATCTGACGACGACGATGTCGACGATCGCATCGGGCGCGGGCGGTGGGTTGTCGCTTGAGGATGCCGCAGCGCTTTCCGCCGACATTGCCGCCGCGCAGAAATCGGGGCGACCGTTTTCGCGGGCGGTACGCGCGCAGGGTTCGGCGCGCGCGCTGATGCTGCGCGGCGCGCGGGCGGCACGCGACGTGCAGGCACCCGGTGGCGTGATCATCTGGGTGTTCGATGCAACCGAGAGCGAGGCTGAGATCGCACGGCTCGACGCGGCGGTGGCGGAGGTGACCACCTATTATGAGGAATTGAGCGGGGTCATCCAGGCCGCACCGATGCCGATGTGGTATCGCGGCGCCGATCTGCGCCTCGCGATGGTCAATTCGCATTATGTCGCCGCGGTTGAGGGCGCGTCGGAAGCCGACGTCATTGCGCGCGGGCTGGAGCTGGTCGAGGGGTCGGGGGTTGGCGGGCCGTTGGCGAGTGCAGTGCTGGCGCGCGATGCCAAGGCGGTGCAATCGCAAGCGATGCCGGCGACGATCCGTGGCGAGCGACGCATGCTGCGCGTGTACGATGCGCCGCTGTCGACTGGCGGGGTGGCGGGCTTCGCGATCGACATCGAGGATCTGGAGCAAGCGCGCGCGCGGCTGAAGCGCTTCGACGATGCGCAGCGCGCGATGCTCGACCGGCTTTCGGCGGGCGTGGTGCAATTCGCATCCGACCGCAGCCTGGTGTTCTGTAACCAGCCGTTCCGCCGGCTGTTCGCGATGAAGAGCGAATGGCTCGCCGACCGCCCCGAATTCGACCGCGTGCTGGAACGGATGCGCGAAACCCAGCGCTTGCCCGAAGTGCGCGACTTCCCGGGCTGGAAGGCCGAGCGGCGCGACTGGTTTCTGGCGGCGGGCGGCGGGCAGGAGGAGGAATGGCACCTGCCCGGTGGGGTGCATTTGCGCGTTGTCGCGCAGCCGCTCCCCGATGGCGGATTGCTGCTGATCTTCGAAGATCGCACCGAACAAGTCCAGTTGGCGAGCGCGCGCGACACCTTGCTGCGCGTGCGCACCGCGACGTTCGAAAATCTGTACGAGGCGCTCGGCGTCTTCGCCGCCGATGGCCGCCTGCAATTGTGGAACAACAAGTTTCGGATCGTATGGGGTTTCGACGAAGCATTCCTGGCGACGCATCCGCGGGTCGACGCGCTGGCTGAAGTCGCCGCGCAGCAGCTTGCCAATCCGGCGCGCGCGGTGTTGATCGGCGATCTCGTGCGTGCGGCAACGGTCGAGCGGCAGCAGCGCGGCGGGCGCGCGGCGTTTAAGGACGGGCGGCATTTCGAGTTCGCTGCAGTGCCTTTGCCCGATGGCAATGGGTTGTTCACGATGCTCGATATTTCCGACAGCCGCCGGATCGAGACCGCGCTGCGCGATCGCAACGAAGCGTTGGAGGCGGCGGACCGGATCAAGACCGCCTTCGTCGCGACGATGAGCTACGAGTTGCGCACCCCGCTGACCTCGATCAGCGGCTTCGCCGAGATGCTGAACGAGGGCTATGCCGGCAAGCTGAGCAAGACGGCGTCAGGCTATGTCGAGGCGATCCTCGAATCGGTCGAGCGGTTGGGGATGCTCGTCGATGAGGTGCTCGATTTGACCCAGGCCGAGGGCAAGGAGCCCGTGCTTGAAATGCTCGAGGTCGAACTCGATACGGTGGCGCGCGCCGCCGCCGATACCGTCGCGCCGCTCGCGAAAAAGCGCGGGCTGGATTTTGCGGTGGAAATTCACGCCTCGACCGGCGCCACGAAGGGCGATGCCAAACGCCTTCAACAAGTGGTCGAGCATCTCCTGCGGCATGCCGTGGCGGGCGCTTCGGAGGGCGGGTGCATCCTGCTCCACACCGATGGGACAGCAGCGGCGGCGCGGATCGTCGTCTCGGACGATGGCGCAGGCATGAGCGCGGAATCGGTCGCGCGCGCCTTTGATCGCTTCGGCCAGCCCGGTATCACGCGCAGTGGTGAGCGCGCGCTGGGGCTGGGTCTGCCGCTCGCAAAGCAATTCGTCGAGGCGCATGGCGGGACGATCGCGCTCGTGTCAGAGCGGGGGCAGGGAACGTTGCTGACAGTGACGTTGCCGCGGCGATAGCTTGCCGGTCAGTGGATATGCGCACAGTATATGCGCATAAAATGGAGGCTGTGATGGCGACTCGCTTAGCAGGAGACGATAAGCCCAGGGCCGTGCGCAAAGCGAAAAATGTGTCGCTGGACGTGGCATTAGTGGCGATGGCGAAGGAACTCGGCCTCAATGTCTCGCGGGGTTGTGAGGCGGGGCTGGCGGCGGCGATCGCCGAAGAACGGCGAAAACGTTGGCTCGAAGAGAATCAGGACTCGATCGACGCGTCTAATGCTTGGGTTGCAGACCATGGGCTGCCGCTCGAAAAGTATCGATTGGCCTAATGCCGGGGTTTGACGTTTACCGACACCCGGGCGGGCGGGGATATCTTTTGGATTGCCAGACCGACTTTCTGTCGGGCCTCGACACGCGGTTAACGGTCCCGCTGTTCTTGCTGGAGGATTATCCGCGACCGGCAGCGCGTTTGAACCCGGTCTTCGTTGTCGAAGACCTCAGCGTGGTGATGATGACGCAATATATCGCAGCCATCGAAAAACGGCGCTTGGGGCGATCGGTGGGTTGGCTGGCGACCGAGCAAGATGCGATCATGAACGCCCTCGACATGTTGCTGACGGGATATTGAGGTGATCCTCGACAACCCCGCCGCGAGCGCGGCGTTCGGCGCACGGCTGGCCGCGCTGGTCGCGCCCGGCGACGTCGTGACGCTGTCCGGGCCGTTGGGCGCGGGCAAGACCAGCGTCGCGCGGGGCCTGCTCGCCGCGCTCGGATTGGCGGGAGAGGCGCCCTCACCGAGTTTTGCGATCGTGCAGCCTTATGACGTGCCCGAAGTGCGCATGCCCGTTCTGCATATCGATCTGTACCGGATCGATGACCCCGAGGAGATCGACGAACTGGGGCTCGATGAGGCGGCAAGCGATTCGGTGCTGGTGGTCGAATGGCCCGAACGCGCACCTGGTTGGTGGCCCTACGCCCTCGCGCTGACGCTGGAGATGCTGCCCGATGGCAGCCGTCGCTTGACAGCCGCCGTTCCGCCGGGCTGGAAGGCGCGATGGCAGCAGATATGACACCCCCGGCGGCGGCGGCCGCGTTCCTGGCCGCGAGCGGGTGGGGCAGCGCGGACATTTTGCCGGTCGCCGGCGATGCGTCGTTCCGTCGGTATTTCCGGGCGGTGGAGGCGACGCGCAGCGCGATCCTGATGGATGCGCCGCCGCCGCACGAAGACCCGCAGCCGTTCCTCCAAATGGCGCGCTGGCTTACCGCGAACGGCTTTGCTGCGCCCGAGATTTACGGCGAAGATCCCGAGCACGGGCTGGTCCTGCTGCAGGATTTCGGCGACGTCCGGATGCGTGAGACGGTTGACGCGGAACCGGCGCGCGAGCTGGCGCTATATAGCGCGGCAATCGACATTCTGGTGTCGCTGCGTAGCCACGACGCCGCGCCGCTAGCGCGGTATGACCGCGCGGTCCTGCACCGTGAGGCCAATTTGCTGACCGAATGTTATTGTCCGGCGCTCGGCATCGAAGCCGATCAGGCGGCCTATGCAGCCGCGTGGGATACGGTTTTCGAGCAGGTTTTGGGCGGCCCGCAAGTGACCGTGTTGCGCGATTTCCACGCCGAAAATCTGATGCTGATCGGGCCCGATACGCTCGGTTTGCTCGATTTTCAGGATGCGCTGGCGGGGCACCCGGCGTATGATTTGGTGTCCTTGTTGCAGGATGCTCGGCGCGATGTCAGCGAGCACGTCGAGGCCGCGATGCTGGCGCGATACAAGGCTGTGGTGCGGACCGATGCCGGGTTCGACGCCGCTTATCACGTGCTCGGCGCGCAGCGGAATGCCAAGATCATCGGCATTTTCACGCGGCTGTGGCAGCGTGACGGCAAGCTGCGCTACCCCACTTTATGCCCGCGCGTCTGGCGCTATCTCAACCGCGATCTCGATCATCCTGCGCTTGCGCCGGTCAAAGTGTGGTTCGACGCGACGATCCCGCTCGAACTGCGCGGCGACCCGCTGGCGCTGTCGTCATGCTGAGACCCAAACGTACGCTCCATATCCGGCCCGATCCGGGTGGGGAGGTGCCGAAAACGGCGATGGTGATGGCGGCGGGCCTGGGCAAAAGAATGCGCCCGCTGACCGCGACGCGCCCCAAGCCGCTGGTCGAAGTGGCCGGAAAGCCGCTGATCGATCACGTGTTCGATCGGCTGCGCGCAAGCGGCGTCGAGCGCGCCGTGGTCAACGTGCATTATCTGGCGGACGCGCTGGAGGCGCACTTGAACAATCGGGTTGCCGGGATCGACCTGGTCGTTTCCGACGAACGCAAGCGCTTGATGGAAACTGGCGGCGGCATCGTGCAGGCGCGCGATCTGATCGGCGATGCGCCCTTCCTGGTCGTCAACAGCGACAATCTGTGGGTGGACGGGCCGTCCGATGCGATCCGGATGCTGTCGGCGCAGTGGGACGATGCGCGGATGGACGCGCTGCTGCTGATGGTGCCGCTCGCGCGCGCCAATCATCATAGCGGACAGGGCGATTTCCGGCTCGCGCCCGATGGCCGGATCCTCGGGCGGCGGCAACCGGGCAAGCTCGCCCCGTTCGTTTATACCGGTGTGCAAATCCTCTCCCCGCGCGTAATCGCGGATTGGCCGGAGGGGCCGTTCTCGACCATGCTGTTCTGGGAACGCGCCATTGCAGCGGGACGCGCTTACGGCCTGGTTCATCAGGGGCTGTGGTTCGATGTCGGCACTCCGGCCGCGGTCGGCAAGACCGAGGCGATGCTCGCCGATGGCTGAGCGCAAGGCCCCGCAGCTTTTCACGATTCCGGCGCACCGCGCCTTTGCCGATGCACTGGCGGCGGGGTTGATCCGGCAGTTTGTCGGCAAGGATCTTGAGCTGGCGCGCGGGCTCGTCTTGCTGCCGAATAACCGCGCCAAGCGCGCGCTGACCGACGCCTTCGTGCGGGCAAGCGGCGGTGGTCTGTTATTGCCGCGACTGGTGGCGATCGGCGATCCGGGGATCGACGAGGCGATCGGCGCTGCACTCGATCCGGCGGACGATACGGATCCGCTGCCGCCCGCTGTCGCGCCGCTCGAACGCCGCATGATCCTGGCGCGGCTGGTGTCGGAGGAACGCGCGCGTGGCGGGCAGCCGGTCGATGCGGCCGAGGCAGTGCGCTTGGCCGGCGATCTCGCGCGGACGCTCGATCAATTGCTGGTCGAGGAAATCGCCCCCAGACGCTTGCGCGAGATCGAGCTGAACGAGGCGATGTCGGCGCATTGGCAGCGTGCGCTCGATCTGTTCGGGATCGTGCTCGACCGTTGGCCGGCGGAGCTTGCGACGCTGGGCCGGATCGATGCGGCGGCGCGGCGCGGCGCGATGCTGCGGCGGCTGGCCGAGCGGTGGCAGGATACGCCGCCGGCGGGGTTCGTCTGCGCTGCGGGGATGACCGACAGCGCCCCCGCCGTGGCGAAATTGCTGCTCAGCATTGCGGATTTGCCGCGCGGCATGGTGGTGCTCGCCGATCTCGCGACGGGGATGGACCCGAACGAATGGGATGCCCTCGGGCCGTTCGACCCCGATCCTGCGACCGGGCTGACACGGCGATCGATCGAAACGCACCCGCAATTCCATTTGAAGCTGTTGCTTGAGCGAATGAGCGTCAATCGCAGCGAATTCCGTACCTGGCGCGACGGCAGCGATCATGATGCCACGGTTGCGCGCGGCAAGGCGGTGGCGAACGCGCTGGCATCGGCGGAGTTCACCGCGAAATGGACGACGCTCGGGCCCGAACAAAGGCGCATCGGTGGCATTGCAGCGGCAGAACTCGCGACGCCGGGCGAAGAGGCGCAAGCGATTGCGCTCGCGCTGCGCGAGGTGGCGGAGACGCCGGGGCGGACCGCAGCGTTGGTCACGCCCGACCGCGGCCTCGCGCGACGCGTGGCGGCGCATTGCGCGCGCTGGGGGATCGCGGTCGATGATTCGGCGGGACGACCGCTGTCGATCCTGCCGTCTGGCACGCTGCTGACGGCGCTGGCGGAGGCGGCGACGCAGCGCTTCGCGCCGCTGGCCTTGCTGACGTTACTGAAACATCCGCTGGTGCGCTTCGGTACGGCGCGGACCGACTGGCTTGACGGCGTGCGGGCGCTGGACCGGACGATGCGCGGGCCACGTCCGGCGGCGGGGCTGGCGGGGATTGACGCGCACTTGCGCAGTGCGCGGCGCGCGCAAGTGGCGCTGGCGTGGTGGCCCGAGGCGCGCGACGTGCTCGCACCGATCGAACACGCGTTCGCGGGCGGCGCGCAACCGCTGGCGCGTTTGCTGGCCGGGCTGCGCGAAACCGCGCAGGCGCTGTGCGGCGATGCTTTGTGGTCGGGGCCGGCCGGACGCGCCGCCGCCGATTTGCTGCGCGCGGCCGAGGAGCATGCCGCGCATGGCCCCGCGACGATCGATCCGGCCAGCCTCGCGCCGTTGCTCAAGACCTTGATGGACGAAATCGCAGTACGTCCGCCGCAGGGCGGGCATCCGCGCCTGGCGATCTACGGCCTGATCGAGGCGCGCTTGCAGACCGCTGATCTGATGATTCTCGGCGGGTTGAACGAAGGGACTTGGCCCGGTCTGCCAGCGCCCGACCCGTGGCTTGCGCCGCGTATCAGAACCGAACTCGGGCTTCCGGGGCTCGATCGCGGCGTGGGTGTGGCGGCGCATGATCTGGCGCAAGCGCTCGGCGCGCCCGCCGCGCTGATGACGCGGGCGCGGCGTGGGGGAACGCAACCCGCCATCGCCTCGCGTTTCTGGCTGCGGTTGCAGGCGCTGGCGGGGGAGAAATTCGAACGCGCGTCGGCGCTGGAAGGATGGGCGCGCGCGCTCGATGATCCAGGCCATTATGAGGCAGCACCCAAACCGGCCCCGGTCCCCGCAGCAGCGCTACGCCCCAAGAAGATCGCGGTGACCGATGTCGACCGACTCAAGGCCGATCCGTACGCCTTCTACGCCAAGCGCATCCTCGGGCTGGTCCAGCTCGATCCGGTCGATGCCGATCCGAGCGCGGCGTGGCGCGGCACGGCGGTGCACGATATTCTGGAGCGCTGGGCGCGCGAAGATGGATGCGCGCTCGACCGGCTGCACGATCGCGCGCGCGCGATGTTCGACGATGCGCATCCGATGCAGCGCGCGTTGTGGCGGCCGCGGCTGATGGAGGCGATCGACTGGATCGTCGCCGAGATGGGGCGCAATCTCGATGCAGGTCGTACCGTTCTGGCGGTCGAGGAATCGGGCCAGATCGACATCGCCGGAGTCACGCTGACAGGCAAGTTCGACCGGATCGACCGCTTGCCCGATGGGGCGATCGCGGTAATCGATTACAAGACCGGCAAGGCACCGTCCTCGGCGGCGGTGCGCGAGGGGTTCAGTCTGCAATTGGGCTTGCTCGGCCTGATTGCCGAGCGGGGCGGCTTTACCGGGATCAGCGGGGCGGCGCGCGGCTTCGAATATTGGTCGCTGACCAAGAATGGCGACTCGTTCGGACGCGCCACCTCGCCGGTCGATCCGGCTGGCAAGGGCGACAAGGTCTTGCCCGAGGATTTCACCACGCTCGCCGCACGGCATTTCAGCGCGGCAGCTGCGGACTGGCTGACCGGGGACTGCGCGTTCGAGGCGAAGTTGCATCCCGAATACGCGCCTTATGCCGAGTACGATCAGTTGATGCGGCGTGACGAATGGTACGGGCGTGACTAGCCGTAGGCCCCTCCCGATCCTGAAGGATGCGCAAGCGCAAGCGAGCGATCCGGGCGGGCATGTCTGGCTCTCCGCCTCCGCCGGGACCGGCAAGACGCAAGTGCTAACTGCGCGCGTCTATCGGTTGTTGCTGCGCGGGGTCGATCCGGCGGCGATCCTGTGCCTGACCTTTACCAAGGCGGGGGCGGCCGAGATGGCCGGGCGGATCGGCGCGCGGCTGGCAGCATGGGTGCGGATGCCGCGGCCCGAGTTGGTGAGTGATCTCGGCGCGCTCGGCGAAGGTCCGAGCGACGCGCTGATCGCCCGCGCGCGCACGCTGTTCGCGCGCGTGCTCGATGCGCCCGGCGGCGGCATCCGCATCCAGACGATCCACGGTTTTTGCCAGAGCCTGCTATCGGCCTTCCCGGTCGAGGCGGGGCTCGCGCCCGGCTTCCGCCCGATCGAAGCGCGCGAAGAAGCGGTACTTGCGCGCGAGGCGCTCGCCGAATTGCTCGTCACCGCCGAGTCCGAGGGGCGCGATGTGACGGTCGCAACGGTCGGGGCGTTGAGCCTCAGGCTGGGCGAGGGCGGGGCCGAGCGCTTCCTGCTAGCTTGCGCCCGCGCGCCCACCGCGATGGCCGAATTGCCGATGGGGGAGGGCGTTCACCCCTTCATCCGCCGTGCGCTCGATCTGCCGACCGGCGAAATCGAGGCCGAAATCGCCGATGCCTGCGGCGATGCCGCGTTCGATGTCGATGCGGTCGCGCGGCTGGCGGCGGCAAACCGCGCCTGGGGAACGGCGACCGGCGGCAATTACGCCGATATCGCCGAATGCTGGATCGAAGCGGCACCCGAGATGCGCGCGCGGATGCTCGGCGATTTAATTGGCGTGCCCTTCACCGCCAAACGCGAACCGCGCAAATATTCGCCCAAGCTCCTCGCCGCCGATTCCGATTATGCCGATCTCGCGTTCGAAGTGGGCGAAGCGTGCGCCGAGCTGCTGTCGCTGCGCGAGCGTGCCGCTTATGCCGATCTGCTCGCGGCGGGCCTGTCAGTCGGGCGCGACTATGCGGTGACGTATGAGCGCGCGAAGCGGCGGATTGGCGCGGTCGATTTCGACGATCTGATCCGCGCGACGATCGCGCTGCTTGGCCAGCCGGGGATGGGCGATTGGGTGCGCTACAAGCTCGATCAGGCGACCGATCATGTCCTGATCGACGAAGCGCAAGATACCAATCTCGACCAATGGAAGATCGTCCAGGCAATTGCCGAGGAGTTCTTCGCGGGTGAGGGCGCGCACGGCGACCAGCTCCGCACGCTTTTCACCGTGGGCGATTTCAAGCAGGCGATCTTCGGCTTTCAGGGCACCAATCCGATCTATTTTCGGGGCGCCGAGCGGCATTTCGAGCGGCTCGCGCAAGACGCGTGGGCGGCGGATGCGGAACAGCGCCGCTCCGGCATCATGCGCGCGCGGCCGTGGAACCGCCTCTCGCTGACGCAATCGTTCCGCTCGACCCGGCCTGTGCTCGAATTCGTCGATGCCGCGATCGAGGCGCTGCCCGAACCGGGGCTCGGCGCGATCGCCGACCGCGAAGTCCATGCGAGCGAAGTGCCGGGGCCGGGCACCGTCTCGCTCTGGCCGCTCGTCGTGGCGGGTGGCTCCGAGGAGGATGAGGAAGAGTGGATTTCGGATTCGACCCGCGAGCTCGCGCGCCAGATCGCGCGCACGATCAAGGGGTGGATCGGCACGCTGATGCTGGAAAGCAAGGGGCGTACGCTGCGGCCCGAGGATGTCATGATCCTGGTCAAACGGCGCGGCGAACTCGCTTCGCTGATCGTCGCGCGGCTCTATGCCGAGGGTGTGCCGGTTGCGGGTGTCGATCGGCTGCGGCTCAACGCGCCGCTATCGGTGCAGGATTTGCTCGCCGCGATCCGTTTCGTGCTGCAGCCCGACGATGATCTGTCGCTGGCGTCGCTGCTCGTCTCGCCGCTGATCGGGTGGAGCCAAGAGCGGTTGATGGCGGAGGCCCCGCGCGGATCGCTCAGCCTGTGGCGGCACCTCACGCGGCCCGGCGGTGCGCCCGATCTCGCGCCGCTGTTCGCGTTGCTCGCGCGGGCGGATATCGCCACGCCGTACCAGTTTCTGGAGGAAATTCTGTCGGGCCCGCTTGGGGGACGGCGCAAGCTCGTACAGCGGCTGGGGCAGGAGGCGCGCGATCCGATCGAGGAAGTGCTCACCGCCGCGCTCGATTTCGAATCGCTCGGTACGCCGTCGCTGCAACGTTTCCTCGACTGGTTCGATCGCGGCGAAGTGGAGATCAAGCGCGACCCATCCGCCCCGCTCGATGCGGTGCGCGTGATGACCGCGCATGGCGCAAAAGGACTGCAAGCGCCGCTGGTGATTCTGGCCGATGCAGCGGTCGATCCGACGCGCGCGCCACGCTCGACCCTGAAATGGCGCGCAGGCGAGATGACGGCAGACCTGCCCGTGATCCGCCCGCGCAAGGGCGAGGCAACCGGACCTCTCGCCGCCTTGGTCGAGGCGACGGCGGCGAGCGATCTCGAGGAGCATTGGCGGCTATTCTACGTCGCCGCGACACGCGCCGAGGAGCGGTTGGTGATCGCAGGGTCGGTTGGCCCGCGCGCGCAGGGCGTGGCGCCCGAGCTCAGCTGGTACGCCGCCGCCGACCGCGCGATGCTGGCGCTCGGTATCACAGGCGAGGGTCCGCGCGATTTCGCGGGCCGCGTCCCGCAACCCCCGGCCGCACCCGATCGCAAGGGTACGCGGGTAGTGGCCGAGACTCCAGCCCTGCCGGACTGGGCAACGCAGCCCGCGCCGGTCGAAGCGCGTCCACCACGACCGCTCGCGCCGTCTTCGCTGGGCGAGGATCTGGTGGCAGATGCACCACCGACCGAGCTGATGCGCGCGGCGGCGGAGCGGGGGCGGCTGATCCACGCCTTGTTCGAACGTCTTCCGGCGGTGGCCCCGGAGCTGCGCGCCGAGGCGGCAGACCGGTGGCTCGCGCGGGTCGGTGCGGTGGCCGATGTTGCGTTGCGGGCGGAGATTGCCGCTCCGGTGCTGGCGGTGCTCGACGATCCCGTCTTTGCCGCGCTGTTCGGGCCCGATTCGCTGGCCGAAGCGCCGATTGCCGCCGTGCTGCCCGACGGTTTCGTCGTTTCGGGTACGGTCGATCGCTTGCTGGTGACGCCGGACCTGGTCCACGTGATCGATTTCAAAACCGGGCGGGGTGTACCGGCGACGCCCGACGCAATCCCGCCTTACCATGTGCTGCAAATGGCGGCGTACGCTGCGGCACTGGCGGTGATCTTTCCCGGGCGGCGGATCGAGTCGGCGTTGCTCTATACCAGCGGGCCGGTGCTTCACGTGCTGGATGACGCCCGATTGGACGCGCACAAGCCCGGCTTTCCCCCGACGGAGCAAAGCTAAGGCGCGCGCGCTTGAGTGGACGCATCCGACACCCTATTTTACGCTTAACCACAGGAGATACATCATGGCCACCAAGCACATTACCGACGCCAGCTGGGATGCCGACGTCATCAACGCGACCGGCCCCGTTCTCGTCGATTTTTGGGCGGAATGGTGCGGCCCGTGCAAGATGATCGGGCCGAGCCTGGAAGAGATTTCCGAGGAACTGGGCAGGCAAGTGACGATCGCCAAGCTCAACATCGACGACAATCCTGACGCGCCGGGCAAATATGGCGTGCGCGGCATTCCGACGATGATCCTGTTCAAGGACGGCGTTCCCGCCGCGACCAAGGTCGGCGCCGAACCCAAGGGCCGGTTGAAAGCATGGCTTGAGGGCGAGTTGGCTGGTGGTCAATCCGCCGACGCTGCAATACGATAATGCGATGAGCATCGGGATCGGACACAATCGAGCGGATTTCCGGCGCGCGAGCGGGGGGAACAGCATGTACGCGATCGTCTTCGATCTTGATGTCACGATGCTCGAACAGATGTCTCCGACGCCGTCTAGGCGGAACGCCTATCGCGACGTCGGTGACATCCTGAACCGACGCGGGTTCGAGCGTCAGCAAGGTTCGACCTATTTCGGCAATGAGCGAACCACCGCGGTCGATTGCGTCCTCGCCGTGCAGGAACTCAAGCGGACCTATGACTTGTTCCAGCCTTCGGTCAGCGACATCCGCATGCTGCGGATCGAAGAGAACAACGATCTGTCGCCTGCGCTCGAGTGATCAGCTCCGATAATCGGCGTTGATCGAGATATAGCCATGGGTGAGGTCGCACGTCCACACGGTCGCGCGGCCTTCGCCTCGCCCGAGATCGACGCCGATTTCGATATCCTGCCCTTTAAGGTGTCCGGCGACCGGGGCCTCGTCATAGCCTTCGACTGCTAGGCCGCCCTGCGCGACCTGGGTGTCGCCGAAGCGTATGCTGAGCAAGTCGCGCTCGGCGGGTTCACCGGCCTTGCCGACCGCCATCACCACACGACCCCAATTGGCGTCCTCGCCCGCGATTGCGGTCTTGACGAGGGGCGAATTGGCGATGCTCAGCGCGATCGTGCGCGCGCTCGCGTCGCTCTCGGCACCGGTCACTGCGATCTCGATGAATTTCGACGCGCCTTCCCCGTCCCGCACGACGAGGTGCGCGAGCTGCAGGCACAGGTCCGACAAAGCCGCGCGAAAGGCATCGGCCCCGGCATCGTCGGACGCGGCTAGCGGCGCATTGCCTGCCGCGCCCGTGGCAAAGGCGAGGACGGTGTCGCTGGTCGATGTATCGCTGTCGACCGTGATGCACGCGAAGCTCGCGCGGTTCGCTTCGGCGAGTGCTGCCTGCAGGAACACCGGCTCGACCGCGGCATCGGTGAAGATAAAGCCCAGCATCGTCGCCATATCGGGGGCAATCATCCCCGACCCCTTGATGATCCCGACCAGCGTGACGGTGCGGCCATCGACGATCGCCGTGGTCATCGCGCCCTTGGCGAAGGTGTCGGTGGTGCCGATCGTGTTGGCGGCATCCTCCCACGAACAGGGTGCTGCGGCGAAGGCGGCATCGAGCCCAGCTTCGGCCTTGTCGATCGGCAGCGGCACGCCGATTACCCCGGTCGACGCAACGAAGATGTCGGAGGGCTGGCACCCCAAATGCCCTGCCGCGCGCGCCGCGATTGCCTCGACCGCCGCGCGCCCGCGCTGCCCGGTAAAGGCGTTGGCGTTGCCGGCATTGACCACCAGCGCGCGCGCTTGTCCCAGCACGAGGGCCGCACGGCACCATTCGACCTCGGGCGAGGGGCATTTGCTTTGCGTCGTGACCCCGGCGACGCTGGTGCCGGGGGCGAGTGTGATGAAGGTCAGATCGCAGCGATCCCAGCTCTTATAGTGCGCGCGTGCGACATGCGGGGTGACACCGGCGATCGGCGGCATCGCGGGGAACGGGCGGGCGAGCGGCGAGGGGGTGTGTGGCATCCGGGAATCCAGACCTTTGGGGGGCAATCGGGTGCCCGCGCGCTGACACGCGACCCGCGCTTTTGCAAGAAAACAGTGTCCCGGATTAAGACTTTGCTAACCATAAGAAGCGCTGGTCGAAATCGTAAACGGTGCGTTAACTTGATGCCATGCAACACACCTTCCTCCCGACCGCGCCCGTCGCTCGCCACCCCTTTCGTCAGGCGTTGGTGCTGACTCGGATCGAACAGGCGCGGACTCGCGACGACAACGATATCAAGCTGTTCGCGCTGGCGTTTTCGGCCTTCTTCATCTGTTTTTACACCTTCATCGGGTAAAGGTCGCGCTTAGTCGCAGGCGAGATGGAGCTTTTGGGCTAGCCAAGCGGCGATCGGGCTCATCACCGCCACCACCAGCAACATGTTTTCCGACGTAACCCCGGCGAAGGAGAGGCCCTGTACCGCCACCGCTCCGGTCACCATCGCACCGGCATTGACGACATTGTTGGCGGCAACCGTCCGCGCGGTCTGATCTTTGGTCACGGTCGTCGTCAGAAAGGCATAAAGCGGCACGACGAACATACCGCCGCTGACTGCGATGCCCATCAGCACCAGCAGCACGAGGATCGCGCGCGGGATTTGAATGAAGTCGACCAGATCGTACAGCGTTCCTACCGGCGCGGCGGGCCATCCCCGACACAAAAGCGAGAAAGCGACGACGAAAGCGCCCATCACAAGGACGGCGGCCGGCCCGTACCGCGCCGAGGTATGCCCTTTCAGCAACGCGTTGATCAGAACCGATCCGACCGCGACGCCGATCGAAAACAAGGCGATCATCAACGTCGAGACATGTTTGTCGGCGGTCAGCACGTTCTTGGCGAGCGGCGGGAAGATGATGATCAGCACCGCGCCCATCGTCCAGAAAAAGCTGATCGCGCAAATCGCCAGGAACAGGCGGCGGATGTGCATCGTGCCCGAAATCAGCCGCCACGATGCGGTGAACAGGTTGTAATCGATCGTGAGTGGCGGCCCTTCGCGCGGCGCGGTCGGGATCTGGAACGACACCGCCCATCCGATCAACGCGACGACGAGCACTGCGATCGCGGCGTGTTGCACCGCCATGATTCCGGCGAGCACGGTGCCGAGCAGGATCGCGATATAGGTTCCCGCCTCGACCAGGCCAGTCCCGCCGAGCACTTCATCCTCGTGCAGATGCTGTGGCAGGATCGCATATTTGATCGGACCGAAGAAGGTCGAATGTACGCCCAGACATAGGACCGCGCCCAGCATCAAGCCCAGCCCGATCTGAGTCATGCCGTACAAGGCCAGCATCATCCCCCCGGAACCAAGCAACATGATCGCGATTTCGGCAGTCTTCACGATGCGGATGATCTTCGCTTTGTCGTGGCTATCGGCCAATTGTCCGGACAGCGCAGACAGTAGCATGAACGGCAAGATCCCCAGCGCGGTCGCGATCGCGTTGAAATTCTGTTCGGTCTCGGCGCTGTTGTAAATGTGGTAGGTCGCGAACAGCACCAGGCTCGTCTTGAACAGATTGTCGTTGAAGGCTCCCAGAAACTGCGTCACGAAAAGTGGCAGAAAACGGCGCTCTTTCAGCAAGCCGAGCGCATTGAGCATGGTGTCGTCGGGGCCTCAAAATGGCGGAACAAGTCCCGTCCATAGACCAGTGGTGCCAGCGCCAGCAACCCGCTTGTCGCGATCCGGCGTGGCATTCGTTTGCGGCGGTGGGGTTTCGCCCGCCGCCTCGCGTCGCTAGAGCAGGATTGTGCTGACTTTACCCAATCTTCTCACCCTGTCGCGGATCGTCGCGGTCCCATTGCTCGCTTGGTTCCTGTGGTGGCCGGGGTGGGCCGACGGCTATGCAATCGGCTTCGTCTTATACTGCCTGATGGGCATCACCGATTATTTCGATGGCTATCTGGCGCGCGCCAAGGGGACGGTGTCGAAGCTCGGCGTGTTTCTTGATCCGATCGCCGATAAGATCATGGTCGCGGCGGTGATCCTGCTGCTGGTCGGCACGCGTGACGGCAACCCGGCGGTGATTCAGGGCGTGCATCAAATCGCCGCGCTGATCATCTTGCTGCGAGAGATTGCGGTGTCGGGGCTGCGCGAATTTATGGCGCAGTTGCAGGTGTCGGTGCCGGTTTCGAAATTGGCAAAATGGAAGACGACGCTGCAATTGGTTGCGCTAGGCGCCTTGATCCTGGGCGGCGCGGTGCCGTTGCATCCATGGGTCGGGCAAGTCGGGCTGGGGGCTTTATGGGTCGCGGCGGTTCTGACGGTCATCACTGGCTGGGATTATCTCCGAGCCGGTCTGAAGCATATGGATTGATCAAGTGGGACTTGAGTTGGTATACTTCGCGTGGGTGCGCGAGCGGATCGGGCACGGGAGCGAGACGGTCCATCCGCCTGCCGATGTCGTCACGGTGGCAGGTTTGATCGATTGGCTGGCCGCGGGCAGCGCCGTTCATGCGGCGGCATTTATCGACCGAACACGGTTGCGTGCGGCGGTCGATCAGACCTTCGTTGGGCTGGATGCGTCGGTGATCGGCGCGCGCGAAGTGGCGATCTTTCCCCCGGTGACGGGCGGATGATTACCGTCGGTGCGGCGCCAATCGATGCAGGCATCGAGTGCGCCGCGATTTCGGCCACGGGGGCAGGGGGGATCGCGACCTTTGTCGGGCTCGTGCGCGCGGACGACGGCGTGGCGACGCTGGAACTTGAACATTATCCGGGCGCGACAGAGGCGGCGCTGGCGATGCTCGCGGCACGCGCGGTGGAGCGGTGGGGGCTGATCGACGCACGGATCACCCACCGCGTCGGCGTCATGGTCCCGGGAGATATCGTGGTGTTCGTAGGCACCGCAGCGGCGCACCGCGCGGCCGCGCTCGAAGCGTGTGCATTTCTGATTGATCGGCTGAAGACCGACGCGCCGTTCTGGAAGAAGGAAACGCGCGGGGACGATGCGAGCTGGGTAGAACCGCGCGGCAGCGACGATGCCGCCGCCGCGCGGTGGAGTCATTAGCCGAGCTTCGGCAGAACCACGCCGTTCACGACGTGAACGACACCGTTCGACTGCTTGACGTCGGGAGTCTCGATGAAGCTCTTATTGCCGTTGACATCGGTCAGCTCAACCGCCGTCGCGCTGACGTCGAGCGTCAGCGGCTCACCTTCGACTGTGGTCAGCACGACCTTGCCGCCGCTCGTCTTTGCCCGGGCTTGCAGATCGGCAAACGTGATCGTGCCTGGCACGACGTGGTACGTCAGCACCTTGGCGAGGGTCGCCTTGTTTTCGGGCTTGAGCAGGTTCTCGACCGTGCCGGGTGCCAGCCGGGTAAAGGCATCATTGGTCGGCGCAAACACCGTGAATGGACCGGGGCCCGACAGCGTGGTCGCAAGGCCTGCGGCCTTTATCGCCGTGACCAGGGTCGAGAGGTTGGGGGCCGCCGCGGCGTTGACGGCGATCGGCTGGGTCGCGTCCATCGCGACGCCGCCGACCATCGGATTTGCAGCAGCGGCGGGTGCAGCAGGCGCAGCGGTTGTCGGCGCGGACGTCGTTGGCGCAGCGGTCTGCGCGGTCGCGGTCGCTGCGATCGAAACGGCACCGGCGATCGCGGCGGTCAGGTACAAAGTGCTCTTGGAAATCATGAGTTTCTCCACTCGAAACGGGCGCGTCCAGGTAGGACTGCGCAGGAGAGATACGAGCGAGCGGCGATTTGGTTGCCTAGACCGCCTCGGCGAGCGCGGTCGCGAGCAGCTGAAAATCCTTCTCGCGCGGCGAGCCGCGCCGCCATACCAGCGCAATGTGGCGCGACGGGTTGGTCGCGTCGAGCGGCCGCGCGACCAGCCCGGTATGATCGAGAATGCCCGCCTTCAGCGCCATTTCGGGCAGCATCGTGAGACCGAGACCATTGTCGATCATTTGGACGATCGTATGCAGCGACGTTCCCATCATCGTCGCCTCGGCGCGCAATTCAGGGCGGGCGCATGCCGATAACGCATGATCCTTCAGACAATGCCCGTCCTCGAGTAACAGCAGACGTGTTTCGTTGATCTCGCTTGAGGGCATGGCGAGCGTGAGATTGCCCATTTCTCCGGGCTGCCCCGCGATGAACAATTTGTCGTCGAACAGAATTTGCGACGCCACCTCGCCGCAGGCATAGGGCAAGGCAAGCAGCACGCAATCGGCGCGGCCGTGGTGCAAGCCTTCACAGGCCGGGCCGCTCGGTTCCTCGCGCAGGAACAGTTTCAGATCGGGATAATCGCGGCGCAGGCGCGGCAGGATGCGCGGCAGCATGAACGGCGCAATCGTCGGGATGACGCTCATGCGCATTTCGCCCGAAAGCGGTCGTCCCGCCGCGCGCGCCATGTCACCCAGTTCCTCGGCTTCGCGCAGCACGCGGCGCGCCTTGTCCGCGATCCGGTCGCCAAGCGGAGTAAAGCGCACCACGCGGCGCGTCCGCTCGACCAAAACAACCCCGATGAGCGTTTCGAGTTCGCGAATCCCGGCCGACAGAGTGGATTGCGTCACGAAGCACGCTTCGGCCGCGCGCCCGAAATGGCCATGATCCTGCAACGCCACGAGATATTGCAATTGTTTCAACGTAGGCAGGTAGGTCGCCATTTATCGCTCCACTCGATCAGGAGGCGACAAATAACCTATTGGATCGATAACCAACAGCCCCTATATCGGGCGCGCAGAGACGGTAGGAAATATCGCGCGCGAGGATGTCGACGAGGCCCCGTTTTATCAGGAGGCCAGATTCATGCTTACCATCGGCGACACACTCCCCGCCTTCACCATTCCCGTCCAGCAGGGCGTATCCGCGCTCCCCGCTGGCGAAACGCTCAGCCAAGATGCGTTCCCCGGCAAGTGGAAGGTGCTGTTCTATTGGCCGAAGGATTTCACCTTCGTCTGCCCGACCGAGATCGTCGGTTACGCAAATCTGAAGCAGGATTTCGAGGATCGTGACGCCGTGCTGATCGGCGCATCGACCGACACCGCGCACGTCCATCTTGCCTGGCGCAAGTCGGATCCCGATCTGGCGGCAGCGGATTTCCCGTGGCTGGCGGATAATGGTGCAGTGCTCGCCTCGGCGCTCGGCATTCTCGACAAGAACGAGCATGTCGCGTTCCGCGCGACCTTCATCATCGATCCCGACAACATCATTCAGGCGGTGCAGGTCAACGGCCTGAACGTCGGCCGCAACCCGGCCGAGACGCTGCGCGTGCTCGACGCGCTGCAGACCGACGAGCTGTGCCCGTGCAACTGGAACAAGGGCGACGACGTCCTGAAGCTGGCGGCGTAACCAGCGCAAAATTCCCCTCCCGCTTGCGGGAGGGGCTAGGGGAGGGCAGTTCCGCAAGGTCTGGCCTCCCTTTTTACGACATCCCCTCCCCAACCTCTCCCGCAATCGGGAGGGGAGTAGAAGGTACATTATGTCACTCAAGGATTTCGCCGGGACGCTCCCGGATTTCGCCAAGGACATTCGGCTCAATGTCGGGTCGCTGCTCAACGAGGCGCATCTGCCCGATCAGCAGAAATTCGGCCTGATGCTCGCCTGCGCGCACGCCACGGGGTACAAGCCGTTGGTCGACGCTGCAGAACTCGAATGCCCGCCCAAGCTCTCGCCCGAAGCCGCCAATGCGGCGCGCGGGGCGGCGGCGGTGATGGCGATGAACAACGTCTATTATCGCTTCACGCATCTCGCCGGAAACGACGAATATCAGCGCATGCCCGCCAAGTTGCGGATGAACCTGATCGGCCAGCCGGGCATCGACAAGGTCGATTTCGAGCTGTTCAGCCTTGCCGTCAGCGCGATGAACGGCTGCGGCATGTGCATCGACAGCCACGAACAGATCCTGAAGAAGGCCGGCACCACGGCCGAGGCGATCCAGACCGCGGTGCGAATCGGTGCGGTGATGAAAGCGGTCGCGACGGTGCATTCAGCGCTGAACTGATGGTCTGGCCTCAGGCGAGCGCCGCCCAGATCGAATAGGCGCTCGTCACGGTCAGCAATGCGCCGACCATCCCCATGAGCGGGCGTGGGGATACGCGCTTGGCGATCACCGCGCCGAACGGTGCGGCAAGTAGACCGCCGATCAAAATCCCCAGCGTCTGTAGCGTGAAGGCGGCGAACCCCAACGTCGCGATAAAGGTCGCAGAGATCGTTGCGGTCAGGAAGAATTCGGACGTGTTGACCGTGCCGATCGTGGTGCGCGGCGCGGCGCCCTGCACCAAAAGGTTGGAGGTCACCACCGGCCCCCAGCCACCGCCGCCCGCCGCATCGAGGAAACCGCCCACAAAACCGAGCGGCTCAATGATCTTGGGCTCGCGCGGTTCGACTCGCCCGCGATAGGCGCGATAGAGCAGATACAGGCCGATCGCGGCGAGATATGCCATCACGAAAGGTCGCGCGACCGTCGCATCGATGTTGCTGAGAACATAGGCCCCAAGCATGCCGCCGAGCACGCCGGGGATGACGAGCCGCCGGAACAGCCGCCAATCGACATTGCGGTGCACGATGTGGCTCACGCCCGATGCCGCCGTGGTGAACGTCTCGACCGCGTGGACGGTGGCTGAAGCAAGCGCCGGTGACACGCCGAGGAACGCGACCAGCAACGTATTGTTGATGATCCCGAACGCCATGCCGAGCGCGCCATCAACCATTTGCGCGGCAAACCCGACAAGGATGAAGGGCAGCATCACCGCGAAAATCGCTGCAAAATCTACGGATGAGAAGTCTGGCATAGTTGATCTTGCACCGAGCAGCTCAAATCCTACAAGCGAGATAGGGTTTAGAGCGCCCAAGTTAACGATGGGACGGTTCTTTAATTTGGTGGACCGACGCCCTAAATAGTCGCCGATACATAGGGGACACCGGCATGATGGGACGATTGATCGCCTATCTCGATTCGATCAAAGCGCGCGATCCGGCACCTCGATCGCGATTGGAAATTCTGACCTATCCGGGCGTGTGGGCGCTCGGCTATCATCGCATCGCGCACGCGCTCTTCAAGCTGCGGCTGTTCTTTCTCGCGCGCGCGGTCAACCATTTCTCGCGCTTCCTGACCGCGATCGATATCCATCCGGGTGCGACGATCGGTCGCAACTTCTTCATCGACCACGGCTTCGTCGTGATCGGCGAGACCGCGCTGATCGGAGACAATGTCACGATTTATCAGTGCGTGACGCTGGGCGGCACTAATCCCGACAATGGCGTGGCAGGCAAGCGCCACCCGACCTTATGCGACAATGTCATCATCGGATCGGGCGCGCAGGTGCTCGGGCCAATCACGCTCGGCAAAGGCTCGCGCGTCGGCGCCAATGCTGTCGTCACGCGCGACGTGGTCGAGGGCGCGGTCATGGTCGGCATCCCTGCGCGCGCGACGATGGTCGAGGGCGGGCAGAAGCCGAGCGGCTTTCTGGCGTACGGCACGCCCTGCAGCGAGATGTTCGATCCGGCGACGCAGAAGGTCGAATTGCTTCGTTGTGAGCTGGAGACGATGCGCAAGCGGCTCGATGCATTGCTCGCGGAGAATGAGGATTTGCGCGATCGTGCGTAATCGGATGCCGGTCGTCTGATGGGGACAGTTACCCCATTTCCGACCCCGCGCGGTTCAGCGCCCCAGATCGGGTTCGAGCGACTTGAGCTTACCCGCATCCTCGATCTCTACGGCCGGATGGTCGCGGCGGGACTGTGGCGTGATTATGCGATCGAATTCGCGCAGGACGCGGCGATCTTCGCCGCCTTCCGCCGCGCCGCCGAGCGGCCCGAATTCAGGATCGAAAAACGCCCGTCGCTGCGCAACAAGCAAGGCATGTGGGCGCTGGTCGGCGAGCAGGGCGCGGTGCTGAAGCGCGGGCACGAGCTTGGCCCGGTGCTGGCACCCGTTGAGCGGCGGCTGATGAAGATCGTGGAGTAGCAAGCAGGGCCGGACGCGCCGCGAGCGGGCCGCGCGTCCGGTATTCGTTAGGCTGCGACCATCTGGCCCACTGGCGGCAAGCGCTCGCCCACGCTGCCGAGCAGCCCCACGACGACCCGCCGCATTGCGGGCCAAAACGCCGACAGCGTGAGCAGCGCCGATCCGATCACCAAAGCCGTGAACGCCCAGGCGAGCTCGACCGCGCCGGCATTCTGGAACAGTGCGTACATTGCATAAAGAACATAGACGAGGCTGGAGACGAGCAACGCGCGCCGATCAACTGCCAGCGCGACGAAGGCGAAAGCGAGGTACAGACCGAGCACGATCAGCGCGGTGCCGATGCCGATGTCGCCGCCGAACACGCCGAGCATGTGGAACACCGGATGCGCGATCATCGGCGCGGCGGCAAGGTGAAGCCAGAAGGCAACATCCGAACGGCGCGTCCGGCGCTCGCGATCCGACACGTCCCAGCGCATCGCCAGCGCGAACACGGCAATGCCGCACACCAGCAACAGCGGATAGATCGCGTCCTTGGCGGTCGGGATTGCCGCCATGACCAGCCCGATCACGACCGCGACCGAAGCGGCAGCACCCGCCGCGACGGTGATCGGCACCATGAAACGCCGCCAGTGCAGCCACGCCGCGCCCGCTGCCACCAGCGCAATCCCTGCGCCGATCGCCGCGTTGGTCGAGTCGGAAAAATCGGGCTTCAGCTCGATTAGCACGCCCACGAGGGTTGCCGCGACGCCGCCGACGAAAGCGAGCAGCAAGAGGATGCTCGGCAGCGCCATCCGCCGTGCGCGCGTAAAATATTCGGCGAGCGCCCAGGCGCTGACGGCGACGAGGGCCCCTGCCAGCGGCGTGGTAATCGACTTGCCGATCCACGCCACCGCGACCAGCACCAGTGCGACCGCGATCGAGACAAAAATATCGTTGAAGCCCGACAATAGCCGGAAATGCTCTTCGTCGACGGCCGGCGCGGCATGGCTGGCGGCGATGTGGTTGCGCAATGCGGCGGCGGCCTGAGCGCTGATCGCCCCCGCCGTCACTGCGCCGTCGATATCGCTTTCGCTATACATGGTGGTCCCTCCTGTTGGTGGCAGGAGGACTACCATAGGTGTACTGGTGTAGCAATACAGCGAATGGGCGCCCTTAACCGCCCTGAAGCTTCTTCAGGATGCTCATGGACTGCTCCGACCCGCTCTGTGGGGTCAGCTCGCCGGTGCGATCGGTGATCTCGCCCCAATGCGCCGCGATGCCTTCGGGCGAGAGATCGTCGCCGGTCAGCAGCTTGCCTTGAGTCAGCGTGACATAGGCGGCTTGGAACACGCCCGCACCTGCCCCGATAATCATGTTGGTCGGGGCCTCCTCACACACGAGGTACAAAGCGGCGGGCGCGACCTTTTCGGGGGCGAAGGCGGCGAACGCTTCCGCCGGGAACAGGTCTTCGGTCATCCGCGTGCCTGCCGTCGGGGCGATTGTGTTGACCTTGATGTTGTTCTTGGCCCCTTCGATCGCGAGAGTCTTTGTCAGGCCAGCCAGGCCGAGCTTCGCCGCGCCATAATTGGCCTGGCCGAAATTTCCGTACAGCCCGGTCGAGGACGCCGTCATCAGCACGCGCCCGTAATTCTGCGTCCGCATCGTCTCCCACACGGCCTTGGTGCAATTGGCCGAGCCGTTGAGGTGCACGTCGATCACGAATTTGAAATCGGACGGTTCCATCTTGGCGAAGCTCTTGTCGCGTAGCACGCCGGCATTGTTGATCAGGACATGGACGCCGCCCCATTTGGCCTTCGCCTTGGCGACCAGCTCGACCATATGCTCATATTCGGTGACGCTGCCGCCGTCCGACATCGCTTCGCCGCCCATCGCCTCGATTTCCTCGACGACTTTCAGCGCGGCATCCGAATGTCCGGTACCGTCGCGCGTGCCGCCGAGATCGTTGACCACGACCTTGGCCCCGCGCCGCGCGAGTTCGAGCGCGTAGGCGCGGCCCAGACCGCCGCCTGCGCCGGTGACGATGGCAACCTTATTGTCGAAACGGATGGACATGGCTGAACTCCTCAAAAAACCGTTCGGGCGTCCTAGGCCATTGTGTGTCCGGTGCAAGCGTCCGCCATACCGTTCCGACGAAAAGCCGACGCGCGGCATCCCACGCGTCGGCGTGGTATCCTAACAGGCGAGGTGCATACCCCGCCGCACGCTCAGCGCCTGTGCGGACGCGGGGTCGAATGCAGCCGTTCGCCGCGCGCATTGGACCGCTCGGTGCATTGGTCGGTGACGGTGCGCGAACACATTGGATAGGTGCCGGTCGCTGGCATCGGTGCGGCAGGCGTCGCCGCCGACATGTTGGCGTCCGGGGTGGTCGTCGGTGCGGCGGGCTGTGCCATTGCCGGATCTTGTGCCGGGGCGGGGGCGGGCATGGTCTGCGCCAGCGCCGGAGTGGCGACGGCGATAGCAAGCGCTGCGAACATCATGCGTTTCATGTGGGGTCTCCTGCGAACTGGCAGCCTTGTCTGCTGCTCGTGCCATGAAACGCACATTCCCGCGCATGGCTCCCGTCTTTCTTTACGCGCCCGAATCGAGCGCGTAGCCGGCCGAGCGCACGGTGCGGATGATGTCGGGCCGCTCGCCGCGGTTGATCGCCTTGCGCAGCCGCCGGATGTGGACGTCGACGGTGCGGCTTTCGATGTCGCTGTCATGCCCCCATACCGCATCGAGCAAGCGCTCACGGCTGAACACCCAGCCGGGATGTTCAAGGAAATGCTTGAGCAAACGGAATTCGGTCGGCCCGAGCGGGATGACCTCGCCCGACCGGCGCACTTTGTGGCCCACCGTGTCCATCTCAATGTCGGAATAGGTCAATTGCTCGCCCGCCAGCGCCGGCCGCACCCGCCGCAACACCGCACCGACGCGCGCGACAAGCTCACGCGGGGAGAAGGGCTTGGTGACATAATCGTCGGCGCCGGTTTCGAGCCCGCGCACGCGATCCTCTTCCTCGCCGCGCGCGGTGAGCATGATGATCGGCACGTTCGCGGTTTCGGGCATCCGGCGCAGGCGGCGGCACACTTCAATCCCCGACAAGCCTTCGACCATCCAGTCGAGCAGGACGATGTCGGGGGTATTCTCTTTGGCGAGCAGCAGCGCTTCCTCGCCATCGGGGGTCTGCGCGATCTCGAAATCCTCGCGCTTGAAATGCCAGATCAGCAGCTCGGCGAGCGCCGCATCGTCTTCCACCAGCAACATTTTGGCTCGTGCCATGTCGATCGCTCCTTCAGGTCGTGGATAGCTCAGGTCGTGGGTAGGGGGCCGCGGTCACGCTCGGCCATGTGGGTGCCGGTCGCCGCGAAATAGATCATCTCGGCAATGTTGGTTGCGTGGTCGCCGACGCGTTCGAGGTTTTTGGCGACGAACAGCAATTGCGCGACTTGGCCGATTGTCTTTGGGTTTTCCATCATGTGGGTGACCAGCACGCGGAACAGGCTGTTGTAGAAATCGTCGACTTGCCGGTCGCGGTCGCACACTTCGACCGCGGCTTCGGCATCGCGCGCGGCAAAGGCATCGAGCGCGTCGTGCACCATCTGCACCGCGAGTGCGGACATGGCGGGTAAGACCGAAAGCGGTTCGATCTCGCCATGGCTTTCGATCAGCGGCACGCGCTTGGCGATGTTTTTGGCGTAGTCGCCGATTCGCTCAACGACGCCGGCGATTTTCAGCGCCGCGACCACCTCGCGCAGATCGTCGGCGAGCGGCGCGCGCAGCGCGATGATCCGCACCGCCAGCGCCTCGACCTCCATCTCCAGCGCGTCGATCTTGCGGTCGCCTGCGACGATCGCGCGTGCGCCTTCGAGATCGTGACGGCGCAGCGCCTCCATCGCGGCGGCAATGGCATGTTCGGCAAGGCCGCCCATCTGCGCGATCAGGCCGCGCAGCTGGCCGATCTCTTCGTCAAAGGCCTTAATCGTATGGTCGTTCAATGGCATGTCCTATCAGCCGTACCGGCCGGTGATGTAATCCTTGGTCCGCTCCTGGCGGGGATTGGTGAAGATGTCCGAGGTCGCGCCATATTCGATGAGCGTGCCAAGGTGGAAAAACGCGGTCCGCTGCGACACGCGCGCCGCCTGTTGCATGTTGTGCGTGACGATGACGATCGCGTAGCGACCCTTGAGTTCGTGGATCAATTCCTCGATCTTGGCCGTTGCGATCGGATCGAGCGCTGAGCAGGGCTCGTCCATCAGAATTACTTCGGGATCGACCGCGATCGCGCGTGCGATGCACAAACGCTGCTGCTGCCCGCCCGACAGCGCCGTGCCGCTCTCGGTCAAGCGGTCTTTGACCTCGTCCCACAGGCCAGCGCGGCGCAGCGATTTCTCCACGATCTCCGCCAGTTGCGGCTTGTTCGCGGCAAGCCCGTGAATGCGCGGACCGTACGCGACATTCTCGAAGATCGATTTAGGAAAAGGATTCGGCTTCTGGAACACCATCCCGACGCGGGCGCGGAGCTGCACGACGTCCATATGAGCTGCGTAAATATCCTCGCCGTCGAGCGTGATGTCGCCCTCGACGCGCGCCGAAGGAATCGTGTCGTTCATGCGGTTGAGCGTCCGCAGAAAGGTCGATTTGCCGCAGCCCGACGGACCGATCAGCGAGGTGACCTGATCCGAGCCGAAATCGAGCGAGACGTCGTCGATCGCCTTTTTCGTACCGTACCAGACGTTGACGTGGTGCGCGGCGATTTTGGCTTGATTGGAAATGGTCACCAGCGAGTCTCGAATTTGTTGCGGAGGTAGATCGCGAAGCCGTTCATCGCGAGCAGAAAGACGAGCAGGACGATGATCGCCGCGCTGGTCTTTTCGACAAAGCCGCGGTCGATCTGATCGGACCACAGGAAGATCTGTACAGGCAGCACCGTCGCCGGATCGGTCAATTTGCCCGGCGGCGAGGCGATGAAGGCGCGCATCCCGATCATCAGCAGCGGCGCAGTTTCGCCGAGCGCGCGCGCCATGCCGATAATCGTGCCGGTCAAGATGCCGGGCAAGGCCAGCGGCAGGACGTGATGAAACACGACCTGAATCGGGCTGGCTCCGACACCAAGCGCGGCGTCGCGGATCGACGGCGGGACCGCCTTGATCGCGTTGCGCCCGGCGATCACGATCACCGGCATCGTCATCAAAGCGAGCGTCAGGCCACCAACAATCGGTGCTGATCGCGGTAGCCCGAAGGTACCAAGGAACACTGCAAGGCCGAGCAACCCGAAGATGATCGACGGGACGGCGGCGAGGTTGTTGATCGAAACCTCGATCAGATCGGTCCAGCGGTTCCGCGGCGCATATTCCTCGAGGTACAGCGCCGAAAGCACGCCGATCGGGAAAGCGAGGATCAGCGTCACGAACATCGTGTACAACGAACCCTTGAACGCCCCCCAAATGCCCGCGCGCGTCGGATCGTTCGAATCGGACGCGGTCAGGAAGGGGACGTTGAAGCCAGTCGACAGCGCCTGTTTGGCATCCAACCGCGCGACGATCGCCTCGGCGACGGGGTCGCCCTGCCGCTTGGCGGCGACGTCGATCATGCCGGCCGCCGGAACCCAGATCGTCGCACGCGTGGCGAGGATCGCCGGATCGCGCTTGACCGCTGCTCGAACGCTCAGCCAAGCGCCGTCGGAGAGCAATCGCGCGCCGTCCTTACCGTAGGCGGCGACGGCTGCGGCGGTGGTCGCGCGCTCGATTCCCGCCCCGGCAAGCGCTAGGTCGGCCCCCGGACCCTTGAGCCGTGTCGCGTCGAGCGTCAGGCCGGCGCGCGCAAAATCGACCGGCAGCGCAATCTGCGTCTGCAGAAACCCGCTCGCCCCGTTGAACAGCATCGTCACCAGCAGCACCGCGAGAAACCCGGCTGATATCACCACGGCGGTGAGCCCGAGAAAGCGGAAGCGACGCTCGGCGCCATAGCGCCGGCGGATCCGGCGCTGCATCGCGGCGGTGCGCCAATCGGTCGGCGCACGCTCGGTCGGCTGCGCTGCGGTGACCGGAAGACCCGGAACCAGCGTGTCACTCATAAGCTTCGCGATACCGTTTCACGACCGTCAGCGCGACGATGTTGAGGAGCAGGGTGATGATGAACAGCGTCAGCCCGAGCGCGAAGGCGGCAAGCGTCTTCGGGCTGTCGAACTCGGCCTCGCCGGTCAGCAAATCGACGATTTGCTTGGTGACCGTCGTCGCGCTGGCAAAGGGGTTGAGCGTCAGCGTGGCGACCCCGCTTGCGGCCATCACCACGATCATCGTCTCGCCGATCGCACGGCTGACCGCGAGCAGCACCCCGCCAACAACGCCGGGAAGCGCGGCGGGCAGCAACACGCGGCGGATCGTCTCCGATGCGGTCGCGCCCATCGCCAGGCTGCCGTCGCGCATCGCGGCGGGGACGGCGGCGAGCGAATCGTCTGCCATCGAGGAGACGAACGGGATGATCATCACCCCCATCACCAAACCGGCGGCGAGCGCGCTTTCCGAACTGGCATAGGTGATGCCGATCGACACCGCGAAATCTCGCACCGCAGGTGCAACCGTGAGCGCGGCGAAATACCCATAAACGACGGTCGGCACCCCGGCCAAAACCTCAAGGATCGGTTTCATCCAGCGCCGTGCACTCGGGGCGGCATATTGTGTCAAATACACCGCGCTCATCAGCCCGAACGGGATCGCGACGAGCATCGCGATCACCGCGCCGATGAAAAACGTGCCCCAGAACAGCGGCACCGCGCCGAGCGTCTTACCTGGGTCGGCGGAGTCGATGACTTGTGGGCTCCAATGCGTGCCGAGCAGAAAATCGCCGATCGGCACGATGCTGAAGAAGCGCCACGATTCGAACAGCAACGATGCGACAATGCCCATCGTGGTCAAGATCGCGATCAGCGACGCGCCGAGCAGGCCTGCCATGACGACATGCTCGATCTTGCTGCGTGCGCGGAAATCGGGGCGGACGCGGGTGTAAGCGAACGCGCCGCCAGCAAAGGCAAGCAGCAAGGCCGCAGCACTGCCGATCCAGTCGAAGCGGCTCTGCGCTGCCGCATAAGCGGGCGCGAGCTTTTGCGAGAGCGGGTTGAACGCGCCGAAACTGTTGCCCGCGGCCAGGCTGCGGGCTTCGGACAGGATCGCCGCGCGGTCGAACCCGGGGGGCGGCAGTTGCGCGGCGGCGGGATCGCGCAACACCCGGTCGGTGACCAGCGCGGGTGCGGTCGAAGCCCAGATCGTCAGGAACAAAGCGGCAGGGAGCATCGTCCACAACGCGACATAACCGCCAAAATGCGACGGCAGTGAACTGAAGCGCGCGGTGCTGCCGCGGCGGAAGCCAACGGCGCGCATCCGCGCCGTCAGCCAGCCGATCAGACCCAGTCCCGCAATGACCAGAAACAGTGCCAGCATCGACACCCTTACGGCAGCTTTGCCGGATCGAGCGTTGTTTCATCCTTAACGATTTGCGCGCTGCGCTTGCGCACGTCTTCGGGCGCCGCGATCAGCCCCTTGGCGACGAGCGGACCGTCTGGGTCCCACGCACCGGCGTAGAGCGCCAGATACTCGCGCAGGCCCTTGATCGCGCTCAAATGCGCTTTCTTGACGTAGAGGAACAGCGGCCGCGACCCTGGATAGGCGCCGCGTGCGATCGTCTCATAGGTCGGCTCGACACCGTTGAGCGGCACGCCGTTCAACTTGTCCTTATTCTCCTCAAGGTACGAATAGCCGAAGATGCCGATCGCATTTGGGTTGGACTGGAGTTTTTGCACGATCAGATTGTCGTTTTCGCCGGCATCGACATAGGCGCCGTCCTCGCGGATCGCGGTGCAGCCCTTGGCATAGCCGGTCGGGTCCTTCGCCTTGTTATCGGCCAGCGCCGGATAGATCGCGTCGCAGCCGCGCGCGAGGATCAGCTCGGCGAGCGCATCGCGCGTGCCGCTGGTCGAGGGCGGGCCGTAAACCTGGATCGGAATTGCCGGGAGCGCGGGGTTCACGTCCTTCCACGTCTTGGTCGCATTGGGCTGCCCCATCGGCGTCGCGGCAAGCGCCTTGTACAGATCGACCGCGGTCAATTGCAGGTTCGGCCCCGCTTTCGATTCGGCAAACGCAATGCCGTCGAGCCCGATCTGGATCTCAAGGATGCCGTCAACGCCATTGACCTTGCAGCTGGCATATTCGCTCGCCTTCATCCGACGCGATGCGTCTTCAATGTCAGGGTGCGCCGCGCCGACACCGGTGCAGAACAGCTTCATGCCCGCACCCGTCCCGGTCGATTCTATCGCGGGTGATTTTATGCCGGGTGTCTTGTTGACCAACCGTTCGGCGACGATCGTGCTGAAGGGAAACACCGTCGAGGAGCCCACGACGGTGATGTGATCCCGCGAGCCCGCGCCGCCGCCATTGGCCTGATCCTGACACGCGGCAAGGGCAAGCGCCGATGTGGCGCACGTGACGACTGTAAATGTAGCAGCGATCCGGTTCATGGAATTTCCCCTTCGGGCGTGGCCTGCCCCGGAGTCGCGATAACAGGGCGACGGGCACCCTGTGTGACACTCGCGTTACCGTTTGATGACAGGGTCGGCCTGCGCCGGAATATGAGCAGGCAGCATGACCGTAATCGTCGTGCCGGTTCCCACGATACTGGCGACGTCGAGCCGCCCACGATGCCGCTCGACGATATGTTTGACGATGGCAAGGCCGAGACCGGTTCCCCCGGCCGCACGGCTGCGGCCGGGGTCGACGCGATAAAATCGCTCGGTCAGGCGCGGGACATGTTCGGGCGCGATGCCTTCGCCTTCGTCGGTGACGCTGATCCGCACCATGCCTGCCGGATCGCGCCATAATTTTACCGCGACCGGGGTATTTGCTCGGCCATATTTCATCGCGTTGCCGATGAGATTGTGGAGCATCTGGCTCAATTGCGCGCGATCGCCGATCACCGGTGGGACCGCCGATTCGAGCGTGGCGACGATGTCGTTGCTGCGCACGTCCTGCGCATCGAACAGTTCGGAGCGGACTTCGCCAATCAGCGCGGCAAGATCGACCGCGCGGTCGGGCAAACGGTATTTCTCGGCTTCGATGCGGCTGAGCGAGATGAGATCCTCGACCAGCCGTTGCATCCGTCGCGCTTCGTCGAACATGATTTTCAGGAAGCGCGCGCGGACCTCCGGGTCGGCACCAGCCTTTTCGTCGCCCAGCGTCTCGATATAGCCGAGAATCGAGGCGAGCGGCGTGCGCAGTTCGTGGCTGGCATTAGCGACGAAATCGACGCGCATGCGTTCGGCGGCGTAATTGCCGGTCTGGTCGACCAATTGGACGATCCGCTGCCCGCCCGCGGCGCGACCGACATGCATTTCCCAATGTTGATCGAGCGTGCCGAGCCCGACCAGATTGATCGGCCCCTGCGGCACCCCCGACATCGGGCTCGCAAGCCGTTCGGCGGCCCCCGGATGGCGAATCGCGACGCGCACATCCTCCCCCACGATATGTTTGCCGAGCAGCCCGAGCGCGACCGCATTGGCGTTGACCACGCGTCCATCGGCCACGATCAGCACTGGCTCGACGATCGCTTCGATCACTTCCTGGATTTCGGGCGAGGGGGGGCTTGCGGGGGCGGGCAGCGGGCGCGGTGCTTCGATCGGCTGGTCGCCGACGCCGGTCGCCGCCAACGCCGCCGCGATCCCGCCGACCAAGGTGATCAGCGCCGCTTGCAAGCCCGAATCGATCAGGAACACCGCAACCGCCGCGACGATGACGATGCCGATTGCTGTGATCGTGCGCGAACCGAAACCTAGCCCCATGGGACCGGGCCTTAGCCTAAAGATGCTTAACACCGATAGCCTTGCTTGCCAGCGATTTGCGAATGTGAAAGGGCTTAACATGATGAACGATGATCCGACCGACGCCCGCCACGCCACCCGTCGCCGCGCGCTGATGCTCGGCGCGGTCGGGGCGGCGGCGGTGGTGTCGATCCGTCCGGCGCTCGCGGCGACCACCGCATCGATTTCGACATGCGAGATTCCCGTGCCTGATCCGGGCCGCGCGGGCAGCTTCATCGCCGCCGATGGGACGACCGTTCCGCGCGGCACGCTAGGGGCGTTCGCGCCGCCCGGGCGATCGTTCAAGGGTGAAGAGGTCAAGACCGCGCTCGCCGGCGGGCAATTGCCGGGGACGAGCTACGACCAGAACCGCGCTTACACCAATTACATCCGGCGCCTGCAATCGGGGACGAGCGGCTTCACCTGCTTCGCGTCGTTGCAAATGCCGCGCGGCTGATCCGGTGGAGGATGCGGGCGGCGGGACCGTGTACCGCATGGCACGGCCGGAGACGCTGAAGATCGTCCATCTCGACAGTTTCGCGGCGATATACCACCGAGCCTCGGGCATCACCCACCTCGTCACCGCGCCCGCGCCGGAGATTTTGGCGACGCTGGGCGAGGCGGGGCTGACCCGGTCGGCGCTGCTTGGGCGCTTGGCGATGGATTATGAGCTGGGCGATGCCGATGAAGCGGCATTGCTCGCGCGGCTCGACGAATTGGTCGCGACCGGTCTGGTATCGACCGCATGAGGCATAGTTTCGCCGTGCGGATCGGCCCGGTCGGCTTCCGCATCGGGTCGGACTGGCGCGCGCCGATCGCACAGCTCGAAAGCCTCTACGCCACCTATCCCAAGCCGCACGACGGCGTGCCGGATTTCACGGTGCGCCTGTTTGCGGCGCGGCCGTGGCGTCGTTTCGTGCGGCCAGCGGTGATGATCGGCGGCGATTATGTCTTGCCCGAGGCAGCCCCTTTGCCGCTCGCGCAAGGGTTGCTCGCGGCGGAAATGGGAATGAACCTGCAGATGGCGCTCGGCCAGCGGCGCTACCTGTTGCTGCATGCGGCGGTGGTCGAGCGCAACGGGCAGGCGCTGATCCTGACCGGCATTTCGGGCGCGGGGAAATCGACGCTCGCCGCCTTGCTCAGCCTGCGCGGGTGGCGCTTGATGGGCGACGAATTCGCGCTGCTTGATCCCGAGACGGGGCTGATCCACGCCTTTCCCCGGCTGCTCAGCTTGAAGAATGCGAGCATCGCGACGGTCGCGGCGGAACTCCCCGCCGACCGCTTCGGCCCGCTGCTTGAGGGCACGCCTAAAGGCAGCATCCGCCATGTCGTACCCGATGCGGCGGCGGTGGCGGCGATGGACCAACCGGCGCGGCCTGCGCTGATCCTGTTCCCCAGCTTCGGCTTCGAGGCGGCGGCGCGTGACGTCTCGCCAAGCGAAGTGTTCGTGCGGCTGACGCAAGCCTCGACCAATTATGTCGCGATCGGCGAGCGTGGTTTCGATGCGCTCACCGCGCTTGTCAGAACCGTGCCCGCGCGTGCGATCGATTATCCCGATACCGCCAGCGCCGTCGCGCAAGTGGAGGCGGCATGGCTGGATCGGTAGCGGGCGGCACGCCAGACGGATGGCTCCTCGCCCGTTCGCTGCGGCTGCCCGAATGTGTGCGAGCGCTCGATGCGGGAGGCTGGACCGCGTTGCTGGCGATCGCGCGCGCGGAACAGATGATCGGCACGCTGGCGTGGCGGCTGGACGGCGTCGCGGTGCCGCCGGGCGTCGCGCGCATCCTTGCCGCTGCGCGGGCCTCGGCGGAACAGGGGCGTATCGTCGCGTTGTGGGAGGCCGAGGCGGCGCGGCGGGCGCTCGCGCCGCTCGGGGTGCGCGTGGTGTTGCTCAAGGGGACGGCATTCGTCGCGGCGGATTTGCTGGCGGGGCAGGGACGCTCGATCGGCGATCTCGACATCCTCGTGCCGCGCGATACGCTCGATGCGGTCGAGGCGGCGCTGATCGGAGCCGGCTGGGAGTGGGTCAAGCCTGATCCCTATGACGATGCCTATTACCGGCAATGGATGCACGAGCTCCCCCCGCTGATCCACCGCGACCGCGATCGGATGATCGACGTCCACCATACGATCCTGCCGCTCACCGCGCGGATCACGCCCGACGCCGCGGTGTTGCTGGCGGATGCGATCGAGGTTGCACCCGGACTTTGGGCGTTGTCGCCTACAGATATGATCGTCCACGCAGCCGCGCATCTGTTCGCGGATGGCGATCTGGCGGGCGGTATGCGCAACCTGTGGGACGTGCACTGCCTGATCGATCAGTTCGGCACCGACGGCCTGGCCGCGCGGGCGGCGCATCACAGCCTTTCGCGCGAAGTCGCGCGCGCGCTGCGGCTGGCGGCAGCGCTTTACGGCGAGGGCGACGGGCGCACCTTGCTTGACGGTGCCTATCTCCGCCGGATCACCGCGCGTGATGGATGGGGCAGGGCGACGCGGCCGTTCACGCGACAAACCTTCTACGTCCGCTCGCACGGGCTCCGCATGCCGCCCGCGATGCTCGCGCGGCATTTGTGGACGAAATGGCGGAAGGGCGGCGCTGGTCCTGCGTCAGGCTGAGATGCGCTCGAGCGTCGGCAGCAACTCGGCAAACGAATCGATCACCGCATCCGCGCCTATGTCTTCAACTGGCTCGAGCAGGAAGCCGAAACTGACCGCGATGCCGGGGATCTCGGCATTCTTCGCCGCCATGATGTCGTAGATCGAATCGCCGACGAACGCCGTTCGAGTCGTGCCGACTTCGCCGCCGCAGCGCCGGATCATCTCGTCGATCGGGGCGCGGTTGGGCTTGGACAGGCCCGGACCCATTGTATCGCCGCCGATGATGCAGGCAAAACGCTCGGTCAACCCGAGATCGGCGAGCAAGCTGCGCGCCAGGCTTTCGAACTTATTGGTGACCACCGCGCTTTTGATGCCGCGTGCGTCGAGCTGGTCGAGCGCCGCGATTACGCCGGGAAACGGGCGGGTGTGCACCGAAAGATGCGCGCCGTAATAGGCCAGCATTCGCTTGTAGAGTGGGCGGAATTCCTCTGGCGTGCAGCCGCCGGTCGCCTCCAGTCCTTGCGCCAGCATATGCTTCGCGCCGCCGCCGACCATCGTCTTGACCTGTTCGACGCTCAGCAGAGGGCGACCGGCAAAGGCAAGCGTATCGTTGACCGCCGCCGTCAAATCGCCGCTGCTGTCGACCAGCGTGCCGTCGAGGTCGAATCCCACGATTTCGAATGAATTCTTCGTCATGCCGTCGTGCCTGACAGGGTTGCTATGGAATTGGCAAGGCCGTCGTGGCAGGGCAGGGCCCATGAACAGACCTCTCGCCGCCATCATTCTCGCCGCGGGCAAGGGCACCCGCATGAAGTCCGATCTGCACAAGGTGCTCCACCCGATCGCGGGGCGACCGATGCTGTTGCATCTCGTCGCAGCGGTTGAGGCGTTGCAGCCTGAACGGACCGTCGTCGTCACCGGCGCGGGCCGCGCGCAAGTCGAGGCGGCGGTCTCGCCGCTCGGGATCGTAACGGCGCTGCAGGCCGAACAGCTCGGCACCGCGCACGCCGTCGCACAAGCCGAGGCGGCGCTTAGCGGCTTCGTCGGCGATGTGCTGGTTCTGTACGGCGATGTTCCGTTGGTCACGACCGCCACGATGCAGGCGATGATCGACCGGCTCAATGCAGCCGATGCACCGGCGATCGTCGTGCTCGGCTTCCGCCCCGCCGATGCCGCCGCCTATGGCCGGATCATCGCGTCCGACGGCATCATCGGCAAAATGGTCGAGTATAAGGATGCGACCGACGCCGAACGCGCCGTCGATTTGTGCAATTCCGGGCTGATGGCGGTGCGCAGCGCCGATCTGTTCGCGCTGCTCGCGCGCGTCGGCAACGATAATGCGGCGGGCGAATATTATTTGCCCGACGTCGTGATGCTCGCGGCAGCCGATGGTCGCCCCTCGGCGGTGATCGAGACCGCCGCGGCAGAGGTCGCCGGGGTCAACAGTCGCGGGGAGCTCGCCGCGGTCGAGGCATCCTGGCAAGCGACGCGTCGCGCGCAAGCGATGGCGGACGGCGTCACGCTGATCGCGCCGGAAACGGTGTGGTTCGCGCACGATACCGTGATCGGCCGCGATGTTGTGATCGAGCCCAACGTCTTCTTCGCCCCCGGCGTAGCGGTTGGCGATGGGGCGACGATCCATGGCTTCAGCCATATCGAAGGTGCGGCCATCGGCGCGAAGGCCGAAGTTGGTCCGTTCGCGCGGCTGCGCCCCGGTGCCGTGCTGGGCGAGCGATCGAAAGTCGGCAATTTCGTCGAGATGAAGAAGGCGACGCTCGGGATTGGTGCCAAGGCGAGCCATTTGACCTATCTCGGCGATGCCGAGGTGGGCGCGGGCGCGAACATCGGCGCGGGCACGATCACCTGCAATTACGATGGTTTCTTCAAGTATAAGACGGTGATCGGCGAAGGTGCGTTCATCGGCTCGAACTCGGCACTGGTTGCGCCCGTCACGATCGGCGCGGGCGCGATCGTCGGGGCGGGATCGGTCATTACCGCCGATGTCGCGGCAGACGCGCTGGCGCTCGGGCGCGGCAAGCAGGAAGCGCGAGTCGGTTGGGCGAAGCGCTTCCGCGACGCAATGACGGCGAAAAAAGCTACGGCGAAGAAATCTTGACATGATATCGCGATATGATATCGATATATCATGCGAACTTTAGTCGATATTCCCGACGACGACATCCTCAAACTCGACGCGCTCGCGGCGAAGACCAAGAGGTCGCGTGCGGCAGCGATCCGGGACGCAGTAAAGCTATATCTTCTTCGCAATTCCGATACGGACTGGATCGAGCGCGGTTATGGCTATTGGGCAGATCGTACGGATATCGGCGACGCGGTCGAGTATCAGCGCGCGATCCGTGAGGATCGTACACTTTACGAAGACTTGTGATCCGTGTCGGACCCGTTTTTCGATACCAACATCGTCATCGACTGGTTGATGCGTAAGCCGCCAGCAAAAGCGGAGATTTCCCGCTATCGCAAGCATCGCATCAGTCGCGTCGTCTGGACCGAGGTGCTGGCCGGAGAACCGCTTGAGCACCGTGATGTGATCCGCGATCTGATCGCGGCCTTCGAAGTGGTCGAGATCGATGCCCGCATCGCCAACGCAGCCGCCGACATCCGGCACCGCACGCGCATGAAATTGCTGGACGCGTTCATCCTGGCAACGGCACAGGTCAACGGCGCGATCCTCGTAACCCGTAACACCAAGGATTTCCCTGCAAACATGCCGGGCATCCGCGTTCCCTATACCCTGTAACGAAAGTCACATCCCATGTGCGGTATCGTAGGCATTATTGGCAAGGAGCCAGTCGCGGAGCGTTTGCTCGACGGGCTCCGGCGGCTCGAATATCGCGGCTATGATTCGGCCGGGATCGCCACCGTCCACGGCGGCGAGATCGACCGGCGCCGTGCCTCGGGCAAGCTTATCAATCTTGCGAAGGAACTCGCGGCCTCGCCGCTGCCCGGCGATGTCGGCATCGCGCATACGCGCTGGGCGACGCATGGCGGGCCGACCACTAACAATGCGCATCCACACGCCACGGGCGAAGTGGCGCTCGTTCACAATGGCATCATCGAGAATTTCAAGCCTTTGCGCGCAGAATTGATCGCGCGCGGGCGAGTGTTCACCAGCGAAACCGACACGGAAGTCGTCGCGCATCTCATCAGCGAAAAGGTCGAGGGCGGGATGAGCCCCGCCGATGCCGTGGCCGAGGTGCTGCCGCGTTTGCATGGTGCGTTCGCACTGGCGATTCTGTTTCGCCAGCATCCGGAATTGCTGATCGGCGCGCGCTTGGGGTCGCCGCTCGTGGTCGGATACGGCGATGGCGAAACCTATCTTGGCTCCGACGCGCTCGCGCTTGCGCCGCTGACGCAACGCATCTCGTATCTCGAGGAGGGTGACTGGGTTGTCATCACCGCCGAGGGCGCGAAGATCTTCGACAAGGATAACACGCCCGTCGAGCGCCCGATCACCATTTCGGGGGTCACCGGCGCGCTGATCGACAAGGGCAACTTCCGCCACTTCATGCTCAAGGAAATCTACGAACAACCCATCGTCGTCGCGCAGACGTTGCGGTCGTACCTTCAGCGGATGGAGGAAAGGGTCACGCTGCCGATTCCGGAATTCGACCTCTCGAGCATCAAGCGCGTGACGATCGTCGCCTGCGGGACGAGCTTCTACGCCGGGATGGTCGCCAAATATTGGTTCGAGCAATTCGCGCGCGTGCCGGTCGATCTCGATGTCGCCTCCGAATTCCGCTACCGCGCGCCGGTGATGGAGCCGGGCGGGCTGATGATCGTCATCAGCCAGTCTGGGGAAACCGCCGACACGCTCGCGGCGTTGCGCCATGCCAAGGCCGAGGGCCAGACGATCGCCGCTGTCGTCAACGTGCCGACCAGTTCGATGGCACGCGAGGCGGATTTGCTGCTGCCAACGCATGCCGGCCCTGAGATCGGCGTCGCCTCAACCAAAGCCTTCACCTGCCAGCTCGCGGTGCTCGCCGCACTCGCCGCCAATCTTGCCAAGGCCAAGGGGCGGATGAATGCGGCCGAGGAAAAGGCGATCGTCCATCACCTCGCCGAGGCCCCTGCCGCGCTCAACGGCGCGCTGGCCTATGACGAGACGATCCAGGCGATGGCGCATCTGATCGCTGGCGCGCGCGACGTTCTGTACCTCGGGCGCGGGACCGATTATCCGCTGGCGCTGGAAGGTGCGCTGAAACTCAAGGAAATCAGCTATATCCATGCCGAAGGCTATGCCGCTGGTGAGATGAAGCACGGGCCGATCGCGCTGATCGACGAAAATGTCCCGGTGATCGTCATCGCGCCGTCGGGGCCGTTGTTCGACAAGACCGTCAGCAACATGCAGGAAGTGCAGGCACGCGGCGGCAAGGTGGTGTTGATCTCAGACTATGACGGCGTCCAGGCGGCGGGCGAGAATTGCCTGGCGACGATCACCATGCCCAAGGTCCACCCGTTGATCGCGCCGCTCATCTATGCCGTCCCGGTGCAGTTGCTCGCCTACCATGTCGCCGTGATCAAGGGCACCGACGTCGACCAGCCGCGCAATCTGGCGAAGTCGGTGACGGTGGAATGAGCGAGCCGCTCATCGCTGGCGTCGAACTTGGCGGGACGAAGGTCATCTGCGTCCTCGCCAGCGGCCCAGACGATGTGCGCGATCGCGTGAGCATTCCGACGACGACGCCTGATGAGACCTTGGGCGCGGTCGAGCAAGTGTTGCGGCGTTGGTCTGGCTATGACGCGCTCGGCATCGCCAGTTTCGGGCCGGTCTCGCTCGACCGTACCGCGCCCACTTACGGTTTCATCACCGCAACGACCAAGCCCGGCTGGTCGAACACCGATGTCGGCCTGCGGCTGGCTGGTGTCTCGGGGGTGCCGTTCGGTTTCGACAGCGACGTCAACGGCGCAGCCCTTGGTGAGGGGCGCTGGGGCGCAGCGCGCGACGTCGCGGATCACGCCTATATCACGGTAGGCACCGGGGTCGGCGTGGGTTTGGTGCTGGGCGATGCGCCGGTCGCCGGGCTGACCCATGCCGAGCTCGGCCATATCCGGCCCGTCCGCTGGGCGGGCGATGACTGGCCGGGGGCCTGCGCGTTCCACGGCGCGTGCGTCGAGGGGCTGGTTTCCGGCACCGCGATTCGCGCGCGTACCGGTATCCCGGCACAGGACCTGCCGCCCGATCATCCCGCCTGGGACGGCGTTGCGCATACGCTCGCACAACTGTGCCACATGCTTGTCCTGACGGGAATTCCGCGCCGAATCGTGATGGGCGGCGGGGTTATGGTCGGCACGCCGCACCTCTTTCCCGCAATCCGCGAGAAGCTGACAGCCAGCCTCGGCGGCTATGTCTCGGCGAGCGGATTGCTGCCGATCGCCGACTATATCGTGCCCGCCGCGCTTGGCGGGATGGCCGGGCCGCTTGGCGCAGTCGAACTGGGCCGACGCGCGCTCCGCTGAGATACGTCGTTTACGCGGCTTTAACCGCATCCGCTTACCCCATTGCAACGGGCCGAAGCGCCCGGTGATTTTACGGGCGGTGCCGATATGCGAATACTGATCGTCGACGACGAACCGGCCATGCACGACAGCTATCGGCGCAGCTTCGCGCCGATATCCGCCGACACGGGCGCGCTCGACGCTATGGCGGCTGAGCTGTTCGGCGATGATGATTCGGCAGCAACCGACGACGCGCCGGCCTTCGCGCTGACCCACGCTATGCAAGGCCATGACGGCGTTGCCGCAGTGGAGGCGGCGATCCGCGCTGGCGATCCCTATGCGGTCGCTTTCATCGACGTACGCATGCCCCCGGGCATCGATGGCAAGGAAACAGCGGTCCGCATCCGCGCGCTCGATCCCGATATTCACCTTGTCATCGTGACCGGCTTTTCCGATTTCTCGCCGATCGAAATCTCGAAGGCGGCGGGCCCCGCCGACAAGATTTTCTACATCGCCAAGCCCTTCGAAGTCGCCGAAGTCACGCAAATGGCGACTGCCCTGACGCATCGTTGGCAGGGTGATCGCGCCTTGGCGGAGGCGCGTGAAGTGCTGGCGGCGCAAGTCGTGCAATTGCAGGAACAAGGGCATGAACTCGCCGCGAACGAAAGCCGCGCGATCCATATGGCGAACCACGATTCGTTGACCGAGGCACCAAACCGGCTGGCGTTCCGCCGGACCCTGACCGAACGTGCGCGCAGCACGTCGCAATTTGCGGTTGCGATGGTCGACCTCGATCGCTTCAAACTGGTCAACGATACACTCGGTCACCTCGCTGGGGACGAACTGATCCGTACGATCTGTGGGATCCTGCAGGCGCAAATTCCCGAAGGGGGCGTCGTCGCCCGGCTTGGCGGCGACGAGTTCGGTTTGCTGTTCGACACGCCCGGCACCGAAGCCGCCGAAATGGAATGTGCGCGCATTTTGAAGGCGTGCTCGGGCACGTTCAAAGTGCTTGGCAATTCGGTCCAGGGTGGCGCGTCGATCGGCCTGATCGTCACCGAACCGGGCGAAAGCCGCGATCCGACCGACCTGATGCGCCGTGCCGATTTGGCGCTGAACGACGCCAAGCGGGACGGGCGCGGGATCGTCCGCGTATTCGACGAGGGCATGGACGAGAATATCCGCCTGCGCCGCGCGATCGAAGGCGGGTTGTCGCAGGCGATCGCCAAGGGCGAACTCAGCCTGGTGTATCAACCGATCGTCGCGCGCGAGGAACTGGAAGTCGTCGGGTTCGAGGCGCTGCTGCGCTGGAATACCGAGGATCACGGGCCGATCAGTCCCGCCGTCTTCATCCCGATTGCCGAGGAATCAAACCTGATTCACGAACTCGGCGACTGGGTCCTCGCCGAATCGCTCAAGGTGCTGGCGGAGTGGCCGGGGCAATATGTCTCGGTTAATTTCTCGCCCCGCCAGTTCCGCCGCCACAATTTCGTCGGCCGGCTGGTCGAGAGCGTGCAGCGGGCGGGTGTCGCGCCGCATCGGGTGCAGATCGAGATTACCGAAACCGCGATTTTCGACGATGCCGATCGGGCGGCGGATACGCTCTACAAATTGCGCCAGATGGGATTCCGCATCGCACTTGATGATTTCGGCACCGGCTATTCCTCGCTCTACAACATTCGCAAATTCGCGCTCGATTGCTTGAAGATCGACCGCAGCTTCATCGACGGCATGGGCCGTGAGCGCGAATCGGCGGCGATCGTCCATTCGATCATCCATCTCGGGCGTGCGCTGGGGTTGGGTGTGGTGGCGGAAGGCGTCGAGACCGAGGCGCAGTTGCAAGCGCTGCGCGTTGCCGGCTGCAGCCACATGCAGGGCTACCTCCTGTCGCGCCCGGTCGCGCAGGATGTTGCTCGTAATATCGCGGAAGCCCGCTTCATCGTCGATCCCTCGGCGCCCTACCATGCCGCCGAAGACACCGAAGCGGGTAACGGGACGTACGGCTGATGGCAGCGCGCCGTTCCGTGCCACGCGCGGTCGGGAGCAGGATCGGGCGGTTGCGCAACCCCAGTTCGCTTGGGGTAAAGCTCGTGCTGATCCTGACCGGTGTTGGCCTCATCGGGTCAATCGCGCTGACCGCGCTGCTCGCGGCGCTGATCATACCGAGCTTCAACCAGCTCGAAGCGAAATCAATCGACGCACATGTCGAGCGCACCCGCGCGGCGCTCGGCGACTTTGCGACGAAAGTCGAAGGCGCGGTGCGCGATTATGGCGACTGGACGTCCAGCTACGATTATATGGCGCAGCCCAATCGCGAGTTTGAGGAGGAAAGCTTCTCGCCGCTCGCCATGGCCAATCTGAATGTCGACGGCATGGCGTATGTCGGCAATGACGGGCGGATCGTGATTGCGCGTTGGCGCGATTCGGCGCGGAATGTCGACCGGCCTGATCAACGCGCGGCCTTTTCGGCAGCGCTCGAAAAAAGCGATTTCCGGCGGTTCCTGGGCATGAGAAGTTCGGGCAGTTATTATCTGCGGCTCGGTCGAGACCTGGCTGCAATCGGCGTGGCGAAGGTCCGCCGTAGCGACGGGACCGGCACGTCGCGCGGGTATGTGCTGATGGCGCGGCGCGTCACGTCGAAGGCGCTGTCGGACGTTCTACAACTGCCGGCGACGATTGATTTGCGCAGCGCCCCGGATGCCAATCTCATCACGTCTGCGCGTGCGACGATGCGGATTGCCGTACCGATCCGCGGCAGCGACGGCCACGCCGTGGCGAGCGCCGTCTTCACAGTACCGCGCGACGTGTCGGTGCTTGGCCAACGCATGCTGTGGCTCGCGGTGGCGGGATCGAGCTTGTTGTTGCTGGTCGTGCTGGCGATGCTGCGGCGGATGATCACCACGCTGGTGCTGCGGCCGCTGGCGCGGGTCGAAAGCCATATGCAGGTGGTCCGCAGCTCTGGCTCGCTTGGCCTGTTGCCCGATGAAATTCGCAACGATGAAATCGGCTCGCTTGGCAATAGTTTCAACGCGATGCTGCAGCAATTGAAGGATCTGCGCGAACGCTTGGAGGTGCAGAGCTTTGCGCTTGGCAAGAGCGAAAGCGCGGTCGCGGTGATGCACAATGTCCGCAATGCGCTCAATCCGATCAGCACGATCCTGTCGCAGGGGATCGCGCAGGCTCCGCCGGTCGACCGCGCGGTGCTCGACCGGGCGATGGCTGAGCTCGCGCAGGAGGACCTGCCAGTGCCGCGTCGCGCAAAATTGCTCGCCTTCGTTACCGCCGCGCTGGATGCAGAGACGCGCGACCGCGACGCCCGTCGCAAGGAGTTGCAGATCGGGCGCGAGGCGATGAGCCATGTCCTTGAAATTATTGGCGCGCAGCAAAGCGCCGCGCACGAACGCCCATCGCTCGAGCCATGCGACGTGACCGAGATCATCGCCAAGAATGCCACGATTGCGCGCTATTCGGGCAGCGTATCGATTGCTTTCAGTTTCCCCGCGCAGGCGTGCCACGTGCTCGCGAGCCGGATCATTTTGAGCCAAGTGATCGGCAATCTGTTTTCCAACGCCGCCGACGCGATCGCGGCAACGGGCACCGCGAGCGGGAGCATCACCGTAACGATCGACCGCGACGCCAGCAGCGCGCGGATCGCCATCCGTGACGATGGTGAAGGCTTTGCTGCCGACCAGACCCCGACGCTGTTCCAGCGCGGCTATTCATCGCGTGCCCACAAATCAGGCGGGCTGGGGCTGCATTGGTGCGCCAATTCGATGAATGCGATGGGCGGCGGGCTGAAGCTCGAAAGCGACGGGCGGGGGCGCGGCGCGGTCGCGGTTCTGACTCTCGCGCTGGCGGAGGAGCGCGCCGACCTAGCGGCGTGATACCGCGGTGGGGCATTACTGGCGTGCGAAGCTTGCGATGATACGTACCCCGAGCACGAGTGTTCCGCGACGCCCGCCGCCGGGAACGGCGCGGTGGATATATTGCAGGTCGGGTTGCACCGCTAGGAATGGTGCCGAGCTGTCCTTATAGGTGATCTCGATCCCGGTTTCGGCTGACTCGGCTACCCCGCCTTCGTCGCGGAGAGTATCGCGAAACCCGCGCGACAGCATTCCATGCGCCACACCAAACGAGAACTGGCCATTCGGGCGTCCCGGAATCAAGCCCCGTGCCAGCACGCCTGCCTGAAAGCCGCCGACGAAGGATGTGGTCTTGCCGTCCGAAATGCCCGCCCGCACGAAGAGATCGAGGCCACGTGTGTCGTCGCCCGCCAACCGCTGATCGATCAGTGCATAAGCGCCCATCGCAATTCGCCGAACAGGGTTGCCCGCACTGTCGGTCGCCCGCAGATCGTCCTGGCGCCGCGTGTAGCGCCAGGCACCGACCGCGAGCTTGCCACCGCGCGTCGTGCCGGCCTCGGCGATCAGCAACGCCCCGTCGCGCAACGACAATTCCACGCCCGCATCATCGCCCAAAACGCCCGCGCGTGCGTTCACCGCTGCGGCGCGGAAATAGCTGGAAGCGCCCAACGTGACGTTCAGTCGTGCGGTCATGGCGGTCGACGGGAAGATCGACGGGCCATTGGGGCCGGTCGCCGACAGCTCAGACCCGATCCCGAAGGCCGGTGCGATTAGCAGACCTGCTGAATCGTTCTGGTAAAAATTCGCATTGAGGTCAGACAAGCCCAGCAGCACGGATACGCGACCGCTGGCGAAGCTCTGTTCGACCCACGCTTCGTAGAGTTTGGGCCTGCCATTCGAGACTTCGATATTGTCGATTCCCTGCACCGTTCCCGCAAGATCGTTCAACCCGCGGCCGTGATTGTCGAGCAGGTGCAGATGCGCCCGCGCGCCGCGCCAGCCGATCAGCCGCCCCAGATCCCCATCTGCGGTCAGCTCCAGATTGCCAAGCACCCGTCTGCCGCGTTGCTCACCGCCGGAAGCGACTCCAACCAAATCGAGGACGTATCGACCCGTGAGAATGATTGGACGCGACGGCGTATTGGGGGGTGGCGAAACATCTTGCGCAAATATCGGATCAGACCACCCGGCCGGGACCATAAAAACAGCGAACGGCATCAACCGAAAAAGCCGAAATCTCATCATGGCGCATCCAACCTGAGAACTTATCCTAATATAGGTTAAGCCGGTCCGTTTTTGCTGAAAGATTATCCGATGGCGTCCCACGAACTAGAAAATGTTCTGCTGCGGTCTTCGCTCGATCGCGCAATCCGTCGCGCAGGCGCGGCTTTGTTGGGGCTGATGGTGCTATGCGGGGGCACTGGGATCGGTGCGGCGTGGGTCCAGTCGGCGGCGCTTGCCAGACAGCAGCAGTCAGCATTGCTTCTGTCAAACCATCAGCTTGCCGACATGATGCATGACGCGGTGCGCAGCGATGTGCTCGGCATGTTGCAGGCCGCCGACGGTTCGAGTGGGCTCGATCGCGGGGAAATTCTGAGAGATTTTCAGGAGCATCTGAGAAATCTTCGGGCCGGGATCCAGGCCGATGAGGCGTATCGGGGGTCGCCAGTGGTCGAGGCGGCGACCTCAAAACTCGATGCGCCGATGAAACTTTATGCCAAATCGGCAATTGCGATCATCGAACGCGCGGAAACCGATCCGAACGCGGCGCGCACTGGCCTTCGCGATTTCTTCGCGCAGTTTCGTACGCTCGAAATTTCGATGAGTGCGGCATCGGACGCGATCAGTGCGAACGCGCTCCAGACATCGAATAATGGCAAAACTATCGGCTCGGTCGCGATGGTGGTTTTGCTGATCGCGATGGCGCTCGGGATCGCCGGAACAATCGCGCTGGTCCTGCTCGCGGTGCGGCACGTCGTGCGGCCGATCGAAGTCCTGTCGGCAACGATGCGCGAACTTGGCGGCGGCAATCTGGCGGCCGAGGTCAGCGGAGTCGACCGTGGCGACGAGCTCGGCGACATGGCGCGCGCAATGCTCGCGTTTCGCGATCAGTTGCAAGCCGCCGACGAAGCGAAGCAGGCTCAGGCCCGGCTGATCGTCGACAGCCTCGGGACTGGGCTGATCGCGCTCGCAGATGGCGATCTGACCGCCGAAGTGGATGCTGAACTGCAAACCCCGTTCACCGCGCTGAAGGACAATTTCAACGGGGCCGTCGCCGGTCTGCGCGCGCTGATAACGTCGGTTACCGAAAGCGCCGCCATCATCGCCACGGGATCGCAGGAGATCGCGCACGCCAGCGAGGACCTTGCCCAGCGAACCGAAGGCAACGCCGCGAGCCTCGAGGAGACTAGTGTCGCGATCACGCAAATGAACCAGCGTCTGCAAGCCACCGCCGTGGCCGCGGAGCGGACCGTCGTGCGGGCGGACGGCGCAATGACGACCGTGGCGGGCGGGCGCGGCATTACCGACGAGGCGGTTCAGGCGATGACGCGCGTCAGCGAAAGCGCGAAAGGAATCGACAGCGTGATCGAAGGGCTCGACAAGATTGCCTTTCAAACGCGCGTGCTGGCGATGAACGCCGCGGTCGAAGCGGGCCGCGCGGGCGATGCTGGGCGTGGTTTTGCGGTCGTCGCGGATCTTGTCTCGGCGCTCGCGATGCGGGCCGAGGAAGAGGCTGGCCGCGCCCGCGATCAACTGACCGCGACTCAGGCCGAGATCGGAACCGCGGTCGAGCGTGTGCAGCGGGTCGATGATGCGCTGTCGAACATCGCCACCGATGTCGGCGAAGTGCATACGCTGCTCGCCGGAATCGCGGCCGACAATCAGGCGCAATCGACCGCGATCGTTCAGATCAGTGCCGCAGTGAACGCGATGGATCAGGCCACGCAACAGAACGCCGCCATGGTCGAACAGACGTCCGCCGCAGCGCGTAACCTGACTTCAGAGGTGGCGGCGCTTTCCGAGCAAGCCGCGCAGTTCAAGATCGCTCGCGAGGTTCGCAGATCGACGTCGCCCAAATCGACTGTGATCGCGCCGACGCGCGCAGCGCCGCATAAGCCCAAGGTGGCCGCGCGGACAGCTCCGGTGCTTGCGACCGTCAGCGCTGGTGACGGCGATTGGGCGATGTTCTGACCCGCAGCTACCGCGTTCGGAACGGCAGGATGCTCTCATAGGTTTCGAGCGCCGCCGCGCCGCGGATGAAGCCGCCGTGGCGCAGAACGAAGGTGTGCCGCACGATTTCCGCTTGCTGCTCGATGCCATAGCGTTCGAGCCGCCACCCCGCGCGCACCGCATAATCGTACCGGCAGAACGGATGCCGCCGGATCGGCAGATAAATCCCGCTCTGGCTTTGCCAGATATGCGTCAGCTCGTGGATCAGCAGACCCTGGTCATCGAGATTTCCGCACGCAAAATCATCACGGTAACGCGTGCCCTTGGGGTGGAAATGGATGCACCCGGTTGGCGCCATCACGGTTTCGCGTGGCTGGAAGAAAGCCCATTTGCGCTGTTCGATCCGCACCGGCGCATAATCGATCGCGTCGCCAAAGACGCTTCGGGCGAGCTCAATCTCGGCCGATGTCAGTGGCCGTGCCGTCATTCGGTCGGCGCGGGCGCACCCGCCGCGATCGTCGGTACGCCGAGATCGATCCGCTGCCCGGTCGAGAAGGTAAAGGTGAGCTTGATCCTCCGTCCCGGTTTCACGCCGGGATTCATATCAAACAACATCAAATGCTTGCCGCCAGGTGCGAAGATATTGGTGGAGCCGGCGCGAACCGGGAAATCCCCGACTGGAGTCATTTTCGCCATGTGGCCCGCGGTCATCGATTCATGCAGCTCGCTCTTTACCGAGACCGGGCTGGTGACAGACAGGAGCGTCACGTCGGACGTGCCACCGTGAATGGTGAAATAGGCCACCGCCGGCCGGCTTGGGACCGCGTTCAGGCGGATATAGCCCTTATCGACCGACAAAGCGGGCGGCGGCTGGGTGCACGCGGCGAGCGGCAGAAGGGCGACACTGAGGAACCGGCGGAACAACGACTTTCTCCCGTGTTGGGAACAACATGTGCTTCTGTACGTGCGGTGAAATCTTGCGACAAGCAAAAGCCCCCCTATATCCGCCGGGTGAGTGTCGCGTCGCTTGATCTGAGGGCGCGGCGGAATGGCAATCTTTTTTGAGACATGGGGGCCCCAGAGGACCAATGGCAAAAGTAATCGGAATCGATCTCGGCACCACCAACAGCTGCGTCTCCGTGATGGAAGGCGGCAAGCCGAAGGTTATCGAGAATGCAGAAGGCGCGCGCACCACGCCGTCGATTGTCGCGTTTGCAAAGGATGGCGAGCGCCTTGTCGGTCAGCCGGCCAAGCGCCAGGCAGTGACCAACCCCGAAAACACGATTTTCGCAGTGAAGCGCCTGATTGGCCGCCGCTTCGACGATCCGATCACCAAGAAGGACACCGAATTGGTGCCTTATACCATCGTCAAGGGCCAGAATGGCGACGCGTGGGTGAAGGCCGGCGACAAGGATTACAGCCCGTCGCAGATCAGCGCGTTCACGCTGCAGAAGATGAAGGAAACCGCCGAGGCGTATCTCGGCGAAACGGTCACGCAAGCGGTCATCACCGTTCCAGCGTATTTCAACGATGCACAGCGTCAGGCGACCAAGGACGCCGGTCAGATTGCCGGTCTCGAAGTGCTGCGCATCATCAACGAGCCGACGGCAGCGGCGCTCGCCTACGGCCTCGACAAGGACACCAACAAGACGATCGCGGTCTATGACCTTGGCGGCGGCACCTTCGACATCTCGATCCTCGAGATCGGCGATGGCGTGTTCGAAGTGAAGGCGACCAATGGCGATACCTTCCTTGGCGGCGAGGATTTCGACAACAAGCTGCTGAACTTCCTGTCGGACGATTTCCGCAAGGCCGAAGGCATCGACCTTACCAAGGATAAGTTGGCGCTGCAGCGTCTGAAGGAAGCCGCCGAGAAGGCGAAGATCGAGCTGTCGTCGGCTGCCACGACCGAAGTCAATCTGCCTTTCATCACCGCCGATGCTACAGGGCCGAAGCATCTCGTCAAGCAGATCACCCGTTCGGATCTCGAGCGGCTGGTCGATGATTTGATCCAGCGGACGCTCGAGCCGTGCCGCAAGGCGCTGGCCGATGCCGGCGTCAAGGCGGCCGACATCACCGAAGTCGTCCTTGTCGGCGGCATGACGCGCATGCCCAAGGTCCGTCAGGTCGTGAAGGATTTCTTCGGCAAGGAACCGCATTCGGGCGTCAACCCCGATGAAGTCGTGGCGATGGGCGCTGCGATTCAGGCGGGCGTGCTGCAGGGCGATGTCAAAGATGTGCTGCTGCTCGACGTGACGCCGCTGTCGCTCGGCATCGAAACGCTGGGTGGCGTGTTCACCCGGATGATCGATCGCAACACGACGATCCCCACCAAGAAGTCGCAAACCTATTCGACCGCCGACGACAACCAGCAGGCCGTCACCATCCGCGTGTTCCAGGGCGAGCGCGAAATGGCGGCGGACAATAAGATGCTTGGCCAGTTCGATCTGGTCGGGATCCCGTCCGCACCGCGCGGCGTGCCCCAGATCGAAGTCACCTTCGACATCGATGCCAACGGCCTCGTCAACGTGTCAGCCAAGGACAAGGGCACCGGCAAGGAGCAGCAGATCCGCATCCAGGCCTCGGGCGGTCTTTCGGAGCGCGACATCGAGCAGATGGTGCGTGACGCCGAGCAGTTTGCCGAGGACGACAAGAAGCGTCGTGAAGCGGCCGAAGCGCGCAACACGCTCGACGGGTTGGTTCACACGACCGAGCGGCAGTTGGCCGACAATGGTGACAAGGTCGATGCGGGCTTGAAGGGCGAAATCGAGGCGGCAATCGCTGCTGCCAAGACCGTGCTCGAAAGCGACGATGCGGCGGCGATGAAGGCCGAGAGCGAGAAGTTCCAGCAAGTCGCGATGAAGCTTGGCCAGGCGATCTATGAGAAGCAGGCGCAGGCCGAGGCTTCCCCCGGTGGTGAAGCCGAAGCGCCCAAGGAAGACGTGGTCGACGCGGAATTCTCCGAAGTCGATGATAGCAAAGCGTAAAAACTGATGCGCACCTCCCGTCATCCGTGCATTAGTGGCGCGGATGACGGACAGGGCGGGGGCCGAGCATGACGACCGAAGTTGATTTCTACGAATTGCTGGAATGCGAGCGCAATGCCGACGATGGCACGCTCAAATCCTCCTATCGCCGCCTGGCGATGCGCTATCATCCGGACAAAAATCCCGGCTGCAGCGATTCCGAGGCGCGCTTCAAATCGATCAGTGAAGCCTATGACTGCCTTAAGGACCCGCAAAAGCGCGCGGCCTATGATCGCTACGGCCATGCTGCGTTCAAGCAGCAGGGTGGCGGCGGCGGCGGCGGCGGCGCACAGGATTTCAGCGCGTTTTCGGATATTTTTGAAAATATCTTCGGCGAGTTCATGGGTGGTCAGCGCGGCGGCGGGACTGCGCCGCGGCGTGGTGCTGATTTGCGCTATGACATGGAAATCACGCTCGAAGATGCGTTCCACGGTAAAGCGACCGAGATTACGATCGATGTCACCGGAGTCTGCGATATCTGCAATGGCAGCGGCGCGACCAAGGGCACGTCGGCCAAGTCGTGCGCGACCTGCCATGGCCATGGTAAGGTGCGCGCGCAACAGGGTTTCTTCGTGGTCGAACGCACCTGCCCGTCATGCCACGGCGCGGGCCAGACGATCGCCGATCCGTGTGGCAATTGCCGCGGTGAGGGCCGTGTCGAAAAGACCAAGACGCGCGCCGTCAACATTCCACCCGGCGTCGATGAAGGCACCCGCGTCCGCTTGACCGGCGAGGGTGAGGCGGGTTTGCGCGGTGCACCGGCGGGCGACCTCTACATCTTCCTCCACGTCGCGCGGCATCCGCTGTTCGAGCGCGAGGGGACGACGCTGTTCGCGCGCACGCCGATCAGCTTCACGACCGCCTCGCTTGGCGGGGAAATCCATATTCCCGGCCCCGATGGCGTTCGCCATCCGATCAAGATTCCGGCGGGCACGCAAAGCGGCCGCGAATTGCGGCAGCGTGGCGCGGGCATGCCGGTGCTGCAGGGGCGCGGGCGCGGCGATCTCGTCATTCGCATCGAAGTCGAAACGCCGAGTCATTTGACCAGCCGCCAGCGCGAGTTGCTCGAGGAATTCCGCGCGACCGAAACCGGCAAGGAATGCCCGCAGACTAGCGGTTTTTTTAAGAAAATGAAGGGCGCGTGGGGATAATCGTTCGGGACTTTCGGGGGGAAGTATGCGGGGGTTTGGGACTTTTCTGACGGCATTTTCTGCGCTTGCGGCGATCGGTGTGGTCTCACCCGTGATCGTCGCGGCGCAGCAGGCACCGCCAGCGGATCGTGCCACGACGAATCTGCGCGACTTCGATTTCGTGATCGACAAGGTTACCGCGAACTATGCCGGATGGGATTCCAAGGTAACCCCCACCAATCGCGCCCAGCTAAGCGATTTGACCGCGCGATTGCGCGCCAAGGTGGCGACCGTTAGCGATACCGAACTCGCCGCGCTGCTTGCAGAATGGGTCGATTTCTTCAAAGATCGCCATACCCGCGTTTATGCGCAATCGGTACCTGCGCCAGCGGTCGCCGCTGGTGCCGTGGCACCGCCGTCATCCTACCCGTCACGCCCGCTGACCGAGGCGCAGGCGCGCGCACGGTTGGGCGCGCTCGGCAAGGCGCGCGATCCGATCGAGGGCATCTGGCGGATCGGGAGCGACCGCTATCGCATCGCCATCCTGCGCAATGCCAGAAAGCCCCGCATATTTTCGGCGATCGTGCTGACGACCACCGCCGAGAATTGGCGACCCGGGCAGATCAAGGCGGAGATCCAGCGCGACGCCAAAGGTGGGCTGCAAATGCTGTATCGCACCGGCGCACATGATGAGGAAAACGTGGCGGCTCAGGTCGTTGCCGGAGGGGCGGCGATCCTTGTTACAGGCTGGGGGACATGGACGCGCGATCTGCCCGAAGTAGTTGATCGCGATATCGTCGCACGGCAATATCCGTCCGACGAGCTATTCCTCAAGGCGCTATCCCCGAAAACGCTGTGGCTCCGCATTCCGGATTTCGACCCGAGCCGCGCCGCGCCGTTGAAGGCGCTGCTCGCCGCGCACAAGGCCCAGATCGACAAGACCCCCAATTTGGTGATCGACCTGCGTAGCAATGGCGGGGGGAGCGATTTTGTGTACGAGCCGATCCTGCCGCTCGTTTACACGCGTCCGGTCTATACGATCGGGATCGAAATGCGCGCGAGCCAGGACAACCTCGCGCTACGCCGCAAGATCGCCGACGATATTCGCGCCGAGGCACCCGCCGTTGCCGCGAATTTGGACATACAGAACAAGCAGATGGAGGGCAATTTCGGCGGCTACTTCCGGCCTGATCCGTTGCCCTTCTCGATCGATCGGCTGCCGACAGTTGTGCCATATCCGAGGCGAGTCGCCGTGTTGATCGACGGTGCCGGGAGTACTGCCGAGCAATTCCTGCTGGCGCTGCGGCAAAGCGGCAAGGTTACGCTGATGGGCCAAAGCAATTCGGCCGGTGTGCTCGATTTCGCGAACGTCGTCGGTATGCCGACGCCGTCGGGCCGGTATCGAGTGCAATGGGCGACGTCGCGGACGCTGCGTTTGCCTGGCGACCCGGTTGATCCGGATGGCATCGCGCCTGATATTCGCATTCCTGCGGGGGAAAAGGACCCCGTCACGCACGCGGCTAAGTGGCTGGAACGTCAGGTCGATTGATCCGGTCCGCCCTGGCCGCCCCGTCGAGAGAAGGGGCGGTTGGGCTGACTGGTCAGAGGATCAACGTCACCTCAACCAACAGCGCGACGCCCGCTGCGGCGATCAGGCCACTGGCAAGCTTTTCCAAAATACGCATCGTTGGGTCTCCGTGGGCCGGTTCGTTCCGGCTGCGACACATTTGGAGATTGTTGCTCGCACACGCAACTTTATTACGCGCCTTCGCACATGCAGCAAATGCAATCGTGGGGTTCAAATGGAGTTTCGAACGTTCGAAGTTCGCTTTTAGCGTGGCAAATGGAGCGTCAGCGCACCCACCCGCTCCCGCCGCGGATAGGCCGCGTCGATCGCGTTGGCGATCAGCGGCGTAAAGCGCTGATTGTAGATCACATCACCGCGATCGCCGTACGTCACGAAAAACCCGAAATCGCCGCGCCGGACGTGCGCCGCGAGCCGCACCTGATCATACACGCCCGCGCTGCCCAGTTCGGCGATCATGGCGGGTTCCCAGATAACGTTCTGCCCGGCGCGGCGGAGCAGAACCATGTCGTCGCTCACCACCGGCTTCGGGCTCGCCCCGACGCGTGCGACGAGGGCGCGCATTGCGGCCTCATCGCCGGTGCGATACCGCGGGTCGGGTACGATCGGCGGGTCGAGCACCTGGATTGGTACACCCACCCCGATCAGGATCAGCAGCAGCCCGTTTGGTGCGAACGATGGCGACCAAGCCGCGCGAATGACCGGGACGACCGCGATCCCGACCAGGATCGTGATGCCCGCGAACCAGTCGATCAGATAATTGTCATTGGCCCCCGATTTGAGGATCATCGGTAGCATCAGCGTCTTGAGGATCACCATCAGCAGGACGATTGCCGTCGCCGCCAATCCGCTTTCGCGCGGCATTCGCGCGCGCCAGCGCCGCCACTGGCGCGGATCGACCCGCCGCCACGCCACGACGAAGCCGATGCCGCCAAGCGTGATCGGCACGATGTTCGCCAACAGCACCAACAGCGATTTCGCGGCATGGTCCCACGCGATCCGGTTGAGATTGTAGAAGAGGATGTTGGTCAGGAAATGGTCGCTCTGCGTCGCGTTGATCAGGCCGAGACCGATGAACGAGGCGAGCACCGCGCTGCCGAGCAGCAGCCACGCGGCGCGCGGGCGGGCGACCAGCAGAATGAGAAACGCAGCAGCAGGGGCGGGGAGGCTGGTCTGGCGCGTGTAGAGCGCGAGCGCGAACAGAACGCCGGCGCCGATCGCGAGCATCGGACGATCGACCGCGCGAACGACCAGCACCAGCCCGGCCAAAGTGAAGGCCAGCGCCAGCATGTCGATCTGCATCAACAGCGCCGAGGTCAGCAACAGCGGCAGCGCGGCGAAGCACGCGGCGGTGAAGATCCCGGCCAAGGCACGAACGCGCCGATCCTCGCCATTGCCGATCGCGATCATCGTCACGACGCCGGCCAGCATCGCCGACACGATCGTCGAGACGAGCGACACTAGCCGCCCGGCGAACAATTGGTCCAAGCCGAACAGCGCCGATGTCGCCGCGGTGACCAGATGATAGACCGGCGGATAATTGAACACGATCGCCGGGAATTCCCGCAAGGGCGCATAGCCCGTTCCCGCCACGATACGGCGCAGCTGTTGCCAGACGACCCCCTCGCCATAGTCCCGCCCGAACGGATCGTTCAGCGCATCGAATGCGTGAAACCCGAGCCGCGCCAAGCCCCACGCCAAGGCGATCGCGGCGATCGCCAGGGCCGCGCGCGCGATCAGCGTCGCGCGGTCAGGGCGTGTCGGCGTCACGCGTTGCCGTCGCCTTCGCCAAACACCCGCGCGAAGATCGTGTCGACATGCTTCAAATGATAGCCGAGGTCGAACTTATCCTCGATCTCCGCCACCGACAGCGCGGCGGTGACCTCGGGATCGGCCTTGAGCAATTCCATCAGCGACAGAGCGCCGTCCGAATCCCACACTTTCATCGCGTTGCGCTGGACGAGCCGGTAGGCGTCCTCGCGGCTGACGCCTGCTTGCGTCAGCGCGAGCAAGACGCGTTGCGAATGGACGAGGCCGCCCATCTTGTTGAGGTTCTTCTCCATCCGCGCAGGATAGACGACGAGCTTGTCCATCACGCCGGTCAGCCGCGCGAGCGCGAAGTCGAGCGTGATCGTCGCGTCGGGGCCGATGTAACGCTCGACCGAGGAGTGGCTGATGTCGCGCTCATGCCATAGCGCCACATTTTCCAGCGCGGGCGTGACATAGCCGCGCACCATCCGCGCAAGGCCGGTGAGGTTTTCGGTGAGCACCGGGTTGCGCTTGTGCGGCATCGCCGACGAGCCCTTCTGGCCGGGCGCGAAGAACTCCTCCGCTTCGAGCACTTCGGTGCGCTGCAAATGACGGATTTCGGTCGCGAGGCGTTCGATCGACGAGGCGATCACGCCCAGCGTCGCGAAAAACATCGCGTGGCGGTCGCGCGGGATGACCTGAGTCGAAACGGGTTCGATCGTCAGCCCCATTTTCTCCGCGACATGCGCTTCGACGAACGGATCGATATTGGCGAAGGTGCCGACCGCGCCCGAAATCGCACAGGTCGCGATGTCGGCGCGCGCCGTGACGAGCCGGGCGCGGTTGCGGTCGAACTCGGCATAGGCCTGGGCGAGTTTCAGCCCGAAGGTGACCGGCTCGGCATGGATGCCGTGGCTGCGCCCGATCGTCGGCGTCATCTTGTGTTCGATCGCGCGGCGTTTGAGCACCGCGAGCAAGGCGTCGATATCGGCGAGCAGCAAGTCGCTCGCCCGCGCGAGCTGCACCGACAGGCAGGTGTCGAGCACGTCCGACGAGGTCATGCCCTGGTGCATGAAGCGCGCCTCGGGGCCGACATGTTCGGCGACATTGGTCAGGAAGGCGATCACGTCGTGCTTGGTCTCGCGCTCGATCTCGTCGATCCGCTCGACCTCGAACGCGCCCTTTGCCCAGATCGCGGCGGCGGCTTCCTTGGGCACCACGCCGAGCTCGGCGAGCGCGTCGGTGGCGTGCGCTTCGATCTCGAACCAGATGCCAAAGCGCGCCTCGGGCGTCCAGATCGCGACCATATCGGGGCGGGAATAGCGCGGGATCATTGGATTTCCTTGGGTCGGCAGGGTCGGGTCATCGCAGAATCGGCTCGGAACCACGACAAGCTGCGCGTTAGCAGGGACGGGCCGACCCTTCAAATCGGCCGATTCGGGCCGTATCGTTACGCAGTCGCCGTCAGCGGGAATGCTTGACGTGTCGCCCGTCTACAGCAACCCCATCGCGCGCAGGCTCGAATGCCCGCTCGCGCCGATGATGATGTGATCGTGCAGCGCGATGCCGAGCCGTTTGCCCGCTTCTGCTACCTTGCGGGTCAAGTCGATGTCCGCGCGGCTCGGTGCCGGATCGCCGCTTGGGTGATTGTGCACGAGGATGATCGCGGCCGACCCGAGATCGATCGCACGGCGGATCACCTCGCGGACATACAGCGCGGCTTCGTCGATCGAACCGTCGCTCATCACTTCGTCGCGGATCAGGACGTTGCGGGTATTGAGGTGGAGCACGCGGACGCGTTCGGTCGTGCGGTGCGCCATGTCGACATGGAGATAATCGATCAGCGCTTGCCAGCTCGCCAGCACGGGCTGGACGCTCGCCTCGGCGCGGAGCAGGCGCAAAGCGGTCGCCTGGACGATGCGGATCGCAGCGGCGCTGGTCTCGCCCATGCCGGGGACGCGCATCAAGGCAGCGGCATCGGCGGTGAACAGCGCGCCCACGCCGCCGAATTCGGCCAGCAGCGCCTTGGCGAGCGGTTTGGTGTCGCGCCGCGGGATGGCCAGCGCGAGCAGATATTCGACGAGTTCATGGTCGAGCAGGCCTTCGCCGCCTTGTTCGAGCAGCCGCTGGCGCAAGCGCCCGCGATGTCCGGCATGATCGGGGGCAGGGGTGCTCATCGGTCGCAAAGACTATCGCCCCGCGCGCCGCTGCGCAACGGATCGCGCGTCGCGGTGCACAAGAGTTGACACCCCCCGGTCAGCTTCCTAAACGGCCCGTGAAACGGCGGCTTGTTGCAGGTCATCGTAGTTCCCCGATGTTCATCGTCGCGGTGCCAACAGCATCGCGGCGTTTTCTTATCAGGATAGCCGCCCTTGGCCGACGACCGCCAGACTGACGATTTGGACGCCCGCATTGCCTCGGCAAAAGCGGCCGGACTGTCGCGCGCTGGCGTCGCGGCACCGCAAGCAAAGGGCTATGGGCAGGGATCGAAAGTCCTCGCGCTGCTGCTCGGTGCCTTGTTCGGTGGCGGGATTATGGGCTGGGCGCTCGATCAGTGGCTCGGCACGTCGCCTTGGGCCTTGCTGATCGTGCTGACGCTCGCGATTGTCGGGGCGTTCCTTAACATCATCAAGATTTCGAAGGAGCGCGCCCAGTGAGCGCCGTAGCGAACGCCGTGACCGCCGCAAGCGCGAGCGCTGGTAAGATCGATCCGATGGAACAGTTCATGGTGGAGCCCGTGCTCGGCCGCCATATGAGCCTGTTCGGTTATGACGTGTCGTTCACCAATTCGGCGCTGTTCATGGTCGTCGTGTTCGTGTTGCTCGCCTTGTTCATCTCGGGCGGGCTGAAGCGTCAGCTCGTGCCCGGTCGCTGGCAGGTTGCGGCGGAAGATGCGGTCAGCTTCATCGACAATATGGTGTCGGTGAACATCGGTGCCGGCGGCAAGAAATTTGCGCCGTACATCTTCTCGCTGTTCTACTTCATCCTGTTCGCCAATCTCGTCGGCGTCCTGCCGTTGTCGATCGTGCCGGGGCTGCATACTTTTGCGGTGACGAGCCATATCACGGTGACCGCGATCCTCGCCTTCCTGTCGTTCGGGATCGTGTTGGCGGTTGGGTTCTGGAAGCATGGCTTCAAATTCTTCACGCTGTTCGTGCCGCACGGCGCGCCGGCGTGGCTGATGCCGGTGATCATCCCGGTCGAATTCGTGTCGTTCATGGTCCGCCCCTTCTCGCTCGCGCTGCGACTGTTCGTCGCGATGACGGCGGGGCACATCCTGCTCGAAGTGTTCGGCAGTTTCGTGGTGCAGGGCTTCAGCGCGGGCGGCGGGCTCGGCTCGGTCGTCGGCATCCTGAGCTTCATCATGATCATCGGGGTCAGCGCGCTCGAGCTGCTGGTCTGCGCGATCCAGGCCTATGTGTTCGCCTTGCTCACGTCGCTGTACCTTCACGACGCGGTGCATCTGCACTAGAGTTTTCAACAACCAATCTACCGTATTTCTAGGGAGTTAATCATGACTGATCTTGGTGCAATGTACATCGGTGCCGGCCTGGCAGCGATCGGTGTCGGTCTCGCGGCACTCGGCGTGGGCAACGTGTTCGGCTCGTTCCTCGAAGGCGCACTCCGTAACCCCGGCGCAGCAGACGGCCAGCAGGGCCGCCTGTTCATCGGCTTCGCGGCTTCGGAGCTTCTCGGCCTGATCGCGTTCGTCGTTGCGATCCTCATCCTCTTCGTCGTCAAGTAAGAGCGAGCGCGTCCAATGCCGCAGCTATCCCAAATCGGCGAGATCTACGCTTCGCAGCTGTTCTGGCTCGCGATCGTCTTCGCGCTGATCTATTTCGGGATCGGCAAGGCGATGGTCCCCAAGATCGAGAAAACGGTCGACGACCGGAATGCTCGTATCCAGGGGGACATCGCTGCGGCAGAGGGCGCGCGCGCGACTGCGCTCGCTTCCGAGCGTGACTATCAGGCCGGGCTCGACTCTGCCCGTAGCACGGCGACCGTCGCCATCGCTGCGGCGAAGACGCGGGTAACCGCCAGCACCGAGGCCAGTCTGAAGACGAGCGATGCGGCGATGGCGGCGCGGATTGCGACCGCCACCGCCCAAATCGAAAGCTCGAAAACGGCGGCCCTCGCCGAAATCGAAACGGCGACCACCGATGCGGTCGCGCAGATTGTCGCCAAGCTGTCAGGCGTAGCGGTCGATCGCGCGACGATCGCGACGCGGGTCAAGGCAGAATTAGCACATGGTTAATCCCGGGGCTGAGGCCACCACGCTCAACACCGTTGCGCAGACCGGCGTTGCCGAATTGCACCACGAACCAGCCTTTCTGGGCGTCACGGCGGCGGGGTTCGTCGCGCTGTCGATGCTGGTGGTGATCGGCATCATGATCTGGCAAAAGGTGCCCAAGATGATCGCGGGCGCGCTCGATGCACGGATTGCGACGATCCGGAACCAGCTCGATGAAGCATCGAAGCTGCGGGCCGAGGCCGAGGCGCAACTTGCCGAAGCCAAAGCGCGCAACGCCGCCAGCGCCGGCGACGCCGCCGCGATTGTCGCCCATGCCGAAGCCGAGGCCGCCGCGATGCTCGCAAAGGCCGAGGCTGATTTGACCAACCTGATTGCACGCCGCCAGACGATGGCCGAGGACAAGATCGCCGCCGCCGAGCGCGGCGCGATTGCCGAGGTCCGTGCGCTCGCCGCCGATGCGGCGACGCGGGCCGCCGCGGCGATCATCGCCGAGCGCCACGGCGCCGATGCCGACAAGGCGCTGGTTGATCGCACGATCGCCGGACTCGGTCGTCTCAACTAAGCCCGGGCCCCCCCCCGCATTATTACGAGGTCCATTTTGTTTCGCTACTGATCCGGCTAAACACGGGACCGCGGCGATTCGCGCCGCTTTCACTTTCGAAAGAGGCTCCCCCATGAAGTCTGTCATCCTCGCCGCGATCGTTGCACTGACTGCTGCTCCGCTCGCCGCCCAGACCGCTCCTGCACCCGCCGCGCCGGCAGTCACCGCGCCTGCGGCCACCACGACCGAAGGCACCGCCAAGTTCACGCTCGACACGCCGATCGAGACGATCGCCGCCGATCCTGCCGCCAAGGCAGTGCTCGACACCGACCTGCAGAACATCACGTCGCACCCGATGTACGACCAGTTCAAGGGCATGTCGCTCAACCAGGTCCAGCCGATGTCGCAAGGCGCGCTGAGCGATGCGGCGCTGGCCAAGGTCAAGGCTGACCTCGCCGCGATCAAGTAAACCGGTAGCCGGGCGGGGCTTCAGGCCTTGCCCGGCGTTACCCAGCGCCCGCGCTCGCGCCAGATCGCCGGGATGGCGGTCCAATCGGGTGCGGCATCGGCCTCATATCCCGTCACCGCCCCCGTGGCGATGCCGTGGAACGCGCGCATCGCCTGCAGATGCGCGCCGCTGCGCAGATATGTCAGCATTGCCGTCCGGTCGTTCCACACGGTGAGCGTGTGGTGCACCCCGTCGATCACCCGCGCATCGGCCGAGATATTGCCGGGCGCGCGCTTCGCCTGCGCCATCGAGCGCAGCGCATGCCACCAGAAACGCGGGGCGGAGAGCGGGCCGTTGAGCTTGAGCCCGGTGATCGAGATATACATGCCCACGACGATAGCAGCGCGCAGCGGCAGATTATAGCGATGAAGGGCGTGGCATCCGTCCGCGCGAATGCCTAGATCAAGCGACAATGTCCGATCCCAACGCCCCGACCCGCTTCAACGAAGACCAGGCCACCTACACTGTCCGCGGCAGCGACGCGCCCGATCTCGAGGCGGGGATTGCCGCGATCCGCAACGTGCTGGCGACGCTCCCCGTCCGCCCCGGCGTGTACCGGATGCTCGATGCACGTGGCGACGTGCTGTATGTCGGCAAGGCCAAGGCGCTCAAGAACCGCGTGACCAATTACACGCAAGTCGAGCGGCTGACCAAGCGGCTCCAGCGGATGGTCGCGCAGACGCGCAGCATGACGATCGTCACGACCAATAACGAGGCGGAGGCGCTGCTGCTCGAAGCGCAGCTGATCAAGCGCTATCGTCCGGCGTACAATGTGCTGTTGCGCGACGATAAGAGCTTTCCGTTCATCCTGCTGCGCGCGGATCATGACTTCCCGCGCATCCAGAAGCATCGCGGTGCGCGGCGCGCGAAGGGCAATTATTACGGGCCGTTCGCCAGCGCCGGATCGGTCAACAACACACTCAACGCGTTGCAGAAATTGTTCCTGCTGCGGAGCTGCACCGATGGCATCTTCAAGAATCGTGACCGGCCGTGTCTGCTCTACCAGATCAAGCGCTGTTCGGCGCCGTGCGTCGGGCGGATCGATACCGCGGGCTATGCCGATCTGGTGAGCGACGCCAAGGCGTTTCTGGCGGGTAAATCGACCCAAGTGCAGGCGAAGCTCGGTGGCCAGATGGAGGCGGCAGCGGCGGCGATGGACTTTGAGCTTGCCGCGATCCTGCGCGATCGCTTGCGCGCGCTGACCTTCATTCAAGGGAGCCAAGCGATCAATGCCGAGGGGATGGGCGATGTCGACATCTTCGCGATGGCCAACAAGAATGGCGTGATCGGCATCCAGGCGTTTTTCATCCGCGGCGGGCAGAATTGGGGGCATCGCAGCTTCTTCCCGGCGCATACCGCCGATGTGCCCGAGGACGAGATTTTCACCGGCTTCCTCGCGCAATTTTACGAGGAAGTGCCGCCGCCCAAGACGATCTTCCTCGACCGCGATCTGGAGGAGGGGGCGTTGCTCGGCGAGGCGCTCGGCGCTGGGGTTGGCTTCAAGGTAACGCTGTCGACGCCGCAGCGGGGGACGCGGCGGCGCTTGCTCGATCAGGCCAAGCGCAATGCCGAGGAAGCGCTCGACCGGCGGCTGGCGGAGAGCACGACGCAAGCCAAATTGCTGCGCGAAGTCGCCGAGCTGTTCGATCTCGCCGAGCCGCCCGACCGGATCGAGATTTACGACAACAGCCATATTCAGGGGACCGCTGCGGTCGGCGCGATGGTCGTCGCGGGGCCCGAGGGCTTTCGCAAGGGGCAGTATCGCAAGTTCAACATCAAGAACCCCGAGACGATCCCCGGCGACGATTTCGGGATGATGCGCGAGGTGTTCCAGCGGCGCTTTGCACGGGCGCTGAACGACGACCCCGACCGCGATGCAGGCGACTGGCCCGATCTGGTGCTGATCGACGGCGGGCGCGGGCAGTTGAATGCGGTGAAGGCGGTGCTCGAGGAAATGGGGATCGAGGATGTGTGTCTGGTCGGCATCGCCAAGGGGCCGATGCACGGCCGCGACGGGCGCGAGGTGTTCCACTTGCTCGACGGGCGCGAGTTTCAGCTGCCGGTCAATGCGCCGGTATTGTTCTATCTCCAGCGGCTGCGCGACGAAGTGCATCGGTTTGCGATCGGCGCGCACCGGGCGAAGCGGGCGAAGGCGATCGGGGCGTCACCCTTGGATGATGTGCCGGGGATCGGGCCGGCGCGGAAGAAGGCGTTGCTGATGCACTTTGGGACGGCGCGCGCGGTGCGCGGGGCGAGTTTGGAGGATTTGCAGAAGGCACCGGGGGTTAGCGCTGCGGTGGCGCAGCAGTTGTATGACTTTTTTCATGCGCGGTGAGGCGCGCGCGAGGTGATGATGATACTTCGCCCCTCCCCTTCAGGGGAGGGGATGGGGGTGGGGCCTCTCCACGAGCGTCCGGCCTGAGGCACGGCCCCACCCCAACCCCTCCCCTGAAGGGGAGGGGCTTGTATGTTCTCGTGGGCTTGCGTCCTGGATGTAGGTCACCGCGTTGTGCGGTGGCTTGTGCGATCCGGCGAGGGTCAGGTAGATTGCGGCATGGCCCGGCGTCGATTGTCGTACTTTCTTTCTGGTCGCGTTTCGTAATGAGGAGGAGCAATTGTGCCCAAGACCTTTTGGCTGATCGGGCCGCTCCTCTTGTTTGCCGTCCCGGCTTTCGGTGAAGCGCCACATCCCTTGCCCGCGCCCGGTGATGTCTATGAGATTATAAGAACACGGAATTCGGTTCAGGCGACCAGCGACGACACGTCTTCGGGAAGCTCAAATGATCGAGACACGATAATCGAGCGCGTGGTGGCGGTGCGTGAAGACGGTCTTGAACTGGAATATGATCTTCCGGCAGACCCCAATGGTCAGGGTCGCAGGGCTAACTGGCAATTGCCCGCCCGCATATTCAAGCCATTTCATGGACCTGCAAAACTGCTCAACGCCGCCGAGCTTGAGGCGCGGGTGGACGGCTGGTTGAAGGCTGGCAAGATGACCCGCGCTGCGTGCGGGCATTGGATATTTACCTGGAACGCTTTCCAAATTGAATGCGACCCGTCTTCCGCAATCGGGATCATCGACGGGTTCGATCTTGGACCCGGCGACCTACGCGCAGGGATACTGTATCAGGAGAAGGGGGCGCTCGGCCCGGTGCCGCTGAAGGACCCCGCTGGCGGCGCGAAGGCGGGCAATTTTGTTGCAGAGATGGAGGTTGATCCCGACGCTCTTCGTCGCGCGCGCGCTGAGAGCGACGTCGTCGTCGGAGAGATTACGGGGAAGGCTGTCCGCCTTGATGCCGCATTGGCAGCACGAGCGCGTGAGGATATTTCCGGAACCGTTACGACGACCTTTAAGACCGACACGGCCGGGCGAGTGCAGCAAAAGACAATCGTTTCTAAGATCGCGATCAAGGACCCAAGCGGAAAAGTACAAACAGAAACTGTTACAACCGTCATCGCGCGACGTAAGGCGGCGCGCCAGCAGTCCCAGGATCTGATCTGATCAGAGAGACCCTCAGGCCCACCCCTCCAACACCTGATCCGGTGGCCTGTGCCCGTCGGCCCACATGCGGATGTTGGCGATGACCTTGTCGCCGGTGGCGAGGCGCCCCTCATAGGTGGCGCTGCCCATGTGCGGGGTCATCACGACGTTGGGGAGCGCTAATAAGCGCGGGTCGATTTGGGGTTCGTGCTTCCACACATCCAAGCCCGCTCCGGCCAGTGCGCCCGCCTCCAGCGCGGCGACCAGCGCGTCTTCGTCGACGATGCCGCCGCGCGAGGTGTTGATCAGGTGGACGTGGCGGCGCAGCAACGCGATGCGGCGGGCGTCGATCATGCCTTCGCTGTCGGCGTTGCGCGGGGTGTGGAGCGTCAGGATGTCGATGCTCGACAGCATCGCGTCGAGATTTTCGTGCCAGGTCGCGGCGAGTTGCGCTTCGAGCACAGCGGGGAGGCGGTGGCGGTTGTGGTAGTGGATCGACAGGCCGAAGGCGCGGGCGCGGAGTGCCACCGCCTGACCGATCCGCCCCATGCCGATAATGCCGAGTGCCTTGCCGCCGATGCGGTGGCCGAGCATCCCGCCCGGGCTCCAGCCCTTCCATTCGCCCGAGCGGACGAGCTTCTCGCCCTCGGCAAGGCGGCGCGGGACGGAGAGGATCAGCGCCATCGTCATGTCGGCGGTATCCTCGGTCAGCACGCCGGGGGTGTTGGTGACGATAATGCCGCGCGCGCGGGCGGCCTTCAGCGCGATATGGTTCACGCCGGCGCCGAAATTGGCGATCAGTTTGAGGTTGGGGCCGGCGTTGGTGATGAGGTCGGCGTCGATCTCATCGGTGACGGTCGGGACGAGCACGTCGCAGGTCGTCATCGCGGTGGCGAGCTGATCGCGGGTGAGGCCGGTCGGGCCGCGGTGGATGGTTGCGTCGAACAATTGCTCCATCCGGTCCATCACCGCATCGGGCAATTCGCGGGTGACCACAATCTTTGGGCTCGGGACGCGTCTCATTTCGGGCATGGCACAGGCTTGGCGGAGGCGTTTGCCTGCGTCAACGGGTGTTGAAGCGGGTGGGGCAAGCACGGTAGGAAGGCCGGGTAATTCACAGGGGTTGAGTATGCGCAGTGCGGGCCGGATGATCCTGGCGGTGACGATCGTGGCGCTGGCCGTGCCCTCGTTCGCCGCGTTGGTGACCAAGAAGACGCCGTATTTCGGCTCGATCGCGGCGGGCAAGGCGCGGATGCGGACCGGGCCGGGGCGGAGCTATCCGTCGAGCTGGCTGTATCAGCGCGCCGATTTGCCGGTGAAGGTGCTCGACATTTATGATCATGGCGCGTGGTACAAGGTCGAGGATCCGGGCGGGATTCAGGGCTGGATGATGGGGTCGTTGCTCAGCGAGACGCGCACCGGGCTGGTGATGGGAACGGTCGCCGAATTGCGCGATTCGCCGCGCGAGGGCGGACGGATCCGCTGGCGCGTGGCGCCGGGCGTGGTGGGCCGCTTGAGCAAATGCGCGCGCGGCTGGTGCTATTTCGATTCGCGCGGGCGCGGCGGCTATATCGAGGCGGTGCGGCTGTGGGGGGTCGAGCCGGGCGAAGTGCTCAATTGAGCGCGCGTGGCGCGGGCTGGCGGATCGTTCGTGACGATCTGTTGCACCCGGATGTGGCGGCGCTGATCGAGCTGCATGTGCGCGCGGCGTTCGAAAATTCTCCGCCGGGGGCGGTTTTTGCGCTCGATCTCAGCGGGTTGCGCGCGGATGATGTGACGCTGTGGACTTTGTGGGAGGGCGCGGCGTTGCTCGGGATGGGGGCGCTGAAGCAGCTCGATCCGGCGCATGGCGAATTGAAATCGATGCGGACGGCGCCGGGGCAAGTGCGGCGGGGTGTTGCGCGGGCGATGCTCGAGCATCTGATCGCCGAGGCGCGGGCGCGCGGGTATCGACGGGTGAGCCTGGAGACGGGGTCGAACCCGCCGTTCGCTGCGGCGCGGGCTTTATATGCGGCGGCGGGGTTTGTGGAGTGTGGGCCGTTTGCGGATTATGTCGATACCGAATTTAGCCGGTACTATTCGCTCGTGATTTAGGAAGAAGAGAAGAAGGTTGGTTCGCGCGGAGGCGCGGAGACGCGGAGAAGAAGAAGAAGGTCGGTTCGCCCTTACCTTTCGCGCGCAACAAATTGGACGTCCAATATGTCTCCCGGCCTCTCAGCGAGCGCAAACCCTCCGCGCCTCCGCGTCTCCGCGCGAACCAACCTTCTTCTTCTGAAACTCAGTGCATCAATTCCACCGCGACCGCGGTCGCTTCGCCGCCGCCGATGCACAGCGACGCGATCCCGCGCTTCTGGCCGTGCGCTTCGAGCGCCGAGAGCAAAGTCGCGAGGATGCGCGCGCCGCTCGCGCCGATCGGATGGCCGAGCGCGCAGGCGCCGCCGTTCACGTTGATGCGGTCGTGCGCGATGTCGAGATCGCGCATCGCGATCATCGCCACGACGGCAAAGGCTTCGTTGACCTCGAACAGATCGACATCCTTGGTCGACCAGCCCGCGCGCTTGAGCGCCTTGCGCATCGCGAACACCGGCGCGGTGGTGAAGAGCGACGGCGCGTGCGCGTGCGCGGCCTGCGCCACGATCCGCGCGATGGGGGTGAGACCGAGCTTCTCGGCCACGCTCGCGCGCGTCATCACCAAAGCGGCGGCGCCGTCCGAGATGGACGAGGCGTTGGCGGCGGTGATGCTGCCATCCTTCGAGAAAGCGGGCTTGAGCGTGGGGATTTTGGCGACATCGCCGCGGGCCGGTTGTTCGTCCAGCAGAACGGTGGTCGGGCCCTTGCGCCCCGCGACCTCGACGCCGACGATTTCGCGGTCGAACGCGCCCGATTCCTGCGCGCGGCGCGCCCGGTGGAGCGATTCGATCGCGTAATCGTCCATCTGGGCGCGGGTGAATTGGTAGACGGCGGCGGTGTCCTCGGCGAAATTGCCCATCAGCTTGCCGGGCTCGTAGGCATCTTCGAGGCCGTCGAGATACATGTGATCTTTCAGCACGTCATGCCCGATCCGCGCGCCGCTGCGGTGGCGCAGCGAGAGATACGGCGCGTTGGTCATGCTCTCCATGCCGCCCGCGATCAGCAGATCGGCCGAACCGGCGGCGAGTGCATCGGCGGCGAGCATCGTCGCCATCATGCCCGAGCCGCACATCTTGTTGACCGTCGTCGCCTCGATATGATCGGGCAAGCCGGCCTTGAGCGCGGCCTGGCGCGCCGGGGCCTGGCCGAGGCCGGCGGGGAGGACGCAGCCCATATAGATGCGCTCGATCGCTTCCGCCGAAACGCCCGCGCGCGCCACCGCGCCGCCGACCGCCGCCGCACCCAGTTCGGTCGCGGTCGCGCCGGTCAGCGTGCCCTGGAACGACCCCATCGGAGTGCGGGCATAAGAGACGATGACGATGGGATCGCTGGACATGTTTTTGGCTCCGGTGGAACTTGTGACCGCGATCTAGGCTTCCGCTCCCGGATTTACAAACGTTCGGGAGATCGCAATGGACACGCTGACCACCGTTTTGAAATGGGCGGCGTCGGGTGGCGGCATTATCGCCGCGACGATGGTGTCGCTCGATCTGGGGCGGCGGCTGACGGGCTGGGGGCTGGTGCTGTTTGCGGTATCGGCGGTGGCGTGGATGGGGGGAGCGGTGTTGACCCGGGACTTCGCACTCGGCACGCAGAACGCCGTGCTGCTGGTGATCGATCTTTACGGGGCGTATCGCTACTTGATTCGCAAGGCGCCGAATGGCTGAGCAGGTGATGGCCGATCTGTGGTGGCCGGTGCTGCTCGGCGTGCTCGGCGCGGTGATCGGGAGCTTTCTTGCGACACTGGTTGTGCGCTGGGGCGCGGCGCGGTCGGTGCTGCGGGGGCGGTCGCACTGCGACACGTGCCATGCGACGCTGAGCGCGCGCGACCTGATCCCGTTATGGAGCGCGGCCGTGGCGCGTGGGCGGTGCCGGAGGTGCGGCGCGCGGATCGATGCGCGGCATTGGCAGATCGAGCTGGGCTGCGTGTTTGTGGGTGTGCTGGCGGGCATTGCGGTGCCGGGTCCGGTCGGGCTGGCGGGGGCAGTGTTTGGCTGGTTGCTGCTGACGTTAGCGGCGCTCGATCTGGCGTATTTCGTGCTGCCCAATGTGCTGACCGTGACGCTGGCGATCGGCGGTTTGGTCACCGGATGGCTGGGGGTCGAGCCGTCGTTGGCGGATCGGCTGATCGGCGGGGCAGGGGGCTTTGCTGTCTTGTGGCTGATTGGGGAAGGCTATCGCCTGCTGCGCAAGCGGGACGGCCTGGGCGGGGGGGACCCCAAGATGCTCGGCGCGATTGGATTGTGGCTGGGGTGGCAGATCCTGCCGGTCGTGGTTTTTCTGGCCGCGCTCACCGGCCTCGCGCTCGTGCTGGTCGGGATGGCGACGGGCAAAAGCGCGGCGCTGACCGATGCGAAGCCGTTCGGCGCGCTGCTCGCGATCGCCGCTTACCCGGCGTGGCTGTTGCTGTTAGGATCGGTTCCATGAGCATGCTTCTCTTTCTCGCCGCCCTCGCCCAGGCTGCACCGGCGACGGCACCGGCGGCACCTACGCCGTCGATCGATGGCTTGCCGATCGGCGCGATTCCGCGGCAGGATCTGCCGGAGCGGGGCTGTGCCGCGTTTCTGTGGACGGCGAGCGGCACGCGCGCGCTGGTGGCGATGGCGCAGGCCGATCCCGCGCGGTTGCGGCTGTCGATTGCGGGGACGATCGTCGATCTCGAACGCTCGGGCCAAGTCGGTGCGGGCGGGTTCGGCTTTGCCGAGACGAACGATTATGGCAGCGGCAGCACCGCCGCCAAGCTGACCCTGAAAATCGAACCGCGCGAGACGCTCAGCGGCGGGGCGTTGGTGCCTGAGGGGATTTTGCAAATCGACCGGGCGGGGCAAGACAGCCTCGTGGTGCCGGTCGCGGGGATGATTGGATGCGCGGCATGACGATGCAGGATGTTCTGGCGCTGCAACGCGCGCGTTTCATGGACGAATTGCCGGTCACGCTGGCGGTGCGCAAAGACCGGTTGAAGCGCGCGGTCGCAATGATCGGCGACAATGCCGAGGCGTTTTGCGACGCGCTGAGCGAGGATTTCGGGCATCGTAGCCGTGAACAATCGATGCTGACCGATATCGCATCCTCGATCGCGCCGCTTAAACATGCGCTGAAATCGGTCGAAAAATGGATGCGGCGCGACCCGCGCGCGGTGCAATTTCCGCTCGGTCTGCTCGGCGCGCGGGCGTGGGTCGAATATCAGCCCAAGGGCGTGGTCGGCGTGATCGCGCCGTGGAATTTCCCGGTCAATCTGGTGATGGGGCCGGTCGCGGGCGCGTTCGCGGCGGGCAACCGCGTGATGGTCAAGACGAGTGAGTTCACCGCGCGAACGGCGGCGTTGTTTGAGGAGCTTTGCCCGAAATATTTCGCGGAGGACGAGCTCGCTTTCTTCAGCGGCGGGGCGGATGTCGGCAAGGCGTTTTCGGAGCTGGCGTTCGACCATTTGATCTTCACCGGCGCTACGGGCATCGGGCGGCATATCCTGCACGCCGCCGCTGATAATCTGACGCCGGTGACGCTGGAACTGGGCGGCAAGTCGCCGGTGATCGTCGGCAAGGGCGCCGATATCGCCAAGACGACTGAGCGCGTCGCGATCGGCAAGATGCTCAACGCCGGACAAATCTGCCTCGCGCCCGATTACATGCTGGTTCCCGAGGCGCAGGAACAGGCTGTGGTCGACGGACTGAAGGCGGCGGTGTCGGCGATGTATCCGACCTTGCTCGCCAATCCTGATTACACCGCAATCATCAACGACCGGCATCATCAGCGGCTGACCGATTGGGTCGCGGATGCGCGCGCCAAGGGCGCGACGGTCGAGGTGGTCAATCCCGGCGGGGAGGATTTTGCGGGATCGAACGCGCGGAAGATGCCGCTGCACATCGTACGGAACGCGACCGATGACATGATCGTGATGCAGGAGGAATTGTTCGGGCCGATCCTGCCGGTGCGCAGTTATCGCGCGATCGACGACGCGATTTCCGAGGTCAACCGGCGCGACCGGCCGCTCGGGCTCTATTATTTCGGGCCAGACGAGGCCGAGCGGCGGCGCGTGCTCGACCGGACGATCTCGGGGGGCGTGACGCTCGACGATGTGGTGTTCCACGTTTCGATGGAGGAACTGCCGTTCGGCGGGATCGGGCCATCGGGGATGGGATCATATCACGGGACCGACGGGTTCAAGACGTTCAGCCATGCCAAGGCGGTGTACAAGCAGGCCAAGCTCGACGTGGCGAAGCTGGCGGGGCTGAAGCCGCCTTATGGCAAGGCGACGATGGCGAGTGTGAAGCGGCAGATGAAGTAGCGGTCTCCACCCCGGCGAAGGCCGGGGCCCAGTTGCGAAGGTTTATGTAACGACGCGCAACGTCAACCAATACTCGTCTCACGACTGGGCCCCGGCCTTCGCCGGGGTGGTCAGGGGGTATGCAACGGCTTTCAATCCACCCGATACTCGATCGGCTTGAAACTCCCGCCATTGCTCGCCGGGGCCGAGCACGCCGTCAGGCCGATGATCAGATCCATCTCCGCGCGGAACACGATGTGATCGCCCGCGCGGCTGATCGGGGGTAGGACCGACAGGATGCCGGTGGTTCCGTCGACGGCGACATTCATGAAGCAATTGAACGCGGTCGGGATCGCGTCCGGCGCGACGCCGCATGGCTCGAGCGCGGCGGCGAGATTGCCGAAGCAGCCGCGATGCGGCGGCAGGTCGGGATAGAAATGGTGGAAGGTGTCGTACGAACAGGGCGTGAGCAGGAAATCGTGCCGCCCGACCGTATCGGCGATGATCGACAGCATCGGGCGCGAGCGATTCGAATAGAGGATGTGGCCGGTGGTCAGAAAGATCGTCTCGGCATAATCGAGCGAGCGGCCCGACGAGATCACCTCGGCTAGATCATCGGCGTTGAAGGCGAGCAGATCGGCCACCTGCACGCCGCGCGGATCGATCACGGTCAGCGTTTGGCCTGCCGCGAGCAAGAAGGCAGTCCCGCTGCGCTCGGGGATTTCGATGGTGTCGGTCAATCGGGCGTGCCTGCGTACGAGAAGGGGCATTTCCAGCCGTCTTCGACCGCGCGGCCGCTATATTGGCGGGCCTCGCTCGACTCGCCGTGGCGAGCGAGCATCGGGTTGCGCGATCCGGCCAGCGCTTCGTCGCGGACGAGGATCTTCTCGCGCATGCCCTCGTAGCGGCCTTGCGCGCGGAGCGTTTCGAACTGGTCGTGGAGGTTGAAGACCATCGTCGGCTGCGCGAAGCGGCGCGCCGGGCGGCTGGCGCGCGGGTGGAGGCCAACGATGAAGAACGCCTCGCCGCCGAAGCTCAGCGAGAAATGCGGGCTGTCGGGATCGGCACTGACGCCGGAATCATAGCCCTGACCGCGCCAATGATCCTTGTCGGAGAGCGATTGCGCGCGTTGCCATAGGGCCGCTTCGAACGCTTCCTCGCTGAGATCGTCGGGGCCGCCGAAGATCACCGCGAAGCTGCGGAACAGGCCGGGGTCGGCGCGATAGTCGGCAGCGAAATTGAGCAGGCCGTCATGGATGCGCAGATCGTCCCACGCGCTGTCGATCCGGTCGCAAGCAAGCACCGACAGCGTGCCCTTGGCGAGCGCGGCTTTGGCGCCGACGCACGGAAATTCTGCCGCCGCGACATGCGCGTCGAGCAAAGCCTGGAAATCGCCCTGTGCGCGGTGGCGCCAGGGAAACATGGGGGTCGCGGGGGTAGGCATGAGGGGTAAGACGCGTTTTTCGGGGGGAAGTTCCGCGAGAACCATGCTGATACGGATCAACCATCCATTCGCTCTCCCTTTGGGAGAGGGAGGGAGGAGCGAAGCGACGGAAGCGTGAGGGCAGTACGCTCTCGAAACCCTGCCCTCATCCGGCGCTGCGCGCCACCTTCTCCCAACGGGAGAAGGGTTTACGGCAGTACTGCCTTCGGAAAGCCGTCCCATGCCTGATCGTAATCGGCGTCGAGCGCGCTGGTTTCGAGCGCGAAATCGGTGGGCGTGAAGACCCAGCGGCTTTCGATCATGAAGGCCATCGTGCCGTCAAGCTTGTGCGGCTTGAGTTCGGCCTTGCTCGCGCCCTGCCAACTGGCGACATCGGGGCCGTGGCCGCTCATCTGATTGTGCAGCGACAGAGCGCCGGGGACGAAGCCGTCGGCCTTGGCGTCATAGGCGCCGTAGAGCAGCCCCATACACTCGCTCATCGTGTTGCGATGGAACCACGGCGGGCGGAACGTGTCCTCCGCCACCAGCCAGCGCGGCGGGAAGATGACGAAATCGACGTTGGCGGTGCCGGGGACGTCGCTGGGCGAGGTGAGGACGGTGAAGATCGACGGATCGGGATGATCGAAGCTGATGCTGCCGATCGTGTTGAAGCGCGTCAGGTCATATTTCCAAGGGGCGTAATTGCCGTGCCACGCGACGACATCGAGCGGGGAGCGGCCAAGGTTGGTGGTCCACAGCTTGCCGAGGAATTTCTGGACGAGCTCGTAGTCGCCCTCGACATCTTCGAACCAGGCGACGGGCGTTTCGAAATCGCGCGGATTGGCGAGGCCGTTCGCGCCGATCGGGCCGAGATCGGGGAGGCGGAAGGGCTGGCCGTGATTCTCGGCGACATAGCCGCGCGCGGGGCCGTCGGGGAGGGTGACGCGGAACCGCACGCCGCGCGGGATCAGCGCGATCTCGCCGGGTTTCACGTCGATGCGGCCGAGTTCGGTCAGCAGCGTGAGCGCACCCTGTTCGGGCAGGATCAGCAGTTCGCCATCGGCCGAGGCGAACGCGCGGTTCCGCATGTCCTTCGCGCAGCGGTAGAGGTGCATCGCGACGCCGGTCTGGGTTTTGGGACCGTCGCCCGCGACGAGCATCGTGGTGAGGCTGTCGAGCCAGTCGGCGTCCTGCACGTCGAGCGGATCCCAGCGGAGGCGATTGGGAGCGAGCGGTGCCTGTGACTGGCCGGGGGCGAAGAGCGGCGCGCCTTCGTAGCGGGTGAAAGCGGGGTGTGCGGCGGACGGGCGCAGGCGGTAGAGCCACGAGCGGCGGTTTTCGTGGCGCGGGGCGGTGAAGGCGGTGCCGCTGAGTTGCTCGGCGTAGAGGCCGAAGGCGGGCTTTTGGGGGGAGTTGCGGCCGATCGGGAGCGCGCCGGGGATGGCCTCGGTCGCGAAATGGTTGCCGAAGCCGGTTTGGTAGGTGGTCATGACCTGTGCCTTCCTAAGCCCCTCCCCTTCAGGGGAGGGGTTGGGGTGGGGCCGTGCCGCAAATCTACGGTATGGCTCGGTGAGACTGAGACGCCCCACCCCCAACCCCTCCCCTGAAGGGGAGGGGCTTTCTTGTTTACGCCTCGACCTTGCCCGGCACCACGCCGCGGCGGATCTGGTCGAGCTCAATGCTCTCGAACAATGCCTTGAAATTGCCCTCGCCGAAGCCGTCATTGCCCTTGCGCTGGATGATCTCGAAAAAGATCGGCCCGACCATATTTTCGGTGAAGATTTGCAGCAACAACCCGCCACCCGTCTCGGGCGCGCCGTCGATCAGGATGTCGCGCTTGCGCATTTCCTCGATGTCATGGCCGTGGCCGGGGAGGCGCTTGTCGATCAAGTCGAAATAGGTTTGCGGCGTCGTCTGGAAGCGGATGCCGTTGGCGCGCAGCGTGTCGACCGTCGTGAAAATGTCGTCGGTGGCGAGTGCCAGATGCTGGATGCCTTCGCCCTTATAATCCTTGATGAATTCCTCGATCTGCGAATGCTCGTCCTGGCTTTCGTTCAAGGGAATGCGGATCTTGTCGTCGGGCGCGGTCATCGCTTTCGAGAACAAGCCGGTCGATTGGCCTTCAATGTCGAAATAGCGAATCTGGCGGAAGTTGAAGATGCTCGAATAATAGTTCGCCCAATAGTCCATCCGCCCGCGCTGGAGATTGTGCGTGAGGTGGTCGAGCGTGTGCAAGCCCACGCTATGATCGTCGACGCCCGCGCCGGTGGGGGTGAAATCGGTGTCGTAGATGCGCGAGGCTGCGTCGACGAGGTAGAGGTTGGCGCCGCCAATGCCCTCGATCGCGGGGATGGCGAGTTCGCCGGGGCCATGCTCGCCGGTGACTTGCGTCGCGCCGCGTTCAAGCGCGAGCTTCACGGCGGCGGAACCGTCAGCGACGCGGAACGCCATCGCATTGGCCGAGGGGCCGTGCGCGTTGCGGAAACCGGCGACCTGACCGGCATCGTCCATGTTGAGCAGGAAATTGATGTCGCCTTGCGCATAGCGGCGGACATTCTTCGACTTGTGCGTGCCGACATGGGTGAAGCCCATCTTCACGAACAAATCGGCCATCGCGGCGGGGTCTGGCGAGGTGAATTCGACGAATTCGAAGCCGTTCAGGCCCATCGGATTTTCGATTGCGGTCACGCGAGACTCTCCAACTGGTTTCATCTGTAACCATATAGCGGGGTTGCGCAGACCCGTCCATCCCGTATCGTCGCGCGATCATGACCACGCTGAAGCTCGATGAGTTCCTCCCGTATCGCCTCTCGATCGCCTCGAACCGCGTGTCGGCGGCGGTCGCCAGCACGTATCAGGCGCTGTTCGGGCTGAAGATTCCCGAATGGCGGCTGATCGCGGTGATCGCCGAAGGCGAGGGGGCGACGCAGCAGGCGCTGGGCGTGGCGACGCGGATGGACAAGGTGACCGTCAGCCGTGCGGCCGCGACGCTGGTCGAGCGCGGGCTGGTCGAGCGGCGGCCGAATCTGGGGGATCAGCGCTCGCATTTGCTGATCCTGACCGCGACCGGGCGCGCGCTGTACGAAGATGTCGCGCCGAAAGCACTCGAGCTCGAGGCGCAGGTGTTTGCCGGTTTCTCGCCACAGGAAATCGCGACCTTCGCCGCGATGCTCGAGCGGATCGAGGCGTCGGCCGCGCCGTTCGATAGCGAACGGGGTTGATGCCGGGCGCCCTGCTGGCCTAAGCGCGAGGCCAGCCCTCCCCAGGCCACGCACACGTTTCCCAAGGAGGATTTCCATGCCCGACATGCTCGACCGCGCCGGCCTTTCGGTCGCCGCCCCGCTCGCCAGCTTTATCGAAGCGCGCGTGCTGCCGGGACTCGGGATCGATCCGAGCGGCTGGTGGCAGGGTGTCGCGGCGATTTATGCGAAGTTCGCGCCGGAGAACCGTGCGCTGCTGGCGGTTCGTGACGGTCTCCAAGCGAAGATCGATGCGCGGTATCAGGCGGGCGAGGCGGTGGACGAACCGTTTCTGCGTGAGATCGGCTATCTCGTTCCCGAGCCTGCGCGCTTCACGATCGGCACCGAACATGTCGATGCTGAGGTTGCCACGATGGCCGGGCCGCAGCTGGTCGTGCCGATCCTCAACGCGCGCTTCCTGCTCAACGCCGCCAATGCGCGCTGGGGGAGCCTGTACGACGCTTTCTATGGCACCGATGCGCTACCGGGGATGGCGGTGCCGGGGGGCTATGACCCGGTGCGCGGGCGGCAGGTGGTTGCGGCGGCCAAGGCGTTTCTGGATCAGGCGGTGCCGCTTGCGCACGGGCGCTGGGCGGATTTGCTCAACGACGATGCGCCGGTGTTGCGCAACCCCGCACAGCTCGTCGGGCGCAAGGGGGCGTCGTATCTGTTCGTAAATCACGGGCTGCATATCGAGGTCGTGATCGATCCGGCGCACCCGATCGGCCGCGACGATCCGGCGCACATCGCCGATGTCATCCTCGAATCGGCGCTGACGACGATTTGCGATCTCGAGGATTCGGTCGCGGCGGTCGATGCCGAGGACAAGGTCGCGGCCTATGCCAATTGGCTTGGGCTGATGCAGGGCGATCTGGCTGACACGTTCGACAAGGGCGGCAAGGCGGTGACGCGGCGGCTCAACGCCGATCGGGTGTATGACGATGGCCTGACGCTGCCGGGGCGCAGCCTGCTGTTCGTCCGCAATGTCGGGCATTTGATGACCAATCCGGCGATCCGCCTGGCCGATGGCAGCGAGGCACCCGAGGGAATTCTCGATGCGATCGTTACCAGCACAATTGCGCTGTACGATTTGCGCGGGCTTGGCACGTTCAAGAACAGCCGCGCCGGTTCGGTCTATATCGTCAAGCCGAAGATGCACGGGCCCGACGAGGCGGCGTTCACCAACGCGCTGTTTGATGCGGTCGAGGATCTCCTCGGACTCGCGCGGCATACGGTGAAGGTGGGCGTGATGGACGAGGAGCGGCGGACCTCGGCGAACCTCGCCGCGTGCATTCATGCGGTTAAGGACCGGATCGTCTTCATCAACACCGGCTTCCTCGATCGCACCGGCGACGAAATGCACACCGCGATGCGCGCCGGGCCGATGATCCCCAAGGCCGAGATGAAGGCGAGCGCCTGGATCAAGGCGTATGAGGATCGCAACGTGCGGATCGGTCTTGCCGCCGGTTTCGCGGGGCGGGCGCAGATCGGCAAGGGGATGTGGGCGGCACCCGACCGGATGGCCGACATGATGGAGCAGAAGATCGGCCATCCCATGTCGGGCGCGAACACCGCCTGGGTGCCATCGCCGACCGCCGCGACGCTCCACGCGATGCATTATCACAAGGTCGATGTGTTCGCGCGGCAGCAGGACATCGCCAGGGAAGTCATTCCCGTGCTCGAGCCGCTATTGACCGTGCCGGTGGCGGCGCAGGGGCGCAACTGGACTCCCGACGAAGTCCGCGCCGAGCTAGACAATAATGCGCAAGGGATTCTCGGCTATGTCGTGCGCTGGATCGACCAGGGGGTGGGGTGTTCGAAAGTGCCCGACATTCACGATATCGGCCTGATGGAGGACCGCGCGACGTTGCGCATTTCGTCACAGCATATCGCCAATTGGCTGCTCCACGGGGTTGCGACGCGCGCCGAAGTCGATGCCGCGTTCGAGCGGATGGCGGCCAAGGTCGATGCGCAAAATGCGGGTGATCCGCTGTATCGGCCGATGACGGGACATCCCGAGAGCCTTGCCCTGCAAGCGGCGCGCGCGCTGGTGTTCGAGGGGATCGTACAGCCCAACGGCTATACCGAACCGCTGCTGCATGCGTATCGGCTGCGCTTGAAGGCGGCCTAGGGAAACGATCTGCGGTTCGTGCGTTATGGTGACTCGTTACGGGCTGTCTGCGTGGCACCTGTGCTCTTAAGCGGGGACGCAGACGTTTGTCTTTACTTGGTTTTTCGACTGGTTTGATTGTTGCGGCGGCAGGGTCGCAGCAGCTGCCGCCTGCGATCGTCGTTCCGACACCGCCGCTTGCCCTGCAACAAGCGCCCGAGCCGCCGATTGTCTCTGACGATACGTTCGACAAGGCATTGCCGCCGCTGTCGAGCGACATCAATGCGCCGCTCGAACCGATGACGATTGTGCCAGAGGTTGTGGCTCCTGCGGTGCCGCCCGAATTGGCCGAGCCGTTGCCGACGCTTGCGACCTTCGACACGACGCCGCTGGTCGATGTGAATGTGACGGACGCAAAAGCCCCCGACATCCGCTACGACACCGTGCAGCGCGGGCTCGGTGAGATTGGGCTTGCGGGGCAGTTCGATGGCTTCTCGGCCTTGAAGGATGGCGGCGGCAAGGCGCCCAATGCGACCGTCGTGTCGGCGCGCGCGCGCGAGGACGAGGCGCTCGCGGTGCGGCTGATGAAGTCGCTCGGCTATTATGATGGCACGGCGGTCTCGACCCTCGAAGTCATTCCCGGCGAGACGGCGCGAGTCCGCGCGATTGTTTCGGCGACGCCCGGCAAGCGCTACACGCTAGGCTCGATCACTGTCCTGGCGCAGCCGACCACACCGCCCGGGCTGGTCGAAAGCCAGCTGGCGCTCAAGATCGGCGATCCGATCGATGCCGCGCGTGTGCAGGGGGCGGAGGCGAACGTTGCGCTGATCCTGCCGCAACAGGGCTATCCCTTCGCCAAGGTCGGGCAGCGCGACGTGCTGCTCGATGATCTGGCGGGTACGGGCGCCTACACCCTGCCGGTCGATGTCGGCCCGCGCGCGTCGTTCGGCACTTTCACCTCCGAGGGACGGCTCGCCTTCGGGGCCGAGCATGTCAGCGTGCTGACGCGCTTCAAGCCCGGCGAACTGTACGACAATCGCAAGGTCGACGATTTGCGCGCGGGGTTGATTGCCACCGGCCTGTTCTCGACCGTTTCGGTCGAGCCGGTGCGGACGCGCAACCTCAACCCCGACGGCACCGAGCAAGTCAATTTGCTGATCGAGCAGGAACGCGGGCCGCCGCGTTCGCTCTCGGTCAGCGGCGGGTACAGCACCGGGCAGGGTATCCGGCTTGAAGGCGCGTTTACCCATCGCAACCTGTTTCCGCCCGAAGGCGCGCTGATCGTGACGGCGGTGGCGGGAACGCAGGAGCAAGGCGCGAGCGCGACCTTCCGCCGTTCCAATGCCGGCCGCCGCGACAAGACCGTGACGTTTGCGGCGGGGGCGAACCATTCGAACTATGACGCGTTCGACGCCTTCACGACGACGGTTTCGGGGCGCATTTCGTACGATTCGACGCCGATCTGGCAGAAGAAACTCACTTATGCTTACGGCTTCGAGTTGACCGGGACGAACGAAAGTGTGTTCGATTTCGGCCTCGGGCTGCGCAAACGCGGCTCGTATTTCATCGCGGCGCTGCCGGGGCAAGTCGGGTTCGATCGGTCGGACAGTTTGCTCAACCCGACCAAAGGCTATCGGCTGAAGCTGAGCCTCAGCCCGGAAACATCGGTGCGCGGCGCGGTGCGGCCCTATGCGCGCGTGCTGATCGAAGCCAGCGGCTATTATCCGATCGGCGACAGCATCGTGCTGGCCGGGCGGGTCCGCGCCGGGTCGATCGCCGGGACCGGCCGTGACGATCTGGCACCGTCGCGGCGCTATTATGGCGGCGGCGGCGGATCGGTGCGTGGCTATGGCTATCAGCGCCTGGGGCCACTCGACACGCAAGGCAATCCGGTCGGGGGGCGGTCGATCAACGAATTCGCGCTCGAGGCGCGCTACCGCTTCGGCAATTACGGGATCGTGCCGTTTATCGACGGCGGCAATGCCTATGAAAGTTCGCTGCCAAAGGGCGGCGATCTGCGGCTGGGCGTGGGCATTGGCGGGCGTTTCTATACCAATTTCGGGCCGGTGCGCGTCGATGTCGCAACGCCGCTCAACCCGCGTAAGGGTGACGGCAAGGTCGCGCTCTATATCTCGATCGGACAAGCGTTCTGATGGCCGAAGACGCGGTGATCGTGGTGCGCCCGCCAATGTGGCAGCGCGTGCTGAAATGGGCCGGGATCGCGGTTGTCGGGCTCGTCGCGCTGGCGGGTGCATTCGTGCTCGGCCTTGATACCGCGCCGGGGCGGCGGGTGATCGCCAATTATCTGGGTGATTATACCACCGCCTCGGGCCTCAACATCACGGTCGGTCGGATCGAGGGATCGCTCTATGGCAAGATGGTGCTGACCGACGTGCGCGTCCGCGATCCGCAAGGCGTGTTCCTGACCGCGCCACGGATCGCGGTCGATTGGCGGCCCTTTGCTTATGCCAGCAACCATATCGATGTGCGGTCGGCGCAAGCGGCGCTGGTGACGATGACGCGATCGCCGGTGTTCAAGCCGGTGCCGAGCGACCCCAATGCGCCGATCCTGCCCGATCTCGATATCGACATCGGGCGGTTGACGATCGCGCGGATGATCCTCGCCAAGCCGGTGACGGGGGCGGTGCATATCCTGAAGATCGACGGGCAGACGCACATCGCCGACCGGCGGGCGCAAGTGACCGCCGATGTTGCGGCGCTGACCGGCGCGGGCGTCGCCGGGGGCGACCGACTGCGCTTCAAGCTCGACGCGGTGCCCGATCGCGATCTGCTCGACATCGATACGCGGCTGACCGCGCCCGCCAATGGCGTCGTCGCGGCGATGAGCGGGATCAAGGCGCCGGTCGATTTCACCGTTGGCGGCAAGGGGAGCTGGACGGCGTGGAGCGGCACGGCTTCGGGCACGCTTGGCGGGGCATCGTTTGCTGATCTGGCGCTGACGGCGAAGAGCGGGCGATTCACCGTGCGCGGCTCGGTGAATCCGGGTCTCTATCCCGGCGGCGCGCCGAAGGACACGGCGACCCCGACCAACCCGCTTGCCCGCTTGACCGCGCCGCGGCTTGAGATCGCGGCTGACGCTACGCTCGATCAGCGCAAGATGACGCTGTCGGCGACCGCGCGTTCGGATGCTTTGGCGCTCGATGCGAAGGGTCTGCTCGATTTCGCGGCGAGCAGCTTCGGGCAGTTCGCGGTCAATGCGCGGTTGCTGACGCCCGGTGCGATCGCGCCCAATTTGCGCGGGCGCGATGTCGCGGCGCGCGTGGTGCTCGACGGGAAATTCGCGACGCCGACGGTCAATTATGTCGTGACGGCGGGTGTGCTCGGCTTTGGTGAAACGCAAGTCGAGCAGCTGTACGCGTCGGGTTTGGCGAAGATCGACGCCGACCATATCCTCGTGCCGGTTGCTGCGCGCGCGGCGCGGGTGACGGGGCTGAACGCGGCGGCAGGCGGTTTGCTCGACGCGGTGACGATCAACGGCGATTTCGCGATTGCGGGCGATAAAATCCTTTCGGACAATTTGAAGATCCGGTCGCGCAAGATCGATGCAACGGCGCTGGTCGTTGCCGACCTCTCGACCGGCCTGTATCGCGGCGCGCTCAACGGGCGGGTCAATGATTACCGGATCGACGGGGTCGGGATTGTCTCGCTGCGCACCGATGCCAAGCTGGTGACGGTGCCGAGCGGCGGGTTCGGGATTACCGGCCATGTCGCGGCGCGGACGTCGCAAATCTTCAATGAAGGCGCGCGGAGCTTTCTTGGTGGCAATGCCGTGGTGGTGGCGGATGTCGGGTATGATCCGAACGGAATCGTCACCTTCCGCAATTTGCGGCTGAACGCCCCACAATTCCGCGTGACCCGCGGGCAGGGGCGGTACGATCCCAAGGGGCGGTTGCTGGTCGATGCCGATGGCTATTCGACCGCTTATGGTCCGCTCTTCGCGCGCGTATCGGGCACGGCGACGCAGCCGATCGTGCTGCTCCGCGCCCCCCGGCCTGGGGTCGGCGTCGGGCTGGTCAATCTTGAGGCACGGGTGCGTGGCACCGGCTCGGCTTATGCTGTGCTTGCTACTGGTGGCACACAATACGGGCCGTTCAGCGCGGATCTGCTGGTGAGCCCCGCCAGCCAACTGACGGTCGATATCCGCACTGCGCGCTTTGCCGGGGTCGATTTCAAGGGGCGGGTACAGCAGCTTGCGGCGGGACCGTTTGGCGGTCGCGTGACCTTTGCCGGGTCTGGGGTCAGTGGTGCGGCCTTGCTCGGCGCGCAAGGCAAGGTGCAGCGCGTCGACGTTGCGGCGCGGGCGAACAATGCGAAGATACCGGGTGCAGTCGATTTCACGATCGGGCGCGCGATCATCAATGCGCGCGCTGTGCTGTACCCGAATGCGCCGCAGATCGTCGCCGACGCGCAGGTCGCCGACTTGCGCTACGGCCCGACCGTGCTGGCCACGGCGCGCGCGAAGATCGATTATACTGGCGGTAGCGGCACGGCGCAGGTGCTGGCGCAAGGATCGAACGGCGTGCCGTTCCGCGTCGCCGCCAATGCGCGGCTGAGTCCCAAGCTGTGGCTGGTCGCGACGCAGGGGCAAGCCAACGGGATCGATTTCAAGACGACCGCCCCAGCGCGGATTGCGATCGATCGCGGGGTCTATCATTTGCAGCCGACGCAAATCGCGTTTGGCGTGGGGAAGAGTGCAGGATCGGCGCGGATCGCGGCGGATTACGGCAATGGCGTATCGGCGAAGCTGCGGCTCGACGCGCTCGATCTGTCGGTCGCCAATGCGCTGATCCCCGATCTCGGGCTGGGTGGATCGGCGACGGGTTCGCTCGATTACGCGCAGCCACGGGGCGCTTCGGTGCCGCAGATTGCCGGGCAATTCCGCGTCAAGAACTTCACGCGCTCCAGCCTGGCGAGCGTGTCCGAACCGGTCGACCTGATCGCACAGTTTGGCCTGACCAATGCCGGCGGGGAGGCGCGCGCGCTGATCCAGCGGGGCGGGACGACCGTCGGGCGGCTGGTTGCGGCGCTGCGTCCGCTCGGGGCCGGCGCGAGCTGGACCGAGCGGTTGATGTCGGCGCCATTGTCTGGCGGGATTCGCTATAACGGCCCCTCGGGCGTGCTGTTCTCGTTCGCGGGGCTGTCGAAGCAACAGCTGTCGGGCCCGATCGCGCTGGCGGCCGATTTCGGCGGGCGCGTCGATGCCCCGCGCTTGAACGGCCTGATCCGTGCCGATGCGCTGACCTATGACAATGAGGTTTACGGCACGCGGCTGAGCCAGATGAAGCTGGCGGGGCGGTTCACCAACGACCGGCTCGAGATCACGCAGCTTTCGGCCAAGGCCGGCGAGGGGACGGTGCAGGCGCAAGGGTCAGTCGGCTTCTCCTCCGCCGCCGGTTTCCCGATCGATGTCCGTGCGACGCTCTCCAATGCGCGGCTGGCGCGCAGCGATGCGCTCGGCGCGACAGCGACGGGCACGATCAGGGTCACCAACAGCAGGGCGAATGGCGGGCTGATCACGGGCGATCTGCGCATCCCCGAAGCGCGCTACGAGATTATCCGCCAGGGCCAGGCCGATGTCGCCGAATTGACCGGCGTCCGCCGCAAGAGCGATGTGGTCAAGGCCGCCGCCGCCGGTCCGGCCGAGCCGCCGGTCGGGCTGTTCAAGCTCGACTTGCGCGTGCGCGCCGACAATCAGCTGTTCGTCTCGGGCATGGGGCTCGAATCCGAATGGGAAATGGACTTGCGCGTTCAAGGCACGTCGGCCGCGCCGCGGATCGTCGGGCGGTTGCAGATCGTGCGCGGCACCTATTCGTTCGCCGGCAAGCGCTTCGACGTGACCAAGGGCGATGTTCGCTTCGACGGTGGCGCGCTGGCCGATCCGCAGATTGCGCTGAGTGCGACCACGACCACCAACGACATCACCGTCGTGATCGATGTGACGGGCACGGGGCAGAAGCCGCAAATCGCGTTCAATTCGACACCGGCTTTGCCGCAGGACGAAGTGCTTAGCCGTTTGCTGTTCGGCAGTTCGGTGACCAACCTGTCGGCGATCCAGGCGATCCAGCTTGCAGCGGCGCTCAATTCGCTGCGCGGATCGGGCGGCGGACTTAATCCGCTGGGCAAGTTGCGCTCGGTCGCGGGAATCGATCGGCTGCGTATTCTGGGCGCGGATGAGGCGACCGGGCGCGGCACCTCGCTCGCCGCGGGCAAGTATATCACCAACAATATCTATGTGGAGGTGATCACCGATTCGCGCGGCTTCACCGCGACGCAGCTCGAGGTTTCGCTGACCAAGGCGCTCAGCGTGTTGTCGCAAGCCGGGTCGTTCGGCGGATCGAATGTCACGGTGCGCTACAAGAAAGATTTCTAATCGCAACCGATCTCTTCCCGTCCGCGCAAAAATCGAATATCGGGTATCCTCGCATGAGGACGGTGCCGGATATGACAATCGAACATTTCGACGTTGTGGTGGTTGGGGCCGGCCTGTCCGGGATCGGGGCCGGCTATCATTTACAGACGATGAGTCCGGACCGATCTTACGTCATTCTCGAAGGGCGTCCCGCGCTTGGCGGCACGTGGGACCTGTTCCGCTATCCCGGTATCCGATCGGATTCGGACATGTATACGCTGGGCTATTCGTTCAAGCCGTGGACCGAGGCGAAGGCGATCGCCGACGGTCCCTCGATCTTAAAGTATGTTAGCGAGACCGCGCGCGACTTCGGGATTGATCAGCACATTCGCTTCAAACACCACGTCAAGCGCGCCGCCTGGTCGACCGCCGACGCGCGCTGGACCGTCGATTCCGAAGGGCCGGATGGTCCGGTGACCTACACCTGCAATTTCCTCTTCATGTGCAGCGGCTATTACAATTACGCGCGCGGCCACACCCCCGAGTGGAAGGGCGCGGAGAGCTTCGCCGGGCGCATCGTCCATCCGCAATTCTGGCCGCAAGATCTCGATTATGCGGGCAAGAAGGTCGTCGTGATCGGCAGCGGCGCGACTGCCGTTACTTTGATCCCGGCGATGGCGGAAACCGCAGCGCACGTGACGATGCTGCAACGCTCGCCAACCTATGTCGTGTCGCGCCCGGCCGAGGATGCGGCGGCGAACTGGCTGCGTGCACGGCTGCCTGCGAAACTCGCGTATAGCCTGGTGCGCTGGCGCAACGTGCTGTTCGGGATGTTCTTCTTCAACATGGCGCGCAAACGGCCGGCCAAGGTCAAGGACCGCTTGATCGGCATGGTCCGCGACGAGTTGGGGCCGGATTATGACATCGATCGGCACTTCACGCCGAAATATAACCCATGGGACCAGCGGCTGTGCCTCGTCCCCGATTCCGATCTGTTCGGCGTTTTGCGCAGCGGCAAGGCATCGGTGGTGACCGATACGATCGATCATTTTACCCCGAGCGGCATTGCGCTTTCCTCGGGCGAGACGCTCGAAGCGGACGTCGTGGTGACGGCGACCGGGCTGGAACTGCAATTGCTGAGCGACGTCGTCTTCAGCGTCGACGGTGCCCCGGTCGATCTGTCCAAGACCTTCAATTACAAGGGCATGATGTTCTCGGATGTTCCCAACATGGCGTCCTCGTTCGGCTATACCAATGCGTCGTGGACGCTGAAGGCAGACTTGACCTGCGCCTATGTCTGTCGCTTGCTCAACACGATGAAGACGCGGGGCTTGCGGCAGGCGACGCCGCGCGTCGGCGATACCATGCTCGTGCCGGCCCCATTCCTCGATTTTAGCTCGGGCTATGTCACGCGCGCGATGGAAAAATTCCCGAAACAGGGGAGCAAGGCACCGTGGCGCGTGCATCAGAATTATGCGCGCGATCTGCTGGCGCTGCGCTACGGCTCGGTCGATGACGGGATGGAATTCTCCAATCCGGTGGCCTTTGCGCCCAAGCGCGAGGCGGTTTCGGCATAATCGACGCGCGGGCCGGAGCCAATGCGGTCGTTTTTCCGCAATAGCCACATTTTGTCTTGCCGTGTTCGTTCGAACGAACTATCGGCGCGACGATGCTCCAGCACCGGCTCCTCGAGATCGCGATCGCCGAATTCGCCGCGAAGGGGCTTGAAGGCGCGAGTACGCGCGGAATCGCCGCGGCGGCGGGCACAGCAATGTCCTCGATCACCTACCATTATGGTGGTAAGGAAGGGCTGTATCTGGCGGCGGCGGACTATATCGCGCTGCAACTCGGCGAGGAAATGGCGCCCGCCTTTCCCGAAAATGCGCTCCTCGAGGCGCTGACCCCCGATGATGCGCGATCCCGCATTCACGCGATCGTCCGCCAATTCATCGAGGCGATGTCGGGCGAAAAAAGCACCGCTGCGTCGCTGTTCATCATGCGCGAGCAAATGGCGCCGACCGAGGCGTTCGAGCGCATTTACGGCGGCTTGATGGGCAAGATGCTCGAAACGCTGTGCGAGCTGGTCTGCACCGCGACCGGACGCGATGATCGCGATACGGCGCGGATCGTCGTCATCACGCTGATCGGCCAAGTGATCGTGCTGCGCGCGTCGCGGGCGACGGTGCTCAAGCTGCTAAAGCGCGCCACGATCGATGCCGCTGCAACCGCAACGCTCGCCGCGCGTATCGCTGCCAATACCGATGCCATTCTCGACCGGCTGATTGCCGAACGCCAGGACATTTCATGAGCGACGACCAGACGAACCCGGTGAAGACCGCGGATGCGGCCCCGGATGACACGTCGAAAAAGCCATCGATCTTCACCAAGCCGCTCTTCTGGATCGGGTTCGTGGTGGTGGTCGGTGTGATCGTCATTGGTGCGGTGCTCTATTATCTCGACGCGCGGCAGTATGAATCGACCGATGATGCGTTCGTCGATGCGCATATCGTGCGGATTTCACCGACCGTGGCGGGGACGCTGAAAGAGGTCGCCGATGTCGACAATCGCCATGTCGAGGCGGGCCGCCTGCTCGCGGTGATCAGCGCGTCGGGGCCGGAAGCGCGGATGTCCGAAGCGAGCGCCAATGTGAAACAGGCCGAAGCCCAATTCGAGCAAGCGCGCGCGCAAGTCGCTGCCGCGCAGGCGACGCGCGACCAGGCCGCGGCGCAGGCGCGTGCGCCGCTTGCGACTGCCGCCAAGGCGCAGCAGGATCTCGCCCGCTATGAGGCGCTGCGGCAGATCGATCCCGCCGCCGTCGCCGGACAACAGCTCGACGCGGCGCGCGCGACCGCGCGCTCGACCGCCGCCGAGGCGCTGGCCGCGCGCCAGCAAATCGACAGCGCTGCCGCCAATATCGCGGTCGCGCGGCGGCAGGTCACCGCTGCGCGCGCGGTGATTGAAGCGCGACAAGCCGCAGTGCGGCAGGCCAATGTGACGCTCGGCGACAACCGGCTGACCGCGCCCGTCTCGGGCCAGGTCGTCAATCGGCAGGTTAACCTCGGTTCCTATGTCGGGCCGGGCACGCAGTTGATGGCGATCATCCCCGATCACATCTGGGTCACCGCGAATTTCAAGGAAACCCAGCTCCAGCGGATGAAGATCGGCCAGCCCGTCACGATCAAGGTCGATGCCTATCCCGATGTAAAATTCGCCGGGCATGTCGATTCGGTCCAGCGCGGGGCGGGGCAAGCGTTTGCGCTGCTGCCGCCGCAAAATGCGACGGGCAATTACGTCAAGGTCGTTCAGCGCGTGCCGGTGCGGATCGAATTCGACGTGAAGCCGGGCAGCCCCGATCCGCGCAAATATTCGATCGGGCCGGGCATGTCGGTCGTGCCGACGGTCAAGGTTCGCTAAGATGGCGTCTGCGGCCGCGCAGGATGGCTGGAGTCCTTCGCGGTCGGCAGCGGGCAATTATAGCCCGTGGCTGATCGTGGCGGTGATCTCGATCCCGACCTTCATGGAAGTGCTCGACACCTCGATCGCCAACGTCGCGCTCGATCATATCGCGGGCGGTCTGTCGATTTCGAACGATCAGGCGACGTGGGTGCTGACGAGTTATCTCGTCGCCAACGCGATCATCATCCCGATCAGCGGCTGGCTGTCGGACGTGATCGGGCGAAAACGCTATTTCATGATCTCGATTGCGCTGTTCACGCTGGCATCGTTGCTGTGCGGGCTCGCGCCCAATCTGACGACGCTGGTCATTGCGCGCGTGCTGCAGGGGATTGGCGGCGGTGGGCTGGCCCCGGTCGAACAGTCGATCCTCGCCGACACCTTCCCGCCGCGCTTGCGCGGTATGGCGTTTGCGGCGTTCGCGATCGTCGTCGTGGTCGGCCCGGTGCTCGGGCCGACGCTCGGCGGGTATATCACCGAGAATTCGAGCTGGCACTGGGTGTTCCTGATCAACGTGCCGATCGGGATCGCGTCGCTGTTTCTCGTCAATCTGTTCGTCGATGAGTCCAAGGCCGTCACCGACGACCGCGCCAAGCTGCTCAAACGCGGCATCCGCGTCGATTATATCGGGATCATCCTGATCGTGCTCGGGCTGGGCTTTTTCGAATATACGCTCGACCGGGGCTTGCGCGAAGATTGGTTCGCCAGCAGCTTCATCATCACCACAGCGACGATTTCGGCCGTCTCGCTGATCGCGCTGGTGCTGTGGGAGCTCAACAATGACGATCCGGTGATCGACCTGAAATTGCTTAAAAGCCGCAATCTTTCGCTTACGCTGCTGATGATGGCGGTGACCGGCATGATCCTGTTCGGCACGACTCAGCTGATCCCGCAAATGCTCCAGCAAGTGCTGGGCTATACGTCGTTCCAGGCCGGGTTGGCGCTGACGCTCGGTGGGCTTGCGACGCTGGCGGCGGTGCCGTTTGCGGGGCGGCTGTCGGGCAAGGTCGATGTGCGGCTGCTGCTGTTCCCGGCGTTGCTCGTCCAGGCGTTCGCACTGTGGAACATGACGCACCTTAACGCCGATATCACCTTCCACGACGCGGCGATCGCGCGGCTGTTCCAGGCGATGGGGTTGCCGTTTCTGTTCGTGCCGATCAACGCGGTCGCCTATGTCGGCCTGCCGCAAAACAAGACGGCGCAGGCGTCGAGCTTGCTCAATATTGCGCGTAATCTGGGTGGATCGATCGGCATTTCGATCTCGCAGACGCTGTTGTCGCATGGATTGCAGCGGCACCAGTCCAATCTCGTCGCTCCGCTCAACCCGCTGAATCCCAATTACAACGACTGGATGCAGCAGGCGCAGGGCGCGTTCGGCGATGCGACCACCCCGCTCGCGATCCTGTACCAGACGGTGCAGCGACAGGCCGCGATGCTCGCGTTCCTCGACGTGTTTCACGCGTTGATGATCGTGGTGCTGTGCGTGGCACCGCTCGTATTCTTTATGCGCCCCGGCAAGGCCGGTGGCAGTGGTGGAGGCGTGGGACATTGACCCGTTCGTTTGTGGCAACGGCGCTCATCGGGGCGACGCTGTTGGCCGGCTGCACCGTCGGACCGGATTATCAGGCGCCGACCCTGGCCGTGCCGCCGAGCTTTGCCGAGCCGCAGGGCGCCGGAGCGGGCACGGGCGTCGATCCGGCGCGGTGGTGGACGGCGTTTGGCGATTCGACGCTGATATCGCTGGTCGAGCGGGCTTTGAAAGACAGCCCGACTGTCGCGATCGCGGCATCGCGCGTGCGGCAGGCGCGGTTGCAGGAAATCGCGGCTTATGCGGTCGGCCGGCCGACGGTCGATGCGCTCGGCAATGTCAGCCATGTCGAATTCAGCAAAAATGCCGGCTTCTCCTCGCTCGCCAGCCTGTTTTCAGGCGGGAGCGGGAACGGATCGGGCGGTGGGATCGCACTGCCGGGAAGCGGCATCACCACCTATGCGGCGGGCTTTGACGCGAGCTGGGAGATCGATCTGTTCGGCGGCGGGCGGCGCGGCGTCGAAGGGGCGCTGGCGCGGAGCGATGCGGCGGTGTGGTCGCAGCGCGATGCCGCGGTGACGCTGGGGGCCGAAGTGGCGCAGGCGTATTTCGCGCTGCGGCTGGATCAAGCGCAGAGCGCGGTGGTCGAGGACGAGCTCGGTCGCCAGCGCCGGGCGCTCGAGATCGCCGGCAATGTCGCAAAGGTGGGGTTGAGCCCGCAAATCGACGTAACGCGGCAGCGCCAGTCGATCACCAGCCTTGAGGCGCGGCTCGAACCGCTGCGTGCTGATACGCGCGTGCGAATCCACGCACTCGGCATCTTGCTCGGGGCCGAGCCGGAAAGCCTGACCGCGGAATTGATCGCGCCACCGCCGACATTGGCGTCGGTTCCGGTCGTACCCGCCGGTCTGCCGTCCGATTTGCTGCGGCGTCGGCCCGATATTCGCGCGGCGGAGCGGCAATTGGCGGCCGCCACCGCGGACATCGGCGTTGCCGTTGCCGATTTGTATCCGAAGTTCAAGCTGACCGGGATGGCCGAATTCCTTTCGACCTCGCTCGCGTCTTTGCTGGCGCGGGACAGCCTTCAGGCGAGCGGCGTTGCCGGGGTCAGCTTCCCATTGCTCGACTGGGGGCGGCGCAAGGCCACGGTCGGCCTGCGCAAGGAAGATCGTGAGCAGGCCTATCTGCGCTATAAGGCGACTGTGCTCGGCGCGCTGCGCGATGTTGAAGACCCGCTTGCGCGGATCGATGCCGAGCGGCGGCGCAATGCCGCGCTGACGCGGGCGGTCGCCGATGCCGCGGCGACGGCGCATGCGGTTGACGCGCAATATCGCACCGGCTTCGTCGCGCAGAATGCGCTGATCGATGCGCAGATCACCGTGCTGAGCGCGCGCGAACAGCTTGTCGCGAGCGATGCGCGATTGCGGCAGGATACCGCCGCTTTGTTCAAGGCGATCGGCGGCGGATGGGACGAAGCCAAGGCGGGGTGACTGGCGTGCGGCGTTGTTCGGGCATAAGGGTCGAAGCGATGGATACCAATGATTTGCGCGCCGCCGCGCTGACGCATCTCGAAGCGCTGATCGCGTTCGATACCACCTCGCGCGATTCGAACCTGAAACTGATCGACTATGTCGAGGCCTTCCTGACCGGACATGGCCTGTCTGCCCGGCGCGTCGCCAATGCCGATGGGACCAAAGCCAATCTGTACGCGACCGTCGGGCCTGCGGTCATGGGTGGCGTGGTGTTGTCGGGGCATACCGATGTCGTGCTGGTCGACGGGCAAGCGTGGAGCAGCGATCCGTTCACCCTGACCCGCCGTGGTGAGCGCCTGTACGGGCGCGGCACGTGCGACATGAAGGGGTTCCTCGCGCTCGCGCTTGCAGTGGTTCCAGCTTTTGCGCGAGGGACGACCGCGCGCCCGCTGCATCTGGCGTTCTCGTATGACGAGGAAGTCGGTTGTCTCGGCGCGCCGTCGATGATCCGGGAGTTGGTCACCGAGCTCCCCGCGCCGCTTGCCGTCATTGTCGGGGAGCCGACCAATATGGAAGTGGTCAGCGGGCACAAGGGCATCTCAACGTGGCGCGTAACGGTCACGGGGCATGAGGCGCATTCGAGCCTCACGCATCTCGGCGTGTCCGCCAATATGGTCGCGGTCGGACTGATGGCGCAGCTGCGCGATCTGGCGCGCGTGTTGGCGGATCATGGCGATCCAACGTCGCTCTACCACCCGCCGCATGCCACGCTGACGATCGGGCTGATGCAGGGTGGAACCGCCGTCAACATCCTGGCGCGCGAATGCAGTTTCGTGTTCGATTTGCGCACGCCGCCGGGACAGGATCCCGATGCGATCATTGCGCCGTTTCTGGCTGCGTGCGCGGGGGAGGATGTTGCGCTGAAGCGGCACTTCGCCGATGCCGGGGTCCAGGTGCTACGCCGTTCGGCCACCCCGTCCTTCGCGCCCGAACCCGGTGGTGCGGCCGAGCAACTCGCGCGCCGGCTGGCCGGCGATAACGGACCCGCTCGCGCGGCCGCTTATGCTGCCGAAGCAGGGCAATTTCAGGGTGCTGGCTTTTCGACGATCATCTGTGGACCGGGGTCGATCGAGCAGGCGCATCAAGCCGACGAATATATGGAAATTACGCAATTCGAGCGCGGTGCCGCGTTCATGACGCGGCTCTATGAGGCGATGGTGTGATTTGCCGTTGAAATCAACGCTACCCGTCGGGCATTCGCGTTTTAAATTTAAAGCTGGTTTTACAACTCGAACTAGAAAAATGCGAGAGTCCCGAATCGGGACGGTGACCAAGTCGCAGCGCTAACGGTGGCGACGGGTGTGAACTTGAATTTCAGGGAAATTTCGACCCGATACGGATGCAACTCGCTCGAATTTCGACCAAATTGGTTCCGCATCGGGTCGAGGAACGGTTTACCAGGGGCGCGAAGTTTCGCCGTAAACCAGATTCAGGATGAACTTCAACATCACGGTTTCTCCCTTGTGCACTCAGGCGAGTACCCGAGATTCTTAATGGAATCTTAAGCACAAAGCAACCGCATATCCGTGGCTTCCGCAGGCAGCGAAAACGGATTTAACGCTTCGTTGAAGCCTTGCGGCGTATCGCGGTTCTCATGGCATCGGCCCCGCATCCACGAACGGCATCGCGCCGACCGGCGAAAGCGCGTCCGGCTACACCGAATGCTGATCTGGGCGGGTTGCGGTTTTCCAGTCCGATAGCGCGTCGCGGCGGCGGGCATGCCCGTCGTTCGCAGATGGCCGGTGCGCCGTCGGAACCGGGCGGCACCGCGCAAGATTCGACGTGGCAATTCATTGCCCTTGTCGAAATCACAAATTTTGCAATATTGCGCCGTCTTATCGGTCGATCGCGCGGCGATGCGCTCGTACTCGATCTCGAACAGCGGATCGTTGCGACGCTGCCTGCTGCGGCTACGATGGTCGTCGGCCGCGCCACGATCGAAGTATCGTTCGACGGCGCAACGTTTGCCGATCTCGAAGTCGCCAATGCCGGGCTTCGCGGGGCGATGATTGCGCCGTTCGATCTCGACCAGGCGCTTTGCGCGATGGAAATTGCGATCGGCGGTGTCGGTGCGCCGCTTGGCCTGACCGAGGATGTCCGGTTGGTCGAGGAAGCAGAAGGCGCGTTGGAGCAAGCGCGACATGATCAAAGCAGCGTCTTGCGCGACTTGTCGATCGGTACGCCGGCGTTCGATCGCCTGACCCTCACGCGCGAATTGCCCCTGGCGATCGCGAATGGCGAGATGTTTCTGCAATATCAGCCCAAGCTGCACGTCCGCAAACAAGCGATTGCGAGCGCCGAGGCGCTTGTGCGGTGGCAGCATCCGCTGCGTGGCCTCATCCTCCCGGGAGATTTCATCACGGTCGCCGAAGAAGCGCGGCAGATTTCGGCGCTGACGCTTTGGACGCTCGACGAAGTGATCCGCGACCAGCGGACGCTGGCCGCGGACGGCCATGATCTGACGATTTTTGTCAATATTTCGGGTCAGTTGCTGGGTGACAAGGCGTTTGTCGATGCAGCCTGCGAAAAGATGCGCACGGCGAATGCGAAGATCGGGTTCGAAATCACCGAAACGGCGGTTATTCGCGATCCGGAATGCGCGATCGCGAACCTGCAGATCTTCGCCGATCAAGGCATCACCATCGCGATCGACGATTATGGTGCCGGACTGTCGTCGCTGGCTTATTTGAAGCAACTCCCGGCGCGCGAACTCAAGATCGACAAGATGTTCGTGCTGCAATTGACCAGCAGCAATCGCGATCCGCTGATCGTCCGCTCGACGATCGATTTGGCCCATGCGCTCGACATGGAAGTGACGGCCGAGGGCGTGGAAACGCAGGCCGCAATGGCGTTGCTGTCGGTAATGGGCTGCGACATGATCCAGGGCTATTTGATCAGCCGCCCGATTTCGATCGACGCGTTCCGGCAGTTCCTGCGCGACGATATTTTGCGCCCGGTCGAGGACCCGCGCCAATCGATGTTCAAGCGCCCGGCGACGTTCTGGAAAAGCGCCTGAGGGGTATGGTCGTCAGTTTAGCGAGGCTTTAACGACTTTACGGGCATGGTCAGGATCATGAGGCGCCTCTTCCTCCGCGCATTTGCGACCATGCTGCTCGTTTGTGTCGGGGCAGGGCTCGCCGCATCTCCTGCACCGGCGCTATCGAGCGAGGCGGTAAATGTAAGGTTCGAGTCGTTGGTCGGCGATGCCAGAGCGAAAATGTTGATCGATCCTGCGCAAACGATCGTGCAGGCGAGAACAGCCGAGCAAGTCGCTGGAAACATGCAGGGGCGACCACGAACGATCGCGATCGCCACCGCGCAGTGGTTGCAGGGCGAAGCTTATGTCCGCCTGAACAACGCCGCTAGAGCCGCACCGTTGATCGATAACGCCATCAAATTGGTCGCGACCACGGGCGCTGCCACCAAATTGAACGGCGATCTGCTGTTGTCGCGTGGTGGGTTGATGACTGCCCGTGCCGACGTTGCGGGCGCCTTGGCTGCCTATCAACAAGCTCATGATGTATTTCGTTCGATCGGCGAGACACGCAGCCAGGCGATCGCGTTAGTATTGATCGGTGTCCTCTACACGGAGGCGGATGACCACGAGAATGCGCTAAGGTACTTCAAGCAAGCGCTCGATGTGTATAAAGCCGACCAGCAACTGCTTTTCTCAGTCTACACAAACCGTGGAATTTCTCTGCAGGAACTGAAGCGGTTTCCCGAAGCTCAAATCGAATTTCGCCAGGCCTTGGATGTCGCGCGCTCACTCAACAGCCCCAATCTGGAGGGTCAGACGCTTCGCAACATTGCGCGCGGGCAGTTGATGGCAGGGCAGATCGACGATGCCGATCGAACGATTGCGCTCGGATTTCGAGCGTTGCCCAGAGATGGCGCAGCAACGTCGCGCGCGCATTTCCTCGTTCTTTCGGCTTGGTCGGCGCGGTTGCACGGGCGATTGCCGGAAGCCGAGCGCTTGATTCGCCGCGCATTCAGCAGCGCCACCACCGAAAGTTCGACGCTAGACCTGCGCGAGGGGCACAAGACCGCGTACGACATTTTTAAACAAGCCGGAAATCAGGGGCAAGCGCTGCTCCATCTCGAAGCGCTCAAGAAATTCGATGACAAGACCTCGACGCTGGCGGCCTCGGCCAACACCGCGCTCGCCGCTGCGCGATTCGATTTCGCCAATCAGGAATTGAACATTGAAAAACTGAAGCGCGCGCAATTGCAGCGCAACATCGAGGACGCGAAGCAGCGCGCGCGCACACAGCAGCAGATTTTCGTCGGACTCGCTGTCATCGCGCTGATCATCGTCGCCATGCTCGTCTTCGGATTGATCACCATCCGCCGCAGCCGCAACGAAGTGCGCGCCGCCAACGTCGATCTCGGACTGACCAACGCCGCGCTCGGCAAGGCGCTGGCCGCCAAGACCGAGTTCCTCGCCACGACCAGCCATGAAATCCGCACACCGCTCAACGGGATTCTCGGCATGACGCAAGTCATGCTCGCCGACGCGACGCTGAGCGCGCCACTGCGCGACCGGATCGGTGTGGTGCACGGGGCCGGGATCACAATGCGCGCGCTGGTCGACGATATTCTCGATGTCGCAAAGATGGAGACGGGTAATCTCACGATCGAGCGCGTGCCGTTCGACCTGAAGGCGACATTGCGCGATGTCTGCCGGATGTGGGAGGAACAAGCCAAGGGCAAGGGGCTGACCTTCACGCTCGATCTGGAGGGGGCACCGGCGATGATCGAAGGAGACCCTGCGCGGATCCGTCAGATCGCGTTCAACCTCCTGTCCAACGCACTGAAATTTACTGCGACCGGCGACGTAACGCTGCGGGCGTATGCCAGCGACACGACGCTGTCGCTCGCGGTGGCCGATACCGGACTTGGTATCCCGGCCGACAAGCTCGACATCATTTTCGAATCGTTCCGCCAGGTCGATGCCGGAACGACGCGCAAGTTCGGCGGGACCGGGCTGGGGCTGGCGATCTGCCGCAACCTTGCCCAGGCGATGGACGGCGACGTCCGGGTCGCGAGCACGCCCGATGCGGGGACGACGTTCACGCTGGAAATTCCGCTGCTGCTCGCCGCGGCACCGCAAGGTACGGCGGGGGAGAATGCGCCGGAGTCGGACGCGCTGTTGATTATGGACCGCAATCCGATCTCGCGCGCGATGTTGCGCGCTGTGCTGCAGGCGCGCGCAGGAACCGTCCTGTTCGCGTCGAACATCGAAGATGCCTTGGCGCAGATCAAGGCGGGTCGCGTGTCGCGCGTGCTGATCGACGACGCGACGATCAAGGCGGCGGAGGATGTGGACGCGGCGTTGAAGGCGCTCGCCGCGCACGATGTCATCACCGCATTGCTATGGCCTGCGCCGGATTCGGTCGAGCGCGAGCGGTTCGCCGCAATCGGGATCAATCACGTCATTGCCAAGCCGATCGCGGGGGTCGCGCTTGCCGCGATCTTGTTCGATGTGCCCGATTGTGGCCAACCGGTGCTTAACCGGCTTGTATCGCAAGCTGCCTGACCCGATAGAAGGCACCGATGTCCGCACACTCATCCTTCGATCGCGGCTTGGGACGCGGGCAATGAACATCCTGTTCATCGAAGACGACCCGATGAATCGTCGTGTCGTAAAGGACATGCTGGACGTCGCAGGCGCGACCATGACCGGGGCCGAAAGCGCTGAGATCGGCCTCGATCTGATCGATCGCCACGATTTCGAGATGGTGCTGCTCGATTTGCGGATGCCCGGCATGGACGGCTTCGAAGCGCTGCGCCACATTCGCTTGCGGGACGATGCCAAGGCGCATCTGCCGGTTATCATCCTTACGGCCGACACCGCGGTCGATCTGCGCGAACGCTGCCTCGCCGACGGCGCGGATGAGGTGCTGTTCAAGCCGGTGGCGATGGATTCGCTGTTCGATGCGATCGGGCGGATGCTGGCCAAAGGCACTGGGGATGGGATGATCGGCTGAGCCGAAACGGGCGGTGCCTGATCGTCTCGCAGTCGTGTGTTTGGGTTGTGCGGGTTCGGTCGCGTAACGATCAGACGATTTTTAGCGTATAGGGCACATCCCCCTCGCTGGAGCGCGTCATGTCCGAACCCCTTCTCGATCACCTGTTGGCGACGATGGACGTCGCTGTCGAGGCCTTCGCCGTATGCGAGGTGCGCAAGGGCCTCCGGCTGGTCGGCGGGGCGAGCAAGGCGATCGAAGTCCATTATGTTCTGTCAGGCACAATGTACCTGACGGTACCGGGCCAAGCCGTGATGGTCTGTCCACCCGGCAGCGTCGTCATCGTGCCGCCCGGCGTCGCGCAACTGATCGCCGCCGATCAGCAGCCCGCGCGCGATGTCGGAGCCGCCGACAATTGCCGGATGACGCGCGATGGCCTGATGCTGTTCGATGCGGCCGGGGGGGAGGACGGCGATCTGCGCGTCGTGTGCGGTCTGGTGTTCGCCAACATCTCGGGCTCGTTCGGCTTGCTCGATGCAGTGACGCGGCCGATCATCGAAGACCTCTCGGATTTGGCAATCGTCCAGAGTGGCTACCGTATGATGCTTGAGGAGATTGGCGGCGGCGCGCTTGGAACGCGCGCGTTGACGGGCGCGTTGATGAAAGTCTGCCTTGTCATCGTGCTGCGTCGCCATTTCGCGCGCGCCGGACATGGTTCGGGCGTGCTAGGTACCTTGCGCGATCCAAGGTTGGGCAAGGCGATTACCGCGGTCCTCGACAAACCCGCTGCGCTGCACAGCGTCGCCAGCCTTGCCAGTATCGCGGGGATGAGCCGATCGGCCTTTGCGCGCGAATTTTCGAACACGCTGTCGATGAGTCCGATGGCCTTTGTCGCCAAGACGCGGCTGCATCACGCCGCAGAATTACTGCGATCGACCAAATTGCCGGTCAAGGTTATCGCCGCGAGCATCGGCTTTGCCAGCCGCAGCCATTTCAGCCGCGCATTTGCGTCGGCTTATGGCGCGGACCCGAGCCGTTTTCGCAGTAATGGTGCGAATAACGCGCCTGCCGTAACTTCCGACGCGCTCCGTGCGAATTGAGTGACATGTCCCGCACAAGACGGCGTGACGCATCGCTTTACCGGAGATTAGATACCATGACCCGCATCTCATCACTTTCCCTGCTGTTCGCCGGCGCGGCGCTCGCGATTGGCGGCGGCGTCGCCGTAATCGGCTTCAACCCGACCGAATCGAACGTCGGGGTCACCGCTGCCGTCGCCGCCGCAGCGCCCGCTGCTGTTCCTGCCGTGTCGACTGGTGCCGATGCCGCGCACCCGACGGTGGTCGAATTGTTCGAAAGCCAAGGCTGCTCGGACTGCCCGCCTGCCAACACCAATGTGAACGCGCTCGCGGCTCGCCCCGACATTCTCGCGCTCAATTTTGCGGTAACCTATTGGGATCAGCTCGGCTGGAAGGACACCTTCGCCAAGCCCGCTTACACCGCACGGCAGTGGGAGTATTCCAACGCCGCAGGCCGCGGGCAAGTCGCGACGCCGCAAGTGATCATCAACGGCGGTGCCACCGTGGTCGGCGCGAACCCGCAAACGCTGGCGCGTGCGATCCACGACAATACGCGCGGCTTGGGTGGCCCGCAGATCGTCGCGGCGAACGGCAAAGTTACCGTCGGCAAGGGTTCTGGCTCGGCAACGGTCTGGATCGTGCAATATGATCCACGCAACCTCGTTGTGCCAATCCGCGCCGGCGAAAATGGCGGCGCAACGCTCGCGCATCGCAATATCGTGCGCTCGCTGGCGTCGCTGGGCACCTGGAACGGGGCACCCGCGACCTTCAGCGTACCCGCGCCGAGCGACCGCAATTACCGCAATGCGGTCCTCGTCCAGCAGGGCAAGGGCGGCAAGATCATCGCGGCTTCCCGCATCTAAGTTTCGCTAACCCCGGGCGGACGGCGGAGCGCCCCCTCCAGCGACGCCGTTCCGCTGCCCCGTCGTGCCGGTTTCGGCTGCGACGGGGCAGGGGACCAACCGGTCAGATAAATCAGGTCGAAGCGTTCGGGCGTTTTCCCGTCCGGGTCGGCGTGCGCAGCGAACAGTTCGGCGGCGCGCGCGAGCGTATCGCGGCGCAGCGGGGTGCGCGCCCGCAACACGTTGGTCGCCCCCATCCCGCGCAGGTCGCGCAAGATCCCGCCGATCGAGCTGTAGCGCACGGTCAGCGCCTCGATATCGGCGACCGGCAGCGCGAACCCCGCGCGCATCAGCAGATCGCCCGCAGAGCGGACATCGATTTGCGGATGAACCCGCGCGGCCGGCCGTTCGCGCTCGGCCTCGCGCAGCACGCTGCGCAGCGTCGCGAGCGTGCCCGCGCCGCAGAATGCCGCGAGGAACAGCCCGTCGGGCCGCAAGGCACGCCGGATCAGCGTCAAGGCACCCGGCAGATCATCCACGCTGTCGAGCACGCCCGCCGAAATCACCAGATCGAAGCTGCCGGGGGCGAAGGGCAAGCGGTCCTCATCGGCTTGCACGCCCCCCGCTTGCGCCGCGAACAGCGCACCGGCATCGCAGCGCGTGACCGCCACGCCCTCCGGCACCGGTAGCGCACCGTCGAAGCAGCCGAGATCGAGCAGGTCGGTGAAACGGTGGGTGACGCTCGCTAGGCGATCGGCAATTCCCTCCAGCATCGCCGCGCGCAGAAAATCGAAGTCGGCAAAGGTCGGCGCGGCGCGATCGCGGCGCCGACGGCGCGCGGCGCGATCGAAGATTTCCGGGATATCGCTGGGGAGGGGGGAGGACATTGCGTGGCTTGTGCCGCTCCGCCGCGCACGCGACAAGGGCGATGTGTCGCTTTGGCTCGCCCCCTTGCGCTATATCGCCGATTTCGCGCTGCCGCCGCGCTGCCCCGGCTGCGGCGCGGTGACGGGCGAGGATCACCGCTTCTGCGCGACCTGTTGGGGTTCGCTGCGGTTTCTCGGGCCCCCATGGTGCGCCGGATGCAATGTGCCGTTCGATTATGACCGCGGCGCAGACGCGCGCTGCGCCGAATGCCTTGCCGATCCGCCACGCCATGCCGGCATTCGCGCGGCGGTGGCCTATGGCGAGGTCGCGCGCACCGTGGTGGTGCGCTTGAAATATGGCGGGCGCACCGCCTTTGCCGAAACGGTCGGGCGGCAAATGGCGCGCTTGATGCCGCAGGCGGCCGATTTGCTGGTCCCAGTGCCGCTGCATCGCTGGCGGATCTGGTCGCGCGGGTTCAACCAATCGGCGCTGATCGCGGCGGCGCTGACCCGCGCCACCGGTGTGCCGAATGATCCGCTGCTGCTGCGCCGGATCAAGCCGACGCCGCCGCTGCGCGGGATGGGCGCGAAGGCGCGCGCGCGGGCGGTCGCGGGCGTGTTCCGCGTGGTCGATCCGGAAGCGCTGCTCAAGGGCAAGTCGGTGGTGTTGATCGATGACGTCCACACCAGCGGCGCGACCACCGATGGTTGCGTGCGGGTGCTGCTCCGTGCGGGTGCTGCGCGCGTGACGATCCTGTGTTGGACGCGGGTGCTGGAGCGCGAAGATGGTGCGGGGAATTGACAATCGATGGGCCAACCCACATTTCTGACCTATGTCCAAGATCGAAATCTACACCAAAGCCTTCTGCCCCTATTGTTCGCGTGCGATGAAGTTGCTCGCGGCCAAGGGCACTTCTCCTGAGGAATTCGACATCACGATGGGCGGGCCAAAGCGCGCCGAGATGCTCGCACGCTCGGGCGGGGCCAGCACGGTCCCGCAAATCTTCATCGATGGGCAGCATGTCGGCGGATCGGACGATCTGGCGGCGCTCGATCGTGCGGGCAAGCTGGACGCGCTGCTCGCGGCATGAAGATCGCGCTCGCGCAGCTGACGAGCGGGATCGACCCCGTCGCCAATGCGCGCATTCTGGTGGAAGCGGTCGCGGCGGCTGCGGCGGGTGGGGCGATGATGCTGTTCACGCCCGAAATGTCGGGGTTGCTCGATCGTGACCGGGCGCGGGCCTCGGCTGTCTTGCACAGCGAGGAGGACGATGTCGTGCTGGCGGCGGTGCGCGCAGCGGCGGCCGAGCATCGCATCTGGGTGCATATCGGGTCGCTTGCGGTACTCGGGGCGGGCGGCAAGCTTGCCAACCGCGCCTTCGTGATCGACGATCACGGCGCGATCCGCGCGCGCTACGACAAGATCCATCTGTTTGACGTCGATTTGCCGAGCGGAGAAAGCTGGCGCGAATCCGCTGCTTATGCGCCGGGTGAGGGCGCGGTGGTCGTGCAGACGCCGATCGGGGCGCTCGGCCTGTCGATCTGCTATGATCTGCGCTTCGCCGATCTCTATCGCGCGCTTAGTAATGCCGGGGCGACCGTGCTCGCGATTCCCGCTGCTTTCACCCGCCCGACCGGCGCCGCGCATTGGCATATCCTGATGCGCGCGCGCGCGATCGAGGCCGGGGCATATGTCGTTGCCGCGGCGCAGACCGGCGAGCATGAAGACGGTCGCGCGACCTATGGCCATTCGCTGGTGGTCGATCCGTGGGGCGAGATATTGCTCGACATGGGGGAGAGCGCCGGCATCGGTTATGCCGAGATCGACCCGGCACGCATCGCTGATGTGCGCGCGCGCGTGCCCGTCATCGCGCATCGCCGCCCGATCCCCGCCGTCACGATGGCATGATCGTTTTCGATCTGCGCTGCCCGCAGAGCCATGTATTCGAGGCCTGGTTCGGATCAAGCGCGGCCTATGAGGATCAGCGCGCGCGCGGGTTGCTCGCGTGTCCGGTGTGCGGCGATGCCGAGATCGTCAAGGCGGCGATGGCCCCCAATGTCGGGGCAAAGGGCAATACGCGCACCGAGATCATCGCGAAGCCGCAGAGCACCACACCACCAAGTCCGGCGGCGCTGAAGGCGGCGCTCCATGCGCTCGCCACCGCGCAGGCCCAGGCGCTGGCCAAGTCGCAATGGGTCGGCCGTGCGTTTGCGGACACCGCACGCGCGATGCATGACGGCGAGGTCGCCGCCGCCCCGATCCACGGCGAAACCACGCTGGCCGAGGCCAAGGCGCTGATCGAGGAGGGCGTGCCCGTTGCGGCCTTGCCGTTACCGATTGTTCCGCCCGACGCGGTCAACTGAACGCGGTCGGGCAACGCCGGCGCCACCTTTGCTGCACCGTCAGTACGCCCGCGAAAAGATCGCCGCCGATTGACCACCCCGAGGCCGCGCTTTACCACCACCGACGATGCCCCCGTAGCTCAGGTGGATAGAGCGACGGTTTCCTAAACCGCAGGCCGGTGGTTCGAATCCACTCGGGGGCACCACCACCAGCATGCGCCAACCGAAAAACGCGAAACGCCGACGTCCGGGGGGACATCGGCGCTCGGTCGTTCTGGGTATTCGGGGAGGATCAGGCCTTCATATGGCCGGCCAGATGCTTGTTCATCTCGAACATCGTGACCCGGTCCTTGCCGAAGATCTTCTTCAGCTTTTCGTCAGCGACGATCTCGCGCTTATTCTCCGGGTTCTGGAGGTTGTGCGCTTTGATATAGGTCCACACCTTGCTGATCACTTCGCTACGCGGCAGCTTGTCGGTGCCGACGATCGCGCCGAGTTCGGCCGAGGGAGTGATCGGTGCAAAGATGCCGCCGGTCTTGGGAGCGTCACTCTTTGCGGTTGGGGTCTTCGCCATTTTTAGTCCTTCCTGTCGTGCCGTTGCAACCGACATCGGTTTCACGCTTTCGTCAGCGCTGGCTTCTTCTGCGCCGCCTTTTTGGCCTTGTCACGCCTTACATTGCCAATTTGGCGGCGCGGGCGTGATCGATCGGATCGCTGAGTTCAAAACTTCTTGCGCAAGGTAATGCCGTAGGTGCGCGGCTCGTTGATGTATCCGCTATAGCTGCCCGACTGAATCACGGTGTTGAACGCGCCGATCAGATAGGCCTGATTCGTCAAGTTGCGCACCCAGCCCTGAATTTCGAAGCCGTCGGCCAGAACCAGACCCGCGCTGGCGTTGACGGCCTTTACCTCGGTGCTCGCGATCGAGGCCGGAACGGTATCGGTCAGTGCAGTCTTGCTCGAATAGACGAATTCGCCGCGCAGGAACCCGCTGACCGTCTCGCTGAATTTCTGCGTGTACACCGCATTGATATTGCCCGAGAATTTCGAAATTCCGGCGGGGCGCGTGCCCGTCAAGTCGCGGAATTGCGGAGCCCGCGTGCCGGCGGGTGATCCTGCTGGCACCTGGCAGCGCGGATCAAACGAAAAGCATGGTGCGCGCGAGAAGGAATCGTACTTCGGGTCGAGATACGTCGCCGAAGCATTCAGCACCAACGCTCTGAACGGGCGATACGAGGCCTCGGCTTCGATCCCCTTTACCGACTGGCTGCCGGCATTGACCAGCGCGAAGCCGGTACCGGTGAAGCCGTTCGACTGGAAGCCTTTGATCTTTTCATAGAACACCGCGATATTGAAGAAGCCGCCGCTGAAGCGCGTCTTTGCGCCCGCTTCGTAGACTTCGACATTTTCCGGGTTGGCGGTACGTCCGACGCCGTTGTTGGCCGGACGGCTGTCGGAGGAAAGGTTGTACGCGCCAGCCTTCCAGCCAGTCGAATAGCTACCATAGACGTTGATTTTCTTGGTCACTTCGAATGCAGCGCGCGCCAGATAGGTGAACTTGCTCCCCGTCAGAATGCCGCTTTCATTGGCGTTCGGGAAATTGACCGGGCCGTGGTTCGCCGTGTCGCCATAGAAGAACTGAACCGCATTCAGGCCAGCAAAGGTGTTCGTCGGGATCGGCAAGGAGTTGATGATCGCTGCATTCGGCACCGAGGCAGGGCAAGGTTGTGCGTTCGGACACGCAATCAAGAACAACGGAAGAAACCCGAGTTCCGGCACGTTGTTGAGGTTCAGTTGCGAGAAGCGATCGGTCAGCACGACGTTGGAGACCGCGGCCTTGCGATCGTTCAGATACGCACCACCGGCAGTCAGGGTCAGCCGATCGAACAATTTATAATCGGCCTGGCCGAAGATCGAAAACGACTGGTCGTTCAAGCGATAGTTGTCGAAAATTCCGGTGCCTTGCGCGAAATAGGTCTGGCCCGGCACAACCGTCGTGTTGCCGGCACCACGCTGCAGCTGCTCAAGCTGCAGGATCGGCGATGTCGCGAGAAGCGATTGCCCGCTTAAGCCGAGAACCGCTGCGTCGGCGAAGCGACGGGCGTCCGCGCCGTACAGGATGTTGCGACCTGAGGTGATCTTTTCATCCGAATAAAATCCACCGAGCAGCCAGCTGAACGGTCCCGTGCTGTTCGAGGCAAGGCGGAATTCCTGTGTGAACGTCTTGATCGTGTCGGCGGTCGTTTGGTTGGATATGTCGGCACCGGTGAAATCGACGTCGAGCGAGGTGTCGTTGGTCTGGGTGCGATAGGCGGTGATCGAGGTCAATTTGGCAAAGCCGACATCCCAATCGACCTGACCCGAAATCCCCTTGCCGGTCAGCCGGTTGTTCGGCGAAGTGTTATAAACCACTTGCCGGTTGAATGCGGTCGCCGGGTTGCCGACAACGCCGCCAACGCCGCCAAAGGCCCGCGGAACGCCGATGAGCTGGGTCGTCGGGCCATTGAAGATCGTCACCGCACCGCAGCACACTTCGTCGATGCGGTTGAGGTCGGCGATGATCCGGACCGAGAAATTCGATGATGGTTCGAACAGCACGTCGCCGCGCAGCGTGTAACGGTTGCGCCCGTTGACCTTCACGCTGTTGACGAGGTTGGAATAATATCCCTCGCGCTGGTTGACGTTGCCATAGAGACGGAAAGCGAGGGTGTCCGTGATCGGGCCGGTGATCGATGCCTTAGCTTCGATATTCCCCAAATTCCCGGCTGTTGCCTCCGCACTGCCGCCCCAGGTGAATTGCGGGCGCTTGGTAACGATCGAGATCGCGCCGGCCGACACGTTCTTGCCGAATAGCGTCGATTGCGGGCCACGCAATACTTCGATCCGCTCCAGATCGGGCAGATCCGAAATCGCCGAGGCCGAGCGCGAGCGATAAACGCCGTCGATGAACACGCCGACCGAGCTTTCGATCCCGATATTCCCGGTTCCGTTGCCGAAGCCGCGGATCTGGAAACCCGTCTGACCAGAGCTTTGCAACTGATAGACTTTCAGCGACGGCACGCTTGCCTGCAAATCGATCAAGTCGTGAATTTTGGCCTTCTCGATGGTATCGACACCGGTAACCGCGACCGACACCGGAACATCCTGCAGCGTTTGCTCGCGCTTGGTTGCGGTCACGATGATGTCGGCATCGTCAGAGCCGGTCGACGCAGCCGGCGCGGTTTGCGGCGCAGGGCCGGTATTGGCACTGGTCGTTTGTGCGAAGGCCGGAGTGGCTGCGAGCAGTACGACTGCTGACGCGGCAAGCAATTCGAATTTCTTCATGGTGGCATCCCCTCGGTGGGCCGATCCTGGTCTCTTTGCCTGGTACCGGTTTCGAATGATCGGTAGCACGAAATAGCGTGTCGCGAAATCAGGCGTCAATGACATAATCTTAGGAAAACTGCGGGCTTGCGCCGCCGTTGCTCAAATGAGACAGTTTCAAAATAGGACCATTTACATGTTGCAGTACGGCGAAACGCGTTTGCCGTAACGTCAGCAGCGACTCACTCGAGAAGGAATGACGATGGACGACAGTTCCGAGGGGCGTGGCAATGGCGATTTGGTTGCCGCCATGCCCAAGATTCCGGTGCCCGATGACGTTGCCGATGCGGTTCGTACCTTGATCCGCTGGGCTGGCGATGACCCGACGCGCGAGGGGTTGCTCGATACGCCGCAGCGAGTCGCGCGGGCGTGGAAGGAATATTGCTCGGGCTATTCGGACGATCCCTCGGTGCATCTGTCGCGCATTTTCGAGGAGGTTGGCGGCTATGACGAGATCGTGCTGCTCAAGGATATCCCGTTCCAGTCGCATTGCGAACACCATATGGCGCCGATCATCGGCAAGGCGCACATCGCCTATCTGCCAAGCAATTGGGTCGTCGGCATCTCCAAGCTGGCGCGCGTGCTGCACACCTATGCGCGGCGGCTGCAAGTGCAGGAACGCCTCACCGCCGAGGTGGCGAACTGCATTTGGGAGCATTTGCGCCCGCACGGCGTGGCGGTGGTGATCGAGGCAAGCCATGCCTGCATGACTGCGCGCGGCGTGCGCACGCCCGGCGTCACGATGGTGACGAGCCGGATGATGGGCGTGTTCCGCGACGACGAACGCAGCCGCAAGGAAATCCTCGCGCTGATGGGCTGCTGAGGCGCATGCGCACGGTGTTGGTGACGGGCGCGGCACGGCGGCTGGGCGCGGTGATCGCGCGGCATCTGGCGGGGCCAGTGTGTGCTGGTGGGGCGTGGCGCGTGGCGATCCACCATTTGCACTCGGGCGATGATGCGGCGGCGCTTTCGGCCGACCTTCCGGGATCAATCGTACTGTCAGGCGACCTTGCCGATGCCGAGACGCCGATGGCGCTGGTCGCGGCGGCGCGCGGCGGGTTCGCTGCGCCACTGATGGCGGTGGTCAATAGCGCCTCGCTGTTCGAATACGATACCCCGCCTGCGCTGACCGCGGCGTCGCTGGAGCGGCATCATGCCGTCAATCTCGCGGCACCCGTTTTGCTCGCGTCGGCGCTGGCGGCGCAGGATGATTTGGCGGAGGGCGCGGTGGTCAATATCCTCGACCAGAAGCTCGCCAATCCCAACCCCGATTTCTTCTCCTACAGCTGCGCCAAATTCGCGCTCGGCGGCGCGACGACGATGCTGGCGCAAGCGCTCGGCCCACGCATTCGCGTCAATGCTGTGTCGCCGGGGCTGTCGCTGCCGAGCGCCGACCAGACCGAGGCAGAATTCGCCGAGGCAGCGTCCAAAAACCTGCTGCGCCGCCCGGTCGACCCGCAGGATATCGCGCGCGCGGTCGCCTTCCTGCTCGGCGCGCGCGGCGTGCAGGGGCAGGATCTGTTCGTCGATTGCGGCCAGCGCTTCCTGCCGCGGACCCGCGACGTGATGTTCGAGAGCAGGGCGGGGGCATGACCGTCCGCTTCACCACCATCTTGGAAGGACTGGAGGTCGTGATGGGCCTCGGCATCCATCCCGAGGAGCTGGCTGCGCCGCAGCGGGTGATCGTTTCCGTGCGGATGGAGGTGGCTTACGCCGCGCCACCCGCCGAGGACCGGATCGACGCCGTGCTCGATTATGATTTCGTGCGCAGCGGCGTTCAGGCACTCGTCGCTAACCAGCACTTCCATTTGCAGGAAACGCTGTGCGAAGCGATCGCCGCGCTATGTCTGAGCGACGCGCGGGTGGAGCAAGTTACGGTGCGGACGTCGAAGCCAGATATTTATCCGGATGCGGCGGTCGGGTGTGAGGTGGTGCGGGGGCGGTAGGCTCCCTCCGACGCAAAGTCGCAAACGTTACCCGAGCGACAGTACCCGGGCGGTCGGAGATGCCTGTTTTTGTGGCTAAAGTCACAAATGTCACACCATCAGAGCCATTTTCGGGCGCGCGGATCGGCAGGCACGTCGTCGGTTAAAGAGAGCGGACTCGCCGGGCTGACAGATTGGGGGTGTGTGGGACAGCAGGTTTGTCTGTGACCTGGGGTAGCTGTCGTTCAGCGTGCTCGATGCTTAGCGCAATCGACGAGTCAGTCTTCTGCCGCAAACGATCAGCAGTCGCATGAACAGCAAATCGACCACCAAGAATGCGAGGATGGTCGCTAGCAAATTATGCTTGATCAGCGCCTCGAATGCGATGAGCGCAAAGACCGCAAGACCAAGTCCAACTAACCGCAACGGGGGGCTTGTGAGCTCATACAGCGGATCCGATCGGGTTTGGCGCAGGTTCCAGATCGCCACCCCGAACATTCCGACTAGCCCAATCACCGCGCAAATCGCGGCCGGTTCGACGGTAATTCGCGATGAGGCCAGCGAGGTCAGGCAAGCATATTGCAGGACGGGCGTGATGACCAAAAGCAGGCTTACGTAGATTGGCGCAGGTTGACGGGCTTGCTCCTTGCCTACAGACGAACGCGCTTCCGCCAGCCAACGAGCGGACGATGCGTTACCGGTATATGCTGAGCGTTGAAGGCGCTTGCCGCGCGCCAAAAACACAAGTGCGACCAACAAAAGCCCGCCAATTGCCGTTGCCAAAACGGGTATCGGGGTGCCCCAATCCTGCGCAGAAATGACCGCAATCGGAACAGATACCACACCGATTAAAGCGATGACGCATATTACGGCAGCTTTGAGAGCGGTTTGCATCAGCAGCCGATAGCGTCTGCCGATAAAAAATTTCTTACCCTTCAGAGCCCTACAGCCGCGCGATTGAGCAAAACCGGGCGATGCTCAACCGCGTAACGAGCAAGTCACACCCTATTCGCCGCGCTCAGCACCGCGCGCACGCTCGCCGTTGCGATATCCGCGTCGATGCCGACCCCAAACACCGTCCGCCCGTCGCTGGTGCGGCATTCGACATAGGCGGCGGCTTGCGCGTCGGCACCGTGGCCGATCGCGTGTTCGTTATAATCGACCACGTCGAGCGCCGGGCCGGTCGATCCGCCGAGGGCTGCAATCACGCCCGAGATCAGCCCGTTGCCGCGGCCCGAGATCGAGCGCTCTTCGCCATCGACCGCGACATGGCCGACGAACAGCCGGTCGCCGACGCTGCCGCTCTCATTATAATCGAGCAGGCGGAACCGGTCGTCGGCACGCGCGAGGTAGGTCGTCTCGAACAGGCCCCAGATGTCACCCGCATTCATTTCGCGGCTGGTCTCGTCGGCTAGCCGCTGGACGTGGCGGCTGAAATCGGCCTGGAGGCGCTTGGGCAGTTTGAGACCCTTGTCCTGCTCGATCACCCAGGCGACGCCGCCCTTGCCGGACTGCGAATTGACGCGGATCACCGCTTCGTAGCTGCGCCCGAGATCGGCCGGATCGATCGGCAGATACGGCACTTCCCACAGCGTGTCGTTCTTGGCTTCCTGCGCCGCAAACCCCTTCTTGATCGCGTCCTGATGGCTGCCCGAAAACGCGGTGAAGACCAGATCGCCGGCATAAGGCGTGCGCGGGTGGACCGGCAGTTGCGTGCAGTAAGCGACCGTGTTGACCACCGCGTCGATGTCCGAGAAATCCAGCTTTGGATTAAGGCCTTGCGTGTACATGTTGAGCGCAACAGTCACGAGATCGCAATTGCCGGTACGCTCGCCATTGCCGAGCAGACAGCCCTCGACGCGGTCGGCGCCCGCCATCAGCCCGAGTTCGGCGGCGGCGACGCCGGTGCCGCGGTCATTATGCGGGTGAAGACTCAACGCGACAGTATCGCGGTTACGGATGTTGCGACCGAACCATTCGATCTGATCGGCATAGACGTTGGGCGTTGCGCATTCGACCGTCGCGGGAAGGTTTAGGATCAATTTGTGGTCGGGCGTGGGGCGCAGCACGTCCATCACTGCCTCGCACACCTCAAGGCTGAAATCGAGTTCGGCGGTCGAGAAGGTTTCGGGGCTGTATTCGAAGAACCAGTCGGTGTCGGGTTGCGCCGCGGCTTGGTCGCGCAACATCATCGCGCCCTCGATCGCGATCTGCTTCACCTCCGCGCGAGTCATGCCGAAGACGATCTTGCGCCAGGCAGGGCTGACCGCATTGTAGAGATGGACGATCGCACGGGGTGCGCCCTTCAGCGACGCGAAGCTCGTCTCGATCAAATCGCGGCGCGCCTGGGTCAACACCTGGATCATCGTATCGTCGGGGATGCGGCCGGTCCTGACCAGCCCGGAGATGAAATCGAATTCGGTCGCGCCCGCCGCCGGAAAGCCGACTTCGATTTCCTTGATCCCGATCTTGACGATCAGATCGAACATGCGGGTCTTCTTCTCCGCGTCCATCGGGTCGATCAGCGCCTGATTGCCGTCGCGCAAATCGGTCGAGAGCCAGCGCGGGGCAGTGGTGATCGCTTGCGATGGCCAGCGCCGGTCGGGCAAATCGATGGTGGGGAAGGGACGGTATTTGGTCGAAGGGTCACGCAACATGGCAAGTCTCGCTAAGGATCGCGGGTCGATAGGGGCGGTGGGTCCTTAGGCGGGCCGCGCTGCACTCGTGGCGCGCGGCAGTATACGCGCCTAAGGGCGCGTAAGTCGCAGGGCAAGGCGCGATGCGAGGTGCATGAGCGGTGAATAGCGCTTGGAGGGCGCGGCTGTCCAGTGTGAACGGCCGGTTGATCGATATCAATTCACCGATCGCGGTGCTCGGATAGGACGCCTGGATGCGGCAAATCATCTATACCAGCATCACGACCAACCCGAGCGGTCACGCCGACGACGACGCCGTGGCGATCACGCGGCAAGCGTTGCTGCGCAACGGTCTCGATGGCATTACCGGGCTGCTCTACACGCAGGACGCTGATTTCCTGCAAGTGATCGAGGGGCCGGACGATAGTATCGCCGATTTGCTGGCGAGCCTGTTGAGCGATCCGCGGCATCGCGACCTGCGGATGCTGATCGACCGCGACATCGAGGATCGCGAGTTTGGCGACTGGATGATGCTGCACCGCGAACGCCGCGAGACCGTCGATGCGTTCGACCGGCGGCTGCATGGGCTGCTGCTGAATGTCTCGCACGAAACGGCAGGCTATTTCCGCGCACTGGTGCCCGCCTGAGCCGTAGCGCCGCCGGCGCACCCGACACGGGCGCCGGCGACTTGCTTCAATTATTGCCGTTCGAACGCCGCGTTGATCACCAGCACGGTTTCGTCCGACACGAGCGGTACATATTTGCTGATGCCGAAATCCGCGCGATGGATCACCATCCGGCCGAGGAAACCGATCGAGGCCTTCTTGCTCATCGGATTGGTCGCCGCGCCGAACAGCTTCGCCCGAAACATGACCGGCTTGGTCACGCCGTGCAGCGTGAGCGTGCCATCGACCTGCACCGCATCGGGCGTGATTTGCGTGACCTTGGTCGATTTGAACGTTGCGGTCGGGAATTTGGCGGCGTCGAACCAGTCGGCACCCTTGAGCTCACCGGTGAGCACGCTGCTGGTGGTCTGGACACTCGCGATCGGGATCGTCACGTCGAGCCTGGACACTGCGGGCTTGGCGGGATCGATGATCAGCGTGCCGCTCGCTTCGGAAAACGTCCCGGCGAACGGCGAGATGCCGAAATGGCTGACGCTGAAGGTCACCTGGGTATGGTTGGGGTCGATCGCATAGGTCCCGGCCTGCACGTCGGCGGCAGTGCCCGCACCCTTGAGCATCTCGGGCGGAGTGGTCTGGGCGAGAAGGGGGGCACCGATCAGAAGCGCAGCAGTGGCGGCGCAGAGAATTTTGATACGCATTAGAGACTCCCGTTAAGAAGCACTCCAGTGCGCGGCGTGGGGGGAAGCGTCAAACGCCGTTTCGGCAACGGACCGTTTCGTGGAGGCTGTCCCTGGACCCGTCATGCCGGGCTTGTCCCGGCGTCCACCGTGCCACGCATCCCGAAGACGTTGGTCGCGGACGGCAGTGGACCCCGGCACGAGGCCGGGGTCACGGGTCGACGGATCAGTTCTTGTCCTTATCGACCAGCTTGTTCGCGCCGATCCACGGCATCATCGCGCGCAGCTCTGCGCCGACCTTTTCGATCGGATGCGCGGCGGCGGCTTTGCGTGCGGCCTTCAGCTCGGGTTGCCCCGCACGGTTGTCGAGCACGAAATTCTTGACGAAACGACCGCCCTGAATGTCCGCCAGCACGCGCTTCATCTCGGCCTTGGTCTCCGCGGTGATGATCCGCGGGCCGGTGGTGATGTCGCCATATTCGGCGGTGTTGCTGATCGAATAGCGCATGTTGGCGATGCCGCCTTCATAGAGCAGATCGACGATCAGCTTGGTCTCGTGCAGGCATTCGAAATAGGCCATTTCGGGGGCATAGCCCGCCTCGACCAGCGTTTCGAACCCGGCCTGGATCAAATGCGTGATGCCGCCGCACAGCACGGCCTGCTCGCCGAACAGGTCGGTCTCGCATTCCTCGCGGAAGTTGGTTTCGATAATGCCCGAACGCCCGCCGCCGACGCCGCTGGCATAAGCGAGCGCCACGTCATGCGCATTGCCGCTGACATCCTTGTCGACCGCGATCAGGCACGGCACGCCGCCGCCCTTGACGTACTCGCTGCGCACGGTGTGGCCGGGGCCCTTGGGCGCGATCATGATGATATCGAGATCGGCGCGCGGCTCGATCAAGCCGAAGTGGATGTTGAGGCCATGCGCGAAAGCGAGGGCGGCGCCCTGCTTCATATGGGCGTGGAGATCCTCCGCGTAGATCGCCGCCTGATGCTCATCGGGGGCGAGCATCATGACGATGTCGGCCCAGGCGGCGGCTTCCTTGTTGGTCTTGACCGTAAAGCCGGCAGCATACGCCTTTTGCGCGGTGGCCGAGCCTTCGCGGAGCGCAACCGCCACCTCCTTGACGCCGCTGTCGCGCAAATTTTGCGCATGGGCATGGCCCTGCGAGCCATAGCCAATGATCGCGATCTTCTTGTCGCTGATCAGGTTGAGATCGGCATCGGCATCATAATAAACGCGCATTGGTTTAAGCTCCTTTGTCGTCACCCCGGCCTTGAGCCGGGGTCCCGCTTACTTCTCGCCGGTCGGGAGGAGCGGGACCCCGGCTCAAGGCCGGGGTGACGGGTTGTTGTATGCAGGTCAGACGCTGGAATTCCCCCGCGCGATCGCGACGATGCCGGTGCGGGCGACTTCGATCAGCCCGACTTCGCGCATCAGCGTGACGAAGGTGTCGATCTTCTCGCGTCCCCCGGTCACTTCGAACACGAAGCTGCTGGTCGTCGCGTCGACGACGCGCGCGCGGTAGACGTCGGCGAGGCGCAGCGCCTCGATCCGGTGATCGCCCGTGCCGGCAACCTTGAGCAGCGCCAGCTCGCGCTCGACATGCGGCCCAAGTGCGGTGAGATCGCTGACCGAATGCACCGGCACCAGCCGGTCGAGCTGGGCGATGATTTGCTCCATCGTCGCGTCGCTCGCCGAGGTGACGATCGTGATGCGGCTGACCGCCTTGTCGGCGGTGACGTCCGACACGGTCAGACTCTCGATATTATAGCCGCGCGCGGTGAACAGCCCCGCGATCCGCGCGAGGATGCCGGGTTCGTTGTCGACCATCACGGCGAGCGTGTGGCGCGAAGTGGGGGCGGTGGTGATGTGCATCTTAAACCAGCGCCTTCGCTTCGTCGTCCATCTCGCCCGAGACTTCGCTCGATTGCAGGATCATGTCGGTATGGGCCGCTCCGCTCGGGATCATCGGGAAGCAGTTGGCGAGCTTCGCCACGCGGCAATCGACGATCACCGGGCCGTCATGATCGAGCATCGCGGCGATGCCGTCATCGAGCTCGCCGATCTTGTCGATCCGGATGCCCTTCCAGCCATACGCTTCGCCCAGCTTCACAAAATCTGGCAGCGAATCGCTGTAGCTTTCGGAATAGCGGCTCGAATAGGTCAGCTCCTGCCACTGCCGGACCATCCCCATATATTCGTTGTTGAGGATGAAGATCTTGACCGGCAGGCGGTATTGCGTCGCGGTCGCCAGCTCCTGAATGTTCATCTGGATCGACGCTTCGCCGGCAATATCGATCACCAGCGCCTTGGGATTGCCGAGCTGTGCGCCGATCGCGGCGGGCAGGCCATAGCCCATCGTGCCGAGACCGCCGCTGGTCAGCCATTTGTTCGGCCCCTCAAACCCAAAATGCTGCGCCGCCCACATCTGGTGCTGGCCGACTTCGGTGGTGATGATCGGGTTGCGCTTGTGCGTCGCCTCCCACAGCGCGCGGACCGCGCGTTGTGGGGCGATCTCGTCGGCGTTTTCGGTAAAATCGAGGCTCTTCATCGCGCGCCAGCCGGCGATCATCCGCCACCATTCGCTGAGATCGGGCTTGGGATGCCGCCGCGCCTTGAACACGCGGACCATGTCCTCGAGCGCATGGCCGACATCGGCGACGATCGCGAGATCGACGCGGACGTTCTTGTTGATGCTAGAACGGTCGATATCGACGTGGATTTTGCGGCTGAACGGCGAGAAGGCATCGAGCCGACCCGTCACGCGATCATCGAAGCGCGCGCCGAGGCACAGAATCAGATCGGCCTTGTTCATCGCGAGATTGGCTTCGTAGGTGCCGTGCATCCCGAGCATGCCGAGCCATTGCTCGCCGCTTGCCGGATAGGCACCCAGACCCATTAGCGTCGAGGTGACCGGCGCGCCGCTGATCCGCGCGAGTTCGCGCAGCAATTGGCTCGCCGCAGGACCCGCATTGATGATCCCGCCGCCGGTATAGAGGATCGGGCGCTCGGCCGCGGCGAGCATGTCCATCGCCGCTTCGATGCTTGGCTGGTCGGCCTTGATCTGCGGGCGGTAGGTTTTGTGGCGGATCGGCCCGGGCTTGGTATAGCGCGCGGTCGCGACCTGCACATCCTTGGGGATGTCGATCACGACCGGGCCGGGCCGCCCGGAGGTCGCGATGTAGAACGCCTCGTGGATCGTCTCGCCGAGCCGCGCGGGGTCCTTCACCAGATAATTGTGCTTGGTGCAGTGGCGCGTGATGCCAACGGTGTCGGCTTCCTGAAAGGCATCGGTGCCGATCAAGGCGGTCGGCACCTGGCCGGTGATGACCACCATCGGGATCGAATCCATCAGCGCGTCGGTGATACCGGTGACCGCATTGGTCGCGCCGGGGCCGGAGGTGACAAGCACGACGCCGCACTTGCCGGTCGAACGCGCATACCCCTCGGCGGCGTGGGTTGCTGCCTGTTCGTGGCGGACGAGGATGTGCTTGATCCGCCCGGAGCGAAACAGCGCGTCATAAATCGGGAGAACAGCGCCACCGGGATAGCCGAACACGACCTCCACGCCGAGATCGCACAGCGCCTCGATCAGGATGTCTGCTCCGCTTTTCTCGCTCACGTCGTGTCTCCTTCAACCGCTGCGGCCTTTAGCAGCGTTGGAGCGGCGCTGCTAGAGAAACGAAATGTGCGCGTCAAGGACTAATTACGTAATAATATGTCGATTTCAGTTGCGTGATCAGTGTTTTCTATCATGGTAGCTCGCTGCCAGCTCGGCGGAGGCTGATTGCGGAACCACGTATATTGCCGTTTGGCATATTGCCGCGTGGCGAGGCGGGTGAGCGCAAGCGCTTGCGCTTGCGTGGTTTCGCCCGCCAACAGCGCGGCGATTTCCGGCACCCCGATCGCGCGGCGGATCGGCGCCGACGCCGCAATGTCGGTTCGGGCCAGCAGCACGCGTACTTCGTCCGGCGCCCCCGCCGCGAACATCGCGGCGGCGCGCGCATCGCAGCGCGCCAATAGCCAATCGCGATCTGGCAGCAGGATGAGCGCGGCGAGCGCGATCTGGTCACCGATCCCGCCGCTCTTGGCCGCTTGCCAGTCGCGCAGCGTCCGGCCAGTCGAGCGCACCACCTCCAGCGCGCGGGCAACGCGCGTCGTGTCGGCCGCGGCGAGACGCGCGGCGGCGTCGGGGTCGAGCAGGGCGAGTGCGGCGTGCGCCTCCGCCACCGGCAACGCGCGCACGGCGGCACGGATCGCGGCGTCGATCTCGGGGACGGGCGCGATGCCGTCGAGCAGCGTGCGCAGATACAGGCCGGTGCCGCCGACCAGCACCGGCAGCTTGCCCGCGGCATGCGCCGCGTCGATCTCCGCCCGTGCCTCATCCGCCCAGCGTGCGGCCGAATAACTCTCCGCGCCGTCGACATGGCCGAACAGCCGGTGCGGGGCACGAGCCTCGTCCGCAGGCGAGGGGCGCGCGGTGAGCACGCGCAGGTCGCGATACACTTGTGCAGAATCCGCATTGATCACGACCCCGTCGTGCTGTTCCGCCACGGTGCACGCGAGCGCGGACTTGCCGCTGGCGGTCGGCCCTGCGATGAGCGCCACTTTAGGGAGGTAAGCCGTGTTCATTGCGACGCTGATAGCATCGGATCGCCTCGGCGCAGGCGATATTTCGGCGGCGATGGATCGGCTTGATGCCGCCGGGTGCGCGCCGAGCGTGCACAGCTGGATCGACGAAGGCAAAGCGGCGGATATTTTGTTCGGCTCAGGCCCGGATGCTGCGCGTACCGCGCTCGAAGGCGCGTTTGCGGGCGTCGATATCGTCGTGCAAGCGGTCGCCGGACGCGAGAAGAAGCTGCTCATCGCCGATATGGATTCGACGATGATCACGGTCGAATGCATCGACGAGCTGGCCGACTATGCCGGGATCAAGCCGCAAATCGCCGCGATCACCGAAGCGGCGATGCGTGGCGAACTCGATTTCGAAGCCGCGCTCGATGCGCGTGTGGCGCTGCTCGCGGGGCTCGAGGAAGCGGTGATCGACCGCTGCCTCGCCGAGCGCGTCCGGATTATGCCGGGAGCCGTCGCGTTGATCGCAACGATGCGCGCACGCGGCGCAACCGCGATCCTCGTGTCTGGCGGCTTCACGCGCTTTGCCGAGCCCGTTGCGGCACAGATCGGCTTCCACCGCGCGATCGCCAACCGGCTTGAGATTGTGGACGGCATGTTGTCGGGTGCGGTTGCAAAGCCGATCGTCGGGTCCGACACCAAGTTGCAGACGTTGCTGGCGGCGAGCGCGGAACTCGGCCTGCTGCCCGAGCAGACGCTCGCGGTCGGCGATGGCGCGAACGACCTGGCGATGATCAAGGCCGCCGGCCTCGGCGTCGCCTATCACGCCAAACCGATCGTCGCCGCCGCCGCCGCCGCGCGGATCGATCACGGCGATCTGTCGGCGTTACTTTATGCGCAGGGCATTCCACGGGCGGAATGGGTACTGAGTTAGATCGTGAACGCGTATCCGTACCGGTCGCCTTCGTCCAGGAGCAGGCTTCGGAGAGTGGGGCTGATCCTGATCGCAGACACGATTTATGTCGTTAGGATGCCAAGGTGCGAACAATCAGCCTCTGCGTTTTTGTCGCGACCACGTTGCTTGCGGCCTGCTCGAACCAGCCGATGCGTCAGACCTCAGCCGTTGTTGTCAATATAGCGCCGGGTCTTCGTCCGAAATGGGATACCGACAAAGTGCAAGTCACAGCGCGCACTTCGGACGGCCTTGTCACGGTCAAGAATGTCCCACTTGCAGAGTTGAAGTGCCACGTTGGCGATACAGTCCGCGCATCCGTCCAAGGGATGGCGCTGACGTTGGATGATCGAGCCTGCGTCAGATAACGACCGCTCACTCCCATCACGCTCCCGGAAGCAGCCGAACCGCCACCCATCAATTTCAGACATCCCGTCGATGAGCCTCCTGTCAAAAACTCAGTCGCTCACCGGCACGCACGGTTTGACCGAACCGCACGCCGCCGCCGCCGTTGCGCGCGATCCATATGGACCGACCATTACGCGGGTGAGTGAACCGGCTTTCACGTAAGCGACGCTCGCACCGGGAAAGCGCCCGCCGACTTGGCCCCAGAGTTTGCGCGCATTGCCGGCCTCGCCAAACGCGCCGAGCTGCAGGCGCCAGCCGCCGCGGCCGCTCGCGATGGGAGCCGGTGCCGGGCTGCGGACGGCGACCGCCTCTGGCGGCGACATTGCGCGCGGCCGGGGCTGCGTCTGCCGCTCGGGCCGCATGGCGACGATCTCCGGCCTGCGCTCGACGCTCGGGTCGTAATTTGAAGGTGGCAGATCGGTCCCGCGCATCGCCGCCACACTGCCTTGCCCGGAAATCTCGGGCGGCAATTGCGGGCGCTGCGCTTCGGCTTCATATTGCCGTGCAAGGACGAGCCCCGCTTGACGCTGCTCGGTCGGGATCAGGGCGTCCATTTGTGCCTGCGCTTCGGACGCGTGGGGCATGCCCGAAGCGGCCGAGCGCACGAGAAGCGCATAAGCGCGCGGCCAATCCTTTTGCACCCCGTCGCCGTTGAACAGCATCGTGCCCAAAACCAGTTCGGCGCGCGGTTCGCCGCGCTTCACGGCTTTTTCCAGCCAGGGTGCGGCTTCGGTGCGCTTGCCTTGTTCGAACAAGACCAGGCCGTATTTGGCTTCAGCCTCGAAATGCCCCTGCATCGCCGCCTTGCGAAACCAGCTTTCGGCCATCGCGATATCGACCGGCACGCCGCGCCCCAGCGTATAGGCTTGCCCGAGGTTGAATTGCGCATCGGCATCACCCGCGATTGCCGCCGGGCGCCATTCCTCGACGGCCTTGCGATACTCGCCGCGGCTATAGGCATCGACGCCTTGCTTCACGTCGGCGATGGCGGGGGCGACCCCCGCACCGACCGCCGTCGCAAGCCCACCCAATGCGGCGAGCAGTCCAAACATTGTACGGCTTCGCATCGTCACTGTCCCGTCTCGCCCCGTATACGCGGGCTGATCATGCCTCCTAGCGCAAGTTTGGCAAAGAATTCGTTATCGACGTTCATTCGAAAGAACGACCCCGACATCGATATTAACCTTTCCTTGACCCCTGGCATGCCATTTCAAGCTTTCGAGGGACCGAAATTCAAAGGGGCAACATGCGCGTTCTCGCGATGGCATCTCAAAAAGGCGGTTCGGGCAAGACGACCTTGTCCGGGCATCTGGCCGTGCAGGCACAGCTTGCGGGGGCAGGGCCGGTCGTTCTGATCGACATCGATCCGCAAGGCTCGCTGTCGGATTGGTGGAACGAGCGCAGCGCGGAATATCCGGCGTTCGCGCAGACCACGGTTGCGCGGCTCGCCGCCGATCTGGAAGTGCTGCGCCAGCAGGGCTTCCGGCTCGCCATGATCGATACCCCGCCCGCCATCACGATGGCGATCCAGAGCGTGATCGCCGTTGCCGAACTGATCGTCATCCCGACGCGTCCATCGCCGCACGATCTGCGCGCGGTCGGCGCCACGGTCGACCTGTGCGAACGGGCGGGCAAGCCGTTGCTGTTCGTCGTCAACGGCGCGACGCCAAAGGCCAGGATCACGTCCGAAGCCGCGGTCGCTTTATCGCAGCATGGCACGGTCGCACCGATCACGATCCATCACCGGACCGATTTCGCGTCGTCGATGATCGATGGCCGCACCGTCATGGAATGCGACGGCAACAGCAAGTCGGCCCAGGAAGTCCGCGATTTGTGGACCTACATTTCCGACCGGCTCGAAAAGAATTTCCGCCGGACGGTGTTTGCCGCGCCGAGCGCCGTCAACGGCTATGGTTCGCAGCGTCCTTCGGCAGGCGGTGGCTTCGGCCGCCGGGTGGTGAGCTGAGATGAGCATGTTCGGCCAGCATAAGCCCACCGCATCGCTTTCCTCGACGCTGCTTGCCCGCAAAGGCCAGGCAAAACCCGCAATGCGGCCGCAAGGCTTTGGCGGGTTCGGCGTCTTTCCGGGCGCGGGTTCAGACGGGCATGATGATCTCGGTTGGAACGACATGGGGCATCATGTCGAGGGAGTGCAGCCGGGTTATGCCCCGGCCCCGCCGGTGCCACCGGTCCTCGTTCAGCGCGAAGTACTGCGCGAAGAGTTCGCGATGCCCGCGCCGATGCCGGTTGCGTACGAGCCTGAGCCCAAGCCGGAACCGGTGTTTGCCGCACCAACCCCTGCCACGATCAAGCCAATTTCTGTTGCGACCGCCACGCGGATCGGGCGCGAGACGACCAAGAAGCATACCAAGACGCACGCCAAGTCCGCTTTTACGCTGCGGCTGGACCATGATCGGCATTTGCGGCTGCGGCTGGCGAGTGCGCTGCACAATGCCTCGGCCCAGACGCTGGTCACCGCGGCGCTCGACCAATTTTTGCAATCGTTGCCCGAAGTTGACGATCTGGTCCGCCAGATCCCGACTCGGTCGGCCCGCTGATTCACCCCCAGGGGAGAGCTACGATGAAGACCCGCTCCGCCATCACTTTCGGCCCGCTGACGCTGGGCCTGTCCGTCCTCGCGCTGGTCGGTACGATCGGCGCGGTCACGACCTCGACGCTGGCGGCGGCGAGCGCGCGCGACGAGTCGCGTGCCGAAAAAAAGGGCGCCAGTGAAGCAAGCGCGGCGCAGATTGCGCTGGCGCAGCGCCAGACCGGATCGGCGATCCGCCATGCCGAGGCCGCTGTGGGGTATCAGCCGCAAGTGGTGTCGTACCGCATGACTCTCGGCCAGAGCTATCTGAAGGCGGGGCGCTTCGCCTCGGCGCGCGATGCCTTTGCCGACGCGCTGACGCTCGATTCGAACAACGGCAAGGCAGCGCTCCATTACGCGCTGGCGCAAATCGCGACGGGCGATTGGGCCGGTGCGCGCAAGACGCTGGATTCGCATGCCGACACGATCGCGGTCAGCGATCGCGGGCTGGCGATTGCGCTGGCGGGGGATCCGGCGGCGGCGGTCGAACTGCTCGCCGTGGCCGCACGCGCGCCCGATGCGGACGCCAAGCTGCGGCAGAATTTCGCGCTCAGCCTCGCGCTCGCCGGTCGCTGGCGCGAAGCCCATACGGTGGTCGCGGTCGATCTCGCGCCGGTCGATGCCGACAAGCGGATTCTCGAATGGGCAAACTTCGCCCAGCCGAAATCAGCGTCGGACCAAATCGCCGCATTGCTCGGCGTGACGCCTTCGGTCGATCCAGGCCGCCCGGTCGCGCTCGCGCTCAACGCCAGTGGCGATGCCGGCACTTCGGCCATGGCCGCCGCGGCGCCGATCGACACGTACATGCCGGGCAAGGCCGAAGCGGCTGTTGCCCCGGTCGACGTGGCTGCGGTGCCTGAATCGTCGGCCACGCCGGTCGGTCCGAGCATCGCAGGCGTGGTGTTTGCCGAGCGCAAGGAAGTGGTCCAGGCGGTCCCGGTGTCGGTCGCCGAAGCACGCGTGATGCGGAAGGCCGTCGTCGCGCGCGTCGCTGTCGCCAAGACCACGCCCGTGCCAGCCCCGCCGCGTGTGGCAGCCAAGGGCAATTTCTACGTTCAGCTCGGTGCCTATGACAATGCCGGGGTCGCACGCGATGCGTGGGGCCGCGCGACGCGCCGCAACGCCGCATTTGGGGTCCACACGCCGCAGGGCATGAGCATCACGGCAGCAGGCAAGACCTTCTATCGCTTGTCGGTTGGCGGCTTCGCCCGACCCGACGCCGTTGCTTTGTGCCTGACGTATCGTATGAAGGGCGGAGCGTGTTTCGTCCGCGCGGGCGCGGGGGATCAGGTGGCGATGTGGGCCAAGGGACGCGAACTCGCGTCGCGCTAAAGGCGCACCGGCACGGGCAGCGCGGTCCCGCCCTTAAACAGGCGGAGAACCTTGCCCTGAACCGGTAATCCGTCGAACGGGGTGTTACCGGCGCGCGCGAAACATCGGTCGCCATTGATTTGCCACGGTGCGTCCCGGTCGATCAGCACGAGATCGGCGGGGGCTCCGGGCATCAGCGTTCCCACATCCACCCCAAGCACCGACGCAGGGTTGGCCGCGAGCAACACGAACAGGCGTTGCAGGTCGATCGTCTCGTCGCGCACCAGCCCGAGTCCGAAGGCAAGCAGCGTTTCCGCCCCCGCCATGCCCGATGTCGAATCGGCAAATGGCAAGCGCTTCTCCTCCGGCCCACGTGGATCGTGGGCGGAGCACAGCACGTCGATCGTCCCGTCGGCCAGCGCGGCGACCGCGGCCTGACGGTCGTCTTCGCCGCGCAGCGGTGGCGAGAGATGCGCGAAGGTGCGGAAATCGCTCATCGCAATATCCGACAGCAAAAGATGCGCCGGCGTAATGCCGCAGGTTACGCGAACGCCCCGCCGTTTCGCCGCGCGTACCAGATCGAACCCCGCCGCCGTCGTCACCTGGCGGATATGGAGCGCAGCGCCCGTCTCCTCGGCGAGCATCACATCGCGCGCAATGGCGAGCGCCTCGGCAATCGCGGGAGCCGATGGCAAGCCCATCCGCGTCGCCGTCTCCCCCGCTGTCGCGACCGCACCTGCGGTAACGCCGGCATCCTCGGCATGCGCGATGACGGTCAGGCCAAGGTCTCCGGCATAGGCCAGCACTTTGCGCATTACGCCCGAATCGGCGATCCAGCCCGCACCCGTCCCGATCGCGCGCGCGCCCGCGTCGCGGTTGATCGCCATTTCGGCCAGGTCTTTGCCCGCCAGCCCGCGCGTTGCGGCGGCAATCGGGTGAATCCACAAACCCGGCCGCCCGATCAGCGCGGCGCGCTGCACCACGCCGGGATCGTCGAGCACGGGCGACTGATCCGGCATCAGCCCGACGCGGACGATCCCCCCGGCATGAAAGGCCGGCACATCGATCGCAAACACGCCGAGATCGACGAGCGCCGGGGCAAGCACGTGCCCACCGCAGGCGATGACCTCCGCGCCTTCAGGAATTTCGATCACGCCGGTGGCGATGATGCGGTCGTCCTCGACCAGCACCCCGCCGCGCGACACGCCCGCGACCGGGCACACCAGCGTCGCGTCGGTAAAGGCGAGCATCCGGCTCATGCCCAGCCCGCCACGCCGCGCGGCCGCCGCGTCAGCACATCGAGGCACGCCATCCGCACCGCGACCCCCATCTCGACTTGCTCGGTAATCGCCGAGCGCGCGTGATCGGCGACATTCGAATCGATTTCGACCCCGCGATTCATCGGTCCGGGATGCATGACCAACGCATCGGGTGCAGCGCGTTCGAGCCGGGCGAGCGTCAAGCCGTAGCGCAAGTGGAATTCGCGGTTAGAGGGGACGAAACCGCCGTTCATCCGCTCGCTCTGCAAGCGCAGCATCATCACCACGTCTGCCCCGTCCAGCGCCTTGTCGAAATCGGTGAAGGGTGTGACGCCCATCCGTTCGATCCCAGCGGGCATCAGCGTCGCGGGCGCACAGACGCGCACCTCGGCGGCGAGCGCGGTGAGTGCGAGAATGTTCGAGCGCGCCACCCGGCTGTGCAGCAAATCGCCGCATATCACGACACGCTGCCCGGCGATGCGCCCGCGCCGCCGCCGGATCGTCAGCGCATCGAGCAAGGCTTGCGTCGGGTGTTCATGCTGCCCGTCGCCGGCATTGAGCACCGGGCAATCGACCTTGTCGGCAATCAACCGCACTGCGCCCGAACTCATGTGGCGGATCACGATCGCGTCGGCGCGCATTGCGTTGAGCGTCATCGCGGTATCGATCAGCGTTTCGCCCTTTTTGACCGAGCTTTGCGCGGCATGCATGTTGACGACATCGGCGCCGAGCCGCTTGCCCGCAATCTCGAACGACAAGAGCGTCCGCGTCGAATTTTCGAAGAAAGCGTTGATCAGCGTCAGGCCGCCGAGCCGCTTGTCCGCGATCGCGCGCGTCCGGTTCGCCGCGACCCAGCCATCGGCTTCGTCAAGCAGGAACAGGATTTCGTGCGGCTGCAATCCCTCGATGCCGGTGAGGTGACGATGTGGGAAAACGGCGCGGCTGGGGATCAGCGAGGCGGGGCGGTGATCGGAGGGTTGCATCGAAGCTGCGCCCTAACGGTCCCTGCGGTGGGTGGCAAGGTCGCGTCCGCGGCGGCGGAGTCGCCCGGCCGTGCAATCTCCGCGGAGCGACGGGGAAAGTACTGAGTAGCCTGCTAATATGTCGGCAAGGACATCATCTTAGAGTACGAGTCGCTCCGCCAAAGTTCGGCGAGGCTACCACTGGGAGTGGAGTGCGTTGGACCGTGTAAGCTTATCGAAGGAACATGCGGAACTCGATGCCCTTGCCGTGAGACTGCTCGCTGAGGTCGATGCCAAAGCACCGGGTGAAACTCTGTCTGCGCTGCGGTGGCGACTCAATCACGTCCTGATGGTTCATCTCGCGAAGGAGGATAAGGTGCTGTATCCGCGCCTTCTCGCCAAGCCCGAAACCCGCGCACTTGCGCAGCGTTTTGCGAGCGAGATGGGAGACTTGGCCAAAGTCTATCTCGGGTACGCGTCGAAATGGACGATCGAGCGCATCCAGGCCGATTGGCAGGGGTTTGGTGAAGAGACGCGAGAGGTCATGGCGGCTTTGCGCCGTCGCATCCTGCGCGAGGAGCGCGACCTGTATCCGCGCATCACCGAGACCGCGACTTATACCGCAACCAGCGCATCGATGGCGCCTTGCAAGATGTAGGCGGCGGCCATCTTGTCGACCAGTTCGGCGCGTTTCGCGCGGCTGGCATCCTGTTCGATCAGCGTGCGCGTGACCGCGACGGTCGACCAGCGTTCGTCCTGCAGGAAGATCGGTAGCCCGAGATCGGCCATGTTGCGCGCGAACGCGCGGCTCGATTGGCTGCGTGGGCTTTCGCTGCCGTCGGTCAGGTTGAGCGGCAAGCCGATGACGATGCCCTTCACCAGCTGCGCTGCGATCATCTGGGCGAGCGCGACCTTGTCCTTCTGAAACTTGGTACGGCGGATCAGCAGGGCAGGGGAGGCGAAGCTCCACCCCGCATCGCACAAAGCGGTACCGATCGTTTTGGTCCCGACATCCAGCCCGATCAGCCGCCCGCCGTCCGGCAGCGCAACGCGAAACTCGGCGCGGTCGGTGGTGATCATCCCATTACTTCCGTTCGTGCTGAGCTTGTCGAAGCACACCTCGCCCTATGCGACCGGCCCGCGCGCGGGGAGGTGCCCTTCGACAGGCTCAGGGCGAACGGGGTTGGGGTCTGCATCATTTGCGCTTGAACGTCGCCAGACGCCGGGCGGCATCCGCGCGGACGTTCGCCCAGAACAGGCTGTAATCATAGACGTGGTAATTGTTGCCCGGCAGCACATAGCTGCCGAGCTGGGGCGGATCGCCGATCAGCAACAGCCCGCGCGGATCGCAACGGGCCGAGACGCGCTGCGCTTCGATCGTCGCACTGCCGAGGTCGGCGGCGGGGTAGAGCGTGCCGAGATTGGCCGTTGCGGGCGCCGCTGCATCGGGCGTGCCGGTCAGCGGGTTGGTGCAGACCATCGGCGTGCCCCGGCGCGGCTTGCCGTCGGTGCCGCTGCTCGCATCGTAAGCATCGACCACGAGCGACGGATCGGCCGGTTCGGCGAAGCTTTGCCACGACAGCAGGCATCCGGCCTGATCCGCCGTCTTGCATTCGGGGAGCCCCAAAGCGGGCAGATCAACTGGCCGCGACACCGGCCAGCCGATGACATAGGCCGCGACCACGCGCTTCGCGAGCGGCCTGCCCGCGACCTTCTCGCGCAGCAGCCGGAGCAGGTGCAGCGCGCCCTGGCTATGCCCGGCAAGGATGATCGGTCGATCGCCCGCTTGCGCCACGAACGCGTCGAACGCCGCCGCCACGTCACCATAGGCGAGGTTCAATGCCTTGGCGGCATTGCCGTCGGTCGTCAGGAACGCGCCGAAGGTCGCCTGGCGATAGCGCGGTGCCCAGATCGCACCGACCTCGTTGAAAGCGCTTGCCTGCGCACGCAGGAACAGGGCCGCGCGGTCATTCGCCTCCTGATTGTCGAGCGGCGCGTTCCAGTGCGAGCGGTCGAGGAAAGAGGTCGGGTGGATGAAGAACACCGCTGCTTCGGGCGCGGCGCCGGGTTTGTAGGCAGCGGGGGTCCACAGCGCGGGATTGCCCGGCTTGTCGGGCCGCGCAAGCCACATTTTGGCGTCACGGTACGCGTCGGCGGGTTGCGCGGGGAGCGGTTCGAACTGCTCGGTTGGCACCGTTGCAATCGCGAGCAATTCCTTGCCCCAGATCCGATAGGCGAACGCCCCCGCGATCGTCAGCACGATCAAGATCGCCACGAGATAGATAAATTTGCGCGCCACGGGACGTGTCATCTCCTCCGGCCGGTCGGCACAACAGGTGCAGCGGCGGTGCGATTTCCGTGCAGCAGGATCGCGACGCTTGCAATCGCCTTCGCGGGCGGGTTCCTGTCGCACAGCAGCAGGGGGACCGAACGATGGACGAATCGCACGACGTCGCGCGCGATCGGGCTGGCTGGCGATTGCGGCCGCCGCTGCTCGCGCTCCTCGGTGCGCTCGCGGCGCTGGCGGTGCAGCAACTGCTCGATCGGGGCCAGTCAGGCACGGTCTCTTATATCGAACCCGCCGCCTGGCGAATCGCGACGGCCACCGCGATCGGCACCGGCGCGGGTGCGCTCGGTTTCGGGATGGAGCGGAATCGCTGGTGGTGGGCGGTGCTGTTCGCGGGCGTGGTCGGCGCGTTTGCCGGACTGATCTTCTATTGGAACGGCGGCGGTTGGCGGGTGTGGAGCGACTGGCACACCGCGAGCCTGTTCCTTGCCATCGCGATCGCCGTGCCGTTGTTCCAGACCGCGCGCGATCAGGGCGGCTGGCGTTTTCCCTATCCGGAGGTCCACGGCCATGCCTGGACTAACGTGGTGCTGTGGTGCGCGTGCTGGCTGTTCGTGGGCGTGGTGTTTGCGCTGGCATGGTTGCTCGCGGCGCTGTTCGACCTGATCGGGCTGCATTTCCTGCGCGATCTGTTGCGGCACTCTTGGTTCAACGCTTTGCTGTTCGGTGGCGGGTTCGGCGCGGCATTGGGCTTGCTGCGCGAACGCGATACCGTCGTGCGCTTGCTCCAGCGCGTAGTGACGGCGGTGTTGGCGGTGCTCGCGCCGGTGCTGGGCGTGGGGTTGCTGATCTTCCTGATTTCGCTGCCGTTTACCGGGCTGCACGCCTTGTGGGATGCGACCAAATCGACCACGCCGATCTTGCTCAGTTGCGTGATCGGCGCGCTGATCCTCGCCAATGCGGTGATCGGCAATAGCGAGGAGGAGGAAGCGACCAATCCGGTTCTGCGCTTCGGCGCGATGGCGCTGGCCGTCGCGATGTTCCCGCTGGCGGTGGTGGCGGCGAACGCGACATGGCTGCGAGTGAGCCAATATGGTCTGACGCCGGATCGACTATGGGCGGTGGTGTTCGTCGCCTTGGCGAGCGCTTACGGTATTGCCTATCTGCTCGCAGTAGCCCGTGCGCGCGGCCGCTGGGCCAAGCGGGCGCGGGTGAGCAATTTGCAGCTCGCCTTCGTGGTGGCAGGACTTGGCCTGTTTCTCGCCACGCCGATGCTCAGCTTCAACGCGCTGTCCACTGCAGATCAGCTCGCCCGGCTCGAATCGGGCAAAATCGCGCCCGAAAAATTCGACTGGTCCGCGCTGGCGTTCGATTTCGGCGAGTCCGGCAAGGCGGCGTTGAAACGACTAGCGAGGTCGAAGAACGCGACCATAGCGGCACGGGCCAAGGACGTGGCGAGCAAGGACAATCGCTGGGCGGTTGCGTCGGTAGATTGGGAGCGAAGCGAGGCCGATCTGCTCGTCAAGCGACTGCGCGTATTGCCGGTCGCAATCCCGGTACCGCTCGAATTGCGCAAGGTGCTCACGAACTACGACGGCTGCGGCAATAATGGCAGCGATCGTTGCACCATACTGTATTCGGCAAGCTCGACCGAGGCCATCGCGATCCCGCAATCCTGCATCGATAAAAATGCGCAGGATCCGGTGCCCAATACTCACGGAAGCGGCTTTATCGGACGCGGTTGGGACGGGTGTGGACCCGCGCGATACAGGCTGACTGCGGGAATTTGGGGGAAAGTGGAGGGGGCGGTCGCTCCGCGCTCCCCCGCCGAGCGCGCCGCGCTCAAGGCCGGGGACGCAGCGGGCAAGGTCGAAATTCGCCCCGTCCCCGCGCGCCGGGTCTTCATCGGCGGCGTTCCGGTCGGCGATCCGTTCGAATAGGGTGCCGCTAAGGTTGCATCGGGCGCACCCGCTCTGCTAGCCGCATCGGATGCCTGTCACCATCGCCACCGTCACCAAGATTGCGAGCCTCGCTCGCATCGCCATCACCGAGGAAGAGGCCGCGCGGATCGCGCCGGAGCTCGACAACATCATGGGCTGGATCGAGCAATTGGGCGAGGTCGATACGACCGATGTCGCGCCGATAATGGCGGTGATCCCCAACCATTTGCGGCTGCGCGACGATGTCGTGAATGCCGATCCGCTGACCGGGGGCGGCATCCGTGATGCGGTGCTGGCGAACGCGCCGCAGGGCGAGCACGGCTTCTTCACCGTGCCAAAGGTGATCGAATAATGACCGACCTGACCGATCTCGGCGTTGCCGCCATCCGTGACGGCGTGCGTGCCGGTACCTTTTCCGCGCGCGAAGTGGCCGAGGGCTTCATTGCCAACGTGTCCAAAGCCAAGGCGCTCAACGCGTTTCTGGTCGAAACGCCCGAGCACGCGCTGGCGGCTGCCGATGCCGCCGACGCCGCGCGCGCGGCGGGCGAGACGCTTAAGCCGCTGGCCGGCGTGCCGATCGGCATGAAGGATTTGTTCTGCACCAAGGGCGTGCCCGCGACTGCCGCGAGTCTGATCCTCGAGGGCTTCACGCCGCCGTACGAATCGACGGTCTCCGCCAATTTGTGGGCGGCGGGCGCAGGCATGCTCGGCAAGCTCAACATGGATCAGTTCGCGATGGGATCGTCGAACGAGACGAGCGCATTCGGGAATGTCATTTCGCCGTGGCGGCGGAGCGACGGTGGCAATGCGCCGCTCGCGCCCGGTGGATCGTCGGGCGGAAGCTCGGCGGCGATCGCCGCGCGGCTCTGCCCGGCGGCGACCGGCACCGATACCGGCGGATCGATCCGCCAGCCCGCTGCTTTCACCGGCATCAGCGGGATCAAGCCGACCTATGGCCGTTGTTCGCGCTGGGGCACGATCGCCTTTGCCTCCTCGCTCGATCAGGCAGGTGCCATGGCGCGCGACGTGCGCGATTGCGCGATCATGCTCGAGGCGATGGCCGGCTTCGATCCGAAAGACGCGACTTCGCTCGATTTGGCCGTGCCGCAATGGTATGCCGGATTGTCGGGCGATCTCAAGGGCAAGCGCGTCGGGATTCCGAAGGAATATCGCGTCGACGCCATGCCCCCCGAGATCGAAGCCCTGTGGCAGCAGGGGATCGACTGGCTGAAGGATGCCGGCGCCGAGATCGTCGAAGTCTCGCTGCCGCACACCAAATATGCGCTGCCGGCCTATTACATCATTGCGCCCGCCGAAGCCTCGTCCAACCTGGCCCGCTATGACGGGGTGCGCTATGGCCTGCGCGATCTGCCCGAGGGGGCAGGGTTGCAGGACATGTACGCTGCAACGCGCGCGGCCGGTTTTGGCGACGAGGTGAAGCGCCGAATCATGATCGGGACATATGTCCTTTCCGCAGGGTTTTACGACGCGTACTTCACACAGGCTTCGAAGGTCCGCACACTCATCGCGCGCGATTTCGAACAGGCGTGGGCGAAGTGTGACTTGCTGCTCACGCCAACCGCGCCGTCGGCTGCGTTCGCGCTGGGTGAGAAGAGCGCCGATCCGATTGCGATGTATTTGAACGATGTGTTTACCGTGCCGTCGTCGCTTGCCGGGCTTCCGGCGATGTCGGTGCCGGGTGGCCTCGACGGGATGGGGCTACCGCTGGGGTTGCAGATCATCGGCAAGCCGCTTGATGAACAAGGCGTGCTCAATGCGGGGTTGGCGCTGGAGGAACGTGCGGGGTTCACCGCGCGCGCCGAGGCGTGGTGGTAGGATTTGCCGTGCTCCTGCGAAAGCAGGAGCCTCGGGTTGCTTGGCTCTGGGTTCCTGCCTGCGCAGGAACACTTGGGAAGAACGAACATGACTGACACCAAATACACCATCCGCGGCGAAACCGGCGATTGGGAGGTCGTGGTCGGCCTCGAAGTCCATGCCCAGGTCTCCTCAAATGCCAAACTGTTTTCCGGTGCCGCCACCGCATTCGGGGCCGAGCCGAACACGCAGGTCAGCCTGATCGATGCCGCGATGCCGGGGATGCTGCCTGTTCCCAACCGCGAGTGTATCCGCCAGGCGGTGCGCACCGGCATGGCGATCAATGCTCAGATCAACAAATGGTCGCGCTTCGACCGCAAGAATTACTTCTACGCTGATTTGCCGCAGGGCTATCAGATCAGCCAGCTGTTCCACCCGATCGTCGGCGAAGGCCATGTCGACATCAGCCTCGACGACAAGAACCCTGACGCGCACGGCAAGCGGATCGGGGTCGAGCGGATCCATGTCGAGCAGGATGCGGGCAAGCTGATGCATGATCAGCATCCGACGCGCTCCTATGTCGATCTCAACCGTTGCGGCGTTGCGCTGATGGAAATCGTCAGCAAGCCCGACATGGCCTCGCCCGCCGAGGCCGGAGCCTATCTGTCGAAGCTGCGCTCGATCCTGCGCTATGTCGGGTCGTGCGACGGCAATATGGACCAGGGATCGATGCGCGCCGACGTCAATGTCAGCGTGCGCAAGGCAGGCGACGAGCTCGGCACGCGGACCGAGACCAAAAACGTCAATTCGGTGCGCTTTGTCATGGCCGTGGTCGAACAGGAGGCCAAGCGCCAGGTTGAGGTGATCGAAAGCGGCGGCAGGATCGTCCAGGAAACGCGGCTATACGACCCCGACCGCAATGAAACGCGCTCGATGCGCTCAAAGGAAGATGCGCACGATTACCGCTACTTCCCCGATCCCGATTTGCTGCCGCTCGAACTCGACGAGGCGTTTCTCGACGAATGCCGCGCCTCGCTACCGGAACTGCCCGATGCCAAGCGTGCGCGGTATCTGGCGCTAGGGATCACGCCGTATGCGGCCGCCGTGATGACCGCCGAGGTCGAGGCGTCGCGGTGGTTCGATGCCTTGCTCGACACGGGCGCTGCCCCGGTCGCCGCCGCCAATTGGACGACCTCCGAACTGTTCGGCGCGCTCAATCGCACCGGTCGGGACATCGAGAATTCGCCGGTCAGCCCCGATCAGGCCGCCGAATTGCTCGGTTTGATCGCCGACGGGACGCTGTCGAACACGCTGGCCAAGCAGGTGTTCGAAATCATGCTCGAAACCGGGCAGGGTGCTGCTGCAATTGTCGAGGAAAAGGGTCTCAAGCAGACCAGCGACACCGGCGAGATCGAACGCGTCATCGCCGAGGTGATGGCGGCGAACGAGGACAAGGTCGCCGACTATCGCGGCGGCAAGGACAAGCTGTTCGGCTTCTTCGTCGGGCAGACGATGAAGGCGATGGGGGGGAAGGCGAATCCGGGGGTCGTGAATGATGTGCTGAAGAAGGTATTGGGGTAAGCTCTGGGTCGCTCACCGGACTTGACAGTAACATAGGCCATTGCTGCGAAAAGTTGCGATGGCCGACGAAGGCGAGCGGCTGTTGCGAGACTCCAAGTTTCTCGTAAACGATCCGGGGCTCAATCACTATGTGCTTGGTGTCCTTTGCAAAACGGTCGGGGACAGCAGATGTGGCGGCGTTCGCCTCTACATCGTTCGCACGGCCGCATTCAATGCAGCGATGGCCCCGAATGGCATGCTCGTCGTCAACACAGGCTTGCTGCTGCGGATGCGCAACGAGGCGGAGCTTGCCGCTGTTTTGGGACATGAATTCGCGCACTTCGAGATGCGGCATTCGCTGAACGGATTCAAGCAACAGCGCACCGCCACCGACATTTTCGCGTGGATGGGTGTGGCGGCGGCTGGTGCCGCTTATTATGGCGGCGGTTATGGCAGCGTGCGCAGCTATCAATCGGCGCAGATCGGGGCGATCGGATCGATCTACGCCAACGATCGGGCGCAGGAGACGCAGGCGGATCTGCTGTCGATGGCATATCTGAAAATCTCGCCATACGATCCCGGGTGCTTTGCCGATATCTGGGAGCGGGTCATGGGCGAAGCCGATGCGACCGCGCGGGGCCGCAAGCAACGCATCGCGCGCTATGATCGTGTGTCCTTTTTCGCGAGCCATCCGACCGAACTCGCGCGCGCGCAATATTTGCGGGACATCGCGCTAAAGATGAATAAGGGCGGCGAGGATGGCAGCCAGCGTTTCCGTGATGCCATGGCCAAATGGCGGGGCGATTTCTTATTGGATCAGATCAAGCTCAATGATTTCGAGGGGACCGATTTCCTGATGGGGCAACTGGCCGCGAACCAGTGGACGCCCGATCTGCTGTACAGTCGGGCCGAGCTTTACCGCGCGCGCGGAAACCCGCGCGATCTCGTGTCGGCAATCAGCTTCTACCGGCAAGCGCTAGAGGGCGACCATAACAACGCGGAGGCCTATCGCGGATTGGGACTGGCCCAGCTGCGGAACCGCGATCCCTCGGGGGTCGAAGCGCTGAAAACCTATCTGGCGATGCGCCCCGACGCGTCGGATCGCGCCATGATTTCCACTCTCCTGCAATGAGACGAGCCATGAAAAACCCCATCGCCACTTTAGTGATTGGTTTCGCGTTGTTCTCAACGCCTGCTCTGGCAAGCAATACCCTCATCCCGGAAAAGGTCAGTGTGGCGGTGGCGAAGTCGCCATTGACCGTCACCCTGAGCCGCGAATGGAATAAGATGGGTGCACGCCCTGGGCGGAAATCGGAAACCTGGACGATCGATGGAGATGGACTAAACGACGTCACGTTCTATGGCGGGATCGAGAATGACACGACGCTGTTCCGCGAAATCAGCAAGCGCAGCAAACCCTTGCCACATTTCGCGTCGACGATGTTGCTGACGGATGTGCCGACGTTGTTTGAAAACAGTTACAGCATCGCGCTCGACACGCAGCTGATAAAGATCGACACGGTCGAACCCATCGATTTTCTTGGCCGGAAGGGAGTGCATTTCACCTACACTTTCAGCCGCCTTAATGAAGAGGTCCGCCGCAAGGGCGAAGCATCGGCCACGATCGTCGACGGAAAATTGTTTATGATCACATTCGAGGCGCCGGATGTTTTCTATTTCCAACGCGATCTGCCAGCGTATCGCGCGATTGTCTCGACGGCTACGCTGGCCCAGCCGGGGGTCAAATAACGATTACTGCCCATCGCCCTCCTGGTTCTTCGTCACGCCGCCGGTTCCGCCGACGCCGTCGGCCATGCCGGGCGACGTGAGCACATCAGGTTCATCGCCACCCTGGCCGCGTTCGACCGCATCCTTGCGCGCTTCGACGGCTTGTTCGATGTCACTGCGCGGATCTTTGTCGGCCTCGGGCAGGCTGTCGCGGTCCATCACGCAAAGTCCCCGGTCATCCCGGTATCGACCGGCCCGATCGGCTCGCCTTCTGGCGTCGGGTCGGGAAAGTCCACGTCGGGCGTCGGGCTCGGCAATTCGGTCGGGACCGGATCGGGCTGGCCCGGCTCGCTTGGGATCGGGGGCAATTCGGTCGGGGGGGTGGTCGCCATCTCATCTCTCCTCTGCCCGTTTAAACGCACAGTCGCGCGCGCGGTTGCAAGCGATATTGCGGTGGAGCGTAAGTCCGCTTGCCCCGCCGCGCATCGCTGGTATAGACGCCCCCCACACCGACGGTGTCCGATGCGGGCGTGGCGGAACTGGTAGACGCAGCAGGTTTAGGTCCTGCCATCGCAAGATGTGGGGGTTCGAGTCCCTTCGCCCGCACCAGTTGCGAAGACTCGAAAGCGTCCGGCGGACGCTTTCGGCTTCGCAACTCCCCGAGCGAAGCGACGGGGGCCGCTCAAGAGAGAGATTGAAAAGACAATGCAGACTGTCGAGACGTTGAACGAAGGCCTGAAGCGCGCCTACACCTTGAAGATCACCGCGAAGGATATCGATTCGCGTGTCGATGCCGAGCTGAAGCGCGTCGCGCCGACGATCAAGATGCCTGGCTTCCGTCCCGGCAAGGTGCCCGCCAATCTGGTGCGCAAGATGCACGGTGAAGCGCTGATGCAGGATGCGCTCAACACCTCGATCCAGGAAGGCATTCAGAGCTTGATCGCCGAGCAGAAGCTGCGCCCCGCGCTACAGCCCTCGGTCCGCCTCGATGACGGCTATGAACTCGGCAAGGATGCCGATGTGACGGTCGAGCTCGAAGTGCTCCCCGACGTGCCCGCGCCCGCGATCGACGGCCTGAAGCTCGAGCGGCTGACCGTTCCCGCCGATGAGGCCGCCGTCAACGAGCAGCTCAAGAAGTTCGCCGACCAGCAGAAGCGCTGGGAAGACGCCAAGGCCACGTACAAGGCAAAGATCGGCGATTTGGTCGTGATGGATTTCCTCGGCAAGGTCGGCGATGTCGCGTTCGACGGCGGCACCGGCACCGACATGTCGGTCGAGCTCGGTACGGGTCGCTTGATCCCAGGTTTCGAGGATCAGGTCGTTGGCGTGAAGACCGGCGAAGAGCGCCAGATCAACGTGACGTTCCCGGAAGATTATCAGGCCAAGGAATTGGCCGGCAAGGCCGCAACCTTCGACTTGAAGATCACCGCGGTGAAGACCGCGGGCGAGACCAAGATTGACGACGAACTCGCGACGTCGCTCGGGCTTGAGAGCCTTGAGCAGCTCACCGGCCTGCTGAAGGGCCAGATCGAGCAAGAGCTGAACGGCCTGACGCGCACGCACATGAAGCGCAAGCTGCTCGACCAATTGGCCGAGGGGCATGATTTCGAAGTGCCGCCGTCGATGGTCGCAGCCGAATTCGAGCAGATCTGGCAGCAGCTGCAGCATGAAGCGACGCATGAGGAAGATCCGGCAGCGGCGCTTGCCGAGATGGAAGCCGAGCGCGATGATTATCACAAGATCGCCGAGCGGCGCGTGCGCCTCGGGCTGTTGCTGAGCGAAATCGGCCAGGCGAATGGCGTCGAAGTCAGCAGCCAGGAAATGAACCGCCTAATCGCGCAAGCCGCACAGCAATACGGTCCGGAAGATCGCCAGCGCTTCATGCAGTACATCCAGCAGGAGCCGATGGCCGCTGCTCAGCTGCGCGCGCCGCTGTATGAGGACAAGGTCGTCGACTGGCTGTTCGCCAAGGCCGAGATCAGCGATCGCGAAGTGACGCGCGAAGAGCTGGAAGCCGCGATCGAGAGCGAAGAAGGCTTCTCGTCTGGCACGCACAGCCACGACCACGACAACCATAAGCCCAAGGGCAAGAAGGCTGCAGCCAAGCCTGCCGCGAAGAAAGCCGCCAAGACGTCGGCCGACGACGCGCACGAAATGGAAGCGGCTGACATCGAGCCTGCCGCGTCCGGCGATGATCTGGTCGAGGCCGAGCCGGTGAAGAAGGCGGCGACGAAGAAGGCACCGGCGAAGGCTAAGGCAGAGGCCGGGTCGGCTGATGACGTTGCGGCTGAGGCTCCCCCAAAGAAGCCTGCGGCCAAGAAAAAGGCTGCCGCTGAAAAAGCGGAGTAAAGGCCTACGCCCGTCCGGCGCATTAGCGCGGGCGGGCCACCTTTTCGCGCTTCCCCGGCGAAGGCCGGGGCCCAGTGGTGGAGTGGCCGGTTTTGGGCAAGGCGCTCATGCATTGATGCCACCGCTACTGGGCCCCGGCCCTCACCGGGGAAGGATAGGGTGGCTGCGATCTGATAAAACTGTCGAAGCGGTAACCATTTCGTGCTTATGGCGACATCATGACACCGCGCATCGCCGTCCTGCTCCCCTGCTATAACGAAAGCACTGCCATTGCGCAGACCGTGGCCGGGTTCCGGGCGGCGCTGCCGGATGCGACGATCTACGTTTACGATAACAACAGCACTGACGACACCGTCGCGGTCGCACGCGCGACGGGTGCCGTCGTCCGGTCCGAACGGATGCAGGGCAAGGGCAACGTCGTGCGCCGCATGTTCGCCGATGTCGATGCCGATATCTATGTGATGGCCGACGGCGATGCGACCTATGACGCGAGCGCGGCGCCGGCGCTGGTCGCGCGGTTGCTCGACGAACAGCTCGACATGGTCGTCGGCAGCCGCGTGACGCAAGTCACCGCCGCCTATCGGCGCGGGCATGTGCTCGGCAATCGCGCGATGACCGGGCTGCTCGCGCAATTGTTCGGGCGCAGCTTCACCGATATCTTCTCGGGATATCGCGTCTTTTCGCGCCGCTTTGTCAAAAGCTTCCCGGTGCTGTCGTCGGGGTTCGAGATCGAGACCGAGATCAGCGTCCATGCGCTCGAACTCAAGATGCCAACCGGCGAGATCGAAACGCCCTATTTCGCGCGGCCCGAGGGGTCCGAATCGAAGCTCAGCACCTATCGCGATGGCTTCCGCATCGCGCGGACGATCGTGACGCTGTACCGAATCGAGCGGCCCTTGCTGTTTTTCGGGATCATCGCCGGCGCTTTGCTGGCTGTAGCGTTCGCGCTCGCGGTGCCGCTGATCGTTACCTATATGCATACGCACCTCGTGCCGCGCTTGCCGACTGCTGTGCTGGTGACTGGGCTGACGATCCTCGCGGCGCTCAATGTCTTCACCGGGCTGATCCTCGATACTGTGGTGCGCGGGCGGCGGGAGGTCCGGCGGCTCGCCTATCTCGGACACCGTGCGCCAGGCGGCGAGGAGCGTCGTGCTGATACCGGGGCTTGAACTCGCTTCCGCCAGCGCCGATGTAGGGCGCTCGGCATTCACGTCCTCTGGGGCATAAAGGACTTACAGGCTCATCATGCGCAATCCGTTCGACACTGGCGACTTCCTTGCACCCATCAATGACGGCCTCGTGCCGATCGTCATCGAGCAATCCAACCGCGGCGAGCGCAGCTTCGATATTTATTCGCGGCTGTTGCGTGAGCGGATCATCTTCGTGACCGGTGGGGTCGAGGACCATATGGCCTCGGTCATCTCGGCACAGTTGCTCTTCCTGGAATCGGAAAACCCCAAGAAGGATATCTTCATGTACATCAACTCGCCGGGCGGTGTCGTCACGGCGGGCATGGCGATCCATGACACGATGCAGTACATTCGTCCGCGCGTCGGCACGGTATGCATGGGGCAGGCCGCGTCGATGGGCAGCTTCCTGCTGGCCGCCGGCGAGCCGGGGATGCGCGTTGCGCTTACCAATGCCCGGATCATGATCCATCAGCCATCGGGCGGGGCGCAGGGCATGGCATCGGACATTCAGATCCAGGCCAAGGAAATCCAGCGGATCAAGAACCGCATGAACGATCTCTACGCGCAATATACCGGCAAGCCGCTGGAAGAGATTGAGCGGGCGATGGACCGTGATACCTTCCTCGAGGCGCATGAGGCGAAAGCGTTCGGCCTGGTCGACGAGGTGTTTGACAAGCGTCCGGCTCTGCCCGACGATACGAGCACGCCGCCTGCGCTGACCTCGGCGTAAACACTTTTTGGACATCGGGGCGCTAGGGTGCGTCCCGGTGTCGGTTCCGAACGGCGATTTTGGTGATTGTCGGACCGCGCGGGGGCGGTCTAGGATAGAGTCTCCGCATATGTGCGCCAGCCAGCGGCGCCAAGGATGGTTTGAATGACGAAGCTCAGCGGCGGTGACTCGAAGAGCACGCTTTATTGCTCCTTCTGCGGGAAATCGCAGCATGAGGTGCGCAAGCTCATTGCCGGGCCGACGGTGTTCATCTGCGATGAATGCGTCGAGCTGTGCAACGACATCATCCGCGAGGAAACGAAGTCAGCGCTGGTGTCCAAGAAGGACGGCGGCGTGCCGACACCGCAGGAAATCTGCGACGTGCTCGACGATTATGTGATCGGGCAGAAGCGCGCCAAGCGCGTCCTCTCGGTCGCTGTGCACAACCATTACAAGCGCCTCAACCACGGCCAGAAGGGCGCGGATGTCGAACTCGCCAAGTCGAACATCCTGCTCGTTGGACCGACCGGCTGCGGCAAAACCTTGCTCGCACAGACGCTCGCTCGCATCCTCGACGTGCCGTTCACCATGGCTGATGCGACGACGCTGACCGAAGCCGGCTATGTCGGCGAGGATGTCGAGAACATCATCCTCAAGCTGCTCCAGGCCTCTGACTATAACGTCGAGCGGGCGCAGCGCGGGATCGTCTATATCGACGAGATCGACAAGATCAGCCGCAAGGCCGAGAATCCCTCCATCACGCGCGACGTGTCGGGCGAGGGCGTGCAGCAGGCTTTGCTCAAGCTGATGGAAGGCACCACCGCGAGCGTTCCGCCGCAGGGCGGGCGCAAGCATCCGCAGCAGGAGTTTCTGCAGGTCGATACGACCAACATTCTGTTCATTTGCGGCGGGGCCTTCTCGGGCCTCGAAAAGATCATTGGCGATCGTTTGCAGGGCAAGTCGATCGGCTTCGGTGCCTATGTCGCCTCCCCTGAGGAACGTCGTACCGGCGAGACGCTCAAGGCGGTCGAACCGGAGGATCTGCTCAAATTCGGTCTCATCCCCGAATTCGTCGGTCGTCTGCCCGTGATCGCGACGCTCGAAGATCTCGACGTGCCCGCTTTGGTCACGATCCTGACCGAGCCGAAGAACGCTTTGGTTAAGCAGTATCAGAAGCTGTTCGACATGGAGGCGGTCAAGCTCGGCTTCACCGACGAGGCGCTCGTCTCGGTCGCGAAGAAGGCGATCGACCGCAAGACCGGCGCGCGCGGGCTCCGCTCGATCCTTGAGGGGATTTTGCTCGACACGATGTTTGATCTTCCCGGCATGGACTCGGTCGATGAAGTCATGATCGACAAGGACGTGATCGAAGGCCGTAAGGAACCGATCCGCGTCTATGCCAAGAAGGAAAAGACCGGCACCGGGGGGGCGTGAGCGATCCGGTCCGGGTTGCGGGCGATGCTGACCGGGCGCGGATCGTCGCGCTGTTGGCACGCGCCTTTGCCGACGATCCGGCGATGGTCTTCCTGTTTCCCGATGCGGCCGACCGGGCTGTACGGTTGCCCCGGCTGTTCGCTTTGCTGTTCGATGCCGACGCGTTGAGTGGCATGCGCATAGTGTCGCAAGGCGGCGAAGCAGCGACCTTATGGCGCGGTCCTGGTCAGGGGCAAACGGGGCTGATGCCGTTGCTGCGCCAAGCCTGGCCGCTGTGGCGCACCTTTGGGGCCGCAATGGGTCGGGGGTTGGCGGTGTCGCACGCGATCGACGCGCATATGCCAACGATCTCGCATTGGTATCTCCATATTGCGGGCTGTGATCCGGCGGCGCAGGGGAAGGGGCATGGCGGTGCCGCAATTCGATCAGGCCTGGCCCGAATCGCCGGCAGCCGATTACCCACCTATCTCGAGACGGCGACCGAGCGAAATCTGGGCCTTTACCGCGCGCTCGGCTTCGAAGTGATCGACACATGGGTCGTGCCGCGCGGGGGACCACGCTTTTGGTCGATGCTACGCACCTGACCGTCGCGTAAGACGAACAGATCGCCCGATCTTTACGATCTGTTAACCTTTCAGATTTACCAAATCTTGACGCGCGGCGACGCGTCTATCTGTCCATTCCCGTCAAGGAGCTGCCCGCGATGAATCACGGCTCGCTTTTGCTCGCCTCCGTCGCAATTTTGCTGTCCGGATGTGCCGTTAAGCAACACCGCCTTACGCCACTCCATCGAACGCCCAGCGTAACGTCGGAGGCCCCGATGGCGTGGGAGACGTTGGTTACGGCCGCCGATCGGGCACGGCTGGCCTCGCTCAACACTGTGTGGACCAAGGCCCGTGCTGCCGTTCCCGGTCGGTTGAGGGCAAAGCTCGCTCAGGAAGGGCCACTGGTTGATCCTGCGGCGGCGCTCGATTTGCCGAGCCTTCCGCCCGGGACATACTCCTGCCGGCTCGTCCGGCTCGGCGGTCGCGTCGGGTTTGCGACGTTCAAACCCGATTTTTGCACGGTCGACGGCACCGCCCGCAACCTTTCCCTTACCAAGCAAAGTGGGTCGGTCCTGCCTGGCGGATGGCTGTTTCCGGACAGCGATCGGCGGCAGATCTTTCTCGGAACGTTCCGTCCTGCGCATGTGAAGACCGCACCTGCCTATAGCGTCAACGCGGCACAGGATGTGGCTGGCATCGTCGAGCGCGTTGCCGCATTCCGCTGGCGGCTGGTGCTGACGCGCGCGGGCGGTGGTGCTGCGGTCGATATTTACGAGCTCGTGCCGGTTACGCCGCGCGTTCCCGGCTCATAAGATCCCCGGCACGAAGCGCTTCACGCGCGCAGCATAGGCGTCATAGTCGGGGAAGGTCGCGCGGAGCACCCTCTCCTCATGCCGCACGCGCATCCCCGTCCCGAGCGCGTAGAGGGGGGCCGCAATCAGCAAGTTGAGCGTATGACCGTACGCAATCGCCATCGCCAGCATGAAGCAGCCAAGCGCGACGTAGATCGGATTGCGGATCTGGGCGAACGGACCGGACTGGACAAGATTGCCGTCGGCCCGCGTGCGCGCAACCAATGCCCAGTTCTTGCCCATCGCGCGCGACGACGCGTCGAACAGCCATACGGCCGACAGCATCAGGGCAAGCACCGCCAAGCCTTCGATGACGGCCTTGCTCGTCGCCGAACCGAGCGACGCGTCGACCGGTCCGAACCCGGCGATGCCGATGCCGATTCCCTGCACGATGATCCACACAATCGAAGCGTTGCTGCGGGTGTTGTCCGCGCTTTTGGGTGCTTTGACGCCGCGCCGCCGCGCTAGCACCAGCGCGACGATAAAGGCGATGAAGCCGACTGCGAGGGCGGCGAGGCCCGGGAGACCGACCGGATCGTGCGGGAAATGCATGGCAGTGTCCTATCGTCGTTGTGTATTATCTCAATAAAACACGCGACGTCAATTCGCGACCTTGGCGCGGCGCGCCTCGGCATCGCGCCACGCCTGATACCGCTCGATCGCGACTGAACGCCGCAGCAGCTTGGCATCGGGGTCGATCACTATGTGCGCGCTTTTCGCCACCCAAAGGCGGCCGATCCCGCCGGTCATGGGCACGTGCACGACCCGCCCATCGCTTTGTACATCGACCGGCATCGGAAACGGGCGCCCGCCCGGCGCGTCCCAGCGGAGCGAGAGGCCGCGCGCCGTGCGCGTCTCGATGAGATCGGGCAACGCCGCGTGCCGCAGATACACGTCGAAGAACCAGCCATAATCCTTGCCCGTCACGCGCCGGACGATCCGCTCATATGCGTCGGTCGAGGTGTAGCGTGGCGTGAAATTACCGGGACGCGGGTCGATCCGCCCGTACACCGCAAGCCGCGTTACGCTCCGAAAAGCGCGATCCCCGATCAGGCCGCGCAAGGTATGGAGCATCCACGATCCCTTGTAATAAATGTCCTGACCCGGCCCGCCTTTCGCCAGCTCGTACACCTCTTCCTCGGTGCGCACCTTGCCCGAGATGACCGGGCGCAGATTAGCGATGCTCTTGCGCTGCTCGGCCAGCATCGTGGCGTAGCGCGCATTGCCCTCGCGCCAGCGGCCGTAGAGCGGCTGCATGTAGCTGGCATAGCCTTCGTGCAGCCAGTAATCGTCCCAATTCGCCACCGTCATCTGATTGCCGAAATATTCGTGCGCGAATTCGTGGTGGAACAGCCAGTCGAACCCTTCGGGTGCCTTGGCATAGCCGTTGCCGTAAGCGTTGATGGTTTGGTGTTCCATGCCCTTGTGCGGCGTTTCGACCACGCCGAGTTTTTCATCGCTGAACGGGTAGGGGCCGATCTCGCTTTCGAAAAAATCGAGCGTCGGGGCGAATTCAGCGAATAGCCCGCGCGCTTTCTCCTCTTCTCCCGGCAGATACCAATAAAAGAGCGGGATCGTGTTGCCGTAGCGGCTCTTATAGCTGCCCGAAACTTGCTCATACGGCCCGACCGTCAACGCGATGCCATAGGTGTTGGGCTGCTTCACGCGCCAGTTCCAGGTCGTGCGCCCGTCGCTCAATTCCTCGACCCCGAGCAATATGCCGTTGGAGGGTGCCTTCAGCCCCTTTGGCACCGTGATGTGGAGTGTGACCACCCCCGGTTCCCCGGTCGGGAAATCGAGGCACGGCCAGAACAGGTCGCAACCCGAACCCTCCGCCGTCGTCGCGAACCAGGGTTCGCCCGTCGGCGTCTTGGCCCACACCATCCCGTCATCCCACGGTGCCTTCACCGCGACATGCGGCTGCCCGCCGTAAATGATGCGCGCCGTGACCTTGCCACCGGTGGGGACGGCGCGGGGCAAAGTGACCGACAGCTTGCCCTCCGGGTTGCTCCACGCGGTCGATGCCAGCGTGACCCCGTCGATGGTAATGGCATCGACCGGTAAATTGCGGTCGAGATCGACGACCAGCCGGTCCAGCAGCGCTTTGGCGGTAAAGGACAGCGTCGCGATGCCGCGCAGCGTTTGCGTTTCGGGCAGGACCTCGAACGCGAGATCGGCCGAATCAAAGCGCAGCCTGGCTTGATCGGGGTCGATCGGCCCGCCCGATTTCTGCGTTTGTGCGGTGATCGGCGGCTCGCCCTTTTTAGGCAAGCTCGCGCCGGTCATGCCCAAACAAAGCAGCGCGAAGGCGATCCGGTGCAGTGTCATGCCGCGTCGAGATCCACCGAGAAATCGCGGATCGTCAGGCGCGACAGCGGCCGCCCGTCCTGCACGATCGTGATGACGCGTGGGAAGCGTACCCCGTTGGAGGAGACCGAACCGGCGAGGCTGAAATGCTGGCGCAGCGAGCGCCCTTCGTGGTCGGGCGTTCCGATGCGATAGTCGGCCGCGGCGATCCGCCCGTCGCGCGCGAGGGTCAGCGCGATCGGCGGATACCCCTCACGTGCCGCGTTGAGCCGCGTCGCGCTCGCCGCGCTGACAAAGGCGGGGGCGAGCAGCAGATACGCATAGGCGCCGAATTGCTGCCGCTCGAACCGCGCCTGCTCAGGCGCTAGCGCGGTCTGCGCGCCCTCATGCACCAGGAAAGCACTGTCGCGCTCGACCATGACCGTGCGAATCGTGCTGCGTCCCTCACTTTCGAGCCAAGTGTCGGATCGCCCCCGGACGAACGGTTCGATGCGCGTCTCCACGTTCAGATCGACTGGAACCTTGCCCAGCATCATCCGCGCGGTGCCGCGCCACGCCACCGCTAGAACCCGCCGCAAGACGGCCTCACCACCGGCCGCCGTCAGCGCGCGCGACACCGCATCGGGACGCGACCACGCCGCTGTCGGCGCTGCCGCGCATGCAATCATTGCACCCAAAACCGTTCGGCGATTGATGGAATGGCAATCCGCCCCATATAAGACATCATAGGCGCGTGGCTGGCGCCGCCCCGGAGTATGCATGACCCAAGTTTCTTCCACCCCGTTTTACCCTGTTCTGCCGTTGCGCGACATCGTCGTCTTCCCGGCGATGATCGTGCCGCTGTTCGTCGGCCGCGACAAGTCGGTCGCTGCTTTGGAAGCGGCAATGGCCGCCGACAAGGAGATTTTCCTCGTCGCGCAGGTCGATCCGGCCGAGGATGACCCCGACCGCGACGATCTGTACGAGGTCGGCGTTACGGCGGTCGTGTTGCAATTGTTGAAGCTGCCCGACGGCACGGTGCGCGTGCTGGTCGAAGGCAAGCGCCGCGCGGCACTGACGTCGCTCGCCGCCGTCGATGGCTATCTCTCCGCCGAGGTCGAGATGCTCGACGGTGAAGCGGGGGCTGATGCGCTCGAAGTCGCCAGCACCGAGGTCTCGGCGTTGATGCGCTCGGTGATCGATCAGTTCGAGAATTACGCGAAACTCAACCGCAAGCTGCCGTCGGAGACGGCGGTGCAGTTGGCCGAGATCGAGGATCCCTCGAAGCTCGCCGATGCGGTTGCCGCCAATATCCAGGTCAAGGTGAGCGACAAGCAGGCATTGCTGATCGAGCGCGATCCGGCCAAGCGGCTGGAGATGGTGTTCGCCTTCATGGAGGGCGAGCTCGGCGTGTTGCAGGTCGAAAAGAAGATCAAGTCGCGGGTCAAGCGGCAAATGGAGAAGACCCAGCGCGAATATTATCTCAACGAGCAGTTGAAGGCGATCCAGCGCGAACTCGGCAATGAAGGCGATGAGGGCGAGGGCGACGAGATCGCCGAACTGACCCAGAAAATCGCCACACTGAAGCTGTCGAAGGAAGCGCGGACCAAGGCGACCGCAGAGCTCAAGAAGCTCAAGACGATGGCGCCGATGAGCGCCGAGGCAACCGTTGTGCGCAATTATCTCGACGTGCTGCTGGGGCTTCCTTGGGGCAAGAAATCGAAGGTTCGCAAGGACATTTCGGCGGCGCAAGCGGTGCTCGACGAGGATCATTATGCGCTCGAAAAGGTCAAGGACCGGATCATCGAATATCTCGCGGTACAGGCGCGCACCAACAAGCTGAAGGGGCCGATTCTGTGCCTCGTCGGCCCGCCGGGTGTCGGCAAGACTTCGCTCGGCAAGTCGATCGCCAAGGCGACCGGGCGCGAGTTCATCCGCCAATCGCTGGGTGGCGTGCGCGACGAAGCCGAGATTCGCGGGCATCGCCGCACTTATATCGGCTCGCTGCCGGGCAAGATCGTGACCAACCTCAAAAAGGCCGGCACCAGCAATCCGCTGTTCCTGCTCGACGAGATCGACAAGCTTGGGCAGGATTTCCGCGGCGATCCGGCATCGGCATTGCTCGAGGTGCTCGATCCGGAGCAGAATGCCAAGTTCCAGGACCATTATCTCGAGATCGATGTCGATCTATCGGACATCATGTTCGTCACCACCGCGAACACGCTCAACTTGCCCCAGGCACTCCTCGATCGGATGGAGATTATCCGGCTCGAAGGCTATACCGAGGACGAGAAGGTTCAGATCGCCGAGCGGCATCTGATCGCCAAGCAAATCGAGGCGCACGGGTTGAAGGATGGTGAGTTCACGCTCACGACCGAGGGTCTGCGCGCGCTGATCCAATATTACACGCGTGAGGCCGGGGTGCGCACCCTCGAGCGCGAGATTGCGCGGCTGGCGCGCAAGGCGCTGCGCCAGATTCTTGAGGGCAAGACCAAGAGCGTTACCGTGACGCCCGACAATCTGTCTGATTTTGCCGGCGTGAAGAAGTATCGGCACGGCCTTGGCGAGGAAGAGAATCAGATCGGCGCCGTCACCGGACTCGCCTGGACCGAAGTCGGCGGCGAGTTGCTGACGATCGAAAGTGTGACCGTGCCCGGACGCGGCCAGGCCAAGATCACCGGCAAGCTCGGCGACGTCATGAAGGAATCGATCGAGACCGCGTTCAGCTTCATCAAGGCGCGCTCGCCATCCTATGGCATCAAGCCGAGTATTTTCGCGCGCAAGGACATCCACATCCATTTGCCCGAAGGTGCGGTGCCGAAGGACGGTCCGTCGGCGGGTATCGGTATCGTCACCGCGATCGTCTCGACGTTGACCGGCGTTCCGGTGCGGCGCGACATCGCGATGACCGGCGAGGTAACCCTGCGTGGCCGTGTCTTGCCGATCGGCGGGTTGAAGGAAAAGCTGCTCGCGGCGTTGCGGGGTGGCATTACCACCGTGCTGATCCCGCAGGAGAATGAGAAGGATTTGGCGGAGATTCCGGCCAACATCCTTGACGGTCTGACGATCATCCCGGTCGCGCATGTCGATGAAGTGTTGCGACTCGCGCTGACCGCGCCGCTCGAACCGATCGATTGGACCGAAGCCGATGATCTCGCCGCACAACCTCCCGCGGGCGTTCCGGCAATCGGCGGTGAACTGCATCATTGATGCGTTAGCCGCCCAAATTGCCATATTTGCGCGGGGGTTGACGCTTTTGCTTTGACAGCCCCGGCGCGACCCGTCTTACTGGACCACTGGCTTCGCGCCGGGAATCATTTGAATATTTGTAACGGGGGGCTGGTGGCCATGAACAAACAAGAGTTGATTGCGACTGTGGCGGACACGTCGGGTCTTACCAAGGGCGACGCGAGCAAGGCAGTCGAGGCGGTGTTCGACGCGGTATCGGTCGCGCTGAAACGGGGCGATGAAGTTCGCCTGGTCGGCTTCGGAACGTTTTCGGTGAGCAAGCGGAAGGCCTCGACGGGCCGCAATCCGCGTACCGGTGAGCCCATGACGATCAAGGCATCCTCGCAGCCAAAGTTCAAGGCCGGCAAGGGCTTGAAGGATTCTGTGAACTGATCGCAAGGATTTGACCCGTTCGGCGGGGATGTCATCAATGCTGCAACGGGTGCGGCGTTCGACTCCTCGCCGTGGTTCCTGGTCCCGATCGATTTGGCGACCAAGCTGTGGGTATTGGCACATGAAGGTGGCGCACGCTGCCTCGTTTGCCGATGAATTCCACCGAAAAACCCACACGGTGCCATCCGGCCTGCTGAAACGCGCGAAGCGACGCCCGGTGGTTCCACCAAATAAACGCGATTGCCCGCGTGAAATGCACCGACAGCATCGCTGGGGTCGCGTTGGAAATGAGGACAGCGGCGTAGCCGTGGCCTTGCGCTGGTTCATCGGTCACGATGTTGAGTAGCGCGACCTCATCCGCACGAAGCGGCCAAATCGTTGCATTCTCATAGCGCGCGAGATCCACGAAATGTGCCACGCAAAGCGGGATGCCGTCTTGCGCCAGCACATATCCCTCCGCCCCCATCCGATCATAGCCGAGCGCTTTCCGGAATTGCGGGTCGTTCGATGTGGCGATGTGCATCAACCCGACGTCGTTGAGCCGCGCAAATTCGAGAGTATCGGGGAGCGGAAGGACAGCATCGGCGCCAGTCGAAGCATAAATCCAGTTGAGCCGGTAGTCATGCACCATATGGCGGACGAGCCGCTTTGCGAGCTTTGGTATCGACAGGCTCATCGCGCGCGTGACCATTGGCGCTCGTAGCGCACCGTCGCCGCTGCCTGTTCGATGACGCGTCCAATCATCCGTACCGGATTGGCCGGCAAGCGCGACGACTTCGGATGCAACGGCGCTGCAATCGCCGGATCAAGGTCGCCGAAGCCGACGCTGCGCAAATCTGGATTGCGCGCGATTTCCCGGCACATCGCCGTAAACCGCGCCATCACGGCACGATTCGGTCGACGGCGATCGCGCGACAGCATTTCGAAGCTGTGGCTGACGATGACGAACGCCGCTTGCCGATGCTGTGCTGCGTGGCGCAGCGCATCGATCATCTCCCACCGCGACAACGCGCAGACCTGCGCCGGTCGGACCAAGCCGGACGACGCCGAGATTCCGGAAACCGGCACCTCCACGACACCGTGCCGCCAGACAGGAGCATGGTCATTGGCGGTAAGCCCGATCCGGCACGCCGCACCTAAATACGATGCGTTGAAACTGCTATCCCACGCGATGCCCAAGTCCGACAACGCAATCAGGGTTCGGTCGTCTGCTCCATAATTGCCGGCCCGAAACGCGATCGGGCGCGGGACCGCGGCTTGCTCGAGCAGATCGCGTGCGAGCCCGAGCAGGGTGGATTGATCGGCAAGATCGAAGTCGCCGATATTCTGACCGCGCCGCTTACCCACTGGCGCGCTTTTCGCCCATGCCAGCCACTCGGTATGGACATGGAGCTGAACCTCGTGGCGTCGCGCCACAATCGGGCCGATCATGTCTGCAAGAATCTCCGGTCCATAGACCAGCGCCGGCATTGGATCGACGAAGAACACGCCCTTCAAGCCATGCGCCTCCAGTTGATCCATTTGCCAACCGATTCCGACCGTCCCGCCAGGCACGACACCAAGGATCGAATTGTCGATATTCTCGCGTGCCGACATTCCTCGCTGATGGAGGCCTGCGGAGAGTTCGGTGTCGATCGTGATGAGGACGTCAGTCATGGGCGCTGCAGCGTGGCATCAGGTCTCCGCCTATCGCACGCCCGCGTTAAGATCGGGGTAACGGGCAGCCAACGTTTGACGTCGCCGCGTTGCGCACTAACCATGGCGCTATGAACATTTTCGCACCTTCCCGTCGCGCGACCCTTGCCGGTCTTGCCGCCAGCGCCGCATTTGCGGTTGCACCCCAGCGTACCGTGGCGGCCGCACCGACTGCCGCCGCGTTGCTCGATCGCCTCGCCTGGCAATTGCTCGAACTGCAACCGGCCGAGGCCACCCGGCTTGGCGTCGATACCGGGCATCATGCCGCATTGCGCAGTCGCCTCGATGATCGCTCGCCAGCGGGCGTCGAGAAGAGCCAAGCATTCCTGTCGCAGTCGCTGGTTGCGCTCGGGCGCGTTTCGCGTGCCGGGCTCGATCCCGCCACGCTGACCAGCCTCGCGGTGGCCGAGAGTGCGTTTCGCACCGCGCTTGACGGCATGAAGCTGCCCTATGGCGTCGCGACGATCGGCAATTGGCGTAACACGCCTTACACCGTGATCCAGAACGTGGGGGCATGGCTCGACGTGCCGCAACTGCTCGATGGCGATCAGCCGGTGCGCGATGCGGCCGATTGTGCTGCCTATCTCGCGCGACTGTCCGCGACGGCGGCGCAACTCGATGGCGAGACGGTGCGGGGGCGGATCGCGCGCGGGCAGGGACTCGTGCCGCCCGCCTTCCTGCTCGACAAGACGATCGTCGGGGTCACCCGGACCGTGCGCGAAGCGATGACCCCCGATGGACCGCTGATCGGTCCGCTGGCGCGCAAATCGGGCACAATCCCGGGGCCGTGGGTCGATCGCGCGGTCAAGATCGTGCAGGAATCGGTCGTGCCGGCGCTTGAGCGTCAGCTTGTCGAGCTTCAGGCACAGCGCGCGCTGGCAACCGATGCCGCGGGGCTCGGCGCGCGGCCATTTGGCGATGAATGGTATGCGTGGGGGTTGCGCGCGAGCACGACGACACAGCGGACTCCGGCCGAAATCCACGCGCTGGGCGTCGCGCAACTGATCGACCTGCACGCACGGATGGATGTCATCCTCAGGGGTTTCGGGCTGACCCAGGGCACGATTGCTGAGCGCGCGACGGCGTTGCAGCGCCGACCCGAAATGGTCTTCCCCAATGACGATGCAGGACGGCGGCAGATCGTCGCGTATATGCAAGGCAAGATCGACGCGATCCGCCCACGCCTTTCCGCTGCGTTCCGGCGGACGACGCCCGGCGTTCTCGAAATCCGCCGTATGCCGTTGGCGCAGGAGCCGGGTGCCCCTGCCGCTTATGGCGGACCGGGATCGCTCGACGGGTCGATCCCGGGGCGGATCTGGGTCAATCTCGGCGATCCTTCGATTCACAACAAGGTGACGATCCCCGATCTGGTGTTCCATGAGGGCATTCCCGGCCATGTCTGGCAAGGCGAATATGCGCAGAAATTGCCGCTGCTGCGATCAATCCTCGCGTTCAACGCGTACTCCGAAGGGTGGGCGCTGTATGCCGAGCAACTGGCCGACGAATTGGGCATGTATGACGATGATCCGGCGGGTCGGCTTGGCTATCTCATGGGCTTGTCATGGCGCGCGGTACGCCTCGTGGTCGATACCGGGATCCACGCGATGGGGTGGACGCGCGCGCGTGCGCTGGCGGAGTTCGTCGCGGCGACGGGGCTGCCGCTCAGCAATGCGGCGAGCGAGGTCGATCGCTATTGCGCCTGGCCGGGGCAAGCGTGCGGCTACAAATTGGGGCAGACCGAGATCGTCGCGCAGCGCGACCGCGCCAAGGTCGCGCTCGGCACGCGGTTCGATGTGCGCGATTTCAACCAAGCAGTGGTCGAGGGGGGTAATGTGCCGCTCGATGTGCTGGGCGGCAACATCACGCGCTACATCGCCGGGGCGCGCGCCTAGCGGACGCCGCAATCTCGCGCGATGCGGTCGATTTCGGCCAGGATGATGGCGCGCGCTTGCTCGACCGGGAGCTTCTGGTCGCCGCGCAGGCGCTGCCACACGTCGAAGCTGAGCAGCAGGTCGATCGTCTCGACCATGCTCGCTTGCGCCCGAAGCTCTGCGGGCAGCACCGATTCCAGCCGCGCGCGCATCAGTGCCAGCACGCGATCATGCTCGGCCTGGATCGCGGGCGACATGTGGCGGTGCGCGTCGGCGGCGCGCTTGAACGGTAGCAAGGTTTCGTAGGTGGCGATCCGGCGTTCGGCACCCTCGCGTAGTCGGCCCCGCCAATCCTCCGCAGCGAAAGGATGGACGCCGAGATCGTAGTGCCGCGACAATTCAGTCGTCATCGCGGCGTAGAGCGTCTCCATATCGGCAAAGTGCCGGAACACCGTGCGCAGCCCGACCGCCGCCTGCGCCGCGACCAAATCGGCGCTTGGCGTGATATGGCCTTCCTCGACCAGCGCGAGCATCGCCGCGACGATCCGGTCGCGGCTGGTCTGAGCGCGTTTGCGGCGCCCGTCGGTTTCACCCATCGCTATCCCTAATTCGACCAATAGATGTACGTCTCGTCGGCCTTCGGTTTGGTGCCTAGTGGACGGTCGATAGCAATCGGCGAACGAATGAGCGAGGGCCAGGCCGGCTTGACGTTGTCGCGGTCGTGCGCGGCGAGCAATTGCGTTAGGCGTGCGACGACATCGGGATGCGCGCCCGCGACATCGCGCTGCTCGGTCGGATCGGCCTTCATGTCGTACAGCAGATTGACGTGCGGCAGATCGAGCGCCTGCAGCTTCCAGTCACCATCGCGCACAACCTTGTAGCGACCGCTGCGCCAGAACAGCGTGTTGTGCGGCGTTCCCGTAGCCGTGCCCTGCATGAAGGGCAGTAGATTGACCCCGTCGATCGGGCGATCGTGCGGCAAGCTCGCGCCGGCGCTGCCGCCGGCGGTTGCGAAAATGTCGAAATGGCTGACCGGCGCCGCGACCGTCGTGCCGGGCTTGATCCGTGCCGGCCAGCGCATGAAGAACGGCACCTTGACGCCGCCTTCGAAGAACGTGGCCTTCCACCCGCGATACGGTTTATTGATATCGGGCAGGCCGATGTAATGCGCGCCGCCATTGTCGCTGGTGAAGATCACCAGCGTATTCTGATCCAACCCTTGCGCTTTCAGCGTCGCCATCACGCGGCCGACACCGCGGTCGAGCGCACGGATCATCGCAGCATAAACGCGCATCCGGTGATCGGTAATTTGCGGGAGCGCATCGTAATCGGCCTTGGCCGCCTGCAGCGGCGTGTGCGGCGCGTTATACGCCAGATACAGGAAGAATGGGCGGTTGCGGTTGGCGACGATCGTCGCTTGCGCCTGCGCCGTCAGATAATCGGTCATGTAGCGATCGGGGCGAAACGGTTTGCTACCGTTATACTGGACGCTGAAGGGCAAGTTGGCCCACAGAAATTTGTCGATCGGGTCGAAGTCCTGCACCGAATTGACGACGTCCGGGCTGTCGTCGAGCAGGTATTTCTGGCCGCCGATCATGAAGCCCAAGCTCTCGTCGAAACCGTGCTGCTCGGGTCGCATCCCCTTGGCATCGCCCAAATGCCATTTGCCGAGGTGCATCGTGTGATAGCCGCGCGTGCGCAGCAAATCGGCGATGGTGATCTCGCTGGCGGGCATCCCCTTGTCCTGCACCGGCGGCAAGCGCGCGGCATCTTCGTCGAAGATCGTCTTATGCTCCCATGTCGTCGGGAAGCTGGCGATCGTGCGCGAAAAGGCTGCGTCGGTGCGGATCAGGCTGGACGGGAACCACTTTGGCGGATGCACGTCGGCGGGGGTGAATTCATAGCCGAACCGCGTGGCGTATCGGCCGGTCATCAACGCCGCGCGGCTTGGTGCGCAGGTCGCGTTACCGGCATAGCCATTGGCGAACGAGGCACCCTGATGCCCCAGCGCGTCGATGTTGGGCGTCTTGACCAAGCCGCCCGCGACTCCACCGCCGTTGAAGCTGATGTCGTTATAACCGAGGTCATCGGCGACGATCAGCACGATGTTGGGCGGACGTTGATCGACTGGCAGAGCGGCGACGGTTGGGCCCGGCTGCCATGCGACAGGATGACTGTCCTCAACATGCGGCGCGATCCAGCCGGGCAAGTGCAGCAGCACATAATCCTTGGCGGCAAACCCAGCGATCGCAAGCGCCGCGACCGAGGCGAGTGAGATCTTGACCCAGCGTTTCATCGCATGCCCTCCCGATCAAAGTTGCGCCAGCCCAGCGCGAGGATCATGATCATCACCGCCTCCGCCACCATCGGCGGGAAAGCGTGAGCGGGGGCACCATCGGCGACGAGGCTAATCGCGCGTCCGCTGATCGCGAGGCCGAGCAAGCAAAGCGGGACGATCAACGGCGTGCGCCACGCGCGCCACGCCCCGACCAGCGCGAATATTCCGCCGGTCAGGAAAAAGGCGGGGAAATCCGCGCGCATCGTCGCCAGCCCTTGCGTGCCGAGCGCGGTGATGAAGAAGCGCAAGCCCGATTGCGCCGGATCGATCAAAAATCCGATCCCGAGCAGGATGTTGAACACGGCCGTAAGCCCGACGATTCCTCGTATCCCGTTGCGCATTGCGACATCCCCCCTTGGTTATGGGAACCAACGTAGCACCGTTCGGGCGTTCTGCAATCTTTCGGCATTGCCAATGCCATATTAAACCGGCAACGTATGTCAGCGAGGGGGAGGGGACGATGCGCACTACCGGGATCCTCACGACCGTGGCCTTGGTTGCAATGGTCGTCGGCGCGGCGCTGTTCCGGGGGGAAACCGGCGCTGCGCTGCTCGGTCTTGCGTTTGAAGCACGCGCTGGCGTCGACAATACGCGCGATCTGCCCGACGGTTTGCACGTCGCGCTCTGTGGGACCGGGGCACCGTTGCCCGACCCAGGCCGCGCCGGTGCGTGTACCGTGGTCATCGCCGGGCAACATATCTTCGTCGTCGATTCGGGCGAGGGTGGTGCCAAGCACATCGCGCTGATGGGCATTCCCAACGGTCGGATCGAGGGCGTGTTCCTGACGCACTTTCATTCGGACCACATCGACGGCCTCGGCCCGATGATGTTGCTGCGCTGGACCGGCCGAGGGGCGACCGCGCCACTGCCAATTTACGGCCCGACCGGAGTCGAGCGGATCGTCGCCGGGTTCGACGCGGCGTACGCGACCGATTCAGGCTATCGCACCGCGCACCATGGTCCGAAGATCGCGCCGCCCTCGGGCGCCGGGGGCAAAGCGGTGAGCTTCACCCCGCCGGTGCGCGGAACGCTTGGTGCAGTGGAAGTGTATCGCGCGAACGGCTTGCGCGTCACCGCCTTCAGCGTGGAACATGGACCGGTCCAGCCAGCCGTCGGCTATCGCTTTGACTATAAGGGCCGCTCGGCGGTGATTAGCGGCGATACCGCAGCGAGCGCGGCGCTGGTCGCCAATTCAAAGGGTGTCGATCTGCTGGTGCATGAGGGACTGCAACCGGCTTTGGTCAAGCGCATGACCGCAGCGCTGGTCGCGCGACACCAGCCCGGCACCGCGCAAATCACGCGCGATATCCTAACCTATCATACAGCACCCGAGGTGGCCGCGCAGGAAGCGCAAGCGGCGGGGGTGAAGCATTTGCTCTTCACCCACATCCTGCCACCGGTGCCGTTCCGCATCGCCTATCCGGCGTTCCTCGGTCGCGCGCGGCAATTTTATGACGGGCCGATCACGGTAGGAGAGGATGGCATGATCTTCAGCTTGCCCGCCGCAAACCCCACCATCGCCTTCGCGCGCCTGCCGGTCGATTGAAACTTTCGGGGCGCTGCATGCGCCAAAGGGCTTGCGCAGTGCCGCGGGCTTCGCTTTGAGGGGCCGACCGGGCATCGCGTTGTGTCATTGCCCGCTCAGAGATACGCTTTCGAATGTTCCACTTAGACCATGATCGCTCGACCAACACGCTCACGATCCGAGTAAAGGGTTTCTGGACGCCGGACATCGTGGCCGATCTGGGCGGGGCGCTGATGGAGAAGGCACGCGAGCTGCATGGAGCCGGTGGCGATTTCGACGTCATCGTCGAATCGCTGGAATTTCCGGTCCAATCCAACGACGTTGCCGATCTGCTTACCCAAATCATGGTGGCGGGCATCGCGTTGACGTCAGGGCGCGCGGCGGTCGTGGTGGGCAGTCAACTCAACAAGTTGCAAGCCGAGCGGACCTTGGTGCATCCGCGATTGCGCGTGTTCAGGTCGCTCGCCAAAGCCAAAGCCTGGCTCGCCGAAAGCCCGCTCGACGTCTGAGGAACGCGGCGGCGTCAGGCGACGGGCAGCGCCTTGGTGCGGATGTTCAACTGTCCCTCCAACCCGGCCAGACGATGCTTTTCGATCGCCTGATAGTCGGGAGATTGCACCATTGCCATCATCGCCGCACGACTGGGATATTGCGCCAGCGCAACCATGTCCCACGGCTCGTCCATTTGCCCGAGCATCAATTCGGTCACCGCGCCCGCGAACACCGATTTGCCACCGACCGCGGCAAGGCACGCCTGCACAGCGGCGCCGTAGCGCGCATAGGCCTCGCGCCCGGTGAGATCGGCGTCGCTGCCGTCGGCATATTCGGCATGCGGCTTGAAGCGCAGCAAATTGACCATCACGAACGGGCCGTCCTCCGCGCCAGTGAAGAAAGCGGCAAGTTGCTCTGGGCCCGGGAATACCGCGTTGGTAACGTTCATGATTCTTGACCTTGGCTGGAGCGAATGAAAGCGTCGATCAGCGCGCAAAGCTGTTCCGGTGCGTCTTCCTGTAGGAAATGGCCGCCGCCGGCGATGATCGTGTGCGCCTGCCCCTTCGCGCCGGGAACGCGGTCGATAAAGACTCTCTCACCCCCCTTGGTCACGGCATCCTGATCGCTGAAGGCGGTGAGGACCGGCTTGTCGAAGCGCTCAAGCACTTTCCACGCCGCGTGGTTTTCCGCGACCGAGGCGTGGTCGGGCGTGATCGGCACGAGCTTCGGGAATTCGCGCGCGCCTTCCTTATAGCTTTCATCGGGGAAGGGCGCGTCATAGGCGGCGATCTCCTCCGGCGTCAGCTCGCGCAACGTGCCGCCATTGACGATGAAGCCGACCGGAAATTGCGGGACGTTCTGGCTGAAGGCGAGCCAGGCATTGAACCCGTCGGACGATCCGGTGCCAACCGGCAGACCGGTGTTCGCGATCACCAGCCGCGCGAAGCGATCCGGGAAGGCAGCGACGAGGCGCAAGCCGATCAGCCCGCCCCAATCCTGGCAGAAGAGCGTGATGTCGTTGAGGTCGAGCGCGCTGAGCCACGCGCTCATCCAGGCGACGTGGCGTTCATAGGTGTAATCGCTGCGTGCGGCCGGCTTGTCCGATCTGCCGAAGCCGATCAGATCGGGGGCAATCACGCGGTGGCCGCGCGCGACCAGATCGGGCACGAACTTGCGATAGAGATACGACCAGCTCGGCTCGCCATGCATCAGCAGAATGGGTGATGCGTCACGGGGACCCTCATCGAGATAATGGATCCGCAACTCCGTTCCATCGGCGTCGGTGACGCTCAGATACTGCGGCGCAAACGGATAATCCGGGAGATTGTCAAAACAGGATTCTGGGGTTCTCAGAAACTCCACCGCGCGCTCTCCTGACAGTATATTCTATTGGCAGCGATAGTGCCAAAAGAAAGCTCCGACGTCAATTGGCAGGTGGTGCCGAATCCCGCACGAAGCGTACGCCGATATGATCTGTGCCCAAGCCGCGCTCTTCGAACTGCCGCGCCGCCGGGCGGTAGCGGGCGCAATAATTGCTGGCGCATAAATAGGATCCGCCCTTGATCACACCGCTCGCACGGCTGGGGCCGACGGCCGTGCTGGTCCATTCCCACACATTGCCGATCATGTCGTACAGTCCGAAGGCATTGGGCTTGAAGCAGCCGACGGGCGCGCGACCGCGAAAGCCGTCGAGCCCCAGATCGCGCGCGGGAAACACGCCCTGATAGTAATTCGCTTGCGGCGTGCCATGGGCATCGATCGGCTCGGGCAATGCTGTGCTTCCGGCGAGCGCGGCATATTCCCATTCGGCTTCGCTCGGCAGCCGCTTGCCGCCCCAGTGCGCATAAGCCTCGGCATCGTCATAGGCGATTTGCACGACGGGTTCGGCATCACGCCCTGCGATCGATTCGGCCGGCCCCGACGGGTGGCGCCATTGCGCTCCGACCGACCATCGCCACCAGCGCGGGTCGCGATCATCGGGGATCGCGAAGACGGCAGATCCCGGCTGCTGCATTTCGGGCGGGGTATCAGGGAGCTGCCGGGGCGTCTGCTCGGCGACTGTGCGGTAGCCGGTCGCGGTGACGAACCGGGCGAATTCTCCATTGGTCAATTCGTGCGCGTCGATCCAGAACGCTTTGACCCGCGCGCGCCGCGGCGGCCCTTCCTCGGGATATTTCGGATCGGCCCCGATCGTGAAGTCGGCGGCGGGTAGAGGGATCATCGGTGCCGATCGTAGATCGGCGCACTGCTTAGTGCTTGCAGGCGGTCGATCGGGCGCGCACCCTGCGAACCCGAGCGCCATGATCAACGCGGCGAAACCTTCCCTGCCGTGGATCATCGCCGTCGCCCCTCAACCCCAAGAGGCGGCAAGGCGCACGGATTGTCAACGCGAAGAAGCTGCCTTCCCTGCGACGTCGATGTTGCAACGGCCTTTCCCAAGCTGTGGTCCGGTTGAATTTCGCGCAAGTGGTTTGGGCTGGGGATAGACAGATCGGCATATCACGGCCATGCGCCCAGCAATGCCCGACAGGTCGACTCACACCGCTATTTTCCGCGTATCGTTTTGGCTTGCGCTCGCGTTTGCGCTGGTGATGGCGCTGCTACCCCATCCGCCGCATCTGCCGATCAACGGCCTGGGTGACAAATTTGAGCACATGCTGGCGTTCAGCACGGTCGCGATTCTGGGTGCAAACGGTTACCCGAGGGTGGCGCTACCGCTTCTTGGAGAGCGACTGTCATTTTTGGGCGCGTTGATCGAGGTTTGCCAGTCGATCCCGGTCCTGCATCGCGATTGCGATATTCGCGACTGGTTGGCAGATACCGTCGCCATCATCGTGGCTCTCCTGCTCGTTCGCTTGGTTCGAGACAGCCGGCGGACACGCGCTAGGGCGAACGGTGGGGCGAACGATGGGGCGGGCCGATAGCGCGGGGCGACGTCGACGCTAAACCGCCGACGTTGTCACTATGCCGAGACGATATCGAGGGACGATGTCGGCACGCCCATCACAAGCCTGCGCGCGCGCAACGCCGCTGTCAGATATGATGTGTTCAAATCCAGGAATTGCCACGGTGTCATTCCAAGAAAACGCTTAGAATCGCGCAAAAAATGCGATCTATCGAAGTAAAATTCGGAAATAAGTGATTCATAGTCATCACAGGGGTTGATCATCATATTGAGGAAAATCCGCAGAAAACGCGTACGCATCTGGAGAATTTTGGGGGGGAAGCCGAAATAACGTTGCGATAGGCGGCGTAATTTCAGCGGCTGTATTCCCAAGCTCGCCGACGCTTCCGACAAATCTGACCGCCCCGTTGCGGAAAGTATGCGTATCATGTCGGCAATCATTGCCTCGTCGGGGTGCGGCGCGGGTAGTGCGCGCAAAAAGATGTCGTCGAGAATTCCTTTAACATCGAGCGCGCGATCCGAATGATAGAGCCGATTGACGAGCTCGTTGACCAGAGACGGGGGCAAAACTTCCTTCAGGGGTGTGATGCGATCACGCAGCGTCTCTGCGCTTTGTTTAAAAAAACGCGCCCAGCCAAGCGGGCTGATGTCGATCGCGATCGTGACTCCACCGTTCGATCGCACCGGCATGGCGGAGCTCGTCACGCCGTACAGGATTGCCGAAGACAGCTCACCATAGCGCCGGTTGCCCACGCTGACCGAGATGGGGTCCTCCGCCAGCACGACCCAAATCATCGCCCAGCTTGGAAGCATCCAAGTCTCTTCCAGATGCGGAAATCCTGGTTCGGAATCGAGAACCGCATAGCTTGGAAGCAGCTCACGCAGCGCATGCGCGGGTTGTTCGTATCGTAATGCCGTATGGTCAGGAAGGCCAAAATCCCGCGCGAAAACACCCGGACGGTGACTACCACTTTCGATCATTGTCATCATCACGCATAGGCAAAATGGTGGATGGGAAAGAGCCTTCGAACCTGCGCCAAATTGATTAGCGTACGGTTAACTCTTCGTTGATTTCAGTTATAATTCAATCATAAACGTATATTGTTGGGGGTAAGGCTGGATCCCAGAACGGCTGATCCAGCAGCCTGTTTTAGCAATCAATCGCCGTGCTCCATTCCGATGTTTTGGCGTCCAGCGCCTGGATAAAATGCGCGGCGGAGAGTGTTTTCATCAAGGGTGCTCGAAATGCGAACGCGTCGTTCGGGGAGGCGTGTCCGCGTTCCGGCCACGAACCGACGAGGGCTTCGAGGGCCTCCACATCGATGATCGCGGCGACGCGATCATTGGCCGAGATGGTTGAAACGTGTCCTTGCAGACTTGCTCGCGAATAGCTGGCGTACCAATCTGCGGCCTGTAATCCACGCAACGTCCCCGCGATCACATCCGGGGCAACCAAGTCCGTCATAGCCGCGATGAAAAGCGGTCGTTCGATCCCATCTTTCAACAGCTGATCCGCTGGTAGCGACAAGCAAAATTCGATCAAACGTCGATCGGATGTCGGATCTCGTTCGTCGATCCCGAATTGCGCCAGATTGCCCTTTCGGATCCCGGCAATACTCGTGTGCAGGATTTGATCGACCCGGTTGCTGTAGGTATTGCGTGGCGGCTGCGCCATGATCGACGCTGTTCGATCAGTTGATTGCCACGCTTTTTGTAAAAGCGGGCGCCCAGGGTCCTGGCTGCTCCGCCCGGTCGCTCTGGCGAGCAGCGCCCAGATCGGGCGCGGAATATACCCGCCCGCGGTCACCGCCAGCGCGCCGCGCCAGCGCATCCGCCCCTCGGCGCCGAGTATCCGGAATTCGCGCAGCCACGATCGCCACGAACCTTGCCACAAAAAGTCGGGGAGGATGGCGTATCCGCCGGCGCTGATCGTCAGATTTCCCAAATCACCGGTCAAGAGTACCGAAACGCCATGCTCGCCAAGCGTCCGGTTGATGCCCGCCAGCCATGGAAAGTTGCAAGCGTTTATAAAGGGTTCCTGATAGTAGTCCCACAATCGCTCACAGTCACCAAAGTCGAACGAGTGCTCTGGCCGTACCACGACGTGCGCAACATTGGCGTACTTGCGCGCTGTTTCCGCGGCCACGGCACTTTCGTCGATCGCTTTTCGATCGGGGGCTGCGCCGGTAAACCCAGCTCTTGGCGCACCCGTCGCCGATAGGACGCGACCGCCCGTCGGTTCGAGCAGGCGCGCCGCGATCGCGGTGATTGCGCTACTGTCGCGGCCCGAGCTGAGCTGTGTGCCGACAATTGCGCCGGCATCGCGCAGCCGTGCTTCTACGGCCTGTTCGAGGTGGGCATGAAAGGCGTCGACATAATCTTGTGTCCGCGCCAACCGCAGCGTTTTAGGCTGGGGATCCCAGTATCGCCGTTCCGTGCGGACGCCGGAGTCAAACACGACATAGTGGCCAGGGGGAACCCTGAAGATACAGTCAAGATAGCTGGAGGACAGCGGGCTATGGCGCTTGTCGATAAATGCCGCGATTTTTTCAGCATCGACCATGGCGCGTCCGGGCATGACCGCGATCAGCCCGACCGGCATTGAGGCAAATTCGACGCGAGACGGCGTGACGCGGTAATGCAGCGGCCGCTGGCCGGTCGGATCGCACCCGAGGTATAAACGATCGGAGCGGCGATCCCAGATGGCGAAGGCGAAATCACCGATCACGTGATCGAGTACGCCGATGCCCCAAACCTCATAGGCGTGCATCAGCAAGCGCGAATCGCTCCACGCTTTGGCATCCTGCGCGACATCAAAACGCGCAATAAGCTCGTCGCGATTGTCGATGCGAAGATCGGCGACCAACATCGCGGCGCCACCGCAACCAATTACCGGCTGCAGATCGAACGCATCCTCAGCCAGCAGCCTGAACAGGCAATGGCCGAAAGTCACGTTTCCGAGACTTCCGACCGATTGCTTATCTGGGCCGTAAAGGCGTTGCGCCGCAAGCATATGATTGCAGAGACGGAGGAACTCGCCCGAATTACCCCCAATTAAACCTGCAACCGCGTTCACAGCGTATAAATATCAAAGACATCCATACGGGTTAAAAACCGTATGGCGCCCGCACCTTAGGAGCTTTGCGTGCCTGGGCCGTCAAAGTTCGTAACGCCGGCAGCTTCGGCCGAACCGGCGGAAACCGAGCGAACGACTGGCTTTACCCATGATGCTTTCACGCGATCGGCACTGATGATTGGTCCAAGCGTCATAATTACACTCCAATATAATAGCAGAAATCGGCGGCGAACACCCACCTGCATACGCGCTTTTGTTATGGCGTACCGGTAGCCGCCTGTCCACTTAATATGCTAAAAATCTTGCTCTTTTTTTTAGGAATGTCGTTGCCGGGCGTGGTCTGGGCAGCTACTGTGTAGCCGCTATATCTCAGAACTATGGAGATAATTTCCAATACTGAATAAAGCGCGGACTATCTGGGATGAAAAAAATGCAAGAAGGGGTTCTGATATCTCGATCAGACAAGATGATTGAGATAAATCATGATGAGGAATTGATCGCGCTTCAGATTGATACGTCAAAATTTCATATGTTTAATCCAGTTGCGAACAGAATTTGGGAGATTGTAAAAACTCCGATTTCGCTAACCGATCTCTGTACCATTTTGTGTGACGAGTTCGATATCGATATCGCAACCTGCCAGATAGATGTTGAAGAGCTCGTCCAATATCTAGTCAATGAAAAGGTAATTATACTTATCGACGGTTAATATCCGTTGGATAGCCACACATGTATTGTGTAGCGTTTTATGGGAATTCGCTACTGAGAAATAATCTCACGTCACGCTCGAAATGCCGATGATCCCATTGCCGATTGAACTTACAAACCTTTACAAGTTGAGTAAGTTTTAAGCAGTCTTTTATGTGCCTGATACGATCGCCGATAAGTGGCACGAAACTACCGCGATAAGTATTGACCGATATCGCTTCAACTGCCGCCATACCGCTAACCTGTTCGATCATCAACTGGTCAGTCGCTCCGATATTCTTTCCCAATAAATAGATAGCATCGAGTCTTACAGGATCGTGAGATCCAGATCCGATGATCGGCATATCGAATTTGTCCTGGCCATCGAATGACCGTGTCAGACCCGTCTCGCTAATCCCTCTGACCTTCAGCGCATCCTTCCATAGGCGCAGCCGTGGGATTCCCGCTCTGGCATAGGCTATGCCTGCGGAGTCAAAGTCGACGACGCACACATCATCCGACAAAATCCGGTATCCGTGATCGGCAAACCACGCCGCAAGCGTAGATTTGCCCGCACCGGAATGCCCCATAAAGGCGATGGCGCGACCGTTGATCTCGATCGCATTGGCATGAAGCGGGAGCAAATGCCGGTGATGCAGGATCGCCCCGAACGCAGACCCCAACAGATAAAGTTCGACATTGCGCGCCGAGGCCTGGGCGTGCGGTTCGACGATGATCTCGTTGCCATTGGCAATCAGGAATCGACCAACGTTCGCAATGTTCAGGATCGGCCCATCGGTATCGACATAGAGCCCGAGTGGTTCGACCGATTGGTGCTTTGGCACTGCACCGAGCCGGATCTCTACATCGGCGCTGTCGATCGGGGTTGGGATCAGCGCGGACAACCTGATTTCCGATCGAACCTTCAGGCCGAAGACGCGATAGTCGAAATGGTCCTGCCGCGGGTCGAGCCGCGACCGATGTGCCGCGGGCAGCGCACAGTGGATCATCGCGGCACCACAGGTTGTGCGTCAGAAGTCGGCGCCGGGGTTGGTGCACGCAGTCCGACGCCAACCGAATCGGCGATCGCCGAGGTCTGCACGTCGCCGGTCCGCAGACGATTGGCAATCACATCGGCATCCGGTGCCGATCCGGGCGCACGCGTAGCTGCGGTTTGATCGGTGTCGGGGGCGCTCAAAGTGACTCGATCCCTTGATGCTGGATCGGTGAGGCCATCGCTTTTCGCGCGCACATTGGAACAGGCCGAGGTTTTCGTAGCTTCAACCGACCGCGGAACGTCTGGCGCGCAGAGATCGATTTGCTGCGTCCGCGCTGGTGATAGGGGAGGGGCGGGTGCTTCAACCATGTACGCTCTCGGCGCTTCCTGCGACTTTGTCGGGGAAGGCGGCACACTGCCTGCGGCACGATTCGAAATTTGCGCGACAGTCGCTGCATCGTTGGTTTGCGCGGATCCTTCGCTGACCCCCAAGGACAGCGCCAGCGTCGCGCTCGCAATCGCAGCAATCCTCAACAAATGTCGCAGCATGAATAACACTGAGGAGAGACCTTCGCGTACTGGTTAATATTGGGTGATCTGCACACCAACCGAGCCGACCGGTTGATCAACCGAAATCGACCGGCCAACGCCGGATTGCGTAATCAGAATTTGGGCATAACCGTTTTGACGGAGCGCGATGCTATGGCTGTTGCCTTGCTGGCCCAGATCGGCCTGATTGTTCGGCCCCGTTTGTTCAAGAACGATCGCGTTGGACTCGCTAGTGCGATTTACCGGGTCGAGCAAGGCACCAATCCCGAGCAGAGTCGCCTCTGCGGTCGGCGATTGAATCAAGCGCGCGGTGTTGCCCGACCCGGTCTGCGACGCAAAGGAGCTGTTGCCATTGCCGAGCTGGACTTGAATCGCGGTATTGCCAATGGCGGGGTCCGAACTCGATTGACGCAGCGTCAGGCTGTTATTCAATCCCTCGACGGATTGCGTCGCGCTGTTGAAATTCCCCTGTTGGGAAACGGCGAAGGCGGTATTGTCCCCATTCATTGCGATCGAAACGTGATTGTTGTTGCCGCTTTGCGAGACCGACCCCGCAATCTGGCTGGATATGCTGATCGGCCCGGTGCTGCGCGACGACCCGATTTCGGTTAAGTTCCCGGTCTCGACCCCGGCGATGACGCCGCCGGCCGTGTTTCCATTCAGCGCGATCGTCGCGACATTGCGATCACCAACCTGCGTCACGCACACGGCGTTGGCCGCGCCGGAACAGGCGGATGCGTCCGCCGGTTGGGCCACGGCCGCGACGGGCTTCACGCCGAGCGCGCCAAAACCTAACGCCAAGGTGATCGTAGCAAGGTGAGATCCGTATTTCATGGTCTGGCCTTCCGGATGCTTTGATCGGTGCCGACTGCACCGCCTTTCGCGGGTTTGCTCGTCTACACGGGTCAAATATTAGGCTGGGGGAGGAGGAGGAGGAGGAGGAGGAGGAGGAGGAGGTGGCGCGCCGGGTTGTTGGAGCAACGTCGCTGTGTTGTAATTGCCCGTCTGGGTGGCATAAATCGCCGCTCCGGCGTTTGCCTGAGTCAGGGTCAGCTGGTTGTGATTGCCGAACTGAGCGACATCCGCCGTCACGTTTTCGGCCGACTGGGTCAAGCTTACCGCGTTGCTTTGGCCATTTTGGAGGACATAAGCTTGCGCAGAGCTGCCGCCAATTTCCTGCGTAACCTTGGCGTTGTTGTTGCCATAGGTGTCGCTCGACGTGGCCCCGTCCTGACGGATTTCCACAAACTGATTTGTGCCAGCCTGGTCGGCCGTTGCCAGGTTGAAATCGGCGCCCTGATAAATGTTGGCAATACCATTATCGGCACTGCTCGCCTGCGTCACCGTGGCGGAGTTGTTTGCACCAACGGGATACGTACCGAGCTTTACTGCCGGTGCCGAAGAAGTGGAGTAGGGAGTGCCAATCGCAACGCCCCGTTTAGCACCAACCGTCGTGACGCCCTGTATGATCTTGACAAGACCAGCCGCGGTTCCGGTCTGATCTACTTCCGCAGTATTGTAGTCGGTAAATTGCTCGATATCAGAATTTGCATTAAAAAAGCCGTTGCTACCGCCATCACCCGAAAGCTTTGCCGTCGCAATATTGCCGTTGCCCGCCTGGCCGATAAAACTGAACGCGTTGGTGCCCGACAGGTTGCTTGTCGCAGTGTTGCCCGTAGGCGTTACCGACGCGCTTGCGTCGCACGCAGCGTACCCGCACTGAAAAATTAGACTGACGTTGTTTGTGACACCGCCACCGTTGCCGGTAAAAGTTTGCGTTGCCGTGTTGTAATTGCCAAAAACAGACAAAACGGCGATATCGTCTCGACCAACTTGTGTAACTTTTGCTACGTTGAAGTCGCCATTCTGGTCCATTATGACTCTGTTATTTGTGCCGCCCACCTGATCGATCGTAATTTGGCTGCTCTGTCCGCTTTGCGTAATACTTTGGGCTGGACCCTTAGCGTGAGCAGTTGATGTATTGAACGCAGACAGAGCAAGTACAGACGCACTAGCTAAGAAAAACTTTGTCATAACGGTTGCCGATTTTGGATAAAATACAAAACCGGCTTCCTTCACGTCAGGATAATCGGCGCAGCATTGAGGTCGATCACAGGCGACGTGCGCAGCACGTCGCCTGTGCGCGGGCTTACTGGCTCATCGTCAGCGTGTTGGAATTGCCCGTCTGGGTCAGGGTTGCCGACGCTCCGGCGGTAACCTGAGTCAACGTCAGCTTGTTGAGATTGCCGAACTGGGCCAGATCCGCCTTCACGTTTGCGGCCGACTGGGTCAAGGTCAGTGTGTTGCTCTGGCCCTCTTGGATAACATAAGCCGAGGCGGTGGTAGCCGAAAGCTCCTGGGTAACCTTGGCGTTGTTGTTGCCATAGGTGTCCGCCGACGTCTTGCCATCCTGACGGATTTCGACGAACTGGTTCGCGCCAGCTTGATTGGCAACTGCCAAGTTGAAGTCGGCACCCTGGTAGACATTGACAACACCACTATCGGCACCGCTCGCCTGCGTCACCGTGGCGAAGTTGTTTGCACCAAGGGGATAGGTACCGAGCTTCACTGCCGGTGCCGAAGAAATGGTGTAGGGGCTGGTAACCGGAGTGTTCCGGGTAGCGCCAACCGTGGTCACGCCCTGGATGATCTTGACAAGCCCAGCTGAGGTTCCAGTCTGGTCTATTTCCGCAGTGTTGTAGTCGGTATATTGCTCGATAGCAGCATTTGCGACTGCGCCGGCGCCGCCATTACCCGTCAACTTGGTCGTCGCGGTGTTGCCGTTGCCCGCCTGCACGATATAGCTGACGTTGTTGGTGCCCGACAGGTTGGTTGTCGCAGTGTTGTACGTGGACGCTGTTCCACCTATGCTGCACGCGGCGGTCGCGCACTGATAGACTTCACTGCGATTGTTGGTGGCCGAACCACTCGACGGGCCGGCGAAGGTCTGCGTTACCGTATTGTGGCTACCAACGACTTGCGAGAACCCGAAATCGCTTTTGCCCAGCTGCGTAATGGACGCAACGTTGAAATCACCATCCTGCTTGACCTTGGCTTCGCTTGTTACGCTGGCTGCTGGCGTTGGAGTGGAGGTGGCCTGGCTGATCGTGATCTGGTTGCTGTTGCCTTTTTGCGTGGTCGTCTGGGTATTAATGGTAACGTTAGTCGCCGCGGTCTGCGCGAAAGCTACCGGGGTAGCAAAAACCGACAGTGCAATGACCGATGCGCTAACTAGAAAGGACTTCATCATAAAATAGACCCCATTGTGGATAACTATAAAAACAAAACTGCTTGTACGATTTAGGTAAAGAGGAACGTGGTTACGGTTCATCAATACAATAAATGAATATTTTCACCCCTATTGTGCATGCGCTCTCCCGACCTTTGGTTGATCTTTTGGCGAATCGACCGGAAACGTCACGCGCGTAAGCGCGTTCGATCGCGCTTTCTCCGCGGCATAACGCGCCAGCGCGGCAGAACCCGCTGCGCTGTCCGAAAAGCTCCACAGATGGCGGGGGCCGGCCTGCGCACCCTCCATGATCAAGGCGTAGACCGCCTTTTCGATCGCGGACTGGACGGCAATTTGCGTCGGTTCGTTCACCGAAACCCCGGCCTCGGCCTCCAAAAGCTCATCGAAGGTAACGAATTTGAAGGTGCTGGCGTTCAGCGACACCGAGACGATGCTCTTGTGGGTGACGACGCTCGCCAGCACTTCGCCGGTCTTCACGCTGACCGCGCGCAGATAGATCGTCACGCTATTCTGGCGATATTGCGTCGAAGCACCAATCGCGAGGAAGCGAGCGCCGATGCCGCCGGTCTTCAGGTTCGTATCATAGCCGATGATCCCGCCTTCGAGCACGATGCCGGCAAACAAGAGCGACGGCAGAACCTCGGCCGGGGTGTCCTTTTCGCCCAGATAGCGGTTGCGCATCTCGCGAATGATCTGGCGCTCTTTCAGCAAATTATCCAACCGCTCGCGCTCGACGACGGTGAACCAGCGGCCATCCCCGGCATCGCGCAGCGATTGCACCACCATGCTCGCGCCGCCCTGCGTCACCGCACGAGACAGGCTTTGGATGCTGTCCGATGGCTTGAGCTGGCCGGTCTGATCGGTGAAATCGTACACAGCGATCGGGATTGGCTGGGCCGGCACGGGCATCGTGAACAGCTCGCGCTGCGACGGCGTACTCTGCGCGAGCGAAGGGGGCGCGCCCGAGACCCGGAATGCCTGTTGCGCGGCGGTACAGCCCGTCATGGCAAGCGCCGCTGCAAGCAAGCCAGAGAGCTTCGATATGGTCTGGTGTTCGAACATCGGCCGATCTTAAAACTGCAGGCCGTCGGCACGTTGCAGCGGGACATCGAGCGGCGCTCCGTCCAACGAACCCGCCGCCGCAAGCGTGGAGCCGGTGATCGGTGCTGCGCCGGCTAACGATGCCTCAAGCGATGCCTTGGATGCCGCGACCGAGGTCTGGACCAGAGCAGGATCGGCCGCTGCCGCCGCCGTTGTCTTGCCAAAGGTATAGACCGGTACGGTGATGACCGTGGTTTCGCCCGTGGCATCATCGACGATCGTAACGGTTATGTTCGTCCCATCGTTCGTAAACGTGACGCGCTGGCCACCCAAATCGTAGCTGCCGGACGTGCCAGAGGTCGAGCCCGTGATCGCGGTGACGAGGCCGGAGGAAAAGGCCGAAAGCAGCCGTGCCTGCAATTGCGCGGCGAACGTCTGCGCGGCCGTCAACGGCGCTGTAGCAGTCGTTTTCGCGGCCGGCCGCTGCGCAGTGGCGATTGCAAGCAAGCTGGTCGAATTAAAAGGATTTCCGCCGAACGAGGGTGAATTAAAATCAAACTTCAGCTCCTGTGCGGAAGCTGGTGTAGCCAGAACACCAAAAGCCAATAATAATGCAGACGTCAGTGAACGGAAACTAATGATCGCGCCCCCCTGAGAAAACATTAAATTCGACCTTTTATGCAATGCACTAAAATATAATTTAATTTTTATTAACATCTAATAGATACAATTAGATCAACAGGAAAATATAAAGGATGCATTATCGACATCCGCATTTAGATACGCGCCAAAATTCTGGAACAAATACTATTTTGCAATGCATTCGACAGTATTATGCAGAAGATTACTTTTAAAAATCAACGCCATCTCTTTATATTTATGATCGCCAACTTTGTACACCGTTATAGTTGGGGTGTGCCATTTTTCTCTTTTATCTGACAACTCGAATACCAATCTAGATTAAATAATCACCTCTGTATGAGGGACTTACGAAAGAATTTAGTTTCGGTAAATGATCTTTCCTTACAAGCACCTCGGGTAGCGCGAGGATCTTGTAAGGCGTGCACAAGGTTCCGCCGCTCAATCAGCCGGACCATTTTCGGCTGATATTTGAGACCGATAGAGAATCCCCGGCATCTGCAGCGGGACAGCGCAAGGCCCACGGGGGCATCGCCGGTAGCGCCCATGTCGGATAAAGCACCCAACCCTGAAAGCGCTGCGCGCGCTAAATGTTGAGCGAGGGCTTGTGGATTGAAGGCCTTTCGCGCAGTCTGAGATTGCGCGAATCTGGATGTGATTGCGCAAGTCTCTGTTTAGTTGCGCATTGACTCATTTGGTTGCGCGGTTCACGTTTCGCGCAACTAAGGAGTTTGTGTGGCGCGACCGATTCCCGAAGGCGATCTGGCAGCGATCGAGGCAGCGGTAGCCCAACATCTAGGCGGCGCATCAGCGGCGCAGATCGCCGAATCTCTCGCCACGCCTGGTGCCCGCCGCACGCTCCAATATCGCCTTCGCGCGCTGATTGATGCCGGCCGTCTCCGGCTTGCCGGAGACGGCCGCGCCGCCCGTTACCATCTTGTTGGCGATACTACTACCGAACCGGACGCGGCGGACATCGTCCCGATGTCGCCCGAGGGCAAGGCGGTCCTGGCGTATGTCCGCCAGCCCGTCGCGGCCCGACTACCGGTCGGCTATAATCGCGGGTTCCTAGATGGCTACCGGCCAAACGAGACCTATTATCTCACCCAAGAGCATCGCGACCACCTAGCCACGATCGGCAAGCCGCAGATCGAGGCCGCAGCCGCAGGAACCTACGCGAAGCGAATCCTGAACAGGCTGCTGATCGACCTGGCGTGGAATTCCAGCCGGCTCGAAGGCAACACCTATTCGCTGCTCGACACCCGGCGGCTGCTCGATTTCGGGGAGGCTGCTGAGGGTCGCGGGCCGCTCGAAGCTCAGATGATCCTCAACCACAAGGACGCGATCGAGTTTCTCGTCGCCAACGCCGACGATATCGGCTTCAACCGCTATACGATCCTCAATCTGCACGCTTTGCTGGCAAACAACCTGTTGGCCGACCCTGCGGCGGTTGGTCGGTTGCGGCACATCATCGTCGGCATCGACGGTTCGGCATTCCATCCGCTGGAAGTGCCCGGGCTCATCGAGGAATGCTTCGATCAGCTCCTCGCCACTGCAGCAGCCATCACGGATCCTTTCGAGCAAGCCTTCTTCGTCATGGTTCAACTTCCTTACCTCCAGCCCTTCGACGATGTGAACAAGCGGGTCTTGCGCCTCGCGGCCAATATTCCGATGATCAGGGCGAACCTTGCGCCGCTGTCGTTTACCGAGGTTCCGGGCGACCTCTATACGCGCGCTACGCTTGGGGTGTACGAACGCAACGACATCTCCTTACTGCGCGACGTCTTCCTCTGGGCCTATGAGCGATCAGCAGGGCGCTATGCAGCCGTTCGCCAATCGATGGGCGAACCGGACACCTTCCGCTTGCGCTACCGCGAAACGTTACGCGACATCATCCGCGATGTTGTGCGCGGCCCCATGAACCGAAAGGCTGCGCGCGCGCACCTTGCTGAGATTGCGCGCGAGATCATTCCGGCGGCGGATCAGGACCAGTTTATCGAGGTCGCTGAGACCGAGTTGCTTGGCCTGCACGAGGGCAATTTCGCGCGCTACCAAGTCCGCCCTTCGGAATTCGCGGCATGGCGTCTGATCTGGAGCCAGGCGTGACCGTCCCGACAATTCTCCGCCTGAAGATTGACTGCTTTCGGGGCCTTGAGATGGTCGACTGGCGGCCAAGCGCCGGCCTAAACCTGATCCTCGGCGTGGCGATGTCGGCAAGACGACAATTCTCGACGCGATCGCCTTGCTGCTGAGCCCGGTCAATCCAGCCAACCTGCCGGACACCGACTATTACCGGCGAGTGATCGAAGAGGGGTTTTCGATCGAGGCTGTGCTGTCGCTGCCCGCGACCATCGGTATTAATACACAGCTCAAGCCAGCGTGGCCTTGGGATTGGAATGGCACGGAGGCGATCGCTTCCAGCCTTGAGGGCAACGCTCCGGCGGACAGCAAACCCGTCTATCGCGTGCGGGTCCGCGGAACCGAGGATCTCGAACTCTATTATGAGATATTGCAGCCCGACGCCAGCGCTGATGATTTCCCGGTCGCGCTCAGGCGCCAAATCTGTCTGGTCAGGTTGGGCGGCGACGATCGTAATGATCGTGATCTGCGGCTGGTACAGGGCGCCGCGCTCGACCGCCTTCTTTCCGACAAGGGGTTGCGATCGCGCATGGCCAGCACCTTGGCGGACCATGCCATCAAGGACGAACTCGCCGACGATGCGAAGACGTCGCTCGCAGACCTAGACAAAGCGTTCGGCGCTCGAAGCCTTCATCGCTGCGGCCGTTGTCGCCTTCGTCGGTTCTACGGGCAAGAGATTCAGCCCGACGGCCTTTGGGAATCGGTTTGAGCAGGAAGCCCGCGAGCTGTGTGCAAAGGCATGTCGCGGCAAATCAGCGACGATCCAGGAACTGGCAAAGCACATAATCGACCGTCCCGACCATCGTGGGGTCGCAGCAATGCTGCGTCACCTCGCCGAGCTGAAGGGTTCTGATATCGGCGTTAGCGACGTCGCATTCGATCATCACAGCGAATATTGGGATACCGTCCGGTTGGGGAATTTCGACGATCTCGAAGCCGGCCTCGCTGAAATTACGGACCGGCGGACATATTCGCGGCCGAGTCCGCCGGCCAAGGCAATCAGCACGATTCACAAGGCCAAGGGTCTTGAATGCCGGGGCGTTACCTTACTTGCCGGCGACGTCAAAAGTTTTCCCGAGAAACCCGATGCTCGCTGCTTGCTCTATGTTGCATTGAGCCGGGCGACGGATAGGCTTCACAGTGTTGCGTCGCGAACAACACCCAGCCCGTTGTTCATCGTGTAGGAGCGCGCGGACGTGACGCTGTACATGACCAAAACCTGGGGATTTAGAACCCCGTCTGGGCCGCTGCAGTCCAGTACCAACGGCTGGCGGACCAATGCCAGATCGACGCTAGAAACTGGCGACATGGTCGTCATTGTTGGAACAAAGGGCGCCGAGACTGATGATGATGAACAAGGTCGCATCCTCGGATTAATGGAGCCCACCCGGCACATCGTCAGTTCGCTGGATTATGACTTGATCAGGGGGCCGCAGGATCTCGATCCTGCTGGCAATCACAAATGGCCCTTCGGGCTGGAATTGCTTCGTGCTTGGCGTTTCGACGATCCGCGACCGCTACTGACCGACATAACGCCGCGGGGCTTCCACATGGACTCGGCAGAGGGAATTGTCCGACTTGAATCCAGCGAGGCAACTTCGATCCTTGCGCTTCCAAGGACCGAAGTTGGGCTACTCAGCGCCATTGCTGTTCGCGCGCGGGTCGAAGGGGTCGATGCGGCGCGGTGCAAACGGAACCGCGCGCATCGCGAATGAGGCGGCGCCTAGCTGGCCGCCGCTTTTTTTTAGGATGTCGCGCTCCGCATTCATCCGGGCCAGCTCGCGGCGCAGCCGCTCAATCTCAAGCTGCTCTGAGCGCAGGTTGCCGTGGCCGGGAAAGGCCGATCCAGGATCACCTTCCGCTTCGCGGATCCACTTACGCAGCACGTTGGCATGCACGTCCAGATCGCGCGCCGCCTGCGCTGCTGAAACGCCCCGCTCCAATACCAGCTTCACCGCCTCGAGCTTGAACTCCCGGCTGAACTTCCGTCGTTGCATCATCACCCTCCGGTCCCAAAAACACCTTATCTTGGTGTCCACGAAACCGGGTGCAGCTCACACCGAGCCGCCGACCTTGTGGTTCGACAGCAAGAAGCGCTCAGCGTCCGTCAACTCAAGGAACGGTCGACCGTACCACTCAGCGATGTGAAAACGTTCCGCCAAGTTAGCCCCCTCGTTACGCGCTTCGGAGGCGTAGCAAGTGTGACGCGGTCATTCCAGTGGATCACATCATCGAGCACAAATGGAATCGGCAGTTCCGGGTTTACGGTACCTATCCGGTTCTTGCTTCTAAAGGCAGCAAGCAAGCATGCGATATAACGCGCACAAGGTATTGAAAACCAATAATAAAATGGTGGACGCACTTGGGCTCGAACCAAGGACCCGCTGATTAAGAGTCTCACGTCCGTATGTTTGATGGGGTTCGCTCTGTTACGCCAGTCTACGATAAACCGAAGAAAAGCAGTGGTTAACTCCACGCTCCAGTTCGATAACGGTTGCTGTCAGTCGCTGCAATGTGCTACCTAGCTGCTACTTGGTGGAGTGTGCGATGAAAGTGAAGCTGACCGTCCGTGGCGTTGAAGCGATCAAGCCAGCAGCGGCTGACGTGATTGTTTGGGACACGGAACTTGCAGGCTTCGGCTGCAAGGTCACACCCAAGGGAAAGCGGACCTATTTCCTCTACTATCGTAACAAGGAAGGGCAACAGCGCCGTCCTACGATCGGCGTGCATGGCCCGACGCGCCCGGAAGCTGCACGAGAGAAAGCGCGTCGGTGGCTCGCCGACGTATCGGAAGGCAAGGACCCATCGCAGTCCCGGTCGGACGATCGTGCCGCGCCCACCGTTCGCGACCTATGCGAGCGCTACATGAGCGAGCATGCGGAAACCCGAAAAAAGGCGACGTCGATCCGTAACGACCGGCGCTTGATCGATACGCATTTGCTGCCCGCACTAGGTTCGAAAAAGGTCGGATCTGTGACCCGACCCGACATCGCCGCGCTGCATCATTCGCTGCGTGCTACGCCCTATGAGGCCAACCGATTGCTAGCGATGGCGAGTAAGATGTTCGGCCTTGCCGAACGCTGGGGTTTGCGTGTGGACGGTTCCAACCCCGCAAGGAACATCGACCGGTATCGGGAGGCCAAGCGGGAGCGTTACTTATCCAGCGCAGAAGTTGCACGGCTATGGACATTCCTAAGCTCTGATGAGGCCACCGCCAAGGCATCCGCGAGCGCCATAGGTGCCATCAAATTGTTGATGTTGACTGGGCGACGCTTGAACGAAGTTCTCGGGCTTCGCTGGGAGTGGATTGACCTTGAAACAAAAGTCATGCGCTTGCCTGACACAAAAAACGGTGCGCTGACCGTTTCGCTCGGCGATGCCGCCATTGCGGTCCTTGCTGATCTGAAAAGCTATGGCCGCGATGAGACCTTTGTTATCGCGGGCCAGCGGAAGGGGGCGGCACTAGTGAACCTGCAAAAGCCGTGGCGTGCCTTGCGGGCCTTGGCAGGACTGGACGACGTGCGCATTCATGACCTGCGGCACACTTTCGCCAGCATCGGAGCGGGGCTGGGTATGGGTTTGCCAATTCTCGGACGCTTGCTTGGCCACACTCAGGCGGCGACGACCAACCGTTACGCCCACTTGGCCCAAGATCCCGTTCGCGTGGCGGCTGACGCGATCGGCGCGGAGATGATGCGGCTTGCGGCAGTGACAGCCAAGGTCGTTGATGCATAAAGCGACCAGTCCGTTGCCGCCCAGATGTCGCCGTTCAGTTCGGATCTTCGGCTTCCTGAAACCTGCCGTTCGCCGAACAGATGTTTTTCGACGGCAGCTGCTTGCCCGATCGGATCGATGGCAAGCCGGGGATCAACCTCGCCGCGTCTAGCGTTGGCTACGACAGCTTAATTTCGATTTGCCGCGCCTTGGGCCAACGGCCCAGACTTTAAGCAGGAGTTCGCATGGGATTGATGACAACCGTGCAGATTAACGCTGGCTGCAAGCTTCCCTCATCCGCCATTCAACCGACTCGGCGCAGACCGTGCACAGACGAGATGGAGGATGTGATGAAGAAACTTGCAATGACTCTAGCTGGCGCAGTTGCAGTTAGCTTTTTTTCCGTCCCTGCGATGGCGCAATCGGTTCACGACGACGATCATGAGCAGCTTGATGCAGAGCATGCGGCAGTTCACGATCAGCTCGGTGAAATCCATCAGGAGGCGCACGAAGACGGTCTGACACCGTGGGAGCATCAGCGGCTGCATGAGCAGCTGGCGCGAGCTCATGAGCGGACTGACACGAATATCGAGTATCAGCACGAACTTGAGCATCAAAGCCAGGCTTATCAAAACCGCTCCTATAATGGTTACGGGTACGGCTCCGGCTACGGTGGTTACGGTCAGGGCTATGGCTATAATGGGTACGGTCGAAGCGGTGGTTACTACGGCACCAACCAGCGCGGTTATTACATCCAGCGCCGCGCGCGACCGACTGTGCGCTATTACCGCTATTACAATGGGCGTCGCTACTGACCGGTCCATCCGCTCGAGGTGTGGAATGCATAGGTCCACACCTCGGATTGGTGCCGCTTGCGACGACCCTACGTATAGCTGCCGTGCTCCGGGTTCGATGCCAAAATAATTTTACTTTGAGAGGACAGCGAGATGAAATTCAAACGATCAATTCTTGCCGCATTTGGCGTTGCCGCAATCGCGGTAGGTCTGCCTACAGTCGCATCAGCGCAGAGTAGCATTACATTTTCGATCGGTTCGGGTTACGACAGTCGCTATTCCGGAGCACCCGGATACGGTTATGACGCTTACCCTGATTTCGCTCGCAGTGGCTATTACGACGACAACGACTACGACGACGCGCCCGACTATGACGGCTATAATGACCGCGCCTACAGCGAGGATGTCTATGTCGGTCGCCCCTATTATGACCGCCGGACCGAAATTTATTCACGACAGGGTTATCGCCGGCCGCAGCGCTGCACGTCGGGCACGACCGGAGCGATCCTTGGCGCGGTGGTTGGCGGGCTTTTGGGAGGTGAAGTCGGTCGCGGCGGATATTACAATGAGCGAAGTACGACTGGCACTATCGTCGGCGCTGGCGCCGGCGCACTCGCCGGACGCGCGATCGAACAGGACGGTTGCAGGTAGGCTGGACCGCGCCCGTGCAGCGAACGCCCCGTGGGCGATTAATTGAGACGGCCGCCGCCATAGCCTCAGAGCTTGGCGGCGGTTACGTCTGACAATAGGTTCGCTATACGATCGTGCCAACGCCGTCAGGCTTTGCGCGTTTTTGTCTTCTTGCCGGCATCCGTAGAAAAAACTTCCGCAATCGCCGGTTTGTTGAGCGGCTTGAGCCTTCCAAACTCGCCGCAGCGGAGCGAGATTAACAATTACCGCCTTTTTGTCCAACGCATAATTACGTCCCAGTTCACCACCTACCCCCCCTTCAAAATGCAAATGCGTCGCAATAGAATGGTTGTGACTGGGGAGATGTTTGGTGTGGCGGCTCGGATTGACATGTCTTTTGCTGTTCGTGCCATCGGTTGCATTCGCCGAGCCTGGCGTCGGCGATCCGGTTTACGGTGCAACCCTGAAGCGCGGAACCACCGAGTTTGAGGCACGCTATGGGCCACTTACGGGAGGGTCGGACGATCGCAAAGATGGCCTGACGCTGGAAGCTGAATACGCATTTTCCGAACGTCTAGCGGCAGCGGTTTTGGTGGAGACTGCGCGCGAGCCTGGCGGCTGGCGCACTGTGCAATCGACCTCGATCGAAGCCATATAGCCCCACCAACCGGAGGGCTGCCGGCGCTACCTGGAAACCCTGCGGCGAATCGCCGCGTCGCTGACCCGATCCTGGGAAAAAATCCCAGCCTGATCCAATAAAACAGTCGGCTTAACATTGATTCAACTCGCCTCCCGCCTTGCTCTAATCGGTTCCGACGAGCGTCCGAGGCGTAAAAGATGGTGAGAAGATGCCAGATCGATTATCTCATGCCGACAATGCCCGGGTCGGGTCTTCGGCTTGCCTGGCAGATCAGTAGGTGACGATCTTGACCTTATCGCCGGGTCGCATAGCCTGACCCGGGTTCAATCGGTTTAGGACGCGGAACCGTTCCAGCCGATACGCTGAAAACGCCATCCGTGCAGCAAGCGTCTCCTGCGTATCTCCGCTGCGTACTGCCACAACGCGCAAGTAGCGAGGCCTTGCCGCCGCCGTGTCAGCCGAGGTCATGGCCCGGAACGAAGCGACGAGTGATTCGAGTTGACCCAAGCCTTGACCCGCGGGTGCGAGCACCAGAAAGTGGTAGGCGCGGTCTCGTGAAGGCGCATATGCGAATACAGTCGCATCGATCTCGGTCTGTCCGCTCTGCGCGCGCACCGTGGTATAAGCAGCGGGAATGCCGTTTACTTGCGTCTGCCTGACTGCGTCACTGCTCGCGGAAATGTTGCCAAGCTGGCTTAGCACGCGGGTGACATAACGGGGGAGATCGCCGTCGTACGGCGCGGTCGAGAACTGCGCCTGTCCATCATCGCCCGATATTGTTACAGCTCGCGCGCCGTTAGCAATTGCAAACCCTTGAGGCACGGAAAATGCCACACGTCCCGGCGCATACAGAAAATTACGGCCATCGATCACGCCTTGTTTAGGATCGTCTCCGTACAACATGCCATCTATCGCTGCGAGAAAGGGCGCGCGGCCTCGTTCACCGGTCGCCCGACTTACTTGAGCCGCTTGCTGCTGCGCACGGCGCACACGTGACGCTGGATCAGGATGGGTGCTTGCCCATGCCGGACGTGCGCTGGAAGCGCCTGCGATCTGCTGCGTCAGCGCATTCTGCGCCGCAAGATCTTCAAGCATCGTCGAGAGAGCCGCCGGGTCATAACCCGCTCCGGCGAGATAGTTGATTCCCAGATCATCGGCCTGAGTTTCTTGTGAACGCGAAAAACCCAGCGTGGCTAGTTGAGCTCCAGTGCCGATCCCTCGCGTGAGCAGTTGTCCTACCTGAGAGTTGCCCGCGACCGAACCAACCAGCAATTGGCCGAGCGCACCAAGGATCGAGTTGCGGGTGGCAGTCTTTTCACGCTTCGCACTATGCCGTGCAGCAACGTGTCCGACTTCGTGGCCGAGCACTGCCGCCAGTTCCGCCTCATCGTTCATGAGCGCCAACAAATTGCGCGTCACGTAAACATAGCCACCCGGAATCGCGAAGGCGTTGTCGACCGAGCTGTTCAACAATGTGACGTTGAAGGCGCTCGGATCGCTGGAAAGGCCTGACTGCACCGCAATTCGACGTCCCACGCGCTCGGCATATTGGGCCTGGGATCCGCGATATACGCCGCCATATTCGGCGGTAATATCAGCCGTTGCAGCGGTTCCCTGCTGCCGCTCAGCCGCATTGATTGGCTCCGCCTGGATCGCGGCGCCCGACTGCGCTTCTGAGGCACCCGGTATCGACAGCGCTAGCGCAAGTGCGGATGCTTCAACCCAAAACTTCGACACTGATAATTTACTCCCCTAAGAGTCGCTCAACGAATTGCATCTGTTGCAGTTCCGTTATGAACGCTCACTGCCGACACCGACTAAGCGAGCGGCACCCACCGCAGTGATTTAATTTGTCGGCTTGACCGGCTCGTTCGGAGATTTGGCTTACAAGCGACCCTATCGGGTTGAAGCCACCTGACCCGCCTTGGAAAATTCTAGCTCTCCGTCATCGGGGAAAAGATCGACTGGCTTCAGGCTCGATAGAATTGACAAGTTGCGTCTCAATTCGTGGTCCAAAGCCGTCGCCATCGATACGAGCAAGGGAACGGCGGCTAAAGCAATCTTCGGTGCCGCAAGCTGCCGGACTGGAATCCACCACCTATCGCCGTTCATCGGTCGCCAGCACGATCATCCTGCCGAAACCCGACCGGCAGCTATCGGGAGACAAAGCGGTCGGACGGAAAGCGCCCCAACCCCGGCCGGTCAGCGCAGCTTCTAGGTTACCTGAAATCCGCAGTTCGCTGAACAAACGTTTTTTCCAGGAACGGCGGCCGCCCTAGGTATCGTTGAAATGAAATTGCGGGGCCGAAAGTTACTTCAGCTCGACATGCCACCACTTGGCGAGGTGTATATTGGGTTTTTTACTGAGCACCGTGCTGCCCGATCGCACGCACGTCGCCACAAAAAAGGGCGCCGGGTCGCCCCGGCAGCCCCTTCTTTGCCGTGGTGCCTCGTCTCAGCGGCAGCGCATCTGCTGGTTGTTTTGGTCGATGCTCTTGCCGAGCACGCCGCCCGCAATGGCGCCGAGAAGGGTACCAACCCCGGCCGAATGCCCTCCGGCAATCACGTTGCCTAATACCCCGCCGCCGATTGCTCCGACGATGAGGCCGGTCGTCCCGTCGTTCCGCTTGCAATAATAACGGCCGTCTGTGCCGCGATAGACGCGGTCGCTGCTGGTCAGTACGCGCTCCTGATAGCTTGATCCATCGCGGTAATATCGCGATGGATCATAACCCGATTCGTCGCGGTCGTCGTACGAATAACGTTGATCCGATACGCGCGGATCGTAATAACTGCCCCCGCGCGGATCGCGATAGCCACGCGCGCGGGCCTGCTGATAACGGTCGAATTCACTGCGGAAAACGTTCAGTTCATTGTCCAAACGCTGCTGTGCTTGCTGGAAACGCTGCTCGTCGGCTTGGCTTTGCGCCAGCACAGGCGTGGCAGCCGCTATGCAGGATCCGGCGATCAGCAGCATCGTGCGGGATAATACGGACATCGGGGGCTCTCCATTTACGTTACGGCTCTCAAACGATGCACCCGCTAATTGGTTGCGCCAAGCAGGCCATTCGGTGGGCCTGCGCGCCAAGAAATATGGAATATACGGAACGGCGATATGATCCGGTGCCGGTTTCAATGACACCATATCTCGGTGTCCACGAAACCGGCAGCACCTCATTACGATCCTTTAATCGTTGTTACTTATTGCTACCCACGTCGGGCGCTTTAGGCTCGTGAGGAAAGTGGTATGCCAGAACACCGTCTCAGCGGCGATAGTTTCGCGGAGGCCATGACCGCTGTAAAACACGAAAAGAACCGCTTTCGCGCCGCAATCGAGGCCGTTCAGGGTGTGCTGTGGACAAACGATGCAGAGGGCCGAATGGTGGGAGAACAGCTCGGGTGGGCCGCTCTAACTGGACAGGCATTCGCCGACTATCAAGGATACGGCTGGGCGTCCGCTGTTCACTCTGACGATGCGCAGCCAACAATCGACGCTTGGAACCAGGCGGTTGCGGAGCGCCGAACCTTCACATTCGAGCACAGAGTGAGGCGATACGATGGTGAGTGGCGACTCTTCGCGATTCGCGCTGTGCCGTTGTTCGACCTGCAGGATGAAGCCATAATCGAGTGGGTGGGCGTCCACACGGACATCACCGAACAACGACACGCTGAAGCTGCAGTCAAGGCCATGAATGCCGAGCTGGAGATGCGAGTTGAGGCTCGAACCGCCCAACTCAAGTACATGGCTTGCCAGCTGAAAAAGGACATGACGGACTTAGAGGATGCCAGGCATCAAGCAGAGGCGGCGACAGCCGCGAAGGCCGCATTTTTGGCGAATATGAGCCATGAAATTCGGACGCCCATGAATGGCATGATGGGTTTCGCCGAACTTCTACTCGGCACTGCGCTAGATCCCGAACAGCACCGTTACGCGGGCTTGATTCTTGAATCGTCTCAGGCCCTGCTTAAGCTGCTAAACGACATTTTGGACGTCTCTAAGTTAAACGCCGGCCAGATGGATGTCGTCGTAGAGCCGTACAATCTTGCTTATGGCGTTGAACAGTGCGCCCGTTTGATGTCACCAATGGCTGAGCAGAAGGGGCTATCGCTCCGCGTTGAAATTGCGTCGGATGTTCCTCAAACTATTCTAACAGACGGTCTACACATACGTCAGATTTTGCTAAATCTGCTCGGGAATGCGATAAAGTTCACGACCAGTGGTTCAGTGTCCGTCGAATTAAAGCTGGTCGCGGATGCGGTCGGGTACCCAACACTTGTTCTCAGCGTGAAAGATAACGGCGTGGGCATCGATCAGGACCGGCTGGACGCTGTGTTTGATCCCTTTGTCCAGGCAGATACATCGATTTCGCGGAGGTTTGGGGGATCTGGCCTTGGCCTCAGCATTTCGCGCCAATTGGTTGAGTTGATGGGGGGTAGCATCAACCTGCAACGTCGGCCCGAAGGAGGAACGACCGCTACCGTAATGATTCCTCTCGCGGAAATGAAACCAAACGCCGGGATTCAACCGGCTACGCCGACGGTCAAGGAAACGCCGGCGGTCGGGCTCGGTGCTTCGGTCCTGCTTGTAGAGGATGTCGATATAAACCGCGAATTAGTAACCATTATGCTGAACCGCATGGGTCACCGGGTTGAGTTCGCCGAAAATGGTGCAATCGCGTTGGCCATGGCGGCGCGCATGAATGAAGAGTCGAGCGGGTGGGACCTTATCCTGATGGATGTGCAGATGCCGGTCATGGACGGCCTCACTGCGACACGAGCAATCCGTGCGCTAGGTGGCAAGGCTGAAACCATCCCCATCATAGGTCTGAGCGCGAGCGCTTTCGCTTATGAGATTCAAGATTGCCGGAATGCCGGAATGAACGACCACGCTGCGAAACCGATCTCTGCTGGGGAACTTAAGCGGGTGGTTGACCGCTGGGTGAACCAAGCGATCGCTGCCGAAGGGACGAACTCACTAAAAGAATCCTTGAACCAACTTTTCGATGAAAGATGCCGAAACTATGCGCAACGGCTGGCTGATGTTCAAGTGGAGCTCCGCCACGCGAATGCCGCGTCAATGCACAAGCTCTGTAGCGAGGCCGTCATGCTCGCGCACTCGGTTGCGGGGTCGGCTGGAATGTTTGGCAAGTCCTGCCTTGGCGAGCTTGCTAGCGAGGTCGAGCGAGAGATCCAGAGTTACCAAGGCTCCGTTAGGACTGGGGCCTCAATCACGCAGCCCCTGTCAAGGCTTGCCGACGCGTTAGCCACCGCAGCAAAGGATTGCACGCCCCTCATTCTCGCGAACGCCGGGGCAGCGTATTTCGCATTGGAAGGAGCGTCCGCTTAATTGAGCGACCTGCCGGAAAGCTGCCGAACTGCTCGCCACCACCTATCGCCGTTCATCGGTCGCCAGCGCGATCATCCTGTCGAAACCCGACCGGCAGCTATCGGGAGAGAAAGCGGTCGGGCGGAAAGCGCCCAAGTTGCGACTTTCGCGGGTTCGCCGCCGTCCCCGAAAGCTGACGTTGGCGGAGGCAGTCTACGACGCTGCCTGCGAGGTTCTCGGACGGCTTCAGCATCGACACGACTTGTTCCGGCACCGTCCTTTTCGTTCGCGTATGCGATCCGAAAATCTCCTTTTCGAAATCGCGTTCTGGCCGAACCGGAACTATCATAGATAGGAACTTTGGGCGCTCAGGGCACGTAGCCGTAGCGTTTTGCTACGGATCTTCCGCTTGACGCCGCCTTAAACGTGCGGCAATTCAAAGATCGAGTACGGAGCCGATCAGCGCGCCGACTAGGGGAGAGATCAAATGCGTCATCAGAGGTATTTGGCGGAGTGCGGATTTTCGGCACTAGCGCTCGGGCTCGCAACGCCGGCGCTTGCGCAGACCACAACGCCCGCACCGTCAACCGCGACCAGCGCGAATGCCGGTCCCGATATCGTCGTCACCGGATCGCTGATCCGCGGCTCACGCAAAGATGGCGCAATCCCAATCGATGTTATTTCCAGTGCCGATACCGCCAAGCAAGGCTCGCCTTCGCTGGTGGAATTGCTGAAAGCGTTGCCGACGTCGAACGGCGTGCTTGGTGACTCGAACCAGTTCGATTCCCGCTCGCAAGGGGCCGAGGGCATTGCGACGATCAATTTGCGCGGGCTCGGCCCGCAGCGCACCCTGGTTCTGCTTAACAGCAAACGCCTCGTTTCGGCCGGCAACGGCATTCCGTCAGTTGACATAAACCTGATCCCGCAGGCGGCGATCGGACGGATCGAGATCCTCAAGGACGGCGCGGCCGCAACCTATGGTTCGGACGCGGTGGCCGGTGTCGTCAACTTCTTCACGCGGACCGAGCAGGAGGGTTTTCTGGTCTCGGGTTCGTACAAGCTCATCAAGAACGACCCGGGTGATTACGACATCTCCGCAAGCTACGGCCATCATGGCAACGGCTTCCGCGTGCTGGTCGCAGCAGGCTATCAGACCCGCGGCGAACTGCTCGCCCGTGACCGTAAATTTGCCATTCGTCCGTACACCGACAATCCAGAAGGCGGCTTTACAGGTGGTGGTAACCCAGCGACCTTTCTCGCGCTTGGCCCTACCGGCGCTCCGATCACGGGTCTCCAGCCCGATGCGAGCTGCGCCGTAGTCGGAGGTTTTGTGACTGCGCTCAATCGCTGCGCGACGCAGTATAGCGCCTATGACTCACTGGTCGACACCGAGAGGCGCGGCCAAGCCTATGTAGAGGTTGGCATCGATGTAGCGCCTAATATCGAATTCGAAATCTCAGCGCTCTATGGTCGCTCGACCGTGCCGCATTATCGCACGTCGCCATCTTACATTCTGACCCAGTCACCGTCTTCGGTTTCGGGGATAACGCAGAGCGGCTTTTTCGTGCCGACGACTAATCCGGGCCTTATCCAGTATCGCGCGCAAAACCCGACCGCGATCCCGGCGACCTCAATAGGGGTGCTGTTTCCGACTTTGTTGTATCGCCCATTTCTCGCGGGCGGTAATCCGCTGTTTGCGAGCGACCCGAATGATCCCGGTGCTTCGGTCGGTTCGCGCAAGTCGGAATCTGAGCGGTTCACCGCGCAATTGTCTGGCAAGCTGACCGGCGCGCTCGATTTCAACATCAACGCCACATATCATCATTATTATCGCTATATCGACGGCTTCGATTCGTTTGGCGACCGCGTACAGCTCGCCTTGCGCGGCCTCGGTGGGCCGAATTGCAATATCACGGCCAACACACCCGGCCTCAACGGTTGCCAATATCTCAATCCGTTCGGCAACGCGATCCAGTCAAACCTCGCTACCGGCGCGGCCAACCCCAATTACGTGGCCAGCGTGGCCAATACGGCCGATCTTGCTCAGTGGTTTTTCGTCAAATCCTTCAGCGCGACGGACACGTCGTTGTTTGTTGCCGAGGCGAGCATTAGCGGCAGAACCGGACTCACGCTGCCGGGTGGCGACGTCCAGTTCGGCGTCGGTGGGCAGTATCGCCGCGAAACCTATTCAGTACTGTACGGTAACAACAACAATCTTGCGCTCAATCCGTGCCGCGAATCGCCCGTTACGGGAAATATCGGCGCTTGCACGCCCAACCAGGGCAGCCTGCTCAACCCACCGGCGACGGGTGCGCTCGCCTTCCTTGGTACCAACCGGAACGCCAAGGCATCGGGAGACGTGTTTGCAGGTTACGGCGAAATTCAGGCGCCGATCTTCGATTCGCTCAACGTGCAGCTCTCGGCCCGTTACGAACGCTACAGCGGCAATGTCGGATCGACCTTCGATCCGCAGGGTCGCATCCGCTTCCAGGCAACTCCGTGGTTGGCCTTCCGTGCCGGTGCCGGCACGACATTCCGCGGTCCGCGCAACGAGAATCTCGATCCCGGATCGGTCACGTCGCTTCAGCTGATCGGAACGAGCTTCCGTCCAGTCGATGTGTTCGGCAACGTCGCGCTGAAGCCTGAATCCTCGACCAATTACTCGGGCGGCGTGCTGCTCAAATTCGGCGGCTTCAACGCTAGCGTGGATTATTTCCGTTACGAACTGACCAACTCTATTGTATTCGAGCCGGTAGCGGGGATCGTCAACACGTTGTTCGCCAATGCCGCGAACTGTGCTGACCCGGCCTTTGCCGCACTTCGCCAGCGCTTCCAGTTCAACGACGGCGGCGGCGTCTCAGGCGCAGGCACCTGCAGAGTCGCCAATATCTCTCGCTTGCGAACCCAGGTTATCAACGGTGCTGGCGTGAAGAATTCGGGGCTTGATTTTGCCGCAAATTATCGAGGCGACTTCGGCAATGTCCGGTTCGGCATCGGTGCCAACGCAACATACACGATCGAGTACAAGACGGCCGATCAATCAGTCGAGGGTGTCATCGTGCAGCGGGCATTCGACGCTGCCGGTAAGCTCAACTTCCAGACCACGGCTTATCCTGTGCCGAAAATTAAGGGCCAGGCTTATATCGATTTAGGGGCAGGTATCTTCGACGGAAGGCTGAGCGGTACCTACATCGACAGCTACCATGATCAGCGCGCCGACACGAATTCGGGTCCGTTCAGGCCGCGCGAAGATCTGCCGGGTAATCCGACCTTGTTGCAGGGCGCGAATATCCCGAGCTTCTTCACTGCCGACTTCACGCTCAGGGTGAAGTTGCCACATCGGACGACGCTGAGCCTGTCGGTTCTGAACATTTTCGACCGCGATCCGTCGTTCGCGCGGCTTGATTATAACTATGATCCGTTCACGGGGAGCGCTTTGAAGCGCAACTACAAGTTAGGGCTTTCATCGAAATTCTGATCGCTTATCGAGCGAATGGGTGACCCGCTGCCTTCGGGCGGCGGGTTTTTAGAGATGCAGTCTCCAAGGTCTCGACCTTTCCCAGGCGCTTCGAAATCCCCCGGAAAAATCTGTCGAGACGTGGTGCAGGCTTGTACCCAGTTCCCACTTCTCGAACTTCTGCGTGGCCGGGACTATCGCGACGATCGGTGGCGTGCGCTGTTCGCCAAGTACGAGACTGTAAGTTACGCGACACGCCTCCGCAGCTCTATGCGGTGTCTGAGCAGTGGTGCAAGCGCGCCCGCACGATCGGTAAGTCAGGCACTTTGAGCTGCTGCCGGTTTCGTGGACACCAAGATAAGGTGTTTTCGGAACCGGAGGGTGTAAATGCAACGACGGAAGTTCAGCCGAGAGTTCAAGCTCGAGGCAGTG
>NZ_BMDW01000002.1 GCF_014636175.1 Sphingomonas psychrolutea | reverse complement strand
AGTTCGTCGTGCGATACACAGGTGCGGCAGGTTTGGGCATCACGCCCATCTATCCCACTCGATTCCCTACGTGAATCCCCAACGTCAGTTTTGCAACAAAGCCCCGCTCAGCCCCAATTTCCGCGAAGCGCCGACGATCGTGCGCGCGCCGGGCGGCAAGGACTGGCTGCTCTATTACGAGCAATATGCCGGTACGAGTTATGGCTTGTCGACGGCGCCGACGCTCGCGGGGCCATGGTATCAGGTGTCGGGCAATAGTGGTGTGCCGGCATGGAATCGCTACGAAATGCCGGCGGGCACGCGTCATGGATCGATGATCGCAATCACGCGCACCGAGTACACCGCAATCGTGGCAGCGTTTCCGGAGCGATAATCTACCAGAGCCGAACGGAGGATCGGGTGGATTGCTACCTCCGGCCCATCGCTGCGCGGGTATCGTCGAGCGCGAGATCAACCAGCACGCGCATCGCCTGGCTTGCTTCGCTCGCATCGCTGGCGGCGATCGCTTCGTAGACGCGCAAATGATCCGGCAGCGCATTGCGTGGCAGCGTCCGGCCGCGCTGCTTGAACTGCGTGGTCCAGTTGACCGCTGCGCCGATGCTCGCGCTCAACGTCAGCAGCGCATCGTTGCGCGTTGCTTGCAGGATCGCTGTGTGGAAGTCGCGGTCAGCGGCGCGACCCAGCTCGCTCGACAGTGTGTGGCGACGCATTTCGGCGAGTGCGTCCTTCATCACCTTCAGATCCACCTTGTCGCGACGCTCGGCGGCGAGCCCGGCTGCGGCCGGTTCGACGATCGCGCGCAGCTCGAACAAATTGCGGACGAAATCCACGTCGGGCTCGCCAGCGAATGCCCAGGCCAGGACGTCGGGATCGAGCAGGTTCCAGCGGCTGCGTGGCAGCACGCGCGTGCCGGTCTTGGTGCGGCTTTCGACCAGCCCCTTGGCCATCAGGACTTGCACCGCCTCGCGGTATGCGCTGCGGGAGACCTCCAATTCCTCGGCGAAGGCGATCTCGCCCGACAAGGTATCACCGGGGGCATATTCGCCCGCGAGGATCGCAAGGCCAAGTTTGTGCGCCACCGCCCCGTTCAGGCGACGGCCGGTGCCGCGCGGCTTGCGCGTCGGTTCGACCGGAGGTTGGTTCGGATCGTCCATGGCACTGTCGTCACGCATTCCTTAACCCTCCAATCCGCATCCCTAACAGGGCCGTCCTCAAGTCCAAAAGACAAATCATTGCGTTTCGCTCGTCTCAGCCATATGTCCGAGTAATTCAGGAGAGTGATATGACCGCCGATTCCGCCACAATCGACAGCGCTGACAGCAGCTTCCGCTCGGTTGTCGCCGCGACCGGCGAGCCCGTCGGCGCGGCGTTTGCGACGCATGGTCCGGACGATGTCGCGGCGGCCTGCGCGTCAGCCGAGGACGCGTTCGATACGTACCGCGCATCCGACCGCGAGACGCGCGCGCGCTTTCTGGAGCGGATCGGCGAGGAGATCGTCGCGATTGGCGACGATCTGATCGTTGCGGCGATGCGTGAGAGCGGCCTGCCAAGGGCGCGACTGGAGGGCGAACGCGGGCGTACCGTCGGGCAGTTGAAGCTGTTCGCCGGCGTTGTGCGCAGCGGGGCGTGGCTCGGCCTCCGGATCGACCCGGCCATGCCCGAGCGCCAGCCGTTGCCACGCCCGGACCTTCGCCTGCGGATGATCCCGCTCGGGCCGGTTGCGGTGTTCGGCGCATCGAATTTTCCGCTCGCTTTCTCGACCGCCGGTGGCGACACCGCCTCCGCGCTGGCGGCCGGGTGTCCCGTCGTCGTCAAGGGCCATCCGGCGCATCCGCAGACGGGCGCGCTTGTGGCAGACGCGATCCGTCGCGCAGTGGCGGCGTGTGGTTTGCCCGCAGGCGTCTTCTCGCACCTCGTTGGGCCGGGCAACGCGCTGGGCACGGCGCTGGTCACCGATCCGCGGATTGCCGCGGTAGGCTTTACCGGGTCGCGCGGCGGCGGTCTCGCGCTGCTCGCGCTGGCGCAGGCACGCGCGGTGCCGATCCCGGTCTATGCCGAGATGTCGAGCATCAACCCCGTTGTCCTGTTGCCGGCTGCGTTGAAGGCGCGCGGCGCAGCGCTGGGAACGGCATTCGTCGGTTCGCTGACGATGGGTGCGGGCCAGTTCTGCACCAATCCCGGCCTTGTGCTGGCGATCGATGGTGAGGGCCTCGACGCCTTCGTGACGGCGGCGAGCCATGCCGTGGTCGAAGCCGATGCCGGGCTGATGCTGACGACGGGGATCCATGCCGCCTATCAGCACGGCGTCGATGCGCTGGCCGGTCGGCCGGAGGTCGAGACGGTCGCACGCGGCAAAGCGGGCAATGGCATCACGCGCGGTCAAGCGGCCTTCTTCTCGACCACTGCCGCTGCTTTCCTGGCGGAGAAGGCGCTGGGCCATGAAGTGTTCGGCGCTTCGTCGATCCTGGTCAAATGCCAGGACGAGGCCGAACTGGCCCGGGTGATCGCTGGCCTTGAGGGGCAATTGACCGCGACGCTGCACATGGACGCGGACGACGAACCAGCGGCGGCGCGGCTCTTGCCAATGCTTGAGCGCCGGGTCGGGCGTATCCTTGCCAATGGCTGGCCGACGGGCGTCGAGGTTGCCCATGCGATGGTGCATGGCGGACCCTATCCCGCCACCTCGGACGCACGCACGACCTCGGTCGGCAGCTTGGCGATCGATCGCTTCCTGCGGCCGGTATCCTATCAAAATCTGGCGCAAGGCGTGTTGCCGCCCGAACTGCGCGACGCCGCCGCGCAGGACGGCGTCCCGTGCTTGCGCGATGGAACGCCTTCGCTCGATTGAGCTGAAAAGGGCGCAACGTCGGCAAACGATCAGGGGAAAATGAAATGGCTATTAGGCTCTTGCAGCATCGCGCCGACGACGGCACACGCTCGGTGATTGCCGCCGACGGGGACAATGCGGCTTTTGTGCCGGGCGTGGCGAGCGTCCGGCTGCTGGCAGCGCGCGCGATCGAACAGGGCGTCACGCTGGCCGAGGCCGTCGCGGCGTGCGGATCCGGTGATACAGTCGATCTGGCGGGCGAATTGGCCGCCGGGCGGTTGATCGCGCCGATTGACCATGATGACGCGGCGCATGTCCTGCTGACCGGCACGGGCCTGACGCATCTTGGCTCGGCCGAGGGGCGCGACAAGATGCACCGCGCCGCCGCAGAAGCGCAGACGCAGACCGATTCGATGCGGATGTTTCTTGAGGGCGTCGCAGGCGGCAAGCCGCCGGCGGGCGAGACCGGCCAGCAACCCGAATGGTTCTACAAAGGCGACGGGACACAACTCGTCGCGCCCGGTGCACCGCTGATGATGCCCGCTTTCGCGCAGGACGGCGGCGAAGAGCCGGAGCTGGCCGGCATTTACCTAATCGGCCCCGATGGCACGCCGTTCCGCCTGGGCCTCTGCCTCGCCAACGAATTCAGCGACCATGTGACCGAGCGGCACAATTATCTGTGGCTCGCGCACTCCAAGCTGCGCCAGGCGGCGCTTGGCCCCGAACTTCTGGTCGGCGTGCCGCCCGCGCATGTCCAAGGCACCAGTCGGATCGTACGCGAGGGCGTGACGCTGTGGGAAAAGCCCTTCCTGTCGGGCGAAGACAACATGTCGCACAGCATCGCCAATCTCGAGGCGCATCACTTCAAATACGATCTGTTCCGCCGCCCCGGCGACATCCATATCCATTTCTTCGGCACCGCGACGCTGTCGTTCAGTGATGCGGTGAAGACCGAGGTCGGCGACGTGTTCGAGATCGCAGCCGCGCCCTTCACGCTGCCGCTGCGCAATCCGCTCGGCCGTGCGCTGGCCGCGCCGGTCGTCGTCCGGGCGCTGTAATGGAGCCGATCCGCATCGCCGTCATCGGCATGGGCAAGATTGCGCGTGACCAGCATTTGCCGGCAATCGCAGGCAACGCAGCGTTCGGACTTGCCGCCACGGTTTCTCCGCATGATCCGGGTGTCGAGGGCGTGGCGCATCATCGCAGCCTCGAGGCCCTGCTCGTCGAGGGGCCGGCGGTGGACGCGGTGGCGCTCTGCACCCCGCCGCAAGTGCGCTACGATCTTGCAGCGCAGGCCCTGGCGCGCGGCGTCCATGTGTTCCTCGAAAAGCCGCCCGGCGCGACCTTGGCCGAGGTCGCCGCGCTCGACGATCAGGCGCGCAAGGTTGGCGTCACGCTGTTTGCGGCTTGGCATTCGCGCTTTGCCGCCGGGGTGGCGCCGGCACGGGCATGGCTCGCGGAGCGCAGGGTCGACCGGGTTTCGATCATCTGGCGCGAAGACGTGCGAGTTTGGCATCCGGGTCAGGCGTGGATCTGGGAGCCGGGCGGCCTCGGCGTGTTCGATCCCGGCATCAACGCGCTGTCGATCGCCACGCACATCCTGCCGCGCCCGTTCTTCCTCAAGGCGGCGACGCTGACCATCCCCGCCAACCGCGCCGCGCCGATCGCTGCCGAGATCGAATTTCGCGATACCGGTGGCGCCCCGATCCTGATGGACCTCGACTGGCGGCAGACCGGGCCGCAAAGCTGGGATATCATCGTCGAAACCGATGCGGGTACGTTGAAACTGTCCAACGGCGGCGCGGTGCTGGCGCTGCCGACCGGCACGGACCATAGCGAAGACCGCGAATATCCTGGGCTATACGCGCGCTTCGCGACGCTGATCCAGGGTGGGCGCAGCGATGTCGATACCGATCCGTTGCGTCTGGTCGCGGATGCGTTCCTGCGCGGGCGGCGGGAAACGTCCGAAGCCTTTTATGACTGATCAACGCGCGTTTCTCGCGGTGGATTGGGGCACGACCAACCGCCGGGTGTACCGCATCGTTGGCGGGATTGTGGAACAGGAAGAGCGTGACGATCGCGGGATTCTGGCGGTCGGGCAGGGTGGTTTTGCCAGCGAGGCGGCGGCGATCCGGGCGCGCATGGATGATTTGCCGATGCTGTGCGCCGGCATGGTCGGGTCAAACCGCGGCTGGATCGAGGTGCCGTATGTCGACTGCCCCGCCGATCTCGCCAGCGTGGCGGCTGGCGTCGCGTGGGTCGAGCCTGGGCGCACCGCGATCGTCCCCGGCGTCGCGCGGCGCGGTTCCGATCACAGCGACGTGATGCGCGGCGAAGAGGTGCAATTGCTTGGGGCGGTCGCGGCGCGGCTGGTGCCGGAGAACTCGCTGCTCTGCCAGCCGGGCACGCATTGCAAGTGGGCCATGATGGCGGGTGGCAGCATCGCGTCATTCGCTACCGCGATGACCGGTGAGCTGTTCGCGCTGCTGCAGCACCACAGCTTGCTCGCGGCGCAGATGAACGATACGATCGCGCCGAACGACGATTTCCGGCGCGGTGTGCGTGACTCCGCCGACGGTGTGCTGCTCACGCGGCTGTTCGGCGTCCGCGCCGATTTCGTCACCGGGCGGCGCGGCCCGACCGCCGCCGCCTATGTCAGCGGGCTGTTGATCGGCACCGATGTTCGCGCACAAGTATGCGATCGGGCAGGGGAGGTGTTCGTGCTCGCCGATACGACGCTCGGCGGCCTCTATGCCGCGGCGATCGAAGGGGCGGGCGCACGCGCGCATTTGATCGACAGCCACGCTGCCTTCGTCAGCGGCATCACCAGCATCTGGAACACCCTGTCATGACCATGCCCGCCGATTTCGCCTCCGCGCTCGATCGCTTCCCGCTCGTCGCGATCCTGCGCGGTATCCTGTCGGCCGAGGTGCTTGCGGTCGGCGATGCGCTGGTCGAGGCGGGCTTCACGCTGATCGAGGTGCCGCTCAATTCGCCCGATCCGCTGATCTCGATCGAACGTCTGGCGCGGCATCTCGATGGCGTCGCGGTGGTCGGCGCGGGCACTGTTCTGACCCCGGTTGACGTCGCTGAGGTCGCTGCGGCGGGCGGGCGAATGATCGTCTCACCCAACACCAATCCCCAGGTGATCGCCGCCTCGGCCGCTGCGGGGCTCGCTTCGTTGCCCGGTTGTGGCACCGCAAGCGAGGCGTTTGCCGCGCTCGCCGCTGGCGCGCACGCGCTCAAATTCTTCCCGGCCGAGGCGATCAACCCCAGCGTCGTAAAGGCTCTTGCTGCAGTGCTGCCAGCGGCGGTGCCGAAGCTGGTTGTCGGGGGCATCACGCCGGAGACGATGCAGCCCTGGGTCGCTGCGGGCGCGGGCGGGTTCGGGCTGGGCTCGGCGCTCTACAAAAAGGGTGATACGGCAGCGACCGTAGCGGGCAACGCGCGCGCCTTTGCCGCGGCGCTCGACGCGCTCGGTTTACGGCCAAGCCGCTGATGCCGCGGATGCTGCCCGCGCTGATGCTCGGCCTCGCAGTCGCAAGCTCAGCGACTGCAGGCCGCACGCCGCGATCGATTACCAATCCGATCTTGCCGTCAGGGCCTGATCCGTGGATCGTGCGGCAGGGCGATACCTTTTACTACATGAACACGCTGGGAACCCGGCTGACGATTCGCAAGACGACCGACCTCGCGCGGCTAGCCGAGGCGGCGGAAATAACGGTCTGGACGCCACCTTCAAGCGGTCCCAACGCACAATCGATCTGGGCCCCTGAGTTGCACCGGATCGACGGCGCTTGGTACATTTATTATACCGCCGCCGAGGGTGGACACGACGAGGATGCCCATCGCGGCATCTTTGTGATCGAAAACAAAGGCGACGATCCGACGGAAGGCACGTGGACCGATCGCGGTCGGCTTGAAACCGAGCATAGCGGCATTGATGGCACGACGTTCGTCAACGCTGGCAAACGGTATTTCGTCTATTCCCCCTATGTGGGGCCAGACAGCGATCTGGCGATCGTTGAGATGGCAAACCCCTGGACGCTGACTGGCCCAGAAACGATCATCGCGCGGCCCGACCGCGATTGGGAACGGCGCGGCGGGCGGCCAATTCTGGAAGCCCCGGAATTTCTCGCCGGACCAAAGGGCGATCTGTTTCTGAGCTATTCGGCCAGTGCCTGCTGGTCGGACGACTATGCAATCGGCATGCTCAGCGCACCTGCCGGCAGCGACCCGCTCAACCCCGGCACCTGGACCAAGATGCCACAGCCCGTCATCGCCAAGGCACCCGACGAGGGTGTCTATGCACCGGGGCATAACGGCTTCTTCACCGCGCGCGACGGGACGAACTGGATCGTCTATCACGCCAATTCGGCACCGGGCATGAAATGCACATCCGCGCGCGCACCGTATATCCAGCGCTTTGTTTGGTCGCAATCTGGAATGCCAATGTTTGCGCGGCCGACTGCCGCAAGAGTTGAATTTGTGCTGCAGAAGTGACGATGTGGAAGCGATAACCAGCTCGGCCGATCGAAATCGACGATGACATCAGGTTCCCGCGGTCAAACACAGTGAGTTATCAGTATTGGGACCAGAATGTCGGCCACTGTAGCGCGATGAACGAACCGCCTCGGATTCGACGTACCACACTCCCGAGCTGGCGCGTTCCAAGGCCATTGGTCGGGAGAAGCGGTGTGTGCCACGTGTTGATTATCGAGGACGAGCCGCTGATCGCGCTAGATCTTGAGGATTTGCTTAAAAGGAATGGGGCACATAGCTTCAGTTTCGCGAATAGCCAGCAAGCGGCCATCGATGAGTCCCGCATCAACCCGCACCCGCAGGACTTTATCCTATCGGATGTTGTGCTCACCGAAGGCACGGGATCACTCGCTGTCGAAGTCGTCCGCAGCGAGCTGTGGCGAGAGATCAAGCCGGAGGTAAAAGACTGCGTCGCGCCCTGTGCGAAGGGTGGTGCGGGGGCCGTCAATTTCGGGCGCGCCAAAGACGCAAATCTCACGTTGCCAGGTGGCGGTGCTCATATCTGCGCTTGCTGAGAGTAAGATACCCATGAATGCTGCCAGCTATATCGCGGATGCCATGACCACATGCGATGGCTTTGCCTGGGAAGACCAGGGAGTTGCCGACGCGGTATTTCGCCTATCCGATGAAAGCGCCCCGCTAAACGATGATTGATGTGGAATGGGCAAAGAGCCGGGCGACTAGCGTACGGTAATTTCCGCTTTTCCCATCTCTCGAAGTGGCGACCTGACCGCAATCGCCCAATCTTCGCCATAGAAAGCACCTTCAGCCAATCCCAAAAGCCGCCAACAATTATCTGCTCGTCGCGCAATGCCGAACGGCGGCCCCTGGCACTTTGCCGCCATTCGCTGCTTGCCCTGCGAACGGCAGCTTCAAATCACACCTGACATCAAAGCTGCATGCGACCCACGGCATGGCAAACAAATGAGTGACCGCTAGCAGTCTAGCGATCAAATCGCTGCTGACCACACCGCGAGCATATCGACGGCGAAAGTGCCGCTGCCGCTAGCCTCGTACGCCGCCCGAGCAAGTTTCGGCACGGTTTGGGCGCGCATTGCTTCTCCGACCAAGATTAACGCGGGGCCGGCACCCGAGGCACGATCGACCACCAGCGCCAGCAAATCGAGTCTGGTATGGACGAGACGTTCCGACGCAAGGCTGACATCGCTCGCGATCAGCACCGGGGTAACTGGCGCGAGGCCGTTTGCAATAAGCTGGCTGGCGATATCTGCCGCCGCACCGCGCCCCATGTAAAAGGCGAGGGTCGCGGAGGAATCCGAAAGCGCCGCCCAGTCAAGATCCAGCGGCTCGCCAGCACGCGCGTGGGCGGTTACGAAACGCAGTTCACGCGCCGATCCGCGCAGAGTCAGCGACAAGCCGGCGCTGGCCGCTGCGGCGCTCGCCGCAGTGATGCCGGGGCAGATCCGGACGCTAAGGCCGTGGTGGGCAAGCGAGTCAATTTCCTCGGTCGAGCGGCCGAAGATCGAGGGATCGCCGCCCTTCAGCCGCACCACCCGCTCCCCGGCGAGCGCAGCCTCGACCAACAGCGCGTCGATCGCGGGCTGGGTCTTGGAATGGCGGCCCGAGCGCTTGCCGACCGAGACGCGCGTAACATTCGCAGGGATCAAATCGAGTACACCCGGGCCGACCAACGCATCGTAGAAGACGATGCTGGCCGCGCCGATCAGTCGCTCAGCCTTGCGCGTGAGCAGATCGGGGTCGCCCGGGCCGGCGCCGACCAGCCAGACTTCGCCGGGTGCGATCAGTTCAAACATGGACACTCTCCTGGACGGGCAGCAGCTTGGCGATGGCAGGACGGCACGAGCCGCAATTCGTGCCGGCGTTGATCGCCGCGCCGACCGCCTCCACGGTGACGAGTCGCTGCTCGGTGATCGCGGCTAACAGGCTATTGAGGCCGACGTCGAAGCAGACACAAACGATCGCGCCGCGATCGAGAGCAGGGGTAGCCGGGCGCCCGGCAAGCACTTCGAACGAAGATGCTTCGTCCGTGCCGAGCTGCCCGATCAGCCAGTCACGCGGCGGCAGGCCGGCGCTGCGCGAGACGAACAACGCCGCCTGCAACTGCCCCTCTGCCAGCATCGCAGAGCGTACCACGCCCCGGCGTGCATCGATCATCTCCGCGCGCTCGCCCTTGGGCATCAGCGCGATCATCGCCGCGGGATCGCCTTCGCCCGCCAGTTCGACCAGCCAGCCATGCGCGGTGCGAATTCGTGTCCAATAGACGCAATCCGGGATGCCCGGCCGCTCGCGCGAGACGAGGAAGCCGGTCCAGTCGGGCTTGTACGATCCGGCGCGCGCGGGGCTGTTCTTGAAGCCGGGCTGGCCCGAGATCGGATCACGATCCGGCCCCGGCAACAGCCCCGCGCGGCCGCCGGCGCTGGTCTGATCACTCCAGTGAATCGGCACGAACAGGTCGCGGCGGCGCTGGTCGGGGGTGACGGCGACGCGAAAGATGCTTGCGCCGTTCGGCGTCTCGACGCGGGCGAGCGCGCCATCGGTGATGCCGAGCCGCCGTGCAGTGTCGGGATGAACCTCGACCAGCGGTTCTCGGCGGTGCTGAGACAGCTTGGGCGACAGCCCGGTACGCGTCATCGTGTGCCATTGGTCGCGGTAGCGGCCGGTGTTGAGCCGCAACGGATAGGCGCGGCTGGCATCGTCGCGCGGCGCGTGGACGACGGGCACGAGCCGCGCCTTGCCGTCGGGCGTTGGGAAGGCGCGATCCGCGAAGGGCGAGGTGCCGCCCCATTGGAACGGCGTCATCGCGGCATAGGCGGCGTCGGAAATCGTTGCCTGGCCGGAGATATCGAGTAGGCGCGTCCCGCCATTCTCGAAGCCGGTCTGCGCCGCGAATTCGCGGAAAACGCTCGCGGCGTTCGCAAAGTCGAAGCCGGCAAAGCCCATGCGCGTGGCGACCTCGGCGACCTGCCACCAGTCGGCGCGGGCCTCGCCGGGGGCGGCGAGAAACGCGCGCTGGCGCGACACGCGACGTTCGGAATTGGTGACCGTGCCGTCCTTCTCGCCCCAGCCGAGCGCGGGGAGCTTGACCTGCGCAAAGCGCAGCGTATCGGTCTCGGCGATGCAGTCCGACACGACGACGAACGGGCAGTTGGCGAGCGCGACGCGCGCCATCCGCGCATCGGGCATCGAGACGGCGGGGTTCGTCGCCATGATCCACACCGCCTTGATCTTACCCTTGGCCATCGCGTCGAACATGTCGACCGCCTTGAACCCCGGTCCAGAGCAGATCGTCGGCGACTGCCAGAAGCGTTGGGCGCGGTCGCGCTCGGCGTCGGAGAAGCCCATGTGCGCGGCGAGCGTGGAGGCGAGACCGCCGACCTCGCGCCCGCCCATCGCGTTGGGCTGGCCGGTGATGCTGAACGGCCCCGCGCCGGGTTTCCCGATCCGACCGGTGGCGAGATGAAGGTTGATGATCGCGTTGGCCTTGTCGGTGCCGCTGGTCGACTGGTTGACGCCCTGGCTGAACAGCGTGATCGTGCGCGGGTGATCCGCAAACAGGTCGTAGAACGCCTGCAGGTCGGCGGGCGCGATGTCGCAGGTGCGCGCGACGTCGGGGTTCGGCAGCGTCTTCCAGAAGCCGTCGGGGACGTGCACGCGCTCGGCCAGCGCCGTGCCGTCGAGCCGCCAGCTCGAGCGCATGTGCGCGAGCAGCCCGGTGAACAGCGCGACGTCGCTGTCGGGCGCGATCGCGAGATGCAGGTCGGCGCGCTCGGCGGTCTCGGTGCGGCGCGGGTCGATCACCACGAGTTTGGTGCCGCGCGCCGCCCGCGCCACCTCGATCCGCTGCCAGATCACCGGATGGCACCACGCGGTGTTCGATCCGACCAGCACGATCAGGTCTGCCGCATCGAGATCGTCGTAGCTGCACGGCACGACATCTTCGCCGAACGCGCGGACATGCGCCGCGACCGCGCTCGCCATGCACAGGCGCGAATTGGTGTCGATATTGGCGGTGCCGATGAAGCCTTTCATCAGCTTGTTGGCAACGTAATAGTCCTCGGTCAGCATCTGGCCCGAGGCATAGAAGGCGACGCTGTCGGGGCCGTATTCGGCGATCGTCGCGGCGAACCGCTGCGCGACATGGTCGAGCGCATCGTCCCAGCTGGCTTGGCGGGTGCCGATCATCGGGTGGAACAACCGGTCTTCGAGGCCGATCGTCTCGCCGAGATGCGCGCCCTTGGAGCAGAGCTTGCCGAAATTGGCGGGGTGCTCCGGGTCACCCGCAATCGTCGCCGAGCGCGCGCCGGTGGGGGTGGCGAGCACGCCGCAGCCGACGCCGCAATAGGCGCAAGTGGTCTTGACCGTGGTCAAGCCACGCCTTCCAGCGCCGCCGCCCGGCCGATCAGGATCCGCCCGCCGTCGATCTTGACCGGGATCACCGGCACGCACCCTTTGTCCTCGCCCAGCGCCTCGCCCGTCACCAGCGAGATCCGCCAATTGTGCAGCGGGCACGTCACCGTGGTGTCATGGACGATCCCCTGGCTGAGCGGCCCCTGCTTGTGCGGGCATTGGTTGGCGAGCGCGTAGATCTCGCCATTGGCGGTGCGGAAGATCGCGATCTCGCGCCCGCCGCGCACCGGCAGCGTGCGCGCGCCGAGCGCGGGAAGCTGGTCGACTCGACCGATGTCGAGCCATTCGCCGACCGCACTCACGCCGCCACCAGCGAAGGCGTCGCGAGAGGACGGATTTCGGCGAGATGCTGGTGGAGTTTGTAATCCTCCCCCGCCGCGCGTTTCGCCCACGGGTCGTCCTGCATGAAGCGCTGCGAGAAATGGAAACGGGCAGTCAGCGCCACGCGGCCTTCGACGTCCTCGACGATCCGGGCCTTGATATAGTCGAGCCCGACGCGCTCGACCCACGGCGCGGTGCGATCGAGATAGCGCGCTTCCTCGCGGTATAGCTGGATGAACGCCGCGCAGTGATCGAGCGCCTCCTGCTCGGTCGCCACCTTGCACAGGAAATCGGTGCCGCGCAGCTTGATCCCGCCATTCCCGCCGATCGACAGTTCGTACCCGCTGTCGACACAGATTACGCCGAAATCCTTGATGGTCGCCTCGGCGCAATTGCGTGGACAGCCCGACACCGCGATCTTGAATTTGTGCGGCATGAAGCTGCCCCAGGTCATCTGCTCGGTCTTGATCCCGAGCCCGGTCGAATCCTGTGTGCCGAAGCGGCACCATTCGGAGCCTACGCACGTCTTCACGGTGCGGAGCGCCTTGGCATAGGCATGGCCGCTGACCATGCCCGCAGCGTTAAGATCGGCCCACACCGCGGGCAAATCCTCCTTCTTGATCCCGAAGATGTCGAGCCGCTGGCCGCCGGTCACCTTGACCATCCGCGCTTGGTATTTCTCTGCGACATCGGCGATCGCGCGCAATTCCTTGGGGTTCGTCACCCCACCCCACATCCGCGGGACGACCGAATAGGTCCCGTCCTTCTGGATGTTGGCGTGCATCCGCTCGTTGACGAAGCGCGACTGGTTGTCGTCGACGAATTCGCCCGGCGATGCGCACAGCAAATAGTAATTGAGCGCTGGGCGGCACGACGAGCAGCCGTCCGGCGTCGTCCAGTGCAGCGCCTGCATCACCTGTGGGATCGCCTTGAGGCCTTTCTCGGGGATCAGCCGGCGGACGTCCTCATGCGTAAAGCTGGAGCATTTGCACAATGTCGGCGCGGTGCGCTCGCCGTCGAACGCGTCGCCCAACGTGACGGCGAGCAACCCCTCGACCAAAGGCGTACACGACCCGCACGAGGCCGAGGCCTTGGTGCAGGCGCGCACCGCATCAAGTGTGCAGGCGCCCCCTGCGATCGCGCCGACCACTTTGCCCTTGCTGACGCCATTGCAGCCGCAGATCTCGGCGTCGTCCGCCAGCGCCGCGACTGCCGCATTAGGGTTTGCCGATGCCGCTCCTCCGCTGGCAAAGGCCTGGCCGAAGATCAGGGCGTCGCGGATCTCGGCGACATCCTGCCGCTTCTTGAGCAGGTCGAAATACCAGTTGCCGTCCTGCGTATCCCCGTACAGCACCGCGCCAATGACGCGGTCGTCCTTGACCACGACGCGCTTGTAGATGCCGCGCGCGGCATCGCGCATGACGATATCCTCGCACCCCTCGCCACCCGAGAAATCGCCCGCCGAGAAGACGTCGATCCCCGAGACCTTGAGCTTGGTCGAGGTGACCGAGCCGGTATAGCCCGAGGGCGTCGCGACGAGCCCGTCGGCGAGGCTGCGGCACATGTCCCATAAGGGCGCGACCAGGCCGTAAACTAGGCCATTATGCTCGACGCATTCGCCGACTGCGAGGATGTTGGCGTCCGAGGTGACGAGGTGATCGTCGACATGGATGCCGCGCCCGATCGCGAGATCGGCGCCGCGCGCCAGCTTGACGTTGGGGCGGATGCCGACCGCCATCACCACCAGCGACGCCGGGATCTCATGCCCCGACTTGAGGCGTACGCCCTCGACCTTGCCCTGACCGTAGATTTCGGCGGTATCGGCGCCGGTCAGGATCGTTTGGCCACGCGCTTCGAGCGCTTCCTTGAGCAGCCAGCCAGCCGCTTCGTCGAGCTGGCGCTCCATCAGCGTCGGCATGATGTGGAGCACGGTCACCTTCATGCCGCGCAGCGAAAGGCCATGCGCGGCTTCGAGCCCGAGCAGCCCACCGCCGATCACCACCGCGTCGCCACCGGCGTCGGCCGCGCGCAGCATCGCGCCGACATCGTCCATATCGCGGAAGGTCACGACGCCCTGCAGATCGTGCCCCGGCACCGGGATTATGAACGGGTCCGACCCAGTCGCGAGGATCAGCTTCTCGTAGCTCTCGACTCGACCGGATCGTGCCGTGACAGTCTGGATCTTGCGGTCGATCGCCACGACCGGATCACCCGCGACCAGATCGATCGCATTGTCGGCATACCAGGCGAGATCGTTGATCACGATGTCGTCGAACGATTTGTCGCCGGCGAGCAGCGGCGAGAGCATGATGCGGTTGTAGTTCACGTGCGGCTCGGCGCCGAAGATCGTGATGCGATAACGGTCGGCGTCGCGCGCGAGGATTTCCTCGATCGCGCGGCAGCCCGCCATGCCGTTGCCGATGACGATGAGATGCGGTTTGGTCATGAAAAGGCCCAATCCAGCGAGAGCCAGAGTTTCTTGGTGTCGGTCGCGAAGCGGTCGGCGCGATAGTCGGCATATCTGATAAGCGCGGTGTATTTGCCCTTCTTGACGCTGAGCTGGGCGTCGATCTCGTTGCCATAATGCTGGCGGAGCCGGTCGCTGTCGAAGCGATGGTAGCTCGCGATCAGGCCGATCGCGTCGAACCCGGCGATCTTCTTCCAGCTATAACCGACCGACCCATAGGCATCGCGCAGGCCATTGGCCGGGGTGACGAGAAACTTGTCCGCCCAGCCGTTGAACTTGTGGAGCGTGGCGAGCGGGGTCTGGAAGCTAGTGACCGCGACACCCTGGTCCGCGCCGAGCACCTCATACCCGCCGATCAGCGACAGCGCCCTGACGGCAAGGCCGAGCTCGCCGGCATAATATTCCGCGTGATAGCGATTGGGGTTGCGGTGATAGTCGCTCTGCGACGCGAAGCTCGCCAGATAGGTCAGCTTGACCGTCTTGCTCAGCGGATAGGCTCCGGCGAAGCGGCCGCCGTAGCTCTGACTCGAATTGACGAACACCTGCCGCTGGTCCTGGTCGACCATATAGGCAAAGCCGGTCAGCGTGCCGAGGCTGGTCTTGTACGACAGGTTGGCAAAGACATTGTCGCCGCCGATTTCCGCAAGCTTTGCAGGACCGAAGCGATTGCCGCCGTCGATCCCCCAGATCGTGCGGACATTGTTCGCATAGGTCACATCGGCCTTGAGGTTCTTGATCGCGGACCATTCGACCCGCACCGCATCGAAGGTCTGCTCATTGTCGCGCCACGCGACCGCGCCGACGAAGCGTTGGTCGTCGAGGTTGATCGCCTGCCGCCCGACAGTGACGACGGTCTGCTTGAGCCCGCGATATTGCACCTGCAGACGGTTGAGCTCGACATTCTGCGGATCGGGGACGATCGGATAGGTAGTCTTGCCGTTGACCCCACTATTGTACGCCGGGTTGATCGCCAGTGTTGCCTCGGCCTCGGCGAGGAAACTGAAATCGTTCAGTTTCGCCTCGAACCCGCTGCGGATCCTGAGCGTGACCGCGTCGGCATCCTGGGCGAACGGCGCCTGCTCGACATGTTCGTAGCGCAGCCGCGCATCGATCAGCGGGGCGAGTTTGAGCGGGTCGGCGAGGGCCGGTGTCGCCACCAGCCCTCCCAATGTGAGGAGCGACAGCGCGCGCATCAGATCCGCGCTCCGTTCGTTGCGGTCCAGCTGCCGCGCCAGTGACTCTTGACCTTGAGAATCCCGAGCAAGGCGACAACCGCCAGCCCGGCGAAGATCAGGAAGCCGGGCGAATTGCTGCCGGTCCATTGCTTGGCGAAGCCAAGCGAGGACGCGAGGTAAAATCCGCCGATCCCGCCGCCGAAGCCAACGAGGCCCGTCATCACGCCGATCTCGCTGCGGAAGCGCTGCGGCACGAGCTGGAACACCGCGCCATTGCCGAAGCCGAGCGTTGCCATCACCAGCAGGAACAGCCCGAGCGAGACGACCAGCGAGGCGGGAGCGGTGCTGATCGCGATTAGCGTGAGCGCCGCCAGCAGATAGACCGCGGTTAGTGTACTGATCCCGCCGATCTTGTCCGCCACCGCGCCGCCGATCGGCCGCACCAAAGATCCGGCAAAGACGCACGCCGCGGTGCAATAGCCCGCCATCACCGGGGTCAGCGCGAAACGGTCGGTGAAATAGACCGGCAGGCTGGCGGCAAGCCCGACAAACCCGCCGAACGTCACGCCGTAGAATAGCATGAACCACCAGGTGTCGGCTTCCTTGAGCACCGACAGATAGGCGGCGAACGGCTTGGGCGCGGGCTGGCTCGGCGAATCCTTCGCCATCGCCATGTAGAGCACGAAGACGATCGCGAGCGGGATCACCGCGAGCCCTAGCACCGCGTTCCACCCGAACGCCTTGGCGAGCATCGGCGCGAACAGCGAAGCGAGCACGGTGCCCGAATTGCCCATGCCAGCGATCCCCATCGCCTTGCCCTGATGCTCGGCCGGATACCAGCGCGACGCCAGGGGCAAAGCGACGGCGAAACTCGCCCCGGCAAAGCCGAGCACGACGCCGAGCGCGAGCGTGCCCTCGAAGCTGTGGACCCCGAACAGCCAGCCGATCGACAGGCCGACGATGACGATGATCTGCCCGATCGCGCCGGTCTTCTTCGGCCCGATCTTGTCGACCAGCAGGCCGTTGACGAGCCGCAGCACCGCGCCGGCGAGCGTCGGCACTGCGACCATCAGGCCCTTCTCGGCGGGCGACAGCGCCAGTTCCTTGGCGATGATCGGCGCGAGCGGACCGAGCAGCACCCACACCATGAAGGCGAGATCGAAATAGAGGAAGGCGGCGATCAGCGTCGGGCGGTGCCCGCTCTGCCAGAAGCCGGTGGCGCGCGATGCGCTCGGTTTCGCTTTGGGTCGCGCGCTGGTCCCCACCAGCCCGGCGTCAAACTCTGTCTGCAACTGCGTCATCGTCCCGATTCCCCTCGAGCAAACGCAAAAAAGCCGCCGCGGCGCTCGATCATTCGAGACGCGACGGCGACTTTGCCAGATTGTTGGTGGTGCCGAAGACGCTACCCCGTTGCAGCATCTCGACGATGACCGAAAGCTGCATCGATTTGCGCCGCAACGCAACAATTTTCTGCAGCGCGGTCGATTATGCTTCGAATCCGCCAAGATAGCCGGTGAGATCGGCCGGATCGAAGCTCCGCGCATCGAAGAATCGGTCGGCACCGAGGATCAGGCGCCCCTGCGTCGTACCGACACCAAGCGATCCGGCGATCCCGCCCTCGAGCTTCGAGCTCGCCCCCGGCAGCGGTACGCCGAGCGGTCGCAGCGCGGCGCGATAGACGTCGGGGCGGAAAACGCGTTGCGCCGCATCATAATCGGCCGGGTTCGGTGACGCGTGGCCGGCGATGCACATCTGCGCATAGAGCCACGCCGCTTGGCTGACCCAAGGGAAATTGGCCGCCTCGCGATGCTGGAACATGAAATCGGGTACGTCGATCGGATCGGCGCCCTGCGCGAAAACGATTCGGTCGGAAATAGCGTGGCCGATCAGCGTCGCCGACCCGTCGAGATAGGCGGGCCCGGCGAGGATCGCGGCGATTTCCTCACGCCGCGCCGGATCGACGAAGGCGACGCCCGCGCGGTACAGCGCGCGCAGCAGCCGATGCGCGAGGTCGGGATCTTCCTCCATCCGCGCGGTGCGCATCGCCAGCACCTTCTCGACGCCGCGAAGCCAGATTTGCGAGGTTACCGCAACGATTACCCCGACGCCGCGGTCGACCGCGACGCTGTTCCACGGCTCGCCGACACAGATCCCGTCGATCTCCCCGGCGGCAAGCGCATCGGCGGCGAAGGGCGGTGCGACGGTAACGATCGAGACGTCAGCATCGGGATCGATACCGCAGCCGATCAGCCAATAGCGCAGCATGTAATTGTGGCTCGAATAGCGATGCACCACGCCGAAGCGCAGCGGCGCACCGCGCTCGCGTGCCGCCTGCGCAACCTCGACAAGCCGCCCACCGATTGCCGCGACGTCGCCCGGCGAACCCACCGCGGTGACGCGTGCCGCAAGATCGGGCCGCAGCGTAATCGCATTGCCGTTCAAGCCCAGCACGAACGGCACCGACAGCGGCGTCGCCGGACGCCCCAGCCCCAGCGTAGTAGCGATCGCGAGCGGCGCGAGCAGATGCGCTGCATCGCTATGGCCGTAGAGCAAACGGTCGTTGACCGTCGCCCAACTCATGTCTCGCACGAGCTCGAGAGAGATTCCCTCGGCCTCGGCAAAGCCAAGTTCGCGCGCGAGGATCGGCAAGGCGGCGTCGACCAGCGGCAGGAAACCGATGCGGAACGGCGTGGTCGTCATAAATCCCCCATCAGCCGGTTAGCGGTGACGATCGCGTCGGCAACGTCGCCGATCCGCCGCCCGCTATCCATCGCCGCCTTGCGCAGCGCGGCATAGGCAGCAGGCTCGTCGATCCCGCGCTTCTTCATCAGCAGCGCCTTGGCCTCGTCGATCGCTTTGCGCTCGGCGAGCGCGCTGCGGGCTTCGTCGAGTTCGGTGCGCAGCCGCGAGTACGCGCGGAAGCGGCGGATCGCGAGTTCGAGGATCGGACGGATGCGCTCCTTCTTGAGCCCGTCGACGACATAGGCCGAGACGCCAGCGTCGATCGCCGCCTCGATCCCGGCGACATCGCTCTGGTCGACAAACATCGCGACCGGCCGCGCCATCGCCTTCGACAGCGCGAACAGCTCCTCGAGCTCATCGCGGTGCGGATTGGCGAGGTTGATCAGCACGACGTCGGGCGACAATGCCTCAAGCCGCGCGGCGATACCGCGGCGATCGATGAAGATCGTGACGTCGCTCAGCCCCGCATCGCGCAGACCTTCCTCGATCACGGCCGCGCGCGCAGCACTTTCATCGACAATCGCAATTCTCAAATGCGTATCCCTCGTAACATCCCTTAGACCGATGACCTGGGAGACCAAAGCTGATTGAGCGGACGATCCGCGGGTACCGTGAGCGCGTGTACGACGACAGCTTCTGGGACTGCAAATATGTCATGGGAGCGGCGATCGTGGGCGCACTGCCGACCGGCCGCTCCGCGCAGCCCGATCGGCAGCTTCCGTCAGCACCAGAGGTTAACCGAAGCTGATTTGAATGACCGGCTCTGGTCGACATCTTACGGAATAGCCGAGAGGTCGGTACCTCGGCGCGCAAGTTATTGGTTTGCTAGACCAGGCGGGATGAGCCGCCGGGCATATATCGGTACCTCCAGCTTTCCACATTGACGCAGTGCAGCATCACACTCTAACAGCGCGCTCATTGAACGCGCTAAGCCCGATCAGGCGCAGCCTTGCCGAGCGTTGGAGGCGCCTTTCTATGATGAATCTGACGTTCGCCGATCTCTCCTTCGCGCCATTTTTGCTGCAGGCGCTAGCTGAGGAGGGGTATACCCGTCCTACACCGATCCAGGCGCAATCCATCCCGTTCCTGCTGCAGGGCCGCGATATGCTGGGCATGGCGCAGACAGGCACGGGCAAGACGGCGGCCTTCGCGCTGCCGCTGTTGCATCGCCTTGCCGCCGATCCCCGCCCGGCGCCCAAGGGCGGTGCCCGCGTCCTGGTTCTTGCGCCCACGCGCGAACTCGTGTCGCAGATTGCCGCCAGCTTTGAGCGTTTCGGCCGCCATCTGAAGCCCAGCGTGACGACGATCTTTGGCGGCGTAAGTCAGTTCCATCAGGTCAATGCGCTCAAAGCTGGAGTGGACATTATCGTGGCGACGCCGGGTCGCTTACTTGACCTGATCGAGCAGCGCCTTTGCGACTTGTCCGCGCTTGAGGCGCTGGTGCTGGATGAGGCCGATCAGATGCTCGATATGGGCTTTGCCAAGCCGATCGAACGCATTGTCGCCGCGCTGCCCAAGGATCGGCACACCTTGCTGTTTTCGGCAACGATGCCCACATCTATAGCTGCGCTGGCCGACAGTCTTTTGCGCGATCCGGCCAATGTCGAAATCGCCCCGCCATCGACCACCGTGGATCGGATAGAACAGTCCGTGATGTTCCTTGACGCCGCCAACAAGAAGGCGGCGCTCCTGGCGCTTTTGCAAACGCCGGAGATGGGCCAGGCCGTCGTCTTCACGCTGCAAAAGAATATTGCCAACGAGGTCTGCGCCTTCATCAGTGAGGCGGGCATCACGGCCGAGGCCTTGCACGGCAACAAGTCCCAAGGTCAGCGGGAGCGCTCGCTCGACGCCTTCCGCGCCGGTGATGTGCAGGTCCTTGTGGCGACGGATATCGCGGCGCGCGGCATCGATGTCGACACGGTGACGCATGTCTTCAATCACGATCTGCCGAGCCTCCCGGAAAGTTATGTCCACCGGATCGGCCGCACCGGCCGTGCTGGGCGAAGCGGATTTGCGATCACGCTGTGCGACGCCGAGCAGCGCGCCTGGCTCCATGACGTGGAGCGGACAATCGGTCGCACCCTGACAGTGAAGGACGATCATCACTGGCATTGCGAAGTGGCGCGACATTCGACCAAACGCGCGCCTGTGCTGGGCGGCGGCCCGGTCAAGCAGGTCAAACAGCCCAAGGAGCGCGTGCGCAAGGCCTGGACCGAGGAAGAAAAGCTCGCCGCGCGAGAGGCAGCAAGGGCCGCCTGAGCAGACGCTTTTTGGCGGTGAGGAGGGTCCAAGCCGATCGACCTATTTTCGACGAATCAGCGGCATTTTGCGCTGAAATTAGCCAATCCAGAATCGGTGTCCGACGACCTGAACTTTCCGCGCGGAGCCTGTTCACTGCGGGGCGTTTCAATGGCAGCTATCCCGCATCATGTAATCTATGCCCGCCAGCCTGCACTTGGGACCGAAAAAATCAGCCGGTGGATATCTTGGATGAGTCGACTGGCGAATGGCAAGTCATGGGGACAAAGCGGCCGTTTGCGAGCACGAGCGGCTATGGCAGGTTCCGGCTGTACTTGACATTCATTGTACTGAGCCGTTTATTTTCTGCGTGGGAAAAAGTCGCCGCGACCGGGCTGGCATCCGATAAAACGGCGCCTCAAAAAAGCTGCCGCCCTCCACTCGGCATTATTGTCGTTAAGTGAGGTCATCGAGATCATCAAAGAGCGACGCGATCGTTTCGGCATATGCTACCAGTCGTGCGAGGCAATCTGCGCCGAATATTGTTTTCCGATGAGGACAACACGCGACCACCCCCACCAGGGGGCGGCCTGATTTGGCTGCCAGCCTCCGCGCATTGTCAAAATAGTCTGAAATGGCTGGCCGATCAGGTATTCGGCTAGCAGAGCCATGTTGCCGTCATCGAAGTTCCAGCCACTACCATCTAACAATAGAACCGTAGGACTAAAAGCTGCTCGCTCTCTGGCCAATGCTGCTGCGAACTCAATAAGTATCCGCTCTTGCTCGCTACCTGCCAAGCCTCGAAATGTTACACCCGTCGGCCCACCTCTCCGAAGCGTCCAAGTTCTACCACCCGTTGGAACCGGTTCGCCATGATCGTCGTCTTCAAAATCCTCTTCGTGGTAGAACGCGATCAATCTTCCCCATTTTGTGCCATTCCGTTGAATGTCATGGATTAAGCCACGGACCACATCTCGCTCGAAGCCAAGCAACTGCCCAATTAGCTCGTCGTCGTCGTCGTCATCGCTTCGCGGATATAAGGACCATGCTGACTGACGAAAAAAAACAGCGCTACCACGCTTGGGCGCCTCTGAGACAGGCACTCCATTCGCCGCGAACGTGCGTTGCTGGTTATCGAACTTCAGTTCGATCGCTTGTTCTTCTGGAGCAAATATTTTCAGATTTAGAATAGTGAGACCAAGACTGCTGATCCAGCGGTCCTCATGCTTTCCTCCTAGCGAGGTGGAAATCCAGTCACACAAGGCACTCTTTCCGAACGGCGGCCCTTGAAGCAGCGTTGCCTTGCCAAGGGTCAAAGCCTCGTCGCTTTTGAAGAGCCAACTTTGGATAATCTTCAATTCGTGAATCCAGCCGACAGGCGTATGTCTACCATCTTGCTCGCGGCGTAACTGGGCCTCTTGCAACGCTTTCCATCCGAGCAACAGGGCGGCGGGATAACGTTCGCCTTTGTTGTTGTCGATTTCTGTTCCATGAGTGCGGCACGTCCAGATGCCATTCTGAGGAGACTTAATCTGTGTAGGCGTTAAGCCAGCGCGGCCTCGGGGACCGTTCTCTGCGGCGCTGTAGATATGACTCGCTGAACCTGCATTGGATACGTCATCAAATTTTGCTCCGGGACCGATTGTCGGCACTTTGCAGCCCGGAACGACGCATCTGTACGAGGCCCGTTCCGCTATTAGCTTTTTGGTTTTGGGCAAAAATTCGTGTCTGCCTGAGGTCCCTGCCGCCGGTTTCTTCGCCATTCATCGAATCCCCCGATCAAGAATGTAATCCAGCCAAGGACAGGCCGATAACTCTGATCGTTGGGAAGCATAATGACGCCGCTTCGCCGCATCAATGATCGAGAGACGGTATCGGATCGTCCGCACGCGGATTGATCCGTTCGTGACGGACTAATTTCAGCAGCCCAAGGATGTGCCCTGAAGCGCCCGCTCAATGCTGTTCCGAGATCTGGATGGCAACCCGATCAACTTCTTCAGGTTGATCACCAAGGACTGACCGGAAACTGCCCGAGACCTCCGGCGGCTAATGGCCGATTTCGGCGTAAGCCGACATCCCGTTCACCGCATTGAAACAGCGGAAGATGGTCGAAGGCAGTCATGCCACTGCCGGGCGACGAGTGTCCGCTTTGCTAAGCGGCCAGCCTAAAAGTGGATCGAGAACTAACCACCACGTATCGCCGTTGGGATCATCCCCGCCGCGCTGGTGCGCCTGAAAGCTGACCGGCGGGTTTCGGTATGAGAAGCCGACCTGCGGCCACCGCCCAGTTTCGGTCATTCCCATCTTTATTTTCAGAGCCGCATACGCCTGTGCAGGGACCGTCCACAGAATCAGGTCTCGAGCTCTAGAGCGGGTGAGGAACTCCTTTTGGCCCTGAGCGCCGAAGACAGATTGGCAACTGGTAACGGAACATTCTGGTTGCGCTGTGGTTGCGTTGATTCAGAGTATGGAAACCCTGCGTCAGCTTCGGTCATCCAAGCACATAATTTGTTTTTCAATGACGCGCCAGGCGGAGCAAAGGAGCAACATTATGATTAAAGATTTCACCCGGTCGGCTGTTTTGGTTTTAACGGCATTTGCCACTGCTGGCGTTGTCACTCTGCCGGATCCGGCGCTTGCTCAAAGCCGTCATCATTATCGCCATCATCGCGCGTACGACGGCAGTGACCAATATTACCGCAGCAACTCCGACCGTGGCCAGTATGATGATCGTCATTGCGGAAGCGGGAATGGCGCGGTGGGCACGATCGCCGGTGGCGCTGGCGGTGCTGTGCTTGGAAACGTATTGGGTGGCGGAACGCTCGGTACAGTTGCAGGCGGCGTCGGCGGCGCCCTGCTTGGAAGAACGCTGGATAAGAACAACACGCGGGATCGCAACAGAAATCGAAACGGATGCTAATCGAAGAACGGCGCCGCCATTCGTCATAGCAGGGCAGGCGTGTGAAGCGGGCGTTCGACCTCGATCAGGCGGCTCAGTAGGCATGTCAACGTGACAACGGTGGCAACGAACATTGGCATCGGCGGGTCATTGGCGTGAGCATCGAGTCGCTGATCGAACATTACGGGCTGGTAGCGCTGTTGCTCGGAGCTGGTTTAGAGGGCGAAGCCGTCGTAATCACCGGCGGCGTGCTCGCGCATCGCGGCCTCGTGCCGATCGGCGGCGCAATGACCGCGACTGCGGCCGGTTCGTTTCTTGCCGACCAGCTGTTGTTTCTGGCAGGTCGCAGGTTTCGAACGCATCGCTGGGTTGTGGGTCTGCATGCCAAGCCCGCATTCGGCCGCGCGATCATCCTGATCGAACGCTATCCGATCGGGTTCATCTTCGCATTCCGCTTTCTTTACGGCCTGCGCACGATCAGCCCGATCGCAATTGGAACGACCCATGTGCGAATGCGCACCTATCTCCTCGTGAACGCGGCGTCGGCGATCGTCTGGGCAATAACCTTTACCAGCATCGGCTATCTGTTTGGCCACGCGCTCGAGGCGCTGCTCGGCAAGCTGCTCACTCCCACGCACATCGGCATTGCGTTCGTGGTTATTGGCGCGAGCACGCTACTAATATTGGCCATTAGACGGGGGCGGTGCCATCGCATCGCTGGCGGTAAAGGCAAGCGCGCTGCCTAGCGCCGGAATTGCTTGTGCCGCCTAACCGGAGACGACACCGGCAAGGCTCAACCTCAAAGCTGTCGAGTCTGCCACGCTAAGATGGCTCGACTCGTTCAACCATCGCTTAGCGCCAGAGCCGGTCTGCAACATTGCTACCGCAGAAGCCGAGCAACGATACTATGCCATGTTGGACGATGTCTCGATGGCGGCATACCTTAAACCAAAGGGCCTCCGGCGATCCCGGGGCGGTTCCGTCCGGCTCATGTCGTCCAGTCCCGGTCACTCTCACAGGGCTCCACTCGACGTCAGATCAGGTCGCCATCGACTAACACGCAGACCATGAGGGACATTTGACGTCGGCGCTCTAAACGCGTCTTGTCGGTCATCCTGCAATTTGAGACGTTGGCCGCCGCGAGATAGGAGGATAAAATGACGACAAACTCCAGAGTGCGGTTCCTGCCGATCGTCATGATCCCTGCGATACTGCCAGCTGTAGTGATGCCGGCGATGAGAAATTATGTTCCGGCCAATATGCTCGCCGCGGCGATGGGCGTTTCGATTGGATTGGCGATCGTCGGCCTCGCATGGATGATTAGGGGTGGCTGCGGTTGCTCCGACGACATTTAGGTCCAAGCAAGCAAAGCTCCTTGCGTCCAGTTCAGTTCCTGAGGACCGATCGTTTTTTATGGCAGATGCTATAACCCGCTTTCACGCCAAAAGCTGTCAGACCGCTACCGAGCCCGTCGCGACGTTCCCGCAGCGCCATCGCAATCGAAACGGCTGAAAGCCGACCGGATGGTCTCGGAACGGAAAGCTGTCCTCCAACGACCGCCTCTATCGCGGCAGCAACGGACCTTATTATTGCCGCCGCCAGGACGGCACGACTGGCCTCGTGGGGGGCGCTGCGGTCGGCGGGATACTCGGCAATGTGATCGCGCTGAACGGGTCGAAGCTGCTCGGGGCAGGCCGCGGTGCAGCCGTCGGCGCGGCGGTCGATAGCGACAACAATCGCGACATGCGCTGCCATTAAGACGACGAATGCCGCCGGACGGGGGTGCGTCCGGCGGCCCTTCGCTTCGGCCAGGGGAAGTCGTTTAGTTCTTGGGCTTCTCGGCGCTCATCATGCCGCCGCCGTCGCTCATCATCGCGCCCTCGGCCTGCATCGACGATTCGGGATGCGCCTTGATGAAGGCGGCGCACTTCGCGCTCTTTTTGGACTGCGCCTTGCACTTGGCGAGCGTGCTCATCTGAGCCTTGGTAATCATGCTGTCGGCGGCAACCGCCGGGGTCGCCGCGGCGAAGATGAGGGCGAACGCGCCGAGCGTGACGGGAAGCTTGGTCATCGGTAAATCCTAATCACGACGGGCGATTGCACCCGACACAAGCGGATACTGACGCGCCGCCCCACCGGTTACGCACGGGCTAAATCCTGGACGCGACCAGACAACGAGTAGAGCCGGCGCTACGCCGCAGCCTTCCGGAACCGCCGCGTGACGCGCGTCGCCCGCTTTTCACGATCACGCTCAGAAAGCCGCCGGACAGTAATCCACCACCTCTCGCCGTTCCAATCAGGTCGATCGTCGCGGGTCGACTGAAAGCCGACTGGCCGGTTTCGGCACGAAAAGCAGTCCGGCAGGAGCCGCCCAATTTGAGACGGTCGGTGATGGGCATCCTCCCGTTCCAAATCGACCTATGGATCATGTTTCGACTGTTTGCGCGCCATACGTTCAACTGATCTGCCTTAGCTCGCGCGTCGGCCCAAGTACCGGGGCGTCAGGCTTGATAGCGCAACGTGTTCGCAAACCCATCATTCGCCTTCGTCATCTTCGCGATTTTTCGAAGGCAGGCGCGGACGTGTCGGTCAAAGCGACGATCATCATATATGCCAGCGATTTGATACTCTTCCTGGACAATTAACACCTTGATCTGCTCGGCGAACGCCGCCTGGTCATCGGTGCTTCCGGCGGTCTGCAGACTCCGGCAAACCCATTCTTCGGCGGCAGCTTTGTCATAGTCGTCCTGGGCCTCATACCCTCGCTTGTCCGCCACCGCCTGCTCGAGCCTGGCAGCTTTGAGGCGGCTTTCCAGCCATTTGCGAACGAGTTCACGATCCCACGGCTTCGGCGTCTCGCCCATGATGCTTTCCAATCCTGATCCCAACCTGCCCATCGTAAAGCCGACGGCCTGGATTAGGACGTCGGGCGCGCATTACAAACCTGCACGAGGGCGTAGCTCTGGCAAGCTCAAAGGGCCGAGCGCCTCATGGCTTTTTGATCCTCACCGCAGCAAAGTGGTCGCGCGAGAGACGATGTTTATTCACCGTTTGCATCGACCAGGAAAACCGCCGGCTTGCCGCGCGATGCCGGTTCCCTCCGCGATGATAGCGCTGCCCGAATGCCCGGGCCAGCAATTGCTTCATTTTTTGGGAACGGACCTTGGGTAACCCCGTCAACAGGCGCTTCTGCGTGGGGAATTCTCGGAGGGGCTCTAATTGCCGAAATGAGGCCATCATGCCCTTCCAGCCGTCTGCCGTGAAAGGCGGCTCGCGCTTGAGTTGGCGGGTTTCGATTGTCGAAGCCTTGCGGCTGGCAATGCAGGCCGACTCCGTCGACCGATGATCGCCGATCATCAAAACTGCGTCAGAGCCCTTTTTGCGCGCCGATGCACACCTGGCTCGATCAATCGGACCACAGAATCAACCCAAGACGGCGTTCAAGGACCCGCCTGAGCGTCTGTTCACGGTCTGCTTTCGAGGCCATGGAACCCGAAGGCCTCGATCGCGCGCATCAGGCGGTCGGCGGTTAGCCCTTTGACATCGGGCGCCCATTTTGCGAGCCAGATGAGCATACCGAGGAGGAGTTGCACGACGGGACCAGTCTCGCAGGGAACGATGCTGCCATCGTCGATACCCCGGATAAGTATGCCCTCCAGCATGGCGCGCGAGCGCTCAGCCCAGATCGCGATCGTTTCGCGCTGCAGCGGCTCCAGATAGGAGTAGTCTCCGAAATAGAGCTGCGGTCCATTGACGTAGGAATCCTCGACCAGCGCCGCGACGAAGTGTCGTATCTTGGCAATACCGGTACCGTCGAAGGCGTCAGACTCGCGGATCAGGCGCTCGAAGCGCTCGAGCGAGCGGACATGGCATTCGTAGACGAGCGCCTGCTTGTTGGGAAAATAGTAATATAGCGTCGCGTCGCGCAGATCGAGGCTGGCGGCGATGTCACTCATCGTCGCCAGCGCGAAGCTCTTGGCATTGATGATTTCGATCGCTGCGCGAATGATGGCGTCACGCTTTTTTGCGGATTTGCGGCCTCGGGCGCGCGGCCGCGTCTCAAAGAACTCGGGGGTGTCGATCGCCGCATCCTTTCATCGACCAAGGCGCTTTGCGACACCCTCATTGATCAGACGCGTGTTTCCCGCAAGTCTCCTTCAATTATCTAGCTTGTCCTAGGTTTTTGAATATGGAATAGAGAATGGACGGTCGAACCCCAGAAAACGTGGGGAAGCCGCCATCAGGAGAGAGATCATGAAAACCATTCACTTCCTTGGCGCGTCGATCATCGCGCTGATCGCCAGCGGCCCTGCATTCGGGCAGGTCGTCGCAACGCCACCCGTCGCGACTGCCCTGGCTCCGGTGCAAACGGCGCCGGATACTGCGAGTTCGGACGACATCATCGTCACGGCGTCCAAGCGCGAACAGACGCTGCAGGACGTGCCGATTTCGGTCTCGGTCACCAGCGCCCAGACGATCGAACGGGCGCAGATCCGCGATCTGATCGACCTGCAATCGGTCGTGCCATCACTCAAGGTCGCGCAGTTCAACGCGGTCGGCCAGACCAACTTCATCATCCGCGGCTTTGGCAATGGCAACGGCAATTTCGGGATCGAAGGATCGGTCGGTGTGTTCATCGACGGTGTCTACCGTTCGCGTAGCGCTGCCTCGCTCAACGATCTTCCCGAGATCGAGCGCATCGAGGTGCTGCGCGGCCCGCAGTCGACCCTCTTTGGCAAGAACGTGTCGGCCGGCGCGATCAGCATTATCACCAAGCGTCCGCAGTTCGACTTTGGCGGTCGGGTAGACCTGACCGTTGGCAACTATGGCCAAATGATCGCAAAGGCGACGGCTACGGGCCCGCTTTCGCGGACCATCGCCGTACGCCTGTCGGGCGCGATCAACCAGCGCGACGGCTTTTACAATAATGTTGTAACGGGCAAGGATGTGAACAACCGCGACCGCGGATCGTTTCGCGCCGACGTGCTGTGGGCACCAAACGCAGACCTCTCGGTCCGCATCATCGGCGACTATAGTGAAATCACCGAGCGGTGCTGCGGCACAGTGCAACTCCTCAACGGTCCGGCGACGCAATTCATCGCTGCCCCCGCGCCGTTCGGACTTGGCGCCGCGGTCAGCAACCCGGCGACCAAGTTCGATCGCAACGTCGCCTTTACCCAGGATCCGACCAACCGCATCATCGGCAAGGGTGTGTCGGGGCAGATTGACTATGACGCAGGGTTCGCGAAGTTCACGTCGATCTCGGCCTATCGTGATCAGCTCGATAGCGGGGCGCAGGATGTCGACTTCACCGGCGCGGACTTGGCTAACCGTGCGGACCGCACCCGCATCAAGACCTTCACGCAGGAGTTCCGCGTTGCGTCCAACGGTAAGGGCCGATTCAACTGGTTGGTCGGCGGTTTTTACGCCAACGAAAATCTCGACACGCGCAGCACGATCAATTTCGGTAGCCAGATTCGCGCCTATGCAGACGCGCTGAGCGGAGCTTCGGCAAGCTTCCCGGGCCGGTCAAACCTGTTTGCGCTCGAATATCTGCAGAGCCTGGTGAACCCGGCTGTCCGTCCGGGTGCGACCTATTTTGCCGCAGGACAGGCGGTAACGGCACCTTACACTCTCAAGCAGGATTCCTATTCGATCTTCGGTCAGGCCGACTTCAAGGTCACGCCGCGACTGACGTTAACCGGTGGCGTGTCGTATCTGAGCGACCGCAAGGCCTCGACTTCCAACGTCGTGCTGACCGATCCGTTCTCGCGTCTCAACCTGCAGAACGTGCCCGAACTTCCGTTCCTGGGTGTGCCGGCCAACGCCTTCGGCGCGCTGGGTGCGTTGCAGTTCTTCTATGGCAATGCGCCAACCCACGGGCCGGTCAATTATCCCAATGCGACCGAGTCCGGTGTCCTGAAGGGCGACAAGGTCACCTATCTCGGGCGTGCCGCTTACGACTTTGGCTTTCTCAACGCCTATGTCAGCTACTCCACCGGCTGGAAGGCGGGTGCCTATAATTTGTCGACCGATGCGCGGGCGCCTGACGCGAATGGCATTGGCCGTACCGCCGCCCCTGAGAACGTTACGCTCTACGAGGCGGGCCTCAAGGCGGCGTTCCGCGGCGGCTTCTTCAACCTCGCCGTGTTCAAGCAGGACATTAAGGGTTTCCAGTCGAATGCCTATACCGGCACGGGCTACAGCCTCGTCAACGCCGGCAAGGAATCGGTGCGCGGCTTTGAGGCGGACGCCGCCTATAAGCCGATCTCGTGGTTGGCGGTGACCGGAAGCGTCACCTATCTCGATCCGAAATACGACTCGTTCCTGCGCGCTCCGTGCGTCAACTATGACACCGCGCGCTGCCCGCTCAATCCGCTCACCGGCCAGCGACCGCTGTTCCGCGATCTCTCGGGCGATCGCCCCGCGGGTATCTCGAAATGGAGCTTCTCAACCTCGGCGACGCTGTCGCATCACATCACGACCGACATCAGCGGCTTCCTGCGGGGCGAGTATGACTATGCCAGCAAGGTCCAGTTGACCGAGACGACCCCCCCGGCGCTCTCCACTTATGGCCTGAACAACGTGAGTGCGAGCCTGGGGCTGACCAGCGCGGCGGCAAAGATCGATGTGCTGTTCTGGGCTCGGAACCTGACCAAGAACAACACCCTGATCGGCGCCTTCCCGACGGTCGCGCAGGACGGCAGCTATACCGGCTACGTCAACGATCCCCGGACCTATGGCATCACGTTGACCAAGCGTTTTTGAGGAAACACATGTCCGACGATCAGACGAACAAAGCCCCCGCGCTCGACATTGAGGGTCTGCGGGAGCGATATCGGATCGAGCGCGACCGGCGGGTCGCGACCGACCCGGCGGAGCGGCGTTACCGTGACCCCGCCTTGGGGTTCGGCCGCATGCTCGACGACCCGTATGGCACGGCCCCGCCGCGCAACCCGGTTGCGGAGGACGTGGAGGTGTTCGTCGTGGGCGGCGGATTCGGCGGTCTGATGACGGCTGCTCGCCTTGCCGAGAGCGGCGTCCACGACATCCGCATCGCCGAGGCCGGTAGCGACTTCGGCGGGACGTGGTATTGGAACCGCTATCCGGGGGCTGCCTGCGATATCGAATCCTACATCTACTTCCCGCTGCTCGAGGAGACCGGCTATATGCCGGTCGAGCGCTATTCCAAGGCGCCAGAGATCCGCGAGCATTGCGTGCGCATCGCGCAGAAGTTCGACCTCTATCCCAAGGCATTGTTCTCCACCCAGGTGACGTCGCTCGACTGGGACGGCGAGGCCGCGCGGTGGATCATTGTCACCGACCGCGGCGACCGCGTCCGAGCGCGGTTTGTGGTGCTGACCACCGGGCCATTGAACCGACCGAAATTGCCGGAGATCCCCGGCATCGAGACGTTCGCCGGCCATAGCTTCCACACCAGCCGCTGGGACTATGACTATACCCGCGGCAGCGCGACGGAACCCATGGACGGCTTGGCGGGAAAGCGCGTCGGCATCATCGGTACGGGCGCGACCGCGATCCAGTGCGTGCCGCCGCTGGCGCGCGCGGCCGGGCATCTTTCTGTGTTTCAGCGCACGCCGTCTTCGGTCGATGCCCGCGACAACGCCCCGACCGATCCCGCATGGGTCGAAAGCCTAAAGCCCGGCTGGCAACGCGAGCGGATGGAGAATTTCACCGCGCAGTTCACGGCCCAACTGCCGCCGCACGACTCGGTGCATGACGGTTGGACCGTGCTCGCAAGCGCAGTGCGCAAGAAGCTCGGCAACAATCCCGAAGGCCTCGATCCCGGAGCGCTACTCGAACAAGCTGATTTCGAGAAGATGGTCCAGATCCGCGACCGGATCGACGCAATCGTCGCCGACCCAGCCACCGCGGACGCCCTGAAGCCGTGGTTCAGCCTGTATTGCAAGCGGCCATGCTTCCACGACGAATACCTCCAAGTTTTCAATCGCGACAATGTGACCCTGGTCGATACCGCGGGTCGCGGTGTCGAGCGCGTTACGCCGACCGGGCTGGTGGTCGCGGGCCGCGAATATCCGCTCGATTGCCTGATCTATGCCACCGGCTTCGAGGTCGCGGGCAGCTATGCGAAGCGCTCGGGCATGGAGGTCCGCGGCGTCGGCGGGCTATCGCTGACCGAGAAATGGGTGGACGGACTCTCGACCCTCCATGGCATGCACACCCGCGGTTTCCCCAACTGTTTCATCATCAGCCAAGCGCAGTCGGGCATGTCGCCGAACTTTCCGCACATGCTGAGCGAGCAGACTCTGCACCTCGCCCATATCGTCGAACAGTGCGTGAAGCGGGGCGTGGCAACAGTCGAACCGACTGCCGAGGCGGAAGGAGCGTGGGTCGAGACGATCGTCCAATTGGCCGAATCGCGTCGCAAGTTCATCGAGGCGTGCACGCCGGGCTATTACAATAATGAAGGTCGGGCGTCCGATGCCGCTGCGCGGAGCTCGGTGTTCGGCGCGGGGCCTGTCGTCTTCGTAAATTTGCTGCGCGAATGGCGCGAACAAGGGGATCTGGCTGGCATGGAACTCGACGGCGATCACGCGCGGGAGCGGACGGCATGAGCACCGCTGCTGGCCGCAAATCCATCTTCATCACCGGTGCTGCCTCGGGCATGGGGCGCTCGACCGCGTTGCTATTTGCCGAGAAGGGCTGGTTCGTCGGGGCCTACGACGTCAACCGCTCTGGCCTCGACACGTTGCGCGACGAGATCGGCAGCGGCAATGGCATGTTCGAGGTGTTGGACGTCACCGATAGCACGGCATGGACAACGGCGATCGACCTGTTCGCGATCGCGACGGGCGGCAAGCTCGATCTGCTGTTCAACAATGCCGGCATTGGCAATAGCGGCCTGCTCGACGAACAGGCGTGGGACGACGTCATGCGCATCGTCAATATCAACTTCATTGGCGTGATGCTCGGCGTGCGGGCGGGCGTGCCGCTCCTGAAAAACACACCGGGGTCGCTGTGCCTGATCACCTCGTCATCTTCGGCGATCTTCGGCACGGCCGGCATCCCGGTCTATTCGGCGACCAAGCACGCAGTTCGGGGTTTGACCGAGGCGCTGTCGATCGAGTTGAAGCGCTACGGCGTTCGCGCAGCCGATCTTCTCCCCGGTCTGATTGACACGCCTTTGCTGTCGGACGGCCTGCGACAGATGGCTCCAGCCGAGGGGATGTGGCGGCTGGTCAAGCCGCGCGAAGTCGCGGAAACCGTGTGGGAAGCATATGGCGCGGACCGAGTGCATTGGTACATCCCCGAGGAACTCCGCGACTTCCATTTGCAGGTCGTCGCCGAGCCGGAGGTTGTGCGCGAGGAACGCACCGCACTGCTCGCCGCGATGACCGCAGTCGGCTGATCGATCAGGAACGGAAAAGCGCGATGTCGACACTTGAGATACCGGCCATTACAATTTCAGCTGACGCCAGCGACGCGGTGGCGATCGGATCGCTCGAAGCGGCATTTGCCTTGCAACGCGCGGCGTTCGCCAAGGACCGCCGCCCGTCGATCGACCTTCGCCGCGAGCGGCTCGGCGCGCTGATCGGTATGATGCTCGCCAACCGCGACCGCATCTCGGCGGCGATCGCACAGGATTTTGGCGCGCATCCAGTTCCTGCTTCCGATTTGATCGAGGTACTGGGCGTCGTCGGGCGCGCGCAGCACGTGCTCGAAAATCTTGAGGCGTGGATGGCACCGAGCCCGCGGCATACCGATCCGGCGATGCTGGGAACGGCAAAAGCCTATATCGAGTATCAACCCAAGGGCGTCGTCGGGAACATCGTTCCCTGGAACTTCCCGTTCGATCTTTCGGTCGGGCCGATGGTCGACATGCTCGCGGCAGGCAATCGCGTCATCGTCAAACCGTCCGAATACACACCCGCGTGCGCCGAGCTGCTGGCCGAGATGATTGCCGCCACCTTCGATTCGGACCTGGTCACGGTCGCGGTCGGCGGGCTCGACCTCGCCCGCGCCTTCTCGTCCATGCCATGGGATCATCTGCTCTATACAGGTAGCCCCGCGGTCGGTCGGCAGGTGATGCGGGCTGCCGCTGCCAATTTGACGCCCGTGACGCTCGAGCTCGGTGGCAAGTGCCCTGCGATAATGACCCCTGGCTCTGTGACCGAGACGAACGTGGAATCCGTCATTGGGACGAAACTCATCAAGAGCGGGCAGATGTGCGTGTCGGTCGATTACGCCTTGGTGCCGCGCGCGGAGCTTGAGACGTTCGTCACGCACGCACAGAGTTTTATGGCCAGGGCCGCGCCGAACTATTCGCGCGGCGACGAGTGCACGGGGATGATTTCGCCGCGACATCTCCAGCGCATCGAGGACATGCTGGCCGAGGCATTGGATCGGCAATGCCGGATCGTGACGCTGGAAGACGATGGTCAAGTCGATCGTGAAACCCGACGCATGCCGATGTCGCTGGTCATCGATCCGTCCCACGACCTGCGGATTATGCAGGAAGAGATTTTTGGGCCGATTCTACCGGTCGTTCCGTATGACGACCTCGATCTCGCACTGGATGCCATCAACGCAGGCGAGCGTCCGCTCGGGCTCTACGTGTTCGGTGCCGATGCGGCGCTCACCGATCACGTGCTGGATTCGACGCACTCCGGCGGCGCGGCCGTCAACACGTGCGCGATCCAGAGCGCGCTGCCATCGATGGGATTTGGCGGCTCGGGTATGAGTGGTATGGGACGCCACCACGGCATCGAGGGGTTTCGGGAGTTCTCGAACCCGCGCGGGGTGGTCGTGCGCGGCGAGGCGGATCTGATCGACGTTTTCTACGCCCCCTATGCCAAGGCGGCGGGGCTTGTGCAGGCCGTCCTGTCCGGCGCGTGAGCTGATGACCGGCAAAGCGGGCACTTCGACATCGGCACAGATGCAGCGCGCGGTCTTTTCCGGGTGAATATGCGTGGACATTGGACCCCGGCTACGGGGAGTTCGCTGATCGCATTTTTCGATGCGCGCAATGTGTCCAACCCGTCGCAAGGGATCGCGGCCGCCTCGCTCCGAGGCATCCTGTGACTTTGGGATCGAGCGCACTTCTCAAGCGCAGGGTCGAGCGAATTGCAGTCCCCAACCAGCGATGGTTTGCCGACGAGGCTGACACGCTCGCCCGGCTGCTATCCGACAAGCACGGAGAGTGACCATCGCCACCGTTCAGAACGCGAAACTCGGCAGGGCCGCATGGTGCTGGGCGCTGTTCCAGGGTGGTCGCGATCCCTACATCATCCTGGTCACGATCTACGTGTTCGTGCCGTATCTGGTCACCAGCATCATCGCCGATCCGGTGCATGGGCAGGAGCTGGTCGCGAGCGGCGCGAAATATGCGGGTTGGATCGTCGCGCTGACCGCACCGTTACTCGGTGCCGTGGTCGACCGGATGGGACCTCGCAAGCCATGGCTGATTGCCACCGTCGCGCTCATGCTCCCATTGATGCTCGCACTTTGGTGGGCCAAGCCGGGCGGCACCGGGCTTTCGGTCGGCATTATCATCGCGATCCTTGCGGCGCTCGGCGGATTGTTCGCTTATACCCAGATCTTGCACAACGCGCTGCTGCTGCCAGCAGCCGGGGCGCGGCACGCAGGCGCGGCTTCGGGACTGGCGCTTGCATTCGGCAACTTCGTTTCGGTTGGAATGCTGGCGTTCGTGCTATGGGGGTTCGCGCTCCCCGGCAAGGTCGCGTGGAGCTTTGTGCCGACCGCGCCGCTGTTCGAGTTGGATGTCGCGAGCCACCAGCAGGACCGCATCGTGCCTGTACTTGCCGCGCTCGCGCTGGCACTCGGAACCCTTCCGTTGCTGGCGTTCGTGCCGGATGTCGCCCGCACCGGCGTTCGCTTCGCTGCCGCAATCCGGCTGGCGCTGGCCGATCTGAAATCGCTGGTGCTCGAAGCACGGGGGCACCGCGATGGGCTCGTTTATCTCGGCGCGACGCTGCTGTTCACCGATGGGCTGACCGGAATCCTGATCTTCAGCGGCGTCTATGCCGCGGGCGTGATGGGATGGCAGTCGCTAGAACTCCTCGCTTACGGCATGATCCTGTGCGTGTTCGCGGTCGGCGGTGGGTTGCTGGCCGGCTGGCTTGATGGGCGGATCGGACCAAAACGCGCGCTAACGTTCGAAATCTGCGGCGTCGTCATCTCGCAGCTGCTGTCGCTCGGCAATACCAAGGCGCTGCTATTTTATCAGCCGTACGATACAATCACGCAAGCGACGATCTGGAGCGGCCCGATGTTCCGCACCGCCCCCGAACTTGGACTGATCGCATGTGGTATGCTCGGTGCCGTCACCGTCACTGCGGCATACGCCTCAAGCCGGACGATGCTCACGCGTGTCGTGCCTGCGCACAAGGTTGGAGTTTTCTTTGGACTGTTCGTCATCGCAGGATCCGCAACCATGTGGCTGGGGCCGCTTCTGGTCCAGCTCGCGACGGCCGCGACCGGTTCGCAACGTGCTGGATTGCTGCCGATTTCTGGTCTCTTAGTCACCGGGTTGATGGTTCTGCAATTGGTGCGCGGTGAGAACAAAAATTGCGTTGATGCCGGGTTGGTGAATATCAAGCGATGGGGTTTGAGACGCGGCAGCCCGTTGGAACCCTGATAAGCTGTTCGACTTTGCCCTCAAAGCAGGGCGAACCCCAAGAAGATCAAATTGCTGATGAGAGGACGCTCGACCCACCCGGACGATCGTGATCGTCTGGGCTAAAAGTGGTGGGACCGGCAATATTGCTGTTATGCGGGACGAACCATGTCGACACTCGTCGATACTGTCACGCTGCGCCGAATTTCCCCGCCGGTCACAACCAGGCGATGATGCTGAGCAAAACCCCAACCGCCGCTGACCCACCCGCGCCCCACAGCAACCAGCGGCGTTTGGTAAGAGCGGTAATCGACGCCAGCGCAATCGCAACCTGGATGAAGGTCATGGCGATCGCGAGCTTGGTGTGAGGTGACAAGGCACGCCGAGACTCGGCGTCGGCGTCCTCGGATTTACGGTCATAGGCTTCTGCCTTGGTACGCAAGGCTCGAGCACGGTCCGCGTACTTTTTCGCGTAGGCAGCGCCTGCGTTTGCGGACGCCGGGGCCAACGTAGCGATCGCCTCCGAGAGATGGCGCTTGATATCCTCCGCTTGGTAATAGGCCCAGCTGTCAGATGCCCGCGCCTTCATCAGCACCGCTTCATTCTTGTAATAAAGCGCGTCGTTCTGGGTGTGCCCGCCAAGAAAGCTGACGATCGCGCCGAGCGTGGCGAGCACGGCCGAAAAAAGCGCGATCCTTTGGCTCAGCGGTTCGTGATGGCGCGCATGCTCTTCGACAGCCTCCTCATGGGCGCCGCGAATATCGTAATCGTCCTCAGGCATGCCGCTGTCCTATCGTCTCAATACTATCGGGGTTCGCGCTGCGCTCAGCGGTGCACCCAGATGCGGTCGTGCCCCAGATCGAAAATCACGCGGACATGCCGGAATGCGTAGAGGCCGACGATTGGTTTTGGTCCATCGCTCAAATCGACATTCGCGAACGCGACCCCTCCGACCGTTACCGGGCTCCCCGCAGCCAATCCCGGCATGGCCACGCCGGTTGCCCGGGACAGGTCGAGCATGGCACGCACCGGAGCGCCACTTGCCGCCGCGAGCGCGACGGACAGGCTGCCGTCCGGCTCGCGGCGGAGGGTGATCGGGTTCGAGCGGCGCTCAAAATGGGTCGCCTCGCTCGCCGAGAGCGGCTGCAGTGCGTGGTGCGCGAAATCGATCTCGATCGGATTTTCGCCGAGCACATCCTGGCCCAGTCGGATCTGTGCGCTTTCGCTCGGTTGCGCTTCGACTGCCGCAACCTGGGCGTGAAAGGTCTCAGCGCGGAGGTGGATCTTCAGGTCCGAACTTCCGTGACGGGCTTTGATCCAATCCGATAAGGCGGGGTCGATGGCCGAAGTCCACGTGCCCGGCGCGATCGCAACGCGGACCGTCTTGTCGTCAACCCGGCCGCTCAACACCAAGGCCGCCCCCATCAGGATAAAACTGCCGCTGGTCGCTCCGATCGGCCCGCCCATTATCGCTCTCCAACAACGCCGCCACCGGCAGCTTGAAACATTGCAACGGTATCACTCAGACGGGCCGCCCGCGCCTGGATGAGCTGCACGCGCGCTTGCGCATCGGCGGATGAGGCGTTGAGCAAGGCCAGCGTGCCGACATCGCCCAGCGCCAATTGTCGCCGGATATAGCCGAGCGCATGCGCCGAAGCGTCGCTGGCTCGCACTGCGGCATCGAGCGCGTCTGCATCGGTACGAAGCCCGGTCAGAGCGTCGGATACGTCGCCAAACGCCTGGAGAACAGATGCCCGATATTGCGCCTTTGCCCCGTCAAGTGCCGCTTCCGCCGCGCGTTGCTGATGGCGCAGTGCTCCACCGTGGAAGATCGGCTGCGCCACCGCGCCGAGGAGCGTCCAGAACGGATTGCCGTTCTGGAACAGGTCGAAGACATGCTGTGCCGCGCCGCCGCCGCTCGCGCTTAATTGAAAGTTCGGCAATCGCGCGGCGATCGCGACCCCGACATCGGCGCCAGCGCCTTCGAGTTGCGCGCGGGCGGCACGCACGTCCGGGCGGCGCGCAACGAGCTCGGACGGCAGCGCCAGTGGCACATCATGCGGCAAGGCCAGCGCGCGAAGACTTGGCAAGGGCGGCAGATCGCTCCCAGCCGCCCGACCAAGCAACGTGCCGATGAGCACGCGTTGATGCGCTTCTGCGCGGACCAGCGATGGCAGGGCGGCCTCTGCCGTGGCGAGCGCTGTCTCCTGCGTGGCGATATCGGCGGCACCGATCGCGCCGAGCCGCTGCCGCCGCAGCTGGTTTTGCAGGATATCTTGATTGATCGACACGCTTGCCTGTGCCGCGTCGATTTGATCGGCGAGCGAGGCGCGCTGGATCACCGCAGCGATCAGATTGGCGACCACCATCGCCCGCGCCGCGTCGCGCCGGTATTGCGCGACATCGGCCGCGGCCCGCGCCGAGCGGATTCGCGCGCGGTTCCCGCCGAACACGTCCGGGCCATAGCTGACGGTAACTTGCGCGGTGTGCAACGTGTAGAGATATTGCGTGGCATCGGTCACCGCTGGAGCGAGCGTATTGGAGACGCGGGCACGTTGCGTCTGAAAGCTTGCGTCGACTTGCGGCAAGGCCGATCCGGCGACCGCCCCTGCTTGTTCGCGCGCCTGACGCAAGGCCGCATCGGCCATGGAAAGGTCGGTCGCGTGGTGTAACGCGTCGTCCACCAACGCGTCGAGTTCGGGCGAGGCGAACGCCTGCCACCACGCCTGTGCCACTTCGGTATCATGCGTGATTTGCTCAGGTCCGGCGCGAGGGGCCAGACGTTGTGGCTGGGTGGGCGGTGGTAGCACCGCGTAGGCGTCCTGAGTGCGCGGCCCGACCGCGCACCCCAAAAGCATCGGCACCGTTGCGAAAAGTGGGAGCTCCCAGCGCTTCATGCCGGCGTCTCCTGAGAATCCATACCTTGCGTCGGATGATGTCCGACGTCACGTCCGTGTGCGCCACGATCTTCGGGCTTCACCCGCCGCGAGAATCGATCGATCAACACCGGCAGCAGCAGCAGGATCAACAGAGGCGCCAGTGTCATGCCGCCGACGACAACCAGCGCGAGCGGCTTCTGGACCTGGCTACCGATCCCGTTTGACAAAGCCGCTGGCAGCAGGCCGATCGCAGCGACCAGGCATGTCATCACGACCGGGCGCAAACTGTGACGGACGGTCGTCGCCAGCGCGGCTTGCCGGTCGGCATGCTCGTCGATCGCTTGATTGTACGTGGTGACCACCAGGATTCCGTCCATCACCGCGATGCCGAATAGCGCGACGAAGCCGATTGCAGACGAAATACTGAACGCTGTCCCGGTCAGCGCCAGCGCGAGGACGCCGCCGATGATCGCCATCGGGATCGCCGAAAAGGCCAACAGACTGTCGCGGATCGAGCCGAAATTGGCGTACAGTAGGAGCAGAATCAGCAACAAGCTGATCGGCACAACGATTTCGAGGCGGGCGACCGCATTGTTGAGATTGTCGAGTTCACCGGCCCATTCGAGATGATAGCCTGAGGGCAACTGGACGTTGCGGGATATCCGCGCTCGCGCCTCCGCGACCGCACCGCCGAGATCGCGCCCGCGCACCGAGAATTTGATCGGGATGTAGCGCTCCTGATGCTCGCGATAGATGAACGACGCGCCTGACGTGAGCTTCACATCGGCGACTTCGGACAAGGGCACTTGGATCGTTCCCGAACCGTTCGGCGCGGGCGCGCCGATGGTGATGCGGCGGATTGCATCGATGCCGTCGCGTTGTTCTGGCTTTAGCCGAACCACGATCGGAAAGTGGCGATCGGTGCCCTTTTCAAAGAGCTGCGCGCTCGACTGTCCGCCGATTGCGGCCGCCACCGTCGTATTGATGTCGTCCGGCGTCAGGCCGTAGCGCGAGGCACGAGCGCGATCCACGTCGATCCGCACCGTTGGCTGACCGAGCGACTGAAACACGCCGAGATCGACGATACCCGGCACCTTCGCCATTTGATCCTTGATGGAATCGGCGTATTTTTCCAGCGTCGCCAGGTCCGGGCCGAACAGCTTGATCGAATTGGCACCCTTCACGCCCGAAGCGGCTTCTTCGACATTGTCCTCGATATATTGGGAGAAGGAAAAATCGACGCCGCGGTATTGTGCCTGCAACTTCTTCGACAGCTCGGCGGTCAGCGTCTCTTTGGTGACCCCGGCGGGCCAATCGCCGAACGGCTTTAGCGGCACGAAGAACTCTGCGTTGAAAAAGCCCGTCGAATCGGTGCCGTCATCGGGCCTGCCATGCGCCGAAAGAACCGATTCAACTTCGGGGTACCCGGCGATCATCCGGCGCACGCCGTTCACGACGGGTTGCCCGGCCTCGAGGCTGATCGAGGGCGGCAGGCTGGCGCGGATATACAAATTGCCCTCCTCCAAATGTGGGAGGAACTCGATCCCGAGCGACCGCATGCCGATCACTGCGGCGCCAAGAAGCAGCACGCCGCCGCCGATCGAGAGCACGCGATTGCTGAGCGCGAACGCGGCGGCGGGCTCGTACCAGCGGCGCAGCCGCGAGACGATCCAAGTCTCCGCTTCCGACAATGTGTCGGGGAGCAGCATGGTCGCGAGCACCGGCGCGACCGTGAACGTCGCGATCAGACCGCCGGTGATGGCATACGCATAGGTCTTGGCCATCGGCCCGAAAATATGGCCCTCCACACCGGTCAGCGTGAATAACGGCAGGAAGCTGGCGATGATGATGGCGGCGGCGAAGAAAATGCCGCGGCTGACTTCGCTGGTCGCCCCAAGCACGGCCGAGAAGCGGCTGGCAGGGGTGTAGTGCCCCCGTCCGCTTTCGACATGACCTGAGCGCTCGACCATATGGCGGAAGATGTTCTCGACCATGATGACGCTGGCATCGACTACCAGCCCGAAATCGAGCGCGCCGACAGAGAGCAAATTCGCGCTTTCGCCCTGCAGCACGAGGATCAGGATCGCGAAAGCGAGTGCGAAGGGGATCGTCGCCGCGACGATGATCGCGCTGCGCAGATTGCCGAGAAAGGCCCATTGCAGGAAAAAGATCAGCGCGATCCCAGCGATCAGATTTTCCAGGACGGTGTGGATCGTTAGCCGGATGAGATCGGAGCGGTCGTAGATGCGGTCGAGATGGACGCCGGGCGGCAGGATCCCCGACTCGTTGATGTCGGTAACTTCCTGCTGCACCGCTTCGATCGTCGGCATCGATTTGGCGCCGCGCTGCATCAACACGATGCCCTGAACGATGTCGTCCTCATTATTATAGCCCGCGATGCCGAGGCGCGGGGCGTTGCCGATCTGGACGTGCGCCACGTCTTTCAACAGGATCGGCTGGCCGCTGGCGGTGCCGACCAGCACGTTTTCAATCCCTGCTGCCGACTGGATTAATCCGACCCCGCGGACAATTGCCGACTGCGCGCCGAAATTGATGGTCTGGCCACCGACATTGCCGTCGCTCTTACCCAGCGCAGCGAGCACCTGGCTGATCGCGACGCCATGCGCAGCAAGCCGATCGCTATCGATCACGACGTCATAGGCGCGCAGCTTGCCGCCCCAGCCGGTTACGTCGATGACGCCGGCAATTCGCTTGAAGCGCCGTTGCAACACCCAATCTTGCAAGGTTTTCAAGTCCATCACCGAATAGCCCGGCGGTGCACTGATCTTGTAGCGATAGATTTCGCCGACCGGGCTCGTCGGCGAGAGCGTCGGCTGCGCACCGCCGCTAAGCGGCGGTAATTGCGATAGGCGGTTGATGACCTCCTGCTTTGCCGCATCGTTGGTCACATCGTAACTGAACTGGATTTTTACGTCGGACAGGCCGAACAGCGAGATCGCGCGGATCGCGGTCAAATGCGGAATGCCCGCCATCCCGACTTCGATCGGGATGGTGACGTTGCGCTCCATCTCTTCGGCCGAAAGGCCTTGGGTCTGCGTAATGACCTCGACCATCGGCGGCACGGGATCGGGATAGGCCTCGATGTTGAGGTTCCAAAAGCCTACCGCACCGGCGACGAGCATCGCTGCAAAGATGCCGACGATCAGCAGCCGCTGCCGCAGCGCGAATTCGACGATGCGGTTCACGCGCCCAGGCCCGCCTCGTTGACGAACAGCGCGCCCGCCGTCACGACGCGCTCACCCGGATTGAGTCCCGAGACGATAACGATCGAACCGTCCTGCTCGTCGCCGGCGACGATCGTTCGTGCTTGCAACAGGCTGTCGGGGCGAACCACCCACACCCGCGCGCGATCGCCTTCGTGAATCACGGCGGCAGCCGGCAGACGCAAGGAAGTGCCACGTTGCGGCCGCTGGATCGAGAAACTGGCGAACATCTGAGGTTTGAGCGCACCGTCGGGATTGGCGATGGTGGCGCGCACCGGAAGGCGATGTGTTTGGGGGTCGAGGGCAGCGCCCACCAGATCGATCGTCGCGTGAAACGTCCGACCGGGCAGGGCGGGAGTCGTTACAGTGACCGCGTCGCCGACATGGACGGCGTTGGCATCGCCTTCGGCGATTTGCGCGATCAGCCAGACATGCGATGGATCGGTGATCGTCATCACCGGCTTGTCGCCGCCTTGCGAGACATATTGGCCGGCCGAGACGTCACGCGACGCGATCAGCCCCGCGATCGGTGCGTGGAGCGTTGTGCGGTCGTGAATCCCGGAAACTTCGCTGGCCGCTTCGAGCCGCCCGATCTCGCCCGGCGACTTGCCCAAGATCGCAAGCTTGTCACGCGCCGCGCCCAGCGCCGCGGCGGTCGTGCGCGCGGTTGCTTGCGCCGCGATCAAGTCGGTCTGCGCTTGCAGGAAATCCTTTTGTGCACCGCCGGCGGTTTCGAAGATCTGGCGCTGTCGCTCGGCATTGCGCGTTGCGGTCGCGAGCTGGGCCTGCGCATTCTGAAACGCCGCGCGCGTCACGAACAAGGCGCTACGCGCATCGACGAAATCGCTCGTCTTGACCAGCAACAGCGGCTGCCCCGCTCGGACATATTGTCCGGCGTCGGCAAGGACGCGGACGATTTGACCGGCGTAGGGCATCAGTACCGGTGTGCTGCGATCGCCATCGACCGTGATAGCGCCGCTCGCCAGCGTGCGATCTTCGGATGCTGCATAGCCGACTCGCACCGTTTTCAGGGCGGCCATCTGATCACCCGTCAACCGCAACGTGCCAGCCGGAGTGGTCGGCGGGATAACGGGCGCGCGCTGCATCAGCGCCGCAATTGCCAGCCACAGCAGCAGCAAGCCAATCCCGACGGCTGCAAACAGGATGAGCCAACGGACCTGATCGCGTCGCGAGAGCGCCCGCGTCGCCGGTAGAGATTGAGGAGGAAGGGATGCGTGCATCATGAGTCCTGTTACGTCGGGACTGGCACCCCTAGGCACGCTGGCTTACAGCGCGCTTACAAATTGCTGCATTGCGGAAAGTCAGACGATGCGGATCCTGCTGATCGAGGACGATGACACGGTCGCTGCGCCGCTGATCGACGCCCTTTCACGAAGGGGGGTGTCGGTCGATCGCGCCAGCCGCGCCGAGGAAGCCGAAGACTGTCTGGCCGCGATCGACTATGCCGCTATTTTGCTGGACCTCGGTTTGCCCGATGGGGACGGCATCGCGCTGCTTGCGCGGATGCGCCGCAACGGCGACAATCGCCCGGTACTCGTTCTGACGGCGCGCGGTTCAATCGATGCGCGCATCCTTGGTCTCAACGAAGGTGCCGACGAATATATGGTCAAACCGTTCGATGTGGACGAGCTGCATGCCCGGTTGCTCGCGGTCCTGCGGCGGCGCGATGGATATGCGGGCAAATCCCTGCGCTGTGGCGCGCTTGAACTCGAGATGCAGACCCGGACAGCGTCGATTGGATCCAAACCGCTCGCGCTTTCCGTGCGTGAAACGCAGTTGCTGGAGCAGTTGATGCGCCGCGCCGGCAAGGTTGTCGTCAAACGCGTCGTCGAAGACCAGTTGTTCGGCCTAGACGGGGATTTGGGGTCCAACGCCGTCGAGGTTTATGTGCATCGCCTGCGCAAAAAGCTGGAAGACGTCGCCAGCGGCGTTCGCATCGAGACGGTGCGCGGTGTTGGTTACATGCTCGTTCCGGTCGCATGAAAGTAGGCGCACCGCGTTCGCTGCTCGGTCAGTTTATTGCGCTGCACGCGGTGATCGCGGTGGCTGCCGCCATCACCTTATTCACCAGTGCCACCACATTGCTGCATCAGACCGCCGACCATTTTCAGCGCGATCTTTTGCGCCGTCAGGCCGCGGCATCGTCGGTGGCGTTGGAGACGGACCCGCCCAATGCCAGCATCGTGACACTGTCGAACGGCATGGCGGTGAGCGTGATCGGCAGCGATCGGCGCGTCGCGAAATCCTATGGCGCTGTCCGTACAGACGTGTTGGCCGCCGCTCCGCTGGGCACGCGAGCCCAATTCTTTCGCACGCGTGCGATCGAAGGATTGAGCGTGCCCCGAAAGCATGGCTGGATTATTGTGTCGCAGGATGACGCAGACCCGGCCGTCATCACAGACGATATCGTCCGCAGCTTTCTCCTGCGCTTTGCGCTCATCTGCCTGCCGATCGCGGCGCTTGTGCCGCTGATCGGCGCGCTCTTGGCCCGACGACTGACCCTGCGCATGCGCACCGTGTCGCTTGTCGCTGGACAGATCGGCCCGAAATCGCTCGACATCCGCTTGCCGCGGGGACAGCTGCCACTCGAAGCGGAACCTCTGGCCGAGGCCACGAACGCGGCGCTCGATCGGCTCGCCGCTGCCATTCAGGTACAAACGGCCTTTGCCGCCGACGTGGCGCATGAATTACGAACGCCCTTGGCGGTCATTCGTCTCCATGCGGATGGCGTGGGAGATCCCAACATCCGTGCGGCAATCCTGACGTCCGTCGATCGCGCGGCGAGGGTGATCGGCCAGTTGCTGGCGCTTGCGGACCTGGAACGACCGATTGAGTCAAGCGTCAGAACGGTCGACCTCCATGCGCTTGCAGAGCACGTTGTCAGCGACCGCGCACCGGGCATTTTCGCGTCCGGCCGGACGATCGCGCTTCAATCCGACGGCGCGCCTGTTTGCCCCCATGGCTATCCCGAGGCGCTTACACTGGCGCTTGAAAATCTGGTGGACAATGCGGCGCGCCACACCCCGCCGGGCACAGCGATCGTGGTCACAAGCGGCCCAGGCCCCCGACTTACTGTGAGCGACGACGGCGCGCCGATTCCCACGGCCGACCTTTTGCGTCTCACGGACCGGCTTTGGCGCGGCGCGGGATCGGGCATCGAGGGATCCGGTATCGGGCTTTCTATCGTTAACCGGGTCGCGCGCGCGCATAGCGGACGGCTCAGCGTGCGCGCCGGCCCAGGCGAGCGAGGTTTGATCTGTGAGATCATGATCGGCGAGGATTGAGGCAGCGGCTTGGCGCGTGGGACCCCGTTGTCACCGCACGCCTAGCCTTCCGACTGTGCTGATCCAACTGGCGCCATCACCGTCGATAATGCGGGGCGAAACAGGGCGCCACACAATGTCAGCGCAGGACGAAGTTTTCGCATCAGGCACGGTCGCGATCAGGTCGCCCCGGTGTGGCCGAGCGCTAGTTCAACAATGATCTTGCGCTTGCCGAGCCAGATAGTCAGGTTCTGGTCGGTCGTCACATCCGGGAGCGCAAGCGTGATGGGAATCCCAAAAATTAGTAATGTACCAGTGTCATTCCAAAATCACTTGCCCCCCCACGCCGGCACCGGCTTGCGGTAGTTTAGCGCCGGTGCGCGGCTTCCCAGCATCGCGGCATAGGCGAAGTCTGCCCCGCGCGCCTTTTCCAGCTCGGCCCTCGCGTCGGCCAGGGCTTGCGGGTCGAGCATCAAATCGGCAGCGGTGAGTGCGATTGTCTTGGCGGCAACGACCGCGCCCTTGACGCCGATCGACATGCCCGAGGCGGCGACCGCTTGCCAGCTATGTGCCGGCGTTCCGGGCACCCAGGTCGCGGTATTAAGCCCGATCGTCGGCGTGCTCCAGCTGATGTCGGACACGTCGGTCGATCCGCCGCCGTCCGCCCCCCGTTCGCCCGGGCTGACGTCCGTGACTGACGTGAGCGGCCGTTGCGTCGGCAGGGCCTTCTGCATTTGCGTCGCCCAGGCGGTTTCCTCCGCCGTCCATTGCTCCCCGCCGACGGATTCGAGATTGCGCATCATCACCTTGGCCAGGGTGTTGCTCGCGAGCATTGAATAAACCCCGCCGGTGACTTCGAAATCAACCGTGGTGCCGGTCGCGAGCGCAGCCCCTTCGGCCGCCTTGGTCACCCGCCCCCACACCTCCTTGACGATCGTCGGATCGACGTTGCGGACATAATAGTAACTCTCCGCGAAATCAGGGACGACGTTGGGCGCTTCGCCGCCGGCGGTGATGATGTTGTGGATGCGGGTCGAGGACGGCACATGCTCGCGCATAAAATTGACCGCGACGTCCATCACTTCGACGCCGTCGAGCGCGGAACGGCCCATTTCGGGCGAGGCGGCGGCATGCGCGCTCACACCGTGGAAGCGGAATTTGCCCGAAATGTTGGCCATGCTCTTGCCGACGGATACGCTGTTGGCGTCGGCGGGGTGCCAGTGCAGCACCGCCGACACGTCCTTGAACAGGCCGGCCCGCACCAGATAGACTTTGCCCGATCCGCCTTCCTCGGCAGGCGAGCCGAACACGCGTACTTCGCCCTGCACCTTGTTGGCGACCATCCAGTCCTTGACCGCGATCGCCGCGGTGATGCTCGCCGCGCCGAACAGATTGTGGCCGCAGCCGTGGCCGGCGGCCTTGCCTTCTATCGGGGTCTTGGACGACGCAGTAGTCTGCGCAAGGCCCGGTAGCGCATCATATTCGGCGAGGATGCCGATCACGGGCCCGCTTCCCTGTTTGAAGCTGGCGACGAACGCAGTCGGCATGCCAGCGACGCCCGGCGTGACCGTGAAGCCGGCTTTCTTGAGCTGCGCCTGCAGCAGCGCGGACGATTTGGCCTCCTGGTAACCGACCTCGGACCAGCCCCAGATTGCCTTGGCCGTCGCCGCCAGCGCTGGCGTGCGGGCATCGACGTCTGCCACGATCGCGCTGCGTCGCGCATCGGGCGCGACTTGGGCGAACGCCGGCATCGGCAGGACGAGGGCGGCGAGCAATACGTGTTTCAATGTCATGGTATCCGCCTTTTATTTGACGCCGACCGCCGCGGCATCGGGCCGCCGCGTGTCTGCCGAGCCGAGAAAAGTGTCGCCCTCGATCATGATCGACTGGACCGATCCCATAGTGTTTGAGGGCCGCACTCTGTGCCCCTTTGCCACCAGCAGCGGCACGATATCGGGCGAGAAGCCCTCTTCGAGCTCGAGCGGCGCATCGCCGCCCGCCTGGTTGATCCGTGGCCGCTCGGCCGCTTCGGCGACGTTCAGCCGGTGATCGATCACGTTGGACAGCATCTGCACCATCGTCGCGATGATGTAGCCGCCGCCGGGCGTGCCTGTGACGAGCCACGGCTTGCCGTTCTTGAATACGATCAACGGCGTGATCGTCGATCCGACACGCTTGCCGGGAACGGGCAGCGTCGCCTTGCCTTCCTCGCCGCGGTGCCCCCAAGCGAGGTTGCCGAGCGAATTGTTGAGCAGTATGCCTGTGCCCGGCGCGACAACGTGCGCGCCGTACGAAGCCGACAACGTGTAGGTGTTGCTTACCGCGTTGCCGGCGGAATCGGCGATCGAGAAGTGCGTCGTGTCGGTGCTTTCGTGCGGATAGGGGTTGCCGTCGGGCAAGCTCTTTGCGCCCAGCGAGGCGTCGGGCCGGATCAGCTTGGCGCGCTCCGCCGCATAGCGCTTGCTGGTTAGACCGATCGCGGGAGTCTTCCAGTCGGGTCCGCCGCCGACCAATCGACGGTCGGCCGATACGATCTTCATCGTCTCGGACAGCAAGTGCAAATTGGCGACGCTGCCCCAGCCCTGCTCCCGCACCTGGAAAGTCTCCAGAATGTTCATCGCCTCGGCCACGCTGACCCCGGAGGCGGTTGGCGGCATGTACGCGATTGGAAGGCCGCGATAGCTTGAAACGATCGCGTTGGAGACGATCGGGCGATAGTTGGCGAGATCAGTCGCATCGATTACGCCGCCGCCCGCTTTCATGCCCGCGGCGATGTGCTGCGCGACCAGGCCGAGATAAAAGCCGTCGCGACCCTTCGCGGCGATCGTCTTGAGGGTTGCGGCTAGATCTGGCTGTTTCCAGCGCTCGCCCGGCGCATAGGCCTTGCCATCCGGCTTGAAGAACACTGCGAGCGCGGCGGGGTCGTCGCTCATCGCCTTCTCTTGCTCGGCATTGGCTTGCGCTTCATCGTCCGACAGGATCACGCCGTTGCTCGCCATGGCGATGGCCGGTGCGATCAGCGTGCCCCAAGGCAGTGTGCCGAAGCGCCGATGCGCTTCCCATAGGCCAGCGACGGTGCCGGGGATGGCCACGCCCTTCATCGAATACCCCTTGGCCGCGTCGAACTTACCGGTTGCCCCTAGCAGAAGATCGGGCAGCGTGTTGCGCGAGGCCTGACCGTAATAGTCGATCGCGATGGTCTGCGCCGGCTTACCGTCCTTCGCCGTCATGTGGACCAGCATATAGCCGCCGCCGCCGATGTTTCCGGCGCGAGGCAAAGTAACCGCTAGCGCGAAGGCGGTGGCGACAGCGGCATCGACCGCATTGCCGCCCTTGCGTAAAATCTCGGCGCCGACGGCGGCGGCGATCTTGTTCTGGCTGACCACCATGCCGCCGCGCGCCGGCGACGGTTTGTGGATTTGATCATACGCGACGATGTCGCCGCCGGTGCCGCGCTGCGGCGCGGCACCTTCGGTTTCCTGCGCGGTCGCGTAGAGCGGCGTGAGCAGCGCGGCGAGCGCGAGCCAGGGGGCGAGCCGCATCAGAAGCTCACCCGTACGTTGCTGTACCAATAGCGCCCATAGGGATTGTAGAGTGATCCCTGATATCCGTTCGAGCTCAGCGGCGGGCCCGCGTCGGTCAAGTTGCGTACCCCGATACGGACGCGATAGCGGCTCTGGTTGCGGTCACCGACGCTGACTTGACCGTAGAGGTTGAAGGTCATCTGATCTTTGACCAACCAAGCGGCCCCCGTGGAATCGATCAGACCGGTATCTTCCACGTCACCGGTGTATTGTGTGTATCCGCCAATCTGGAACGGCCCCTTTACCCACGTCACCGATCCGGTGACCTTCCACTGCGGCTTGCCGTTCTGGCGGATCAGGTTGCCGGCATCGGCGATCGTCGTGCCGGCGTTGATCGTGCCCGCCGCACGCGCGTCGATCAGCGCCTGGATCTGCGGCGAAGGTTGCAGGAAGAACTTGTCGAGATAGGCCGCGTTGGCATTCACCGTGAAGCGCCCGAGACCGAACTCCGGCAAACGCCAGCTCAGCCCCAGATCGACTCCGGCGGCTTGCTGCGGCAGCAAGTTCACATAGGTGTCGTTGACGTACAGCACGCGCCCGACCGGTGCGATTCCGGAGCCGGCAAAGAGCGCGATGTCATCGGCGGTCGGCGCGGCGCGGATCACGTTGGAATCGCTCGTCCCGCTGACACGCAGCAGATAGTCGTTGATCAACGCATTGCCCTCACCGAACAATCCGACGATGCCGGTCTGGTCAATGTGCCAGTAATCGGCGGTCAGCGAAATTCGGCCGATGGTCGAATCGAGGAAATGCGGTTCGAGCACGACGCCCGCGCTCCACGTCTTCGATTCTTCCGGCTTGAGATCGGGATTGCCCGAGCGCCGCGCCGTCGTGGCGAAGCCCTGCGAACAATTGGCGAAGCTAGTGATCGCCTTGTTACGGAGTTGCGCTTCGCACCGGACGTAATCGGTACGCGTGTTGGAACGGGTGACGATCGTCGCATTAATCTGTTCGAGGTTCGGAGCCTTGAACCCTTCGGCATAAGACCCGCGCAAACGGATGCCGCGAATGATATCCCAGGCGCCGGCGATTTTCGGCTTCGCGACCGAACCCACGTCCGAGTAGTTTTCGAACCGCCCGGCCAGTTGCAACTCGATGTTGCGGACGAACGGGATATGCATATCCGGCGAAATTACCGGCACGGCGAGTTCGATATACGCCGCAGCAACGGTGCGGCGCCCGCGCGTATCAGGCGACGGGCTGGTGCCGACCAGATCGGACCCGTTGACCGCGCCGGTGATTGAATCGGTGAACTGGATCGTGCCATCGACGCGCGGGTCGCGGTCGTCGAATTGCGTCTCTCGCCGCACTTCGCCGCCAATCGCAAGGCCGAGATTGCCGCCCGGCAAATGCACGAGATTGGTGGTCGAACCCTTCAAATCCCACATCGCCAGCGACGTCTTGCTGACGCGCGTGGTCTTGATCTTGATTGCCGCAATCGCCGCCGCGCTACTCGGAGTTCCATCCACACCGCTTGCCGGTGTCAAACCGCTGCCGTTGAAGCTATTATAGGCATCGGGCGTGGTCAGATTGACTTGGCGCTGGAGCAAGGTCTGGCTGATGCCGTCCGACGTGTCGCGCACGCGCGCTTCCGAGTACAGCGCCGCGCTTTCCCATTTGAAGCCCAACGCATCGAAACGCACGCCGCCGAGCAAGCGATATTGCGTGTTGAGCACGTCGATGATGTTCGGCCCCACGTCGACGAAATTGTAACTCGACAGCGTAACTGCCACGCCGCCCGCGGGCGCGTTGATGTTGGCGAGGCGATTGGGGCTGCCGATCGGGCCGAACGGATTGTAATAGGCATTGGCTGCAATTGTCAGCGGGCCTGACGACAATGTGCCGGTCGAGGATTGTACGCTATGGGTCTTGGCGCTGTAATAGCCGGCCTCCCCAAAGACCTCGAGCCCGTCGGTCACTTCATAATGGCCGTTCATAAAAAGATTCACGCGCTGAATGTCCGGCGTCACGTTGGTATTGAACGCAAGCGGCGCATCGAAGCGCAAGTCGCGGATCGCGGCGGCGCTGTTGGTGCCGGTGGCGATGCAGTTCGCGCCCACCACGCCGGCACCGCCGGCGGCGCAACCCGCATAGCTCGTCGGCTGAATGTGAAACTGTCCTGACGCGTTGGTGATGCTGGCCGCGCCTTGCTTCACTACGACGCTGTTCAGCGTCTGGAAGGACCCCCACGGAGTGATGGTCGAGCGGCCGTCGAGCGAGGTCGCACCGTCGAAGCGCGTACCGACGAACAGCGGACGCTTGTCAGCCGAGCGGGTATAGTCGAAATCGCTCGCGAGCACGCCGTCGCGTTTGTCGTAGCTGGCGAACACCGTGACGTTGCCGCGATCGCCGAAATCGTGGCCGACGAGCAAATGCGCATTGGTCTCGAATAATTGCGAGCCTTGGCCCCAGCCGACTTGGCCTTCGAGCTCGACGCCGGTGAAGTTTGTCTTGAGCACGGTGTTGACCACGCCCGCGACCGCATCCGAGCCGTAGATTGCCGCCGCGCCGTCGCGCAGCACTTCCAAACGCTCGAGTCCGAACACCGGCAAGGCATTGGTGTTGACCGTCAGCACGGGCACGAGGTTGTCGTCGGCGCGGCTGGTTGGGTGGTTGACCACGCGGCGGCCGTTGAGCAGCACTAAGGTGTTGCCGATGCCGAGATTGCGCAAATTTACCGAGCCGACGTCGCCGCGCGCCGCATTCGAGCTGTTGGGCAGATACGAGCTGTTAAACGTGACGTCGCCGAGCTGCGGGATCGACCGAAACAACTCGTCCCCGGACGTGGCGCCAGTCACGCCGATCTGCGCCTCGTCGAGCACTGTCACCGGCAGTGCCGCGGTCGCCTTGCTGCCACGGATTTGCGAGCCTACGACGACGATATCGGGGGCTGCTCCTTCTTCCCCTGCCACGGCTTCCTCAACGCTGGCGGTTTGGGCGGCAAGTTGTTGATCATCGGTTGGCGAGAGCTTCGGCGCGGGCGTTTCCTGGAAGAATGCGGTTGGACGCATCGCCGCGTGGGTTCCTGCGCGCGGCATCACGCGAACGGTGTTCGGCCCGGTGTAGCGATAGGTAAAGCGCGTGTTCGCCAGCAGCCGATCGAGCGCGCCGCGCGCCGTGTAGCGGCCGCTCAGTCGCGGGGATTTGGTCGTCGCGATGGCCGGGTCGGTAAACACCAGTTGCACGCCGGTCTGCTGCGCGACTTGCAGAAGCGCGGTGTCGAGGCTGCCCGCGGCGAGATTGATCTCGTGCGGCGTTGTCGTGGCGGATTGGGCCGCGGCCGGCACCACGAAGAAGGTCGCAACAGTGACGAGGAGCAACTGACGTACATTCATGAACTTTTCCCCCGGATAATTCGTGCCTTACTCGCGCACGGCACGTATACGACGCGGTGCAACACCTCACGCGAACCAGTCGCAATAAAATTTCTTTCGGTGTTGCACAAAAGCAAGGTTCGTACTTCGGGTTCGAACCGTCATATTTGAGCGCATGCAAACAGTGCGGTGGGGGAGGAGCGTTGGCGGCGACCGGGCGATCAGAAAATATGCCGGTATCCTTGCGGGCGGACGATGCATTCACAAATTACCGCGCTGCGCTGCGGGCGTTCGTGGCGCGGCGTGTCAACGATCCCGCCGAGGTCGATGATCTAGTGCAGGAAGCGTGTGCAAGGTTGATAGCGACCGCGCGAGAGCAGACCCTCGACGAACCGCAAGCTTATCTGTTTCGGATCGCCGCCAACCTCATCGTCGACCGCCATCGCCGCGTTCAGCGCACCGTTCCGCTTGGAGCGCACGTCGATCCGCCCGTGCGCGCCGCGCAGGAGGACCAACGCCGCCTTGCCGACTTGCAGGGAGCGCTCGAGGCGGCGCTCGGAGAACTGTCTCCGCGCTGTCGCGAAGTGTTCGTAATGCGGCGCTTTGACGAACGCGGCACGGGTGACATCGCACGTGCATTGGGGATATCGCCACGAATGGTGCAAAAACATCTCACCCATGCGGTGGCGCATCTCTACGATCGCTTGGCGCATTTGATGGAGCGCGGCGCGTGAACGAGCCCGAATTTCGCAAGCGATCTCGTGCCGTGTTCGGAGCATTTTTCGGCGATGCGGAGTCGACACTCCATCCCGCTGATCGCGCAGAAGCCGCCGCCTTCTGGTCCTGGCTTGGCGAACTGGAACCACCCGAGATTGCGACCCGTCCGGCCCGAGCCACATGGCCGCGCAAGATCGCGGCGAGCGTCGCTGCGGTTGCGCTGATCGGCGGTGGATTTGCGGCACTGTGGCCGGCGCGACAGGGGCCGCTGGACGTGGCGCAAGCGTTCGCCACCGGGCACGCCGAACGTAGGAAGATCGTCCTAAGCGATTCTTCGGTCGTTACTCTCGCGGCCGACAGCCGGGTCGAAGTGGCCTTCGCGCCCGGCGAACGCCGTCTGCGGCTGACCGCGGGCGAGGCGCTGTTCAAGGTCGCCCATAACACGGCGCGGCCATTCATCGTCGAGACGCGCCACGGCGAAGTGCGCGCCGTAGGCACTGCGTTCGATGTCAGCGTGAGCGGACCCGAGGCTGAAGTGACCGTCGTCGAAGGCGTCATCCGAATCGCCGTGTCCGAGGGTCGAAAAGGCAAATCTGCCGAGCCGATCGAGAAGGTGGCGCGCAAGGGCGAGCGTCTGTCGTTCGGCGTCAGCAACGAGAACAGCAGCAGCACCAGCTTCATCCGCCAAGTCGCCGACGTCGATGCCGACACCGCTGTCGCCTGGACTCGCGGCCAGCTCGTCTTCCGCGGCGAGCCGCTGCGCGAGGTCATCGCCAAGGTTAATCTTTACGCCAAGCAGCAGATCGTGCTGACAGACCCCGCTGCGGGGGCAACGCCCGTTTATGGAGTCGTGAACCAGGGGGATACCGAGGCGGTCCGCGGATTGATCGCCAACCCAAACGCGGTCGCACCCGATCAGCACGATTAATCAAGATTGCGCGGGGATGGAGCCTAATCCTCCCTCACGGGCAGCCCATAGGTTGTGTGGTCGCTGCGAGAGTCCCGGTGGTAATCCAGACAGCCGATGGTGACTTGGATGATATCGTGCGGGGCTTTGACGGTGATGGAGGTTGGCACTTCGACCAAGCGCCAGATAGGCGGATCGATAGGCGAAACAGCTGGCTGCAATATCGAGTCAGGTTTCCGACCAGGAAAGAACAGCGCTTGATAGCCAGCACCCACGACCTTGGGAAGAACGAACGTCAATCATCCGAAACGAACGTCAATCATCCGATATGTCACTCAAAAGCGGCCGTTCCCACCAATGTTTGTCGTTCGGGCCGCACGCCCTTCGGCCGCAAAGCTCCCATTTTTCTCACACGAGCGGAGTATTCCTTTCGAGACGCGGCAACGCGGGCCTGGATGACCGCACGCGGGTCGTACCGCCAGCAGACAGCGACGGCTTGGTCGCTTGCCATCGGGTTCGCATGTTGCAGTGTCGCGGTGCCGGTAAATTTAACTTGCGTTCAACGCCGACAGGACCGCGGCCGGCGTGATTGGAATGTGCCGCAATCTAATCCCGGTCGCTGCGTAGATCGCATTGCCGATCGCGGGACCGACGACGGTGGTGGCGGGCTCACCCAGCCCGACGGGCACGTTCCCGCTTTCGACGAAACCGATGTCGAGTTCCGGCACGTCGGCGATGCGCAGCGGGGTGTAGGTGTTGAGATTGGTATCCTTCACCTGGCCCGCGGCGAATTCGGTGCCTTCGTGCAGCGCCATGCTGAGGCCCCATAGCGCGGCGCCCTGCACCTGTGCCAGCGCGCCGTCGGGATCGACGATCGTGCCGGCGTCGACCACCAGTGTCAGTTTCTCGACGCGGACGATCCCGGTCTTGCGGTCGACATGGACCTGTGCCGCACAGGCCACCCAGGTCGGCATGTCGCGTTCTTGCCCGAAGCTGGTCGCGATGCCGAGCCCAGTATCGGCAGGCAATTTTGCGCTCCAGCCAGCCCTCGCGGCGACGCGGCGTACCACCTCGGCCTGGCGCAGCGCGCCGCCGACTGCGTTTGGCGCGGAGCCGGCGTTGCGGCCTTTACCGGTCAGCAGCTTGAGCCGAAACGCCACCGGATCAGTCTTGCTGTGGTGCGCCGCCTCATCGATGAAGCTTTCAAGCGCCCAGTTGGTCCAGCCTGGTCCGACCGAGCGCAGCCAGCCCGGGCGGAATGTCGCGTTGGCGAGATCGTTGGCGACCGCGCGGACGGTCTGGTGGCCGACATCGTACCAATGGTCCGCACCCGAAATTGCGAACGGATCATATTGGCCGCCTGCCTTGGTTTTTGCGAGCAGCGCCGGCCCGGCGATCACTTGTGTCGGCCAGCCGGCACAGGCGTGGTGCTCCATCGCCTGAATCTGGCCGCTGCCGTCGAACTGCATGCGCAAGCGCTGCACCGACGGCGAGCGGACCGAATCGAAGCGCGCATCGTCTTCACGGGTGAGGATCATCTTGACCGGTCGGCCGAGCGCCTTGGTCGCGAGCGCGGCGGGGATCGTATAGTCGCCGTTGAGCCGCCGCCCGAAGCCGCCGCCGAGCAAATAGCTGCGCAGCACCACTTTGGTCTCGGGCACGCCGAGCGCCTTGGCGAGCGTCGGCAGGATCAGGCTTTGCCACTGGTTGCCGGTGTGGATCTCGAACACGCCGTCCTTCTCGAACGCGAGCGCGTTGACTGGCTCGAGCTGGAAATGCAGCACGGTGGCCGTGGTGTAGATCTGCTCGATCGTGCTCGCCGCCGAGGTGGGGGCGGGGGTAGCGTTGACGATGTCGAGCGTGACACCGCCATCGGCCTTGCCGACCAGCGCGCGGGCATGATCCTGCAACGATGCTTCGGTCATGTCCGCACCAGGGCCGGCGGTCCACGTCACCTCAAGCAGATCGGCCGCTTTGAGCGCGGCATAATACGACGTGGCGATCACCATCACCCAGCCGGGCACGGTATCCGACGGATCGTCGAGCACCAGATAGCGCAGATAGCCCTTCACCTTCTTCGCTGCGGCGTCATCGATCGACACGACCTTTGAACCGTTGCGTGTCGGCGGCAGCTTCGGGCGTGCATACACCATGTTCGGTATTTTCGCGTCGATGCCGTAAATCGCGGTGCCATTCGTCTTGGCATCGATGTCGAGGCCGTGGGTCTCGCGACCGATCAGGCGCCGCTCCTTGACGGGCTTGATCGGCAGCGCCTTGAGTTCGTCGGGCGTGAACTGTCGCGCGACCGTGCCGCTCTTGGCGATATCGCCATAGGAGATCGAGCGCCCGCCGGCATGGACCGCGCCGCCCTTGGCGGTGCAGCTCGCGGGGTTGGCGCCAATCAATTTGGCACCGGCTTCGATCAGCGCGATCCGGCCGGCAGCGCCCGCCGGACTGAACACGGGGAATGTCTGCCACACCGACCAGCTGCCGCCGGTGACCATATAGCCCCATTTTGGATCGCTATCGACGTGGACGATCCGGACCTTGCTCCAGTCCGCCTCGAGCTCGTCGGCAAGGATGCGCGCGAGTGCGGTCCCGACATGCTGGCCCATTTCGGCGCGGATGATGTTGACGGTGACGATGCCTGCCGCGTCGATGCCGAACCAGATCGTCGGTTCGAACACCGCTCCCGTCGCAGGCGCCGGGACGCTGCCGGGCACCGCCGGATCGATCGCCGCGATCACGCGTGAGAAGCCGAACGCGACTCCTGCGGCGCTGCTTGCCACCAGGAAGCCACGGCGGCTGAGTGGGTTCGCCGCGTTGCTGCGGGTAATGAGGCGGCTCATGCCTTGGTTTCCATCTTGGCCGCGGCCTGCTTGATCGCCGTGCGGATGCGGACATACGTCATGCAGCGGCAGAGATTCCCGGTCATCACCGCGTCGATCTCGTCGTCGCTGGGCGCCGGAAAATCCTGGAGCAGTGCGGCTGCCTGCATGATCTGGCCCGACTGACAGTAGCCACATTGCGGCACCTGCAGGTCGCGCCATGCCTGCTGCAGCGGATGGTTCGAGGCCGGGTCGAGCCCTTCGATCGTCGTGACGACCGCGCCCTCCACCGACGCAAGCGGTGTGAGGCACGACCGCGTCGCGCGCCCGCCGACATGGACCGTGCACGCGCCGCACATACCGATGCCGCAGCCGAATTTGGTGCCCGTTAGCCCGATATGATCGCGAATCACCCACAGCAAAGGCGTGTCGTCCTCCATGTCGGTGGTGATCGTGCGGCCGTTGATGGTGAAGCTGGTCATTGGCCCTGGCCTTGCGCGCGGATGGTGGCGACTGTTTTTTCAAGGTCGGCCCAGGCCGGCTTGTCCGTGCGGGTGTTTCGCAGATAGGCGGCGATCCGCGCGATATCGGCGTCGGTAAAGCCGTGCGCGAAGCCGGGCATCACCACGCCCGGGACCCCGTCCTGTGCGTTCACCCCATAGAGGATGACGCGGATCAGATTGGTGGGGTCATCCAAATTCACCGCGCTGTTGAGCGCGAGATCGGGGCGCAGCGGGTTCAACTGCCGACCGTTATAGTGGCATGAGGCGCAGGCGCTGGCATAGAGCCGGGCGGCGGGATCATAGCTCAGCCCGGTGCCGACTTTGTCCACCGCCAGCGCATGCGCAATTGCGGCATCGCCCTTGGCGCCTTGGCTTGCCGATCCGTTACGGCTGGCGAAATAGGCGGCGATCGCAGCGATGTCGGATGCTGGCAGACGCGACAGCCCCAGCGGGACCGCGCCCATCGGCCCGACGGCGGTGCCGTGATAGCGGCTGACGCCTGTGCCCAGATAAGCGACCAGCTCGGCCTGCGTCCAAGGGACTGGCGACGGGTTGGTCGAGTCGAGCGGCGGCGCGATCCAGCCGTCGATCGGTGCGCCCTTATAGGCGCGCTCCTTGATCTCGGCGCCAAGCATGCCGCGCGGCGTATGGCAGGCACCGCAATGGCTGAGCCCCTCGGCGAGATACGCGCCGCGGTTCCACAGCGCGCTGTGTGCAGGTTCTGCGCGGAAGCGGCCGGTGGTGAAGAACAGGAATTTCCACCCGGCCTGGAGCGCACGGATGTTGAGCGGGAAGGGGACGGTGTTGTCGCTGGCGTCCTGACGCACCGGCGCCCTGGTCATGAAATAGGCGTAGAGCGCGGCAACGTCGGCGTCGCTCAGCTTGGTGAAATGATCGTACGGAAACGCTGGGAACAGGTGCGCGCCGTTGCGCGCCACGCCCTCGTGCATCGCGCGCCGGAACGCGGGTTCGGACCATGTGCCAATCCCGGTCTGCGGATCGGGCGTGATGTTGGTCGAATAGATCGTGCCGAACTGCGTCGCCATCGGATAGCCGCCTGCAAACGGCTTGCCGTGCTTTGCGGTGTGGCACGATGCGCAATAGCCAGCACTGGCCAGCACTTCGCCCTGCGCGACCAATGCGGGCGCGAAGCCGCCGGGCGCGGGCGGGGCAATCTCGGCGATGGCTGGGCGCCAGGCAAAAACAGCGATCGCAATTATTCCGAGGACGATGACGCCAACGATACCGAGAAGCAGGCGCTTCAGCACGGTGAATAGGATCTCATGCGCAGCCCTTCAATCGACGGATTTGTAGCCCGATCATCGACTTCTAAAGATGGCCCGTCTAGTGGCCGATTGCGCAGCGAATGCCGCGCATAGCGCAGATTTTCATTCGGGTCATGGACTGAGGCCGGCGCTGTAACGCGGTCGAACGTGTTTGGCCTTGGGCGTGGCTTTTCATTGGCTCGCCACAGCCTCAGGGAAAACCGCGATCCCGCAAATCGCAAATCGAAGCGGAAGAGACGTTTGACGTTCACAAGCGGAATCGTCCTTCCAAAGATCAGGGTGCGGGTCCAAATCAAATGTCGGCTGGCGAGACATCCGATCCCATCCTCCCGGCGGTTTATGAAGGGGTTAGCTGGTCTTAACGTGGAGCGTGAATTCACGCCACCATCCTCGTTGTCCGGCCGCCGCCCCCGTCGCGCGCATGAGACGGCTAATGATTTTGGCCGAGAAAATAGGCCGTTTGATTGCCCGGAACGTTGTACGCTTCTACTCACTTCTGAGATGGTAAGCGCGTGGAAGACGATTTGACCGATTTCGTTGGCGATAGCCTTCCCCCCGTGCCCGCTGGCAGGACGATTGCACCGAGCCGTCCGCGCCGGTCACCGCTGTGGTGGTTGCAAAGGGCGGGTATCTGCTTTTTGGCGACGATCATGGCGGTGTGGTTGGTATTGTACCTCACCAAGGGGCGGTTTTTGCAGGGGGCTTTCGAGCATCTCGCGACATCACTGCTGCAGCGCAAGGTTAGCGTCGAGAGCGGATTCGAACTCTATTTCAACCCTTTCGATATCCGGTTTGCGGCCAACGGCGTACATGTCGCAAACCCGACATGGGCGTCGAAGCCAGACCTGTTCTCGGCAACCCACGCCGACGCCGATATCGCTCCACTCTCGTTGTTCTTCGGCCGCCGCCATCTGCGAACCCTGAACATGACGAACGGGGCGATCGATGCTGAATGGGATGCAGCGCACGTTGCCAATACCTGGACGTTTGGGTCGAACGCGCACGGGAAGCCGTTTGAACTGCCCATCATCGATCAGGCTTCGCTTTCCGCGTCGACGGTGCGTTTCAAAGATCCGAGTCTTCGGTTCCTTGCCGATCTGACCCTGTCCAGCATTGCTTCTCGCAACGCCCGCATCGGCGATGCCGTGCGACTCGACGGCCATGGACAGATACGCGATACGCCGTTCACGCTAACCGGCGCGCTGCAATCGCCCGATGCCACGGTCGCCCGCGGGCGCAACCAGCTGACACTGGAAATGCATGCGGCTGAAAATGTGATCGATGTCGCAGGCAACCTCCCAAGCCTCGCCGACATCGAAAACGTCCCGCTTGCGGTGCGCGCGCGTGGCAAGGACGTTGACGATCTGTTGGGGATCATCGGAGTCGTCGTGCCCGAGACCCGAGCGTATGCGCTAAAGGCGACATTGATCAAAAGTGGTACAGACTATAGCTTCAGCGCTATGACCGGCCACTTTGGCGAGAGCGATATTGCGGGGAAGTTCACTGTCCGGGACCAACAACCAAGGGTAAGGCTGGACGCGGTTCTCACCAGCCGCTCACTCGACATCATCGATGCCGCACCTTTCATCGGCTATAGTCCCGACACGGTCGCTGAAAAAGGTGCGGTCGCCGCTGCCGCCGAGACTGGCGCCGCACCGGCGCACCTGATACCCAATGCACCAATCCCGGTTGAGAAGATGCAGAGCTTCGATGCGACACTGCGCTACCGGATTGGCGCGGTCCGATCGAAGCACCTCCCGATCACCAACGTTGACCTCAATCTGTCGCTTGACCACGGGCTGCTGAAGCTCGATCCGTTCAGCTTCGCCATGTCGAAGGGCAAGGTGATCGCGACGATGGCATTCAACGCCCGGTCGCATCCCGTTCGCGCCACCTACGACATCCGCCTGACTCCGACGCCGATGGGGAGCCTTCTATCCGGGTTCGGCGTAGCTGAATCCGGCACTACCGGGACGGTACATGGCCGGATGCAATTGCACGGCGTGGGAGATACGCTGCACGATTCACTGAAGAGTGCGAATGGACGCGTCGCGGTGATCATCCCGGCAGGCACGCTGTCCCAGCGTAACGTGCAGTTGTCCGAACTCGACATCGGCGTGTTCGCGCAGCGACTGTTCCAGCACAAGCTGAAGGAACCGGTCGCGATAAATTGCGGTCTTGTCGCGTTTACCGTTCGCAACGGGACCGCCATCGCGGATCCGATCCTGATCGATACCGAGAAAAACGTGATCGCCGGCACCGGCAGTTTCAATTTCGGCACCGAGGCAATCGATCTATCGGTGAAGGCCGACGGGAAGAAGTTCAGCTTGTTCTCGGCGCAGTCTCCAGTCCGATTAAGCGGTCGCTTTTCATCGCCGTCCATCAATCCGCTCAGCCCCGCCCTGATCGGGCGGGCAGGGGCAGCGATCGCCTTGGGCGTCGTCGCCACGCCAGTTGCTAGCATGCTCGCTTTTGTAGACCTTGGCGGTGGCAAGGCTGCTGCGTGCGGTCCAGTCCTCGCGGGTGCGACCGCCAATGCTCAGCGGACGATCAAAGGAAAGGCACGTAACGACGTCAGATCGGGGCAAGCAACTGTCCCAGGCTCCCGCAAGAAATTGTTCGGGCTGTTTTGAGCGGCATCATCGCGGCGTAAGCAACGAGGCCGTCGCGGCTGCTTGGGAGTTAGGGAAGCGACGGCCCTTGCGGACTTTCGTCCCGGCGCATAAAAATGCATGGTCCTCTCTCAGCGGCACGCATGCGGTGTCCGGTTCCGGTTCGCAAATTTCAGAGCGGTCCGCCATACCGAAATATAACGAATTTACCGAGAGGGTCCGTGCGGTCCAATCGCCGCAATAGTATCGAAATGCCATCCGTCTTAGCGCGCTCGACGTACCCCGCTGACAGATTTTCTAATAGAGCCTAAATATGCGGGTTACCAGGCCGCCTACTCAGCCAGGCTTCGGAGCGAAAGCCGCAACCTGCCGGGCACCCTTCAACAAAATACGGTACTGCGCATATTCTGACGGAAACTGCTGTTTTTCGGCAGTATAGCGATCAACCGGCGTGGTAATGACGTAATCTGCACGGCAGGTTTCCAGCTTTCCAGGCGCAATGGTGCAACACGAACGGCGAATTTAGGATTTGGCAGGTCGGGCCTAAATGTCGCTTTGTGGGTGTGGTAAAAAATGTTCTGGGACCGTTCCCTAGTCGTCATCGAGGATTGCGGTTGCATGGTGTTCGTCGCGACGATGGCTGCCGCCGATGTATTTTGGCGCGGTTGGCCGTGACACGTAACAGACGCGAATATTCAGTCGAGCCGCCTGAATTGCCGGCAGGCCTGAGACCGCACCTTCTCGGCTATGAGTGGTCGCGCGATACCGTCGGAGAGTCTGGCGACGCGGTCTATCGCCTCTGGAAGCGCGGGGTGACGCCAGACCTGTTTCTTAAATGTGCGCTCCAGCCGTCGGCGTGGGACGTCGCCGGGGAAATGTTGCGTTTGCAATGGCTCGGCAATCACGTCCCAGTGCCCGCAGTAAAGGCGCTCTTTGCAACGCCCGACGAGGCATGGCTGTTAACGGCTGCGCTTGCGGGCAAGACCGCGTACCAGCGGCTCGATGCGTCTGCTGACAAGGGACCTGTGGTCGTTGACGCCTTGGCCGGTCTTTTGCGTCGGCTCCATGCCATCCCGGTGGAAAGCTGTCCTTTTAACAGCGATCACCTGTTGCGGCTTGGTGAGGCGCGCTGGCGCCTTGATCGGAAGATGGTGAAAGGTGCGGATTTCGACGAAGGGGAGGCGGGCTGGACTCCTGAACGGGTCTGGACGGAGATGACGAGCTTGCTACCCCTCGTCCCCGATCCGGTTGTGACGCATGGCGACTTCTCGTTGGACAACATTCTGATCGCCGACGACGGCGTGGCGACCTGTATCGATGTCGGCAGGGCGGGCATTGCTGATCGCTATCAGGATATTGCGATCGCGTGGCACTGTCTCGGCGAGTTCGGAGCGCCCCTGCAACGACGGCTTCTGACCTCCTACGGCATCGCGCAGGCCGACTACGCCAAGATCCGTTTCCATCTTCTGCTCGATAAACTCCTTTGAGCAATCCGCTGGCCGAACGTGGCTCGCACACCGGCGCATCGAGCATCGCGTCACCGCCCCGCATCACCGATCGGGATCGACCCGATCGTAATCTGCCACAATGTCCTTGGGGACTTCGCTATAGCTGTCCCAAGGTAACGACTTGTGGAGTTCGATCGACCAGCGTTCGAGCCATTCGATCCCGTCCTTGCCGGCATAGGGGTCCTTCGTCCGATAGGCGGGGTCCGTCATCGCTTTTGTAAGCGATACCGGTCGCAGTTTCTCGCTTTTTAGCAGCGCGGCGATATCGTCGATGCAATCGGCGTTGAGCCGTGTCGCGTGCAGCAGCATGACATAGGCGATGTCTCGTCCGAACAAAGCGTGCGCAGCAGCGCGGTACCAGCGAACGGTCTCGGCACTGTGTTCGAGATAGGCGCGGCGGATGTGTGTTCGGCGTCGTTCGTCGTGGCGGGCGATCGCATCGTCATAGGGCTCGGCGAATTCCCAGTCGTCGGCATCGATCGTGACCGGCGCGATACGGTAGCCATGCGCGTGCAACCAGTCGTCGATTTCGCGCTTCACCGCGATCGGCGCCCCGGTTTCGAGATAGGGATGGCGAAACCAGCCGATGGTTCGGTGGCGCTGGGCCAGTAGCCCGCGTGTCACCGGCTCCCCTCTGACGATATCGGCGATGTAGTCGGCCGGGCCGAGCGTATTCGGGGATTCGTGCGAAAAAGTATGATTGCCAAGATCCATCGATGCGTCGAGCCAATGTTGGAGCACAGCGATTTGTTGCGAGCGGTCAAGCTCGTCCAGCTTCGATTCGTTTACGAAGCCGGTCGCAGGGATATGGTGGCGCTTCAGGCCGCGCAGGATCATCGTGTTGAGATAAGTGACGTAGCGCTGATCGCGCAAAAGGGTCAGCGCCGGAAGATCGTCGAAGGTGATCGCGATCGTCGCACGCTTGTGCGCGTCGGCTCCAGCCGACACGGTGAGGACGGCGATCACAAAGGCGGCAAACCTCGACCTCACGGCATTCTCTCTCGTACTTGACACTGCGTCATCGGTCCCAACCGGGCATTTGCCCCGTCGATCCCGTACGCGGCGAGCCGGGCGATAGGCCGAGTGGGCCGGGGGTACCAGCTGCGATAAGTACCGACGGGCGGCGAAGAACCGCGTTGTATCCAAGCGCGGGAGAAAAGCCGCGGTGTCCCGATGCTGCTCAGTGCTGCGCTACGCCGTAGGCGGCCAGCTTCTCGTTGTCGGTGGTCAATGGCCGCCTTGACGTCTCCGGCGGTCTTGTTGCCGGCGGTGCTCCGCGTGTCAGCCTGTTCCAGCCCAGAACAGGCAAACAGGGGGTGGGTTCCGAGTTTAGCAGCGACCGTCTGTGACACGCTCGACGTCGACAGCCAGCCAGACCAATTCCCCGTCAAAAGAGGGGTGCTGCCATCGTAAGGATATTGTCGACCAGGCGCCGAGGAAGCGACCGTCCCGCGATGCCTGCATGGCCGATCTCGATCGATTGGGCCAACCAACGCCGTTGATGTTCACCAACTTCCGCTGCAACGTCAGCGGAGTCGAAGAGCACGTTGTTCTCGAAATTGAGGTCGAGGCTGCGGCGATCCATATTGGCCGAGCCAACCAGTGCCAGGAGATCGTCGACGACCAAGGTTTTGGCATGCAGCAGACCGCTGCGGAACTCGAAAATCTGCGCGCCTGCGCGCGCCATCACCGGGTAATATGCGCGGCTGATCGCACCGACGATCCAGCTGTCGTTGCGTTCCGGAAAAATGATGGTCACCTGCACCCCACGTCGTGCTGCTGCTACGATTGCGTTGAGGAGCGGGGGGTCCGGGGCGAAATACGGCGTGGTGATTACGGCCCGCTCGCGGGCAGCCGCCAGAACCGCAACGAAGATGTCGGTCATCGTCGCGTTAGGCGATAAAGGGCCGGTTCCGACCGCGATCGCAGGGAAGCCGGAGGGAAGCGCTTGGGGTGGATCGACGGTCAGCACCGGGCGCATGTCCTCGCCGGTTTCCGCCATCCAGGCCGAGGCGAAAATCAATTCTGCCTGCCGCGCGATCGGGCCTTCGTACCGAATAAAGATGTCGACCCACGGTGCGAATTTGCGCTTGGGCAAAAATGCCGGATCGGCGCAGTTCTGACTGCCGCACCAGGTGATCCCGCCATCGATCACAATGATTTTGCGATGGTTGCGAAGGTCTGTTCGGTGCCCCGCAAGGAAGCCGAGTCCCAGCGGCACTGGTAACGACGCGTAAACACGCGCACCCGCCTGACGCATCGCTTTCCAGTGGTCGGAGCGGATCAGCGCGCGCGAGCCGATCGCGTCGGCCACGATACGGCATGTGACACCCCGCTTGGCAGCGCGGCAGATCGCATCGATGACCTTGGTGCCGTTGCGATCGCCAAGCCAGATATAGAAAGACAAATGGACGGTGTGCGTTGCGGCATCGATGTCCGCGACGACAGACGTTATCGCTGCGTCGGATCCCGAAGCGACGTGCGCTTTGTTACCCGTAGAAAGCGGCCATCGGCTCGCCGCTTCGCAGGTTGAAAAGGCCCCGGTCGATGCAGGCGACAAGGGGCTTGTGGATGCGGATGGCGCATAGTGCAGGAGCACTTCGTAGCATTCCCGAGCACGGTCGCGGAAAGCGGTGGAGATCCAGCGTTCACCGAAGAGCATATACAAAAGTGTGCCGATGCCGGGAAGCGCGAAGAGCAGCAGAACCCACGCTGCGCGTGCATAAGCATCACGTCCGTCCAGCAGAAGCGCACGGATGATGACCCCAATGTGGATGGTGGCGAGTGTCAGCCAAACCGCTATTCTGAGGCCGCTTATGCGTCACCCGCGTCGATAGGCGCCGGGGATTTGCAATTTTTTTCCTGCTCGTCCCCGTCAGGCTGCGCCTGCTCCCGGACGGAGCGGCCGGACAGGATGGTCTCGAACCCAAACGCCGCAAGCGCCGAAATCGCGCAGATCAGCGCCGAGCCGAACAAGGCAAAGAGAATGTACCCCGTGCCGGCATTGCGTAGAGCGCCCAGGAACAGCGTCAGAGCAGCGCAGCAAGTCAGCGCACCGGCGAGCGCCGCCAGCAGAACGGCGAGGTCGAGTGCGGTGGATCGAAGTCGAAGACGGGCCAACTGTCGGGGATGGTCGGCAGCGTTTGCAGCCAGGCGATCGACTCGGTCGGCTATCCGCCCCAGCCTGGTCGTGAAAACATTCAACAATGAGGCGAGGCCGGTCAGCAGAAATATCGGAGTCAGCGCAAGTTGGACCACATGCGCCGCGCCATTGATATCGGGGCTCCCAAACATGGCTCTTTATTGCCGGTATGAGCCGGGCAAGGGAAGGGTGTTCGGATCAAATGACGAGCTCTCCGTTTTTCAGACCACAGATACCGTCGCTCTGGTATCCATAGGCCGTTGGCCGGGGCGGTGCGTAAACTCGGCGAGGGCCAACCCGCCGACCCGGGTGTGCTGAAGCGCGGTGTTGCAGTCCCGTGGCCAGGCCTCGATCTTCGCGCCGGCGCCGTCCAGCGACAGGAACCAAGCCGTGTTCATGCGTTGGATTGGTCGCGCAGGCGGCCGCTCAACGTTACCACAAAAGGATTGTCCCTCGCCCTGTCCCGCGCGATACGATGCCTCTCGATGCCGACATCGTCGCACCATGCCGGCACCGTGTTTGACGTCAGCTCAGGGTCGTTGTCGGTCAAAACGGTATCGATCTCGTAGCGTAGCCAATGACGTTCGAGAACGGTACATCGTTCGCAATAATTCATGTGGTGCCGTGTCGGCGACGATGCCGACGATCCGCGACTGGCGCTCTGAGCAAGCGACAATTTCGCGCGAAGCCCCCAGGGTATTATCTAGCAGGCGTATGGAACCAAATCTGCCGCTCACTTCTTACGCTCTCAACGGCGGCACTCTGGTCGTCGCGCTTAAGGTTAACAGATGGAGCAGGCAGCGCCCGTGGTCGTCATTGCAGTCCTCCTGATCCTTGCGCTCGGTTTCGGCCCGGGGGTGGTCGCCAGGCTCAAGGGGCTTGAGCGGGCGCAGAAAACGCCGTCGCATCGAATAGATCTTGGCCGCTCCGAAGATTGAGAACTGCCCTGGCCGGGGCCTTATTCGCGTGCCTGATCCGATGTCGGTCGCTGGGATCTGGTGAGTCTGACGCGGCGCAAACAGAAATGAAATCGGCATCGACTGACCACGATGCGCCGTCGGTCTCACAAACCGGGCAGTTTTGGGAGGTGGCATCAGGCCGCCGCAGCGTAGCGTTCGCCTGGCAGTCTCACCGTACACAACCTTCGCAGTCATGGGCGAGCAAGCATTTACCCCTGAATGTCGCGGACAGCCATTGCCCACAGCACCTCGTATTCACCAAGGATTTCGATGCACTGGCAATAATCTTGATGTCCAGCGAGTTTGCTAACCGGATCACGCCTTCGACAATCATCCGGCGCGAAAGGCTTGCCTCGATGCGCTGCCCACGGTTGAAGATGAGTGTCCATGCCGGGCATATCGCCGGCTCCGTTGCGCTCAGTCGGCCCTGCACTGTTTGGGATCTTTTGCTTGCTACATTATGGAAGGCGAAACGCCCCGGGCTGGTTACGGCCCAGGTCCAGCCACGCAGACCAGTTTGAATGGGCGTGCGGACCAGAGCGGTGGCGACCCAACCCCTGGGCGTCATATATTTGGGTCTTGTCGATCCCAACCAAGCGTCAGCCGACCTGAGCGTCGGTTTTGGTCGAACATGTTGGCCGCGGCCGGGATGCCGACGGGGACGCCGTGAAGCAGAGCCGTTTGCGGAGGGTCTTTTAGAACCGACACACTAAGGTCGGCGAAAGCCACGGTTGTGCCGCCCTGTTGACCAAAGGAGGGTTTGGACTGTGCCCACCTTCAAGGTGATTAATGGTGCTCCGTTAAACGACGACGGTGGCCCGGGCGCCGAGGACTGCGCCGATGCACTGGAACAGCTCGTCCATGACGACCGGCTTGCGAAGTATTCGGTCGGCGCCGGAGCGCAAGCAGCGGGCCGTGGCGGGTCCCGAACCCTCCGCGGTGATCACGACGATCGGAAGCCGCGACTTCGCGTCTCGGCGCGAACGGATGCGCTCGATCACCGTGTGGCCGTCCATGCCGGGCATCCGCAAGTCGACCAGAATGCAGTCGAAGTCTCCAGTGTCGAGCTCGGCGAGGCCTTCCTCGCCGCTGACGCATTCATGGGAGTCTCCTCCGGCCACGTTCAGCATGTCGCTCAACACCCGTCGGTTCAGAGCGTCGTCCTCGATGCAGAGAAAGCGCAGCTGCTGCATCACGCCGCGAGCCGCAGCCGGTTTCGACCATCCCGTTTCGCCCGGTAGAGCGCCGCGTCGGCGCTTCGCATTACAGCCTTGGAACCTCCGTCGTCGATCGAGGCGACCCCGCCGCTTGCGGTCACGCGGACCGCGCGCCCGTCGACCATGATCACCATCTCCTCGATCGCATGTCGTAGCCGCTCACAGACGACCACAGCTTGCTCAAGCGAAGCGTGTCGAAGGAGGACGGCGAACTCTTCGCCCCCGATACGGCTTACGACGTCGCCGCCGCGCGCGGTCGCCCGCTTCATGCCCATGATTGTCGTTAACTTGCTTGAAGTGGTCGAAGTCGAACATGGCAACACACCCGAACGACCGCTGCGGATCCACATGCTCGACAAGCCTGTCGAGTTCCAGCTCAAATGCCCGTCGGTTGGGAAGCTGGGTGAGAGGATCCGTCAGCGCCGCATGGAACAATTGCGTCTCCATCACCTTGCGGTCGGATATGTCGCGAAGCACGCTGACAACGCCTTCGACAACCCCGGCGTCGTCGCGCACCGCGCGGCTGTGGGTCTCGAACCATCGTTCAACGCCACTCGCCGTGAGGGCTCGGTATTCGAAGCTGACCATCGCGCCGCCACCGCGCAGCGTCATCATGTGCGACCTGGCCGCCGACGCGCGATCTTCGGGAACGACGAGCAGGGTGGCGTTCCGACCAACGAGGTCCGAAGGCTCGAACCCGCTCAGTTGCGTTATCGAGGGCGAGACGAAACGGACGCGGCCGTCAACGTCGAGATTGAGGATGATGTCCGTCGAGTTGTCGGCGAGCATGCGGTAGCGCGCCTCGCTGTCCCGTAATTTGCGGATCAGATTGCTCCGCCGTGCCAGATCGGCAGAGATTGGCAGGACGGTAAGCACGGTCGCGGCGAGATAGAATTGAAGGAACTGCATATGATCGCCGATTGTCCCGTGCATCAGGCTGACCGGGCCCGAGCCGCGCATGGTTAGGGTGCAGCCGACCACCGTCAGGAGGACGACAGATAGGGCAGCCGTCAGCCGTCCGCCGCGGAACGCGGCGAAGATCACGGGGAGCAAAGGCAGGAACAGGAGCGGCATGCTGTCCTGGTCGAAGACCGCGACGCTCGTGCCTAAAACCAGCAGCAGCAGGATTGCCGTCTCCGCTGCACGTTTGCGGGTCGTCGATCTGATCCGCGCCCGGACATCATCACGGAAGAAAAGCATGAAGACCGGCGTGAACGTGAGCGCTCCAAGCGAATGGCCCGCGAACCATCTCGCGAACGAGGTCCCAAAGTCTGCATTTATGGCGATTGCGGCGATCGACGCACCGCCGACTCCGCTGACAACGGGCGCGACGATACCGGTCGTCAGCACGAAGCCGCCGAGCCACCGCATCGACTCCAGCGGACGCTCGGGTATCCGGATATGTCGCAGCAAGGTCGCGGCGATGACGGCCTCGCAGAGGTTAATGATCGCCAGCGGCACTGCCGCTTCTACGCCGAATCCGAATAGGGCGGTCACCGCCGCGCCCGCCATTCCGCAACTCAGTAGATGCGCTGGCCAGGCGCTCCTGCGCAGCGTCGCCAGCCTCGCGATGAGCAGTGCTGTCGCGACCCAGAGGAACGCCACTCCGCCGTCGAAGCGCGTGGTCGAAACGGTCGCCGCTGCGACCACGAAATAGCCTGCGGATGTCGCGACGACCGATTTCACGACGTTTTCAGGTAGTGTCTTGCTAGCCATCGCATCGGCATACGGCCAGAGGGTAAAGATCAGGTTTTGGGGTAAGCCGCCCGAGCTCGCGGGGGTCCCGGCGCCCGCGAGATCGTGTTCGCTTCGACGTTACCGCGCCGAAGCAATGCCGTCCTTATGCCCCCAGCTGCACTCCGCGCCTTGGTGTCGCGACCCGGCCCGGCGACCGGCGGCTGGCGATCCTGCTCAAGCGCGAGCAAAGGCATGTCCGGTTCGATGAGAAGTTTGGGGGCCTGGTCGTCCGGTAATCCGACGCGCGAACCGCACGATATCGCGCCAGCTTCTGACGCTACGCTTTCGGGTCAGGCAGCTCTTCGGCGGCAACGAGGCGCTTGTTCTGGGGGAACATAGGTTCCCGCGCTGCGTCATCCATCTCAGCCTTGAAGCTGTGCACCGTTGCAAGGGCGCCAGCACGCTCGGCTGCAGGACGGCTGCCGACATCATCGAACAGGCGCTTGACGTTCGGGAACATGGTCCATGCATCAGGCCCGAAAATGAAGGGCATCGCTCGCGCCCAGCCCCACACGGACAAACTGTTCGCCGTTGCGCGTGTCGACCGGGATCATCGCGTAATCAAGCCCGGTTTCTTCGAGGCACAGCGCCACTTTCGCCGGGTTCGGCGATGGATGATAATAGAACTGGATCATGATCTGTCCTCTCGGTGGGAACTGGCGCGCGAGCGTGGCAACAGAAGCTCGACCGCCATCGCCACGCCCACTGGCCGAGTTTGCCGCCCGATTCGAGGCGGTAACGACCACTGTCGAAGCGCCGGGGTTTGATCCTTGCGCGGCGATGCAGGGCTTTTAGCCACTGATCACGGACAAACGAGCACGTGTGCGGTACGATCGCAGACCGCGTCGGAAAGCGTGTTTTTTGAACCTGGCGGTCTGCGAAAAAATCTTGGCAATGAGCCTTTTTGCGTCTGCGCCAGGGTTCAGTCTCAGGGTCGCTTCATCCGGCGCCACGCACCAGGCCGCTCGCTGGTCGTTAAAACGCTTGCGCCGGAAAGGCGGCGTCGAACGGGATCGATTCCAGGTCCTTTTCGGGGCCTTGCCTTTTGGAACGGTCCCGTTCTAGACTCGCGCTGCGCCGCCTTGCAGGTGGCGTCGAGGCGTGAGAACCTTGGTGTAGAAGCGATATCGCCAGGCCCGTCGGCGGCCGGGTAGCCGACGCGTATGTCCAAGCCGCTTGCGGCCAAAGGCGTCGGTGCGAGGCCTAAACCCTTGTTCTCACCACCCGGCTTTCGTCCGGGACCGCCTCGCTTGCTGGAGGCGAGACGATGGGCTGGGCGAAGATGGCGAGCGGGCAAGGGGCCGATCGGTCTGGCGGCTGCGCCATCTCCGCTTTCTGTCCGGAAGCGATGTGATGGCGGGACGTGCCGGTCGGGCCGATAAGGGCGGCACCGCACAAGAAGCGCTGCCCGGTGCTGTTCCGACGATGGTCGAACTCGATGTGCTGTATCGTAACGAGCAGCATGCGCTGGTGCGCTTTTTCACGCGCTATCGCGCCACGCCGGAAGACGCCCGCGATCTCGTTCAGGAGGCATTCCTGCGTCTGTCGAGAGCCGATCTGCGCCGCTCGGGATCGATCCTGCGGCCCGCAGAGTATCTTCGGCAGATCGCGCGCAACCTGTTGCGCGATCGTGCGAAGACGGCGCGGCGTCATGCAGCGGACGCGCATGTCAACGCTGACGATGTGGAGCTTGCAGGGGCCGACGAGCTGGGCAGGCTCGAGGCCCGCGATAGCCTGGGGCGTCTTGAAGCTGCTATGAAGTCGCTGAAACCAAAGACTCGGGGAATTTTCATGGCGCACCATCTGGAAGGTCTGAGCTATGCCCAGATCGCCATGCGCACGGGTCTTTCGGTGTCGGGGGTCGAAAAGCAGATGGCGCGCGCGTTCGAGCAAATCCACAGGCTGACGGGCCTGGAGTGATGGCTACGAGCGGCGGCGGTCACGCAAGCGAAGCGGCGCGGCGCGAAGCCGCGGCATGGATCGCGCGGATGCACGGGCCGGACGCGGAGATGTCTCGGCTTGATTTTGAGCGCTGGCGTGCGCGCAACCCTCGCAACCGCGCCGCCTATGCCGAGATGGAGCAACTATCGCGCCTGTCGCAGCGTCTCGGGGAAACCGCATTGGGCCGCGCGCATCTCGAGCAGCGCCGGCATCCGTCCTTCCTGGTGGGGCCGGGCGCACGCATCGCCTTTGCCACTCTGGTCGTTGCGCTGCTGGCTGGTGCCGCTGCGCTTCCGCTGTTGCGGGGCGGGGCGACGGCTCCTGTCATTGCCGCCGGGCCGCTTGCGACCGGTTTGGGCGAGATCCGCAGCTTTCGGCTCGCGGATGGAACCAGGGTCATCCTCGACACCGACAGCGCGATCGAACAGGAATTCACCACGCAGGCGCGCGTCGTGCGGCTGGTGCGCGGACGCGCGCGGTTCGATGTCGTACACGATGCTGGACGGCCGTTCATGGTCGAGGCGGCCGGTCGGGCCATTTTCGACCGCGGCACGCTGTTCGATGTGGCGCTTGGCCGGAAAGGGGTAAGGGTCAGCCTTTTGCGCGGGGCGGTCGAGATCAGAAATCGCGCTTCTCCGGGGAGCGACGTTGCGCCGGTCGCGCGGCTCGTGCCGGGGCAAGTCTTCGCCGATGCGCCTGCTGCTGGTGCGGCGCAGGTGTCTGCGGCGCCCGGTGGGGCCGACCAGTGGGTCCGGTACATGCTGAGCTATGACGGAGCATCGCTCGCGGACGTCGTCGCCGACGCCAATCGGTACGCGGATCGCAAGATCAGCTTAGGTGAACCCGAGCTCGCGACAGTGCGAGTCACGGGTCGTTTCCGCGCGACGCCCACCGAAAATCTCGCGGCCCTTCTCGCCGCAGCCCTGAACCTGCGAGTCGAGCGCACGGCGCACGGTGAGATCGTCTTGCACAAGCGCTGACGCACTGCAGGTCTGCAGTCGTTGAACTCTTTTCGGCGGGTCGGCTGACCCGCGTCGTCTTGCCCTTTCGACAGCCGCCAGAACGGCGTCGGGCAAAAGGGGACGAGCAATGCGTTTGGGAAAATATTTGGCAGCGACAGCCTGCGGTAGCGTGATGTTGCTGGCGTCGCCGATCGCCGCGGCACAGTCCGACGATCGGCAGGACTATGATGTGTCGGCGCAGGACTTGAGTGCCGCGCTGCGGCAGGTGGCAGCAGTGTCGGGGCGGCAGGTGATTGTTGCCAGCGACCTGGTGACCGGCTTGCGGGCGCCCGAACTCAAGGGGCGATTTAGCTCGGAGGAGGCAGTAGCACAGCTCCTGCGCGGAAGCGGATTGCGCGGTGTCCCGGTCGGCAATGCGCTCGTCGTCCAGCGCGATCCGGTGGTCGAGCCGGCGGGCGACCCTCAGGATGGCGACATTCTCGTTACTGGCACGCGGATCCGGGGGCAGGGGCCGGTCGGGTCCGCGGTGATCACGATCGACCGCAAGGCGATCGACGCAAGCGGCTTTGCGACGACGCAGCAGATCGCGCAGTCGATCCCGCAAAATTTCGGGGGCGGGCCGAATGACGCGACCAGTATTGGAGGAACGCTGAGCCAGAGCGCGGCGCGCAACACGGCCAGTGGTTCGAGCGTGAATTTGCGGGGGCTGGGGGCGTCATCGACCCTCGTACTGATCAACGGTGATCGGCCGCCCCTTGGCGGGTTCGCCGGCGCCTTTTCGGACCTCTCGATGATCCCGGCCTCTGCGGTCGAGCGGGTCGAAATCGTCGCCGATGGGGCGTCCGCGATCTACGGTTCGGACGCGGTTGCGGGCGTCGTCAACATCGTCCCGCGTCTCAATTTCAGGGGCGCCGAGACGATGTTTCGGTTGGGCACCGCAGACGGCGATTCCCAGGAATATCAGGCAAGCCAGCTGGTCGGTGCCAGATGGTCCAGTGGCCACGGCGTGATCGCATATGAATATTATGAACGGACGCGCCTCGCCGCCGCGTCGCGCGGCTTTGCGACAGACGATCTTCGCCCGTTTGGCGGGGTGGACCATCGTGGCGGCTATGCCAGCCCGGGGACGATCATTGCAGGCGGCCGAAGCTTCGCGATTCCAACGGGCCAGAACGGCCAAGGCCTTACGGCGGCCTCGCTCGTGCCCGGCACGGTCAATCTCGGGAACAGTTGGACTGGCGCCGACATATTGCCCGAGCAGCGGCGGCACTCAATCTTCGCTGCACTCAGCCAGAATCTCGGCGGAAGTCTACGCTTCTATGCGCATGGGCTGGTGTCGGTGCGCAGCTTCGATCAGGCATTGCGACCCACCGCCGATGCGCGGCGCACCGTCCCGGTCACTAACGCCTTTTATGTCGATCCGATCGGTACGCATCAGCCGGTTCGGGTCCAGTATAGTTTCGTACGGGATCTCGGCAATGAGCGCTCGCGCGGCATCGCCAGCGCCTATGGCGGCACGGCCGGCATCGAGGCGAAGGCAGGCTCCTGGGATATCGATGCGCACGGTACATGGGGACGGCAATATGAGCGCGCCTCGCTCATCAACCGGATCAACACCGCCCGTCTCGCGGTTGCGTTGGCCGACACCAATCCGGCCACAGCTTATAATCTTTTTGGCGACGGCCCGTCGACCAACCCGGCGACAATCGGCAGCGTCCGAGGTTCGACGACGAGTAGCAACAGCGGAATCGTCTGGTCAGCAACGCTTCGCGCGGACGGACCGCTGATCGCGCTCCCGGCGGGCGCCATGCGCCTCGCAGTCGGTGGCGAGTATCGCGAGGAACGCTATGTCGACCGCGGCACCACCTCCGATACAACAAGCCTCATGCCGCGCTTCGTCGCGCCAATCGCTTTGCTGGAGGCGCGGCGGGTGAAAGCCGCCTATGCCGAACTTCTCGTTCCGCTCTTCGGAGGGCCCGCGACGCTGCCGGGCTTTCACCGGCTCGACGTGTCGGCAGCCGTCCGCACCGAGCAGTATAGCGACTTTGGCAAGACCACCAATCCCAAGCTCGGCATCGCCTGGGAGCCTGTTGCGGGCATGACCTTGAGGAGCAGCTACGGGAAATCGTTCCGCGCGCCGAGCTTCGACGATTTGCGCCAAGATCCCGGATCGCAGCTTATCTTCGCTTACACCATTCCCGATCCGGCTTCTTCCAGCGGTGCATCCAATGTCATCGTGCTCCGCGGCAATGATCCGAAACTCCGTCCCGAGCGCGCGACCACCTGGACGCTGGGCGCGGATTTTGCGCCGAGGGGGGTGCCCGGTCTTCATGCTGGTATCACCTGGTTCAATATCGACTATCGCGACCGGATCGATACGCCGGCGGCGCAGCTGTTCAATTTTCTGGTCAATCGCGGCACCTATGCTGCCGTGATCGAGGCCAATCCAAGCGCCGCGCGGATTGCGGCGCTCTATGCCGACCCGATCTTCATCAACCCGCTTGGCATCGCGCAGACCGACAGGTTCGCTGCCGTCGTCGATGCACGGCTCCAAAACCTCTCCGTGGTCCATCAGTCCGGGCTTGATCTCGACATCGGTTACGTTCGGGGACGCTCGGTGGGCAGCGTTCGCGCCGAACGGCGGTTCTGACGGTTGCGCTACAATGTTCACGGCGTCGCTTTTCGAAGTGCCGTCTGGCTCTCAAACACACGTGACGGTCGTTTCCGCGGTGAGAGGCAAAATGCTAATGGATGCTGCGCTTAGACCGCGATGATTCCGGACGTCGCCCCACGACGGTCGCATCATTGAACAACTACGCTGGTGCTGAAGCCGGCCACGCGATCACGTCACGCGCCCGTCGTCATCCGAACGTTACTGGACCCTCGAAGACCAATGGCCTGCGCGTGTCCGCTTAACGGACGACAAGATCCTCGCCGAAATAGGGCCGGAGACCGGCGTCCGTTTCGGCAGGCGGTGCCCCGGCGGGATCGTTCAGCCAGCGCCACATACGGCGAATGTCGAGCGGACCGTTGACGCACGATCGACCGCCATGTTGGTAATAATTGTTGGCGCGCGGGTCCATATAGATCATCTGGCGCTCCATATCGCCGAGAATTTCGGCAAAGCGCCAGTAGCCCGCGTCGCTGACCTCCACGCTGCGCTGGCCGTTTTCGATCAAGCCCTGAATGCAGCGAAGCGAGAATTGCGCCACCAGTTCGAGCAGATCGACGACGGTAAAGCCGCCGAAATTGTTCGAATTGGGCCCGTAGCACATGAACAGGTTCGGGAACCCGGCGACCATGGCACCGAGATAGGCGCGCGGGCCGTCCTTGGCCCAGACTTCCTCGATGCGAACGCCGCCCCGGCCCCGCACCTCCATCGGCCAGAGATAGTCGTTCGCCTTGAAGCCTGTGGCAAACGCGATGATGTCAAGCTCGTGCTCGACACCGCCAGACACGATGCCCTTGGGCGTAATTTTTTCGATCGGATCGGAAACCAACGTGACATTGTCACGCAGCAGGGCATCATACACGCTGTAGTCAGAATCGACGCGGATTGGGCGCGATGCCATTGGCGGAAAGTTCGGGATCATTTTTTCAAGCAGATCGGGTCGTGACCCCAGTTTGCGCGTGGCGAAACTGACGCACATGTCTCGCGTCGCCTTGTTCACCGCGCTCAAGCTGTGCGGATCGACAAAGTCGGGATCGACCGTGGTGCCCAGCTTCGCCACTTCCGGACTCATCAAGGCACCGACGCGGAAGCGTACGTAATTGCTGTAAAACGGAAAGTTGCGATCCAGCCATATGGCCTGTGGCGCCAGCTTCTTGAGGTAAATCTCGTCTTCAAGGCACCAGTTGGGCTGGCGCTGAAAGAGATAGGTGTGCGTGGCGGTTTCTGCGATCACCGGCGTCGTCTGGTAACCCGAAGCACCACTGCCAATCACGGCAACGCGCTTGTCTTTCACGTCCACGCCTTCAGGCCAGGCTGCCATGTGAAACGCATCGCCCGCGAAACTTTCCATGCCGTCGATAACGGGCAGTTGCGGTCGTGACAGGAATCCGACGCAGGAAATGACTGCGTTGAACTCTGCCGTGTCTGCGCCAGACGGTCCTTGCGATTCCAGCGTCCATTTTGCGGTGCCATCGTCCCAAAGCATGGCGGTGACTTCGGTATTGAACACAATGTTGCCGCGAATGCCGAAAGTGTCGGCCACCCACTTGAAATACCGCAAATTATGGTCGCGCGGCGAATAGCTGTATTCGTAGGGATAATCATAGCTGAAAAGATGCGTGTAGCCCCGGCTGGTAGTGTCCACCCGCGCGCCAGGGTAGCGGTTTTCATACCAAGAGCCGCCGACTTCGGGATTTTTCTCGAAGACCGTGAAGGGAATGCCAGCCTGCTTCAGTTGAACTGCGACATTCAGGCCCGAGATGCCGGTGCCGATGACCGCGACCTTGAAGTTTTGGACGCTCTTGGGCGGGGTGCCACCTTGCCAGTGTACACCGCGCGCCCAGCGATCAAAGGCGGCTTCTTCCTGCCAGATGTGCAGCTCGGCCTCGGGGATTTCGTGTCCGGCGGTCAGCGACAAGCTCTGGCGCAGGCGATCTGTCGGCCCGATGTCGATCTCGTTTGTGCGACCGTCCCGGTAGTGTTTCAGGAACGCCGCGCCCTTGGCTCTGAGCAGATCGGCATCGGCATCGTTCGCCATTTCCTTGCCTACGCCAAATTTAGCAGATGGTCCCGGCGGCATGGCCACGACCTCGGCATCGCCGGTAAGCTGATAGAGCAATCCTCGCAGCACCATTGGCGACGCGTATTTCATCGCATCGTCGATTTCAGCGTCGCTTGCCGACCGCAGTTCATCGTTAGACATGGTGCAAAGCCTCCTGTATTTGGGCGCTCAACGCCAAGAAAAGCCGCCGTCGACCGGGAGTTCGGTACCGGTGGTGAAGCCGGAGTCGTCGGTCGAAAAGAACAATGCAGCCCGGGCGACATCTTCGGGCAGGCCGAGCCGTTTGAGCGCCACGCGGTCGGCAGCGCGCGCGCTGTGTTCGGGGTTTTCCCAGAGATAACGGGTCATTTCGGTCTTGATGACGCCGGGGCAGATCGAATTTGCGCGGATTTTGGGGCCGAGATCGAAACCAAGGCATTTGGTGAACATCGCGAGGCCTGCCTTGCTCGCCGAATAGCCCGTCGTCCCTGCCATCGGCATCAGAGCGCTCGTCGAGGCTATGTTGACGATGGTAGCGCGCTCGGCTCCGTTCAAAAACGGCAGCGCGGCGTGAACGACGTTGAACGGCCCGGTCAGATTGATCGCGATCATCCGGTCCCAGCTTGCGGGGTCAAGGTCGCCGAACGGCTTGATGTCGAGAACTCCCGCGGCGTTGACGACCCCGTCGATCCCGCCCAGCACCGCGCCGGTGTCGGCAACCGTCGCGCTGACCGCCGCCCGGTCCGATACGTCGCACGCAAAGCCGACTGCGCCGAGCGCGTCTGCTGCTTGTCGAACGCCTTCGTGGTTCACGTCGATCAGGGCGAGCGCCGCGCCTTCTTGCGCGAACAGATCGGCAATCGCCCGTCCCATGCCGCTCGCCGCGCCCGTGACGATGATTCGGCGACCTTCGAGTTTTCCCACCACTGTCAGTACCTCTGTATCAAGTCGTAATCGTCGAGGTTCGGCGTCGCCATCACGTGCTGGAAATAGGCGTAGCTCCATGGCCAGACCTGAGGCACGCCCTGCTTGTCGAGATACCAGCTGCGGCAGCCCGAGGCGAACACGGTGCGCTTGGCGGCTTCGGTGCGGCGCTCCTCATAGTTTTCGAGCGCTGCCCTGCTTGGAGCCACGGCATCGCAGGTGCCCGCACGCAGCAGATCGATAAGCTGGTCGATATACGTCCATTGCGCCTCGGCAATGTCGATCAGTGTAAAATTGCCGACCGGCCCGGTTGGCCCGTTGAGTAGGAAAAAGTTCGGAAAATCCGGAACCGCCACGGCATAATAGGCGCGGGGATGTTCTGCCCAAAGTACATCGAGGCTCTGGCCGCCGACACCCTCGACGATCATCGGCCGGACAAATTGGTCGACGCGGAATCCGGTCGCCAAGGCGATGACGTCAAGTTCGTGGAAACTGCCGTCCTTCATCCTGATGCCCGCGGCCTCGACGCGCTCGATGGTGCCGACCGCAACCTCGACATTGGGCCTTTGCACCGCGTTATAATAATGCGCCGAAAACACCATCCGCTTGCAGGCGGCGCGGTAGTCCGGGCGCAGTTTTTCGCGCAAATCCGGGTCGCGAATGCTGTCCTGAAGATTGCGTTCAACGATCTCCTGGATTTCCGCAAGCTCGGGCGAGTCGAGGTCGATGATCGCGGCGGTGAAGCGTGCTCGGCGGGCGCTGGCCTCGGGGCCGTTGCGGACCGCCTCGATTTTCGCCGGATCGTCACGAAAGGCCTGTTTGTCGGCGTCGCTGTATTTCAGGTCCGGGCACGGCATGATCCATTGTGGCGACCGCTGGAAATGAACCAGCGTGCCCGCAATTTTCGACAGGGCGCTGACGATCTGCACGCCGGTCGAACCATTGCCGATCACGCCGATCCGTTTGCCGTCGAACCCAACCGAGTGATCCCAGCGCGCGCTGTGGAAATAGGGGCCCGCGAAACTGGCCAGCCCCGGAATGTCTGGCATTGCCGGGTGATGGAGCACGCCCGTCGCAGCAATCACGACATCGGCGACATCGTCGCGCCCGTCGGTGGTGACGATCCGCCAGCGCCCGTCGACGAATCGGCAGGAAGCGATCTCCGTATTAAAGCTGATCTGCGACTTCAGGTCGTAGCGGTCCGCAATATCCTCGAAATAGGCGCGGATTTCGGGGCCCGGGGCGTAGAAGGCGCTCCATTCCGGGTTGGTCGCAAACGAAAAGGTATAGCTGTGCGCCGGGGTATCGCAGGCGAGCCCCGGATAGCTGTTCTCGCGCCAGGTGCCCCCGACGGTGTCGCCCTTTTCGTAGATGGTAAAGTCGGTGTCCCCGCGCTCTTTGAGCCGGATTCCCGCCAGCATCCCCGCCATGCCCGCGCCGATGATGACAAAGCGTAAAGGCCTTTTGTCGGTCGGCATCCTATTGCGCAGCCTTTGGCGCGGTTTCGAAGATCATCGTCTTGGCCTCGAGATAGGGATGGAGTCCCTCGACACCGCCCTCGCGGCCCAGGCCTGACTGCTTGAACCCGCCGAACGCGATGCCGAAATCGTTCTTGAAGCCGTTGTGGCCAACGGTTCCCGCGCGCAACCGGCGACCGACCGCATAGGCACGCTCAGGATCATCGGTGAAGACGCTGCTGTTCAGCCCATAGATGGTGTCATTGGCGATCTCGATCGCCTGCTCCTCGCTTGCGGCAGGGATGACGCTGAGCACCGGGCCGAATATCTCTTCGCGCGCGATGGTCGAATTGTTATCGACATTGGCGAACACGGTCGGCTCGATGAAATACCCCCGATTGAGGTGGGCAGGACGTCCGCCGCCGGTTGCGAGCCGTGCGCCTTCGGATTTGCCCTGAGCGATCAGGGATTCGACCCGGTCGCGTTGCCGCGCCATTGCCAGCGGCCCCATCTGGCTGGTCGCGTCGAAAGGGTCACCCACCTTGATGCTGCTGAACGCGGCGGCAAGAGCTTCGACGAAGTCGTCGTGCCGCTTGTCGCTGACAATGATCCGGGTCAGCGACGCACAGACTTGCCCGGTCATCACCGGCGCCGAGCGCGCGATTGTGGCGGCTGCCTTTCCGATATCATAGTCGTCGAGGATGATGGCGGGCGATTTGCCGCCCAGCTCCAGCGTGACGCGCGCGATCCGGTCACCACAAATCGCCGCGATCTTGCGCCCTGCGGCGGTCGACCCGGTAAAGCTGACTTTATCGACGCGCGGGTCGCGCACCAGCAGCTCGGACACCGCGCGTTCGGCGGTCAGCACGTTGACGACCCCGCCGGGCAGGCCAATCTCCTCGCAGATTTCCGCCATAAAATAGGGCGCCGAGGGCGCTTCGGGTGACGCCTTGATGATGACCGTGCAACCCGCGATCAGCGCTGCGGCGACTTTATAGGCCATCAGCGCATGCGGCGCATTCCACGGGATGATCGCGGCGACCACACCGACTGGCTCGCGCACCAGCAGCGCGGGAAACCCCATCGACGAAGTAAGTTTCTCTTCCCAGGCATAGGTCTCGCCCAGCGCCGCATAGCCGCGAAAGATGCCGGCAACGCTCTTGGCCGAATGAGCCGATATCGAGCGCAGCACGCCCGATTCAAGCGCCCAGCTATCGGCCAGCGCGTCGCCGCGGGTTTCCCAGGCATCGGCAATCTTGTCCAGCCACACACCGCGTGCGGCGGGCGACATGCGGGCCCACGGACCTGTATCGAACGCCGTGCGCGCAGCGGCAACGGCGCGCTCGATATCGGGTGCCTGCGCTTCGGCAACCGTCAGGATCAGCTCTTCGGTAGCGCTGTTGACAATGTCGAAGCGCGACGACCCCGACGGTTCGACCCACGCCCCGCCGATAAACAGGTGCCGGGGGTTGCGAACAGGACTGGGTCGCGGTGCGGATATCGTGATTGGCATTTATGCTTCCCCATCCGGGTGTCGAGTGCCGAAGCGTGCGGTCTGGTCTTCCTATGTCACGGTGGGCTATAATTATGCAACGAACGAAATGCATTGCGAAACTCGGGAGTCAATTTGCCGAGCCCGCGACGTGCGAGCATTTGAGAGGAAATGGCGTGGGTGACATCGTCCGGATCGGCGCGGCAACCGCCTTCTTCAACGACAGCCGCATGGGCATCGCGCAGCTGCTCGCGAAGGACGAACAGCTCGATTACATCATTTTCGATTTTCTCGCCGAATCGGTTATGGGCGGGCTCGGGCGCAGCATGGCCAACGGCACGGGGCAGGGTTTCGCCGCCGATTTTGTCGATGGTTACATCCTGCCGCATCTCCAGACATTGCTCGACCGAGGCATCCGGATCGTCGCCAACGCCGGGGGCCTCAACCCTTCGGCCTGCGCCGAGGCGTTGCGCCGCGGCGCGGCATCGGCAGGACTGAATGTCCGAATCGGTGTTGTCGAAGGCGACAATTTGACCGCCGAAAGCGCAACGATCATCGGCCTCGACACACGCGACATGTTCGACAATTCGTCGGTTCTCGAAACAGTCGAGGGCGCCGATCAGATCAACAGTCTGGTCGCCTATACCGGCGCCTTCCCAATCGCCGCAGCGATCGCCGCTGGCGCCGATATCGTCATTACCGGTCGCGCCGTCGACAGTGCAATGGCGCTCGGCCCCTTGATCCATGAGTTCGGCTGGGGCCCGGACGACTTCGACTTGCTCGCCGCGGGCACGCTGGCCGGCCATCTGCTCGAGTGTTCGGCCCAAGTGACGGGCGGCACCTTCACCGACTGGCGCGACGTGCCTGACTGGGCCGACATTGGCATGCCGATCGGCGAGTGCCGCGCCGACGGGGGGCTCGTCATTACCAAGGTTGAGGGCACCGGCGGGCTCGTGACGATCGGGACCGTTTCCGAGCAGCTTCTTTACGAAGTCAGCGATCCGCAGCGTTATTATGTCGCGGATGTGACTTGCGATTTTACCGGGGTCAGTCTGAAGCAGGTCGGACCAGACCGCGTCGAAGTGACAGGCGCGCGGGGCCTGGGCCGTACCGCGACGTACAAGGCAAGCGTCACGTATGACGCAGGTTGGCGCGCGACCGCGCTTGTCCCGATCATCGGTCTTGAGGCCGCAGCCAAAGCGCGCCGCCTGGGCCATGAAATGTTCGCCCGCACGAACACCATGCTGCGCCAAAGCCAGTTGCCGCCGTTCACGCAGACACGGTGCGACATCATTGGCGGCGGAGGGGAGGGGCCAACGACGGCGATCTGTCGCCTGATCGCCGATCATCCCGATCAGGCAGGTGCGCAATTCCTGGTTCGCGAGCAGAGCTCGGGTATCAGCCATATGTCGGTCGGGATCAGCCTCAGTCTGGTCGCCTCGGTGCGTCCTGTGCAGCGGATCGCCGCGTTTTTGATCGCGAAATCTTCGGTGTCGCAGACCGTAATGGTCGAGGGGGAAAGCGTGCCGTTCACCTCGGTTGCGGACGCAAAGGGCAAGGAGGCTGACGCCGTCGCGCCAGCCATGCCCGCCACACCGGGCGATGCAGAGGCGGGGCATACCGTCCCCTTGATCCGTCTCGCCTGGGCGCGGAGCGGCGACAAGGGCAATTTGTTCAACGTCGCAGTGATCGCCCGCAGGCCCGAATATCTGCCCTATATTGCCGCCGCACTGACGCCGGAAATTGTCGGCAAACATTATGGGCGCTTGCTCTGCGATGGCCGGACGCTGCCCGTCGATCGGTACAGCGTGCCGGGCTTGTCGGCGCTCAACTTCGTCGTCGGCAATTCCATGGATGGCGGCGTACTGGCGTCCACCTCGCTCGACCCGGTCGCCAAGGGCATGGCGCAATTGCTGCTCGACTTTCCCATTACGGTCAGCGTGGCCTGTGCCGACAGCCTGGTGCCGACCGCTTCGCCCAATGGCGCAGTCTCAACGTCGGACGTCCACTCGCAAAGGATCTCCCATCCTTAAACCCTCAGTAGCCGTTTCGGCGCGACGCTAGCGCATCGCGATCGCTGCAATCGCTCGAACCGCACCCACAACTGCGCCGGCGACGGCCGCCGCGGTGAGCATGGCAGGCACCGTGTGGTGAAGGTGCTGTGCATACGGTGCAACGCTGGATGTTGAAAACGCACTTGACTCGGCGACGGCGAATCTACTAACTAAGGTTACCAAATGGCGCAGTGCAGCATAAACTGTGTGCCCCGGAGCTTCACAGGAGTGTACTATTATGAATAAGATAGCTTTTTTTGCTGTGCTCGCTGCCCTCGTCAGTGCACCCTTGGCGGCACAGTCCGGCGGCATTGTCGCCGGCAAGCCGCTTTATGCCAGTGACGGCAAGCGCATCGGCATCGTGTATCGCGTCACCAGCGACGGTACGGCGCAGCTCATTATCAACGGAAAGTTGGTGTCGATCCCCGCCGCGTCGATCACCGCAGCCGATGGCAAGTTCCAGACCAGCCTGACGAAGAAGGACCTGGCCAGCGCCGGGTGAACAGGGCTTCTCACGGGGTTCAGAGAGAAGGCCGCTCCAATCGGGGCGGCCTTTGTCCGTTTCGGGGGTTGATCAGCCCCCGTTTCAGCCCTTGGTTTCGATCAGATTGGCGTGCACCTTGTCGAGCAGCGCAGCAAGGTGCGCTATTTCTTCGGGCGAGAGGCCCGCAAATGTCCGCGACTCGATGGCAAGACCGAGCTCGGTGAGCAGCGCCAGCATCGGCTCGGCGGCAGCTGCTAGATAAACCCGCCAGGCGCGCTTGTCCTTCATGTCTTGCCGACGTTCGAGCAGGCCGTCGCTGCACAACCGCTCGATCAGCCGCCCCGCTGCGGCTGCGGTCATTTCTAGCCGTTCTGCAATCGTGCGCTGCGACGCTCCCGGTTGGGTGGCGACCAGCGCGATCAAGGTCCACTGGGACCGGGTGATCCCATGCGGCGTCACGCTCATGTCGAACCGGTTCCGCATCACGCGCGCGATGACAGTTAGTTTCAGCGATATTCCGCGCTTCAGATTGTCGGGTTCGAAGCTATCTACCTCGGACAATGCGATTTAGTTCCGTTTGAAACCAAGGTCGCGGATCATGCTTTGCGACTTTGGAATGACGACGGATAATTGGGCTTGAGTCATTTATCGTTTCCCGATCTGAAGCGACCGTTGGGCACGCTCATCCTGTATGTCACAATCAGGAACGGTGCGCCACTGCCTTACCCTAGTGCCGTCGCGGTTAGCGAGGAGCGGCAAGGTCAATGCAATGCTCGACATTCATAAATAAAATTCCTACGCCGGCACTATGGAAACGAAGACTGCGGACGTCCCCACGTTGCCGAACCGACATGGCGGCCTTTTTGATGGTCGCCGTAATCGCAGTAGCGATTCGCCAGTTCCTCGACCTCTCCATCGCGAACTTGGCGCTGCCACCCAAACGGACCACTCTGGTCGCGCCTTCGGAATCGATCAGCTAGATGCTCACGAGTTTCATCAGTGGGGGTGTACTGGTGCGACCGCCGATGGGATGGCGGTCGGATCGCCTCGGGTCGCACAACCTGTTCATCGGCGCGACCGCAATGTTCATTCTGTCGTCCAAGCTGCGCGGTACGGCGACGCTCGAAGGCGAGGTGGGCCGGCAGGCGGGGAAGATCGCTTATCGCAACAATTTCAACATCCTTTTCTGGCTGCTGCTTTGCCTAGCGCCGCTCTGTTTCGCGCCGAAGAGGCCGAAGCCGACCACGGGCCGTGCTGTAATCCACGCCGACTGACATGCAGAGGAGTTTTCCAATGATTACAGCCAAAGACCTGCGTACGCCGCTTCGTCGGCGTACTCATGCGGCCAACGCTGATCTCTTCGCGCTCGCCGACGCGCTCGAAACAGTTGATCGCGATGCGGCCGACTCTGTCAAGCGCGCGCGGGCGGCGCTGTTTGAGGCATGGACAATATTGTGTGAACATCAGGCCGATGATGAGGACGATCACTAGGCCGAGGGCGACGCGCCGCATCTTGCCGGGAACGCGTTCGGCGCTGCCGACATCATTACCCTGCTTTCGCTGCGACGATTCGCCTCTTTGCGTCGCGCGATCTGTCAGGCTATCCCAAAATCCGCGTGTATCGCCAGACCATAGGTGCGCGTTCGGCGTTTCAGTGCGCCATGGCCGAAGCCGAGTCCGGCTTTATAGCTACCCTTACCTGAGTGCTAAGTAGCTTTTATTTTGGCTTTGCGCGTCTCGGCGCGCTTGGCAACGGCCGCGCCGAAGCGGCCAAGGATGAACAAATTCACCCGCTCATCGACGTCGGCGTCGGTCGGGGGTTCGGCATTCCAGTTGGTGTAGATCATGATCGGATGACTGCCCAGCATCAGATCGGCGAAGAGAACGGCTGAACGGGCATGGTCCCCGGCAGGAATGAGCTCGGCTGCCTCCATAGACTGAAACAACTTTTCGAAGTCGCGCCGAAAACGGGCGAAGATCGATGTGCCGACCGATTTCATGAAGTCGGGGAAGCGTTTGCTCTCCGCAATCATCAGACGCATCAGCCCGATCGAGCGATCGCGATAGGTTACCTCGTATGAGTAATGTCCAGCACGCCGCAGCGCCGAAAATAGCGTGTCGTCGGGCTGGAGCGTCGGCGGGTCCACCATCGCTTCGGCGTCGCGCGCGAAGATGACTTCGCGGAAGATCGCTTCCTTGTCGCCGAAATGTTCGTACAGAGTCCGCGTTGCTACCCCGGCCTCGCGCGCAATATCGACCAGCGACGTCGCGGCAAACCCGTGTCCGACGAACAACTCGGTCGCGACCGTGATGACGCGTACCTTGCGCTTTTCGAGTTCGACCGCCGTGGGACGACCGGCCTGATTTCCGGCCTTGCGCTTGAGCTTCGATCCTGTGCCCATGCGGCGCGATCCGCTTGTTGCCTTCACTGCACGCCCCGTCACCAATGCCATATCCGAATGCCTCTATTGCGCCCGCTGTTGCCAGATTAGATACCGGCAGCGAACCTTGTAATCAATTGCAGAACCGTAATTGCATTCATCCCGCGACGATCGACGGGTGTCTAAGGTTTGGCAGGTCGGCGCGGAACGACCGGGCGATAATAGCTAAGGTCGGTCCGGTCTCGTGCCGCCGGGAGGAGGGGGCCCGGTTCGGTCGTCCCCGCACGAATGCTCGCGTCTTCCGGAAGCTCGGTCAACGCGAAGTTCTTTTCGATTACGGTCACGCGGTTGGCAAATTTCCAGACGCCGTCGCGACGTTGGAAATGATCGATGTAGCGGCCCATCGACAGCAGGTGCGGCGGCTCGATATTGGCACCGAGAAAGGTGTAATAGGTCTCGCCATAAGCGTTATCGCCGTCGATCTCGCAATTATGGTTGGAGACGCCGTGATGCTGCACGATGCTGGTTGCGCGGCAGCCCGCGAACGTCGTGTCGATAAAGTAATCAGGACCGCCGACATAGGCGTGATGATCGTCGATGGCATCGTCCCAATAGCACGACCGGACCATGTCGCGATCGAGGCGGTCGATCCCGCGCGCATAACGGAGCACGACCGCCCAGATTTCCTGACGGTCGATCAGGTCGCGCAATTTTCGCTCAAGCACCTCGTCCATGTTTGATCCTTTTGTTAATCTGGCAACACCGACGATGCCTTGACCGCGAACGCCCTGGATTGTCCGGTACGGTCGCTGCCCGGCTGGCCGCCGCCCACATGGACTGTATAACGTCCCGCCAACACTTGGATTTGCCCTTCGGGCGACACGGTGCTGAGCTCACGCGGCGAAAGGTCGAATTTCGCGCGGCGTTTCTCGCCCGGAGCCAGACTGAGCCGCTGGAAACCGCGCAAGGCAATCTTCGGCACACCCGGTGCGGCGGGGAAAGTAAGATAGACCTGCGTCACTTCGTCGCCTGCGCGTCTGCCCGTATTTGTCACCTCGGTCTCGACGACGATCCCGTCCGACATGCTGTTGCCGAGCGGCTTGATGCTGAGCGGTCCGTAGGAAAAGCGGGTGTAGCTGAGGCCATCGCCGAACCGGTACACCGGCTTGCCCTCGAAATAGCGATAGGTCCGCCCCTTCATCGCATAGTTTTCGATTGGAGGGAGTTGCGCCACGTCCTGGTAGAACGTCACGGGCAGGCGCCCCGCCGGGTTGGCGAGTCCGGCGACGACCCGGCCAACCGCCGCGCCGCCCGCTTCGCCCGGATACCAGGCCTGAATGATGGCGTTGGCATTGGCCTTCGCCCAGTCGAGGTTGATCGCGCTGCCGCTCATGTTGATCACGATCAGCGGCTTGCCGGTCGCCTTTGCCGCCATCAGCAGTTGCAGTTGGTCAGCCGGTAGATCGAGCGACGTGCGGTCGCCGCCGTCGAACCCCGGCAGCTTGATCGAGGATTCCTCGCTTTCGAGTGTCGAATTGATGCCGACTACCGCGATGATCGCATCGGCCCCCCGGGCTGCGGCAGCTAGGTCGACGTCAGGCTGGTTGGAAACGCGCTGCCAGTCCAGCTCGCCGAAATGGAGCGCGGGCACCTGCATTCCGGCAGAGAACGGGTAGCGCTTACCGGCTTCTAACTCGACGGTCTGAAACACGGGCATGACCGATGGATTGAACCCGTTCTGGATCACGATCTCGGGCTTGTCGGCAAATTTGAACGATCCGGTGATCGTCCGTAGCCCAACGCGATAAGTGCCGGAAATCTTCGGAACGAGGTAGCCGCTCGCCACGACCCTGCCACCATCGGGCAACAGCGGCTGGGTGAAAACCTCATAGTTAATGAGCGGTTCGATCCGCGTGGTCGACGGCGTATCGGCGGGCTTCGCCGTCATCGCGCGCATGAATTTTTCCATCAGCGACACCGGTGCGGGCTTGCCGTCGGCCGTGAACGGATAATAGTGCACCGTGACGCCGGGCTTGCCGTCCTCGGTCTGTAAGGCTGATGTCGGGACGACATCGCCGTCGCTCAGCGACGCGCCCGCCGGTGTATAAGTGAACTGGACGCGGGGCATCGCCGCCTTCAGACCGTCGAGAATCGAGGGCAGGTCTGACGTCTCCCGGATCGTGTAGTTGCCGCGCATCACCCGGCGCGAATCCGCCAGCGGGCCGACCACCGCGACCTTGAGCGTGCGTTCGCCCAGCGGCAGGACACCGTCATTCTTAAGCAGCACCATCGCCTGTTCGGCGACGGCCAGCGCGAGCGCGCGGTGCTCGGGCGAATTGATCATCGATGGCGTGGGTGCAGGGGTATGGACCGTATCGAGCAATCCCAGCTTTATCCGGCCCGCGAGACCGCGGACCACCGCCCGATCGAGCTCCACGACGCTCAGCTTGCCGCTCTTTACCGCGTTCACATACTTGAGCGACTGACCGAAGGAATCTCGGTCGAACAGGCTTTCGGTCGCGCATTCAATATCCATCCCTGCGCGGATCGCCAGGGCTGCCCCGGCAACGCCATCGGGCGCATATTTGTGCGCCGAGGAAATGTCGCGCACCGCACCGCAGTCCGAAACGACAACGCCTTTGAAGCCCCACGCATTCCGCAGCGTATCCTGCATCAGGAAGGTGTTGGCGCAGGCGGGCTGCCCGTTGATCGCGCTATAGGCGCACATCACAGAGCCTGCGCGGCCCTCGATCACCGCAGCGCGGAATGCGGGCAGATAGGTGTCGCGCAGATCGTGCAGCGAGACGGTGACATTGGCGCTGTGGCGCGTCGATTCCGGCCCGCTGTGGACGGCAAAATGCTTGGGTGTGGCAATGATGGTCGGGGCGTCCGGATTGGGGCCCTGAAGTCCTGTGATATAGGCAACGCCCATCCGCGCCGTGAGAAAGGGGTCTTCGCCATAGGTTTCCTGGCCCCGCCCCCAGCGCGGATCGCGAAAGATGTTGATGTTGGGCGACCAGTAGGTGCGGCCTGCGCCGACATCCAGCGGCGTGCCCGCAGCGACTTTTGCATTGCCCGCCTCGATCCCTTCGACCGCGATTGCCGCCGCGACCTGTTTGATGAGCGGCGCGTTAAACGACGCGGCAAGGCCGATCGGCTCGGGAAAGTTGGTCGCGTGCGGCTGGAACGCAAAGCCATGCAACGCCTCGCTCCACCACTGATAATCGGGCAGGTTAAGACGTGGAATCGCGGGCGAGGAATTGATCAGCTGGCTTGCTTTTTCCGCCAGCGTCATCTTGGCGACAATCGCCTCGGCCCGCCGTTCGGGCGTGCGCGCTTGCTGAGCGAGCGCAGGGGCGACCGTGCTCGTCAGCAGGGCGGCGATCAGGGAAAATGCCTTGTTCATATCGCTTTTCGGGTCATTTCGCCGCACGGGCGCTGCCGCCGACCGTGAATGTGATGTGACCGTCCGCCTGCGAACTGTTGCCGACCCACAGGTCGAACACGCCCGGGTCGATCACCCAGCCGCGCTCGGCCGAATTCCAGTAACGGACGTTCGATTCGTCGAGCGTGAAGCTGACGTGGCGACTCTCGCCGGGGTTGAGCGAGACACGCTGAAACCCTTGCAACAGCCGCACCGGCCGCGATGCCCGGCCCGCGCGTTGATGGATGTAGAGCTGCACCACTTCATCCCCCACGCGCGCGCCAATATTGGTGAGCGTCGTCGAGACCATGACCTTGCCACCGGGCGAGAGCTCTGCCTTGTCGAGCGTTCGCGGGGCAATCGTGAAGCGGGTGTAGCTGAGGCCGAAACCGAACGGGAAGCGCGGCGTGGAGGACGCATCGAAATAGCGCGTGCCCTGACCTTCCGGGTTGTGACTGAGATTATGGGCATAATAGGTCGGCACCTGCCCGACGCTGCGTGGCCATGTGACGGGTGTCTTGCCGCCGGGATTGACGTCGCCGAACAGCGCCCGGGCGACGGCCGTGCCGCCACGCGAACCGGGATACCAAGCCTCGAGGATGGCAGGAACCTTGTCATAAACACCGGTCAGATCCAGTGGGCGTCCGTTCATCAGCACGACCACAACTGGCTTACCTGTGGCCAGCACCGCGTCGAGCAGCTTGCGCTGGTCGCCGGGAAGCGTGAGATCGGAGCGCGAGGCCTGCTCCGAACTCATGTCGATTTTCTCGCCCAGCGTCAGGATGACGACGTCGGACCGCGCGGCTAGCGCCACGGCCTTTTGCAATTCGTCTGCTGTTTGCGCCGCCGTCCAGAGCGGCGTCTGGCCTAGCAGCATGACGAGCGGCGAGGGGTTAACTCGCGCGAGTTGAACACCCGGGGCCGTCGCAACCGTGGCGATACCATTCAGGCGCGCGCTGACGCCCTTGAACACCGTTACGGCCTGGGCGGCGTCCTGCGGAAAGGCGAGCGACAGCGTCGTGTCGCGCGGTGAGTCCGCCATCGGGCCAATCACCGCGACGCGCTGATGAGCGCCAGCAACGAGTGGCAGCGCCGCCCCGTCATTCTTGAGCAGCACGAGCGAACGTTCCGCCGCCGCTTGCGCCGCTGCTGCGTGCGCCGGGTCGTTGAGTACCGACTGTGCTGCTGCAACATCGACATAGGGGTTCTCGAACAGGCCCATCCGATATTTGGCGAGGAGCACGCGCCGGACGGCCTCGTCGAGACGTTTCATCGGCACCTTGCCCGCGCGGACCGAGCTCGCGAGTGTCGCAAAGGCATTGGGTGCAGTCGACATTTCCATGTCGACCCCGGCAAGGATTGCGCGCGCCGATGCGTCGGTCTTATCGGTCGCGAATCCCTGTTTGACGAGGTTGTGGACCGCGCTGGCGTCGGTAACCACCCAGCCCTTGAAGCCGAGTTCTCCGCGCAGCACGTCGGTCAAAAGCCATTTGTTCGCCGACGCGGGTACATCGTTCAAATCCATATAGGCGCTCATGATGTTGCCCGCGCCCGCATCGATCGCGGCCTTGAACGGCGGCAGATAGACGTTGTACAATTCGCTGTCGGACAGGAATACCGGATCGTAATCGCGCCCGCCGACCGCTGCCCCGTAACCGACAAAATGCTTGGGGCCGGCAATGATATGGCCGGGCGCGCCGATATGGTCGCCCTGGAAACCGCGCACCTGCGCGCGCGCCATCGCAGCACCCAGATAGGGGTCTTCGCCCGCGCCCTCGACGATCCGCCCCCAGCGCGGATCGCGCGCGATGTCGATCATGGGGGCAAAGGTCCAGTGAATCCCGAGTGCGCGCGCTTCCTTCGCGGCGACCGCACGCGCTTGCGCGACCCCTTCCGGATCGAAGCTAGCTGCACCCGCAAGCGGCACCGGAAACATCGTCCGCATTCCCCAGATGACGTCATAGCCCAGCAGCAGCGGGATTTTCAGCCTCGTCTGCTCGACGGCAATGCGCTGGTATTTGTTGGCAATCTCGGGATCATGGACAAACAGCAGCGCGCCTAGCTCCGCCTTGGCAACGGTCGCGTCGAGCGGCATCAGCGGCGGCATCCCCGGCGGCAACGGCGCGCCCGACGGAAACAGCGAAGCAATATCGAAGCGTTGGCTGATCTGGCCGACCTTCTCTTCGATGGTCATCCGCGCCAACAATGTGTTGGCCCGCACGAGCGCGTCTTTCTCTGATATCGGCACCGTGTTTGATGACACGGTAGCGGTCTCGCGCTCCCGCGCGATGCCGCCGCCCGGAGCGACAAAGGCCAGCCCGAGCGCGACACTTGTCAGAATTCGTGCCGCAACGCCCGTTTCGTTTTTGAGCATCACAGCTTCGACGGGCGTGCCATCGCGCACATTTCCCCCCGACGTGTGGTTGGCAGTTGCGGCGTTCGCCGCGCCGCTCATCGCCACCAATGCCGCCCTTCCGATGATCACCTGGATCAGCTGCACGGCATCCTCGTTCCCTGCCTCGTCGTTGACAACGGGAAGGGGTATACTCATACAAAAAGCCGGTCAAATGATTCAAGTGACGTTCATTGCATTATGAGCGCTTGGAACGGTGTTGAACCGTTCGCGACGATAAGGGATGTAGGCGGTATGTTCGGCAAATCGGTGCGGCTGGCCGCGATATCGTTCGCTTTGGTAAGTCCGCCAATGGCGCGCGCCCAGACGGCAGCACCGGTGCTACCAGCAGCGCCAGCAGCGCCGGCCGCGCCGGCCGCGCTGACGGTGCACGCCGATCAGCCCGGCGCGATCATCAACCGCGACATCTTTGGCCAGTTTGCCGAACATCTCGGGCGTGGCATTTATGACGGCGTCTGGGTTGGTAAGGAATCGAAAATTCCCAACGTCCGGGGTATCCGCAGTGACGTCGTAAACGCGCTCCGCGCGATCAAGGTGCCCGTGCTCCGCTGGCCGGGCGGGTGTTTTGCCGATGAATATCATTGGCGCAGCGGCGTCGGCCCCGCGACCAAGCGCGTCACGACGGTCAACACCAATTGGGCAGGTGCGGTCGAACCGAACACGTTCGGCACCGACGAGTTCATGGATTTCGCCGCGCAAATCGGCTCGGAAGCCTATCTCTCGGTAAACGTCGGATCGGGCACCGTCGAGGAAGCGTCGGACTGGCTCGGTTACATGACGTCCATAGCTCCCGCCACTGCCGCCAAACAGCGTGCCGCCAATGGGCACGCCGCGCCCTACAAGGTCAAATATCTGGGCCTGGGCAACGAGATGTGGGGCTGCGGCGGGCCATATACGCCTGAGGAATATGTCACGAAGATGAAAATCTTCGCGCATTTCGTCCACAACCAGAATCCCGACCAGGCACCGCCGCCGATCGACTTTGCGGTTATTGCAAAGGACCTGATGTCGGGCAAGCCGATGGACGGGCTGCCCCGTAACCCCAATGGCATGTTGCGTATCGCTGCCGGGCCGAACAGCGCGGATCCGGCCTACACCGAAGTCATCATGAAGGCATGGAAAGCAAAGAGCCCAATTTACTGGGATATCGATGGCATTTCGCTGCACCAATATACTTGGGGCACGATGCCCTTCAACGAACCGGCGACCGGGTTCGGGGAACAGAATTACGCGGTCGTCCTCAAACAGACGATGGCCATGGAACGGACCATCGCGCTGCATTCGGCAACGATGGACAAATACGATCCCAAGAAGCACGTGGCGCTAGTCGTCGACGAATGGGGTGTGTGGCTGAAGCCAAACGCAGGCACCGAACCGATGTATCTGCAGCAGCAGCAATCGCTGCGTGACGGCATTGCAGCGGCGATGAACCTCAATATTTTCGCGCGCCATGCTGACCGGGTGCGCATGACCAACATCGCCCAGATGGTGAATGTGCTGCAGGCCATGATCCAGACCGACGGCAGCAAGATGGTGCTGACACCAACCTATCACATCTACAAAATGTATGTTCCGTTCCAGGATGCGACCCTGCTGCCGATCACCTACACTGGAGGTGAATATAGGGTCGGCACCATTGCTTTGCCGCAGGTCGACGCGATCGCGGCGAGGGCCAAGGACGGCAAAGTTTGGCTGTCGCTGATCAATCTCGATCCCAATAATGCGGTCGATTTTGCCGGTGGCGTGCAAGGCGTCTCGGCAACGTCGGCCGTCGGCGAAGTGCTGAGCGCCGAACGGGTCGATTCGATCAACAGTTTCGATGCGCCGTCAGCGGTCAGGCCAAAGCCGGTCAGCTTCAAGGCGTCGGGCGGCACGCTCGTGCTGAAACTTCCGCCCAAGTCAGTAACAATCGTCCGGCTGGACCCCTGAGGCTCATCCGCGCAACGGGCGGAAGAACGCCCTGAGATCGTCCACCAGAATGTCGGGCGCTTCCATCGGCGCGAAGTGACCGCCCTTTTCGACGACGTTCCAGCGCTTGAGATTATAGTAGCGCTCGGCCCATTTGCGGGGCTGAAGCCAGATGTCGCCCTCGAACTGCAGGATGCCGGTCGGTGCTTCGACGACGGGAACGCGGTCGTGGACGAAGGCGGGAACGAAGTTCTCCGGTCGCCCTTCGTAATAATGGCGTGCCGAACTCTCATAGGTTTCGGTGAGCCAATAGATCATGACGGTGGTGATCAGGTCGTCCTTGCTGAACACCGATTCGACATCGCCCCCGCAATCGCTCCAGGCGCGGCGCTTGTCGATCAGCCAGGCGGCGAGGCCGACGGGGGAGTCGTTCATGGCAAACGAGATGGTCTGCGGCCGTGTTCGCTGGATCTGCATATAGGCCGATCCTTCGGCGAAAAATGCCGCGTGTTTTGCGCGCCATCCGGCTTCTTCAGGGGCATAGTCTTCGGGCGCGGGGTAGGGGGCTTTCAATGCGGCCAGCAAATGGAGATGCGCGCCAATCACCCGGTCGGCATATTTGTGGCCGAGCATCGCCGATACGAACGCCCCGATGTCGCCGCCCTGCGTCGCAAAGCGTTCATGGCCGAGGCGCGTCATCAGCTTGGCCCACAGGTCGGCGGTAGGCGTAAAATATATGCCCGGTCGTTCGAGCGGACTGGAAAAGCCAAAACCGGGAAGCGACGGCGCGATCACCTCGAACGCATCTGCCGGATCGCCGCCATGTGCGGCTGGATCGGTCAGCGGGCCGATAATCTTGCGCATATCCCAGAATGTCCACGGCCAGCCATGGTTGATGATCAGCGGCATCGGGCGCGGCCCCTGGTCTATGGCTTTCCCTTTCACATGGATAAAGTGGACCGGCACGTCATCGATGGTCGTGCGAAACTGCGGAAAGGCGTTCATCGCCGTTTCTTGCGCGCGCCAGTCATAGTGGTTGATCCAGTAATCGGTCAGTTCGCGCATGAAGCCGAGGTTGGTGCCGGCCTGCCACTGGCCGTTGTCGCCGATTTCCTGTGGCCAGCGCGTGCGCCGCAACCGCTCCTGCAGATCGTCGAGCGCGTCCTGCGCGATGTCGATGATAAACGGTTCGATGGTGTCGTTCATTTCAATACTCCCCGCGCACGTAGTGATCGAGTTGCGCCGCGGCTACCGCCAGCCGACTTTGCGAAAGCGCATCCCCGCCCGACCTGGCATGATGGCACAGTGCGCAGCTGAGTCCGTCCATTGGCGGGATGGTGTAGACGGCCCCTGCACCAGCGTAGTGGCGCAATGATGCGGTCGTTATAGGCTCCCCGTCGAGGATTCGGCAAATGAAGCAGGAGGTCATTACGGTCGGTCTGGATCTGGCGAAGAAGGTTTTTCAGGGACATGCGATCGGCTCCGAAGTGGCGTTTTTGGCACGGCGCAAGCTACAGCGCTCAGAGGTCATTGGCATCTTCGTCGATCTTCCGACTTGCCTCGTTGGCATGGTGTCCGGTGCATCGCCGCATCATTGTGCTCGCGGGCTGGTCATGTTGAGGTACAAGGTGCGGCCCGAGATCCGCCGACCGGCGCCCGAGGCTGATCGGGACCCTCGCCAGCCGACGGGTCGCATATGTTAATGCACATGCCTATTGCCATTCTGTGTCACCTATTTATTGGGCGTGACAACCGAAAGACACGGTCAAGGGAGACGACGTCGATGGCAACCGAAATCATCCTCGCTAAAATTGGTTTTTCGATGACCGAGGGGCAGATTGCCGAGTGGATGGCCGCTGACGGCGACCATGTGACCGAAGGGCAGCCGCTTTATGCGCTCGAGGCTGACAAATCGACCAACGAGGTTGAAGCGCCCGCAACCGGCATCCTCCGGATCGAAGCCGAAGCGGGCGAGACCTACGAAGTTGGCACTGTCATCGGCTATATCGAATAGGCTTGAGTTTCGATCAACGCAGCGAGGTCGGCGGGGGTATCGATATCGCGCGCCAAGCCCGGGCGGTCGATGCAAGTGAGTGGACCGGCTGCGGAATGGGCGAACCGGCTGTCAGGACCGAATCTAAAGGCAAATGGGCGCGCGTCGGCAAGTGCGATGGCGTTGGTGCCGCTGCCATGGGCGTCGGTTGCCATCGCCGCGCCCGTTGCCGCCGCCGCATCGAGCAGTGCCGCCACATCGTCGCGCGCCAGATAGGGTAGGTCGCCGTGGATGACGAGGACTGGCCCACCGCCGTGCGCCATTCGCCAGGCGGTCAACGCCTCATTTAGGGTCGCATTGCCATCATCGGCCCAGTCGCCGTCCCACCAAAGCGGTTTGCGTACGGTCAGCAGAGCGATGCGGTCGACCCCCGCCACGCCGCGCAGCACGCCAAGCACATGGCGGGCCATCGCTTCGACCAGATCGGCCCGCGCACCGACCGGCAAAACATCACTGAGCCGCGACTTTACGGCGTCGGTCTGTTTCAGGGGAACGACCGCCGTCCAGCCCATCAGCCGCCCAGCCGCGCGATAAGAGCCATTGCGACCTCTGCCACGCGGCACCGGTCGCCCTCATCGTGCATCAACGTGTCGGTTGCCGCGGTGGCGAGGCCGGTCGGCACGTCGTCGCCGTCGTGGATGACCATGCCGTCGATCAATCCGTCATAATGCGCCGCGATTGCGGCGTTGGTCGGATCGATGCCGAGTTCGGCCATCAGCTTGGCGGTCGGCCCCTTCACCGCCTTGCCTTGCACCAGCGGTGATATCGCAATCACCGGGACGCGGCGGTCGCGCAAAGCCTGACGGATAGCGGGGACCGCGAGGATCGGGTCGACGCTCAGCCACGGATTCGATGGCGCAAGGACGATGGCGCGCGCAGTTGCGAGTGCGTCGACCACAGCCGCGGACGGTTCGGCCTGCTCGGCACCGACATAGCGGATGGCGTGGACGGCAGGCTTGCACTGGCGAGCGACAAAATAATCTTGGAACGGCAGCGCCCCCGCATCGGTGTCGAGCCACGTCGCGACGCTGCCGTCGCTCATCGGCAGGACCGCGAGATCGAGCGACCATGCAGCCGTAAATTGCGCAGTGATTGCCGTCAGCGTCTTGCCCGAGCGCAGCGCCTCGCTTCGCACTACATGCAGTGCCAGATCGCCGTCGCCAAGGTTGAACCAGTCCGGACCGCCAAGCCCGCGCAGCGCAGCCATGAAGTTCCAGCTTTCACCCTCGCGCCCCCATCCTAAGGCGCGGTTGGCCTGATTTGATAAGAGGTAAAGCAGTGAATCGATGTCGGGCGAAATGCTCAATCCGAGGTGAACGAAATCGTCGCCGGTATTGACGATGGCGGACAAGGTTCCGGCAGGAAGTGTCCGATACAGACCATCGACCAGCTTTGCGCCGCCAACGCCTCCGGTCAGAACGACGACGCCGGTCACCGGAACAGATCCTCGGTCTGGGCGCGCAGCAGCGACACGCTGGTTTGGGCTGGGCCATGATCGGCCCAGCCGCGTACGACTGTAACCGGTATCCCCTCATTGCCTTCGCCCATTACGAGCCCGGCTGCCGCCGCGATAGCATCGGCAACGGCAATCTGCGTCATTTGCAATTCGCGCCCGTCACGGTCGACCTTGCCCCGCTCGTCCACCAGCGCGGCCATTCCCGCGACGCCGATGGCAACGTTGATCGTGCCCATACGCCAGGGTCGCCCAAAGCTGTCGCTGATGATGACTGCGACATTGATCCCCAGATGTTCGGCAAGGTGCGCCCGAATCGCTGCGGCACTGGAGTCGGGATCCTTCGGCAGCAGCAACACCTTGCCCGCATCGGCCTGACCGATGTTCGATGCATCGATCCCGGCATTGGCCATGATATGGCCGAGCCGGTGCCGCGTGATGAGTACATGCGGCGCGGCGCGAACCACGTCGGTCGATTCGCGCAACACGAGTTCGACCAGCGCGGCTTCCTTGTTTGTCTCCTGCGCGAGCGTTGTGGCGCGCGCCGACGGTCTTACGTCGGCGAGTGCGACGAAGCGGTTTTCGGCCTTGGACACGATCTTTTGCGTGACGACGAGCACATCGCCGTCCTTGAGCGCGGGGTCCCGACCCGGTCGTAGCTTGTCTGCCAAGAGCGCGGGCAGATCGTCGCCCGGCCGAATTTCTGGCAGCCCATCGACGGGCAATAATGCAAGCATCCGGATTCCCTAGCTGAGCGGAATTAGCGTACCCGTAATCGCAATACCGGCGCCATCGACTTGATAGGTCTTGTTGATGAAAATCAGCAGCGAGGTCATCGCCTCCGCCGCTGCGGAATTGACGAGCGAGCCCGCATGGACGCCGCGCAGGCCGATGGCATCGGCAAGGGCCACGACTTCGGTACGCGCGTCCTTCTCGTCGCCGAAGACGAGAATATCACAGTTGATGGCAATGTCCTGCGCCAGTTTGTGCGCGGCGACATTGTGGAAGGCCGAGGTCATCCGCACGCCGTCCCCGAGCGCTGCGGCGGCGAGCGCGGCGGCGGAGCCTTCGGAGGGAAGCTGGACGCGCATCACTTTGGGCGGCACCAGCGGCACGGTTGTATCGACGACGATCTTGCCGGCGACGTGCGGCTTGATCTCGGCATAGGTCGCTGCCTGCGCCGCGAAGGGCACGGTCACGATCACGATGTCGCCCGCAGCCGCCGCCTCGGTGTTGCGCGCCCCCGCAATGCCATGGCCGAGCGTAGCCGCTTTGGCCTGCGCCCCCTCTTCCGACCGCGAGCCGAGTGTCACCGAATAGCCCGCCCGGGCCAGGCGCCAGCCGATGGCGCTCCCCAGATTACCGGTTCCGCCGATTATCGCGATGTTGGGGAGGCTCATGTCTGACTTTCCAGAATACGGGTGGGAGCGGCAGGATCGCCGTAAATCGTCGCTCGCTGCGCTGCCGGACGACCGATGCGCGTGGCAAGAACGCGCAGCGCGGCGACGTCATTATGCTGGCCGTTCTGCCCGCCTGCCGCGCGTGTTATCGATTCATCCATCAGCGTCCCGCCGAGGTCGTTGGTACCCGATTGCAGGATCGCCTCAACCCCGGCATCGCCCAGCTTGACCCAGCTTGCCTGGATGTTGGGAATTTGGCCGTCGAGTGCGATGCGTGCGATGGCGTGCATCAATTGCGTCTCGCGCCAGGTCGGCCCCGACCGCGCCAGCCCCTTACGCCACATTGGGGCCTCCATATGGACGAAGGGCAGGGGAACGAATTCGGTGAAGCCACCCGTCTCCGCCTGCAACGCGCGCACGGCAACGAGATGTTCGGCCCAGTCGGCGTAGGTGTCGACATGGCCGAACATGATCGTCGCGGTCGAGCGCAGACCGACGCCGTGCGCCGCGCGCATGACGTCGAGCCACTGCGCCGTCGTCAGCTTGTCGGGACAGATGATCGCACGGACACGGTCGGTCAGGATTTCGGCGGCGGTGCCGGGGAGGGTCCCGAGGCCTGCATCCTTCAGCATCGCGAGGTAGTCGCTCAGCGCCAGCCCCAGCGTCGTTGCACCGTGATGGATTTCGAGCGGTGAGAAGGCGTGAATGTGCATCGTCGGCACGGCCTGCTTCACCGCACGGACGATGTTGAGATAGGTGTGGCCGTCGAACGCCGGGTGGATGCCACCCTGGAGGCACACTTCGGTCGCGCCGCGTTCATGCGCCTCGATCGTGCGCCGCGCGATCTCGTCGAGGTCGATGCGATAGGCAGGACCCCGCTCCGAACGCGTGCTGCCCTTCGAAAAGGCGCAAAAACCGCAGTGATAGAGGCAGATGTTGGTATAGTTGATGTTGCGGTTGACGACAAAGGTCACGCGGTCGCCGACGCGCTCGCGGCGGAGCTGGTCAGCCAGGGCGACGATGCGGGTGCGGTCGCGCCCCTCGGCGGTGAACAGGTGTGCGATCATTGCGGCGTCGAGCGTGCCCCCCCGATCGGCACGGTCGAGTGCGGCATCAATGTACGGGTCGGTCCCGGTGATAACCCGTGGTGTCGCTGCAGGCGGCGGCTTGCCGGTGCCGGGATGCCAGTCATCTTCGCGCACCAAACCGCGCCCATCGACGGCGCGGCGAACGGCGGTCTGGAGTTTGGGATCGACCCATATTTCGAGGTCGCGCGCATAGGCGGGGCCGACCGTCAGGCGTTGTCGTAGTACGCGCCCCGCCGCCAGCGTCTCGGTTTCAAGTGCGACGAGGTTCGGCCACGGGCGTTCGGGATTGACGTGATCGGGCGTGACCGGTGACACGCCGCCCCAATCGTTGACACCCGCGCGGATCAGCTCGGCAAGCGCGCCGGGCTGCAGATTGGGCGGCGCCTGGATCGACATGTCGGGGCCAAGCAACAGCCGTGCAGCCGCGATAGTCCACAGATGTTCGTCAAGCGAAGGTTCAGGCGCATCATGCATGCGCGTGTCGGACTTGGCCCGGAAGTTCTGGATGATGACTTCCTGGATATGGCCGTACCGCGCGTGGAGGTCGCGGATCGCGAGCAGCGTGTCGATCCGCTCCTGGCGGGTTTCGCCGATCCCGATTAGCAGGCCGGTCGTGAACGGGACCTTGGCCTCACCGGCAAGGCGCAGCGTTTCAAGCCGCGCGGCGGGATGTTTGTCGGGCGAGCCGTGATGCGGCTGTCCGGGTTCGCACAGCCGTTCCGAAATCGATTCGAGCATGAGGCCCATCGAGGGGGCGAGCGGGCGGAGCGTGGCAAAATCGGTTGCGGTCAGCAGGCCAGGGTTGAAATGCGGCAACAGGCTGGTCGTCTCGATCACGCGGCGCGCCGCCGCAGCAAGATAGTCCAGCGTGCTGGCATATTGGTTATCGTCCAGCCAGGCTTGGGCGATGTGAAACCGTGCTTCGGGCCGATCACCAAGCGTGAAGAGCGCTTCGCGGCAGCCCGCCGCCTCGCCTTCACGCGCCAGCGCCTCGACCTCGTCGAGTGTCAGATAGGGGGCGTCCAACTCCGATGGGCGGCGGGCGAAGGTGCAATAGTGGCAGACGTCCCGGCATAGTTTGGTCAGAGGAATGAAGACCTTGCGCGAATAGGTCACAACCGGGCCATGCCCCGCAAGCGTCAACGCTTCTGCCGCAGCGACTAGGTCGTCGAGAGGACGCGCCAGCGCCGCATGGTCGGCGTCGGATCGGGTGTCAGTGGAAATGAACATCAGTCATGTCATTAAGTTGCAGTCGGAGTCCGGTCAAGCGACGGAAGAGCAATTGCGTTCACCCAATGATTCAGCTAGCCCCTCCGGAATAGAATGCACATTGCGCGTAGCATTGTGACAGCGTGCGGGCCAGCGAAGCCTGACCGGGAGTGAGGATAGCCATGAGTTCGACCAGCGGGCGATTAGCCGGAAAAGTTGCGATCATCACCGGTGCGAGCACCGGCTGCGGACCTGTGATGGCCAGACTGTTTGTCGAGCAGGGCGCGCGCGTGTTGCTGTCGGCGCGGCGCGAGGAGCTGGTCCTCGACGCTGCGAAGGCCGCGGGCGAAGGCGCGATCGGGATGCGCTGCGACGTGACCAGCGAGGCTGACATCGCGGCAATGGTCGATCGCGCGATTGTCGAATTCGGGCAGGTCGATATCCTGCTCAACAATGCCGCCGCGCCGGGCCAGGACAAATGGGTCTGGGAGCAAACGCTTGAAAATTTCAACGCGACCATCGCGGTCGACCTGACGGCGGCGATGCTTTGCACCCGTGAAGTACTCAACCGCTCGATGCTCGCGCGAAAGACCGGCTCGATCATCAATTTCTCATCGACAGCAGCTTGGCCCGGAATGCCGCGCAAGACGCACTATGTCGCGGCGAAAGCGGCCTTGCGGGCCCTCACCAAAACCGTTGCGCTCGAGGTTGGCCCGCAGGGTATCCGCTGCAATTGCCTCGTCCCCGGCGGAATCGAAACCGACCTATGGATCAACTGGGGCAAGCGCATGGCCGCCGAACAGGGTGTTACGTTCGAGGATTGGAAAGCGAAGGCGCTCGAGGGTGTGGCGTTGCGGACGATTTCGACCCCGCTCGACATCGCCTATCTCGCGCTGTTCCTCGCCAGCGACGAAGCCCGCACGATTACCGGCCAGTCGATCAATTGCGATGCCGGGGGGTATATGGTCGGATGAAGATGGAAAGCATCGAACAGCGGCTTCAGGCCCTTGAGGACCGCGCGGCGATCCAGCAGGTCGTCTGCGGCTATGGCTATGCGGTGGATGGTCTGAACGCGGCGGCTGTCGGGTCGTTCTACATGGCCGATGGCGTCTATGCCGTCGGCGATATTGGCCGGATGGAGGGCCGCGAGACCATTGAGGCAATCACGCGCGATCCCGGGCATCGTGCCTATGTCGCGGCAGGCTGCGCGCATATCTCGACCTCGCCCTATGTGGTGATCGACGGCGATCATGCCGTCGCCACATGTCATACGATGGTCAACATGCACGGCGAGAATGGATTTTTCATTGGACGGTTGAGCGCGTCGCGGATCGAATTGGCGCGTCAGGCCGACGGCAGTTGGAAGATATCTCTTCGCCAGAACTGGATGCTCGACGGCAATCCGGCGGGTTCGCACCTACTTGGCCGTCTTAACGAAGGACCGATTCAATCATGAAGTTCACCATGGATATTCCGACCGGCAATATCACGCCCGGTGAATTCCAGACCGGCGCCGCGGTGGCCGAGATGGCCAAGGCGATGGACGTCGCAGGAATCGATGCCTGCTACCTGACCGATCATCCGGCCCCCGATGCGACCTGGCTGCACGCCAATGGCCATGATGCGCTCGATCCGTTCAGTACGCTGGCCTTCATCGCTGCGAAGACCGAGCGGCTGCTGCTCCACACCAACATTATCGTGATGGCGTATCGCAATCCGTTTCTGACCGCGAAGGCTGCGGCGACAATCCAGGTCATGTCCGGGGGACGGCTGATCGTTGGTACCGGGGCTGGATATCAAAAGGCCGAGTTCGACGCGCTGGGCGTCGATTTCCACAAGCGCGGCAAGCTCTTCGACGAAGCACTCGATACCATCCGCATGGCTTGGGCTGGGGGCGTCGTGGTCAAAGAAGGGATGGGCTTCAACGCGGTCGGCAACGAACCGCGTCCGATCCCGTCGCTGCAACCCCCGATCTGGATCGGCGGCGGTAGCCCGGCGGCGATCAAGCGCGCGGCACTGCGCGGGGATGGCTGGTCGCCGTTCTTCGCCGCCCCGACGATGACGGCGGCCAATCAGGAATCGGGCATTCAAACGGTCGAACAGTTGGGCGAAGCTATCAAGCAGATCGACGCGATGCGCGCGGAAGCCGGGCGTAGCGGACCGTTCGACGTAGCGATCGGTGCCAAGGTGAAAGTGAAGGCACTGACCGCCGACAATGCCGAGCGCTATATCGCATCGGTCAATGAGCTGGCCGCAGTGGGCGTGACCTGGACGATGGTCGAAGTCCCCCATTCGAGCCGTCAGCAGTTCGTCGAAAGCGTCGACTGGTTCGGCCGGGAAATTTCCGCGAAGCTGAAGGATTGAGCTGACCGCGATGAACGCGCTGACCGGCCTCGACAAATTACAGGCGCTTGAGGAGATTGCTCTCCTCAAGGCGCGTCGGGACCGTGCGGCGGACACCAAGGACTGGGCGCTATACGAGTCGCTGCATGCGCCCGATCATGTCTCCGAAAACGGCGACTATGGCCGTTGGACAACGGCGACGGAAATGATCGCCAATGTCGCCAAAAGCATGGAACATCTGACGACCATGCACCATTCGCACTCCCCTGAAATCGCGTTCGAGACGCCGACACGCGCCACTGGTATCTGGGCGATGGAGGGCATGTCTTTCTGGAAACAGGGCGAGCAAGACCACTGGTTTCAGGCCTTCGGGCATTATTTTGAGCGCTATGAAAAGCGCGGCGACCGCTGGATGTTCACGCAGCGGAAGCTCGAATATTATTTCACCCGGAAATCGCCGGGCGCCATTTTCCCACCCAAAATCGTCACCTGATCGATGACGAACCGGAGAGACCTATGCACGGCATGACCGACATCGACTATCTTCTCGCGCTCGAGGAGATCAGGCTGCTCAAGGCGCGGCGCGACCGTGCGGTCGATACCAAGGATTGGGCGCTGTACCGTTCGCTGCACGTCGATCATCACGTGTCGCACAATGACGGTTACGAACGCTGGGAATCGGCCGATGTCATGATCGAGAACGTCAGTCGTTTGCTCGACGAAACGAAGACTTCGGTACATCATTCGCACACGCCCGATATCACCTTTCAGTCCGCCACCACCGCCAAGAGCATCTGGGGTATGGAGGACTTGATCTTCGATACCGAGAGCGGCGAACTGCTGATCCACGGCTTCGGTTTCTATCACGAAAGCTATGAGAAAGCGGACGGAAAATGGCTGTTCAACAGCCGCCAGCTCAAGCGCACGCTCGTGCGTGAGAAGCCCGAATCCAAACAAACCTGAGCCGAAGCAAGGCGAGAGGAAGTTCCATGAGTAATTTCGACGAGACCTCTGATTTCGTGGTGGTCGGCAGTGGTGGCGGGTCGATGTGCGCCGCGCTGGTGCTGCGACAGGCCGGCAAGTCGGTACTGATCCTCGAAAAGACGCCGCTGATCGGCGGCACCACAGCGCGGTCGGGCGGGGTGATGTGGATTCCCAACAACCGTTTCATGAAGCGCGACGGTATCGAGGACAGTTTTGAGAAGGCGACGACCTATCTCGACGCGGTAGTCGGCGACCATAATGATACCCCGGGCGCGACGCGTGTGCGGCGGCAGGCCTATGCCGCCGAGGGCACCAAGATGGTCGATTTCCTCGTCGATCGCGGGATCAAGCTCAACCGTGTCTCCTATTGGCCCGATTATTACGATAACCAGCCGGGTGGGTCGGAAGAAGGCCGGACCGTCGTGGCCGAGTTGTTCAACGTCAACGAGCTGGGACCGTGGAAAGCCAAGCTACGGCCCAATTTCCTGTCGATGATGGGGTCACTCGATGACATGCTCAAGCTGCGCTTCATCAAGCAGAGCTGGGAATCGAAAAAGATCGCGTTCAATCTCGTCGCGCGAACCATCGGCGCGAAGCTGACCGGCAAGCATTATATTACGGCTGGCGGGGCCTTGCAGGGCCGGATGCTGCAAGCCGCGCTGAAGGCTGGGGTCGAGCCACGCACTGACTCGCCGGTCACCGAACTGATCGTCGAAAACGGAGCGGTGAAGGGCGTCGTGACCGTCAAGGACGGCAAGCCATACCGCATCGGCGCAACGCTCGGCGTCCTGATCAACGCCGGCGGCTTCGCCCATAATCAGGCGATGCGCGACCAGTATCAGCCGGGTACGCAAGCCGCCTGGACGATGACGGCCGAAGGCGATACCGGCGAGATGATCCTCGAAATGATGCGTCATGGTGCGGCCATCGCGCAGATGGATGAGATGGTCGGAAACCAGATTTCGATCGTGCCGGGCACCGAGAACGATCTGGTAAAGCCGGTGGTGCAGGGCATGACCGCTTCGCCCCATGCGATTCTCGTCGATCAGACGGGCGTCCGCTACATGAACGAAAGCGGCTCCTACATGACCTATTGCCAGGGCATGTTGGCGCGCAACAAGACGGTTCCAGCGATCCCGAGCTGGGCGATCATCGACAGCCAGTACGTTAAGAACTACATGATCGCGAACCAGATGGCGTCAGCGAAGAAGCGCGCCAAATGGACAGAACAGGGCTATCTTCACAAGGCCGATACGGTCGAGGAGCTTGCCGCTTCGATCAAGGTCGATCCGGCGACGCTGCGCGCGACGGTCGAGCGGTTCAACGGCTTCGTTTCGAAAAATCACGACGATGATTTCCACCGCGGCGATCGCGCTTACGACAGGTGGCTCGGCGATCCTTATCACGACAAGAATGCGTCGCTCGGGTCGATCAGCGAAGGGCCGTTCTACGCGGTCGAAGTGCTGCCCGGCGATGTCGGCACCTATGGCGGCGTGGTATGCGACGAGAACGCCCGTGTGCTGCGTGAAGATGGGCGCCCGATTGAAGGCCTTTATGCAACCGGCATCTCGACCGCGTCGGTGATGGGTCGCGCCTATGCGGGGGCAGGGGCGAGTGTCGGGCCGTCGTTCGTCTGGGGCTATGTCGCGGCGAACCACGCCGTGATGAAGGACGCCTAGAGCATCGTGCGTCTAAGATGGTGCACCTGATCCCGTTCGCCCTCGACTTGTCGAAGGGCCGCGCCCGACACGATCAGGGGTTCGTGTGGTAAGCGGGGCTTCGACAGCCCCGGATCCAGTCCGGGGCTGGTGCTGCGTCAGCTTTAAGGCACGAAGCTCTAACGCTTGCTGCCGATGCCCGCGACATGCGCGCGCATGATCGCCTGGTAGTCGGGGTTGAGCATCAGCGCGCTGTTGGCCATGCGCTCGACGGCGGCGGCCTGAGCTGCACCCAGATCGGCGGCGAGTTCAATCGCGATCTTGGCCGCACCCATCTGTTCGCCGTGCTGGTCGGCGAGGTGGCGGCAAAATGCCATCACATCAGCGTCGAAGGTGGCGTCGGGGAAGACCTTGTGGACTAATCCCATGTTCCATGCCTCGCGCGCGTCGGCGGACAAATTTGCCATGATCAGCATCCGCGCCCAGTGCGGGCCGACGATGCGCGTCAGGCGGCTGACGCCGTTGGTCGCAGGCAAGACGCCGAACTTCCCTTCCGGAAAGGCATAGCGCGCGCTTTCGGCAGCGAGCCGGAAATCGCACGACAAGGACATTTCGAGGCTGCCGCCGACGCACGTCCCCTGATGCGCGACGACAAACGGCTTTTCGATATGCTCGATCTCGTCCCAGATGCGGCGCATGTCGGTCGGCAGGCGGCGGTGCATTTCGCGGATGCCCGAAGCGGTGCTCGGTGGGAGCGCCGTGCTGCTTTCCGGGTCTTTGAGATCGGCGCCCGAGGAGAAATAGCGCCCGGTCGAGCGGATTAGCATGACCTTATAGCCGGGCGTATCGCGGAACTGCGCGACTGTTTCGCCGAGCGTCCGCATCAGCTGCGTGCTCATTGCATTAAGCTTTTCGGGGCGGTTGAAAGTCGCAATCAGGATCGCGCCCTCGTCGCTGACCAGCAGATGCGGTGCGTCGGTCATGGTCGTTGCCTCCTCGAAATTGTTTTCAGCATCAGGCGCGTGTGCGGGGCAAATTCAACGCCCGTTCGGCGACGACGCTGCGATGGACCTCGCTCGTCCCGCCGTAAATGGTGGTGCCTTGCGCGTGGCGATACGACAGATTGATGTACGCCGCCGGACCTGTGGTTTCGGTCAGCGATTCTGGGGCGCAAAGGTCGAGCAGATCGGCAGAGTCGCGCAGGAACGCCTCCGACGAGAACAGCTTGCCCATCGATCCCTGGCCATGATGCGGCTTGGCTTCCACAGCGGCCCACATCCCGCGCCAGCCGAGCATCTCCGTAATAAGATTGTGCCCGACAACGCGCGCGAGCCGGGTCGCGACCTTGTCGTCTTCGATCATCGCGACGCCACGGCGTTTCGTGTCGCGGCAAAAGGTCTCTGCCTCGCGCAGCATGTGCCACTGCGTCTTGTCCCATGACGCCCCGTGTTCCATGCCGAGCGCCTGCGACATGACGCGCGCGCCCTCGTTGATGCCGCCGAGCCGCCAGGTGTCGGGAATGCGGACGCCGTCGTAAAAGGTGATGTTTGTGCGCTCGTCCTGGAACGTAAAGACTGGCTGGATTTCGACGCCTTCGGCTTTCAGCGGCACGATGAACATGGTGAGGCCGCGGTGCTTGGCTGAGTCAGGGTCGGTCCGCGCCAACATCAACACATAATCGGCCATGTTCGCGCCCGAGGTGAACATCTTCTGCCCATCGATTCGCCAGCCATTGCCGTCGGGCGTCGCGCGCGTCTTGGCGGCGAAGACGTCTGAACCCGACGCGGGTTCGCTAAAGCCAAGGCTGCAAATGCAATCGCCCGCGACGATGCGGCTTAGCACTTCGTCCTTCAGCTCATCGCTGCCGAACATGCGGATCATGGTGCCGACCAGTCCCGTCACGCCGACCGCGTGCGTCGTCCAGCCGTGCTTTTCCCAAGCAGCATAGGCTGCGTGAGAGGCATAAGCATCGGCATTGCGACCGCCATATTCTTTGGGCCATGACGGCAAGTGCAGGCCAGCTTCGGCGATTTTCTTGTGAAATTCCGGGACATGGCCGTCGAACGAATAATGCGCGCGAGCGCGGAGCTCGGGCGTCAGATTCGCCTCGAAAAAGGCATCGACCTCGGCGGCCAGCGCGCGCGCTTCCTCACCGAAATCGAATTCGACCGAGACATCGCCGACCTGCGGCAGCACGGTCGTTTCGCCGTGATACAGGCGGCGTCCAGCCTCCTCGAGCAGCTGCGCCGGATCTCCCAGAATCAGCGGCAGTGCCTTGGCGCGCAAATTGTAGAGGTGGATGTCGTATTCGGTCGAAAGGCCGTAGCCGCCAAAGGTATGCAGCGCCTGCGACACTGTCCGTCCTGCCGTGCGGGCATTCCACCACAGCGCCAGCGACACTTCCGCCCCGGCACGATCTACACCGTCAGCGATGTCGCGGATTGCACGCCAGACGAGAAATTTCCCGCCCTCGGTGTCGGCTTTGAGATCGCCAAGCGGGTGCGAAATGCCCTGAAATGTGCCGATCAGCTGGCCGAACTGGACGCGTTCGGACGCATAGGCCGAGGCCAGTCGCAGCGCTTCGCCGGAGAGACCGGCAAGCGCCGCGGCGATGAGCAACTTCCACTCCTCGACACCGGCAGTGAAGGCGTGGAGCGCGTCGCTAGTGTCCGAAAGCACGGTGCGGGCGCCCCCGTTGAGCACGATACGGGCCAGCGGCATGCTCGCCAGATTCGGCTTTACCTGTTTTTCGTCCGCCGTCGGCGCGACAAGGTAGAGCGTACTGCCATCGCGCACGATCACGGCGTCGGCCACCGCCCCGCCCGCGACCCATTGAGCGTGCGTGTCGGCAGCATCGTGCAAGGCAATCGTCACGACCGCGTCTCCGGCAATCAGCTTGCCGAGGAGCGCCGCACCCGGCTCGCCACAGGCAGCCAGGATGCGCGCCGCGATCATCGCTTCGGCAACCGGGCCAGAGGCCAGGCTGCGCCCGGCTTCCTCCATGACCAGCACCGCGTCGAACAGGCCGAGCCCCGATCCGCCCTGGGCCTCGGGTACGCGAATGCCGAATCCGCCCATTTCGGCGAAGCTGCGCCAAAGTTCGGGGTCGAAACCCGAAGGCATCGCCGCACGCACCCGCGCCATGCTGCTGTTTTCCTCGAAGAAGCGTGCGAAGGTTTCGGCGATCATCGCCTGATCGTCGGACGGTTCGAAATTCATTTTCCAGCTCCTGAAACCAGCCCTTGATGCGCTGCCTGATCGTTCCGATCGATTTGGCAAGGCACCCTTATGGATGCAAGCCTTCCCGATAATAACACATCGGCACATGTGCATTACATTTTTCGTCAAAATGTCCCAAACGGAAATTTGCTTGGTTTCTGGCCGATGACAATGCACATGGTAACGATCATTCACTGGCTCTGGAACAACGGTGTTACGCTGCGCGCGCGGAGAATTCGACCTTGCCTCGTGGGCAGTTTTCAGCAGCGGACGTGACGAGGATGGAGCAGTTCATATGAAACTAGGCGACACTATCGCCGTCGTTGTGATCGCAAGCGCGTCAGGTCGATACTTAGGAGGCAATCGATGATAAAACTCATACCGCTCTGCACTGTTGTCATCGACCTCGCACCCGGAACCGCTATCGGCGTCGGCCCCGCTGGTGACCGCACTGTCGGGGAGATTCGTGCCGTGACCGTTACGGGCGAGCGACTGACGGCAACGCTTCACGGTGTGGCGGCGGCCGATTGGCTCGTGCGGACCGGCGCAGTCGGCGTCATCGATGCGCGCATGACGCTCAAAACCTCGGACGGCGCGCTGATCTATGTTCAGTATGGCGGACGTCTCGACCTTTCCGATCCGGCGGCGGGTATTGCGGCCTATGTCGCGCCGGTCTTCGAAACCGGGGACACCCGCTATGCTTGGCTGAACCGTATTCAGGCCGTCGGGAAGGGCAAGATCAGTATGCGTGCTGACGGCGGCGACCTGCACTATGACTTCTACGAAGTTCGTTGATCGGACCCGCTGATGCTGACCAAGGGCGACGATTACCCGATCCACCAGACGCCTGAGCCGATTGCCTATGCGGGATCGGACCGAAATTTCTACGACCGATATTTCTTTAATGGCTATTCGGCGGACGGCGAACTTTATTTCGCGGCGGCGTTGGGGGTGTACCCGCACCTCAACATCATGGACGCGGCGTTTGGCGTGCGGATTGGCGACGTCCAATATAACATCCGCGCGTCGCGGCATCTGAACATGGAGCGGATGGACACCCAAGTCGGCCCGATCCGGATCGAAGTGCTCGAACCGCTCCAGCGCCTGCGAATCGTGATCGATGACAATGAACATGGCATCGCTGCAGACATTGTCTTCGAGGGACGAACGCCCCCCATCGAGGAGCCGCGCGTCACCCGCCGCAATGGGCCGCGGATGGTGATGGATTTTACGAGGTTGACGCAATTGGGTCGTTATTCGGGCTGGGTCCGTGCGGGTGGTCATGATGTTCAATTCGGGGAGCGCCAAGTGCAGGGCGTACGCGACCGGTCATGGGGCGTGCGCGCGATCGGCATGCGCGACCCGCAGGAAGCCGTGCCCGCGCAAGTGCCACAATTTCACTGGTTCTGGGTGCCCGCGCAATTCGAGGATCGCGGCATCCTTTTTCTGGTCAACGAAGATGCCGAGGGCGTGACGTGGCACACATCCACAGTCGTCGTGCACGACGATGGCCGGGTCGAGCATGGCGACGGCAGCATCGACGTCACCTATCAGGCCGGCACGCGCTGGCCGACCAGCGGCACGATCACGATGAGCGACGGCACACGGATCGACCTGAAGCCAGGCCCCAAATTCTTCATGACCGGCATCGGCTATCTCGACCCTGAATGGGCGCACGGCATCAACAAGGGGCCGCTCGCCATCGGTTATGACGAAATCCGCACCAACGAAATTACCGAATTCAAGCCGCCTTATATCTACGCGCAATCGTTCGCGCAGGCGACGCTGACGACGCCCGAGGGCAGGACCCAGCGGGGTTTCGGCAGCTTCGAATCGTTGAGCATGGGGCCGCATCGCGGGCATGGCTTTACCGCGTTTTGTGACGGGGCTACCGGCTGATGGAAGCGCGGATCGTCGCGTATCTGGCGCACCGGATGCCCGACGCCAGCGACATTGCGGTGGACGACCTGCACCAAATTCATGGCGGCAGCAGTCAGGAAACCTTCCGGCTGCGCGCGCGCTGGCGTGCGCGCGATACGGTCGTCAAGCGAAGGCTGATCCTGCGACGCGCACCGAATGCGGGTCTGGTGGTCGGCGAACACCATCTCGAATACGATGTCTATCGTGCACTGGCGGGCAGCGATCTGCCGGTGCCAGGGGTGCATTTCCTTGAACTCGATCCTGTCTGGCTCGATCGACCGTTTTTCATCATGGACCTGTGCGACGGCAAGCCGGGTCATCCCTATGCACCGGGCGATCCCTATGACGGTCATGGCGAGCGCGTGGCCCGCGCGTTCTGGCGGCACCTCGGCACATTGGCCGCTATCGATCACTGCGCGGTGGGATTGCAGCACCTCCGCAATGGCATGGCTGAGACGGGCTTTTGGTTGGCCGAACTCGACCGGTGGGACGGCATCATCGCGGCGGGTGAAACGCTCGCCCAGCCCGCGCTGAGCGGTGCGATCCGCTGGCTGCGGCGCAACCCGCCGCCGGCCCCGGCCAAGCCTGCTATCGTCCATGGCGATTATCGCTCGGGCAACTTCCTGTTCACCGACGACGGCAAGATCAGCGGCATTCTCGATTGGGAAATGTGCCATATCGGCGACCCGATGGAGGATGTCGCCTGGGCGATCGACCCGTTCTGGCCGATGACGCGGCATTTACCGCTCGATGACGGTCTGGCGATCTGGGAAGCCGCGAGCGGCATGACGGTCGATCGCGCCGCGCTGGAGTGGTGGAGGCTGTTTTCGGCGGTCAAGGCGTTAGCGATATGGACGACGGCAGAGGCCAGTTTCGCCTCGGGCGAGAGCAAGGAAATGGTGATCGCCATGTCGGCGCTGCGCGCGGGGCATTTTCATCGCGAGCATCTGCTGGCGCTGATGCGCGCGCGCGGAGCAATGGGATGATCCTGACCATCGAAACCGCCCTTCGCGGTGCTGCCGACATATTGCGGGACCGTATCGCGCCTGCCGTCGATGACACGTTTGTGGGTGAAACGGCGCGGCTTGCCGGGATGCTGCTACGCATGAACGCCGATTGGGTGGATGATGCGGCAGCGATCCGGGTGGCTGAGAATGCTGTACTCCGCGCGTTGTTTGCCGATGCCCGATCCGTGGTTTCGGATGCATCGCTCGCGGCGCGGCTTGCCGAGGCGGCTCAGTCAGGTGATCCGGGTCTGAGGGTCAGCGAGCTGGACCGGGAAAGCAATCGCTTGCGCGGCCTGCTGACGGACCTGCACCTCCATGTCGAAGCCAGCGACCGCAGCTTCGACCAGCGCATCTGGCGGTTGCTCGAGGATTTTGAAGCGGCGCGCGCGCCGCGCTGACGGGCGTCAATCCTGCGGCCAGTATCGCGCCTTCAATTCCTTCTTGTACAGCTTGCCAGTCTCGGCGCGCGGCAATGCGGGTAAAAAGTCGATGCTACGCGGGCACTTCACATCAGCGAGTTGCGCGCGGGTCCAGACCATCAGTTCGGTGGCGAACGCCGCACCCGCCTGGCTCCAGTCGGCGGGCTGGACGACCGCCTTCACTTCTTCGCCGAAATCGGGATGCGGGACGCCGAAGACCGCGACATCGGCGACGCCGGGATGGCCGATCAGCAGATTTTCGACCTCTTGCGGGTAGATGTTCACGCCGCCCGAGATGATCATGAAATCCTTGCGGTCCGACAGGAATAAATAGCCCTCGTCGTCGATATGACCGACATCGCCCATCGTCGACCATTCAGGATGGCAGGGATTGTGGGAAGCCGCGGTTTTGTCGGGCGCGTTGTGATAGCTGAACGACTTGCCGCCGCTGAAATAGATCGTGCCGATCTCGCCGACAGACACCTCATTGCCATCATCGGCGCAAATATGAATCGTTCCGACGATGGCTCGGCCGACCGAACCTGGCTTGCGGAGCCATTCCGCGCTTGAGATGACCACATGGCCGTTGCCTTCGGACCCGGCATAGAATTCCTCGATGATCGGCCCCAGCCAGTCGATCATCGCGCGCTTGACCGGCACGGGGCAGGGTGCGGCGGCATGGACGACGGTTTTGAGCGACGAATGGTCATAGCGTGCGCGCACGTGCGGCGGCAGTTTGAGCAGCCGGATAAACATTGTCGGCACCATCATCACTGCAGTAACGCGCCACTGCTCGACGGCTTTCAGGAACAGCTCGGGCTCGAATTTTGGCATCAGCACCACGGTCCCGCCCAGCGACTGGACCGACGTTGTGAAGCCCATCGGCGCGCTGTGGTATAGCGGAGCGGGGGACAGATAAACCGTATCCGCGCCAAGCTTGTAGAGCCCGCCGAACAGTTGCGCGGCAGGGTTGGGCTGAACGGGCGTCCCGGTCGCGAGCGGAAAGCGGATACCCTTGGGCTGGCCGGTGGTCCCCGACGAATAGACCATCCGCCCGCCAATCGATTCGTCCGCGATCGGGCTGTCGGGCTGCGCCGCGCACAGCGCGGTCCATTCGGGCAGATCGTCGATGGGGTCGATGGCGACAATCTGTTCGAGGCCAGTAATATCTCCCTGCATGGCGGCGAGTTCGCGCGCCGTCTCGATCATCCCGGCTGAAATCAGCAACAGCTTCGCGCCCGAATCGGTGATGATATACGCGACTTCGCTGGTCTTGAGCCGCGTCGATAGGGGCACGAGCGTCAGTCCAGACCGTTGCGTTGCCCAATAGATGTCGAGAAACTCGGCCCGGTTTTCGCACGCCAGGGCGACGGTATCGCCCCTGATGAGACCCAAAGCGCGGAGCGTATGTGCGGCGCGATTGGTCCGGCCTTCAAGCGCGCGATACGTTAGGCACGCGTCCGACGCCGACATGATCAACGCAGTGGCTTCGGGCGTCGAGTCGGCATGGAGGCGCGGATGCATGTGGGATTGTTCCTGCGTTGTGCCGTGATTGACGTTAGCCTAGCGACCCCAGCACATGTTGAAAACAACGCAATGCACCGATCGCCTTTCAATTGTTGCGCGCGCCGCCACAGCGGCATAATCGCGGGTCCAAGGGGAGATTTACGATGTCCGAACCAGTCACAGCAACCGACCCCGTCCTGTTCGCGCTTGTCGCGCCGCACGTCGCGCTGGTCACGCTCAACCGCCCTGAAAAGCGCAATGCCATCAATCCGGCCACAGCGACGGCGATGGAAGCGATCGTGCGAAGGATCGAAGGCGATCCGGAGATCAGGGTCGTGATTCTGGCCTCGGGCGATGATCGTGTGTTCTGTGCCGGGGCCGATCTGTCAGCCATCGCCGCCGGAAAAGCGCTCGGGATCGATACCGCCAACGGCGGCTTTGCCGGGTTCGTCTACGCGCAGCGCACCAAGCCGTGGATTGCCGCTGTCGAAGGCCTGGCGCTGGCCGGGGGCTGCGAGATCTGCCTCGCCTGCGACATGATCGTCGCGTCGGAGAATGCGCGTTTCGGCCTGCCCGAAGTGACGCGAGGGCTGATGGCGGGGGCGGGGGGGCTTCACCGGCTGCCCTCGGCCATGCCGCTCAACATTGCCAAGGAGATTGTCCTCGTCGGCGAACAGTTCGATGCGGCGCTCGCCCATCGCTACGGTTTAGTGAACCGGCTCGTTCCGCCCGGCGAGGCGTTGGCGGTCGCGAAACATCTTGCGGAAACCATCGCGGCGAACGCGCCGCTCGCGGTCCAATACTCGCTGTCCGCGATTCGCGCGAGCGCAGGTCAATCCGACGGCGGAGCCCGTGCGGTTGTTGCCGAGCGCTTTGCAACCCTGCGCCGCAGCGAGGATTATGCGGAGGGGCCGCAGGCCTTTGTCGAGAAGCGTGCGCCGGTCTGGAAGGGACGCTGATCGCTAGTGAAAGCGATACCGGATCGGCAGCCGCTTCACGCCACCCACGAAGGTCGATTGAACGCGACGCGGCTCACCGGCCAACGCGACGTCATCGATGTGCGCCAAGAATTCGCGGAGGAACGCGGTAAGTTCCATCTTCGCCAGATGCTGCCCGAGGCAGAGGTGTGGCCCGGTGCCGAACGCAAGATGGCGATTGGGTTTGCGATCGACCCGGAACACGAAGGGATCGTCGAATACCGCATCGTCCCGATTGGCCGAGGGATAGGACAGCACGACAATGTCGCCAGTGTGGATTTGCTTGCCGTCGACGATGCAGTCCTCGGTACAGGTCCGGGTGAAATGCTTGACCGGCGACGTCCAGCGGATGAACTCGTCCACCGCCGTCGGCAGCAGCGACGGGTCGGCGCGCAGCAGCGCGAGCTGTTCGGGGTTTTCGAGCAGGGCCAACAGGCCGCCCGCGAGGCTGTAGCTGGTAGTGTCATGGCCCGCCGTCGCGATGATCAGGAAATACCCGAAGACATCGCGGTCGGGCAGATATTCTCCGTCGATCTGCGCCGTCGCGATGACACTGGCGATGTCGCCCCTCGGATGGGTTCGACGGTCAGCGATAAGCGGTTGGAGATAGGCGAACATTTCGCTCATCGCCGTAATCGGGCTGGCGTTGGAATCATTGAATTCCGGATCCTGGCTGGTCAGCAACTGTTGCGTCCAGCGCAGCATCGTCGCTTCATCCGTGGCCGGCACACCGAGAATGCTCATGATCACGCGAAGCGGATACAGCAGTGCAATATCGCCCGAAAAATCACAGGCTCCCGTGCCGATGTCCATTCGACCGACAAATTCCTTGGCGATTGCGTCAACGTCTTCGCGGATGCCGTTCAGAGCCTTGGAGAAAAAGTGCGACTGGGTGATCGCGCGATAGACGCGGTGATCGGCACCATCCATCGCGGTGACGTTCCGCATCCGCGTCGACGGCGGCAAATTGCCGAGAAGCTTCTGGCTGCGTTCGATGTGCGCCAGCGAAAACAGCACCTGGCGCGGCGCACTGATGAAGCGCACCGGATCGAGCTCGATTGCGGTAATCGTGGCGTGCCGTGTCGCCAGCCAGAACGGCAAATGGCCCTCGGCTTCGACATAGGGAAATGGGTCGGTCCGGCGAAGGCGTGCGAGCATGCCGTGCAGCTTCGCATCGTCGGCGAACAGCGCCGGATCGGTAATAGTCGTCGCCGGAAGGTCGTTTTCGATCATATCGAGCTTTCACGAAATGCGTGTCTTGCAATTCATTCTAAAGGTCGCAATGTCAATATTGCCCTGAGACCGAGCGAGATTGTATCGTCGGATCCGGGGCACGGGAGGCTCGCCATGGCGCTATATACGACACTCCACCTTCACAACACGACGGCGGGCAATGCCGACGTCTATGCAAGCTGGTTCGACGGTGTGCATGCCGACGCGCTGACGCACCTGCGCGGGTTCAAGGCGGCAGAGCGGTTCGAGATCGACCCGGTCCAGATGATCCCCGACCAGGCGCAACCCTGGCGCTATATGAGCGTCTATGATTTCGACCTGCCCACCCCGGCCATTGATGTCCCGGCGCTTGGGCCGCTCATCGCCGATGCGCGCGACGCGGGTCTGATCGCAGATGACGATACCGAGCGACTTCACACCTATCGGTTGTATGGCGACTGGAAGAGCAGCCCAAACTGGCAGCGCGACAAGCCGCTGTCGGGGGTCAGCATCCTGATCGGCAATTATATCGCGGGCCGGTTCGACGAATATGACACGTGGTACGAAAATGTGCACAGCGTCGAGGTCGCCAATGTGCCGGGCCATGTCGCGATGAAGCGCGGCGGCTTGTCCGATGTGCAGATCGAACCGTGTCGTTATTGCCCCGGCGACCAGCTGGTGATGACCGCGCAGCAAACCGACGACTTGCCGTTCACGATCGGCGATTTCGTCGCGCGCGCTCTCGGCACCTCGCCCAGCGGCATTGCGATGGCACAGCGCTCCTCGGCGGGGTCGCTCGCCCGCACGGTCCATTACTTCCGCAAGATCAGCGGCACTGAATTCTGGCCGGGCGGGATTGCCTATGGCGGCGACCTGTCGGTCTATCCGGACAAAGCCTGAAGTCCCTAGAACGCGACCGCGCGGAGCGCGCGGCAATAGGGTCTGCGTGCCAGCAACAGCAGTAGCGCCGAAACCGGGCCTGCGATTGCGATGGTCAGGGCAATGGACTTGCCCAAAGCGGCGTCGTCGGCGAATAGGTGGTCGGTGAAGCCTGCGACCAGCGTTGGTCCGACGCCGATGCCGACCAGGCTGAGGCAGAACAGGTAGATCGCCGATACCTGGCCGCGCATTTGATTGGGGGTGATTTCCTGAAGCGCCGCCACCGCGCCGCCCCAGGGAATCGCACAGCCAAACAGGAACAGTGCAAAAAGGGCGAGTGCCAGATCGGGTGTTGCGGCAAAGGCGGCCGCAATGCCTGACGGCATGGCAACGGCGATTGCGATCAGCCCAACGATGATGTTCGCGTCAAGCCTGCCGCGCTGGCGCAGACGCGTTGCGATCCAGCCGCCGAGATTGATCCCGCCGACGCCACCGCCGATCGTGATCAGGCCATACGGCAGACTGACCTGACTTGCCGTCCAACCGAAGTGGCGGATGAAATAGGTCGGGATCCACGCAATCGCGCCGTTCCACATCAGGCCACTCACGGCATAGCCGATGATGAGGAGACCGTACGCGCCGCGCCATGCAGCGAGATGTGCACGGACATCTCTGAAGTTGGGATGCGCGCCCGCTTTGAGCCCCGTTCGCTTTGGCTCACGCACTGTCGTGACCGGCAGGGCAACCAGCAGTCCGGGCAGTCCCACGACAATGAAGATCGCCTGCCACGGTTGCAATCGTCCGACGCCCGGCAGATCGATGGGCGGCATCAGGGCGATCAGCGCCCCGCCCGCGATCGTGGCGATGCCGCCGCCGATATAGGCGGCGCTGGTATACAGGCTCAGCGCGCGCGGGCGTTGATGCGGCGGAAAATAGTCGCTGATCATCGAATAAGCGCCCGGGGAGAGTGCCGCCTCCCCCACGCCGACGCCCATACGCGCCACGAACAACTGAACGAAGTTCTGCGCGAAGCCGCATAGCGACGTCATCACGCTCCAGACGCCGATGCCGAGGGCGATGATCGCGGTGCGCCTTTTGCGTCGACCATAATCCCGATGGGAATGCCGAGAACTGAATAGAACAGCGCAAACGCGAGGCCGTGGAGCAGACTTAGCTGAAAATCGCTAATCCCGAGCGTGGCCCGGATCGGCCCGACCATCAGCGTCAAAATCTGCCGGTCAATGAACGAAAACGTATAGGCGAGGATCAGGACGGCGACGACATACCAGGCATACGGACCGCCATCGGCTTGGGCCGTCGCCGCTTTATCCGACATAGGCGTTTCCGTCGGTGCCGCCGCTCATGGCTATGCGGGCTTCTTCGGCACCGTGGCGAGCGCGGGGGTATTGGTCGGGTCCATGCCCCAACCGAACAGCCGGAAATTCTGGTTGTGGCCAAGTTGGTGCAGATAGAACGCCGCGTCGATCGCGTTCATCTGCCCCTGGATGTCGAGCGTCTTGTTGACCGCCTCTTTCGCGAGTTTGAGCGCAAAACTCGGCTTGGTTGCGATCTTTTGCGCCATTGCGAGCGTGAAGTCGGCGAGTTCGTCGAGCTCGACGACATGGTTGACCATGCCCAGCCGGTGCGCTTCGTCTGCTGACCAGCTGTCCGATGTGAACAGAAATTCCTTGGCCTTGCGTGGCCCCAGTTCCCACGGGTGCCCAAGCCATTCGATGCTTGGCATGCCGAAGGTAGCGACAGGATCCGAAAAAACCGCGTTTTTCGAAGCGATGATGATGTCGCAGACCCAGGCGAAAATCAGCGCGCCTGCAATGCATTTGCCCTGCACCGCGCAAATCGTCGGCTTGGAAATGTTGCGCCAGCGCCGCGCCGATTCGAGATACCCTTCTTTTTCGGCGGCATACCAGCCGTGGGTTGCGGGCTCGTTGAAACCGCTCCAGCCGCTGATGCGCGGGCTGCGCTCCTGCATGTCGGCCTGGTACATTTCGACCGTCTCGGCGATGTCGTGTCCCGCGGAAAAATTGCGCCCGTCGGCGGCCAGGATGATAACCTTGACGCTGTCATCGGCCAGCGCCCGGTCGAACGCATCGTTGACCGCGAAAATCATCTTCGGGTTGATCGCATTGTGCTTGTCGGCGCGTGCGAGCACGATGCGGGCGACGCCGGGGGCAGGGTCTTCATAGCGAACGAGCGTTTCGGTCATGCATTTGGTCCTAGCGAGAGGTCGCGGGCACGGCGTCGTAAAACATCTTTTTTGACCTTGCCCGACGGGACCCGCGGCAGGTCATCGACGAGTACCAGATGTTCGGGGAATTTCTGGCGGGCCAGCCCCGCGCTGTCGAGAAAACGCTTGATTTCGGACAGATCGAGCGAACGGTCGGGGCGGCAGATGACAAAGGCACAGCCCTTCTCGCCGGTTGCCGCACTTGGCATGGCGACGATGGCAACCTCGGCAACGGCGGGATGGGTGCCGAGCACATCCTCGACTTCCTTCGGGCTGATATTCTCCCCCGATCGGATGATGATGTCTTTCTTGCGCCCGGTGATGACAAGATAGTCGGTGTGGACCACGCGCCCGAGGTCGCCCATGCGGAAAAACCCGTCGTCGTCGAAAGTGCCTTCGTTATCGGCCGGATTGAGATAGCCCGCAAACAACCCCGGGCCGCGTGCAAGGATTTCGCCTTCTTCGCCGTCGGGCACTGTCACATCATCATTATCGACTAGCCGGACTTCGGTCGGATAGCGGACGAGCCCATCGGTTTCGGCGCCCATGTCGGCCTGCGACTGGTCCTGGATGCCGAGTGTCGCACACGTCATTTCGGTCGAACCATAGGCGCGAAAGAACAGGCAGCCGGGGAAGGTCTCGCTCGCCTCGCGGATCAGCGCCGGTGACACCGTCGTGCCGCCGCAGAAGAACAAGCGCAGCGAGGCAAGCGCGTCGGGCTGGTCACGGGCGAGGTCGAGAAATTGCTGCAGGAAAGGTGTTGCACCGCCGCTGACGGTGCAGCGGTTGTCAACGATGCAGCGGATGCCGTCTTCGGCGCTCCAGACATCGATCAGCACGCTTGCGCATCCCTGTACCCAGGGCATGTCGAACGCCCAGAATGCGCCCGTGATGTGGGTGACGGGCGACGGCATGAACACGGTATCGCCGGACCCGATGCACCAGGCCTCGCCCATCGCGCGGACCCGGTTGCCGAAGCTGTAATGCGTGTGAAGGACGCCTTTGGGGCGGCCCGTTGTCCCCGATGTGTACATGACCATCATCACGGACGCCGGGTCGATGGCAGGCAGGTCGGCTTCGTCGAGCGGTGGGTGCGAGAGGGCCGTGCTCCAGTCCTGCGCGCGCCCGTTCTGCGCGAATTCGCCGCGCACCACAACGACATCGCGCAGATCGGGTAGCATGTCGCGCAGCCCCGCGATCGTCGCCACATGGTCGTGCTTGCGGAAAACTTCCGGCACGAAAATCATCTTCGCCCGGCAATCGGCAAGGATATAGCTTAGCTCGCTCTCGCGGTAGATCGGCGGGATCGGGTTGATGATGAGTCCCGACATTCGAGCCGCCAGCGCGATGATCGCCGTCTCGATCCAGTTGGGCAGTTGCAGCGAGACGACGTCGCCTGGTTTCATGCCACGCACGCGAAAGAACGCGGCAAGGCGCAGCGCACGCTCCCACGCCTCGGCGCGGGTCAGGCGTGTCTCGCCTTCGATCAGAAGGACGCGCTCGGGATCGTCGGCAACCGCAGCGCGCGCCGCATCGACGAGCGTACTGTCGCGCCAATGTCCTTCAGCGCGATAGCGCGCGGTTACCTCTGCTGACCAGCGGACCGACAAGCCGCTTGGGTCCGTGCGCGTGGTCCAGCTCATGCCGGCTCCGTCAGTCTTTCGGCATTGGCCTTGGTGGTCTTGGCACCCAGCGGGCGAAAGACGATGGCCATCCAGCGGGCCGGATCGGCATGGGGCAGGGCAGCGAGCTTGTCCTCAAGTGCTGCCAGTCCTGCTGCTTCGTCATGCAATTCGATCAAAATGCCGTGTGGATATTTGCGGCAATTGCCTCTGATCTGTTCATCGGCGAGCGTCAGATATTCCGCCGAAATGACACCGGGCTGGTCGGCAAGCGCCATAAGGCCGCCGGTCAACAGTGCCTGGGCAAAGGCGGTGTCAGCTCCGTCGGCCGCATTATAAAGTCCGAAAATCACGGTCTGGCGCGACTGGCTGTCGGTCGCGATCCGCGCGGCACTGCGGACTTTGGCGCGCCGCCACATCGTCGGCGGCTGCACGGTATCCATGTTGATCGCCGGGCTGATCGGCATCGCGTCGGTGCCCTTGATCTTCGCCAGCTCGGCGAGCGAGAAAGCCGGGTCGTCGAGTTCCCAGACCATCATATAATCATGGGCGCCCGATGGCCACGGCCCCTCCGCGCGCCGGAACCTCTGGCCGGACAGGATGCCGGGCGTCTCGACGCCGTGGATCAGGTGGTCACCGCCGTACCAATGGTTGAATTCGGTTTCCATGCCCGGGGTGGGGTTCGAGAGGACGAGTTGAAGGGCGTTCGCCATGGTCAGACAGTCTCCAGCGCGATGACCCGGCCCTGATCAGACGACACATCGATGGCATCAAGAAGGCGGGTAAGTCGTACGGCCCGGTCGAAATCGGGCGCGGTCCGCGTGCCCGTCCGTATATCGTTTGCGAACCGCGCCCAGAGTTCGGCAACATTGGTCGATGGCGCGCGCACGTCGAAAATGACGGGGGCGGGCTGTGGCGCGGCGGGGCGCGACGTCGTCACGGTCAGCTCGGCGACTTGGTAACCGCCGGGATGATCGCCGGTAATCTTCAAGCTGCCCGTGTCGCCGCGCAGCTCGAACTGGAACGGCACATCGGTCACGCCGCCGACGATTTCCATCGAGGACACACAACCGCTGTCGTGTTTGCCGAAGACGAGCAGATGATCGGCGCAGGAGCGTGCCACGCTGTCTTGGGTACCCATGATCGTCATCGTGTCGGTGAGGATGCTCGCGCGTGCGCCGACTTTGGCATAGCTGCCGACAACCGCCTCGATCGCCGCCAGCGTGTGGCCGCCTGCAATCGTCGACAAGGTCGCGCCATTCGTCTTGTCCTGAAGATAGGCATAGTTGGCCGGAGATTCGGCCCCCCAACCGGCGGTCGGGGACACCACGCGCAGCGACAATGGCCGCCCGATTACGCCCGCTTCAACCAGCGTTGCCGCATGACGCACCGCCCATGCATTGCCACCCTGCAGCCCGATAGCGACATGGACACCGGCGGCACGCGCCGCATCGGCCATCTCCTGCGCCTCGGCGAGGTCGCGACCCAGCGGCCATTCGCAATAGACATGCTTGCCCGCGGCGATTGCGGCAAGCACGATCGCGCGATGCTCGGGCACTTTGACCGTGACCGCGACGATATCGACGTGCGGGTCACGCGTCAGAGCAATGGAATCATCGTAGGCACTCGTCGCGCCGAAAAGGGCTGCGGCACCATTGGCAATCGCCTGCGTCCGCGCCGAAACCGCCTGGATCGCCAGATCGGGAATTGCGCGGATCGCGCGCAAATGGGCGTCGCGTGCCCAGCCGCGTTCGGCATTCGCGCCGGCAATTCCGATTCGAAAGCACGTCATGCCTAGCGTGCCCGTGGCAAGTGCAGCACGCGATCGGCGATGTTCTCGCGCTGGATTTCGTTGGTGCCGCCCGAAATTGAAAAGACCCAGCTCCACAGATAGTCATAGGTCCAGGGATGCGAAGTGCGGTCGCCGTCGAACTCAAGGAAATCCCACCCCATCATATCGCCGACCAGCTCGCTCAGCGCCTTGTGCGCGGATGTCACGAGCAGTTTCATCATCGAGCCTTTCGGCCCCGGCTGGCCGGTCCGGTCGGTCTCGGCGATGTCGGCGAGCGTCATCGCGCGGATCGCCAGCGCATCGGCCTTGAGGGCGGCAAGTTTCTGCCGAATGCTGCTGTCATCGATCGCCAACGTGCCGTCCTCGAGACGGAGCTTGCCTGCCATATCGGTCGCGCGACCGACGCGCTCGTAAAGTTCGAGCTGATCGCCGATGAACCCCAGTCCCCGTTCCAACGACAAGGTCGCCAGCGCCGAGGCCCAGCCGCCATTGATTTCTCCTACGACGTTCGACTTGGGAATCCGCACATCGTCGTAAAAGACCATGTTGATGTGCTCGTCGTTGAGCATGGTGCGGATCGGCTTGATGTCGATCCCGGGCGATTTCATGTCGCAGATAATCCAGGTCAACCCCTTGTGGCGCTGCGAGTCGGGATCGGTGCGGACGAGCAGCTCCTGGTAATCGGCGTGCTGCGCGTCGGTGGTCCACATCTTGGCCCCTGACACCACAATGTCATCGCCATCGATCGTACCACGCGCTTTCAGCGAGGCGAGGTCGGACCCGGCATTCGGTTCAGAAAATCCCTGGCACCACAGCGCGTCGCCGGACAGGATCTTGGGTAAGTGAAACGCCTTCTGCGCTTCGGTGCCGCGCATGATAAGCGTCGGTCCGGCGTGCATCAGCGCGACATAGGTCGTGTTGATATAATGCGGCGCACGCGCGCGGGCCATTTCCTCATACCAGAGGACCTGCTGCAGCCCGGTCAGGCCCAGCCCACCGAATTCCTTGGGCCAGGCGACGCCGGCCCAGCCATGCTCATAGAGTTTGCGCTGCCAGTCGCGGTCGTATTGCGCCGAGGTGTGGCCGTTGGCGGGGCGACGCGTCGTCGGCACATTGGCGGCGAGCCACGTCCGCGCCTTCTGGCGGAAGTCGCGGTCGCTGTCGGAATATTGCAGGTCCATGTCAGTCTTCTACCTCGGCATGGAGCAAACGCCCGAGCACTTCGCGGCGCCCGCCGAACAGACGGGCGAGGACGAGCGCATGTTTCAAATACAAATGCGCGTGATGCTCGTCGGTCACACCGATGCCGCCGTGCAGCTGGATATTGGTGTCGGCATTGGCGAGGGCTGCCTGGTTGGCGAGATACTTGGCGGCGTCGAGGTGGACGCCGGCGTCGCCACGTCCTTCCTTCATCGCGGTTGCCGCAAACCACAGCTGCGCGCGTGCCGCTTCGAGCCGCACGGCCATGTCCGCGCACGGATGGCGCACGGCCTGCCATGACCCGATTTTCTTGCCGAATGTCTCGCGCACCTTGGCATAGTCGACGATCTGGTCGAGCGATGCCTCGGCAATACCCACCAGCATCGCCGCCGTTCCGAGCTGACCAAGCCTCCAGGCGCAGTCGCCAGTGTCGGACGCGACGGCGGTCGGAACCCTGTCCAAGAGGCGGATCGAGGTTGCCGGATCGAGCGATGCGCGGGGTTCGCTCGCGGTGTTTTCCAGCGGATACAGGTCCGAGCGGTCCCGCCCGAGTTGCAGCATAAACGCAGCATTTTCCGAGCCGAAGATCCGCAGGCGAGTTCCGTCCTCGACCGCCAGCGCTACCCCCGCGTCGCCATTGGCAATCGCACTGCGAAGGGTGACGTCCTCGACGATTGTTGCAGCAAGGCATTGCGCGAGAACATCGACCGGCCCGCACTGGCGCCCGACTTCGCGAAAGAACAGTGCGTGCTCGACAGCTGAGAGTCCGCTGCCGCCGGCGTCCTCGGGCAGCGCCAGCGCAAACCAGCCCATACCCCCCAGCGCGTGGCGCAGATCCGCACTCATGTCCGCGCAAGCTGCGCGATGCAGCCGCTCGATCGACATGGCTTCAGCAAGAAATTCTGCCGCTGCCTGCGCGATCCCGAGCTCGTCTCCGTCAGGCGCAAGATACATTGCAGCCCTCCCGGCTCTTCGATCGCGCGCCAGGCATTCTCATTTTCTCCGTTAGGTTCATGGCCATTCTTATCCGGCTGTTAAAAAGAAATGCAACAGGTGAATAGCATTAATTCGTACGTCGCTCGCGGAAAATGTTGCATACGATAGCGGTTTCATCCGACGAAATGGGTTTCGGCAACGCCCGTGACCTCGGGATTGAGCGAAAACAGCCCGCCATTCGCGGCCGATCCCGGCCCATCGAGGGCGATCCGCATCTGGGTCGAGGTGACGAATAACGTCTCCATGCCGCGACCTCCGAATGCCGGCTTGGTTGGGTTGGCGCAGGGCAGGGCAATTTCTCGGTCGAGTGCGCCGTTGGGCAAGTAACGGCGGATGACGCCCTTGGCGACGACTGCCAGCCAGTAACCACCTTCGGCATCGACCGTGGCACCGTCGATATGGCCGTCCCCCGGGGGCAGCGACAGGAAGATACGCTCGTTCGACAACGCCCCCGATCTCGGATCGATATCGAACGCTTTGACGGTGCGTTGCGGTGTGCTGGCGGCAAACATCGTGCGACCGTCGGCGCTGAAAGCGAGGCCGTTGGCGACCGCAATACCCGCGATAACCGGCGTGAGAACCCCGTTGTCCAGCCGGAAAAATGCGCCGCCCGCAGCGCTGCGGTCTGCCGGAAAACGATGATCGAACGAACCCACCCAGAACCGGCCCTGCCGGTCGCATTGGCATTCGTGTAGCGTCACATGCGCGGGAAGCGGCGAAGCGGCGCGCAACGTCACCGCGCCGCTGATGGCGTCGAATTCATAGACACCGTCGGCAAGCGCGACAAGCAAGCCCCCACCTTCCCTGGTCACCAGACCACCGATTCGCTGCGGCATCGGCCAGCGGCTGAGCACCTGCGTCGACGGCACCCAGCGGAGGATTTCAGCAGGCTGCTCGCAATTGACCCACCACAAGGCTTGCGCATCGACCGACCAGACCGGCGACTCGCCCAGATAATTGTTGGCATCAAAAGTACATGTCGCTTGCGTCATGCCGCAATCATTGTCGCTTGCACCTGCTAATGCAATGCACGATGTTCAATCGTGAGAGGATGGACATGCGTGATTTGGATCTGATTCGGGATGGGCTGGCGCGCGTCCTGCCCGACGGCGGCGGGATTACCGGCATTCGGGCGTTTTCGACCGGCCATTCGAACGAGACCTACCTGATCGAAGGCCTGAACCAAATTCTGCGTCTTCCGGCGTCGGCCGAAGCGTTGATGCCTGGCAGCCATGACGTCATCGCGCAGGCGCGAATTTATCAGGCGGTGGCCGCGCTGGGGCTTCCGGTCCCCGCCATTCTCTACACCGGGGATGATCCCGCTGTCCTCGATGATCCCTTCTTCGTGATGGCCCGGGTCGCTGGCGAGGAGGTGAACGATTATCAGCCGCAAGCCAGTTTCACAGATGCCCCGCCCGAAGCGCGCGGGGCGATGTGCGAAACATGGATGAACATCTTTTGTGGCCTGGCCCACAGCGCACCGCTCGACATTCTCGGGGCCGCGATCAGCCCGGAGGATCAGGCGCGTCGCTGGCAGGATATGGCGCGGGCGGCGCAATGCGACTCGCTGGTCGCGCAGATCGACCGGCTGCTTGCCATCCCCGCGCCGCGGTCGGGACCCGTTGCCGTCGTCCATGGCGACCCCAAACTGGCTAATCTGATGTGGGACGCGGGCGCGCTGACGGCAGTGCTCGACTGGGAGCTGGCCTATAATGGCGAGCCGCTGTCAGATCTCGGCTATATCTTGTTCTTCTTCGCCTCGGACAGTCACCCGGCCAACCGCGCTTGCGGCTTTCCCGGCATGTGGGACCGCGACCGGATCATCGCCAATTGGGCAGCGCAGACCGGGCGCCCGACCGCCGGGGTCGCGTGGTACGAAATCGCTGCAGCGATGAAGATGGCCGCGATCATCGGCTATGGCCACTACCTCTATACCAGCGGCAAAAGCACCGACGCGCGCTTCCTTCAGTGGAAAGTGCCGCTCGACCGCAATCTCGTGCTGATCGAAACGCTTCTCGCGCAACTCTGAGCCGACCGGCCAAGGAGACTTCCATCATGGTTCCCACGATTTCGGCACTGATCGGTGCCGACGAATTCTTCAACCACCAGATCGTCAACACCCATGCCTCTGTGGGGACCGGCGACCGCAGCTGGACCGAGAAGATCTGGTTCACGCTGATGCGCAGGGACGCGTCGCTGCAGGCCAATTTCGGCCTCGGCAAATATACCAACCGCAACATTATGGATGGCTTTGCCGGCATCCAGCAGGGCACGACGCAGCGCACCGTCCGCGCGAGCCGTGTCCTCTTGCCGCTGATCGACGAGATGGCGGTGGGGCCGCTGCGTTTTGAAGTCATCGAGCCGTTCCGCAAACTGCGGATCGCGGTCGATCAAAACAGCGCGCAACCGTTCCGCTACGACCTGGTTTTCACGTCCGACCTGCCCGCCTTTTTCGAGAACCGCGATGTTGTGCTCGCGGGTGGCCGCACAGCGTCCGATGTGATCCGCTATCATCAGGGCGGCACGGTCGAAGGGTGGATCGAGATCGACGGCGAACGTATCATAGTGAACCCAGACGAGTGGTACGGGTTCCGCGACCACAGCTGGGGCATCCGCGAACATGTCGGCCTCGATCCGGCGGACCTCGTCCCTGGCAATCTCGTACCGACTTCGGCAAGCAAGGCGGGTGGCAATTACCATTTCAACTGGCTGGTCTCGCAAATCGCGCGCCCCGACGGCAGCCGCTACGAACTGGCTTATTATTTTCGCGATTTCGGCGGCGAGGGCCCGCCGCAATTCCTAAGCGGCTTTATCAACGAAAGCGACGGGCAGCAGACCCCGATTCTGCACCTCTTTCCCGAAATGACGTACCGCAAAGAAGACAAAGCGGCCATGCACGGGCGCATCCACGTGTTCGTCGCGGGCAAGGGCCGCGAGATTGTCGAGCGCATTTTCGAGATCGAGGCGATCGACAGCGAGATGGGCTTCCGCTTGTTGCCCGGCATGTACGGCGCATGGAAAGGGCAACTCCATGGCAGTTTTAAGGGCGAGGACTTCCTCGACGGCGACTGCATCGATGATGTTAACCACCCCGACAAAACGACGGAAAACTACCGCTGGCAAATTCGCGACCGCCCGGTCCGCATCCGCGAGGGTGCGAATGCGGGGTATGGCGATATGGAGAGCATCATCCTCGGGGAATATCCCGGCGTGACGTTCGTCTAAGGCAGGAGTGGAGTGAGCTTGTGAGCGCATCGCCGACTGAGCGTTGGAGCGTCAGACCTGAAGGATCGAACTGGGGTGATTTCGGACCCGATGACCAGGTCGGTCGCCTCAACCTGATCACCCCCGAGCGGCGCAAGGCTGCTGCTGCCGAGGTGCGCGAGGGGATCGCCTTTTGCCTGTCGTTACCGCTTGATTGCCCGCGCCACGTCGAACTTCATCCGCGCCGCAAGCCGCCTGAACTCGGTCACTTCCTGCGCGGCGAGGACCCGACGCTGAACTATCCGATGGCGCGCGTTACGCCAGGGCAGGACGATGTCGTGTGCGACGACAAGGCACTGCTTTCGCTTCAGTTTTCGACGCAATGGGACAGCCTGTGCCACATCGGCGCGCTGCACGACGGGCACGGCGACGGCACGTGCGCGGCGACCTATTATAACGGGTACCGCGCCAACGAGCATGTTGTGGGGCCGGTCGATTATCTGCGCGGGGATGAAGCGCGATCGGGTCCTTATGGTGCGCGCGCACTGGGCATCGAAACCATGGCTGAAACCGGGCTGCAGGGGCGCGGCGTGATGATTGACCTGTTCGCCCATGTCGGGCTCGAGCGGGTTGCGGTTGGTTATGACCGGCTGATGACGATCCTCGCGGCAGACGGGATCGAGGTGGAAACCGGTGATGTGCTCTGCTTCCGTACCGGTTTCGATCGCGCCTTGCTCGCGCGCTATGATGATCCTCACGTCGCGTTCGATCAGCAGCGCTGCGCCGGGCTCGACGGCGCCGACGAAAACCTCCGCCGCTGGATCGACAACTCGGGTGTCGCCGCGCTCGTTTCGGACAATGAAGCTGTCGAGATCCTGCCGCCGACCAGCGTCCCCGACGGCCACGGCACGCACATCCCGCTGCACCATCTCTGCCTGTTCAAGCTCGGCATCCCGCTGGGCGAGCTGTTTCTGCTGTCCGATCTCGCCGACTGGCTTCGCGCGCACGGCCGCTCGCGCTTCCTGTTCACCGCGCCGCCGCTGCGTTTGCCCGGCGCGGTTGGATCGCCGGTAACAGGGGTGGGCACGGTCTGACTGCACCCCAACTTTACACCTCGATCAGCTAATGTTACACGACGTAACAGTAGCGAGCGAGACTCGCGCGGCGGAAGAGGATGACGGCGATGGAAATCCGGATTTTGATCAAGGGCGGCACCGTCGTCGATGGCACGGGAGCACCTGCCTATCCTGCCGACGTACGCGTCGCGCGCGGCAAGATCGTCGAGATCGGCAAGGGGCTGGTCGCATCCAAAGGTGAGCGCACCGTCGATGCCACTGGCTGCTACGTCACGCCCGGCTTGATCGAGACACACAATCACTGGGACGGAGGCGTCTGGTGGTCGCCCAACCTCGATCCGCTGCCCGGCTACGGCGCGACCACATCGATCAACGGCAATTGCGGCTTCTCGATGGCCCCTGCGCCGCAGACCGTCGAGGGCAAGCAGGACGTCATCGACATCTTCAATTACTTCGAGGACATCCCTGAAGAACCGATGCGGGAAATCGTGCCGTGGGACTGGACCAAGTGGAGCGAATACAAGGCGTCGATGGAGCGCAACGTCCGCGTTCCGATGAATTTCTGTGCGTTCTGCGGTCACATCCCGCTCCGCCTTTCGGTAATGGGGCAGGACGCTTGGACGCGAGCGGCAACGCCCGACGAGATAGCGCAAATGTGCGACTTGCTCGACGATGCGCTCGCGGCGGGCGCGATGGGGCTGTCGTCGAACTATCTCGATTATGACAAGTTCGAACGGCCGCTGCCGTCTCAGCTTGCGGACGATGCCGAATTTGCCGCGCTGCTCGGTGTGATCGCGCGGTATCCCGGCACGACGTTCCAGATCATTCTCGATTATTTCATGCGGATGTCGGCCAACGACATGCTCGAGCGCTTCGGACGTCTTGCCAAGGACGCGGGCATCAGGATGCAGTGGGCAGGGATGCCGACGCTCGAATATATGGCCCCGCAATTGGCGCGTGCGGAAGAATTGCACGCCCAGTTCAAAGCGGAAGGGTTGGAGATTTACACGAGCTTCAACGTCCTCTCCCCGACCTCGGTGATCAATTTCGGGCGGACATTGGTGTTTGGCCAGAACGGCAATCCCGTTTGGCAGGAGCTCGTCAACACCCCCGGATGGGACGCGAAGGTCGCGATGCTCAACGATTCCGTGTGGCGCGATCGCGCCCGTGAGTCGTGGAACAATCAGTTCGCGCACAGCTATCTGCATGTGCCCTCCGCACTGTTCCTGCGCGAAAGCGAATCGGGCTATGGGCCCATCGGGGTCACGCTGGCCGATGTCATGGCGGAAACCGGCACTGCCCATGCGTCGGATGCGCTGGCCGACTGGGTGCTCAACAACGGGCAGGAATCGGTCATTCTCAAAAAATCTTGGGAAAAGAGCGAGTCGATCCTCAACAAGCTGCTCGAGGACACCCATTCGCTCGCCAATGTCAGCGACGCGGGCGCGCACGGCAAGTTGTTCTGCGGCGCGGGCTACAATGTCTTCCTGCTCACCGACTATGTCCGTGACCGCAAGATCATTTCGATCGAGCAGGGCGTGCACATGCTGACCGGGCGGCTCGCTGACTTCTTTGGCCTGCGCGACCGTGGCATCATCGAAGTCGGGAAAGCTGCCGACATCACCGTGTTCGACCTAAGCGAGATCGAGATGCGGCCCGAGATCAAGACCTGGGATGTGTGGGACGGCACTGGTGGGCGCACCTATCGCTACACGCGGGATCCGGCACCGATGCGGCTGACCCTCGTTAACGGCGAACCGACGTTCGACCGGGGCGAGTTCACCGGGCGTTATCCCGGCCAGTTCATCGGGCCGGTTGCAGCTGTCGAGGCGCTTGCCATCGCAGCGGAATAATGATGCCGGAAATGTCGCAAGATCCACAGGTCACGGGGCTGGCGGCATTCCAGCGTAAGCGCAAGGCCAACAGCCGCGAGCAATTGCTCGCGGCTGCTGTCGAGCAATTTGGGCGGTCGGGCTATTCGCCGGTGTCGGTGGAGGACATTGCGAGTGCCGCCGGGGTCAGCCGGATGACGTTCTACCGGCATTTCCGCGGTAAAGCCGACCTCGCGACCGCCTTGTTCGACCGCAATGTGGTCGAGGCGGGGCCGGACTTGCTGCACGTCTGCGAGGTCGACTGGTGGTCGCGCGGCGCGGTGCACGGGTGGCTCGAACGGCTGTTCGCGGTCGATCACGCCAATCGGATGCTGCTGCGTGTCTTCGTCGAAGCCGCCGCGGTCGAACCCGACTTCACGCGGCAGGCGCATGCCCAGATCGACGCGTGGATTACGACCCTCGGCGACGCGATACCCGCCTTTGCGCTGAATTCCGCAGCACCCGGCGACCGCCGCCGCTGGCTCGAGGCGTGGTTGCTGGTCTATGAAATTCTCGATCAAAGTAACCACGCCGCGCTCGATTCAGGCGTCGCCAACGACCCGCTGATGCTGGACATCCTGACCGACCGCTTCCTCGCCTTCGTCGCTTCGGAGACAATCGCATGACCGACACCAACATCATCGACCGCATGTATACCGGACTGGTTAGCGGGGACGTGGAGGCGGCGCGTGATTGCTACACGCCGGATGCGGTAATCTGGCACGGGTTTGACCGAATCACGATGACGCGCGACGCGGCAGCCGAAAGCTGGACCGCAATGTGCGCGCAATTCCCCGAACGCCGCCTATCCGACGTGCGCCGCCAGCCAACCCCCACCGGCTTTGTCCAGCAACACGTCTGGCAAATGCTTACCAAGGAAGGGAAGTGGATGAACTGGCCGGTGTGCCTCGTCGTTGAGGTGCGCGACGGGCTTATGATCCGGCTCGACGAGTATCTCGATCGGGCTGCGTGGTACTGAGGTTTGCCGGACAGCCGCTCGTTTTGAAGTGCGGTAAGCCTTGCTCCGCTGCGGTGGAACCGGTCATGCCGACCATTCTGGTGAGCTTACCGAGCTCGCCGGTGCCGCTCGCCACGGCCAGGTCAGACTAGCGTGCTTCGCGCTCGCGCGCCGCAAACCAGTTCACCGCATCGCGGACGGTTTCGCTGACCGGTCGCGGCTGCCAGCCGAGTTCGCGGCGCGCTTTGCCGTTGTCCATTTCGCCAAAGACGTTGGATAAATAGACCGCGTCGCGGCTGACCACATAGTCTTTGCGCTGCAGCAGCTTCATCGCTTGCTCGACTCCCCACGCGATTGCGTAGGCGGTGCGATAGGAAATCAACACGGGTGGCACCTGTCCACGACCCGCAATAGCAAGCGCATGGAACGCGCGTGCGCCGATGAATTCGTTGGCGATGATGTAGCGTTCGCCGGTCCTGCCGCAGATTTCCGCCGCAAGCGCAGCTTGGGCGACGTCGCGGATATCGACCGTTGGCTGGGCGACATCGAGGGCGATCTTCGCCTTGCCCTGGGCGATCTGCCAAAGCTGGCCGTTGTGCGGTGTCGGCTGATAATCCTGCGGGCCGTAAGTGTTAGCGACGCAGAGCGCGACGCCGGGTAACCCCTTAACGCGGCAGTATTCGAAGAAGCGGTTTTCGGCTTCGAGGCGCGCGCGGATATAGGGCGGTGCGCGGTCGAGCCAGTTGAACGGAATGTCTTCGGTCACCGGCCCATCGGGGTTGAGCCCCAATGTACCCATGGTGCTGGTGAAGACGAAGCGCTCGATGCCGCAGGCGAGCGCGGCGTCCATGGCGTTGACCAGCCCGTCGACATTGTTTCGGTAGATCGGCGACTGATCCGTGAGCCAGAAGCGCGGATCGACGACGCTGTGGAATACGGTCGCGCACCCCTGCATCGCGGCGCGCATCGATGCCCGATCAAGGACGTCCCCATACACGATCTCGACCGGCAAGCCCCGCAACGCGGCTTGACTGCTGGTCTTTCGCAGCAACACGCGGACTTTGCGGCCGCGCGCCGTCAGAAGCCGCGCGATATGGCTGCCGACGAAGCCACTCGCGCCCGTGACGAGCGCCGGTGAATCCTCGTTCAAGTGGCTGCCGGCGCGGTAATGTCGAGTATCAGACGGGTAAGCTTGCTCTCCGCGATCCGCCATGTCCCGTCGCTCTTTGCATAGCGATCGGTATAATGGCCATAGCCGGTCAGGCTGTGGCCGGCGTCGAACACGACCCGATCTTGCATCGCCCAGATGCCCTGCGCCGTGTCGCCGTCGATGTCGATTTCCGGCGTGTGGACGTGATGCACGGTGCGCGCGGCTTCGATAAAGGCCCGCACGGATGCAACCGCCGCATCGCGACCGTGGATCGGCGGCGGACCGCCCGCCTCGGACGTGTCGAGAACGCAATTCTCGGTGAATACTTCGGTCCAGGCATCCCACTGCTTGGTGTCGAGCAGACGACAATAGCGCGCCTTGAGTTCGCAGATCGCGATGCGGTCTGCTATGTCGTCCGGCATCATGATGCAATCCTCTCTGGGGGTAGACTGCCGTTCTCAGGTGTCGTCGCGCCGTCCGCGATCGTCTGCGTTGTCTCGGCCAGCCAGCGGACGGTGGCGGTCTCGAAATCATGGACAGGCCGCGTGGGTAAAATCTGGCGGGCCACCATGAATCCGACCCACAGCAAATTGAGTTGCCCGGCGCGCGCCAAGCCATCCGGCCCACCGAGCCACGCGGCCAATGGCACGATGATCCGCTCGTGCAGCAGGTCGGCGCACAGGATGCGCGCCGCCGGATCGGCGGTCGCGAGGATCATCATGGCCACCGGGTTGGGTAGCGTTTCTGCAGTGAGCAGGAGCCCGACCGAGCGGGTGCCGAAGTCCCCCCGATCACCGTCGAAGAACACGTCGATGATCAGAAATTCTTCTACCGCGGCGCGCAAAAGGCCTTCCTTCGATCCGAAGTAACGGCAGACCAGCGCGGAGTTCACGCCCGCAGCGGCCGCCACTTCGCGGACGCCAGTCGTGGTGTAACCCCGCGCCGCAAACAGCGTCTGCGCGGCACGCAAAATCGTCTCGGCCGTGCGCGCAGCGTCGCGGGCTTTGGGAGGCGATTTCGGAGCGGGGACGGCGTTCATAGCCGTTTACATAGTCTACCGGCAGTGATAGGTCCAGTAAGTACACAGTCGTAGACTAACGGCGAATCTGAGGATCTGAAGGCCATGTCTGACACCGAAGCGGCACGTGCGTCGCTCTGCGCAACCAAGGCCAAATACAGCGCTGAACGCGAAAAGCGGCTGCGGTCCGATGGTACCGATCAGTATCGCGACCTGACCGGCCTCTTCGAAGATTTCGACCGCGATCCCTATGCCGATCCGGATTTCCAGCGCGATCCCGTCACATGCGACACGGAAGTCGCGATCATCGGCGGCGGCCTCGGCGGTTTGTTGGCAGCTGCGCGACTGGCGCAGCGCGGCATTACCGATGTACGCGTGATCGACAAGGCGGGGGATTTCGGCGGCACCTGGTACTGGAACCGCTACCCGGGGGCGGCGTGCGATATCGAATCGTATATCTATATGCCGATGCTCGAGGAGACGGGCTACATCCCGACCGAGAAATACGCCAAGGCCCCCGAAATTTTCGCCCACTGCCAGCGGATTGCCAAGCAGTTCGGCCTTTATGACAAGGCGCTCTTTCAAACGCTGGTGCAGGAAGTCCGCTGGCAGGACGACGCCGGGCGCTGGGAAGTCTCGACCAACCGCGGCGACAAGCTGCGCGCGCGTTTCCTGATCATCGCCGGGGGCATCTTGCACAAGGCCAAGCTGCCCGGAATTCCGGGCGTCGAGACGTTCAAGGGCAAGAGCTTTCACACTAGCCGCTGGGATTATGACTACACCGGCGGCAGTCCGACCGAGCCGATGGCAAAACTCGCCGACAAGCGCGTCGCGCTGATCGGGACCGGCGCGACATCGGTGCAGGCCATGCCGCGCGTGGCGGAGATGGCCGAGCACCTCTTTGTCGTCCAGCGCACGCCGTCCACCGTCGGGGTCCGCGCCAACCGGCCGACCGATCCCGCGTGGGCGACATCGCTCCAGCCGGGCTGGCAAACCGAGCGCATGGAGAATTTTACGCGGATTGTGGCGGGTCAGGAGGCGGGAGCCGACTTGGTCGATGACGGCTTCTCGCGCATTTTCGGCCACAATCCGAAAGCGTTGCAGATCTCGACTGAGGAAGAGGAATTGATCGACCTTGCGGCGATGGAAGCGGTGCGCGCGCGGATCCAATCCATTGTTACCGATCCGGCAACCGCCGAAGCGCTCAAGCCCTGGTACAACCAGATGTGCAAGCGGCCTTGCTTCCACGACGACTATCTGCCCGCGTTCAACCGGCCGAACGTCACGCTCGTCGATACCGGCGGCAAGGGCGTGGAGCGCATCACCGAGGACGCGCTGGTCGTGGACGGCGTGTCTTACCCTGTCGACTGCATTATCTACGGTTCGGGCTTTGAAACCGGCACGGGATATAAGAGTCGGCTGGGGTTTGAAATCTACGGGCGCGGTGGCGTCAGCATGACTGATGCCTGGGCTGGGGGGCCGGCCACCTTGCACGGGATGCTCGCGCGAGGATTCCCCAACCTGATGATCTTCGACCAGTTGCAGGGCGGCGTTGCGATCAATTTCGCGCATTTGATGACCGAGCTGGCCAACCATGCGAGCTGGCTGATCGCGCAGTGCATCGAGCAGGGCATCGAGGAATTCGAACCCACAGCCGAGGCACAGGAAGCGTGGTTTCACACGCTGCTCGGCAAGATCGGCGCACAGGCGATGTTTTTCGCGCAGTGCACGCCGGGTTACTTCAATGCCGAAGGGCGCATGGACCCGTCGGCTATTCGCCAGATTCCTTATTTCGGCCCGCTGCTCGATTTCGTCCAGATCCTGCGTGACTGGCGTGCTGACGGAACGCTTGAAGGTGTCGAGACCCACTCCACACAAGAGGCTACCGCGCGATGACGGCGACCAACGGAGAATTTGCGGGCAAAGTGGTCGTCGTCACCGGCGCGGCATCGGGCCTAGGGCGGGCGACCGCGCTGGCGTTTGCGCGGGAAGGGGCGAGGGTGGTCGTGGCGGACGTCGATGCGGCGGGCCTCGCGCAAACCGTGGATGCAGTGCGCACCGATGGCGGCGAAGCGCTGGCCGCTCCCACCGATATCAGCGATGCCGATGCCTGCATCTCCCTGCCCGGAAAGGCGGTGCAGGCTTATGGCCAACTCGACGTTCTGTGCAATGTCGCAGGCGCGTTCCGCTTTGATCGAGCACCGGACATCACACCGGCGGGCTGGGACAAAATTCATGCCGTCAATGTCCGCGGCCCGTTCTTCATCATGCAGGCGGCGCTGCCGCATCTGGTCGAGAGCGCGGGCAGCATCGTCAACGTCGCTTCGGCTTCGGCATTTCTCGGCCACGCCTATCTGGCGCATTACGCCTCGAGCAAGGCGGCCCTCGTCAATCTGACCAAGTCGTTGGCGATGGAATATATCAATACGCCGGTGCGGATCAACGCGGTCGCACCGGGCGGCATCAACACCGCAATGACGGCATCATCCGTCATGCCCGAAGGCATCGAGTTCCCACTGCTCATGCGCTACGTGCCGTTGCGCGGGTCGTCCGATCCCGAGGATCTGACCGACCTGATCCTGCTGCTCGCGGGTCCGCGCGGCAAATCGTTTCACGGGGCCTGCATCAACGCGGACCGCGGCATCACTGCTGGATAATCAGCCTTTCTACGGAGACACGTGCCATGGCGCATAGCAAGCTTGAAGATCTGCCCAGTGGTGGCGACCGTTGGCCCGCCATCGGGCATGAAGGATTCCGGTCGATACAGTGGGGCGACATGGAGGTCGGCCTGACGACCGTCCACGCTCCGCTCGATTGCACCGAACAATATAAGTTCGGCGGTTTGCCCGGCGGCGTCTGCCCCTGCCCGCATTATGGATATGTGTTCGAGGGACGCCTTCGCGCCCAATATCCCGGGTCGGACTGGCCCGAGGAAGTCATCGAAGCAGGGGAGGCATATTTCATCCCGTCCGGACACGTGCTGATCTACGACGAGCCGAGCCGGGTTTTGGAATTCAACCCTGCAGCTGCCTTGCAGACGTGCATGGATGCCATCCAGAAGGCGATCGAGAAGATGACAGCGGCAGGTATCGCCGCCGCCCCTGCCGAGACGCAGGGCAGCGCGGAGGCGACATCATGAAGACGATCCGGCATGGCGCGCTGGCGTCCTGTGTCGCAGCGCTCACCATCGGCGCGGCAATTCCCGCATCGGCGCAGGACACCGCCGCCAAGCGCCCCACATTTTCCCAGGATGGCACGGTTCACGTTCCTGCGTTCGACCTGCCGCCATCGGTTTTCTCCAGCAAGCAAGCGGTTGACGCGCTCAAGGCAAGAGCCGGTGTGCCGCCCTTCGACATTCCGCCGAACATCGACATCAAGACGATGCGCATGGGAATGGAGGCCGTGCTTAGTCCAGCGGTTAAACTGATGCAGGCGCGCTACCCTGCCAACGTCGTGCAGCAGATGATTGCAGGTGTTCCAACACGGATCGTCACGCCAAAGGTTGGCAAGATCAACCGCAATCGCGTGCTCATCAATCTTCATGGGGGTGGCTTTTCGGTGTGTGCAGATGCCTGCGCCCTGCTCGAGTCGCTGCCCATTGCCGTGGTCGGCGGCTACAAGGTAATCAGCGTCAACTATCGGCAGGGGCCGGAAGCCAAATTCCCCGCTGCGAGCGAGGATGTCGCTGCCGTTTATCGGCAGCTTTTGAAAAGCTATAAGCCGTCGCAGATCGGCATCTACGGGTGTTCGGCCGGCGGCGCACTGTCGGGCCAGGTTGCTGCGTGGCTCCCGGCGCATGGTTTGCCGGTGCCGGGCGCGATCGGCATCTTCGGTTCGGGTGCGGCGCGGTTTGCCACTGGCGATTCTGCCTATCTGTCGGGGTATATCGACGGCTCGTTCCCCGCGCCGCCTCCCGCCGGGACCAACCCGCCTCCTTCGGCGCTGATGAAGACGATGATGTCGTATTTTGAAGGCGTCGATTCCAACGACCCGTTGGTGTCGCCCGCCGGACATCTGGACATACTCGCCAAATTCCCGCCCACGCTCGTGATCACCGGCACACGTGCGCCTGACATGAGTCCGGCGATCTACACCCACTCGCAGCTTATCAAGGCTGGCGTGCCGGGGGATTTGATTGTCGGAGACGGCCTCGGACACTGCTATATTTACCAGGCTGACCTGCCGGAGGCGCAAGACGCGTACGCGGCGATCGCCAACTTCTTCCACAAAAATCTGCATTGAGGTTCGGGCAACCCGCCTCGCCGTCCGCAGCGCAGAGCTAAGGTGACATGATGAACGAACAGTTGGATGAGGTCGCTATCGTCACCGGCGCGGCCGGAGGGATGGGCAGGGCCATCGCGACGGCTTTCGCTCGGGAAGGGCGGTCGCTCATTTTGTGCGACTTGCACGCCGAACCGCTTGAGGTCGTTGCCACGACGCTGCGTGACCAGGTCGCTGTTGCCACACTGGCGGCAGACGTGACCGACCCCGCATACGCCGCGATGATCGTTGCGGCATTGGCGGGTCGCAAGATTGGCGCGCTGGCCCATGCGGCAGGGGTGTCGCCGTCGATGGCGGAAGGTCGGCGCGTGTTCGCGATCAACTACACAGCGACGACGGCTCTTGTCGAAGGCCTGTTGCCGCATATGGCACCGGGAGGCGCGGCAGTGCTGATCGCTTCGAATTCGGGGCAATTGATGGCGCATCCGCTGTTCGACCGCGCGGTCCGACAGATGATGGACGGGCGCAGGTCGCTACTCGGCAGCCTGGCGTTGCGGAATTCGCGAACCGCGTATCCGCTTTCCAAGCGTGCAGTGCAGTTATACGCCCAGAAAATGGCCCCGGCGTTTGGGCGAGCGGGTGCACGCATCATCTCGCTCTCTCCCGGTATCATCGACACCGCGATGGGGCGTCTGGAGAATGACGCTGGCCCCGAAATGCAACGGATGATCAACGTCACTTGCCTCGGTCGGCAGGGAAGGCCGGAGGAGATCGCGGCGGTGGTTGCCTTCCTCGCTTCGCCTGCGGCGAGCTATATTACCGGCACGGATATTCTGGTCGATGGCGGCACAGTTGCAGGCATCAAGGATATCGGCGGCGTGATGAAGCTGCGCTAGGGCAGGTCGGACGATCATGCGACTTCGACGTATTTTGAAATGGCTTGGACTTGGGGGCGCGGGCACAATTCTCGTCGGCGGGGGGCTCCTCGCCTGGCAGGCCCGGACGCCGCCCGTCACCAATGCCTATTATGTCGCTTTGGGTAGTTCCTACGCGGCAGGGCTGGGACTCGGCCCGCGTGCGCCCGGCAGCCCGATTGTTTCGCAACGGACGATCAACGGCTACCCGCAGCACCTTGCTCGCTTGCTGAGCGTGCCGAGCTTTACCGACATGTCATCGTCGGGGTCGACGGTACGGCACGTTCTGCATGGCGGCCAGATGCTGCTCGGGCCGCAGATCGACGCGCTGGGCCCTGACACGCGCCTGGTGACGCTGACGGCCGGGGGTAACGATGTCGGCTATGTCGGCGATCTGATCGCGATTGCATACAGCAATCGCGGTGGTGTTATCGGTGGTGTCGTCGGGGCATTCTGGCGCGGTGCCAAGCCGATCAGCAAACGCCCCTTCGACGACCTCGCGATGACATTGCGGGAAACACTGCATGAGATTCAGCGACGCTCGCCGCAAGCCAGGATCATCGTCGTAACATACCCGACAATCCTGCCTGACGGTCCGATTTGTGCGTCAGCCGGTATAACCGAAGCGCAGGCGGCGCTGATGCGCGGAGTCGGCGTCAAACTTGCCGCGACGACGCGGGAAGCAGCGGCAGCCGCGGGCGCAACCGTCGTGGATATGGCATTGTTGTCAAAGGGCCATGATGCGTGCAGCACAGACCCGTGGATCAACGGTTTTAGGCCAGCCGCGGGTGCCGACTTCCATCCGACGCTTGCCGGTGCGCGCGCCACGGCGGAGGCTATCGCAAAGGCAATTGCCGTTTAAGCGACCTCACTCGCGAATGTCGCGTCGGGTCCGGTCCTGAGCGCGGCGATGCGCGCCATCACCGTTGCACGGTGCGCGGCAGGCGTGCCCCAGGCATAATTGAGCGCCATCGCGCGCTTCAGGAAGAAGTGGAGATCGACTTCCCAGGTCATGCCCATCGCGCCGTGCGCCTGCACCGCCATACGAGCGGCGCCGTCGGCGGCTTCGCCCGCCGCGATCTTAGCATGGGCGACGCGCGCGCGGGCGGCCAAACTGCCGAGCGGCAATTCGGCGGCGGCGGCGTGGACGACCGGCCTTGCGAACTCCACCTTGACCTGCGCCGAGGCAATCATGTGCTTGACCGCCTGCGTGCTGCCAATGGCCTTGCCGAATTGCTGCCGGTCCTTGGCATAGGCGACCGCCATATCGATGCAGCGCTGCGCGAGGCCGATCATCTGGGCGGCGGCGAGCACCGCACCGCGATCCGCCGTATCGCCCCAATCGCTGCCGACCTTAGTGGCGGGCGAGGGGGTCCATTCGACCGCGAACAGGCGACGGAACGGATCGAAGCTCTCGGCGCGCGTCAGCGTTACGGCGTTCGACTCGATGAGGTGGATGTCATCACCGTCGGCCAGCAACAATGCGTCGGCGGTGTCGGCACCGGCCACAAGCGGATTGATCGGGTGACCGATGGCGACGACCGCGCCTGCCATCGCCCTGTCGAGCCAGCCGCGCGTTCCGTCGAGCCGCGCCAGCAGCGGCAGGGCGATGCCCGTCAGTTCCACGAGCGGTTCAGGCAAGCCGACATACCCTGCGGCCTCGGCGATGCCGATGAAATCGACGAGCGTCATGCCCATGCCGCCCGCGCGTTCGGGGGCGAGCATCCCGATCAGGCCCATGCCGTTGATCGCCGCCCAGCGCGCGTCGTCGCGCGGCTGCTGGCTATCGAGCAGGCGGCGCAGATCGGCGGGCTGGCAGCTGTCGACCAGCATCTCGCGTGCGGCCTGGGTCAGTGTAAGCTGGTCGTCGGTGAAGGCGAATTCCATATCAGGCTCTCGGCAGGCCGAGCATCCGCTCGGCAATGATATTGCGCTGGATTTCGTTCGACCCGGCGTAAATTGGGCCTGACAGCGCGAAAATATAGCCATCAAGCCAGGTGTCGTCGGGCGCCTCACCAGGAGCCTGCGCGACCAGTTCGGCACGCGGACCCAATATGTCGAGCGCGGTTTGATGAAGTGCCACATCGAGCTCGGACCAGAAAATCTTGTTGGTCGACGATTCCGGGCCGATCGTGCCGCCCGCCTCAAGCCGTGATGCGGTCGAATAAATCGACAGCGCATAGGCTTCGGCATCCATCCAGCTTTGCGCGACGCGCTCCCCGACCGATGCGGGCAGCTGCGCCTTATTGGCCTCGTACATTGCCGCCAGCTTCGCCGCCGCGACCTGATAGCGTGCGGGCGAGCGCAGCATCAGCCCACGTTCGAACCCGGCCGTCGCCATGCACACATGCCAGCCTTGACCCTCGTCGCCCAAGCGGTCGGCGACGGGCACGCGGACATTGTCGAGGAAGATTTCGGCGAAAACAAGTTCGCCGTCCATGCGTGCAATCGGGCGACGCGTGACGCCGGGTGCGTCGAGCGGGAACAGGATCAGCGACATCCCCTTGTGGCGTTCGCTGCCGGGCTCGCGGAACAGGCCGAACGCCCAGTCGGCGAAGACGGCGCGCGACGACCAGATTTTCTGGCCATTAAGGACATATTCGTCGCCGTCGCGGGTGCAGGTCGAGCGCACGGCAGCAAGGTCGCTGCCGGCACCAGGTTCGGACCAGGCCTGTGCCCAGATATCGTCGCCGGCTGCCATACGCGTAAGGAAACGCGCCTTCTGGTCGTCGGTGCCGAACTCCATCAGAGTCGGGCCGAGCAGGAAAATGCCATTCTGGTTGACGCGGGTCGGGGCACCGGCGCGGTAATATTCTTCCTCGAAGATCAGCCAGCGGATGAGGTCGAGCGCGCGTCCGCCGTACGCCTCAGGCCATGTCACCATACCCCAGCGCCCTTCGCTGAGTTTCCGTTCCCAGTCGCGATGCGCTTCGAACCCTTCGCGCGTCAGATCGAACGAGGGGAGGCGGGCAGGGGGCACATTGGCGGCCATCCAGCTTCGGACTTCCTGCCGGAACGCCTGCTGGTCGGGGGTATAGTCGAGCTTCACTGGCTCGCCTGCCGCTTGTTTTCCGCCGCCATCGCTTTGGCATCGAGGCCGCCGAGGCTGTTGTCCGAGGTCAGGTCGTTTTGGGCATGGGCGAAATGGTGCATGTGGAACACCGCGTCCATTGCCGCGCGTTTGCCGCGCAGCTCCTCGACATGATTCACAGCTTGTTTGGTGAGCCATGCGCCGAGGCGCGGTTGCGCGGCGAGCTTGGCCGCGATCGCTGCGGTTTCCACGCGCAATTGGTCGCGCGGGAAAATCTTGTTGACCATGCCGAACTGCGCGGCGCGCGCGGCGGGCATCCGCTCGCCGAGCAGCAGAAATTCCTTGGCGATGCGCGGCGGCAGCTCGAAGGCGTGCGCGAAATATTCCACGCCGGGAATGCCCATGCGCACGACGGGATCCTGAAAAAATGCATCTTCCGACGCGATGATCAGGTCGCAGCACCACGCCAGCATCAGGCCGCCGGCAATGCACGCCCCCTGCACCATCGCAACCGTCGGCTTCGCGACATCGCGCCAGCGGCGACACATTCCAAGATACTGTTCCTGCTCGCGCGTATAGAGCAATTCGGCGGCGGGGCGGGTGACATGCGGCGGCACCATCAGCCGGTTGTCGAACTGTTTCAGCACATCGCGCCCCGGCGTGCCAATGTCATGTCCGGCGGAGAAATGCTTGCCGCTGCCCCCCAGCACGATGCAGCGGACAGCGTCGTCGTTGGTCGCGCGCTGGAACGCATCGTCGAGCGCATAGGTCATCTGGCCGTTCTGCGCGTTGTTGAAATCGGGCCGGTGCATCGTGATCCACGCGACCTGATCGATCACTTCGTACAGGACCGGCGTTTCGGTTTCATAGACCGGCTCGAAGGCCTTGGGTTCGACCAGATCGCTCATGCTGCCTTCTCCATCGTTTCGGGCGCGCTTGCGTTGAGCAGCACCAGTGCATCTACCGCCACCGCGCCGCGCCCGTCGGGCATCACCAGCAATGGATTGATTTCGACTTCACGTAAGGCGTCACCCCCGGCAAGCACGGCCTCGCCAAGCGCTGCAATTGCCTTTGCGGCGGCGGTGACATCGGCTTTGGGTGCACCGCGATAGCCGTCGAGCAGCTTGAAGCCCTTGAGGCTACGCAGCATCGTTTCGGCCCCCGCCGAGTCGACCGGCAGTAACCGATGCTGCACATCCTTCATCAGCTCGGTCCACACCCCGCCAAGGCCCACGGTGAGCATCCAGCCGAACACCGGGTCGCGTGTGACGCCAGCGAGAATTTCGACCCCGCCGGCCAGCATGGGCTCGAGCGTGACACCCTCGATGTGGATGCCCGCCATCGATTGCGCTTTGGCCATCACCTCGTCAAAGGCGGCGGCGACCGCGTCGGCGCTGTTAAGGCCGAGCCGGATCAGGCCGTATTCGGTCTTGTGCGCGACGTCCGGGCTGACCAGTTTGAGGACAAGCGGATAACCGATCGCGTCGGCGGCGCGCCGCGCTTCGGCACGATCGTGCACGAGTTTGTCGGTGACAACGGGAACGCCGAACCGCGCGAGCGCGTCCTTGCCTTCGGTTTCCGACAGCGCTTCGCGTCCGGCCTCGATCATGGGCCATCGAACGCTGCTTGTCGTGCGCGTGACGGCAGCATCACCTGCTTTACACCAATTGCCATAGGCCGAGATGGCGCGGGCCGCGCGGTCGAAATCGTCGAAATAGCCGATGCCATGCGCGGCCAGCCGGTCCTGATCGGCCATTGCAAAGGTATCGATGACGATCAGCGTCTTGCCCGTTTCGGCCGCCGCCTTTTCCACCTGATCGAGCGCCTGCGTTAGAAACGTGCCGGGCAGATATAGAAGTAGCACATCGATTTCGTCGGGCTGCAGCGCCAGCCTGATGCATTCGGACAGGAAGGTGTTCGAATTGACGATATTTCCGGTCAGATCGACCGGGTTCGAGACCATCGAATGTCCGGGAATCTGCGCGGCAAGCCCCTCCTGTACAGCCTGCGGGAAGGTCGGCGTGCCGCCGCCCGCCAGCGCGAGCGCATCGGCGAGAATCGCGCCCGCCGCGCCGGAAATGCTCAGCACTCCACAATTGCTGCCGCCGATCCTGCAGGTGCCCGATGTGGTGCTGAGTGCGTGCAGATAGGCCAGGTCGGCGAGTTCGGCGAGCGAGCTTGCCCGCGCGACTCCGGCGCGCGCAAAGGCAGCGTCATAAGCCGCACTGTCGCCGGCAAGCGCCGCCGTGTGCGACCGCGTCGCCTCCGCGCCCTTTTCGGACGCACCAACCTTGTAAACTGCCAGCAGTTTGCCCGCTGCGCGGAACCGGGTGGCGGCGTCAAGGAACTTGCGACCATCGCGCAGCTCCTCAATGTAGCAGACGGCGGCATGGGTCGCTGGGTCGTCCACGAGATAATCGAGATAGTCGCTGAACTCGACCGAGGCCTCATTGCCAGTGTTGATGACGTGGCTGAACGTCACGCCCGCCCGCTTGGCCATGCGGAACACAGTGGCGCACATATTTCCGCTTTGCGTCAGGAGCGCCGTGTTGCCCGCAGGCTCGCCCGGCTGGAACGACTGGCCGAAGGTGGTGAAAATGCCGTCGGTAAAATTGGCATTGCCCATGCAATTCGGACCGGCGACGTTCATGCCGGTACGCCGCGTGAAGGCGATCAGATCATCCTGACGCTGCACGCCCTCAGTTTCGTTGGTTTCGGCATAGCCCGAAGCATAGGCAATTGCCGCCTTGATCCCCAGCGCGTGGCAGCGTTCGAGCATCGGCAGCGTCGCATCGGCGGACACGGCGACGATCGCGAGATCGACTACCTCGGGGACCGACTCGATGTCCTTGTAGGCGGGCTTGCCCTGCACGGTGTCGTTCTTCGGATTGACGGCGTAGACGCGCACGAAGTCCGCGCGCAGCAACAGGTCCATCGGCACGCCGCCGATGCGGGTCTTGTTGTCAGAGGCGCCGATGATCGCGATGGATTTCGGCTTCAGCAGCGCGGCGAGACTCATGCGGAGGCCTTCTTGGTAAATATGTACTCAGCCGGATCGAATTCGGCGGTCAGGTTGCGATAATCGACCAGCCGCCATGGCGAGTTCTGGGTCACGCGGCCCTTGGAGTTCTTGTACCAGCTGCTCATCCCCGGATGCGCCCACGCCATCTTCGAAATCGCGTCGTCGACCTTTTGCTGATAGGCCTCAAAGGGTTCTGCGCGCACCTCTGCGCTCGCTTGATCGCCCTCGATCAGTTCGCGGATGGCAAGCATGATGTAGCGGACCTGGCATTCGGAATGGAACACCGCGCTGCCGCCATGGGCAAGGTTGGTGTTCGGTCCGTAGGTAACGAAGAAATTGGGGAAATTGGGCACTGTAATGCCCAGATGCGCGCGCGGATTGTCCTCGCCCCATTGGTCGCGGATCGAAATGCCGCCGCGCCCGACGACGTGCATTGGCGACAGCATCCGGCGCGCCTGAAACCCCGTCGCCAGCACCAATATGTCGAGCTCGTGGCGCACGCCGTCCTTGGTGATGACCGCGCCTTTTTCGATATGGTCGATGTGCTCGGTGACCAGATCGACATTGGGGCGGGTCAGCATCCTGTACCAGTGATTGTCGCGCAGCATACGCTTGCCATAGGGCGGATATTCGGGTGTGGCCTTACGGATCAGCTCGGGGTCGTTGTCGACTTCACTGGCGATGTGCGCCACCAGCTGGTCGCGAACTTTCGCGTTTTCGGCATTGAGCGAATGCTTCTGGTCGGGCCAGTTCGGATCGACCTTCAGGTTGTGGTGGAATGTGTCCGACGAAGACCAGAAAAGCTGGAAGCGGAACCATTTGGTGTAGAAGGGGATGTTTTTGAGCACCCATTTCTTGCCGTCGCTGACCGTCTCGAAATAGAGCGGGTTATGCATCGCCCAGTGCGGCGAACGCTGGAAGATGGTCAAATTCTCGACGACGGGCGCGATCGCCGGGCCGACCTGCATCCCGCTTGCCCCGGTGCCGATCATGCCGACGCGTTTGCCCGCATAACCCACCGAATGATCCCAGCGCGCAGTGTGGAAAACCGGCTCCTGAAAATCCTCCAGCCCTGGGATCGTGGGATATTGGGGCTGATTGAGCTGGCCCGTCGCGGTGACCAGAACATTGGCCGCGATCTGGTCGTGTTTGCCATCCTTGGTGACGGTGTCGATGCGCCACAGCATCGCTTGCTCGTCCCAGACCGACTGCGTCACTTCCTCGTTGAAGCGCGTATGCTCGCTCAGCGCTGCCAACTCGGCATTGCGCCGGATATAGGCGAGGATGTCCGGCCCTTTGGCAAAAAAGTGATTCCAGTCGGCGTTGTTGTTGAACGAATAGGAATAGAAATGGTTAGCGGTGTCGACGCCGATGCCGGGATAGGTGTTTTCGAACCAGGTGCCCCCCACGCTGGGGTTCTTTTCGATGATCGTGAAAGGAATCCCAGCCTCTTTGAGCTTTATCCCCATCGCAACCCCGGTGAAGCCCGAGCCGATGACCGCGACATGAAAATTGGCCAACGTGGCAGGCGCAGGTTGGGTGCGCCATTTAACGGTTTTGGGATCGCTATCCTCGAGATCCATTTCCTCAATGACCAGCGGATAATATTCAGGCGGTACCGTCCCGCCGGTGCAGACGTCGAGCATCCGCGGCAACAGCCCCATCGGCGGCGAAAGCGGCAGCGCCCGCCCGGAGTCCGCATAGTCGGTCAGGATATCGACGACCGCCTGTCGAAGCTCGGCCTTCAGCGCTTCAGGCGCTTCCTCGTGAAAGCTCCATGGGCCTTTGATATAGGGCGCAATCCGGTCGAGCCACGCCGGGTCGCCGCCGAGATGCACAAGCACCATCAGTAGCGGCGCAACGTCGGCCGACTTTAACGCTTCCTGCAAGTGCGTGCGGTCGCCGACGAGGGCGCGAAGGGCCGCGATGTCTTTGGTGGTGGTCATGTGCCCAGCGCCGTTCAATGGGTCGCCAGCGTCGCGCGTGCAGCTTCGACGATGGCACCCGGCTGCACGAGGAACGCCTGTTCAAGGTTGCCAGCGAACGGCACAGGCGTGAACGGCGCGCCCAACCGGCCGACCGGTGCCTTGAGCTCGCGAAACAACTTTTCGTGCAAGGTCGCGGCAATCTCTGCACCGACGCCGAAGGTCCGCACCGCTTCGTGGACAATGACCGCGCGCCCTGTCTTGCGGACCGATGCCAGCACGGCTTCCACATCCCAGGGTGATATCGTCCGCAGATCGATGACCTCGGCGGAGATACCTTCCTTGTCGAGCTCGGCTGCCGCCGTCAGGCAACGGGTGACCATTTCGGCATAGCTGATCAGGGTCACGTCGCTGCCCTCGCGCGCGATCCGCGCCTTGCCGAGTGGGATCGGGATGGCATCGACGGGCACGTCACCGGTGACGCCATAGGCGCGCGAGGTTTCGATGAAGATGCACGGGTCGGGGTCGGCGATGCACGATAGCATCAGCCCCTTGGCGTCCGCCGGATTCGACGGCGCGACAACCTTTAGGCCGGGCGTATGCGCGAACCAGGCTTCGAGAAAATCGCTGTGCTGCCCGCCGCTGGCGATGCCTGCACCCGTCATCATGCGGATGACGATCGGCACCGTCGTCTGTCCGCCGGACATATACCGCAGCTTGGCGGCATGGTTCACGATCATGTCCATGCAGACCGTGGTGAAGTTCATCAGCATGATCTCGGCGACAGGCTTATAGCCGTCGATGGCGGCACCGATCGCCGCACCGATAATCGCCTGTTCCGAAATCGGGGTGGATTTTACCCGGTCCTCGCCGAACCGTGTCGACAGACCCTTGGTCACGCCGACAACACCGCCGCCTTCACGGTCGGCGACATCTTCGCCCAGCACCAGGATCGTGGGATCGGCTTCCATCGCCTGTGCCAGCGCCTGATTGATCGCCTGAATCGCATTCAGCTTCTTGGTTTCGACGGTCATCAGGCGGCTCCCGCTTCGGCATAGACATCGCGTGTCAGTTCTTCGATCGGCGGCATCTCGCTCGACAGCGCAAATTGGATTGCGTCCTCGATCTGCGCGCGAATGTCCGCATCGAGTTCGGTGAGCTGCGCGTCGGTGGCGACCCCGTCGGCGATCAGGCGCGCACGAAAGATGGGCAGGGGGTCTTTGGCGAGAGCCGCTGCTTTCTCTTCCTTGGTCATATAATGGTCATCGTCGCCGAACACATGGCCATAAAAGCGGAAGGTCATGGCTTCGATCAGCGTCGGCCCGTCGCCGTCGCGGGCGCGGTTGATGGCGGCGTGCGCGGCGGCGTACATTTTGAACGGGTCGTTGCCGTCCACCGTCACGCCGGGCATGCTGTAACCGGCAGCCCGCTTGGAAATCTGGTCGACCGACGTCGCATTCTCGAAACGGGTATGTTCGCCGAACAGATTGTTCTGGCAGATGAACACGACCGGCAGTTTCCACACCGAAGCCAGGTTCAGGCTTTCGTGAAACGCGCCGATATTGGACGCCGCATCCCCGAAATAGGCAATCGTCACGCGCTTGCTGCCCGACAGTTTCGCCGCCCAGGCAAGGCCGTTGGCAATCGGCATCGACGATCCCACGATACCCGTCGTGAGGATGGCTCCGGAGGCGGGGTGCGTGACGTGCATCGGGCCGCCCTTGCCCTTGCAGGTTCCGGTCACGCGCCCCGCCATTTCCGCCCAGAGGTCGCGCAGCGGCACCCCCTTTGCGAGCATGTCGTGCGTGCCGCGATAGATCGTGCAAATGCGGTCGTCGTCGTTGAGGTTGACCGAGACCGCAGACGGAATGACTTCCTGCCCCTTGGGCGAATAATAGGGCATCATCAGCCGACCCGATTTGACCGTCTTGCGTGCCGCTTCGTCATTCTGCGAAATCAACGACATTCGACGATAGATATCGACCTGTGTCGCGGCGTCGGGGATCGCGGCGTTCGTGTTCGGTTCGGGGGATGCTGTGGTCATCGGCTAGGCTTTCTCGACGTTTGGCGTATCGTTGATCGGGTTATGCTGTTGCGGGTTCGACAACCGTATCACTGGGGCGCTGTGCTGATTTCCAGTCCGCGGCGTTGGCGGCAACGGTCTCCGCCGCTTTTGTCCACCAGGCTTCGCCTTTGGATAGATTGAGAAAGTTGAACTGCGTCGCTTGACGAAATTCGAGCACTTCGACTCCGTCGGGTCCGGGCCGATAGCTGTAAGGCACGCCCGCGGGCACGAAAAAACTGTCGCGCGGCCCAAGTGCCTCCGTGCCCATCGTCAGCGTTCCGGCGATGATATAGTAAAGGCAATCGGAATCATGGCTATGCAGCGGCAGAGGATAATCCTTCTTGAGCCACGCATGCGTCAGCGAAAAGCCGGGAATGTCGCACAGCACTTTGACGTCGTCACCTTCGCCATAGCCTGCGGCCAAGAGCGCGGTGACTCCGGCACGCTGCACGTCCGAATAGGGCTCGATCGACATGCAACCCGCCGCCATAAGGCTGGGCGCGTCACTCGCGCGCATGATTCTAAAGCCTGTTGGCGAACCCATCGGCATCCATCCTCTCCTCGATTGAAATGCCATAGCACAGTTGCATTAGTTGGCCAAGTCGGGAATTTTCCGCGCGGACATATCGCCGTGCGGACATTTCAATGTGCCCATTTCCATAATTCCGCTATCGCATCCGGCGAAAGAATGCGCTACATGCGTTGCATTAGCCGACGCTAGGACATAGCGCCCCCGCGAACGCGGTCGGACTGGATGGATGAAGGAGCCTCGGAAGCGCCATGACTTTCCTAAAGAACACCTGGTACGTTGCGGCGAGTGCCGCCGAACTCGACGAGCCGATGGTCAGCCGCAAAATCTGCAATGAGCAGATCGTAATGTTTCGTAAGAGCGATGGCAGCGTCGCCGCGATTCAGGATCGCTGCCCCCACCGGTTTGTGCCGCTGTCGATGGGCAAGCGCGTCGGAGACACGCTTCAGTGCGGCTATCACGGCCTGCGTTTCGACGGCAACGGTGCCTGTGTCGAGGCGCCGCATGACGACGACAGCCAGAAAGCGCGTGCCTGCATAAAGGGGTATACAGTGGTCGAGCGCCACAAATGGATCTGGATCTGGATGGGCGACGCGGCAGCGGCCAATCCCGATCTTATCCCGGACTTCAGCTTTTTCGACGACACGGAAAAATTCACGTGTTGCCAAGGCTATACCCACATGAAGGGTAACTATCAGCTGATTTCGGACAATCTGCTCGATCTCAGCCACATCCACTATTTGCATCCTGGCGTGCACGAAGGATCGAATTTTGAAGACTTCACGAACAAAGTGAAGCGGGATGGCGATACGGTTTTTTCGATGCTGTATCGGCACAATTATCACATCAAGGCGGCGATGCGCTCGATGTACGGCATGGGGGAGGGGCCCGAGGACGTCGAAGGCCAGGGTCATTCGCGCTGGGACGTGCCAGGGGTGCTGTTTGTCGATACCGCCTTCTGGGATCATGGCAAGACGATCGACGAGGGCTATCGGACGCCCAATGCGCATCTGATTACCCCTGAAACCGAATTCTCCAGCCACTATTTCTGGGGGTCGGGTCGCACGTTTGCGCTCGAGAGCGAGCAGTTTACTGCGGGCGCTGCGGCGACGATGAAGAACGTGTTCGAAACACAAGATGGCCCGATGATCGAGGCGCAGCAGCGCGACATGGGCAACTCGACCGATTTCCTGAAACATAACCCGATCATCCTGAAAGCCGATGCGGCGGGGGTGATGGCGCGTCGGATCATGCAACAAAAAATGCGCGCCGAAGCAGGCGACGCGCCCGCCGAGACGCAGGTCGCAGCTGAATAGGAACTGCACGATGGCGAAATATATGCTCTTCGCGCTCAACGGTCCGACCGAAGGCGCGGGTGATGAGGCGACCTATAACGCATGGTACCACAGCGTGCACATGCCCGATCTTCTGGCATTGGACGGCGTGATCGCGGCGCGACGATTCAAGGCGGTCAGCAGCAATCGTATCGACTGGCCCTATGTCGCCACTTACGAAATCGAGAGCGACGATATCGATAGTGTGCTGCGCGAAATGCGGGACAACATTCGTCCGTTCTCGCCAACCTTCGACCGGTCGAAGTCGGGGATGGTTCTCGCCATGGAGATTACCGACCAATGACGGGATCACTGGCAGGTAAAGTCGCCATCGTCACCGGTGGTGCGCGGGGTATCGGTCGGGCCTATGCCGAGGCACTGGTCGGGGAAGGTGCCGCCGTCGTCATTGCCGATATGCTTGAGGCGGAAGGGCAGGAGACCGCAGCGGCCATTTGCGCTCGCGGGGGGCGTGCCGTCTTTCAGCGGGTGGACGTTGCCGACCAGGCCTCGACCGAAGCCATGGCCGACAAGGCAGTCGCTGAATTCGGGGGCATCGACATCCTCGTCAACAATGCCGCAATGTTTGCCAGCCTGAAGGGCGGACCGCTGACCGATCTGACGGTCGAACGCTGGGACAAGACGATGGCGGTCAACGTCAAGGGCGCGTGGCTGTGCATCAAGGCCGTCGTGCCGCACATGCGCGCGGGCGGTGGCGGGGTCATCGTCAACCAGTCGTCGATCTCCGCTTTCGGTATGCCCTATATGCTCGATTACACGTCCTCGAAAGCGGCCGTTATCGGTCTGACCAAAAGCGTCGCGAGCGAGCTGGGGCGTGACAATATCCGCGTCAATTGCATCGCGCCGGGCGGCACCGCCACCGAGGGCTATTCGGAAATCATGGGCGGCAACATGGCCGTCGCGGAAGAACGCGCCAAGGCAACCCAGCTGATCGCCGAGCAGATGAAGCCTGACGCGATGGTCGGCACCTTGCTTCACCTGGTGAGCGACGGATCGCGGTTCGTGACCGGCCAGACTTTGGTCGTCGACGGCGGGCGATATTTCCTCGGCTAGTAAATCGGAGACAGACGATGCCGCATTGCAAATTGGAAGACCTGCCGAGTGGCGGTGGACGTTGGCCCGCGCTGGGCCATGATGGATTCAAGACGGCGCATTGGGGCGATATGGAAGTGGGCTACACCACGCTCGACTCGCCGCTCGACTGCACCGAGTCGTACAAGTTCGGCGGCCTGCCGGGCGGGGTTTGTCCGTGCCCGCATTATGGTTATTTGTTCGAGGGGCGCATCCGGGTCCGCTACCCTGATACCGACTGGCCCGACGACGTTATCGAGGCCGGCGAGGCCTATTTCGTACCCTCAGGCCATGTCCTGATGTACGAGACGGACAAGACCCGTTGCTTAGAACTGAACCCCGCGCATGCGCTCAAAATGTGTCTCGACGCGATGGAGCGCGCGATTCTCAAGGCCCAGCCCAGTGCGGAAGTTGCGCCCGCAGCGGCCTGACGGCGCCAGCGAGCGACCTCGAACGATCTACAGGGACAAGATGGAACGACTCGATTTTCAGGGCTTCGGCGGCATCCATATTGCCGGAACCGCGTTCGGGTCGCCGGACAACCCTTCGGTCCTGCTGCTCCCTTCGCACGGGCAGACGCGCGAGTTCTGGTACGGGTCGGCGGCGGCGCTGGCCGAGGCGGGGCGCTATGCGATCTGTGTCGATCTGCGCGGCCACGGCGACAGCGCGCCGTCGCCTGACGGGCAGTACGGACTCGGTGCTTATATCGGCGATCTACGTACCATCTTGGCGGCGCTGCCCAACCGCGCCGTGGTGGTGACGGCGGGGCTGGGTGCCCTGATCGCGATGGCAACGGTGGGCGAAGGCGCGCCCGACCTCGTCAGCGGGCTGGCGCTGGTCGATGCCAATATCTGGGTCGAACAGGCCGTCGCGGCGCACATGGGCCGGGCGCTGGCATCGCGGGCGATGGAGTTCGACGATCCGTCGCAGATCATCGACGCGATTGCCGCCGCCTATCCATCGGAGCCGCGCCCGGTCACCGACCGGATTATGGCGGCCTATGCCCGTCGTGACGACGGACGGTTCTACTGGCGCGGCGATCCCAAGGCGCTGGCGAGCGGGAGCCTTCCCGAATTCGAAACGCGCCTGACGGCAGCGGCTGCGCGCTTGGTCTGCCCTGTCACATTGATCCGGGGTTCGCTCAACGCGACTGTTTCTTCGGCAGTCACCGAGAAGCTTCAGGCGCTGATCAAGGGCGCGGAAATCGCGGAGATCGAAGGCGCGGGGCACTACGCTACGTCGGACCGTGAAGACGACTTCAATGCGATCCTGCTCGACTTCCTCGAGCGGAAGGCACCGCGCCAGGCATTGGCCTTTATCGAAGGGTCCGAACCACGCGTGCTGCGCGATGCGCTCGGCTGTTTCGCCACGGGTGTGACGGTGGTCACCACGATAAACGAAGCCGGTGAGCCGCTCGGCTTGACCGCTAATAGCTTTACGTCGGTCTCGCTCGATCCGCCGCTGATTCTGTTCGCGCTTGCCCGCAAATCGGCCAATCTTGCCGCCTTTGAAAAGGCGGGCCGCTTTGCGGTGAACGTCCTGCACATCGGCCAGCAGCCGGTCGGTGGACGCTTCGCCTCGCGCGATGTCGCGCGCTTCGACGGGGTCGACTGGGCGGTGCGCGGCGAGGGCGGATCGCCGATTCTCGCCGGGTCGCTGGCATCGTTCGACTGCCGCACCCACGCCATTCACGATGGCGGCGACCATTTGATTTTCGTCGGCCATGTCGACCACGCCTGGTTCGAGCCGCACCGCGACCCGCTGCTCTATTTTCGCGGCAAATTCCGGCGTCTCCATTTCGCGTGACGGATTGATAATGCATATAGGTATGTGCATAATGCGGCTGAAGCTGGTTTTCGCGCGCTGAACGATGTGCGCGCGGCCACAGGGGATTGCGATGACTGATATTTTTGAAGGCGTCCGGGTGGTCGAGCTCGCGCAATATGTGTTCGTGCCGGCGGCGGCCACGCTGTTGGCCGATCATGGGGCTGAGGTCATCAAGATCGAGCCACCTGGCAGCGGCGATCCTTATCGTACGCTTATGATTGGCGATGGGCGCGAGACCGCGACCGCCAATCTGGCGATGGAGCAGAATAATCGCGGCAAGAAGAGCGTCGCCATCGACTTGAAGAACGAGAAAGGCCGTGAGGCCTTGTTGCGGCTGGTCGATACCGCCGATGTGTTCATCACCAGCCTGCGCCCGTTGGCGCTGAAAGCGCTGCGACTGGAACCGGAAGACCTGATGTCGCGCAATCCGCGGCTGATCTACGCACGCGGCAACGGTCTTGGCTTCAAGGGGGCCGAATTCAACAAAGCGGGCTATGATGCGTCGGCATTTTGGGCACGCGGCGGCTTTGCCGATCTGCTGACCGCGCCCGATGCCGATGTCCCCACACGTCCGCGCCCTGCGCTTGGCGATCACAGCAGCGCGATCTCGCTGCTGGCCGGGATTTCGTCAGCGCTGTTCCGGCGCGAACGCTCCGGCAAAGGCATGGTCGTCGAGACCTCGCTACTGCAGAACGCGGCCTGGATCCTCTCGTCCGATCTCGTCTATTCGCGCAACAATCCCAGCTACGATCCGCATGCCGGGTTCGCCAACGGGCACCGCGCGCCGCTGATGCGCGCCTACAAGACGAGCGACGGACGCTTTATCCAGCTGATGCTGTTGTCGCCCGACAAGCCCTGGCCCGAGTTGTGCGAGATGATCGGCAAGGCCGAGCTCGCCGCCGACCCGCGCTTTGCAACCAACGTGCTCAGGATCCAGAACGGGGCGGAGCTGTGTACTATCCTTGATGCCGCCTTCCGCGCGCGCAGCTGGGCCGAATGGGCTCCCACGTTCCTCGCATGGGACGCGCCTTGGGAATTGATCGCCACCATCCATGAACTGGGCGACGACCCCCAGCTCGTCGCTGCCGGGACCATCTTCAAACTGCCATTGAAGAGTGGCGAAGTCGTCGATGTAGTGGCGGGTCCGATCGGGTTCGATTCGCAGTGCGCACCCGCCAACCTCATCTGCTCGCCCGAGCTCGGCGAACACAGCGACGAGATCTTGGCCGGCATCGGTTTCAGCGCGGACGAGCTTGCCGAGCTGCGCGCCGCCCAGGTCATCGGGTAAGGACGAGGCATTTATGAGCACACTCGATCAACTGAGCCGCACTGCGCTCGACCGCGCGCCCGAATCGCAGGCTATTGAATATGAGCAGCGTTGGTTCAGCTGGGGCGAATTGCGCCACATCGGCGACGATGTTACCCGGTTGCTTGCCGCGGCGGGTGTCGCCGAACGGCAGGCGGTCGCCTTCGTCCCGCGCAACCGCCCGTCCGCATGTGCCGCAGAACTGGGCATGATTGCGGGGCGCTTTTCGATCAGCATGGTCTATGCGTTTCAGGCCGCGGCTGGCATCGCGCGCGATGTCGGCAAGGTGGGCGCGGCCGCGGTCGTGGCAGGCGAGGCCGATTTCACGCCGGAGCTGCTCGCTGTCATTGCCGAACAGGGGCTGGCTGCGATCGCGCTCAGTGAAAACGGCGCGTGGGTTGTCGAGGGGGCAGCGCGCTCCACTGCTGCGGCCGGGGTTGTGCCATCGGTTGAACCGCAAATTGCGGTCCATACCAGCGGCACCACCGGCGCGCCGAAGAACGTCGGTTTCACCTACGACACGATCGCGCAGTATATGGTCGGCCAGAATGTCGCCTCCGCCGCAACCTCCGGCTCCGTCGATGCGACGACGCCCCCGGTGCTGCTGACGTTTCCACTCGGCAATATTTCGGGGATTTACGGGCTGTTGCCGACGTTGCTTGCGGGCAAACGTGCGGTGCTGCTCGACCGATTCACGCTCGATGCCTGGCGCGATTTCGTGCGCCGCTACCAGCCGCCTATGCCAATCTTGCCGCCCGCCGCGATTACGATGGTGCTCGACGCCGATATCCCGCCCGAGGAATTATCGTGCATAACGATGATCATGACCGGCGCGGCCCCGCTCGATCCGACGGTGCAGCAACGCTTTCAGGACCGTTACAATGTGCCGATCCTGTTGTCATACGGGGCGACCGAATTCGGCGGGCCCGTGACCTTGATGACGCCCGACGATTATAAGGAATTCGGCGTCGCCAAAATCGGCACCGTCGGTCGCCCGTTCGCGGGAGCGCAACTGCGCGCCATCAACGCCGAGACCGGCGACGTTTTACCAGCAGGCGAGGAGGGACTGCTGGAAGTCGTCGCTCCGCGCATCGGCGACCATTGGATTCGGACCACCGACATCGGGATGATCGACGCGGACGGCTTCGTGTTCCTGCGCGGGCGTGCCGACGGGGCGATCGTGCGCGGCGGGTTCAAGCTGCTTCCCGAAACAATCGAGCGCGCGTTGCTACTGCATCCTGCCGTCGTGTCGGTGGCGGTGGTCGGCGTGGCTGACAAAAGGCTGGGGCAGGTTCCTGCCGCCGCGATCCAGATCAAGTCAGGTATGGCCGAACCCGGCATCGCCGAACTCGACACCCACCTGCGCGAGCACGTTTATGCCACGCACATTCCGACGATGTGGAAGTTCGTGGACGCAATCCCGAAAAACAATTCGCTCAAGACCGACGCGGCTGCGGTGCGGGCATTGTTTGAGGATGCAGCCTAAAGTCGCGATTCGGCCTGAGCCGGGCCGACCAGTAAGCTCACGTGACTTCAAAAGCGCTGGCATATTCCGCGCGCAGAACGGTTTTCTGGACTTTGCCCATGCCGTTTTTCGGTAGTTCGTCGACAAAGGCGATCACGCGCGGCTGCTTGAACCGTGCTAGCGTGTCGGCAAGCGTAGTTTTCAGCGCAGCGCCATCGGCGAAGCCTGCCTCCGTGGGCACGACGACGGCCACAATACCCTCACCCATATCGGGATGGGGTACGCCGATCACGGCCGATTCGCGGACCTGGGCGAGCTCATCCAGCGCAGTTTCAACCTCGGCCGGGTAAACATTGTATCCGCCGGAGATGATCAGATCCTTTGCGCGACCGACGATCGACACGTAGCCGTTGGTCGCTATCAGCCCGAGGTCGCCCGAGATAAAATAGCCTCCTCGGAATTCCGCTGCCGTCTTTTCGGGCATCTGCCAATAGCCCTGAAAGACATTGGGGCCGGCAATTTCGATTACACCGATCGCCCCCTGTGGCAGGATAGCGCCCGTTTCAGGGTCCGCGATGCGGATCGAGATGCCGGGCAGTGGCAAACCGACAGTCCCTGCGATCCGGTCACCCTCGTAAGGGTTGGAGGTGTTCATGTTGGTTTCGGTCATGCCATAGCGTTCAAGGATGGCGTGGCCGGTTCGGGCTGAGAATTCCCGGTGAATGTCGGCAGAGAGTGGTGCTGACCCCGAGATGAACAGCCGAATATGGGTGACCAGCGCGCGGGTGAAGCGCGCCTCCTTGAGCAGACGGATATAGAAGGTGGGGACACCCATCATCACGGTCGCGCGCGGCAGCGCATCGAGCACGTCGCTTACATCGAATGCTGACTGGAAGACCATCGATGCGCCCGATGCCAGGACGACGTTGGTCGCCACGAACAGGCCGTGGGTGTGAAAAATCGGCAGCGCGTGGAGCAGCACATCTTCGCCGGTGAAGCGCCAGTAATCCTTCAGCGTAAACGCGTTCGAAGCGAGATTGCCGTGACTGAGCATCGCGCCCTTCGATCGACCGGTGGTGCCCGACGTGTAGAGGATCGCAGCAAGATCTTGGTCAGCACGTTCAACCGTGGCGAAGCCCGCGGCACATTCCGCCGCCAGTGCCGGAAGCGATCCTTGACCATCTTCCCCCAATGTCTCGACACGAGCGACACCGGCGGCTTGTGCCAGCTCGCGGATCGCATCGACTTGTCCCGGATCGCAGACGAACAGCGTCGGCTGTGCGTCACGCATGAAATAATCCAGTTCGCCCGCCGTATAGGCCGGGTTCAGCGGCAGAAAAACGGCCCCAGTCCGCAAACAGGCGAGATAGAGCATCAGCATGTCGATGCACTTGGGCGTTTGAACCGCCACCCGGTCGCCGGGCTGAACGTCGAGTGACACCAGCAGTGTCGCATAGCGCGCTGAGGCTTGTTCAAGCTGGGCGTAGCTGATCGCCGTGCCATCGCGCAGCGTCGCAAAAATACGGGCCGCGTCTTGCGGAAACCCGGCCTGGAGCTGCGTGTAAAGATTGGCCATCGAATGAACCTTATTTGCCTCGCACGGTCTGCCGTTTCCGCAGTGGCCGCCAAATGAATGTTATGTTAGCGCGCAATTGCAATAATTCAAAAGGGGAGTGGTGGACATGGCGGTCGAAAACGTAGGCGTATGACCATTTCGGGGGTTGCGCTGTTGGCGCTCTGTACGCTGCTCGGGCAGGTGCTGGGTGAACTATTGGGCGTCCAGCTGGGCGTGAAAGCGAATGTCGGCGGGGTCGGCATCGCGATGATTCTGCTGATCGCCGCGCGGGTGTGGTTGACCGACCGGAAGCTATGGACCGCCGGGGTAAATCAGGGCGTAATGCTGTGGGCCTCGCTCTACATTCCCATCGTGATCGCGATGGCCGCCCAGCAGGATGTGGCTGCCGCTGTCTCGGGCGGGCCGATGGTCTTGATCGGCGGCATCTGCGTTGTCTGCCTGTGCTTTGCGATGGTGGCGCTGATCGGGCGTATGTCCGGCCGCAGCGAAACCATGGATGAGATCGAAGCTCGCGAGCGTCTTGCGTCGATCACCGAACAGGCGGATACCGCGTGACGGGCGCGGGCATAACGCTCTTCGACCATGTGCTTACCGCAAATGCGCTGCTAGTCGCCTTTGCGATGGTCGGTATCATCATGTGGCTGTCCAACGCGCTCGCGTCGCGGTTGACCGGTGGTCGCATCCACGGTTCGGCGATTGCCATTATCATCGGCCTCGCCCTTGCCTTCTGGGGCGGGATTGCGACGGGCGGGCACAAGGGGCTGAGCGACATTCCTGTTCTGTCGGGTTTCGGCCTGATGGGCGGCGCAATGCTGCGCGATTTCGCCATCGTCGCCACCGCCTGTGAAGTCGATATCGAGCGCGCCAAACGTGCGGGGCTGGTCGGAACGATTGCGCTGGTGCTGGGTACGGTGTTGCCGTTCCTGTTTGGCGCGGGCCTGGCCTGGGCGTTCGGGTACCGCGACGCCGTCACGATCTCGACGATCGGCGCTGGCGCGGTGACCTATATCGTGGGGCCGGTAACCGGCGCGGCGCTGGGCGCGGCACCGGTGATCGTTACGCTGTCGATCGGCATCGGGGTGGTGAAGTCTGTAGTAGTCATGATCACCACTCCGCTGGTCGCACGCTTCATCGGTCTCGACAATCCGCGAACCGCAATGGTGTTCGGCGGTATGATGGGCACGGTTAGTGGCGTGACCGCCGGGCTCGCCGCAACCGACCGGAGGCTCGTGCCATACGGTGCGTTAACAGCGACATTTCACACGGGATTGGGCTGTCTGTTGGCGCCATCGATCCTCTATTTCGCCGTTTTAGCGGTCACGGGATAGCGCAGCGTCGACTTGGTCAGCCAGCCCGATCCTGGATCAGGCATTTGTCAATGAAGGCGGCGAGCAAAGCAAACGCTTCCGCCGCGCCGGGTAGCGCGAGATCGCGCGTCACCGCCACATGCGTCATGCCCGTGACGACGTCGAGCTGCGCCACGACACCGGCAGAGGTGAGCCGGTCGTAAAGGGCGCGGGCATCGTCGACCAGCACCTCGCCCGCGCCGACATTGATGATTGTCGGCGGGAAGCGATCGACCGGGCCGAAGAGCGGCGATGCCTGGTAGTGGTGCGGCGAAAGCCCTTGAAGATAGAGCGCCGCCGCCTCGTGCGCTGCTTCCGACGAGAAGAGCGGGTCGGTCATTGCATTGGCGTCGAAACTGACCGCGCTGACGGTTAGGTCAAGCCATGGCGAGAGCAGCGCCACCCCGCCGAGCGGGGCCGCGTTCTCGGGAACGCGTGCAGCCAGCGCTGCCGCGATGCCGCCGCCCGCCGAATCGCCCGATAGGATCAGCCCGCCGGTACCCAGCGCCGTCATCACGCGGAAGGTATCGTTGAGACCAGCAGGGAAGGGGTGTTCGGGTGCGAGGCGATAGGCCGGGCAGATCACGCTGACCCCGCACCGCGCCGCCAGCGCCGCAGCAAAGGGGGCCACCATCTCCGGGCAGCCGAGCCGGAACGCACCGCCGTGGATGTGCAGCACATTGCCCCGCGTTTCGGCCGGAGGGGAGCAGCGCAGGCAACGCACGCCGCCAATCTCGAGCTGTTCGAAGGCGGGTTCGGTCCGCCAAATGCCCGCCGTCACCGCCGCCGCAATCGCATCACGTCGCGCGACCAGATCGGTGGGGGCGCCGTGCCCCGCGCGTTCGGGCGGCAACGTCATCATGCCGGCACGTGCCCGTCCGCCAGCGGGATAAACGGATTGGTGGCGAGCGAGCCACCATCGACCGCGAGTGTCTGGCCGGTGATATAGGGCGACAGGTCGGATAGGAAGAAAGCGATCGCCTTGGCGATGTCCTCGACACTGCCGCGGCGATGCATCGGGACGTTGACCATCATCTTGCGCTCGCCTTCCTCGCCCGTGTGCGGAATGCGCGGGGTGACGATCGGGCCGGGGGCGACGACATTGACGCGGATGCCGAACGGCGACCATTCGGTGGCCATGGTGGCGACGAGGTTGATAAGACCCGCCTTGGCCGCGCCATAGGCCCCGTGATTCGGCGCGGAGCGGATGCCGTTGACCGATCCGACGCACACGATGCTGCCGCCCACGCGCCGCGTCATCATGCTGCGTGCGACTTCGCGAGCGGCGAGGAAGAAATAGCGAAGGTTGCGGTTCTGATCAGCGTCCCACGTCGCCATGTCGATATCGATCAGCGACCCCCACGCCGCCATGCCGATGACCGTTGCCATGCCGTCGAGTGGCCCGAAGTCGCGCTCGATCTGCGCAATGCCAGCGACGAGGGCGTCGTCGTCGAGCACGTCGATGCAGAACGCCGCCGCCGTGCCGCCGCGTGCCGTAACCGCATCAGCGACGGCCTTCGCGCGCTCCAGCTCGCGGTCGACGACGGCGACGTGCGCACCCTCCGCCGCGATCAGCCGGACAGTCGCCTCGCCGATCCCGAGGCCGCCCCCGAGCACAAGGATACGCTTTCCGTCCAACCCGAAATTCATTGTCGATCTCCGCCGCTTTATATTGCACAAGCCTAATAGCATTTATCCGCGATTGCAGCCGGAATCGTTTGATGCGCGGCAAATTCGGATTTACGCATAAGGCGTTGGCCCCAGATGCGGTCGACCGACAAGGGGAGCGAGGATCGATGGACCTGCGGCACATGCGCCACTTTGTCGCGGTGGCCGAGGAACTGCATTTCGGGCGAGCGGCACTTCGCCTCAACATCGCGCAACCGCCACTCAGCCAGTCGATCCAGCGGCTCGAGCTCGATCTTGGCGTTTCCCTGCTCAACCGATCGCGGCGCGGCGTCGAGATGACCGATGCCGGTCGCGCGTTCCTTGTCGAAGCACGAAGAACGCTTATCCAGGCCGAGCTGTCGCGCAAGGTGGCCCGGCGCGCCGCCGAGCATAAGGACGAACTTCGCATCAGCTTCGTCGGCCCGGCGCTCTACCGCTTCCTGCCGCAGCTGCTCGCGACATGCCGCGAAACGCACCGGCATGTGAACACCTTGCTCTACGAAAAGTCATCGCCCGAGCAGATGCCGGGGATGCTGGCGGGCGAATTCGACATCGGCTTCGTCACCGCCGCAACCGACCAGATCGAACGGTGCGAATCCTTACTGGTCGAACGCTCTGCCTTTCTGGCGGCGGTTCCCGGCGACTCAGCCTTGGCCCGGCACGCGTCGGTCTCGCTGGCTACGCTCGCTGAGCAGGATTTTATCTCAGCACCGCGCAAACTTGCGCCACAGGGCTATGACGTGCTGTCGATGTTCAAGAGCGCAGGGGTGATCCCCAGGGTCACGCAGGAGGCGACCCAGACCAACACGACGCTCAGTCTGGTGAGTGTGGGCCTCGGCTGCGGCATCGTCGCCGGGACTGCGGCGTTGCGGCAAACACCCAATGTCACTTTTCTGCCGATCACGGACATGCCGGCCTATATGCGTTGGGAACTCGTCATGGTCTGGCGTCCCGACCATCTGAGCGCGACTGCGGCGGCGTTCGTCGAGGTGGCCAAGTCGCTCATTGCGGCACACCCTGAATGGCTCGACGTCGCCCCCCCGATCAATCTCATAACCGCAGCAGAGGCACGACAATGAACAAGATGATTGTAATGGCAAAGGCAAAGCCGGGGCAGGCCGAGGCACTGGCCAAATGGTATGACGAAACACACATTCCCGATCTGTTGGCGGTGCCGGGGCTGGTCTCGGCAGAACGGCACACGGTGATGCCGCTGAAGGCACCGGACGGCGTTCCGGCCTGGGATTTCATGCTGATCTACGGGCTTGAGGGCGATCCGATGGCGGTGCTCGGCAATATGGCCAAGGCACAGCTTGTGCTGTCGGACCTGATGGACAGCTCACTGACTCTGTCAATCGTCGCCATGTCGCAAGGCGTTAGGGTCGAAAGCTGACGCGCCGATCAGTCGGCGACCGCGGCAAAACTGTCGAGGTCGTCGACCGCGGTGCCGAGGCGGTGGGTGAACACCTCGGTGATCGCTGGATCGACTCGCTGGGTGATCGCCCACAGGAAATAGCCGTAGAGCATTGCGGCACGGTATCGCCGCCAGGCCTCTTCAGCGTCAAGCCGGGGGCCGCCGAGCGCCGCAAGCCGGTCGCGATAATGGTCGAGCAGGGCGCGTTCGTGCGCGCGCCGGTCGACGGGCGAGAGCACGGCGGCGAGATGATAGGCAATGTCTTGCGCCCATTCGCCCTTTTGCAGGATTTGCCAATCGACGAGGCCGAAGCCCTCTGCGCAGCGATAGATGTTCCCGGCATGGGCATCACCGTGGACGAGGCAGGCGGGGCGCTCGCGGATTTGCGCGGCAAGTGCGGTCACGCCGCGTTGCAACCGCGCCGCGTCCTTGATGGCGGGCGGCAACCGCGTTGCTTTCGGCCCATCCAGCAGCGCCTGGAGCCTATCGAGCGGCATGATCGGCGCGGCACCGATCTGGTCGAGAAAGCGCGGCACCCATGGCTGATCGAACAGCGGGCGGTCGTGCCATCCAGCGGCATGAAATTGCGCCAACTGCTCCAGCGTCTGGCGCGCTTCATCGGGAGTGAATGGCACCAGCGCCGACAGGAAGGTGCCGCCCGCTGCGATTTCGTCACGCATGACGATCACGCCATTGTCGCCCGGCGCGTTAAGCGCGGCATAGATGCAGTGCGGGACGCGGACGGGCTGATGCGCGGCACAGTCGCGGTAGAAGCGCGTTTCGACGACCGAGGCGGTGCTCGGTACCTGCGTCATCGTAAGAATGCCTTTGATGCAGATTTGCGTCGGCACGTCATCGCCGCCGCCTGCAACATCGAGGGCGAGACGCACCTTGGTCGCCTGCGTGACAAGCGTCTCGATGACCGTCACGTCGCGCACGACGGCATCGGGCCAGCGGGTCGACAGCACCCCCGTCAGCCACGCCGGGTCGAGCACATCGTCGAGCCGAGCCGGTGCCGGGTCGAATGAAAAGGGCATATCGATTCCCGTCGGTGTCGGAGTCCGGCTTGTCACTGGACACCGGCGGCGGCGGCGTCAATCAACAGACAGGGAGAATACCAGATGAACACCAATGGTCCCGCGATCGTCGCACCGAATGTGCGCGATCTCGATACGCTAGCCGACGCGCTCGTCGGGTGGCTCGGCGACCGGATGCCGACGGTGCGTGATATCCGTCTCACCGATCTGCGCTATCCGCTCGGCGCGGGCATGTCGCATGAGACGATCCTGTTCGATGCGACATGGACCGACGGCGCGCGCACCGAACATCGCGGCATGGTCGTCCGCATCAAGCCCACCCGCCACTTCGTTTATCAGGACGACATGTTCGACCAGCAATATCGGCTGATGCAGGTCATGCACGACAGCGGACAGGTGCGGGTCGCGCAAGCGCTGTGGATCGAGCACGACCCCGCGCTGCTGGGCGCACCGTTCTTCGTGATGGAAAAGGTCGCGGGGCGCGTTGCGGTCAGTTATCCGCCCTATTCGCAGAGCGGTTGGCTAGTGGATGCCGCCCCTGCGGACCGGCGGCGGATGTGGCACGATGCGGTGACGCAGCTCGCTTTAATCCAGACGGTGCCGATCGCCGATGGCGCTTTCCTCAACCTGCCAGGCGACTTCGCCGAGGATTTCGATCAGGAAACCGACCGCTGGCGGCGCTATCTCGGCTGGATCGATCCGGCCGGGCAACGCGTGCTGCTGCGCGACGGGTTCGACCGATTGCTCGCGCGCAAACCGGCCAACCGCCCCGCTGGCATCGTCTGGGGCGATGCGCGTCTGGGTAACATGATGATCGCCGACGATTTCAGCGTCGCAGCGGTGATGGACTGGGAGCAGCCTTCACTCGGCGGGGCGCTGCACGATCTCGGCTGGTGGCTCTATAGCGACTATGTCCAGACCGATGGGCGCGGCATTCCTGTGCTCGACGGCATGGGGTCGCGCGACGAGACGATTGCGCTCTGGTCGGAAGTTTCGGGGAAATCCGCAGCCGACATCGAGTGGTACGAAATTTTCGTCGTGTTCAAGATGGAATGCCTCGGCGTGCGGATGCAGGTCTTGCGCGGGATGGCGGCGGCGGCCGAACCCGGAAGCGAGACGGCCCGCTACCTCGCGCGTTGACCGAAACATATCGTTTACACAATGCGCAAGGTGTGTTGCATTATTGCCGCAGCATTTTAGGGTGAGGTTCACGAACGTTGAATCGAAGCGAGGATGAGCATGGCACCCCAGGCGAGCAATGCCGCAGCGGTCGGAACCGGTCAGGCTGGGGTTCAGCGCGCCACGCCCTATGCCTATTACGCGCTGTTCCTGTTGATTCTCGCCAACCTGTTCAATTATCTCGACCGGCAAATCGTCTCGATTTTGGCACCGGCCATTCAGGCGGAACTCCGCTTGACCGATGCCCAGCTCGGCTTCCTGCTCGGTACCGCTTTCTCGGTGCTTTACGGGGTCTTGGGGATCCCGATGGGGCGCATCGCCGATGTGCTCAGCCGTACCCGGCTTATGGCGTTCGGGCTGGCGCTGTGGTCCGCAATGACGGCAGTGGGGGGCGGGGCGACGAGTTTCTTCGGCCTCGGGGTCGCGCGCATCGGTGTCGGGGTCGGCGAGGCAACCGCCAGTCCCGTGGCGCATTCGCTGCTGTGCGATTATTTCCCCGCCCGCAACCGGGCGGCCGTGCTGGGCACTTATTTGGCCAGCGTGCATTTCGGGATCGGTGGTTCGCTCGTGCTGGGGGGATTGCTCATCCAGAACTGGTCGCAGTGGTGCCACAGCTTTCCCGGCAATGCGTGCAGCGTGTCAAACTGGCGCGCGAGTTTTCTGATTGTCGGAATCCCCGGCATTCTTCTGGCGATCCTGATTGCCTTCCTCCGCGAGCCGCCGCGCCCGGCGGGACATGTCACGGTGCCCGCGCGTACCCTCATCCTACGGGAACTTTCCGCCGCGATCCCGCCTTTCACGCTCTTCGCGCTGGCCCGGGTCGGCGGTAAGCGCGCAGCTGTATCGAACATTGTATTTTTGGCGGTGTTAACGATCACGGCGACCGTGATCGGCAGCCTGACCGGGGATTGGGCGCAATGGATCGCGGTGGGCATCGGGGCCTATTCGATCGCGACCTGGGCACAGGTGCTGCGCCACGTCGATCGCCCGCTCTATGCGCTGACGTTCGGCTGCCCCACGTTCATGTTCTCGATGCTTGGCGGGGCGTTTCTGACCTGCTTTGTCGGCACGGTCAGCATCTGGGCGGCGCCCTATGCCATGCGGACATTGCCGGGCACCGCCGGGCAGATCGGTATAGCCCTTGGGCTTGCGCAATTGGGATCGGCGGCGATCAGCGTTATCATTGGCGGTTTCCTGTCCGATTGGTGGAAACGCCGCGATCTGCGCGCGCCGATCTGGATTGCGCTGGTTGCGCTTGCCGTGCCGGTGCCAATGCTTTTCATTCTCCTAAGCGCCACAACGCTGGGGGGATTTGTCGCTGCGTTCTGCGTGCTGACATTCTTCTCGATGTCGTGGCCGGGTGCCTTTGCCGGACTGGTACAAGATCTGGTGCTGGTGCGGATGCGCGGTGCAGCGGCGGCAATTTTCACGCTCGTGATGATCGTCATTTCGTCGGGATTCGGGCCTTATTGGGCCGGGAAGATCAGCACGATCACTGGATCGCTCACGACCGGTCTTTACGGCCTCCTCGCATTTGTGCCCTTGGCCGCAACCATGCTGGTGCTGGCTGCCCGGCGGATCGGCCGGGAGACGCCGGAGGTGCGTCTGGCGCGGGCGCGGTCGGCGGGTGAAATAGGCTAAACATTTCCGTAACCTGGAGGGTTAGTGCCCATCCGCGGCTGACTCCCGCTGTCGGGAACACGGGCGAACGTCTCGTCGGAATGCACAATGCGCTTTTGTCATTGCATTCTTTGAGCGCCCCAATTAGATCGAGATCAAGATGTTCAAGTGATCCCGACAGGGAGGGTCACAGCAACTAATGGGGAGATGGTGATGCGCCTTCAGGCACCACAGCAGATTAACATGTCGCGGACGTTCCGGGTCGCGCTTCTGGCGTCGGTTGGAACATTGTCATTGTGCGGGCCAATTGCGGCGCTGGCGCAGACTGCGCCTGCCCCCGCCCCCGCGGACGAAAGAGCCGTCGTCGAAGCCGACATCATCGTCACCGCGCGCCGCTCGGACGAGCGCTTGCAGGACGTGCCGGTCAGCGTTCAGGTTGTCACGGGCGACAAGCTCTCGCAGCTTGCGATCACGTCGGCGGATGAACTCAGCAAGCTGGCGCCGGGCCTGACTCTCGTCAACGACGCCGCCTCCACGCAGGTTTCGCTACGCGGCGTTTCGTGGCGTCCGGGCTCGGGCACGCCAGCCACACCGATCTATTTCAACGAAGTGCCGTTCGATCCGGGCAACACCGTCGTGTCGCTGTTCGATATCGGCCAGATCGAAGTGCTGCGCGGGCCGCAAGGGACGTCGCGCGGGGCGCCGTCGATATCGGGTGCCGTTACGATCGCCACCAAAAAGCCCAACCTGACGGAATTCGGCGGCTATGTGCAGGGCTTCTATGCCTCTGCCAATCACCTGGACTTGCAGGCCGCGATCAATGTGCCGATCATCAAAGACATCCTTGCCATTCGCCTCGCCACCAATATCGAGAATAGCGAGGCCAACCGGGTCTACAGCGTAAACAGCACGATCAAGCCGAGCATCAAGGACCGCTCGTTCCGTGGTACAGTGCTGTTCACGCCGACCGACACGGTGAGCATTCTGGGGATGTATCAGCGCCGCACGACCGACAAGTTGTTCTACAATCAGGTTGTGGGCACGGGCAGCCCGGGCGCTGCCGCTTCGCCAGTCGCCTTCCTCGGAGCGCTCGGTGCGATTCCGGCGAATTTCAACGGCCCTGCGCTGACAATCGGGCAGCGCGCATCGGTTCAGGATGCGCCGAGCATTTTCAAAGAAAAGATTGACCTGCTGACAGTCAACGCCAGCTGGGAAGTGTTCGGCCAGAAGCTGAGCTACAACTTCGGCCGTCAGTTCAATCGCGGCCCGGCCACCTTTACGACTTCGGACCCGCTCAACATGATCCCCGGCTTCGAATCCTATACCTCGCCGAGCAATATTGGGCTGCCCGAATTCTCGACACACGAAATCCGGCTATCTTCGATGCCAGATGCCGACCGGCCGTTCGATTATGACATCGGTTGGTTTTCGAAGCATTCTCAGGGCACCCTCAACTTCAATGCGCCGGTCTATCTCGCGGGTGCCTTCGGCGGACCGACGTCGTTGCCGGGAGCGGTCAGAACGCCGAACCCAGCGTATGTTCTCAACAGCTCGACGAATATCGGCATCGGACAAGTGTTCGATTCGTTCTACGGCGATGTGAAGTTCCACCTGAGCCCGAAAACCGAACTTACCGGCGGGCTGGCAATCGTGCGTGACCGGGTGCCCGTGTCGCTGGCGATCACTACCTTCCCGGCGCTGAACAACATCGGCAATCTTAACGTCGTTCGGCTGGGTTTCCCCGCTGCGTACCAGCCGCTGGTGACATCGTGCGCAGTGGTGGGCGCGTTCTCGGGTGCAAACATCGTCGCGAGCACGGCGTATCCGGGGACGTGCGATGCTGTCGTGCCAGCTGGCGTCGGCAATGCGACCCAGAACAACAACGACAAATATACCGCCGCGCTGTATAATTTCTCGCTGTCGCATAAATTCACCGACGATATCCTCGCCTATGCGACGACGGGGAGCTCGTTCCGCACCGGCCTGCCCGCGATCAGTAATCCCGGCCTGCCGACCAATCTCGTGACGCCAGCGCCCGAAACGGCCAAATCCTACGAAGTTGGTATCAAGACGAGCTGGGGTCGTCGCCTGCAGGTCAATGCGTCGGTATTCCAGCTGGATTACAAGAATCAGCTGACGACTTTCGAAGGCGTTCAGTACTTCAACACGGTGTCGAGCCGGGTCGCGCTGACCAGCTTGGCCTTTTATCGTAACGTCGATTCGCAGGTTCGCGGGTTCGAACTTGAGATTAACGCGCAGCCAATCAGGAATCTGACGCTGAACGCGACGCTCGCTTATTCTCAGATCAAGTCGAAGGGGGCACTCGTTCCGTCCAATCCGGGTGACTGCGCCGGGGCGGCTGCCGTAACCGCTGCCAATCCGATCAACTTCTGCCCATCGGTTGCCGGTCAAGTGCTGAATCAGGATGCCCCGTTCTCGGCCACTACGAGCGGGAATTACAACATCCCGCTCACCAACGCGCTCGACGGGTATCTGCGCTTCAACGTCGCTTACAAGGGAAACAATCCCAACTACGGCAACTTCAGACAGGCGGGCGCTTTCCGGTCGACTCCGGCCTATGCCATCGTCGATCTGTATGCCGGTTTGACGGGTGGGCACAGTGCCTGGAGCCTCGGCGTCTATGCCAAGAATGTGTTCGACAAGCAGGCGGAACTGGCCCGCGTTACCCCGGTGAACAACGTCTATGGCCCTTATGCCATTGCACCAGCCGGTTATGATCAGGTCCGTACGACCCTGCCGCGCGAGCTCGGCGTGACGCTGCGCTACGCCTTCGGTTCGAAGTAGGAGTAGCAACAACATGAAAGGCGCGGCTTCTTCGGAAGGCCGCGCCTTTTGTGCGTTCGGGAAAGGCGCGGGTGCGTGGCTAAAAGCTTGAAGATCTTCGCGTATGCGCTGCTTTCTCTGTTCGGCCTTGCGGCGATTGGCAGCCTGATTCCAGCGATCCCGATGCTGGGCGAACTCGGACCGGTCGTCACTTCCAGGTTCGGCCCCTGGGTCACTCTGATCTCGATTCTCGGCGCGGTTTGGCTTTTTCTGCGCTGGCGTCGCAACCGCCATAAGCGGACAGGTGTCGTGGCGTCGCTTGCGGCGATCGCGGCGCTGGGCTTTGGCTATGTTCAGATACAGCAGATCGCCGTTGCGCGGGCGAATGGCATCAGCATCGACTTGGCGCAGGCTCTGCTTGCCACCTCGCAAAGTGCGGCAAATCCGAAGCCCGAAACGATGATCTACGCGGCTTATGACGGACAACACTTGCCGCTCGACATTTATCGCCCGAAGCCCGGCAGCAACGCCGCGCCGATCCTGGTCTATGTCCACGGCGGTGGCTGGGGTGGCCAGTCGCTCAAGCAGCGCGAAGCGGATTATCGCTGGTTCGTCGCGCGCGGATATCTGGTGATTTCGATCGAATATAGCCTGTCGACCGCGACACGACACACATGGAATGTCGTCGAGCCGCAGCTTGGCTGCGCGCTGGCCTGGGTCGGGGCGAATGCGGGCCGCTATGGCGGCGACGTATCGAGGCTGGCGTTGTGGGGAGAATCCGCAGGCGGAAACCTCGTCCTCAACCTTTCCTATCGCGCCAGTGCGGGAACGCTCGAGCCATCCTGCGCAGGCACCGTGCCGCACATCGCTGCGACGCTCGCGCTGTACCCCGTTGTCGATCCGGCGCGCATGTACCGCCCGGTCGACCCCTTGCTCGGTGTGTTCGGACGGATGATGGGCGACCATTATACCGGCGGTTCGCCCGAGACGTTTCCCGATCGCTACACCGCCATTGCCTCGGCGACGCATATCAATGCCAAAGCGCCCCCGACGCTGCTGATCATCCCCGAGTCCGACCATCTAGTCGATCCGCAAGCGGCCTATGCGTTCGAGGCTCAGGCGCGGGCAGCAGGCATTCCGACGCGGCTGATCAAAATGCCCTATGCCGAACATGCCTTCGATCTCGGCAGCGGCAGCATCGGCAATCAGCTGGTGCGGCAATCGATGCTGCGCTTTCTGGACGATCATGGCATGACGCCGTGAGTCGTTTGACAGACATTTCCAGACGCTCCGCCCTCAAAGCGTCGGTAACCGCCGCCGCCGCCTTGGCCGCGCCGCGCCTCCACGCTGCGTCCGGCCGCGGCAAATCGCCCGCACGCGACGTGTCGTTCGATGGCGATTGGAGATTTTTCCTTGGCGATCCCCAGGCTGCACAGGCACCGGGTTTTGCCGACGGCACGTGGCGGGCGATCGATCTGCCGCACGATTGGCGCATCGAGGACTTGCCGGGTGGCTCGGATGACGGAGGCGCGACCGCAAATCCGTCGCTTTATGCCTTTCACACCTTGCCCTCGCCCGACGGCGTTGCGCCGCCGGTGATCGGCCCATTCGATCTCAATGCCGATCCCAAGCCCGATGTGGATGTGACCATTCCCGGTTTCGGGCGCGTCCTGATGCCGGGCGGACGCGGGCAGGGCTATACGGTCGGCAATATCGGCTGGTATCGCAAGCACTTCAAACTACCCGTCGACGCCGCCACGCAGCGCGTCGCGCTTTGCTTCGACGGTGTGTATCGCAATGCCGATATTTGGCTCAACGGCGTCCATCTCGGGTTCCACCCCAATGGCTATACATCCTTCGCCTATGATCTGACGCCGCATCTCGATCCGTCTGGCAACAACGTCCTTGCGGTGCGGGTCGACAATCGCGGCAAGCCCAGTCGCTGGTATTCGCGCGCAAGACGCTGGCGACCACGGGCAAGCCCGCCGCGCTGCGGCTTACTTCCGACGTGCGCGGCTTGACGACCAGCCGCGCCGACCTTGCGCATGTGCTCGTCGAAGTGTTGGACGATCGCGGCCGGGTCGTGCCCGATGCTACGCTCAAGGTCGATTTCGCGGTGGAGGGGGCGGGTGAACTCACCGGAGTGGCCAACGGCAACCCGCACAATGTCGACAGTTTCAAGCGCCCGCGACGCTGGACCTGGCACGGTCAGGCGCTGGCGATCGTGCGCCCAGGCAAGCAAACGGGCTGGCTGGTGCTGACTGCAAAGGCGGCGGGTCTGAAGCCCGCACGGCTCAACCTGCGAGTGACGGCTGGGGACCACCAGCCCAGATAAACTGACCGGCTATTGATATCTCTATGATATCAAAATGCCGTTTTTTCATATTTGCGTCGATGGACTCGCGTCAGGTACTCGAGGGCAACGAAGGAGAGACTGCATGGCTGACCACACCGATACGCTCGTTGCCCCCCGGCCCGATACCCGTCCCAAGGCGCTGATCGTCGATGCCGACGCGCATGTGAATCCGTCGCACGATATGTGGGCGGACTATCTGCCCGAGTCCCTGCGCGAACACGCGCCGCAGGTCGAGCATGGCGAGGATTGCGACTATATTGTTTTTGAAGGCAAGCGGCGGAAGGTTAACCTGATCAGCGCGCAGGCCGGCCGCAAGGGCGAAGAGTTTAAGATGGAAGGGCGCGTCGCCGATGCGCGTGCCGGCGGTTGGATGCCCAAGGCTCGGATCGCCGACATGGACGAAGACGGCATCGACACCGCCGTATTGTTCGGCGGCGGCCCGCTCGGCACGTCGAACATCGAACTCTTCACCGCCAGCTTTACCGCGTATAACAACTGGCTCGCCGATTTCTGCGCGCACGATCCCAAACGCTTCGTCGGTGTCGGTTATATTCCGATGCAGGATGTCGATGTCGCGATCGCACTGATGCGCGACTGCGTGAAGCGCGGGCTTAAGGCGATTAACATTCCTGCCTTCCCGATGAAGAAGCTTGAGTCGCTGAAAAGCAGCGAATCGCAGATGATGGCGCTGACCGGTGACGTCACTGGCGAGCGCAGCTATGCCGATGCCGAATTCGATCCGTTCTGGAAGGCGGCGTGCGATCTTGGCGTGCCGATCACCATCCATCTCGGCGGTCGCGCCGTGCGCTTCACCGAGCCGAAATTTTTCCTGTCCGATCTGCTGATGTCGAAATTCGGTATGGCCGAGCCGATTGCGATCATGATCTATGGCGGCGTGTTCCAGCGCTTCCCCGACCTCAAGCTCGTCTCGGTCGAAAGCGGCGTCGGCTGGCTCGCTTTCGCGGCGAATTACATGGATGAAACCTGGCACAAGCAGCGTCATTGGGTGAACAGCGTCCTCAAAAATCCGCCGAGCTTTTTCATGGACCGAAACATCTACGGTTCGTTCATCCATGATCGCGTCGGTATCCTGACGCGCGAGATGCCGGGGGCGGGCAACATCATGTGGTCGTCGGACTATCCGCATTCGGAAACGACGTTCCCGCACTCGATGGACAAGATCGAGGAGCTGTTTGCGGGCGTGCCCGAGGCCGACAAGAACATGATCATCGGCGGTCGGGCCAAGATTCTCTACAATCTCTGACCTATCTGACAAAACTGGAGAAATCGATGCCTAGCGGACAGCGTGTTGTCCTGCGCCATTACCCGCAGGGGGCAATGCGCGCGTCCAATTTCGCTATCGAGGATCAGGTCGTACTGGTCCCCGGTGACGGCGAATTCCTCGTGCGTGCGCTGTACGTTTCGGTCGATCCGATGCTGCGGTTGTTCATCGACCCCGCCCCGCTCGGCGGCAAGATGCCACCTATGCCGCTGGGTACGACGATTCCGGGTCCAGCGGTCGGCGAAATTGTCCAGTCCAACCACCCGGAATTCTCGGTCGGGACGATTGTCGAGGGACGCTTTGGCTGGCAGCATCATGCCGTGTCGAACGGGGCAGGCGTGCAGCGCGTCAACCCGAAACTCGGCGGACCAGAAAATGCGCTGGGCATCGGCGGCCTGCCCGGCTTCACCGCCTATGTCGGGCTGAATGTTGCGGGCGGTGTAAAGTCCGGCCAGACCTTCCTCGTCAGCGGCGCCGCGGGCGCGGTCGGGTCGGCCGCAGGTGCACTGATCCATGCACGCGGCGGTCGCGTGGTCGGCATCGCCGGGGGAGAGGCCAAATGCCGCTATCTGGTCGACCAGATCGGCTATGATGTGGCGGTCGACCGGCACGCGCCCGACTTCATGGAACAGCTCGCAAAGGCGCTGCCCACCGGCGCGGATGTGTATTTCGACAATGTCGGCGGGCCGCTGCTGGCGTCGGTAGTGCCGCTGCTGGCGCGCGGCGGACTGGTGCTGATTTGCGGCTTGATGGCGCAGTATCAGGGGGATGCAGAATCGGGCGTAGATCATTTGCCCGACGTCTTGCGCGCGGTGATGTTCAACAGCTTGCGGTTTCAGGGCTTCACGCAGGTCGGCCGGGACGCCCTTCGTCCCGCGTTCGAAGCCGAGCTCGCCGAACTGGTCGCGAGCGGACGCATGAAGGTTGCCATGCATATCGAGGACGGGATCGAGCGTCTGCCGCATGCCATGGCGGGACTGTTCGACAACAGCGTGACGGGCAAAGTGGTCGTCCGCGTAGGAGAGATTTCACGATGATGACCGACATGTTGATCGACGGCCGGCTCGTGAAGGGCGCAGGCGCACCGGTGACGGTGCACAATCCTTCATCGGGCGAAGTGGCCGCGACCTTCGCCGGGGCCTCGATCGACCAGTTCGCAAGCGCTATCGCCTCGGCCCGTGCGACTGCCGATAAGGGCGACTGGGCGGCGCTGAAGCCGAGCGAGCGTGTCGCGGTGCTTCGCCGATTCCTGGCATTGTTGGTCGAGCAGACTGACATGCTCAAGGCGCTCATCACCCTTGAAACCGGTGCGCCGGTGGGTGGGTTCATCATCGAAGCGCAGGTTGCCGGGCCGCTGCGCCAGATCGGGCAGATGTTCGATCTTTACGCAAAACTGCCCGAGATCGAGGAAAATCCACTGACTCTGGACGAGCGGATCAACAGTTCGGGCGGCTTTGTTCAGAGCATCAAGCGCTATGTTCCGGTCGGCGTCGTCGCGGCGATTTCGGCTTACAACTTCCCGTTGCATATCAGCCTGTGGAAGCTGATGAGCGCTCTTGTCACTGGAAATTGCGTTATCTTGCGGCCCAGTCCGCTCACACCGCTCGCTACGCTTGCTTTGGGCGAGGCTGCGCTGGCGGCGGGGCTGCCGGACGGCGTGCTCCATATCGTTGCCGAAGCGGGGCCGGAGGGTGCGACGCTGATGACCAGCGATCCGGCAGTCGATATGGTCAGCTTCACCGGCTCGACCGAGGTTGGCAGCAAGGTCGCCGCGCAAGCTGCGCCGTCGATGAAGCGGTTGCAACTCGAACTGGGTGGCAAGTCGGCGCAGATCTATCTGCCCGACCGGGTTGAGGCATCGTTCTCGGCGGCGATCGGCGTGTGCCTCGCCCATGCCGGGCAGGGCTGTGTGCTGGGAACCCGAGTGTTCGTGCCCGAAGCGGACAAGCCCAAGGTGCTTGCGGCGATGGCGGCGAGCTTGGCCTATGCCAAGATTGGCGACTCAACCGATCCGACCACGACGATGGGGCCTGTGATCAGCGCGGCTCAGGCGGCGCGTTGCGAACGCTATGTGCAGCTTGCGGTCGATGCCGGAGCGACGGTGGTTGCCGGTGGCAAGCGCCCCGACCGGCCGGGATTTTACTTTGAGCCGACCATCCTCGACGTGCCCGACAACAAGAACCCTGCCGCGCAGGACGAGATTTTCGGACCCGTCGTCTGTGTGATCGGCTACCGCGATGTCGATCATGCGGTGGAGATGGCGAATGACTCCTCGCTCGGTTTGTCGGGCTATGTCTACGGCAAGGATGCGCGGGCGGCGCTCGACGTCGCCAAGCGGATCCGCACCGGTACGATCAACGTCAATGCGTTCTTTTCGAGCCCCACGGCCTCGATCGGCGGGCACAAGATGAGTGGTGTCGGGCGTGAAAAGGGGATCGAGGGCTTTAGGGCGTTTCAGGAAATCCAGGTCATGAACCTCGGCTCGGCAGTCTGACGATGAAACGCGGCAGCATCGCGATCGTCGGCATGGGGGTGACCAAACAAGGCCGTGCGCTCGGCGTCACCGAAGTCGAGTTGCGGCGACAGGCACTCGAAATTGCACTGGCCGATGCAGGGGTCGAACGCGACGCCATCGATGGGTACATCCTCGCCTCGCACGAGCGCGAGGATTTGCGCTATCTCGGTCTCTCGCCCAATTTCTCCTGGCCGGTGCAGACCGGCGGGGCGACCGCGCCGTGCACGTTCATCATGGCGGCCGGCGCGATCCTGTCGGGACAGGCCGAAATGGTCGCCTGTGCCTATGCCATGGCCCCGTCGTCGGGCGGGATGCCAGGGTTTGGCGGCAAGATGTCGTTCGGATCGCTCGGCTATGGCTATCCCGCGCAAGTCGGCATGATCGGTGCGGCCAGTGCCCATGCACTGCACGCGCGCTGGCACATGGACCATTATGGCACCACGAGCGAACATCTGGGCGCTGTCGCGGTTCAACTCCGGAACCATGCGCTCAACCGCCCCGATGCGATGGGATATGGCCAGCCGATTACGCTGGAGGAGCATCAGGCCTCGCCGATGATCGTCGATCCGTTCCGCATGCTCGATTGCTGCCGCGATACCGATGGCGGGGCCGTGTTTATCGTAACCAGCGCCGAACGTGCCAAGTCGATGGCGCAGACGCACCCGGTCTACCTGCTTGGCGCAGGGATGGGGCACAATATCGGTAATTGGCATCAACGCGATGTCTATGCCCATCACGACGCCATCGCCCCGGCGATCGGTCGCGCGCTGGCGCAGTCGGGCGTGTCGCTCGACGCTATCGACACTGCGCAATTCTACGATCCGTTCACTATTTCGGTCATCATGCAGCTTGAACATTACGGGTTTTGCGCGCCGGGGCAGGGCGGGCCCTTCGTGGCGGATGGCGGTATCGCGCTCGATGGGAAAATCCCGTCGAACACGGGTGGCGGACAGATTTCCGGCTTCTACGCAGCGGGGTTCACGCCGCTGATCGAGGCGATGAAACAGCTGCGCGGCGAAGCCGGGGCAACGCAGGTCAAGGACGCGCGGATCGCGTTGACCAGTGGCCATGGCCTCAACGGCGGGGTGCAGAACACCTGGTCGCACGGCACGCTCATTCTGGGAGCCGAGGCATGATCGGAGACCTTGTCGCGGGCGAACTCGACGCGCCGTTCTGGGATGCGTGGAAAGCCGATGAGACTTTCTTGCTGCACCGCTGCGCCACATGCGGTCGCCACGACTGGCCTGCGTCATGCTGTATCGACCATGGTCAGGCACCGATGGCATGGGTGCCGACGTCCGCGGCCGGAACGATCGATACCTACACGATCTTCTACCGCGCCTATGTCAAGGAACTGGCGGGCGACGTGCCTTATGTGGTCGCGGTCGTGCGGCTGGACGAGGGGCCGTATTTTCACACGCGGATCACCGGCATCGCGCCCGATGCGGTCAAGTCGGGCATGCGCGTCCGTGTACGGAGAGGCGAAGGGGACGCCTTCCCGCTTTTCCAGTCTGAATGATCATCGGTAAATGATTCCGGCGGAAGCCGATTTCGTCATTGCTGGAGGAGGTGCGGCAGGCTGCGTACTGGCCGCGCGGCTTTCAGAAAACCCGGCGCATACCGTGGTCCTGCTCGAAGCAGGCGGGCGCAGCGATGGTTTCCTCGTGAAGATGCCGGTCGGATCGTACCGGATGCTTGGGAAGCCCGCGACCGACTGGCTTTACACGACCGAACCCGACCCGTCGCTGCTGGGGCGGACAAGCATATGGTCGGCCGGCAAGTTGCTCGGCGGCGGCTCGGCCATCAACGGCATGGTCTACATTCGCGGAAGCCGATCGGATTATAACGACTGGGCCGACCGGCTCGGCTGCACCGGGTGGCGGTGGGACGACCTCCAACCCTATTTCATGAAGTCAGAAGACTATGCGGGCGAAGCTGGCCCCGCACACGCGACCTCGGGACCGCTCGGCGTATCACCCCCGCGCAACGTGCATCCACTGTCGCGTGCCTTCATTGCCGCCTGTACGGAGCGGGGGTTACGCGAGATCGCGGATTATTGCAGCGGCGATATCGACGGCGCGTTCGTCAATCTGGTAACCCAACGGAATGGTCAGCGGTCGAGCGCGGCACGCGCCTTCCTCGAACCGGCGATGCGGCGGCCGAACCTGACCGTTATCACCGGCGCCCTGGTCGATAAGGTGCTGATCGCTGAGGGGCGTGCCACCGGCGTGCGCTACATCAAGCATGGACAAGTCCACGACATCAGTGCCCGGCGCGACGTGATTGTCAGCGCCAGCACTCTGCAATCGCCCGCGATCCTCATGCGCTCGGGCATTGGGCCAGCGGCGCAACTGCAGGCTCTTGGGATCAAGGTGGAGGTCGATGCGGCTGAGGTCGGGTGCAATCTGCAGGAACATGCCAGCGTCCAGACCAGCTATTTCGTCGATGTGCCGACCTATAACACGATGCTCAACTTCGGGCGGATGCCGCTCAACTTACTGAACTATTTGTCGTTCGGGCGGGGGCCGCTGTCGGCGACTCCTGTGGAAGCGATGGCGTATCTGCGGTCTCAGCCCGAACTGACCGAACCCGACATCAAGCTCCAGTTCGGCCCGCTCGCTTTCGACCCGGCAACACGTGGCCCGCACAAACGCCCGGGGGTGATGGTCTTCGCCAATGTCGCCAAACCGCGCAGTCGCGGTGCGATTCGCTTGCGAAGCGTGGATCCGTCAGAAGCGCCGGTGATCGACCACCGGTTGCTAGGCGACTCGCGCGATGTTGCGGCACTGATCCGGGGACTGAAACAAGTCGAGGATATCCTCAACGCGCCGTCGTTTGCAGCACATCTCCGGGGCCGGCTCTACCCAGATTCCAAACCGCAGAGCGATGAAGCGTGGGAGCATCGTATCCGCTCGACCGCCGGTATCGGTTACCATCCCGTCGGCACCTGCAGGATGGGCGGCGATGCAGCATCCGTGGTCGATCCCCGGCTCAGGGTGCGCGGTGTCACCGGCCTGCGTGTCGCCGATGCTTCGATCATGCCAATCATGCCCGCGGCAAATACGAATGCACCGGCAATCATGGTCGGTGAAAAGGCTGCCGATCTGATCAAGGAGGATGTGCGATGAAAATCCAAGCGACAGGCGCAGGCGTTGCTTTGGGCATCGCACTGCTGACGCAGCAGCCCGCGTTGACGATGGCGCAGTCCCGCAGGCACCCGGCATCGTCATCGATGCAAACCACGAAGTCCGGCGCGACAGCAATGGCAACCCCTTGGGCGGGGTATGGTTGCCCTACATTGATGCGCCCATCGCTACCTATACGGGCTATTTATCGGCAGGCGGCATGGGCGGTGTGACGGGCGCGAAGAAGCCCTTCGCGCCCGAACGGCTCAAGGCGCTTTACGCCAATCACGCAGCCTATCTGGCGACGTTTTCAGCAGCGACCGACCGTCTGCTTTCAGGCCGATGGATTTCGGCACAGTACGCCGCAGCGATGAAGGTGGCGGCTGCGAAATAGGATGGCGGATTAAGTGCCCGATCAGGGCGAGGTCAGTTCGCGGGCATTCTCAAGCATGATCTTGCGCTTGTCGGCTTCGGAAAAGCCGGTCAGATTGTCGAAGAAATCGCGCGGATCGCCGACGCCTTCGGCATGGGGCCAGTCCGACCCGAACAGGATGCGTTCGACTGGCAGGTGTTTGGCGAGATCGGCGACGTCGTCTTCGACGAACGGGGCAACCCAGCAATTGCGGTGGAACTGATCGACGGGGTGCTGCGCGAACATGCCGGGATGCTGGACATGCGCGACGGACAGGTCGTGAAGGAGCGATGCGACCCAGGTGCCGCCGTTTTCGATAAAGGCGAATTTCAGGCGGGGGAAGCGGACGAACAGGCCGTGCGCGACCAGAACAGCCGCAAAATCGCGCACCAGCCGGTGCTTCTGGAGCATATTGACCAGCTGCGATTGGAAATCGGACGACGTGCCAACGCCGACAGACATTGTCGCGCTCTTGCCGTCTAGGTCGAGGTTCCAAACCTTGCTGACGGCGGTATCGACCGAGCCATAGCCATCGTCGAACCCGGCATGGACCGTGGCGGTAATCCCGGCCTCTTCGACCCGCGCCCAGAACGGGTCGAAGACCGGATCTGCGGGCGACCGCATGCCCCCCGCCGTGAACACCGGTCCGTTGCGGATCGTGATGATCCGCGCGCCGCGCGCGATCGCCCATTCAAGCTCGCGGATCGCACCGTCGAGGTCGGACAGCGACAGCAGCGGCGCGGCGAAGATGCGGTCCTGATAGGCAAAGCCCCAATCCTCTTCGATCCAGCGGTTGAACGCGCCGAGGATGTGAAGCGATGCCTCAATGTCAGGCTGCATCGGCCCTTCGATACAGACGCCGTGCGACGGAAACAGCCAACACGCCTCGATGCCCTGCGCATCCATGCATGTCAGGCGGGCGTCGCGGTTATACCATTCGGGATGTTCGGCTGGCTGTTCGGACCACAGCGAATGCTGATGCGGGTCGCTGGCTGCTTTGCCGGCGAAGTAATCGAACAGCGATCCTGGAACCGGGCGACCGTGCAGATCGCCGGGGCCGGGCAAAATCGGATGGACTTTATCGCCGATATAATAGCGAACGACGCCATCTTTCTCGACCAGCCTCAGCCCGCGATCGTTGAATTTGGGGTCGCGATACCGGGTGAAGGCATCGTGCGCTTCCCAATAATGATTGTCGGTATCGAATATAGTGCCGAATTCGCTGTTTCGCATCGCATCGGTCCCTAAGTTCAGGCCACGCCGTGGCGAAGCAGTTTGCCCGGCGTCGCCTGTGTGCATTCACCGTCGATGAACGTGATTTCGCCGTTGACGATGATAAAGTTATAGCCCGTCGCTTTCTGGATCAGCCGCCACTCGCCGGCCGGATAGTCCCACGCGCGTTCAGCGGGGAGGCTATCGAGATTCTCATAGTCATAGACGAGGATATCGGCGGGCATGCCTACGGCCAGCGACCCGCGCCCGCTCAAACCGGCGGCCTGCGCGGGCATCGCCGACAGCCGCCAGTGCGCATCTTCGAGCGACATGATGTTGTGCTCGCGCACCCAGTAGCTGATCAGCTCGGTCGGGAAACGGCCGGTGGTCACGAACTTGGTGTGCGCGCCGCCGTCGCTGACACCCGGCAGCGAGACGGTGCCGTTGGCGATTTCCTTCATTGCCGCAGGCGGCGTGATAATCAATTTGGTTTCGAACCCGCTCTTCAACTCGCCATAGAGCGCAATGTCGAGCAGCACATCGAGCGGGTGCTTGTCCTCGCGCGCGGCAATTTCGCCGATCGTAAAGCCTTCATACTTGTCCTGGAGGGCAAGCCCATCGGGCACATCGAGCGGAATCCAGCCGACCTTGATCTCGTCGACGACATAGCCGGCACCGAACAGTCCGCCGCGTTCCTCATGAATCGCCTTCAACGCGGCGCGGCGCGCGGGGTCGTTGAATTTCGCGGTCTTCTCCGCGATTGTCCCCATGCAGAGGTCTTTCCACGCCGGGATCGCGTCGGCGAGATTGTAATCTTCGAACGTGAATTGCGAGGCGAAATTGGTGGTCAGCGCCTGCGCGAACACACGTAATCCGTCGCGCTCGTTGAGCTGTTTCAGCCGCTCGAGCGCAACACCAGGCAGAATTTTCAAGCCCCCATGCTGATTGAGTGCGCCAACCGCGATCAACGCGTTCCAGATGACCGGACGCCCGCTTTCGCGCGCCATGATTTCGGCGAGGTCCATGTCTCCCGTGATCTGCGACACGCCTCGTCCGAGCTTCCCCATCGTCCGGCAGAACGCCGTCAGGTCGCGCTCGCTCATCAGGTCGGTGACCATCGGCGTGCCGTCATGGTCGAGCTGTACGTTGCCTTCGACGCCAAGGATCTGCGCGCTGATACCGCAGCCGCCCGCTTCCATGCCTTCGGTCAACAGGTCGCACATCTGCTGCAACTCTTCCTCGGTTGCTTGCCGGCGCTTGGCTTCATCGGTGCCGACGACATAGCCATAGAGCGGCGCGAGCGGCACGAAGGACATCACATTGATGCCCTTTGGGGTGCGTTCGACGCTATCGAGATATTCCTTGAAGCTCACCCAGTCCCACGGCATCCCCTGGCGCATCGTCTCCAGCGGCACTGCCTCGTTGCGGACCAGCGACAGCATCGTCCGCTCGCGGTCTTCGGGCTTGCACGGCGCAAAGCCAAATCCGCAATTGCCGATCACCACGCTGGTCACGCCATGCCAGCCGGAGATGGTGCACCATGGGTCCCAGAAGATCTGGCTGTCATAATGGGTGTGAAGATCGACTGCGCCGGGGGCCACCATCTTGCCCGCGGCGTCGATAACGCGCTTCGCGCCGGTGACCGGGATGTTCCCCCCAATCTCTACAATCTTGCCGCCCGCAATTCCGATGTCGGCACGATAGCGCGGGGTTCGCAGGCCGTCGATGACCGTGCCGCCTTTGATCACGAGATCGTAAGTGCGTTCTCTGATCATGCTGCTCTCCGAGTCGGCGGGATAGCCCCGCTCTTCGGAAAGAATGTATCACGCAATGTGCATTGCACAAAGCGCCATCATAATCCGATATCTGCAATCGGCGCTTCGAACCCGCTGTTGACGACATGCGCGGCCTTGGCGAGCAACTGCGGATCGCGTCCGGCGAGATAGCCGTCGATCAGCCGCTGGTAATTGCTGATCAACCCCTCGTGCGAATGAGACAGGCGCATGTGCGTAAAGCCGCCTGCGTGCAGGCCCAACTGCTGCAGCGGCAGGTTATAGTAATCCTGGCGCGGGATTTCGGGAAATTGATCGCTGTTATAGGGCAGTACGGTCGGCGCGCGCGGCGTGTCATAATCTTCGCCCTCTGGGCGCAACGCGAGCGACCAGATTTCGAATAGACAGGTTTCCGGCGTCAGCGGCCGGATGCGGTAGGACGACATGGCGCTGATCATCGGCAGCAGGAAGAAGTGCGGGAACATATATTCCACCGCGTGGAAGGGCTGTTCTTGCATGACTTTGTTGACGTCGAACATCGGTACGCCGCGGGCAAAACCGTCCGCGGTTACGGCTTCATTCGCTTTGCCGTAAAACATCATCGTCGCCTGAACAGGATCATCAGGCACTTCCATGTCGTGTAGTTTCTCGATCACCGCGACTTCGCTCTCGTGGACCATCCCTGCCATGCCCGAGCTCAGCCGCGCCATAAATTCGATGTTGAGTTTGACGGTATCTTTGGCGCTGATGCCCTTGTTCGGGGTCATGCCTTCAGCATCATTGCCATATGGATTGCCCAGCGCCGACAGCGTATTGAGCTGCGGGTGAGTCTTCATTGTATGATAGCCTTCCTGAAAGGCCTCCATCGCCAGCTTCCAGTTGGTCGGCAGCACGGTGGCGTACCACCAGTCCATCTTCAGCTTGTCGACGTTGCGCGCGTTGAGCCTGTCGACGACCGGACCGAGGCTGTCGAGCAGCGACGGTGCGTTGTCGTCGAAATTGATGAACGCGCAGCCCGCCCAGAATTCGACGCGGCACGGGGCAAGATCGATCTCGGCGTGTTCGAGCAGCGCGGCGTTAAACACCTGCTTGCCGAACACGAACGTGTTGACGCCGTCCATATTGTAACGCCAGCCGTGAAACGGACAGATGAAGCCGGTTGTCTTGCAATTGCCCGGCCCAGTCGCGAGCCGCACACCGCGGTGGCGGCAGGCGTTGTGCAGCGCCTTCACCCCGGTCTTGGTGCGAACGATGATGACCGACTTTTCGAGGATGGAGTATTCGACATAGTCGCCGACCTCGGGAATTTCCTCAAGCCGGCACGCCATCTGCCAGACATGCGGCCAGAGCTTTTCCTTCTCGAGCTGGAAGAACGCTTCGTCATAGTAGCGCTCGACCGGGATCATCTCCGGGTCGGTTACTGCAAAGGGGACAGGCTCACGGTCGGTTGCCACGGTCGACGCCATAATCACCACTCCAATTATCATCCGCGATCGGCGGTAGGTTCACGACCTTTTATCGCTTCGATCAATGCATTGCCAGTCGTGAATTGCTAACCAGCGTGGTTTGCGTTGGTACCCCCGGTATTGCGCTATAAAACCACGACTTTCCTGGCGGACTTATGCGCTAACAGATTACATCTGATATGCCTTTACTGCGCCTAATTTAACGCAACTGCATCGTTGCATTGTATTCAATCAGGGCATAAGTCCGGGCAAAATAGGGCCAGGAGGGAATGCCATGAAATCGACGACGATCCCGAGTCGAAAATCCGCATTGGTCATGATCACGGCTCTGACGCTGGGCATTCCGGGTGTCGCCGTAGCGCAGGCCGACGAGCCGGCATCTCCCGACATCATCGTAACCGCGCAGCGTCGAAGCGAAAACCTGACCGACGTGCCGATGTCGATCGTCGCGCTTTCATCTCAGTCGCTGGCCCAGGCAGGCGTTACCAGTACGTCCGAACTCGCCAAAGTTGCGCCCGGCGTCACAATGACGTTTTTTGGCTCGTTCCTCCAGCCGTCGATCCGCGGCATCACCTCGACCGGTGCCAATCTCGGCGAAAATTCAAACGTCGCGATGTACATTGACGGCGTCTACCAGCCGCAGCAGATCGCGACGCTGATCGACCTGCCTGATGTCCAGCAGATCGAAATACTCAAAGGGCCGCAAGGGGCACTCTACGGCCAAAATGCGACTGGCGGGGCGATCCTTGTGTCCAGCATGGCACCGAGCTTCGACCTGACCGGTAAGCTGAGCGCGAGCTATGGCAATTTCAACGATGTGCAACTGCGCGGCTATGTATCCGGACCGCTCAGCCAAACAGTGGCAGCGAGCCTTTCGGGGTCATTCCAGCGACGGGACGGGTTTCGTCGCCATGTTGTGACCGGCGCGCGCGACAAAGGCCTTGATGCCCAGGTTGTGCGGGGCAAGATCCTGTTCGAGCCGGCCCACGGTCAGCGCATCACGGTCTCGGGCTATTATTCCGAGCGCTCCGATTCCGCGATGTATGCCGGGTTTGCGATCGCCAACAATTCGATCGGCTATGGTGCCGACCTTTCCGCGCTCGGCGTTCCGTTGCCGGTGCCAACATCGCCGCGTGTGACCAATCCAGGCCAGTTCTCTACCTCGCCCGACGTATTCACAGCGATCCAGTCCTATGGCGGTAACATCCGCGGCGAATTCGACCTCGGGGCGGGGACGCTTACCTCCACGACGAGCTATTTCCACAACGCGATCAATTACATTGCCGATGTCGACGGGACAGCGGTAAATATCGGTGAGTCGCGCGCTTCGCCGCTGACGGGAAAGTTCGTGGTCCACGATACCAATTTCGTATCTAAGGCTTTGGGTCCTATTCAGTTTCTGGCCGGAGTCTTTTACCTCGACGGCAATGAAACCTTCGGCGAAAATATCTTCGACTTGCAGTTCCCGAATGTACCACCGGCGGCGAAAATGTCGCTGTTCGTCAGCAACCAGTATGCCCGCGTCGAAAAGAAGATCATCGCTGGCTATGGCGAGATAACGCTGAAGCCGATCGATCAGCTTACGTTGACGGCAGGTGGGCGCTACACCCGTGAGCAGCAGCGGACCTTCTCCAACCTGTTGAACGGCGTCCCCCAGGCGAGCAACGTGGGATATCCGCGCGACCCAGTGACGTTCAGCAAGTTCACGCCGCGCGTAACTGCACGCTATGCGCTCACGCCCGACGCCAATGTTTATGCGAGCTGGAGTCAGGGCTTCAAAAGCGGCGTGGTCAACACCACCGACTTCACGCTCGACCCCGTGAAGCCCGAAACGATCACGGCCTATGAAATCGGTGCCAAGGGCAAGGTTGCCGACGGGCTTCGCGTCAATGTTGCGGCCTTCTTTTACGATTACACCAACCTGCAGGCCGTCGTGTTTGTCCCCGGTCGGGCCTATATCACCCAGAATGCGGCGTCGGCGCGGGTCAAGGGGATCGATGTCGACTTGAGATGGCAGGCGACCCCTGCCTTTGCGCTGACCGCAGGTGCGGCGTTCCTCGACGCGAAATATCGGGATTTCCGCAACGCCGCCGCGTTCTTGCCGACGGGTACGGGTAATCTTCAGATAACGACCGATCTGAGCGGCAAGCCGTTGCTCCGCGCGCCCCAATTCAGCGGCAACGTGTCGGCGAATTACAATATGGACATCGCCGCCGGACGTTTGGGTGCCTTTGCCTCGGCCTACCATACGAGCAGCTACGGCATGGAGCCGTCCAACCGGCTTCGCCAGAATGGCTACACGACCTTTGACGCTGAACTGTCGTTCGCGCCCACGGGCATGAACGGCCTGCGCCTCGCCATCTGGGGCAAGAATCTGGGCGACGCGGCCTATCTTGGATCGACGCTCGCTTCTACCCTGGCGGACGTCGGCAGCTATGCGCCGCCACGCACCTTCGGTGTTCGGGCCGAATATGCCTTTTAAAGGGTCGAGCCATCCTATGCCGGTCGGAACGATTTGATGTTGCCTCTTGCAGGACGAACGTGCCTGATCACGGGTGCGTCGTCCGGATTGGGCGCCCATTTCGCCCGGCTCGCATCGCGAAATGGTGCGCGTGTCGTGCTGGCAGCGCGGCGCGTCGAGCGGGTCGCGGCGCTTTCCGAGCAGATCGCGGCGGACGGGGGCATAGCCTTGGGCGTTGCCATGGACGTCACCGACGAAACCTCGGTTGGCTCCGCCTATGATATCGCCGAAGCCGCTTTCGGACCGGTCGATACGATCATCGCCAACGCGGGTATCTCCGCGCCGGGTCGGTCGACTGAGATTCCCGTGGCGGAATTGCGCGCGGTGCTCGACACCAATGTGCTCGGGGTAATGCTGACCGCGCGCGAGGGCGCACGACGCCTGATCGCCGCGGGTGCGCAAGGCAGCGGGTGCGGGCGGATCGTCCTGATCGGCTCGATCACGGCGGACATGACTGGCCAAGGCGAAACGATGTACAGCGCGAGCAAGGCGGCGGTCGCGCATATGGGCCGTAATCTGGCACGGGAATGGGTGCGGCAGGGCATCAACGTAAACGTGATCCAACCGGGTTATATCCGCACCGAACTGTCGGGCGATTGGTTCGATACCGACGGCGGACGCGCCCAGATTGCCGCTTTCCCCAGGCGCAGGTTGCAGCCGATCGGCGCGCTCGACGCCCCGCTGCTCTATCTTTGCGGCGACGAGTCAGCGCATATGACGGGCGCAGTTTTCACCATTGATGATGGACAGAGCCTTTGACGATCAGTGCATGTGCCCTCGAAATTGCCGGCAGGGTCGAAACCTTCGTCCGCGAAACCATCATCCCCTATGAAACCGATACGCGTCGCGACCATCATGGGGCACCGCTGGACGCGCTGGTTTACGAGATGCGTGGGCATGCGCGCGCGGCTGGCGTGTTAACACCGCATATCCTGCCCGACGGCAGCCACCTGACCCAGCGCGAAACGGCGGTGGTGCTCATCAAGTCGGGGTTGTCGCCGCTCGGGCCGCTCGCCTGCAACACCATGGCCCCTGACGAGGGTAACATGTACCTGCTCGGCCATGTCGGCAGCGCCGACCTGAAGGCGCGGTTCCTTGCGCCGATGATCGATGGCAGCGCGCGCTCGGCCTTCTTCATGACCGAACCCGCCGAGGAGGGTGGCGCGGGCTCGGATCCGTCGATGATGAAGACCACCTGCCGCCTCGACGGCAATCACTGGGTGATCGACGGTCGCAAGACCTTCATCACCGGCGCGCAAGGGGCCAAGGTCGGGATCATCATGGCCAAGGCGGAGGAGGGGGCGTGCATGTTCCTGATCGAACTGCCCGATCCGGCGATCCGCATCGACCATGTGCCCAATACCATCGACAGCTCGATGCCCGGCGGCCATGCGACGCTCACCATCGACAATCTGCGCGTGCCCGCTGACCAGATGCTCGGCGTGGCGGGCGAGGGGTTCAAATACGCACAAATTCGCCTCAGTCCGGCACGCCTGTCGCACTGCATGCGCTGGCTCGGCAGTTGCATTCGCGCGCATGAAATCGCGACCGACTATGCCAACCGCCGCACCGCTTTCGGCAAGACGCTGATCGATCATGAGGGCGTCGGCTTCATGCTCGCCGAGAACATGATTGACCTGAAACAGTGCGAATTGATGATCGACTGGTGCGCGGGCGTGCTCGACACCGGGTCGCTCGGCACGGTCGAAAGCTCGATGGCGAAGGTTGCGGTGTCCGAGGCACTGATGCGGATCGCCGACCGTTGCGTGCAGGTGATGGGCGGCACCGGCGTGACCGACAAGACCATCGTCGAACAGGTGTTCCGCGAAGTCCGCGCCTTCCGCATCTATGACGGCCCGACCGAGGTCCATAAATGGAGCCTCGCCAAGAAGATCAAGCGCGACTGGAAAACGAAGCATGGCGGCTGACATATCCGTCAATGAAGGCGTCGGCGCAGTCCGCACGGCGCTCGACGCGCGTGCGCTCGAGCCATGGCTTTCGGCCAATGTCGCTGGCTATGCAGGGCCGCTGACGATCGGGCAGTTCAACGGCGGCCAGTCCAATCCGACCTATCGGCTCACGACACCAACCGCGACCTATGTGCTGCGCCGTAAACCCGCGGGCGACATCCTGAAAGGCGCGCATGACGTGCTACGCGAGGCGCGCGTCCTGGCGGCGCTGGAGACGACCGATGTGCCGGTGCCGCGCATCTTTGCTACGTGTGCGGATGCCGCCGTGCTGGGGTCGGACTTTGTCGTCATGGAAATGGTCGAGGGCCGCATTTTCTGGGATGCGAGTTTTCAGGACGTGCCGCAGGCAGAGCGCGCCGCCTATTTCGACGCCATGAACACTGTGATCGCCGCCATGCACGCGCTTGATCCGGCGGACATCGGGTTGGCGGACTATGGCAAAGCGGGCAATTATTTCGAACGGCAGATCGGCCGCTGGTCCAAACAATATCTGGCGGACGATCTTGCCGGGCGCGATGCGGACATGGACGCGGTGGTCGCGTGGCTGCCGACGGCCATTCCGGCCAGTGATGACACGCGGCTGGTGCACGGCGATTTCCGCTGCGACAACATGATCTTCCACCCCACCGAGCCGCGCATTTTGGCCGTGCTCGATTGGGAGCTTTCGACGCTCGGCCATCCGCTCGCAGATTTTGCTTATCACGCGATGATGTACCACATGCCGCGCGATATCGTGGCGGGGATCGGTGGTGCCGACCCGGTCGCGCTTGGCCTGCCGACCGAGGCCGATTACATTGCCGCTTATTGCCGCCGGACGGGGCGCGCGGACATTGCCAACTGGAATTTCTACATGGCGTTCAGCTTCTTCCGGCTGGCCGCGATTTTCCACGGCATCAAGGGACGGGTGCTGCGCGGCACTGCCTCGTCCGCCACCGCGCGCGAGCGTGCAGAGGCGTTCCCGCGTCTTGCTCGGCTGGCGCGTGCGGCGATGGAACGGTGCGAGGTGCGCTGAGCGTTACCCGACTGCTGCAATCTGCCGACCGACGGCCTGAATCATCCCCGACTTGTCCAACGCATCGCTGAGCGGCATCACGTCGGTGCCCGATACCGCGAGAATAGCATTGATGACCACCTGAGGGTCATCGCCCTCCAATTCGTAGATCGTCATCAGCGTCCACTGCGGCGCGTCGAGATCATAGACTTTCTGCAGGGCGAGCCGGTGCAGTTTGCCGCTGACCACGCCCTCGATCCGGCAGACATCAGCCAGGTGCCGTTCGCTGTACCAGCGGATATAGTCTTCTTCGTGGCCGGGCTTGGACCGCGACAGGATAACATATTGGAAGCGTGCCATGATTAGGGTCCCGCCGGTTCGGTTCGGTCGGCGCCAGGATAGGCACCGAGCAGTAGAAATAATAGTGCTGCGACCCCGCAGATCGGGATCGCCGCCCAGAGGGCGGGAATGTACGAGCCCGTTGCGTCGAAAACGGCATTGAGCAGGACAGGTCCGTTGCTGGCGGCCAGCCCGAGAAATCCGGCGATCGTGCCGAAGAGGAACCCGAAATTTTCAAGCCGGAAGTAACGCGACGTCAAATACGCGATGATGTCGAGCTCGGCTCCGAGCGAAAATCCGATGATCAGCACCGCGGCCGACGCAGCAGCGATCGAGCCAGGGAAATAAATCAGGATAAGCACGCCGATAACCGGCAGCAGTACGCAGAATGCGGCAAGATAGCGGCCGTGAATCCGATCGAGCAGCGCGCCGATTCCAAGCCGCCCGACGATCGCGGAAACGCCGAGCAGCGACGCTATGCCCGCTGCCTGCCCGCGCGTGAGGCCGTTCGAGGAAAGTACTGGGACGAGGCTGGTCCCCAGCGTTACTACAACGGCGGCAATCCCGACGCCGCCCAAGAGTAACTGCACAAAACGGCGCGTCAGCATGCCGCTTTCTCTCAGCGAGCGGCGCGGCGGTGCGGCGGCAGCGGGCGTTGACGACCGTCTGGCACTGTCCTTCGCGCTGGTGAAGAACAGCCAGATGAGCGGCAGGGACAGAGTCGCCCAGAAGGCGGCAATGCCGATCCACGCCATCCGCCAGCCATATAATTCGATCAAATAGTAGGTTAGAGTGGGTGTGATAATCGACGAGATACTACCGCCGCACAGGATCACCGCCAGGGCAAGACCGCGACCCGCAGAGAACAGGCTAGTAATCGCCGCCGTCCAGACCGACGGCTGGATGATCACGATGGCCAGCGACATCGGCACCCATAATGCTCGCCACATCCAGATGTCGGGTCCGGCAACGCTGAACAACGCGGTGGCAAGGCACATAGCCGCGACGGCAAAAATGCCGAGGCGCCGTGGACCGATCCGGTCGACAAGCAAGCCGGTAAACGGGGCAGCGATCACCCCGGTGATCGACGCGATGCTATGGCCAGACATGATCTGTGCGCGGCTCCAGCCGAAATCATGCTGGAGCGGCTGTATGAAAAGACTGCTTGAATAGGAGATGATCGTCGATGCGCCAAAGCCTGCACACGCGGCCAGAACGACCGTCCAGTGCGCGCGCCATTCAGCAGCGGCATTGCCCTCGACCCGTGTCGCCATTGTCATCCTCTGCCTTACTGTTCTTTTGGGGCAGCATATCGTGCCCGCGCCCATCTGTCCTGATGAAATGACCAGCACTTATTGCAATAATGCGATGACAATGCGGGTGTGTCACAGTAACGGTAAGCTAGTCCGTTTGGACGAGCGATGGGGATGGAGTGACGGGTGACGCACGAGGCGAATTCAGCGCGAAACACCCGACCCAATGTCCGCGACCCGCTGGTCCACCGGTTGATCGGGCCCGGCAAGGTCTTTGAACTGGTCGACACACAGGTCGCCAATGGGCGGCTGCGTGTGTTCAAGGGCGCGCCGCGCAATCTGGCGGCGCTGTACCGTCAGGGCATGGCGTTCGGCAGTCGGACGATGATTGTGCAGGACGAGGTTGTGCTGACCTTTGATGAAGTCTTTGCCAAGGCGGCGGCGCTTGCGGATGCCTTGCAGAACCGCTTCGGTGTCACGCGCGGGACCAAAGTCGCCATCGTTGCCGGCAATCGACCCGAATGGATCATCGGCCTGATCGCGGTCACCGCGGCGGGCGGTATCGCCGCGCTGGTCAACAGCCGAGGTGCAGCCGAGGAAATGGTGCGCGCCATTGCGACTGTCGGATGCGAAGTCGCGATCCTCGATGCCGCGCTGGCAAATGCCATTGCCGTCGAAACCCCTAATCCCGGTTTTCGCCGGATTGTCATCGGCGCACCCGATGCCCCTCTGCTGACGGAACGCGACGGCGACTTCGACAGCATCACCGCAGGGCAGGTCGCCTTTTCGCCGCTGGACATGGATCCCGGCGACGGCGCCGTGATCCTGTTTACCTCGGGCACGACCGGGTTTCCGAAGGGTGCGCTGCTCAGCCACGGGGCCATTGCGCATTCGGTGTCGCTGTCGCGCTTCATGGGGACGTTGCAGGACATCCGGTACGAGGAGGAAACCGGCAAGACCCTGTCCGAAGACCGGCGTTCGATGGCGACGCCCACGGTCATTCTTGGGCCGATGTTCCACTTGAGCGGGATGGTGCCGATTTTCCGCTCGGTAAGCGTCGGCACGGCGATCCACATCATGGGCAAATGGAACGTCGATATCGCGTTCGACATGATCGAGCGCGTCGGGATGACGCGACTGTCGTTCGTGCCCGCCATGCTGTGGGACATGCTGCGAAGTCCGCGCGCGACGCCCGAGATGCTCGGTAAGGTCTGCTATATGGCGAATGGCGCGGCGGCGCTGAACCCGGCGCTCCTTGCCGAAATTCGGAAGCGCATGCCCGATTGCCTGATGTCGAACACCTACGGCCAGACCGAGACGACAGCGTGGACCTGTACGATCAGCGGGCGTGCCTATCTCGACAATCCGGCGTCGTGCGGCTGGGCCTGCCCGACGATCGACGTGCAGGTCCGCCGCGACGACGGCCGCGCCGCCGACATCGGCGAGCCGGGCGAACTTTGGGTGCACAGCGCCGGGCTGATGACCGAATATGTCGGTGATCCGGCGGCAACGGCCGAGGCGATGCACGACGGGTGGCTGGCATCGGGCGATGTCGGCATCGAGGATGCGAACGGCATCTTTACCATCGTCGATCGCAAGAAGAACATGGTGATCTCTGGCGGCGAGAATATCTATTGCGCCGAAGTGGAGCGTGTCTTGTCGGATCATCCGCAGCTCCGCGATGCCATCGCTTATGGCATCCCCGACGAACGGCTGGGCGAGCGGCTGGTCGCGACCGTAGTTGCCGAGGCCGATGCCAAGGTCAGCGAGGAAGACCTGAAGGCATATTGTCGCGGGCGACTGGCGCTTTACAAGGTGCCACGCAACATCGCCGTGTCGCGCGAGCCGCTGCCGCGCACCGCGTCCGGCAAGGTCGATCGCGGCACCTTTTTGAAGGCGCAGAAAGCCAAGTTATGACTCGCCTTTGATAATGCATTGCCATATGTGCAATACGTCGCTGTGCGGCAGGAGAAAGCGGCTTTGACGATGCAAAATACGACGCTGGCGAAGCCGGGCACCAAGGTGGTTCGGGTCGGACCGGACGGGGCTGCCTGGATCGAGGGGTATCGCTGCGATGAATGCGGTGCCGTCGTGACGGTCGCCACCATGGCCTGCCGGAACTGTGCCTCGCGTACCCCGCCCGCGCCGTTTCGCGCGACGGACCACGGTACGCTGTATTCCTGGTCGGTCGTCCATCGCAGCTATCCTGGGATCGCGGTGCCGTTCGTCTCGGCAATCGTCGATCTCCACGACGGATTGTCGCTAAAGGGGACGCTTCGGAACGTCGATGCCACCACGCTGCGGCTCGGTATGCCCGTTGTCCTTGTCTTCGACGATGCGGGCGGCGCCCACGACCAGAACGGTGCGCCCTATGTCGGCTATCATTTCGTGCCCGAAGGAGTCTCTGAATGACCGATGTTTTCGTCGTCGGCGCCGGGATGATCAAATTCGGGCGCTATCCCGACCGCACGTATTTTCAGCTCGGGGCCGAGGCCGCGCTCATGGCGCTCGACGATGCGGGTGTGAGCATAAAGGACGTAGGGGCGGTCTACGCCTCGTCCACCTTCAACGCCGCCTCGATGCTCGGTCAGAAAATCCTGCAACAGATCGGCCAGACCGGCGTGCCGTGCATCAACGTCTCGAACGCGTGCGCGTCGGGCGCGAGCGCGGTGCGCGAGGCGTTTACCGGCATCAAGAGCGGCCTTTATGACATCGTTCTCGTCGTCGGTGCCGAGAAGAACCCAAGCGGCATGCTCGGCGGGTCGCCGGTCGCTGGACCGCCGCCGGAGGGGTTGTTCGGATCGGTCACGATGCCCGCGCTGTTCGCTGAGGCGGGGATGGTCCACGCCAATGCTTACGGGACGACGCTCGAGCAATTCGCGCAGGTCGCGGTCAAAAACCACCATCACGCGACGATGAACCCGAAGGCTGCCTATCAAAAGGAGACGCCGCTCGATATGGTGCTGGCCAGCGAGATGATCGCGTATCCGCTGACCAAGCTGATGTGTTCGGCCAATGTCGACGGCGCGGCGGCGCTGGTGCTGGTGTCGGACAAGAAAGCGCGCGAACTCGGTATGGCCCGCGCCGTCCGCATCCGCGGCTCGGCAATGGCATCGGACGTGTTCGAGCCGCGCAGCCCCGAGATACTCGAGCCCAATTCGGTCACGCGGCTGGCGGCGGCGCGCGCCTATGAGATGGCGGGCGTCGGTCCCGAAGACCTCGACCTTGTCGAACTGCACGATTGCTTCGCGACGGCTGAAATCCTGCATTACGAAAATCTCGGGCTGTGCGCCGATGGCGAGGGCGGGCGCATGGTCTCCTCGGGCGTGACCGCGCTCGGCGGGCGCATCCCCGTCAATGTCTCGGGCGGTTTGCTGTCGAAAGGTCACCCCATCGGCGCGACGGGCGTCGCCAACATGGTGGAAATCGTCGAGCAGTTGCGCGGTGAGGTCGGCGCGCGGCAAGTGAGCGGCGCGCGCATCGGAATGACGCATGTCCTCGGCTTTGGCGGCTCGTCGGCCGCCGGCGTCCACATTTTCGAGAAGGCGTGACATGATGGTGCCGTGGATTGACCTGACCGGACGGGTTGCCGTCGTGACGGGTGCTGCGTCGGGCATCGGGCGCGCGACTGCCATTGCCTTGGCAGGCGCGGGGGCAAAGATCGTCGCCGTTGATCGCGACCTGGAAGGTGCTCAGGCGGTTGCCCGGGAGAGCAACGGTACGGCACGCTCGCTCGACGTTGCCGACGAGTCCGCCTGGGAAGACTTTGCAACGTGGATCGACACCGAGTTCGGGCAGCTAGACATCCTCGTCAACAGCGCGGGCGTCGCGCTCAAGGACAGCGTAGGCGATCCCTCGGTCGATACGTATCGCAAGACTTTCGACATCAATGTCGCGGGCAGTTTGCTGGGGATGGCGGTGGCGCTGCGCTTCATGCGGCGCGCGGGCAAGGGGACGATCGTCAACCTGTCCTCGACCGCATCGCTCAAGGGCAATCCGATTATGGCTTCTTATGGGGCGAGCAAGGCAGCTGTCGCGCATTTCACACGCAGCGCGGCACTGCAAAACGCGCGCAGCGGCCATGACATACGGATAAATGCCGTCCTTCCGGGGCTCATCGAAACCGCGATGGCGGGCGATTTTTACGACATCTTTGAAAAGCTCGGTTCGGCTGATGGTGTGCGCTCGGCCTTTACAACCGGCCGACCCGGTCGGCCCGAAGAAGTCGCCGATCTGATCCTTTACCTCGTTTCGGACCGCGCCAGTTTCATCTCAGGCGCATCCATCGTCATCGACCGCGCGGCAAGCGCCTGACCCTTATGCCGGAGTCCTCCGTGAACGATCCCCTGCTCGAACCCTTTCAGACCAAGCATCTGACCTTCAAGAACCGGATGGTCCATGCGCCAACCACGATGAACATGGCGGACGACAAGGGCTATGTCACCCCTCAGGCCGTGGGCGCCTATGAAGCGCTGGCGGCGGGCGGTTTCGGGGCGGTGTGCGTCGGTGCGACCAATGTGCGATGGGATGGGCTCATCAATGAACGCATGCTGGGCATGTATGACGACACCTACATCATCAGCCACCGCGAGTTGGTCGAGGTCATCCATCACAATGAGTCGCTTGCCGGCATCCAGCTTTTCTACGGCGGACTGATTCCCGGCGTCGGCACGTCGTTTCCGCTGGAGCCGGGCAAGGGCTGGATTCCCGGGACGGTCGCGTGGGGGCCAAGCGGCAAATATCCGATCGGCAACCAGCAACCAGGGATCGTGCCGACCGAGGTTTACAAGAGCCTGGTCGAAGAATTTGCCCAGGCCGGACGCCGCGCGCGTGAGGCCGGCTATGATTATCTGTCATACCATTTCTGCCACGGCTCGCTGCCGCATGTTACATTGTCGCTGCTCGAAAATCAGGGGCGGGAAGACGAATATGCCGATCATTTCCTGTTCTGCGAGCAGATTCTGCAGCGCACCCAGGAATTGTGCGGCAAGGATTTTCCGTTGATCCCGCGGATGGTCTGCGACGAGAACTACAAGGGAGGCTTCGATATCGAATACTTCCTCGATCATTATGCGCCGCGTTTGCACGCGCTTGGTGTCGATGGGATCGATTGCACTTTCGGTTCGATGCTCCCAGCCGAAAGCCGCGATCCCGAGACATCCTCGGGCCAATATATCGGCGGCGGTTTCTATGTTCGCAATCTGGTCACGCTCCCCAGCATCAAGCAAATGCGTGCCGGCCTGATCAAGCGCGGCATCGACATGCCGTTGATGGGGTCGTGCAACGTCAACACGCCTGATCAGATGCGGACGATGATCGGCGAAGGTGCCGCCGATTTCCTCGCCTCATGCCGACAGTCGCTCGAAGACCCCGATTTTCCGCGCAAGATCACCGAAGGCCGCGAAGAGGAAATTCGGAAATCGACACGCACCGGCGCATCGCTGATGACCGGCAACATCTTTGCGAAGGGCATGGCAGGGTCGGCCCAGAATGCCGCATTCGGGCGTGACCGCGAATATCGCATCCAGAAAACCCCAGCTCCCAAGCGCGTCTATATCGCAGGCGGCGGCTCAGGCGGGATGGAATATGCGATTACCGCACATGCGGCAGGCCATGATGTCACTCTGTTCGAGGCGTCCGGCGCGCTCGGCGGGGTGATGAATTGGGCGGGAAATTACAAGACGCTGCGCAATATGGAACAGATCGCGTATCAGCCCCAATGGCACCGCTTGATGGTCGCCAAGGCCGGCATTGCGGTGAGGCTGAATACTGAACTGACAGTCGAGATGATTCTCGCCGACAAGCCCGATGTGGTCGTCACCGCAACCGGCGCAAAGCCTGCGTTGCCTGATGTTCCTGGGCTCAGCGCCGCCCTCGCCAGCGGTTTTGCTCGAACGATTGACCGGGTGCTGGGCAGCGCGTCCGATCCGCTGCCACAGGGCAATGTGATTGTCTGGGGGGCGGGCGAAGGTATTGAGCTCGGCCTCGATCTTGCTCAAGCGGGCCGGACGATCCGCTTGCTCGATCCGGACGCAAAGCTGCTCCCGGCCAACTATCTCGGCTCGCGCATGAATGCGATAAACATATGGATGGCGACGGCAGATCTTGCCCCGGAACAGGGCGTCACCTTGCAAGAAATCCGTCAAGGCGAAGTGGTTGTCAGTCACGCCGATGGCCGTAGCGAAACAATCGCCTGCGCCGCCCTGATCATCGCGCCGGGGCGCGTCGCCTATGACCCGTTCAGCGGCAAGCTCAACAAATCGGGCATCCGGTTGCAAGTGGTCGGCGATGCCCGGACGCCTCGCTCGTACGGCAATGCGATCCACGAGGCCGCTTACCTCGCGCGCAACATTTAGGAGAATAATGTGCTCGATTGGCTGAACGACGACCAGCGCGCGTTGCGCGACATGGCGCAGGCGTTTGCGGTGAAGGAAGTCGAGCCGCTTGCGGTGCAAATCGACCGCGAAGAGCACACACCCGACGCACTGATTGCAAAAGCAGCGGAGGTCGGCCTGTTCGGCCTCTACACATCGGCCGATTACGGCGGATCGGGCGCGGACCTAGTGTCGGCCTGTCTGGTGTCGGAGGAGATCGCCAAGGCGAGTCCGGCATTCGCGGGCGCGCTGACGGTGCAGATGGTGCTATCGCCGCGCACGGTCGAACTGCTTGGTACCGCCGAACAGAAGCAGCGCTTGCTTCCGGCCTCGGCCAGCGGTGAACGCGTCATCGCCTATTCGCAAAGCGAACCCGCAGGTGCCGCGAATGTCGCGTCGCATCTGACCAAGCTGACGCCCGATGGGAACGGCTGGCGGCTCGACGGGGCCAAACTCTATTGCACACAGGCGAACGCCAAGGTCGTGCTGGTGATGTGCAAGACGCACGGTCGCGATGGCAAGGAAGGCTATGGCTGCATAGCCGTCGATATGGACCGCGCGGGCGTGGAAATTCTGCCCTATGAGCACAAGCTCGGCTGGCGCGGGACCAATACCGGGTCGATCAATTACAACAACATTCGGATCGAGGATGACGATATCCTCGGGGATGTGCTGACCGGGGGCTTTTCGCACCGCCCGGCCAATCACGCCAATGTGCTCGCCCATGCCGCGACATCGCTCGGTTGCGCGCAGGGCATGCTCGACAAGACGCTCGACTATGTGAAGGAACGCCGCCTCTACGGCCGGGACATGGCCGAACTCCAGCCGATCAGCTACTGGCTCGCCGAGGCGCACGCCAAGCTGGTGGCGGGTCGCGCGCTGCTCTACGCAAATGCCCGCGCATTCGATGCAGGTGCGATGGAACCGGCCATGGGCAGTGTCTGCAAGGCATGGATCGGGGACACCGCGTTCGAGGTTTGCGCGAAATTGCTCCAGATGTGGGGCGGCAGCGGCATCATGGATGCCACCGGCGTCAACCGTTACATGCGCGACGCCAAGGCAAAGTGCATGGCCGAGGGCGCGTCCGAAATGCACTATGCGATTATCGCGAACCAGTTGTTGCATGGGGTCGGATCGCTGGTGCGGCCTGCGGGGTAGGGCATTTCGAACGTACCGACTTGAACAAGCGCGCGCCTGCGTCCGTGCCGGGGGGAATACAATGATCAGAACGACCTTGGCGCGGCTCACTTCCATCCTGACCATGGCGAGTGCAGCAATAGCGTTGGCGGCATCCGCTTCGCCGACAAGCTCACGCCCCGGTCAGCCAAGCGTCACACTCGAACCCGGCAAACCCACGTTGATCACGGGTGCGTACGATCTGGCCAGCCTCGGATATTTGCAGGAGGAATATTTCGTTTCTGGCGAGGCGACCTCCTACACCTCGGTCAATCCGATGCGCGAGGATGGTCGCTGGACCGTCTCATCCTCTGGCAAGGCGGAGTACACGACCAGGCTCGTTGTCATGCGCCCGAGCGATCCCGCCAAATTCAACGGCACGGTTCTGGTGGAATGGCTCAATGTCAGCGGCGGGCTGGATGCGCCAGCGGACTGGTTCATGGCGCATCGCGAACTCATTCGTGCAGGCTACGCTTATGTCGCGGTTTCCGCGCAGCGTGTGGGTGTCGAAGGCGGAGCAAGTCTTGGCTACGACATGTCACTCAAGAAGATTGCGCCCGAACGCTACCGGTCGCTTCATCATCCCGGCGATGCTTTTGCGTATGACATTTTTTCTCAGGCGGGCCGCCTCGTGCGCGGCAGTGCCAGTTCCGGTGCCGGTGCCGGTGCCGGTGCGGGCATATTGGGTCCGCTGATCGCCAAACATGTTCTCGCCGCCGGAGAATCGCAGTCGGCGCATTTCATGACAACGTACGTGAATGCGGTGGATCCGGTGGCCCGCGTCTTCGACGGTTTCCTGATCCACTCACGCTTCAGCGGCTCTGCGCCGCTCGACGGCAGCTCGATCATCGGGCGGGTCGACCCTCGCATGCCAGCCGTCGTGAAATTTCGATCTGACCTGCGCGTCCCAGTCCTGACCTTCATCACCGAGACCGACCTGGTCGGGGGTGCCCGATCCGGCTATTGGGCAGCCCGCCAACCGGACACGGCTCGGCTGCGGGTCTGGGAAGTCCCGGGAACGGCACACGCCGACATCTACACGCTTCAAGTCGCACCGATCGATTCGGGATTGTTGCTGATCGATAGACTGGCAGCCGCCTACACGCCAACGACCAACCTGATGGGCGCTAAGCTGACCAAGCCGTTCAACTTCGCGCCGCAGCATCATTATGTGCTGCAGGCCGCGATCGTTGCACTCGACCGGTGGGTGAGTACTGGCAAGGCTCCTTCCAAAGCGCCGCGAATGGCGCTGACTCAAGGAACCACGCCACAGCCGGTGCTCGACGCCAATGCTCTTGCAACCGGCGGCATCCGAACCCCATGGATCGACGTGCCGTCCGCGCGGACATCCGGTGCCAGCGGCGGCATCGGCATCATGGCATCGCTGTTCGGATCGGGCGAGCTTTTCGATGCGCAGACATTGGTTCGGCTCTACCCAGGCGGGAAGGCCGAATATCTGAAACGGTTCTCTGTCGCGCTGGATCGTTCGATCCAGGCGCGCTTCATTTTGCCCGCGGATCGCCAGGAAATTCTCGATTTGGCGGCGGCACGGTACCGCAGCGCCCGGTAAGCAGGCTGCGCCGCAGCCAATCTCAACGGCAGAGCCAGCCTGTAATGGCATAGCGCGGAACGCCGGCAAACGGGGCAACATAGGAGACGCTGTGCAGTTGCGGCACGCGGAACAGGTGGATGGTATTGAACCCGGGCTTGAGCGCGAGCGGTACGTCACCCGAACCCGTCTGGAATTGCAGCAGCCCGCCCCAGTCAGTCCGCCAGCCCTTGGTGAGGTTGATCACATAGGCCGCGACGCGGTTTTCGCCGTCGATTCCGTCGTCATGGCTGGTTAGGAAATGTCCGGGCAAATACCGTGTTGCCTGACCGTTGACGCGGCGAATATCCGGCGCACCGGTGATCGTTCGGAAGGTGTCGAGCGAGGTGGGGTGGTTGAGCGCGTCGATCACGCGGTCGAGCAACAAACCACGGGCATTGCGTGCGCTCGGGTCGTCGGAGACGAGCAGCGAATCGAACAGGAACTGAAAGCCGTCGCGGGCTGTTTCGTGGACAGCGGCGAGAAATGCTTTCTCCTTGTCGCCGTCCAACGCGGCGATCGCCTCCGGTGTGAGGTCCCAGGCACTTTTTTCCCCTTGGCTGACCGTCCGGCCCCACGAAATCCCGGAGTCGAGATGATGGTGCAGCCGCTCGGCGACATCGGCGGGAAAGGGTTCGGTGATTCGGATAAGGCCGGTGCGCGCAAAGCTGTTAGCGGCATCTGTTTGCCGGGCGGCGGAAAGCTGGAACCGCAGGGCGGCGTCTTGGGTCGTCATCTGTGCCCCCCAGGGTGAATGCCCCATAATGGTCGTCGGATTTCCATTTGAATGGGCATCACGCATTCAATCCGCCATTGATGCTGATCACTTGCCCGGTGATCCGCGCCGCGCCGGGGCTACACAGGAACAACGCCATCGGCGCGATGTCGGCCGGGGTCGGCAAGCCGAGACCCGCGCGGGCGCTGGCGGCCTCAGCGCGCGCGGCGTGCGCGGCAAAGGCCGGGGTGTTGGAAACGAAGCTTGGCGAGAGACAATGGACGCGGACACCGTCGCGCGCGACCTCCAGCGCCAGATTGCGAACGAAGCTCATGATTCCGCCAAACGCGCCGCCGATGACCGCTTGACGCGCCGCGCCGAAGCGACCGGCGTCCGACGCGAAGCCGATGATGGTGCCACCCTGCTTGGAGAGGTGCGGCAACGCGGCAAAACACAGACGCTGAAAGCTGCCAAGCACCAATGCGGCGTGATCGCCGAAGGCGGCTGGGTCGGTGCCGGCGAACGGCCCAGTGATGCCGCGCGCAGCCGCAATGCCGCAATGGATCACCGCGTCGAGACGGCCTTGCGTTGACGCAACAGTGTTCACCATTACCTCGAGGGCACCTGTTGTTCGGAAATCCGCGGGAGCCGCGACCAGTCGCGCGTCGGGCATTTGCTGCCTGAGGCGTTCGCACGTTTTGGCGACGCTTTCGGCGCTCGCGCCATGGACGCCGACAATCGCGCCGGCAGCGGCGGCCTGCGCCGCGATCTCGAAGCCGATGGCACCGGTGGCCCCCGTTATCAGAATGACGTCGCCATTCCTTACGCTCCCGCTCATGCGGCTCTCCATCATGTGCCGCTATGCGGTGAGGCCAAGCACCTTAGCCGCATTATCATGCAGGAATTTCGGCCACACTTCATCCTTGAACGGTACGTCGTCCATCTCGCGGAAAATGCGTTCGAGGTCCAACCCCATTGGGAAATAGCCGCCATAGATGATCTTGTCGCTGCCGCGCGTGTTGGCGAAGTCGATGATCTCCTTCGGCCAATACTTCGGCGCAAAGGCTGTGGTCGAGTAATACAGGTTCGGCCATTTGAGCAGCAGCTTGACCGCAAGTTCGACCCATGGATCAGCGCCGTGGCGCATGACGAACTTCAGCTCGGGAAAATCATAGCAGACTTCATCGATTAGCTCGATCTTCTGCGGCGCTAGCGGGATGCGCGGCCCCGGTACCCCGGTGGTGCAAAATACCGGGATGTCGAGTTCGCAGCATTTGGCATAAACCGGATACCAGTGCTTGTCGTTGATCGGGCAGGGCGGGTTCTGGCCCGAGGGGAACATTGACACGCCCTTCAGTCCGTAGTCGTCGTACGCGCGCTGGATATCGCGCACCGCGTCCATACCGCGGTGCGGATTGGTCGGCATGATGCCGACGAACCGGTCGGGGTAACGGCGCAGTGCCTCGGCGGTGCGGTCGTCATTGGTGTGGATCACGCCGACGCGGATATTGAATGCGTCCATCTTGGCGAGCGTTTCCTCGATCGAGGAATCACGCGTTTGCCCTGCGGCCAATTCGCCAGGCAAATCCTTGAACATATATTCCGCCGGATGCCGGTCCCACTTCACCTTCTCACTGGCGACAAGCGGCGCATGGGTGCGGTCACGAAAGCCGATCAGCGTATCGATGACGCCAATGTCGCGGGGACGGGGCATGGTTTTCCTCTCGCTAGCGCGCGTTTCGTAAGCTATTGCGGCAGGGCATGTGCATTGTAAAGCATGTGCTGTGGGGGCTTGCCCCAAGCGGCTTTTTCCGACAGAAAAAGAGTGTAATGCAACAGACGCGTTACATTAATATCGTTACAGATAAGGTACGGGATTGGCATTGGGACCGGCACTGGCATCGGCGGACGTGAGCGGCGGCGCAACATTGCGCGGCTGGCGCGACCGGCTGCGTGTGCCCGTCATCGCCGCACCGCTGTTCCTGATTTCGAATCCGAGGCTGGTAATTGCCCAGTGCGTGGCTGGCGTTATCGGCACCTTGCCCGCCCTGAACGCGCGTCCCTCGGCACAGTTCGGCGAATGGCTGGCCGAAATTATCGAGACGCTCAGCCAGTGGAACCGGCGCAATCCGGACAAGCTCGCTGCGCCGTTCGGCGTCAATCTGGTCGTCCACCGCAGCAATCCGCGACTCGATGACGATCTGGCGCAGTGCGCGAAGCATCACGTCCCGCTGGTTATCAGTTCGATGGGCGCGCGTGCCGAGGTCAACGCGGCGGTGCAGGCCTATGGCGGGGTTACGCTGCACGATGTCATCAATCAGGCGCATGCGCGCAAAGCCATTGAGCGTGGCGCGACGGGGCTGATCGCGGTCGCGGCAGGTGCGGGTGGACATGCGGGGGCAGTATCGCCCTTCGCACTGATGCAGGAATTACGTGTCTGGTTCGACGGGCCGCTGGTCCTTGCCGGGGCCATTTCGTCCGGGCGCGCGATTGCGGCGGCGCGGCTGCTGGGCGCGGATTTGGCTTATGTTGGGTCGGCCTTCATCGCGACCGAGGAAGCCAGTTGTGCCGAGGCGCAAAAGGACGCGGTTGTGGCATCCGGCGCAGACGACATCGTCTACACGCCCGCGTTCAGCGGCACGCCGGCCAATTATCTGCGAAGCTCGATCGTCGCCGCAGGACTCGATCCCGACGACCTGCCGACGACGCGGCGGGCGACCAACGTGGCCGCGCAGGACAATGCCGCCAAGGCCTGGACCGATATCTGGGGATGCGGGCAGGGCATTGGCAATGCGCACGCGATCGAACCGGCGGCAGCAGTGATCGACCGCCTCGCCCGCGAATATGACGAGGTTAGCGCATGAATTTCGATTATACCGACGACCAGAAGGCGCTGAAGGACGAAGCGCGGCGGTTCCTGCTCGCTGCCTCACCTCTATCGGTCGCGCGTGGCGTGCTCGAGCATCCCGCCGCTGGATATGACGCGGCGCTGTGGGCGCGTATTGGTGAGCAGGGCTGGTGCGGGGCAGCGATCCCGGAGAGCTATGGCGGCCTCGGTCTTGGCTATGTCGAGCTGTGTGCGCTGGCCGAGGAGCTGGGGCGGGCCCTTGCGCCCATTCCGTTTGCGTCGAGTATCTATCTGTTCGCCGAGGCGCTGCTGCTGGCAGGGTCGGAGGCGCAGAAGTCGGCGCTGCTGCCGCTGGTCGCCAGCGGTGAATTGATCGGTACGCTCGCCGTGTCTGAAGGTCCGGGCGCGCTCACTACGGAACGGATTGCGGCGCAGGTGACGGGCGGTTTGCTGTCGGGGGTAAAGCTGCCAGTTGCCGACGGCATGGCAGCAAGCAAGGCCGTAGTGCTGGCGCAGGGCGAGGCGGGGCTCGGGCTCTACCTTGCCGATCTGCGCGGCCCCGGTGTCACCCGTGAAGCCGTGTCGACGCTTGACCCGACGCGCGGCATGGCGCGGGTAAGCTTCGACGGCGCGCCGGCGGAACCGCTCGGCACGCCCGGTGAAGGCTTGGCGCTGCTCGCGCGTATCCACGAACGCGGCGCGATCCTGCTCGCGTTCGAGCAATTGGGCGGCGCAGACCGCTGCCTCGAAATGGCGCGCGACTATGCGCTCGAACGCTACGCCTTCGGACGTCCCATTGGCAGCTATCAAGCGATCAAGCACAAGCTCGCCGATGTCTTCGTCAAGAACGAGGTCGCCCGCGCCAACGCCTATTACGGCGCATGGGCGCTCTCGACCGACGCGCCCGAACTGCCGCTGGCGGCGGCGGCGGCGCGCGTCGCGGGATGTGCGGCCTATTGGATGGCATCAAAGGAAATGATTCAGACCTATGGCGGCATCGGCGTGACGTGGGAGGCGGACTGCCATTTCTTCTTCCGTCGCGCCCGCCATCTCGGACTCGTCATCGGGGCGCCGCGCGACTGGAAACGGCGGCTCGCCGACCGGCTCGAAGAACGCGTCGAAGCGGAGCAAGCGGCATGAATTTCGACGACAGCCCCACTGAAGCCGAATACCGCGTCACGGTGCGCGCCTGGATCGAGGCGAACGGCCCCGATCTGTCCGTCCTCGCACCCGAGGAGCGCCGCGCCTGGCACGCCAAGCATAAGGAGATTGCGCGCGTCTGGCAGGCGACCAAAGCCGATGCCGGCTATGCCTGCATCTCGTGGCCGAAGGAGCGTGGCGGCGCGGGCGGCACCGCAATCGACGAAGCAATCTTCAACCAGGAAGAAGCGCGCGCCGGGGTGCAGTTCACCTATTTCATGACCGGGCTGCACATGCTGTTGCCGCCGCTGATGGAATTCAGCAGCGATGAAGCGTCGCTCGCGCGCGTTGCCCCGGCGGTGCGCGGTGATGAGATCTGGTGTCAGCTGTTTTCGGAACCATCGAGCGGGTCCGATTCCGCAGCGACCCGGACGATGGCCGTGCGCGACGGCGATCACTGGGTGCTAAACGGGCAAAAGGTCTGGAACAGCGGCGCGCATGCTGCCGATTATGGCATGGTCATCGCGCGCACTGATCCCGATGTGCCCAAGCACAAGGGGCTGTCGGCGTTCTGGCTCGACATGAAGACGCCTGGCCTCGAAGTCCGCCCAATCAAGATGATGTCGGGCGACAGCGAGCTCAACGAAGTCTTCCTTGAAAACGTCCGTGTCCCAGCCAACCAGATGGTTGGCGCGACGGGGGACGGCTGGAAGGTTGTGATCTCTACCCTGATGAACGAACGCGCGGCGCTGGGGTCGGGCACCGGGCTTGGCTGGCGCGACGTGATGGATATTGCCCGCAACAGCCCTGCGTTCGACGGCTCGACGCTCGACGATCCGGCGTTCCGCGAGTGGTTGGCCGATTATTACGTCAATGCCGAGGCGATCCGCCTGCTCAGCTTCCGCACGCTGACCGCGCTATCGCATGGCAAGGCACCGGGGCCGGAAGGTTCGGCAGGCAAACTGCTGTGGGCGACGCAGACGCAGGAGCTGACCAATCAGGCGCTTGATATCCAGGATGCATTCGGGTTGATCGACGATCCCGATATTGCGTTGTTGAATGGCGGCTTTCAGCACCGCTTCATGTGGGCACCCGCGCTGCGGCTTGGCGGGGGGACCGATGAGATCATGAAGAATATCATTGCGGAGCGCGTGCTCGGCCTGCCGGGCGATGTCCGCGTCGACAAGGCGGTGCCGTTCCGCGAAATTCCGACCGGGAGATGATGATGGCAACCAACCCAAGATCCGACCGCGGCTATACGAGCCTGCCGATTCCGTTCGGCTGGTTCGGTGTTGCGATGTCGAGCGAGATCGCGGTCGGCGAGATCAAGACGATGCGCTATTTCGGCACCGAGTTCGTGATGTGGCGCGGGGGCGATGGCGTGCTCAACGCGGTCGATCCCTATTGCCCGCATCTCGGCGCGCATCTGGGTGTGGAAAGCACGGTCAACGGCAACGACCTGCGATGCGCGTTCCATCATTGGAGCTTCAGCGGCGGGGGCGCGGTCACCGATATCCCCTATACCGATGTCATCGCGCCGCGCCTGAAACGGCAATGCTTGCCGACCTGGCCGGTCAAGGAGTCCGAAGGGGTGGCGTATGTATGGTATCATCCTACAAAAGCGGCACCGAAATGGGATGTCGCGATGATGCCGACGTGTCCCGAAGGCGCGTGGATCCTGCATTCGACCTATGACTGGGTCATCAACATCCATGTCCAGGAAATCACCGAGAACGGTCAGGACCATGCGCATTTCAATGCGGTTCACGGCGTCACCGGGCCTGCCGAGGGCGACTTCAAGATCGATGGCTGGGTGCGGTCGAACAAGGTCGTCGCCGAGATGGTCACCCCGCGCGGGCCAATGACGGGCATCATCGACGTCACGGCCACCGGTCCCGGCCAGTCGATCACCGAGTTCAAGGACGTGACCCACGTCGTCCACAATCAGCAGCAGACGCCGATCGACGCGGAACATACGCATCTGCGCTGGCAAATGTACCATGCGCCGGGCCTTAGCGAAGGCCGCCTGCGTGTCACCGACGCGCGCATTCGCGATCTGGTAAAACAGGTTAATCAGGACATCCCGATCTGGAATTCCAAGATTTTCCGGACCGAGCCGCTGCTGGTCAAGGGTGATGGACCGATTCTGGCCTATCGCCGCCAGTATCAGAAATTTTATGAGGTCGAGGCATGAGGACAGCCGCGACGCCGCGGATCGGGCGGATCGGCATCTGGTCAATGGAGTTGCGGTTCGGCGATCGCGTCGAGACGGCTGAGGCAGCTTCGGAACTGGACGAACTGGGTTACGGCGCGTTGTGGATTCCGGGGGCGACGGGCGGTGAACTGCTGAGTGACCTTTCCCACTTGCTGCCGGCCACGCGGAGCGCCACGATTGCCAGCGGCATCCTCAACATCTGGAAGCATGACGCCAAGGACGTGGCGCGCTGGTGGCACGCACTGCCCGACGACCAGCGCGCGCGGTTCCTGCTCGGTCTCGGGGTGAGCCATGGTGAGGCCGTTGGTGCCGCCTATGCCAAGCCGCTGACCGCGATGAAGGCCTATCTCGACCAGCTATCCGACGCAGGTGTGCCTGGCGACGCGATCGTGCTGGCCGCGCTCGGGCCCAAGATGACCGAGCTTGCGCGCGACCGGACGGCGGGCGCGCATCCCTATCTTGTCACGCCGGAACACACCGCAATTGCGCGCGCCAGCCTCGGCCCGGGACCGATTCTTGCGCCGGAACAGGGGGTCGTGCTCGACGCGGACCCTGCGCGTGCCCGCGATCTCGCGCGACCCTATGTGCGGGGCTATGGTCGGCTGGAAAACTACGCGAACAGCTGGCGGCGGCTGGGTTTTACCGATGACGATATTGCGTGCACCAGCGACCGGCTGGTCGATGCCGTGTTCGCGTGCGGCGATGCGGACGCAATCTCGGCGCGGGTCGATGCCCATTTCAACGCCGGCGCGGATCATGTTTGCTTGCAAGTGGTCGGCACGGCCACCCCGGGCGCTCATGACCTCAGCGCGCTACGCCCTGTCTGGCGCAGGCTGGCGGACGCCCTGTTATAATGCGTGGCGCGTGGTGCCGCGGACAAAGGAGAAGGTTGTGCAAGAAGGCGATCATAGTGGAGCGTTTCATGTTCCGGCACGGGATATCCCGGTACCAGACTATCTCAGCCCCATTGCGCGCGCCTATCTGACGCCCTTGCCGACATGGGGAGATTATCCCCCGCTCGACGACAAGGACGCGTGGCGGGCCTATGTCGCGGCGGTCGACGCGGCGGTGCTGTCGCGCTTTCCGGCATGGAGCGAGGCGAGCGGAGCGCGGGCAGACCACCGTGACGCCGGTGGCGCGCGCGTCTTCGACATCGTGCCGTCAGGGCTGGACCCGAACGACCCGAGCGTTGTCCTCGATCTCCATGGCGGCGCGCTCATCCTGTGCGGCGGCGAGATGTGCCGGATGATGGGCGTCGGCACCGCGATGCGGTTGCAGCGGCGCGTCTGGGCGGTCGATTACCGGATGGCACCCGATTACCCATATCCGGCGGCACTCGATGATTGCATCGCCGCGTATCGCGCGCTGCTTGGCGAACGTTCGCCGAACGAGATCATCGTCAGCGGCGGCTCTGCGGGCGGCAATCTCGCTGCCGCCTTGATGCTGCGTGCGCGGGACGAGGGGCTGCCGATGCCAGCGGGCCTGATCCTCGGTACGCCCGAGATCGACCTGACCGAATCGGGCGACAGCTTTCGCACCAATCTCGGTGTCGATCCCAGCCTGCGGAGCCTGATGCACGTCAACCTGCTCTACGCCGACGGGCATGATCTCGCGCACCCTTATCTCTCGCCGCTGTTTGGCGACCTGAGCGGCTTTCCACCGACGATCCTGACAACGGGGACGCGCGACCTGTACCTGTCGAACACTGTTCGCATGCACCGTGCCCTGCGCGCGGTGGGCGTGGCGGCGGACTTGCACGTCACCGAGGCGGGGCCGCACACCGGCTTCCCCGGCGGACCGGAGGGTGCGGAAATCGACAAGGAACTCCGCCGCTTCATCGAGGCTGTTCTGAAGCCGAGCTAACCGGCGCGGGAAATCACTTGCCCTTGTAATAGGCCGCGCGCGTGGTGCTCCACACGATCTGGCCTGCGCCAACCAGCGCGAGGAGTGTGCCGCACAGCGCCGATTGCTTGTCGTTCGCCATGAAGCTGTTGAGGAAACCCGTTCGCGGTTTCGGGGGCGCTGTGTGTCAGGGCAGCGCGTCCGACCAGCGCGACTGCGACGACGCAAACGCTCGCCATCCCCAGAAATTCCCGCTTCGTCCTGTCGACGTCGCTTTCATGCTTTCAGATCGAGCAATGCCAGTTCGTCGGGCAGGGCGGGAAAGGCCGGTGCGCGGCCTTCCTGCCAGCTCCGCATGCCCTCCTTGAAATCGGCGTGCCCGAACGCTTCGTTCAGCAGGGTTTCGGACCGCGCAAAGCCGTCAAAAAAGCTGTTCGTCAGGTCGCGGAAGCACTGTTCCTTGATCGCGCGCATTGACCGCGGCGCGCAATGATCGACGAGTTGTTTGGCATAGGCGCGGGCTTCGGCGAGCAAATCGCCAGCCGCAACGACGCGATTGATCAGTCCCATCCGCTCCGCCTCGGCGGCGCGCACCAGTCGCGCGGAGATCAGCAGGTCCATCGCATGACCGGTGCCGACGAGGCGGGGCAGGAGCCAGCTCATCCCCATCTCGGCCACCAGCCCGCGCCGTGCATAGGCAGTCGAAAACTTGGCGTCTTCGGAGGCGAAGCGGATGTCGCTGACCAGCGCCTGTTGTAGGCCGATGCCGAAACACGCGCCATTGATTGCAGCGATGATCGGTTTGCCGATGCTGAGCGGAAACCAATAGGGTTGCGCGGCAGCAGGCTTTGTATCGCCAGTCTCGGCCATGACCGCCAGCTTCTCCCCGTCGCCGCCGACGCAGAACGCCTTGCCCGCGCCGGTCACGATGATCGCACGCACGTCCGATGCGCGCGCGGCTTGTTCGAGCAGAGCGAAATACTCCCACGCCATCGGCCCGTTCCACGCATTGCCCCGGTCCGGGCGGTTGAGCGTGATCGTCATGATCCCGTCGGCGACTTCCGCCAGAACCGCTTTAGCGTCGTCCGGGTTCGACATCTTCAGTTCGCCCTGGCGTGGCCCAGCAATGCGCCGAGGACATCGCCTGCGCGGCGCAGTCCGGCTTCCTCGCCTTCTGCTTGCAGCCGTTGCCCGATGATTTCGAGATCGAAATACCCGCGATAGCCCGCCCCGACAATCGCGGGGATCAGGCGGTCGAGCGGCAGCGCGCCGTCGCCCGGTACCGCGCGGCAGGGCAGCCCGCGATCACCGTAAACATAATCGCTGACCTGCACGAGCGCCGTCAGCGGCGCGGCTTCGGCAATGGCTGCTTCGATATCGGCATCGAACCAGCAGGCGAACAGGTCGATCACGACCGAGATACCCGCCGCGCGGACGATTCGCACGGTGTCGGAAAGGCGGTGCGCGATGGAGGCATCGGCGTAGAGATGCGAGGTGGGCTCGACCCCGAGTGCAATGTCTGCCGCGACCGCCTTGGCGGCGCAGGGCGCGATGGCTTCGGCGAACCGGTCAGCGGCATCGGCCCATGCGAGCACTCCGCGTCCGCCGGTCGTCATGACAATCGACCGCGCGCCGATGTCCGCTGCGACATCGATGGTCCGGTCCAGCCGCTCGCGCCCCGCCGTCGCATCTTCAGGCGTGGCAAACGCGAACGCGCGGTGGGTGAGAGCGGCAACCTTCAGCTCCGTATCGCGAAACAGGCGCGCGGCCGCGGCCGCACCAAACGGCAAAACTTGCGCTATATCGGGGCTGATCGCCTGCGCGCCGATCCGTGCAACTTTTTCCGCAAGCGTATCCAGCGCGGCGGGCGTGAAGCACAAGGTGTTGATCGAAATGTTGGCGTGCATGGCCTCAACCACCCGCCCGGCCGATGACCGCGTCCGCCTGATAAAAGCGAAGCAGGATTTGCGGCGTCGTTTGCCCGCTGATCCCGCGATCGAGCACGCTGGCGTTGAATAACGCAGGATCGCCCAGCTTCCAGTTTTCGGTGATCGAATCGCCGAGAAAGACGGTTTGCGGACGCACGCCGCTGGCAACAAGTTGCGCGTTCTCGGCAGCGTAGCGGCACAGGTTTGGCCAGTCCTTCGCTTGCCGTTCTGCCGCACGCTTTTGCAGTGTTGCAATTTTGCCCATGGCCTCGGGGGGAAATGCGTTCAGCAAGTCCGCCACGCTCGAAAATTTGTGCGGTTTGAGCATCAGGTCGGACAGCAGGATCAAGTCCTGTGGATCGTTAGCCGCGACGTCGGCGCACGGATTGCCGGATGCAGAGGCATCTGCCGGTTGGGCCCGCGCACTCGAACTCGCCGTGGCCACGCAAGCCGCCGCCAAAAGTGTCAGAGACCTGCCGACGAGGTCGTTCACCCTTTTCTTGTTCATGGTGTCTCTCCTCATCCCGCCATCGGTGTCGACTGGAACGCGATCAACCGCCACTTTCCGTCGGTCAGGCCCCAGACGCTCATCACGCGGTTCTTGAGCGCCTTGTCGACCCCTTCGACCTTGACGTCGGTCGCCATCCGTCCGGCAAGCAAGGCCACCCCGGGGGCGAGTTCGGTGACGACCTCTTCCGACCAATCGATGCCGACATAGACGATCCGCCCACCGGCCATCTTGGAGAGATACGCATCCTTGTCGTCGACCAGACCGGTCGCATGGGCGAAGTGCAGGCGCGGGTCGAGGATCGCATCGAGCGCCTCTGCGTCATTGGCGAGCATGGCGGCGCAGCGCAGCTGCTCGGCAGCGCGGACCGCAGCGGCAAGGTTCTCGGTCATGCACGAATCCTCGGATTTTCTATGTTTTGGCTATGTCGAAAAACGACAATGCACAAGAGCATTGACGATAATCCCATATCTGCCCAGTTACCGCGGAAGGATGCAAGGAACCGGCATGAACAGATTCCAGGACAAGGTAGCCATCGTCACCGGCGGCTCGAACGGTATCGGTGCGGCGATTGTGGCGCGGCTCGTAGCGGAAGGGGCGAAGGTCATGATCGCCGACCTTGCGCCGCCTGCGACAATGGGTGCCGCCGTCCGCTTTGTCCGCACCGATGTGTCCATCGCTGACGATGTACACGCCACCGTCACGGCAACGCTCGACGCATGGGGCCGCCTCGACGTGCTCGTCAACAATGCCGGGATCGGCGCGCTCGCCGAAACGCCGGACATGGCAGAGGAGTTGTGGGACCGGGTGTTCGCGGTCAACATCAGGTCGGTCTATTTGTTCTGCCGCGCGGCGATTCCGGCGATGCGGGGGCAGGGCGGTGCCATCGTCAATATCGCGTCGATCTCCGGCCTCGGCGGCGATTATGGCATGGGCGCCTATAATGCATCGAAGGGCGCGGTGATCAACTACACCCGCTCGTTGGCGCTCGATTGTGCGCGCTACGGCATCCGCGTCAATGCGCTGTGCCCCGGTTTGATCGAAACCGCGATCATTGGCGCAACGCTGGCTACCGAAGAGGGGCGCGCGGCGTGGCTCACGCCAATCCCGCTGGGGAGACCGGGAACACCGCAAGAAATGGCAAGCGTCGTTGCCTTCCTGGCGTCGGACGACGCCGCCTATATGACCGGCTCGATCCTCACCGCCGACGGAGGCGTGACTGCCCATACCGGCCAGCCCAACATCCCCCTTCGGCAGAGATTACGCGACGCTAGAACTTGAAGCCCGCGCGGACGCCGTAAGTAGCGGGCTCATTGCCTTGCGAATAATCGCCGAACGCGCCGCCCGACAGAACGAAATCGTAGCGCGTGTTGGTGATGTTGTCGCCGTACAGCCCGAGCGTGTAATGGCCGCTCGGGTCAGTCCAGTTTACCTGTGCGTTCAGCAGCGCATATCCGTCCTGGCGATAACGCTGCGTATTGGCGAGCGCCGGATTGGCCAGCGGCCCGTAAAGCGACGGATTGGCGACGACGTAGGACGAGGTGTAGCTGCCGTTCGCTGACAGCGCCAGCTTCCCCTTGGCAAGATCGGTTTCATAGTTGAATCCGACATTGGCCGTGAACGAAGGTGCGCGTGCCATTTGCTGCCCGTTCCAGTTTTGCACCTGCCCGGTCGCATTGAAGCCGCTCGTCGCGTTGAAGCCAGTGCCGGTCGCGTTCGAAAAGTCGGTGTAGCGCGCGTGGATGTAAGATGCACCGGCCCGCACGCTGAGATCTCGTGTTGGCGTGTACGTCAGCTGTGCTTCGGCGCCGTAGCTCACGGCCTTTTTGGCATTGCTGATCAGCTGGACTACACTGTTGGGGATGACCGGGTTGGGAATCGAGACGCCGACCTGCAGGTCGCGGAAATCATAATAATAGATCGCGGCATCCAGGCGCCACGTCGATGAGGCTGTCTTGAAACCCAATTCGAAGGCACGCAGCTTTTCGGGTCTGATCGGGATCACAAGTCCGGGGTTGGGCAGCACCGTCGGGTTGAAAACGCCCGCGCGGAATCCTTCCGAATAAGAAGCGTAAATGTTGGTGCGCGGCGCAATTTCGTAGCGCAGCACGGCGCGTGGCGTAACCGAGTTGAATGTCGCGCTATTGCTGGCGGGCGGTGCGATCGCGGTGACGGTGCCCGGCACTTCGTAATAGCTGATCCCGCGCTTCTCGTTGCTGTAACGCAGGCCCCCGGTCAGAAACAACCGGTCAGCGACATGCCATGTGCCGTCGATGTAAAACGCATAAGACCGCGATGTCAAACGAACGAACTGGGTGCGCTGAAGCCCGGCTGGGGAGACCGATCCGGCATAGCTTTCGCCTCCATCCACGCGGAGCTTGTCGTCGTAGAAGAACGCACCAACAATGAGGTCGAGATCATCGATCGCCTTGATCGAATAATCGAGCGTCTGCTGGAATGTGTATTGGTTGATATGGTTCGAGACCGACTGGGTAATGACGGGTTTGCTGGCGTCGAAATCGAAGGTCGAATGGCTCAGACGCTTCGCGTAGCCGGTGTACGACGTCAGCGTGCCGATGCCGGTTTCGAGCACGATCTTGGCGGTAGCCTCGGTCGCGCGCGCCTTGGCATCGGCCGGAATTGTGGGTGATGCGGTATCGCGCTGCGTCGCACGTCCAGGTGGGGTGGGGATGAACGACGCGGGATGTGCATTGATCGTGTAAAGTAGCCCGCGTGAATCTTCGACAGAGCCGTGATTCAGGCCGAGCGTAACGCTGAGGTTTTCGGTTGGCGTCAGCAGCAATTTCGCGCGGAGTGAAAGGTTCTTCAGCGGGGCGGCATTGGTATCGTCGGCAGTCGACACAGGATCATTGCCGATGTCGCGGATGTAACCGTCGCCGGCGCGGTAATAGGCGGCAATGCCCAGCGCGACATTCTCGGCGAGCGGGCCGGAGACATAGCCCTGCATACGCACGTCGTTGAAGCGTCCGTAGGACAGTTGACCGTTTGCTGTGAATTGCTTCGACGGGGCAAGCGTCTCGAGGACGATCGCGCCGCCGGTCGCATTGCGTCCGTACAGCGTGCCTTGCGGCCCTTTGAGGACCTGTACGCTGGCGAGGTTTGCGAGGTCGCCGTTGATCGTGACCATGTCCGGCTGATAAAAACCGTCGACATAGACAGCCACGTTGTTTTCAAACCCAAAACCCAGCGTCAGTGTGGTGATCCCGCGGATTGCCGGTTGCGTAAAGGCGCCGGCGCGATTGATCTGCACGCTGGTAGCGATCTGGCCGAGGTCGGTCATACGCTGGACCCCGGACTTGGCCAATGTGTCACCCGATAGGGCAACAATCGCCACCGGTACGTTCTCGAGTCGTTCGGCGCGCCGCTGGGCTGTGACGATGATATCGCCGGGCTCGCCGCTATCGCTGGTCTGGGGCTCGGTTCGCGCTGGCGCGGGCGAGGTCTGGGCGTACGCGGCCCCTGCAATCAGCGCCGACACGGCAATGCCGATCTGCAGCCCAGTCAGAATGTTTTTGCCAATCTGTTCGTTTGCCATGCTTCGATCCCGATCCCTGTTTTATTGTTACGCAACGCTTTCGCGTTTTGTTCGGTTCTGACGCCCGATTTGAGGGATTTGTATTAAAGGCACACGCAATGCGCAATAGAATTTAAATGCGTGATGTGCATTGCGTTATAAGATCCGCTAGTCGCGCTTGAAATTAATGCGCGCACGGCTATGCATAATTTGGCCCGACGTTGGGTGAGGATGAATCATGGCTCCAGAATTATACCGTGCAGTGCTCGGCACCGACCTGCTTGCCCATGCCCTGAACCGCGATCTCGACCGCACCGTCCTGATGCTCGCGGACGGCACCAAATTGACGGCGGGCGCGCTGCGTGACTCGGTCAGCAGATGCCAGCAGGCTTTTGAGGCGATGTCGCCGCGCCCGGTGCGCGCCGCCGTGCTCGCTCGCAACCGGATCGAAGTCCCCGGCGTGATGACGGCGCTAGCGTTCGCCGGGATCGTCGCGACGGCGCTGCACCCGATGGGTGCAATTGAGGACTATCTCTATGTCCTCGACGATGCATCGATCGACCTGCTCATCTACGACGGCGACCATTATGAGGCCGTCGCCACCGAGCTGAAACAACGGGCGCCCGGTCTGCGTCATGTTGTTGCGCTGGGCGGGGAGGGCGCAGGGTCGCTCGACCAGATTGCAGCGGCCTATCATCCGCGCGCGCTTGTCGCCCCGACCGCCGATCCAGAGGATCTGGCGCGCATCGCCTATTCGGGGGGCACGACGGGCAAGCCAAAGGGAATCATGATTACGCATCGCGGCATCGTGACCTCCGCGCTGATCCAGCTGACCGAATGGGAATGGCCCGTCGAAATCCGCCACCTGATCTGTGCGCCGCTTAGCCATGCGGGTGCCGCCGTGCTCACCGCGATCCTGATGAAGGGCGGGTCGATGGTGGTCCTGCCCGGTTTCGACCCCGTTCGTGTCATGGAGGCGATCGAACAGCACCGGATCACATCGGTGCTGATGGTCCCGACAATGGTGCTGGCGTTGATCGATCATCCGCGCTTCGGCGAATTCGACCTGTCGAGCCTCGAAATCATCTTTTACGGTGCGTCGGCCTTTCCGGCCGCCCGGTTAAAGGATGCCATCGGCAAACTCGGGCGGATCTTCTTCCAATTCTATGGCCAGGCCGAAGCGCCGATGTCAGTCACGTTGCTGCGCCGCGCGGAACATCTGGTCGATGACCCGTTGCGCCTCGCATCGTGCGGGCGACCGACGCCTTGGGTGCGTGTCGCGCTTATGGATGACGCGATGCACGAAGTCGCGGACGGTGAACCCGGCGAAATCTGTGTTCGGGGACCGCTGTTGATGAAAGGCTATCTCAATAAACCGGAGGAAACCGAGGCGGCGTTCGCGGATGGCTGGTTGCACACGGGCGATGTTGCGATCCGTAACGATGACGGCTTCCTGCGCATCGTCGATCGCAAGAAGGACATGATCGTCACGGGGGGGTTCAACGTGTTCGCGCGCGAGGTCGAAGATGTCCTCGTCACCCACCCCGCCGTGCGTCAGGCCGCAGTGATTGGCATTCCCGATCCAAAGTGGGGTGAAACAGTGAAGGCCGTGGTGGTGATTGACCCCGAACAATGCGTCACGTCCGACGAGTTGATTGCGCTCGTCCGCGACCGCAAGGGCTCGGTGCAGGCACCGAAAAGCGTCGATTTTGTCGATTACATCCCGCTGTCTCCCCTGGGTAAGCCCGACAAGAAGGCGCTTCGGGCGCGTTATCTCGAATGATGCTTATGACGGCTTAGCGAATGGGTTGTTCGTGACCGGCCCTGGCGTCGTGACGACGGCAACGAACGCGGTCGTGATGCAGGGCAAGGCAAGCGCCTTTGGGAATTGTGCCAGGCTGTCCAAGGTCGGGCCGGTGCCGCAAACGCGTGCCAGACGGAGAAGAGTATGAACATCGGTGCCCACTATCTGGGAAAACGGGTCGTAGTCACGGGCTGCTCGTCGGGAATCGGTCAGGCTACGGCACGGCTCTTGGTGGAGGCTGGTGCCGACGTGCACGGTCTCGATATCAAACCCGCCGAACTTGATCTGGCGTCCTTTCGTTATCTTGACTTGCGCGACCTTCGATCGATCGATTCTGCGGCCTTGTCGATCAGCGGACCCATCGATGCCTTATTCAACTGCGCTGGAATTCCCCCCGGGCCTTCGCCAATCGATGTCATGAAGGTCAACTTCGTCGGGACGCGGTATCTGACCGAGCTGTTAGTGCCCAAGATGGCACCGGGTTCGGCCGTTGCAAATGTTGCGTCGAATGGCGGCGCAGGCTGGCCACAACGTCTCGCGTTGCTGAAGGAATTGACCGCGACCGAGTCATTTGAGGCGGCTGCGGCTTGGTATGAGCAGAATGCTCCTGCGCTACCATCGGCCTACAGCGTTTCGAAAGAGGCCGTGATCGTTTGGACCATGCGCGCGTCTGGCGATTGGATAAAGCGTGGGATCAGGGTGAACTGCACCAGTCCCGGTGCGGTGCAGACACCGATGCTCGACGAGATCCAGAAAGTGACGCCGGCCGCGCTGATCGACGTTGTCGCACAGCCGATCGGACGCCGTTCGTCAGCCGAAGAGCAGGCCTGGCCGCTCTTGTTCCTCAACTGCCCGCTTGCATCCTATATCAATGGGGCAACGCTACCCGTCGATGGCGGGTTCATCGCTTCGGGGATCGTGGCGGCGCGTTAGCGATCCTCGGTCCGGCGGACATGTGTGGACCTCGGGTAATCGCGGTGGACGTGTCGATGTATCGATAGTGCCGCGATCCGGGCGCTGTGCCCGGTGGTGAGCACCATTGGAGGATCCGATGCCGCACTAAGTAGGTTTGGATGTTTCACAGAAGACAACCGCGATCTGCGTGATCGATGCCGAAGGGCGGCGGGTCTGGAGGGGAGACTGCCCGACTGATCCCGGTCAGATCTCGCAGCTGATGTTCAAGCACGCCGTCGCTGACGCAAAGTTGGGTGTCGAGAATCGGTGCGATGACGCCGTGGCTGAAGCGCTTACATCGACCTAAACTGCGGAATTATCGCGCATCTCAGATGCGCGACAATTCCGAGATTTCGACGTGTTGTGACGATATCTTTACGGTGCCCAACTACCCTCAGCAAGATTGTGACGGTATTTTTTGCCGTTCTAGGGGTAGCGCGCGAGAAGCGCAGGGGGGAACGATTCTGCGCGTTTGAAGACCTTCGACTACATTCGTTAGGCAGCATTCGCGCCTGACGGCGGTTCTGACGGTTGCGCTACTGTTGATGGCGTCGCGTTTCGAAGTACTGTCAGGCTCTCCAAAGCAAGTGGCGGTCGTTTCCGCAGAGAAGGGTAAATGCTAACGGATACTGTACTTTAATCTTTGAACCAAAAGATAAGGTGTGCCCGATCACAGACCGGGACACGATGTATGTGCCGGTCACCACCAACGGAACGGTGTCGTTCAAGCTCGACTACAGGGTAAATGGTCGGCGCGAGCGGCTGACGCGGACGCTCGGAAAATACGGGCCGAGCGGGGTGTTACGGCGCGAGCGTGGGGCCGGGGATCGATCCTGGCAGCGCCGCCGGACCATCGACTGCGGCATAGACGCCCGGCGCGACCGACGACAGCGTGAATGGATCGGCCGCCGGCCGCACCCGCAATCCGACCAAGTTGACCGCCGCAATGTAACGTCGCTGCATCACCGTGCTGCGTCCGTGGCGTGGATGAACGCTGAGATATGCTCGTTCAGGAATTTCGCATCGGCGGGATTGCTGGCGGCACCCGCGGTATGGCCCCAAAGCGACGGGATCGGCAGCAGCGTCACGTGCGGGATGAACCTCGCTTCATACCGCGCATCATCGACCGGGAAATACAGGTCTGTCTCGGACGGCATGTAGAGTACCGGCACTTTAATCGACGCGAGCGCCTTCTTCACGTCCCCGCCAAATCCCGGCGTCGTGCCGATATCGTGTGCTTCCCATGTGTGCATTTGCAGGATCAGGTCGTTGGCATCGGCGCCCGGAATGAAATCCTTATACAGGCCATCGAACACGGTACGGAATGTCGTGCCGGGAGGCGAACCAGCGCGCCACAATTCTTCGCGCCACCACCCTTGCGAAAACAGCCATCCGGCCCAGATCGCGCCGAAGGTTTGTAGGCCTTTCTTCGGCTGCACCTTGTAATCGCCGTCGGCAAAGATCGGATCGCTCTCGATCGCGATGACCTGGCTTTCCAACCGGACGATGCCATGCGGCCAGGTTTTTGCCGTCGCCGACGTGACGACGATGCGGTCCATGAAGTCGGGATAGGTCACGGCCCATTGGAATGCCTGCTCCCCGCCCATCGAAAAGCCGATCACCGCGCGTAAATGGCGCACGCCGAGCGCGTCGCCGAGCAACCGGTGGACCGCTGCGACATTATCGCGGATGCTGGTGACCGGGAAACGCGGGCCGTCGAACGGCGCTGGCGTATTGCTTGGGGAGGACGATTTGCCGTTGCCGAACAATTCGGTGGCGACGAGGAAATTTTTCTTGGGATCGAGCGCCTTGCCGGGACCGATCAACCATTCATAGCCATGCGAATCGGCCATGTAATGCGACGGCAGTAGCACGGCATTGTCGCGCGCGGCGTTGAGCGTGCCGTACGTCGCGTACATGACCTTTGCTTCGGGCAGAACCGCGCCGTTTTCGAGCTGGAACTGTTTGATGACGAAGGCATGCCGGTCACCGTCTGCCGCCAGTGCCGGCCCAACGGTCGCGAGCATCAGGGCGAGGAAACACACCAGGGATCGCAACATTGGGTTTTGCCTCAACAGGGTTCGGTCGCGCGACCTTACCGTTTTTGGAAGCGGGCACGACGTAAAATGTAACGGCGATTTCGGTGCTCGGGGTGATGATGCTGACGCATTCGGTGCTGTCGCCGGGCGCGGCGTCGCGCTGTCGTAAGACCAGATTTTCAACGCTGGGGTGGTGAATTGGTCGGCCAACAGGCCGACGCCGGATATGTTGGCCGTCCAGCTGAAGCCAGACCGGGTAAAGTTGCCGATCGCGACCTTGATCGTGGCGTGCAGCATTTCGGCCTTCCAGATCACTGCGTTCGTTGAAGCAGATCGGCAAGATCCCGTTTCCAAAAGCGGGCGGCGGTGTGGGTGCCATGGCCACGCGTTTCGGCGCTCTCGGGGATCAGCCTGAACCGTGCGTCCTTCATGCGGGCGACGGCGCGCGTGGGCAGATCGAGGTTGCGCGGGTTGATGAAATCATCGGCCGAATTGACCCATGTCGTCGGCGCGGTGATCGCTTCCAATTGCGACCACGGCGCATAGGTGCGCGACGCATCGATTTGGTAGATGAGATCGTTAGCGTCGGTTCCGGCGATGGACGCCGCGACCCGCTCGCGCGCGAATGCTTCGGCCGTCGCGCGCCGCGGATACTGTGCCTGGAAATAAAGCGGTGCCGCGCCCGCCACGAATAACAGGCTGGCGGCGGTGCGCAGGCCCTGCGTGGGCGGGGTACGATACTCGCCACCCGCCCAAGCGGGATCGGCCTCGATCCCGTCGATCGTCAGTTGCCGCCACATGCGGTTGAGGCCGGCAATCTCGACCGGCTCGCAGGCGAGCGGCATCAGGGCGCGGACGAAGTCGGGATGCGTTTCGCCCCAGACCAGGCTGTGCATGCACCCCATCGAGGTGCCCATGATGAGCCGCATGCGCCGGATGCCAAGCCCGTCACGCAGCAGCTGATACTGCGCCTCGACCATGTCGTCATAGTCGTAATGCGGGAAGCGCATGTGCCGGCCGTCTGACGGCTTGGATGATTTGCCATGCCCGATACCGTCGGGGAGAATGATCCAATAGCGTGTTATGTCGAGCGGTTGGCCGGGGCCGTATAGTTCGTCAGCAAACTGCGGGCTAAGGAATTGGCGACCCGTGCCGCCAGTGCCGTGGAGCACCATGACGGCATTGTCGATCTCGCCCTGCGCGTTGCGGTGCGGTTTGCCGAGCGTCGTGTAGTTGATCCGCAACGCTTCCATCGTCTCGCCGGAGCGAAAGCGGAAATTGTGGATGGTGAACTGCGCGTCGCGGGCCGGCCATGCCGCCGCGGGCGGGGTCGGCGTCGGCGCAACGGTCAACGGTGGCGTTGGAACGGCGGTGGCCTGGGCGAGCAGCAAAAGCAGAGATGACAGCATAACCGCATCGTCGCGCGCGATCGAGGAGAGCGCAAGCTACGTTCCGGCGTTCGACCTCGGAAAGCGGTCTCGAACCCTCAGAGTTCATCCGACAAAAACCGGGGGGACGTCGTCCATGCGACCGGCAGCAGCGCAATGCGAGCATCCCCCCGACCGACCGCACCGTTCGTTATTTGTCCACTTGAACGATTTACCCCATCAACCCAAAACGGGCATCGTTGGTAGCGATGCCGCAATAGTTTCAAGCCATTCGCAGGGGCCAAGCATGCGCAAAAATTTGAGAAAAGTCTTCGCGATCCCTGCATTTGCAGCAACGATTGCCTCCGCGTCTGTCCCGCCCGCGTCAGACCCCGATACCCAGGCCTGGTGGACAATCACCACGGCTCTTTCTGACGACACGATGGAAGGGCGCGACACTGGCTCAGCCGGTTATGACCGCGCCGCAAAGGTCGTGGCTGCAAAGTTCAAGGCGGCTGGTCTTACCCCGCTCGGCGAGAAAGGCGGCTGGTTCCAGAGCGTCTCGATGAACGAGACCAAGGTCGCGCGCGCTGAGGTCAGCATCGGCGGCCGACCGCTCAAATTTCTCTACGATTTCACCGTCAGCCCCGCGCCCGCAATGCCGCAGCGGGTCGAAGCGCTGCTCGCGTACCGCGGCTATTGCGACGCGGCTGCGCTTGGCAATGTGACGGGCAAGCTCGTCCTCTGTCATGGTGCCACCCGCGCTGGTCTGCCAACCGCCGCACAGCGCGATAGCGCGGTGAAAGCGGCGGGCGGAATCGGCATCATTACCATCGCTGATCCCGGATTTACCGTCGAGCCGCCGCGTTGGCCCTTCGCCTATGCGCGCGACGTGTCGCTCGCAAGCGCAACGCGCAATACCGATTCATTCCTGCGCCTGCGGCTCAATGCCGATGCGCTGGCGACGGTAATCGGTGGCGGTCATGACGCCGCCAAGCTGATCGTCAAAGGCAGCAACGGTCAGCCCTTGCCTGACTTCGACCCTGCGGACGCCTTCCGTGCCGGCTTCACGATCACGACGCGTGCGCTCACCTCACCCAATGTTATCGGTTTTCTGCCCGGCACCGATCCTGCGCTTGCCGACCAAGCGATTGTCCTGTCTGCCCATCTCGACGGCTATGGCTATGGCACGCCGGTGAACGGCGACCGACTGTATAACGGCACGCTCGACGATGCCGCCTATGTCGCGTTATTGATCCGCCTTGCCGAGCGCCGCCATGGCAAGGGGTTTCGCCGACCAGTGATCTTTGCAGCATGGACGGGCGAGGAAAAGGGGCTGCTCGGATCCATCGCTTTCCTGCGGGCACCGACTTTTCCCAGGTCGCGGATCGCGGCGAACATCAATCTCGATCAGTTGCGCCCGATCTTCCCGCTCGATCTACTGACCATCCACGCACTCGATGATACGAGTCTGGGTGACGATGCCCGCGCGGTCGCGGCGGTCATGGGCATCGCCGTCCAGCACGATCCCGAGCCCGAGCGGAATCTGCTTCGCCGGTCTGACCAGTGGAACTTCATCGCAGCAGGCATCCCTGCCACCGCCTTCGTGTTCGGATACCGTCCGGGGAGCGAGAGTGAGCGGATTTACCGGCAATGGTACAAGTCCGGTTATCACAAGCCGCAGGACGATCTCGATCAACGGATGGACTGGAAAGCAGCCGCCGATTTCAACCGCTTCTTCTATACGCTGGTGGGGCGCGTGGCGGACAAGGATGCGCCGCCTTCATGGAAGCCAGGAAGTGCGCTCAATCCGTCGAACCGGCCATAGGTCGTCCCCTTGGGAGATTGGAACGGAGCAGTGGTGGTCGGGAACAAGTGGAGCGATGGTAGCCAAGGTAAAACGCAAACTGAACGAGCGGTCGTTTTCGGGAAGCGAACATGGGGCGCTGCATGTTGGGACTGACTCGAGGCGAATGGGAAATTACAGCGAGGCTGCCGAAATTCGCGCGGTCCCGAACCGAAGCGACGGCCCATAAAGGCCGCCGCTGTCGGTTTCGTTTCAAAGGCGTCAGTCGTCGATCTTGCGACGAAACGTTTCGGGCAGAAAGAACAGCCCGAACACGACAGTCAATGCCGCGACCACGACGGGATACCACAGTCCAAAGTAGATATTCCCCGTTGCCGCGACCATCGCAAACGCTGTTGTTGGCAAGAAGCCACCGAACCACCCATTGCCGATGTGATAGGGCAGCGACATCGAGGTATAGCGAATGCGCGTGGGGAAAAGCTCGACCAGCAGCGCCGCGATCGGACCGTAGACCATCGTTACGTAGAGGACGAGCACGAACAGGATGAGCACGACCATTGGCTTGTTGATCGTCGCCGGCTTCGCTTTTTCGGGATAGCCAGCCGACGTAAGCGCCGCTTTGGCGCGGTCCTGGAAGGCCTTGATCGCATCTTTGCGCGCAGGACCAGTAACCATGGTCGGGTCAAGCGTTGCAACGGTCGTGGCGCCGACCCGAATTTCGGCGATCGTGCCGGCCGGGGCGGCGACGTTGGTATAGGATACGCCAGCTTTGGCCAGGAACGACTTGGCGATATCGCACGAATGGCTGTCGAACTTGTTCTTGCCGATCGGATCGAACTGAACCGAGCATTCGTCCTGCGCCGCCGTGACCGTCACCGGCGCGCTGCGCTGGGCGGCGTAGAGTTCCGGATTGCCATATTTCGACAGGCCATCGAACAGCGGAAAGTAGGTCAACGCCGCAAGCAGGCAACCGGTGAGAATGATCGGCTTGCGACCGATCTTGTCCGACAGCCAGCCAAAAGCGACGAATGCCGGAGTCGCCAGAAGCAAAGCGATCGCGATCAAGATATTGGTCGTAGCACCATCGACCTTGAGCGTTTTCTCGAGGAAAAACAGCGCATAGAACTGGCCAGTGTACCACACCACCGCCTGGCCCGCGACCGCCCCGATCAGCGCGATGATGACAATCCGAAGATTACCCCATTGCGCGAACGCTTCGGTCAACGGCGCTTTCGATGTTTTGCCTTCGTCCTTCATCTTCTGAAAAACCGGGCTTTCAGCAAGCTGCATTCGAATCCACATCGACACGCCAAGCAGGACGATCGAGACGAGAAAAGGAATGCGCCAGCCCCATTCGGCGAACGCAGCTTCGCCGATCCATGTGCGGACTCCGATCACGACCAGCAACGCGGCAAACAGGCCGACGGTCGCCGTGGTCTGAATGAAGCTGGTGTAGAGTCCGCGTTTGCCTTCGGGCGCGTGCTCGGCGACATAGGTCGCGGCCCCACCATATTCGCCGCCTAGCGCCAGCCCCTGCAGCAAACGTAGCGCAACCAGCGCAATCGGCGCGACGACGCCGGCGGCCGCGTAGCTTGGCAACACACCCACGAGAAATGTCGACAAACCCATGATGCCCATCGTTACAAGAAAGGTGTTTTTGCGCCCGACGAGATCACCGATCCGCCCGAAGAACAGCGCCCCGAACGGACGCACCGCAAACCCTGCGGCGAAGGCGGCCAACGCGAAGATAAAACCTGTGGTTTCGTTCACGCCGGAAAAAAACTGTGCGGTGATGATCGTCGCCAGCAAACCGTACAGATAAAAGTCGTACCATTCGAAAACAGTACCGAGTGAGGACGCAAAGATGATCAGCTTCTCACTCTGTTTCTTGGCTGGTATGCCTAAAGTCTCGATTGGTAGGCTTGCCATGTGCGGATACTCCCTGTCGCCGATTGATGTTTCGTTCCTTGCGAAAACGAAATCGAGGTATGGATTTCAGAAGCTGTACTTCGCCGCGAATTCGCCGCGATCGAGCAAACCCTTCGCGCCGGTGACCAACGTGCGTTCGCCGTGCCGCAGTTCGAAGCCGAGGTCGAAATTTTTGACCGGGGAATAAAACAGATTGGCCGATGCGCTCCACGCGGATGCGTTCGCGCCAATCGGTACGAAGCCGCTGGCATAATCCACCTTCTGGAAGCTTCCGACGAACGTCGAGCGTAACGACGCCGTCCAGCCAAGCCGCAGCGCGGCGAACCCGGCGACCGCGCGGACGTTCCCCAGTTTGCTGTTCGGTAGCCCGGCATAGACGGTGTCCGGTGCAAAGTTGAGGCCGATATAGCGGCCAATACCGTCGCCGCCGGAAATCATGAAGCGCAGGTCGTGGCGTTTGTCGGGGCCAAAGGGCAGTTTGCCGGCGAAGGACGCACCGAAGCCGGCTGAGCTGGCGCGATTAACGCCGTTGTCGACGGTCAGTTTTCGTCCGATCGCGGCTAGCGAAAGCTCCACAACCGGCGAGGCGTAGGTCAGCCGCGCGGTGACATCGGGCAAATTGTCGTTGCCATTGTCGATCAGCGCCGGAGCAAGAAGCGTAGCACTCGCGGTCTTTGGGTTCTCGACCGATACCGAAATCACCAGCTTTTTCGATACCGCGCGGGTGTAGCGAATTTGCGGCTGGCGCGCGAATACGGTGCCCTCGGTAGGCCCGACATAGTCGGTCGATTCGGGCAGCGCGGCCACATATTGGAAATTGGTCCAATCCTGCCCGAACAGGAAATTGTCATAGGTGATGAAGCCGCGACGCAAAGCGGGATTGTAGCCGTTCGTGGTGCGTTCGCTGCCTTGCGCGCCGGGCGAAGTCTGGAAGTCGAGTTCGAGATAGCCCTTGAGCAGATGGCTGCCGATCGGGGTCGCCGTGCTGAGCGAAATCCGCGTCTGCTTCGCGCTTGCCTCGAACGTCTGGCCACGCCGCAACCCACCGATCGGGATCGTGCCGGGGAGATAAAAGTCGCGGCCTAGCGAGGTGGTCGGGACCGCTCCATCGCTATACCGACTGCCGATCGCGGTCAGCTTGAAATATCCGTTGATCTTGACCGTCGTCGCCCCGACACGAAAACCGTCGGTCGCAGGAAGCGTGGGTATAGCGGGGGATATTCTGGCCGGATCAGCAGCATGTGGCATTGCGACCGCAGCGATGCTTGTCGGGATTGCCGCTACCTGCTGGCGATGTGCTGCGGCGAGTTCGGCGCGCATATCGAAGATGGCTGCCTCGAGCACGTTCAGTCGCGCCTCGAGTTTGGCCTCCCGCGCGGCATCGGCATAAGCCGGGCTGGCGGCCAGCGTGGTCGCACCGAGCAACATCCCGCGCATCCATCGGTTGATGGTCATCTTCATCCCCTCCGATCCGCCACATTCATGCAAACGTTGTGCGGATGAGTGCTGCATCTCGGCCTCAAGTGCCGGTCACGCCAGTCAGACCATGGTCGGGTGATGGACCCGACCATGGTCCGGTTGGCCGCCCACCGTGATTGGCCTAGGATCTCAAAAAAAAGGAACGTCCATGACGACCGAGACCCTGTACCCCGTACCGGCCGAATGGGCGGCGCGCGCCAAGATCGACAGCGCGGGTTATACCAGGCGCACCGAACTGGCGGCGACCGATCCAGATATGTTCTGGCGTGACGAGGCGCAACGGCTCGACTGGATCGCGCCGTTCACGCGCGTTAAGAACACTTCGTTTAACGAAAGCGATTTCGGTATCAAATGGTTCGAGGACGGCACGCTCAACGTCAGCGCGAACTGTATTGACCGGCATGCCGCACGAAACCCCGCAGCGATCGCGATTCTGTGGGAAGGCGACGATCCAGCCGAAAGTCGCGCGATCAGCTATGGCGAGCTGCTTGAGGAAGTGTGCCGTTTCGCCAATGTGCTCAAAGGCCAGGGTATCGCCAAGGGCGACCGTGTCACAATCTATCTGCCGATGATCCCCGAGGCCGCGGTGGCGATGCTAGCCTGCGCTCGGATCGGCGCGATTCATTCGGTCGTGTTCGGTGGGTTCTCGCCCGATAGCCTTGCCAGCCGAATCGAGGACTGCGATTCCAAACTGGTCATTACCGCCGATGAGGGCTGCCGGGGTGGTAAGCGCGTCACGTTGAAGGGCAATGTCGATGCAGCGCTGCGCCACGTGCATTGCGCGGGCGTGACCAGTGTGATCGTGGTCCGTCGTACCGGTGGCGCTATCGCCATGCAGCCGGATCGCGATATCTGGTATCACGACGCGATCGCCGAGGCCGCCGTCGATTGCCCGCCGGAGCCGATGAACGCAGAGGATCCTTTGTTCATCCTCTATACCTCGGGCAGTACCGGCAAGCCCAAGGGCGTCCTGCACACTTCGGGCGGTTATCTGCTATGGGCCGCGATGACGCACGACTATATCTTTGACTATCGTCCGGGGGAGGTATTTTGGTGCGCCGCCGATATCGGCTGGGTGACCGGACACACCTATATCGTGTATGGGGCGCTCGCCAATGGCGCGACGACGCTGATGTTCGAGGGTATTCCAAACTATCCCGATTTCAGCCGGTTCTGGGACATTGTCGATAAGCACCAGGTCAACATTTTCTACGCCGCGCCGACCGCGCTGCGCGCGTTGATGCGCGAAGGCGACACGCCGGTGACGCGCACCAGCCGCGCTTCGCTCCGGCTGCTCGGCAGCGTCGGAGAACCGATCAACCCAGATGCGTGGGAATGGTATCACCGCGTCGTTGGCGAGCGGCGCTGCCCGATCGTCGACACATGGTGGCAGACCGAGACCGGCGGTGCGATGATCTCGCCACTGCCGGGCGCAACCGCCCTAAAGCCCGGTTCGGCCAGTACTCCGCTGTTCGGCGTATTACCGGAAATCGTCGACGCAGACGGCGTTGTGCTCGACGGCGCGGCATCGGGCAACCTCGTCATTGCCGATAGCTGGCCGGGGCAGATGCGCACGATCTGGAATGATCATGCCCGCTTCTTTCAAACCTATTTTACGACGTATCCCGGTAAATATTTTACCGGGGACGGCTGTCGCCGCGATCCCGACGGCTATTACTGGATCACCGGACGCGTCGACGATGTCATCAACGTGTCGGGCCACCGGATGGGGACGGCCGAGGTCGAGAGCGCGCTGGTCGCGCATGGGAAGGTTGCCGAAGCGGCGGTCGTGGGGATGCCCCACGACATTAAGGGCCAGGGCATTTACGCCTTCGTCACGCTCAACGCCCATGAGGTCGGTGATGCCGCGCTGCGCGCAGAGCTCGTCCGCTGGGTCCGCACCGAAATCGGGCCGATCGCGACCCCCGACGCAATCCAGTTTGCACCCGCTCTGCCCAAGACCCGGTCAGGTAAGATCATGCGCCGCATATTGCGCAAGATTGCCGAAGGGGATTTTAGCAGTTTCGGCGACACTTCGACGCTCGCGGACCCCGGCGTGGTCGATGTCCTGGTCGCGGGGCGAGCCGACGCTGTGCCGCTCGCCGCATGATCCCACCAACCATCCTTGTGGCGGACGATCACCCACTATTTCGCGAGGCGCTTAAGCTCGCTGTCTCGCGGGCGGCGCCGGGCGCCGTGATCCTCGAAGCCGGGCAATTGGGGGATGCCGCGAGGATCGCGCGTGACGCGGGGCCGCTCGATCTGATCCTGCTCGATCTGCGTATGCCAGGGGCCGAAGGATTTTCGGGTGTCGCGGTGATGCACGCCGAGAGGCCTGATACGCCGATCCTAGTCGTATCGTCGGCCGATGAGCTCGACGCGGCCCCGCGCGCGCGCGCCTATGGCGCAATCGGTTTTGTGCCGAAGACCGCAGACCTTGGCGCGCTGCAAAACTCGGTCGAGCGTGCGCTTTCGGGCGCTCGTGATCCCGCCGTCCTGTCAGCGATCGACCCCGAACTCGAGCAGATGGCCGATAAGATCGCCGCGCTGACACCGGCTGAAATCCGCGTGTTACTGGGCGTGCTGCGCGGTCAGCTCAACAAGCAAATCGCGTTCGACCTCAAGATCTCGGAAGCGACGGTCAAGGGCCACATGACGGTGATTATGCGCAAGATGAACGTCAGCAACCGCACCCAGGCGGTCCTCGCCGCGCGCGCGCTTGATATCCAGCTGCCCGATTAAAGCGGCGTTGGCGGCGCGCCTGCATCCGTGCGCGCGGCTGTCTGTAACCATTGCCACAACTGCGGCGGATCGACCGGTTTGGGCAGCAGGGTAACGCCCGACGCACCAAACCGAACATCGTCCCGAATACGGTTGTCGGCCGTTATCAGCGCGATCGCCAACCCAGGATGCGCTCGGCGCAGCGCTTCGGCGACGTCGAGCCCGTCGCGGCCATTGCCCAAATGGAAGTCGATCAACCCCGCCGCCGGACGCGCCGCCGACGCTCGCGCGATCGCCGCATTCGCCGTCGCGGTCAGCCATGGTATGCAGCCGCGGGCTCGGAGCGCGACGCCGAGCGCCTCCAGCACAAGCGGATCATCATCGAGGCACAGGATGTTCAGCCCGGTGATATCGACTTTGGGCTGTGGATCGGGCGAGGGCCGAGATACCCGGATCGCTCTTGCGCCTGCTGCAATCGGGATCGACACCGCGAAGGTTGACCCGCGACCGACCGCCGATCGCAGCGACAGGGAAACCCCGAGCAAACGTGCAGTGCGTTCGACGATGGCCAGCCCGAGCCCGACGCCCCCGCCGCCGCTGCCGGGCGTCTCGAGCCGTTCAAACTCGCGAAAAATTCGCATCTGATCATGTGCCGCAATTCCAGGCCCGGTGTCGCGCACTTCGATCAGCACGTCATGGCCGCGGCGGCGGGATCCGATCCACACCCGTCCGGAGGCCGTATGGCGAACCGCGTTCGACAGGAAATTCTGCAAGATCGAACGGAGCAGCAATCGGTCGGTCTGAACCACGAAATGTGCGGGATGTGCATGAAGCGTAAGCGCGCGCTCCGTGGCCGAAGGCGTGAACTCCGCCACCAATTCGTCGATCAGTGTGTCCAAGTCGAACCGGGCAGGTCGTGGGACGATTCCGCCAGAATCCAGCCGCGACACATCCAGCAACGCCCGTAGCAGACCATCTGCCGATTCGATCGCGCGGTCGATATTGCGGACGAGCGGCCAATTGGGATCGCCCGCCGCGACGTCGAGCGCTGAGCAAAACAGTCGCGCTGCATGGAGTGGCTGCAGCAGATCATGGCTCGCAGCGGCGAGGAACCGCGTCTTGTCGCGTGTCGCGGCTTCTGCGAAGGTTTTCGCCTCGGCAAGCGCTATATTGATCGTCTCAAGGTCTCGTGTCCGCGCCTCGACGCGGGATTCGAGTTCAGCCTGGGCATTTTTTTCGGTCGTTATATCGGTGAAACTCATCACATAGCCCGCACCGGGCATCGAACGGCCAACCGTTTTGATCCATCGGCCCGACGGGCGCTGGCGCTCAAAGCTGTGGGCCGTGCCCCGCCGCATGTGCGCTAACCGCCGCTCGACATGCTGCTCAACCTCGCCTGGCCCACACTCGCCGCGCTCCGCATTATAACGAATGAGATCGGCGACGGGTCGGCCGACGACGACATAATCCTCTGGATAGTCGAACATTTCGAGATATTGTGGATTCCACGCGACGAGCCGCAAATTGGCGTCGATGACACTCACCCCCGGATCGATTGCCGCTAACGTACCCGACAACAACGTGCGCGAGAATTGCAGGCTCTGTCCGCTATGGTCGAGCAGCCGCACCACATCGCCGACATCAAGCGCGGCGCCCGCCATGGTGGAAGTCACGATCAGCCGTGCCGACGATCCGCCTATCACACTGGCGATCAGACGCTCGGCAAGCCGTGCCGCAGGCCCCCCGATCGGTGCCTCCGGGTCACCGGGTGCGTTTGGGCCGGTGCGCATCCCGTCAAAGCTTTCGGCCGCTTGCGCCTCTCCAACAAACCGCGCGACCAGCGCTTTGAGCTGGCCCATCGTCGCGACGGAGCCGAAGCTGCCTTCAATTGCGGCCGGTGCGACGGTCGAATGGCGTGGTACGACGAAGCGGAAGAGGAGCATTAGGCCGACATTGAGGCCGATGCTCCAGACGCAGCCGTTGACGAGTGGCGATCCCAGATCGACGCGTCCAAGTGCCTGCGGGTCGAGCAGGCCACTGCTGGCCTCGGAAAAAACAATCCCGATGCAATTGCCACCGATGGACGGCAAGAACAGGCAATAGGTCCAGCACAATAAGCCGCCGATCAGACCGGCGCGCGCAGCCCGCGCATCGTTGAAGTGGAAGCTTACACTTCCAATCATGGCCGGTGCGAATTGCGCGACGCCGGCAAACGCTATCAGCCCAATCGAGGCGAGCGAGTGCCCGGATTCACTTTCCTGACCATACCACAACGCCGTCGCGATGATCGCGATGATGATGGTGCGGCGTGCGCCGAGCATCAAGCGCCCGACATCGGCCTCACCGCTCGACGGCCTGATCCGCAGCAGCAGCGGTGCCAGCAAGTCGTTCGTTGCCATCGTCGACAAAGCGATGGTTTCCGCAATAACCATCGCCGTAGCGGCGGAAAATCCGCCGATAAACGCCAACAGGGCAATCGTCCGATTACCATATACCAGCGGCAGATTGAGCACGATGAGATCAGGCGCGGCGCCGGCGGGTAACACCGTTAAGCCGGCCAGCGCCAATGGCAGGACAAGAATCGAGATAGCGAGAAAATAGAAAATCAGCGGCCAACGAGCCGAACGCATCGGGTTGTCGCCGGTCGCTTGGATGACACCGACATAGAATTGCCGCGGCAAGCAAAAGAAGGCGATGGCCGACAACAGCGTTTGCACGGCGAACTCGGGCGACAGGTCTCCGGGCCGGAAATGCGCCAGCAGCATTCCCGAACCGCGTGCCTGCATTATCGGCGGTGCGTGGCTGAACACGATCACGGCAAAGATTCCGAGCGCGGTAAAGCTCACCAGTTTGACCACTGATTCGCCGGCGATAAGCGCGACCAATCCCTGATTTCGCCCGGCCACTTCGTACCGCCTCGCGCCGAAACTGATTGCGAAAATGCAGAGCAGTGCGGCCGTCATCGGCCCGACCCAGACTGCATGTTCAAGTCCGACCAAAGCAGCGAAGCTGGCGGAAACCGAACGCAATTGCAGCGCAATGTAGGGAAGCGCGGCGAGCAACGCGAAACCCGCCACGATCGCGGCGATGCTGCGGCTCCGTCCATAGCATGCTGCTATGAAATCGGCGATCGACGTGGACCCCGCTTCACGTGAAAGTTTCACAACCCGGTCGAATAAGCCTGGCGCAATCAAAAACAGCAGAACCGGGCCAAGGTAGATCGACAGATAGGTCCAACCGGTCGTTGCGGCCGTGCCGACCCCGCCGAAAAATGTCCAACTACTACAATAGACGGCTAGCGACATCGGATAGGCGAGGCGACCAAGCCCCGACGGCATGCCACGACGATCGAACCAATACGCAATCGCAAACAGCACCGCACCATAAGCAACGATGGCGGTGACTGCGATTAACGTTCCGATCTCACTTTCCTCGCTTTGTCGCTGTCGACTCGGGCCAACGAGTGGTCGCCCCATCTCAGGTATTCAGTAACGAGAATTCGCCAAACTCCTTAGTGTCGGTTTGGTAAATCAGGGACGGGCGTTTCTGCGTAGCATTATGCATGTGCGGGCCGCCATGGGCCCCGTTCGATTGCGCGAGCGCCGAACGGGCATGAGCGAGCAAGGTCATGTCTGCGCGCTGACCCTGAGGAAATCGCAGAGACGCTGAATGCGGAACAGCGTTGTTGATGGTCGACCCCTTAAGGCCACCGCATCTTCGGGCACGAGCGGGTGTCTCCTGGCCGAGATGCCCCTCCGCAGCCGGTCTTCACGCCGCGTCATCCGGAGCGACCTGTCAGCGTGATCCGTGCGAGCCGATCAACGAGTCCATCGCGCCCGATTTCCCCCGAAGTCTGCGCATCACATTTGACCTGATTGTAGCTTAGCGCCAGCGTCACATCGGCATCGGCGAAGTGCACCACCTGCACGCCCCAGAACCCGCCATGCGACCAGCACGGCCGACCGCCAATGACTTTGCTGCGCAGCAACGCCGAGTGGATGTGGCTTGCGTCGCCGATGGATACGGCCGGTGTCATCAGACCGGCGGCGAGCGTTTCAGGATAGGCGAACAGCCCGCCGCGCAGCAGGGCACGCAGGAAACGGACAAGATCCTCTGTCGTCGATACCAGCCCGCCACCACCGAACAGATCAGCGCTCGGCTCGATCCTCGCAACCGGCAAATCGCCAAAATATTGACCGGCACGCGCCAGTCCTTCAGGTGCTGGCTCGACCTTTTCCCAGAAGGTTCGGGTCAGCCCCAGCCGGTCAAAGTCCAGCAACGTCCGCACGGCGGTTGCGAGCGGCAAGCCGGTGATATTTTCGATAAGCTCGCCAATCACGACGTAACCAGTATCTGAATAGGAAAATTGCACCCCCGGCGCGGTCAACGGCGGTCCAAATGTCATTGCGAGCTCGATTTGCTCGGCGCGCGTCCACACATGGCCGGGATCGGCAAGGATTCGCCCGGCATAGTCAGGGTGCGAACCCTGATCGCGCAGGCCCGATGTGTGGGTCGAGGAAGCCGCGAGACCGGCAAGATGCTCGGGTCGAGGCGTGACGGGCCGGCGGTGGTGGTAAATATCCGCTGCAAGACGCGTTCGGCACCACCAAGCGCGTGGCGAGCGCGCTGTCGGCATATTATCCCGAGCTCGATCCCGACCGGCAGGATCAGATCGCCGCTCGAAGCCGCTGTGGCGCCGCAGCACGCCCCACCCGCAGGGTTGCCACCGCCGCCAGCAACAACATCACGCCGCCGAGCATGATGACGTTGCGCGGATCACCGCCAAGCACAGGCGTGTAGAAAAACGGAAGCGTCAGGCTCTCGATCAGCATCGGTACGACGATGAACATGTTGAAGATGCCCATATAGATCCCGGTGCGTTCGGGCGGGATGCAGTCGGCGAGCATGATGTACGGCGTGCCCATCAGGCTCGCCCAGCCGAGCCCGATCCCGAGCATCGGTAAATAGCAATATGCTTCGCTGCCGATCGACGGCAGCACCAGCATCGCGCCGCCCGCCGCGATCATCGCGGCGGCATGGACCGGGCCAGCGCCGAGCCGCCGGATCAGCGGCACCAGCGCCAGCGCCGCGAAGAAGGCGATCGCGTTGTAGAACCCGCCGAGCCGCCCGTTGACCAAGGCCGCGTCGCGCACCGCCGCCGTGCTGATGCTCTCGTGCAGCGCGTGTGCGAGCGACAACACCGCATATTGCCAATAGCAAAACATGCCGAACCACTGGCAGAACATCGCCAGCGCAAGGCGCCGCATCGGCTGCGGCATGTCGCGCACCGCTTCGGTAAAGTCGCGCCAGGTGGTGCGGATTGAAACCGCGTGTTCGCGCATTTGCGCAAGTTGCGCGGCGGTGAGCGGCAGTTCGCGCACGCGCCACACCGACCACAGGATCGTGCTCAGCGACAGCACCGCGCCGATCGCGAAGGCGAGCCGCGTGGTATCGGGAATGCCGTTGATATCGACCGCATCGGGGTTGATGCCGATCCACACGAAGATCGACGGGACGAGATATGCAAGCGTCTGGGCAAGACCAGTAAACGCGCTTTGCGTCAGGAATCCGAGCGGTCGCTGTGTGACGTCGAGCCGATCGCCGACATAGGCGCGGTACGGCTCCATCGTGATATTGTTGGCGGCATCGAGCAGCCATAACAAGCTTGCCGCAACCCACAGCGCGGGACTGTACGGCATCGCAAACAGCGCGATGCTGCACAACACCGCGCCGGTCAGGAAATAGGGCGTGCGGCGGCCGATCCGCGTGACGGTACGGTCGCTGAGCGCGCCGACGATCGGCTGGATCAACAAGCCGGTGATCGGCCCGGCTAGCCACAGCAATGGCATGCTCGCCTCACTCGCGCCCAGGAAGCTGTAGATTGGCCCCATATTGGCCTGTTGCAGACCGAAACTGAATTGCAGCCCGAGGAATCCCAGATTCATCTGCAGAATTCGGCCGAGGCTGAGCCTGGGTTTGGGCGCGGGATCTGCTGGCATGCTCTCTCCTCGCGGCGGGGTTTCGGCCAGCCTGCGCGACAGTGCTAGCACGACGGCTTTTGTCATTGCAAAGGTTTGCAACGTGTCTATTCGTGGCGCATTCGTCCCCTCTTTGCGTGAGCAGGCCATCGCAACCATGATCCCGTTTCCGTGGCTGCCCGATCATGTCGCGACAATAAACCCTGATGCGATGGCGGTCGCGCCGGGGTTTACAGCGGCAGTGGTGCCCGATGTTCTGCCTGGGTTCGAGGTATGGGATCATTGGCCGGTGCTGACGACCGCCGGCGCGCTGGCCGAGAGTGCGGGTGGCCTGCTGGTGATCGCGTTGGTCGCACCCGCATCGCCCGATCCCGAGGATCGGCACGGAGTCGCGCGCCTGCGCCTGTTTCACCGTACCCAAGCCGGGTGGCGTGATCTGGGGCCGGTTTTTCGGGAGGACGATGCGCCCGGCAGTCGGCAATGGTCGGGTTCTGCCGTGCTGAGCGATTCAGCCGATGCGGTGCGGTTGTTCTTTACCGGCGTCGGTATGCGGGGCGAGCATTTTCCGAGCGTCACGCAGCGATTATTCGAGGCCTCCGCGTCGCTGTCCGTAATCGACGACACGCCGCAGCTCGGTGCGTGGAGCACGCCGGTCGAATGCGTCCGCCCCGATGGCGTTTGCTATGAGACCGACATGACAGGGGCCGCTGCGATCGGAACGATCAAGGCCTTTCGCGATCCCTTCTTCTTTCGCGATTGCGGTGGCGAGGATTGGCTGTTGTTTACCGCATCGGACGCTAGCGCGGTATCGCCGTGGAATGGCATCGTCGGCGCCGCCCGCCGAGGTGACGGCGGCTGGTTGCTGCAACCGCCGATTGTATCGGCTGCGGGGCTGAATAACGAGCTCGAACGGCCGCACGTTGTCGCGCATAGTGGATCCGTCTATCTGTTCTGGTCGACCCAAGCGAAAGTCTTCGCGCCCGCCGGGCCAGTCGGGCCGACCGGCCTGTACGGCTTGGTTGCAGAGCGCTGGGGCGCGCCGTGGCGGCCGATCAACGGATCGGGGCTCGTTTTCGCCAACCCGCCGAGTGCCCCCTTGCAGGCGTACAGTTTTCAGGTCCTGCCCGATCTGTCGGTGTGGAGCTTCGCTGATATGCCAAAGCGTCGGGAACCACCGCAGGGCGTCGGCGAACGTCGCGCGGCTTTCGTCGGGGGCCCCGCACCCGTCCTCCATCTGCTGCTCGATGGTGCGACCGCCAGGCTGGCGCAGCGATGAGTGCGCGTGGCGACCTTGTTGCGCTTGCCTTCAGTCAGTCTATCGTGAGCAGCTATGGGGGATTTTGAAGATCGCATGACCGGTGAGGGGCAGGCACCGGTCGTCCGCGTCCGCAATCTGGTCGATCTGGCCCGGCTCGCGGGCGTCTCGGCGGGAACCGTGTCGCGTGCGCTTGCTGGCAATCCGCTCGTCAATGTCCAAACCCGCGAGAAGATCGAGGCGATCGCGCGCGAACATGATTTCCGCCCGAACCAGATGGCAAGTCGGCTGCGGACCAAGCGGACCGGCTTGATCGGTGTTGTCATCCCGCTCGGTCACGAACGCCGCCAGCACCTTTCCGACCCATTCTTCATGACGATGCTGGGCCAGCTTGCCGACCTGATTACCGAAAATGGCTATGACATTCTGCTGTCGCGCGTGATCCCTGAATCGCCCGACTGGCTGACGCGGATTGTCGAATCGGGCATGCTCGACGGGGTGCTGATGATCGGCCAGTCGGACCAGTTCGACGCCATCGAACAGACCGCCGGTCGGTACCGCCCGCTCGTTGCATGGGGGCATCATCGCGCTGGACAGGTCCATTGCACCGTCGGCATGGACAATGCGGCGGGCGGGCGGCTCGCGGCGGAGCATCTGATCGGTCGCGGCGCGCGACGCCTTGCCTTTCTGGGCGATGTCGGCGCACCCGAGATCGCTGCGCGCCATGCCGGATTCGCGGCGGCCGCGGTCAGCGCGGGGCTTCGCGTCGCGTTGCTTCCAACGCACCTCGCCGTCGATGAGATGGAGGCCGATATCAGCCATCATGCCGGTTTGATCGACGGGCAGTTCGACGGCGTGTTTGCCGCATCGGACATGATCGCGATGCGGACGCTGCGCGCGCTGGCCGATCGCGCCGTCGCCGTGCCGGATCGAGTCGCGGTCGTCGGGTTCGACGATTTGCCGCTTGCCAGCCAGACCGTGCCACGCCTCACCACCGTGCGACAGGACATCGCGCCGGGGGCGGCAGCAATGGTCGATACGCTGTTCCGGCGCATGGCAGGCGCGGATACGCCCTCGACGATCATGCAACCGACACTGATCGTCCGCGATTCCGCTTGATCCGACGAGCCTGACGCACAGCTGAAACAATCGATTGCAACGGCACTGCAATCGATTTAAACACGCTCTCAGCGCAACCGCTTTTCAAGGCGGTGCAGCCATAAAATTACCTTGGGAGGGTTTATGAACTCGCGGATCACCATTCGGGCCGTATTGCTGGCCGGATCAGCCTGCTTCGCGTTGCCGGCCTTTGCGCAGAGCGCGCCCCCTGCCGATCCGGCGACGGCTACGCCCGATGCCGCCATGGTGCCGGTCGCGGCGCAGGAGACTCCCGATATCGTGGTGACCGGCCAGACGACGCGCAATCGCCCGCTCATCACCTCGTCTGCCGACATCACTTTCGCCACCGCCGAAGATATCGCCCGCAAGGCACCGCGCTCGACCGCCGATCTGCTCGAGCTGGTGCCGGGCATCTTCGTCGAGGGTACGGCGGGGGAGCTGTCGAACAATTATTCGGTGCGCGGCCTGCAGGGTGGCGGGCAGCGTTTCATTCAGCTCGAAGAGGACGGCCTGCCGATCATCTATGGCGGCGGCGGGGCGGATTTCTTCTTTTCCAACGACATCACGATCGACCGGCTGGAAGCAGTCAAGGGCGGGTCGTCGGGCGTGCTGACGGTCAACGGTGCGGGCGCGACGATTAATTTCCTGTCGCGCACCCCCAATTTCACCAAATCCGAAGGGCTTGCGCGCTTTACGGCGTACAATTACGGGCAGCGGCGCGGCGATTTCTATTATTCCGCGCCGATCAGCGACAAGCTCGCCTTCAACATCGGTGGTTATATCCAGACCAATCCGGGCGTGCGCCAAAATCCGTTCAACTATGACGGCTATCGCCTGAAGGCGATGCTCGAATATCGCTTCGACGGGGGTGGCTATGTGCGGCTGACCGGCAAGATCGGCGACATCAAGGCGGCCTATTACGCCGATCAGCCTTATGCCTATAACAATGGCACGCCGAGCAGCATCACCGGGCTCGACACGCAGTTTGGCAATGTCGGCGGCACGGCTTTTTCCCGCATTTCGGTGCCGGTATCGACCTTTGTCGAGGCCGACGGCTTCCGCGATTTCCGCTACGATCAGGGCGTCCGCGTCAAGACCAAGCAGATCCGGCTCGATTTTGAAAAGCCGCTGACCGATACGATCGACCTGTTCGCTCGCGCGCGCTATCTGGGGCTGACCGATGATTTCAACGGGCTGTTTCCGGGATCCGGTACGGGTAATGCCGGGTTGGCCAGCGCGGTCGATTATCTGACGCCGGGTGCCGCGTCGCCGATCGGCGGGCTGCTGGCAGCAGGGCAAGCGGTATTCCCGACGACTGTTCGCTTTGGCATCCGCAACTTGCGCACCGGGACGGTGACCGGGTCGAACCAGACGGGCGTGCTCAACGCGCTCAACGGCAACGGCTTCCTGCAGCAAACCACGCTCAACCATGATTTCCAGTCGGGGCATGATTTCGGATCGAACTTCGGCGCACGCTGGGAATATAAGGGCGGCGGCTTTACCAACTCGCTGACCGCCGGTATTCTCTATTACGATGTCAGCCGTTTCCAGAACCAGTCGGCAACGTCAGCCGTCGTTAACGACGTCAAGACCAATAGCGATATTTACGACATCGTCGCGCTAAACGCCGCGAACAACGTCATCGGCACGCTGACCGACACTGGCCAGATTTCGTACGGCAATTGGGGTGCGGGCATCCGGCAGAGCAAGGACAGTTCGGTCTCGATCTATGCCAATGACGAGGTTTCGATTGGCGATCATCTCCATATCGACGGCGGTCTGCGCTGGGAAAGCGACAGCGCGGAATTTTACGATGGCAATAGCGCGGCGGTAAACCAGCCGGTGCAGCCAGGGTTGATCAACGCAGCCGTGGTGCCGACGGTGGGGTCGACCTTCAACGGCACCTATACGGTCACCAAGAAGACGCAGCGCAAGCTCGCCTGGACGATCGGCGCGAACTATCTTTTCACCCCTAATCTATCGGTCTATGCCCGCTATGCCGATGGCTTCCAGACCAATGGCGTCAATCCGACCACCGGAATCGAGCTGTATGAAGCCGGGATACGCTACAGATACCGCCGCCTGATCGATGCGACGGTGACGGTGTTCCGCACCAATTTCCGCGATCAATTCTATAACTTTATCGATCCGGTGAACCCGACGATCCAGACCACGTTCCTTGCCGATCTGGGCACCACCGGCGTCGAGGTCGATGCCCTAATCCGTCCGATCAGCTGGTTCGCGGTCGATCTTTCGGGCGTTTTCCAAAAGCCGAAGCTCAATAATTTGCGACTGAACGGCGTGGCGCAGCCGACGTTCGACGGCAACCGCCCGGAACGCACGCCGGCGACCTTGATCACGATTACGCCAACCGTCACGCTGCCGCACAAACTTGGCGAAGTGTATGGACGCTACAAATATATCGGCAATATTTTCGCGGATTCGGGCAATGGCGTATCACTGCCGGCGTACGGCGTTACCAGTCTGGGCGTGAACCTTAACGTGACCGAGCGGCTGCAGGTGGGCTTCAACGCCGACAATGTGTTCGACGTGGTCGGCCTGACCGAAGGCAATCCGCGCCAGGGCCAGACGCAAAATGCGGCGTCGGGGTTCTTCTATGCACGCGGCATCGCCGGGCCCACCTATGGCGGATCGGTGACACTGAAATTCTGACGCCCGAAGGACAGCAGATGGCGCGCGCGCTGAGACTCGCCACCGTCACCGTGGTGGCGGCACTTTCATTCGGCGCGGCACCGGTGCCGAAGACGGAACTCGGCTATCGGCTGGTCGAGGGGAAGAATCTCAACGCCTTCGTCCGGGACGGCAAGGTGGCGGCGCATCTGCTGCTGCGCTCGGGACGCGAGCCGCGCATCCTGGTCGCGTTTCCGGCGGGCAATAGTGGGGTGGGCCTGTGGTTCGCGCCGCTCGAGCGTGCGGCGACCTGGACGATCGAACGTATGCCGACCCCGCTGACGAACGCCGCCGGCACGAAGCATGGCATTACGACCGTCGCCAGCATCGATGCGGCACGGCTGACGCCGGAGCGGGCGGTATTGTCCAACGTGCGCTATCTGCGTGACTATCAGGCGGTCGGTCGCTTTCCGCCCGAGGTCGCCGCCGAAGCGCAGTATGGCCGCGACACGATCCGTTATGCGCGCAAGCGACTGGATGGCTCGCCGGGGTACGAACTGAGCGTGCGCGTGATCGAGGGCCGGATCGACGGGAGCTCGATCGTCGCGGGGCGGAGCGGTCGCATCCGGATCGAAATTATCGCGCTGACCGGCGATGCACCCTTGACCCCGCTCCCGCTCGGCCAATTGCTCAACGCGCGCGCCGCGCCCGATCCCGCCGCGCGGAATGCGCTTGCGTTCCTCAGCTACCGGGAGAAATTCCTGGCGGGTTCGTGGCGCTTCGACACCTATTTCGGACGCGATACGCTGATGTCGGTGCGCTTGCTAATGCCGGTGCTGCAGCCGGCGGCGGTCGAGGCGGGGCTGGGGTCGGTATTCGCGCGACTTTCACCCGGCGGCGAGGTCGCGCATGAAGAGGGCGTCGGCGAGTTCGCGGTGCTGCAGAACCGGAAGGCTGGTGGCTCCGGCGACGGGGCCGAACTCGATTACGGCATGATCGACGATGATTACATGCTCGCCCCGATCGTTGCCCACTATCTTGACGGGCCGGGCAAGGCGCGCACCGCGGCGTTCCTCGCCACCCGGCTTGAGAGTGCGGCACGCCCGGGCGAGCGCGATGCCGTTGGTACGCTGCTGGTGCGAAACCTGCGCTTTGTGTTGCGCCAGGCGCGTGGCTTTGCCGAAGCGCCCTCGGTTACCACGCTGATCGCGATCAAGCCGGGACGGATGTCGGGCGAATGGCGCGACAGCGACGAGGGGCTTGGCCGCGGTATCTACCCCTATGATGTGAACGCAGCGCTGGTGCCCGCGGCACTCGCCGCCGCCGACCGGCTCTATCGCTCGGGTCGCCTGGACCCGTACGTAACGGCCGAGGACCGCGCAGCCTTGGCGGGTGCCGCCAGCATGGCCACGACTTGGCAAAACAAGGCCCCGCCTCTGTTCCGCGTCGAGCTTGCAGCCCGGCAAGCGGCAAGCGCGATCACCGCCTATGCCGCAACCTTGGGCGTGCCTGCCGCGTCTGCGGTTGCTTCGCTTGGCGGCACGCCGCTTAGCTTTCACGCGCTGTCGATCAATGCGGGCGGACAGCCGGTGCCGATCCTCAACTCGGACGAGGGCTTTGCGCTGCTGTTCGGCAACCCCGCCCCCGCGGAACTCGACCGCGATGTCGCGGCGATGATGCGCCCGTTTCCAGCCGGATTGATGACCGATGCCGGGCTGGTCGTGGCCAATGCCGCCTTTGCCGGGCCGCAAGCGCAGGCGCGCTTCACGCCAGGGGCGTATCACGGCGCGGTGATCTGGTCGTGGCAGCAGGCGCTGCTCGCCGCCGGTTTGGAGCGCCAGCTTGCAAGGCGGGACCTGCCAGCGCCGGTCCGCGCGCGGTTGGTCTCGGCGCAGGCCGCTTTGTGGCGCGTGATCGGTGCGACGCGCGGCCTGCAAAGCTCCGAACTATGGTCTTGGCGATATGCAAACGGCCGGTATCAGACTGTCGCGTTCGGCGCGGGGAAGGCCGATGTCGACGAATCGAACGCCGCGCAATTGTGGAGCACGGTGTATCTGGCGGTGCGGCCACCGGCGGCCGTTAGCGCGCGGCGAAAAAGCCGGTAACGGTCAGGCGTCCGATCAAGGGATCGGCGGAGAGCGGTCTGCCTGGCGCGATGTCGCCGGAGTGAAGCAGCCGCCCGCGATAGACCAAGGCGCGGTTGGGGCGACCCTCGAAGCGCGCGATCCGCTCGAAGATCGGCGTGTCGCCATTTGGAAAAGCAAACGGCGGCGGGCCATGCCGCCGTATATCTTCGTTGAGCGCGGCGAAATAGGTCGTGCTGCGGTTCTGATCGATCGTCTCGTAACCAGTGCCGCGATGGCGGTAAAAGGCCGTGCCGTCTTCCTTGTCAGCGCCCAGAAAATGCACGAGCGCCAGCCGTCCCGGCTCCAGCGCATCGACATGCGGCAGGCGTTGTTCGACCGACAGCGACGCGGGCGGCGCGATGACCATCGACCAGCGCAAATCGAGCACCGAAACCGCTTCGCTTACGCCGAACACGTCGCGGAAGACCGCACCGAGCAAGGGGCGCACGCCAGCCAGATAGTCGGGCGGAAGTTCACCGCGGATGCCGGGATAATGTTCGCCCGCAACCGCGAACACGGCAGTCCGCGCCGCTTTTCGCAATGCCGTAGGGTCGGGCGCGAAATTCTCGATGGCCGCGACGGGTTCCTGCTCATTCCCGATCCGGTGGACCGTGACGCTCGCCGTCACGCCACCGCGCGCCCGATCAGGGCGGCGATCACGGCGTCATGCTTCGGCAACGTCGGCGCGGCGCGCGCGATGATCGCGGCGAGCTGATCGAGCTGATGGCGATTTGCCGCTGCATCCAGCGTATCGGCAATCGGGCTGTGATCGGCGGCGACGATGCCCTGGCCGTTGAGCACCGCGAGCCAGCTCGCCTCGCGGAATAGCGCGTCGCTCGACAGCATCAGGCGACCCGAGCGGCGGTATTGCGCTTCTTTTTCGATCAGGCTGTCGGGCAATGTCATCGTGCGGGTATACTCCCACAACGGTGCCGTGTGGCCCTTCGTCGCGTGGTAATGCAGGATCAGGAAGTCCTTGATGTCGTCCATGTCGCGTCCGAACAGATCGTTGAACTGGCGGGCGAGGGCGGGATCACAATCGCTGTTGGGGAAGAGCGCGATGAGCTTGGCGATGCCGCTCTGGATAAGGTGGATGCTGGTCGATTCAAGCGGTTCGAGGAACCCCGACGATAGCCCGATCGCGACGACGTTTTTGACCCAGGTTTCGCGCCGGAACCCCGCCTTGAAACGCAGTTGCCGCGGCTCGGCGAGCGCTTCGCCGTCGAGATTGGCAAGCAACGTGGCTACCGCCTCGTCGTCGGAGATGAAACTGCTCGAATAGACATAGCCGTTGCCGGTGCGGTGCTGCAGCGGGATGCGCCACTGCCATCCGGCGGATCGCACAGTCGAGCGGGTGAAGGGCGTGGTTTCGGCGGCGCGCACGCACGGCACCGCGACGGCGCGGTCGCATGGCAGCCAGTGTGACCAATCTTCAAATTTTGCGCCCAGTTCGTCGCCGATCAGCACGCTGCGAAAGCCCGAGCAATCGATAAACAGATCGCCCGCGAGCCGCTTGCCGCGGTCGGTGGTGAGCGCAGTGACGAAGCCGGTGGCGGGGTCGCGCTCCACCAATCCCAGCTGACCCTCATGCCGAACCACGCCGCTCGCCTCGGCCAGGCCGCGCAAATGCGCCGCGTAGAGCGATGCGTCGAAATGATAGGCATAGCCAAGCGTCGACAGGATCGAACCGGGATCGCTGGACGGCTTGGCAAAGCGGTTTGCCGCAGCGAGTTGGGTGGCCAGCGAAAAGGCGGAGAGCGGTGCGGTGCCGCCGTCGCTTGCCCCCTTCAGCCAGCATTGGTGGAACGGCACGTGCCCGAAATCCACACCGTAACGCCCGAACGGATGGAAATAGCGGTGGCCGGGCCGCGCCCAATCGACGAATTCGATACCGAGCTTGAAGCTTGCCTTGGTCGCGCGGACGAACTCGGCTTCGTCGAGGCCGATCAGATCGTTGAACCAGTGGATCGTCGGGATTGTCGCCTCGCCCACCCCGACCGTGCCGATCGCGTCGGATTCGAGCAGGTCGATCGCCACCGTCGGGCCAAGGGTCTTGGAAAGCGCAGTTGCGGTCATCCACCCTGCAGTGCCCCCGCCCAGGATCACCAGCCGCTCGATCCGCGCCATTTTCTGCCTATCCGCAAGCCTCACCAAGGCAATGATGCAATCCTTTGCAGGTGAACGCAATTGCTAAACCCGGGGCCGGATTTGCTTGGTCGGGATATCCAGATATCCGGGGATCAGCCCTCCGCGGACCCGGCCGCTCGCGCCCGCCCCTTGACCAGCGTCAGCAGATTGTCCTCCAGGTCGCCGAGGAACAGCTCACCCCACAGTTGCGAGTAGCCGTTGACCGGGGTCTGGATCCAATAGCGCGTATGGATGGTGACGCGCGTTCGTCCATCGGGAAGCGGTTGCATCGTATAGCCGCCGGTGGTGACGCGGAAATAGGGGCTGTCGGGCATCAGATGCCGGTCGGTGAATTTCCACCCGTCGATATCGTCAAAGATGAAGCGCCAGCCGATCCGGCGCTCCGGCTGCCACTCGATAACGCGTTCGCGGAAGCGGACATTGTCGCCCCAGTTCGCGCGCCGTTCGGCGCCTACGCCACTGCCGACCAGTTGCGCACCGAGCGGGCGGGGGATGCCGATCACGTCCTCGGAGATATTCCATTGCCCTTCGCCCGGCTGCACGTCGGGGATGCCGCGGAGCAAGGGCCAGATCTTTTCGGGCGTTGCTGCAATCACGGTGCTGCGCGTCACGGTCGCTTCGGTTTGCGGCAAGGGGATGTATGGCTCGACTTGCATCGCCAGCAGCGGCGATAGCAGGAGCGCGCTGCAATAGGTCTTGTCGTTGGAGCCTATGCGGCGGCGCAGCCGGTAAGTCATCTCTGCGCCGATAAGGCCGCTGATCATCCACAGCGGTGACAGGATCAGAACGCAGATGACCCCTTCGCGCAGGATTACCAGCGACGCGACGATCACGACCAGCAACAGCCAGACCGGCACCATCAGATAGGCGCGGCGGGTGCGTTCCTTCCACGGATCGGCGACATAGGCCACGAACGCGGAGATTGCGGCGGGCAAGATCAACAGGAAGGAGAAGCTGATCAGGCCGACGTCGGGCCGCGCGGCCTCCAGCAGGAGGTACACGCCGAGCGCAAAGGCGAGGGCGAAGCCGAACGCGGCGGAGACGCGGATCGTGGCGGCGCGCCGGTCGCGCGTGGGAGGAGAGGCAGTCTCGACCATGACAAACTCCAATGCCTGTTATTTCTGTAAAAAATGAAACAACTGGGCGTAGCTAAGGGGGAGCAATGGGCAGGCACATCGGATCAGCCCTTCTTCGCGCCGGGGATGAAGCGCGCGACCTTGCCGCCGAGCTTCATCAGCGTCACGAGCGTCGATTTCGGGAGCGCCTTGACCTGTTCGTACCAGGTGCCGAGCGTGGAGAGGAATTCGTGCATTCGCACCACGCGATCACGCAGATAGGCGGGGGCTGCGGGATCGGCTTTCAACCGCTCGGACAATTCGGCGAGGAGCGCGATCGTCGGGTCGATCTCACGGCGCTTGCGCTCGGCCACGATCCGCATCAGCATTTCCCAAAGATCGCCCTCGGCGACGAAATGGTCGCGCCGGTCGCCCTCGACATGGACGCGGCGGACAATCGCGTAGCCCTGCAATTCCTTCAGCGCAGTCGAGACGTTGGAGCGGGCAAGGCCGAGCGCCTCGACGATCGCTTCGGCATCAACCGGCTTTTCGGAGAGATAGAGGAGGGCGTGGACTTGCGCGACCGAACGGTTGACGCCCCAATGCGTGCCCATTTCCCCCCAATGCAGGATGAAGGCCTTGGCGTCGGGATGGTCGAGCAGGGTCACGCATAACTCCAATTTCTGTAAAAACAGAAATAACAGGATTCGCTGGGGAGTCAATTGGTCCACTCATACCTCCCAGCCGGGGGGCAGCAGCGCGCCATAAACACCCGTCACCCCGGCCTTCTGCCGGGGTCCATCGTGCCGATAGGATTGCTTTGTCGCTCCCGAACCTCGCCAAGCCGCTTGATGGACCCCGGCTCAAGGCCCGGGGTGACGGTGATGGTGGGGATGATGAGGCGCACTTGTAGCGGTGCCTCGCGTGCTGCATCTCAGCAGGATGATGTCGCGCATACCCAAACCCGCCCTGTTCGCCGCCGCCTTGCTCGCCGGGCTCAGTTATTGGGCGGCGAGCCATATCCTCCCCGCCGGTGCGCTTCTGGCGGCTTGGAAGGGAACGGGCGTCGGTTTGCTCGCGCTATGGGCCCTGACGTCCGCGCCGACGACCGCCGGGCGCTGGATCGCGCTTGTGCTGGCATTCGGCGCGCTGGGCGACGTGTTGCTGGAAACCTCGGGGCTGACGGTGGGCGCGCTGGCGTTCCTGATCGGGCATCTGCTCGCAACCGGCTTGTACTGGTCGCGGCGCCGCACCGGGCGAGACGGGACTGCGCCCGCGATCTTGTTGATGCTCGGCGTTCCGCTTACCGCTTATGCGCTCTTCGGCAGCCCCGGTGTGTTGCTCTACGGGCTTGCGCTCGGCGCGATGGCGGCGACGGCGTGGATCAGTCGGTTCCCGCGTGGCCTGGTCGGGGCTGGGGCGGTGCTGTTCGCGGTGTCCGACTTGCTGATCTTTGCGCAGATAGGGCCACTGGCCGGATCGATCGTACCCGATCTGCTGGTCTGGCCGTTATATCTGGCCGGCCAAGCGATGATCGCGGTCGGGGTGGTGACGAGCGAGCGCACACGATGAAGGTTTTCACGATCGGTTATGAAGCCTCGACAATGGCCGACTTCCTCGCTGCGTTGACGCGGGCGGGGGTGCAGCGCGTGATCGACGTCCGCGCGCTGCCACTGTCGCGGCGGCCGGGATTCTCCAAGACGTCGCTGGCGGCGTCGCTCGCCGAAGCCGGGATCGGCTATGTTCACCTGAAAGCGCTCGGCACGCCTAAGCGCGGGCGCGATGCCGCCAAGCGGGGTGACGTGGCAACGCTCGCGGCGGTCTATGCCGACCAGCTCGAGCTGCCTGAAGCGCAAGCGCAGGCGGCGCAGATGCTCGCCTTGGCGGCGGCGTTGCCGAGCGCATTGCTCTGCTATGAGCGTGACCCGCAGCATTGCCACCGCACGCTGTTGCTCGCGGCGGAGGGGCAGGGCGCGGTGGTCGTCGATTTATATGCTTAGCGCTATCCCGCGACCGGCAGCTTGACCTGCCCCGTCGTCTCGCGCTCGAGCGGTCCATAGGCGATCACCGTCTCCAGCAGTAGCGGGCCGCCGTAAAGGTGCGGGAAGAGCTGACCGCCGCGCGATTCTTCCCATTTGAGACCAGCGCCGAACGACCCGAGATCAATCGCGGCGACATGCAGATCGGCCTGCCCTGCAAAATGCTTGTCGACCGTTTCGGTCAACTGCTCGGCGGTCGAGAGATGGATGTAGCCATCGGCGAGATCGACGGGCGCCCCGGCAAAGCTGGCCTCTGTCTCGAGTATCGCCATCTGTTCGGCGGTCAGCACCTTATAGGCGGTGGTCGGCAGGTCGGTCATTCGCCGCCCTCCGGCCCAGCCGCGCTGTCATCGCTCGTGTCTGCGGTGTCGTCGGGCGCGAGCTCGACCGCAGTCAGGTCGCGCACATCGGCCTCGGCCTCGCCTTCGGCTTCTTCGATGCGGGCGGCGGAGACGACATGTTCGTTATTGGCCACATCGAACAGCTTCACGCCGGCCGAATTGCGGCCGATCACGCGCATCGACCCTAAGGTCGTGCGGATCACCTTCGCCTGGTCGGTCACCAGCATCAGCTGGTGACCCTTGGTCGCGGCGAAGCTTGCCACCACGGGTCCGTTGCGCGGAATGTTGTCGATGTTGGTGATGCCCTGGCCGCCGCGCCCGGTGCGGCGATAGTCATAGGCCGAGGACAATTTGCCGTAGCCGTTAGCGCAAACCGTCAGAATGAACTGTTCGCGCGCGATCAATTCCTGATAGCGGGCTGGGTCCATCGCAGGCTCACCCTCACGCTCCTTCCACGGCGCGAACTTCAGATATTCCTCGCGCTCATCGGGCGTCGCGCCGACGCGGTGGAGGATCGACAGCGAAATGACTGCATCGTCGCCCTTCAGCGCCATGCCGCGCACGCCAGTCGAGTTGCGGCTCTGGAATTCGCGGACTTCATCGGCGGCGAAGCGGATTGCCTTGCCGGCGCGCGTCGCGAGCAACACATCGTCGTCCGAACTCAGCAAGGCGACGCCGATCAGACGATCGTCCTCGTCAATGCCTTCAAACTTCATCGCAATCTTGCCGGCGGTCGGCACGTTGGTGAAGGCGTCCATCGAGTTGCGGCGCACGCTGCCCTTGGCGGTGGCGAACATCACGTGGAGCTTGGCCCATTCCGCCTCATCCTCAGGCAACGCCAGCACGGTCGAAATCGTCTCGCCCTCGGCCAGCGGAAGCAAATTGATCATCGGGCGGCCGCGCGTGGCAGCGCCACCCTCGGGCAGTTTCCAGACCTTCATCCGGTAGACCTTGCCGAGGGTTGAGAAGAACAGCACCGGTGTATGAGTCGATGTCACGAACAAATTGGTGACGGCGTCCTCATCCTTGGTCGCCATGCCCGCACGACCCTTGCCGCCGCGCGCTTGCGAGCGGAAAGTGTCGAGCGTGGTGCGCTTGATATAGCCCTGCATCGTCACGGTGACGACCATGTCCTCGCGCTCGATCAGATCCTCGTCGTCGATCCCGTCGGCGGCAGCCGCAATGTCGGTCTTGCGCGGGGTGGCGAATTCCTTGCGCACCGCGACCAGTTCGTCGCGCATCACCGCGTAGAGTTTCGCGCGGTCGCCGAGGATGGCGAGCAGCTCGGAGATCGAATCGGCGAGGCCTTGCAACTCGTTGCCGATCTCGTCGCGGCCCAAAGCAGTGAGGCGGTGGAGGCGCAAATCGAGGATCGCGCGGACTTGCAGTTCGGACAGGCGATAGGTGTCGCCGGTGACTTCGGCTTCGACCGCTTCGACCAGCTTGATGTACGGTGCGATCTCGGCAACCGGCCATTCGCGCGAGATCAGCGCTTCGCGCGCCGCCGCCGGGCTTGAGGAGCCGCGGATCATGCGGACGACTTCGTCGAGATTGGTGACCGCGATGACGAGGCCGAGCAACAAATGGGCACGGTCGCGCGCCTTGGCGAGCTCGAACTTCGAACGCCGCGTGATCACTTCCTCGCGGAAGACGACGAACGCGGTGATGATGTCGCGCAGATTGAGCAGTTCGGGGCGCCCGCCGCGAATCGCCAGCATGTTCGCCGGGAAGGACGATTGCGCCGGGGTGTGGCGCCAAAGCTGGTTGAGCACGACTTCGGGTGTCGCATCGCGCTTTAGGTCGATGACGATGCGCACGCCGAGGCGGCTCGATTCGTCGCGAATGTCGCTGACGCCTTCGATGCGCTTGTCCTTGGCGGCTTCGGCGATCTTTTCGACGAGGCCGTTCTTGCCGGTCTGGAACGGGATTTCGGTGAGCACGATCGAGCGGCGATCGCCGCGGCCTTCCTCGACCACGTAGCGCGAGCGAATGATGATCGAGCCGCGTCCGGTTTCATAGGCCGAGCGCGCGCCCGCCTTGCCGAGGATGATCGCCCCGGTCGGGAAATCGGGACCGGGGACGATCTCGAGCAATTCCTCGTCGCTTGGCACTTCGCGCGCGCCGGTGCGCGAATCGATGATGGCGAGCGTAGCGTCGATCACTTCGCCGAGGTTGTGCGGCGGGATATTGGTCGCCATGCCAACCGCGATGCCGCCTGCGCCATTGACCAGCAAATTGGGGAAACGCGCCGGGAGGACGGCGGGCTCACGCTCCGACCCGTCATAATTGGGGATGAAATCGACCGTGTCCTTGTCGATATCCTCGAGCAGCGAACCGGCGACCTTGGCCAGGCGCGCCTCGGTATAGCGCATCGCGGCGGCTTTATCGGGGTCCATCGACCCGAAATTGCCCTGACCGTCGATCAGCGGCACGCGCATCGACCAGTCCTGGCTCATGCGGACCAAGGCTTCGTAGATCGAGCTGTCGCCGTGCGGGTGATATTTACCCATCGTATCGCCGACGATGCGCGCGCATTTGCGATACGGTCGGTTGTACAGGAAGCCGCTTTCCGACGCAGACCACAAGATGCGGCGGTGAACGGGCTTCAGCCCGTCACGGACATCGGGCAGCGCGCGCGCGACAATCACGCTCATTGCATAATCGAGATAGCTCGACTTCATCTCGTCGACGATCGAGATCGGAGCAATATCGGATGGGTCGGCGAGCACGGTCTCGTCGGTCAATTTGCGGTGCCTTCGGCTGTGTTACGGGAATGCGACAACCCTAGCCGAGCGCGAACGCGAATGCCAGCCCCACGCGCGTTAGGAGCGCGCGCGGGGGCGGATTTTTCAGGGTTATTGGCAGGCCTTCTTTGTCTTGTTCCCGGCGAGCGCGCAATTGTAGGTCACGGTCTTGCCATTCGCGAGCTTGGCCGAAACCATCCGACCGCCGGGAGCAGCGGCTGGCTTCGGCTTGGGCGCAGCAGCGACTGCCTTGGCAGCCATTGCGGGGGCGGGTTTGGCTGCCATCATCTTCGCAGGCGTGGGCTTTGCGACTGGCGTGGCAGCGATCACCTTTGTCGGCGTCGGCTTTGTTGCAGGTTTCATCTGAGCGACGGCAGCGGTGCCGCACAGCAGAGCGGTGGCGGCGAGCGCGATCGGGAACCGGGTCATGGCAATCCTCTCAAGAACTTCGGGCATGATCCCGAAGATGAAGAGAATGCGACCGTACCGCTGACCTATCGATGGCACTATGGTGACAAATCCGTCATGTTTTATGTCGTCGGGGGGCTTTAGAACGGCACTTCCTTGCCTTCGAAATCGAACAGTTTGCCGCTGTCGGGAACCTTTAATCCCTCGATCACGTCGAGCAATTGCAGCGCCGCGCGCTCAGCATCGAACAGGCGGCCGGGCTGGACATTGCTCTGGAACGGCTTCGACAGCGCGGTGTTGACCGTGCCGGGATGGAGTGCCACGACGATGCTGCGATCGTTGCGACGCTTTTCCTCGATCGCGAGCGTACGCACCAGTTGATTGAGCGCGGCCTTCGAGGCGCGATAGCCGTACCAGCCGCCGAGCTTATTGTCCGAAATGCTCCCGACGCGCGCCGACAGGACGGCAAACACAGCGGGCTTGCCCTTGGCTCCGAGCGGCAGGAAATGCTTGGCGACCAGGGCCGGGCCGATCGCGTTGATCGCGAAATTCCGGGCGAGCCAGACGGGATCGAGCTCGCGCATCGCCTTTTCGGGGCCACGCACCGTATCATGCAGCAAGCCGGTCGCGACAATCACCAGCGTCGGCGCCGGGCCGGTGGCGACGTGCGCGGCGGCAGCGGCGATGCTCGCTTCGTCGGTCAGGTCGATATGCCGCGCGCCGCTCCAGCTTCGCGCAAAGCCATGGACGATGTCGAACGCACCTTCGTCCTCCAACGCGGCGACGAAGGCCGCGCCGATCCCGCCGGATGCGCCGATGATGACTGCAGAGCCGCTCATGCGCGGGAAAAGCGCCAGCGATCGGCTTCGCTTTCGGCGGCATCGAATCGATAGCCGTCGCTGTCGAAGCCCTTCATGTCCTCGATGTCGTGGATGCGATGTTCGCACAGCCAGCGCGCCATCATCCCGCGCGCGCGCTTGGCATTGAAGCTGACGAAGCGCGGGCCGTTGGGTCCGGGTTCGCGGAAATCCACGTCGATCACGCGCACGCCGTCCAGTTTACCGAGCACGGCGGCGAAATATTCCTGGCTGGCAAGGTTGAGGACGGCGCCCGATCCCTCGGCCACGAGATCGGCGCGGACCGCAGTTGCGATACGATCGCCCCAAAATTCGTAAAGATTCTTGCGGCGCGGGGCCCAACGCGTCCCCATCTCCAGGCGGTACGGTTTCATCGCGTCAAGCGGGCGGAGCAGGCCGTACAACCCCGACAGCATCCGCACATGATCCTGCGCGTACGCAACCGCCGCTTCGTCGAGCGAGCGCGCCTCAAACCCGGTATACACGTCCCCGGCAAAGGCAAAGAGCGCGGGCCGTGTAGGGGCACCGGCGAACCCAGCGAAACGATCGGCATTGAGCTTCGCCAGCGTTGGCGAAATGTGCATCAATTGCGCCAGCCGTTTCTGCGTCAGGTTTGCCGCCGACCGCGCGAGCGCCTCTGCTGTGTCGGCAAAGCGCGGCTCGGTCGCAGTGAGGGGGGGCAGTGCGCGCTCGTAATCGAGCGTCTTGGCGGGGGAGAGCAAGGCAATCATCGTGGAGCCGGTTAGGCGGGTGGCGCGCTCCCGTCAAAGCCTTGTGGATCGCAGATGGGAGCCGACGGGTTCAAGCGACGTTAAGGCTTCGGGCGGCAACGCGGTTGCTTGACGGTACAAGCGGCGGCGCTAGAGCAGCGCCAGCAATCCGCCGCGCGCGCCGCGCCGCATGAGGAGAGTTCGCAATGAAGATGGTTTCCAAACTTGCCTTATCCGCCGCGTTGGTCGTTGCGTTGAACGGTGCGGCCTTGGTCGCGCCCGCGATTGCCAAGAAGAAGGAAGAGGCCCCCGCCGCGCCGTCAATCTCAAAGGAAGCGCGAGCAGCCGCCATTGAGGCGCAGACCGCACTCGCCGCGACACCGAAGGATCTGGTGAAGGCAGAGGCTGCGCTCAACACAATGGATAGCGTCGCCAAAACCGACTATGAGCGCTATCTTGCGCAGGGCATAAGGCTGGCGCTGGTCAACGCCCAGACCAAGAGTCAGCCGGAAGCGCAGCGGATTACCGCACTCATCCCGATCCTCGATGCCTTGTTGGCCAATCCCGCTACGCCGGCCGCAGAGCTCGCGATTCGCAACAATGAACGCGGCGGTTTGGCCTATGCGCTCAAGAAGTACCCAGATGCGCTGCGGTACTTCATGCGCGCGCGCGAACTCGGCGTGAACAATCCCGATCTGCTGTTGCAAATCGTGCAGTCAAAGGTCGAGACGGGCGACGTGAAAGGCGGCATTGCCGAACTCGGTACTGCGATTGCCGCAGAAAAGGCCGCCGGTCGCAAGGCCCCCGAAGCATGGTATAAATATGCGTTCAGCCGCTTGGGCAAGGCGGGCGATCAGGAAGGTGCCGATCAATGGACGGCAGCGTGGCTGACCGAATATGGCACTGCCCCGAATTGGCGCGGGGCGATTTATACGTTCGGGTTCCAGGGCCCGGCTGCGATCAAATACAGCAAGAACAAGATCGATCTCTATCGGCTGTTGTGGGCGTCCAAGAGTATGGCCGGCCAAAAGGAATATATCGATTACGGTGATGCCGCTCTGACGGTCGGCCTGCCGAACGAAACCAAGACCGTGATCGAGGAAGGCTTCTCCGCCGGCGTTATCCCGACTGGGAACATCACCGGAAACGAGTTGCTGGCGCGCGCGAAGACCGGAATCGCTGGCAGTGCCCCGCTCGCGGTCAAGGAAAAGAATGCGCTGGCCGGGGCCAAGGGCGATCTCGCGCAGCAGGCAGGCGACGCATATTTCGGCACGCGCAACTTTGCCAAGGCGATCGAGATGTACCGTTTGTGCGAGACCAAGGGCGCGCCGGATGCCGATCGCAACAATCTCCACCTCGGCATGGCGCTGGCGCTGTCGGGGGATCGCGAGGGCGCCAAGGCCGCGCTCGCGCGGGTGAACGCCGAGCCGAACAAGGCCATCGCGCGGTTGTGGACGGTGTTCGTCACCACCCCGCCGATTGCAGCGTAGGCCGAACGCAACCGACACGGAGGGCGGCTCGCGGGCCGCCCTTTCTTGCGTCAGGTGTGCCGGATCGGAATTCCCGGCAGCGCCTTGGCGGTGCGGATCGTCAGCGATGTCTTGACGCTGGCGACGTTGGGCGCCGGTGTCAGGTGCGTCATCAAGATGTCCTGAAAGCTTTTCAGGTCGCTCGCCACGATCTTCAGGATGAAATCGATCTCGCCATTGAGCATATGGCATTCGCGGACTTCGGGAATTGTCCCGACATGGCCTTCGAATGCGGCGAGATCATGCTCGGCCTGGCTGCGCAAGCTGACCATCGCAAAGACCGTGATCGGATAGCCCAACGTCGCCGCATCGATTTCGGCATGATAACCGCGAATCGCCCCGGTTTCCTCCAGCGCGCGTACCCGGCGGAGACAAGGCGGCGCCGTCAGCCCAACCCGTTCGGCCAAATCGACGTTGGTCATGCGACCATCGTCCTGCAGCAGTTCCAGGATACGTCGGTCGATCGAATCGAAAGGCATTACAGTCCGCTCCCCCGGTATGCGTGTTTCGCATCGCCGCATCTCGCTTCAACATAAGATAATTGCTGACGAACGCAATTGTCCCACATTGCGACGCATCGAAAACTTGGGGTTACAACGGCGCCCAAGCACAGTTAAGAAATCGTTACGGCGCTTTCGCGACCGGATCGGGAATGGATCGCATTGCGCTTCGACGACAGTCTGGAAACGGTTCTTTCGGCAGAAATGTCATCGCCGTTCGGCGCACAGTCGACTTGGCGGCAGTTGGTCGATCTGATCGGGCGTGGGCGCGTGTCCGCGAACGACGCGGCGATCGCGCGGTTGCGGATGATTCGCGGCGATGTGCCGCCGCCGATTCGCGCGGCGAGCGCGCGCGCGCTGGCGTTTGCCAGGCCGCCGGTCGGCCTGGTCGCCGTGTTTGCCGAAGATGAGATTGCAGTGGCTGCACCGGTATTGCGTGCGGCGCAGCTATCCGGGGCTGAGTGGCGCAGCTTGCTGCCACGGCTATCGCCTGCGGCGCGTTCGATCTTGCGCCATCGCCGCGATCTATCGCCCGATGTCGAGCGCGCACTCGAGACGTTTGGAAGCGTCGATTTTGTACTTGGCGCGCCGGTTACGAAAATCCTGCCGTCTGCCATTCCCTTGTCTGCGGCCGATCCAGAGCCGCTGAGCGAGGCTGCGGTTGAAACTGCGCCCGCGAGCCCAGTGCAGCCCACCGTCTCCGACGCGCCGCTGGTCATCGACTGGACCGATCTGGTCGGCGATGCCGTGATGCCGGAAATATTTGTCACCCCAATCGCGGTCGACGAAGCGGCATCTGAGCCAGCGCGCGACCTTCCCGAGACGATCGCCCCAGTGTCGCCATTCGTGTCGATTGCGGACGTTGCCGCGGGTCTGCCCGTCGTGGCCGAGGCGCTGCGTCAGGCGGAACGCTCCGTTCCCGTGCCGGCGATTGCGCCGTTTTCTGCAGGCAATCGCCAACGTGCCGACGGCACGTTCCAGATCTCCGAACTGGTCGCGCGGATCGATGCGTACCAGCGTCAGCGCGAGCAGATTCCAGCCGATGCCCCGACGCTTGAAATTCAGCCCGAGCTGTTCGCGCGCGAGCCGTATCAGGCCGAATCCTTCCGCTTCGAAACCGACGCGAACGGTGTCGTGCGCTGGGTCGAGGGCGCAGCGCGGGCGCCCTTGATCGGCCTGTCACTTGATCTGGTTCCGCGTCCGGGCGGATCGTGCGTCGATGGCACTGCGGCAGGTGCCTTCCGGCGCCGCGCCGGTTTCGCCAATGCGCGGCTTTTGGTCGACGGGCATTCTGATGCTGCCGGCCAATGGCGAATCACCGGAATCCCGGTTTTCGACCGGGCGAGCGGGCGTTTCACCGGCTATCGCGGCACCGCGCGCCGCCCGCGCGCCGATGAAAGTGCCGAGCCGGTGCGCGAGACGCGCAACCCCGCCGCCGACGCGCTGCGACAGCTCGTCCACGAACTGCGCACGCCGACCAACGCGATCGCGGGCTTTGCCGAAATGATCGAATCGCAAATGCTCGGGCCGGTGCCCGCTCCGTACCGCGCACACGCCGCTGCGATCCGGGGACAGGCGAGCGGGCTGCTTACCGCGATCGATGACATCGACATGGCCGCGCGGATCGAAACGCACGCGCTCGATCTGCGGCCGGGCGATGTCCCGGTCGCACCGTTACTCGACCGGATCCTCGCCGATCTGGCGCCGCTCGCGACGCTGCGCGGCGCTGTGCTCGATCGTTATGTCAGCGACGATGCGCTCTCGATTCTGGGCGATGATCGCGCGGTCGAGCGGTTAATGGCGCGGCTGATGGCGACTTTGGTCGCATCGGGTAGTGCGGGTGAGCGGATCGGCGTCTCCGCGACGGGCGAGGACGGCACGGTCGTGCTCGTTTTCGACCGACCGGTAGCGCTCGCCGCCTATGCCGAGGAAACGTTGCTGACGATCGATGCCGAGGCCGAAGCCGAGCGAGATGGCGCACCGTTGCTTGGTACCGGGTTTGCCCTGCGCTTGGCGCGCAATCTGGCGGCCGAATTGCGCGGAAGCCTGACGATTGGCGACAAGGCCTTGACTTTGCACCTGCCCGCCGCCTTCTCTGCCGCGATGGAGCAGGCTTCTTCTAACTGATCGTGGCCGTCGCTAAGCCATCCGCCACCGCTCTCGTCGCGCGATACCGTCCGCCTGCGCCCGCGCCCGGCGATTTGATCGATTGGCCCGATGACTTCGGAACGCGCTTCACGGTGTTGGTTGATACCGAAGAAGAATTCGACTGGAATGCGCCGCTTGGGCGTCAAAGCCACGGCGTTTCCGCGATCACCGCTTTGCCCGATGCACACCGCCGATTCGCCGATCGCGGCGTGGCCCTGACCTATATGGTCGATTACCCGATTGCGACCGACGCGCGGGCGATCGACATTCTCGCCACTTGTCTTGCCGACGGCGTGTCGGCGATCGGCACGCAGTTGCACCCCTGGGTCAACCCGCCGTTCGACGAAGCGCTGACGCCCGCCAACAGCTATGCCGGAAACTTGCCCGAAGCGACCGAGGCGGCGAAGATCGACGCGCTGACCGGTGCCATTACTGCAGCCTTTGGCACGCGCCCGGTGGCGTATCGCGCTGGCCGTTATGGCATCGGACCCAACACCCTGCGCCTGCTCGCCGCGCGCGGGTATCTGCTCGATAGCTCGATGCGGTCGCGCTACCGCTATGTCGACGATGGCGGGCCGGATTTCGCCGAGATTTCGAACCACGCGTTTCGCGCCGGGGCGATGATCGAAGTGCCGCTGACCACCGTCTATACCGGCCGCGCCCGGACCGGCGGAACACGGCTTTACCGGCTGCTCGCTGCGGTCCCGAAGGGGCGTGGGCTGTTTGCGCGCGCCGGGCTGCTCTCGCGCGTCGCGCTGACCCCGGAGGATATGCCCGTGAAGGACGCGCTCGAGGCGATCGCCGTCGCGGTCGGGGAGGGGCTGCGGCTACTCAACTTCGCTTTTCACTCGCCGTCGGTGGCGCCGGGCTTCACGCCCTATGTCCGCGATGCCGCCGATCTGGCGCGCTTTCACGGGTGGTGGGATGCCGTGCTCGCCGATCTCGCGCGGCGCGGCGTGCGCGCGGCGTCGCTCGATCAGATTATCACGGCGGCGGGGCGAGGGTGAGGCGGGCTTCACGCCGCGCCGTCAGACGCAGCAAAGCTGCGCCCGGTGGCGCGGCTTTGCTGCGCTGGCCGTGCTGGTTTGCGTGCGAAAGAGCTGCGCTCTTTTGTCTCGCAAACGGCGCAAAATGGTGGGCCCGGCAGGACTTGAACCCGCAACCTATCCGTTATGAGCGGACAGCTCTAACCAGTTGAGCTACAGGCCCCCGCGACCTGCGTTAGCCGTGTGCAACGGATTATGGCAAGCCCGCCTAGACGCGCGGTCGGGTTCGCGGCGCATCGGCCTCATAGATTTGCCTCGAACCAGCTGATGAACAGGCGCGCCTTGGCGCTAGGAAGGCGTCCCGCGGGATAGAGCGCCCAGAGATCGGCTGGCGGCAGCGACCAGTCCGGCAAAAGCGTTTCAACTCCCCCCGATACGATTTCCGGCATCATCCATTCCGACGCGATCGCAATGCCGATCCCGGCGAGCACAGCCTCGCGCACACCTTCGGCGGCTGTGCAGGCCAGCCGGTACGGCACGCTGACCGAAACCTCGGTCGTTCCCTTGCGAAAGCGCCACACGTCGCCGCTGTTGCCGCCTTGTGCATAGACTATGGCTTCATGCGCGCGCAGCGCGTCCGGCTCCGTCGGGCGACCGTGGGCAGCAATATACGCAGGTGAAGCCACCAGGACCCGCGCAGTCGACCCGAGTTTGCGGGCGGTGAGCGCCGAATCCGCCAGATCGCCGAGGCGCAGCGCGACATCGATGTTCTGCGACAACAGATCGACATTGTGATCGTCCATCACGAGGTCGAGCTGCAGCTTGGGATGCGCCGCGAGGAAAGCCCCAAGCTTTGGCGCGATATGTAGCCGCGCAAAGGTAACCGACGCGCACACGCGCAGCCGTCCTTCGATCCCCAATCCCAAACCCTGCGCCGCCGTATCGGCTTCGTCCGCCTCGGCAATCGCGCGCTTGGCGCGCTCATAATAGGCCTGACCCGCTTCGGTCGGCGCGACATGGCGTGATGAGCGGATCAGCAGACGGACATCAAGCCGCGTTTCGAGCGCGGCGACAAGTTTCGAAACGGCGGGCTGGCCAATCCGCAAGGCGCGTGCAGCGGCAGAAAACGAGCCGGTCTCGACCACCCGGACGAACACTTCCATCGCGTGCATCCGGTCCAAATCTATTCCTTCCGGGAATGGATGATATCGCCATAGCCTCTCTACACCAAGGTATTGGAATGGTCCATCTGGGTGTCACGCCAATCACGGCGCGAAGCTTTCATCGAAGGGATTTACCATGACCACCAACGGTTTCATCCTCCACGACGCGACCACCGCCGATCCGGCATCGTCCGCAATCCTCGATCAGGTCCAGGCGGGCTGGGGTTTCGTGCCCAATTTGCACCGCGTCTTGGCCGAGAGCCCCGCTGCTCTCGAAGCGTATGGAACGCTGTGGGGGATTGCTGAAAAGACCAGCTTCACGCCCGTTGAACGCAATGTCGTGTATCTCGCGATCATCTTTGAAAACGCCTGCACCTATTGCATGGCGGGCCACACCAATTTGTCGAAAATGGCCAAGGTCGACCCCGCTGTGATCGCCGCCATACGCGCCGGCGATGCGATTGCCGATCCGCGGCTCCAGGCATTGCGCACCTTTGCCGCCACGGTCACGCGGGAGCGCGGCATGGTCAGCGCGTCCGAGGTCGCCGCCTTCAAGGCTGCGGGGTATGACAATCGCGCGATGCTCGATGTGTTGGTGCTGGCCGCGACGAAGCTGATTTCGAATTACACTAATCATTTCGCCGACACGCCCAATGACGCCTTCATGAAGGGTGCCGAATGGACCGCGCCGATCGATCTGAAGCACGCCGCCTGAACCGGCCAGCGCGCCATTGTCGCACGCGCGACGATGGCGACGGTCGCTTCCGCCCGAAATTCAGGAGAATTTGCATGATCGATATCTATGCCTTTGCCACCCCGAACAGCGTCAAAGTCCCGATCGCGCTCGAAGAGCTCGGGCTCGACTACACGCTCCACGCGGTCAACATTCGCAGCGGGAGCCAAAAGGAGCCCGCTTTCGTGGCGCTCAATCCGAACGCCAAGGTACCCGTTTTGGTGGATGGCGATCTGACGCTGACCGAAAGCGCCGCGATCCTGGTCTATCTGGCGGAGAAGACGGGGAAACTGCTGCCGGTCGCCGGGCCGGGCCGGGCTCGCGTCTTCGAACAGCTGTTCTTTCATGCCTCGGGCCTCAGCCCCGCCTTTGGCAATGTCGGATTCTTCCGCAAATTCGCGCCAGAGCCGATCCCGCTCGCAATCGAGCGCTTCGGGAACGAAGCCGTGCGGATTGTCGGGGTGCTCGACGCGATCCTTGCCCGATCGCCCTTCGTCGCGGGGGACGCGCTCAGCATCGCCGATATCGCGCATTTCGGGTGGCTGTGGCGGAGGGCGTTTGCCGAGGTTTCGCTCGACGCTGCGCCGAACGTCGCGCGCTGGTATGCCGATCTCGAAGCGCGCCCGGCGTTCCAGCGGGGCATTGAACGGACCGCGGCGCTCGCTCAGGCGTAGGTGTCCTCGATCTGGTCCAGCGCAATTTTGAGGCGCGGCGCTACGAAGTCCAGAAAGGCGCGCAGCTTGACCGGCAACAGCGGTTGCGGCGCATGGACCAGATGCACCGGCAAGCGATCGACCGTGTCCTGCAGCAGCAGCGCGACCAGCTGACGATCGGCGACGGCGCGTGATGCCTGATAGGACATGACTCGGGCGATCCCGAGCCCTGCCACTGCCGCTGCGATCACAGCATCGGCGGTGTTGACCGAAAAGCGGGGGCGGATGGTGACGGTCTGCGCACCTGCGCCAAACGGCCAGCTTCGGTAGGTCTGCAGCCCCTCAAACGCGATGCAGTCGTGCGCGCTCAGCGCGGCGGGTGTGGCGGGCTCCCCGCGTCGGCGCACATAGTCGGGACTTGCGCAGATCACCCAGCGGACCGCGCCGACACGGCGTGCAACCAGGCTGCTATCGGGCAATTTGCCGATCCTGAGCGCGACGTCGACGTGGTTCTCGGTCAGATCGACCAGCGCGTCGGACAGGACCAGCCGGACCGAAACCTCCGGATACCCCCCCAGAAAATCATGAATGATCGGGGCGACGTGCAACGCGCCGAACAGGATCGGCGCAGTGACGAGCAATTCGCCACGCGGTGCGCGATATTCGCCCGATGCGGCGCGCTCCGCCTCCACCATTTGCTCGATCACGCGCCGCATCGCGGTAACATACGCCGCACCCGCTTCGGTCAGGATGAGTTTGCGGCTGGTACGGATGACAAGCTGCGTGTCGAGATGCGCCTCAAGATCGGACACGCGGCGACTGACCGTCGGCAAGGGCAGCGCCATGCTGCGCGACGCAGCCGACAGGCTGCCCCCATCCACAGCGGCGAGCAGCGTTCGGATGGCCTCGAACCGGTCCATAAACCTCTCATAAAGCGGAAGGGTGAGTTGTGAAAGTACCGGATACTGGGTGAAAGCGGAAGGTCCTATTTCTCGGCCATGGCCAGTCCCGGCCGTGACCAAGGAGCCAGTCCATGTCCCGCATCGCCACCCCCGCTACCATCGCCGACGCCCCCGCCAAATCGCAGCCGCTGCTCGAAATGGTCAATGCGCAGCTCGGCGTCGTCCCCAACATGTTCCGCCTGATTGCGAACAGCCCCGCCACGCTTGAGGGGTATCTCGGCATTGGCGCCGCCCTCGCCAAGGGTGCGCTGCCCGCCGCCACGCGCGAGCGGATCGCGCTCGCCGTCGCGGAGGTGAATGGTTGCGACTATTGCCTGTCGGCGCACACCTATCTTGGCCGCAACCTCGCCAAGCTCGACGATGCGGAAATGACCGCCAACCGTTCGGGCGCGTCGAACGACCCCAAGGCCGATGCCGCCGTGCGCTTTGCCGCAACGCTGGTGCGCGAACGCGGTCAGGTCGGCGCTGCCGATCTCTCGGAGGTCAAGCTCGCCGGGTATAGCGATGGCCAGATCCTCGAGATTTTCCTCCACGTCGCGCTCAACACCTTCACCAATTACGTCAACGAAGCGCTGAAGACCGAGATCGACTTCCCGGTCGTTACGGCCCGCAAGGCCGCCTGAGCCGGGCAGGGAGGAGCATCGTCATGATACGCACCACCGCTTTCCGCACGGCCATCGTCGCATTCGCGATCGGCCTTTCCGGCCTTGCCAAGGCACAGGACGCGCCTACCCACCCGGTTCACGAAACCAACTCGGTCAGCATCCCGGCCAAGGATATCAAGTTCTTCAAGGCCGGAGTGAAGGCGGCCGCCGGCGAACTCGAAGCTGGTCCGGCTTATGGCAATTTGCAGACCGGCCATCACGGCACTTTCATCCATATGCCCGCTGGTTTCATCAGCGCGGTTCACACGCATACCGAGGATTATTATGCGGTGGTGGTGAAGGGCGTGGGCGCCAATGATCCGGTCGGTGCCAAGCCGAAGCCGCTCGCGGTCGGCTCCTATTGGTTCCAGCGCGGCGAGGAGGATCATGTCACGCGCTGCCTGTCGAAGACCGACTGCCTGTTCTTCATCGTCCAGCCCGGCAAATTCGATTACGTTGCGGCAAAGTAGCCGAGTTGCCCCGGGGAAGCAGCGCTTCCCTGGGGCACCCCATTTCCGGGAGCATTTCGCATGACACCCAGCAGCGACATTGCCTTCACCCCCACCGTGAAAGCGTTGCAGAGCGAACGCGGATCGCGCGCTGCTTATGCCAAGATGGAGGCGCGCGGCGGTTTTCGCGAGCAGATCGACGAGACGCTGATCGCGTTCCTTGCGCAAGTCGACACCGCCTATCTCGCGACCGCGAACGCCGCCGGACAGCCTTACGCCCAGCACCGCGGCGGACCCAAAGGGTTCATCCGGGTGCTTGGTCCGCGCACGCTCGGCTGGGCCGACTATGAGGGCAATCGCCAATATGTCTCGACCGGCAATTTGGCCGAGAATGACAAGGCGTTCCTGTTTCTGATGGATTATGCCCATAAGCGTCGAATCAAGCTGTGGGGGCGGGCGCGGATCAGCGACGATCCCGCGACCATCGCGCAATTGATGCCAGAGGGATATCGCGCGCAGGGCGAACAGGCGGTGCTGTTCGAGATCGAAGCGTGGGACGTCAATTGCCCGCAACATATTCCCCGCAAGATCGACATTGCCGATGTCGAATCGGCGCTTGCCGGTCTGCAGGCCCGGATCGCCGAGCTCGAAGCCGAAAATGCCGCGCTCAAAGGAATTACGCCATGAGCCGCCCGCCGCTGCCGCCCTTCACCGATGAAACCGCCGCGCAAAAGGCGCGGCTGGCGGAGGACGCTTGGAACAGCCGCGATCCGGCGCGCGTCGCCTTGGCCTATACCGTCGACAGCCAGTGGCGGAACCGCGCCGAGTTCATCGTCGGACGCGACGCGATCGAAGCCTTTCTGGCGCGCAAATGGGCGCGCGAGCTCGATTATCGCCTGATCAAGGAGGTCTGGGCGCACGCCGGCAACCGCATTGCGGTGCGTTTCGCGTATGAATATCGCGACGACAGCGGTCACTGGTTTCGCGCATACGGCAATGAAAATTGGCAATTCGATGCCGACGGGCTAATGGAACGCCGCATCGCCAGCATCAACGAACATCCGATCGCCGAAACCGAGCGTGCATTCCACTGGCCGCTCGGGCGTCGCCCCGATGATCATCCGGGATTGAGCGCGTTCGGATTCTAACGCCTAGCGCGGCAGTTGCCCGGATCGGAGCGCCCCGGTACGCGGCGTTGTCCTCTCGCCAACGGAATCATCGCATTATGGGCACCGCCGCCGAACCGCAGCTCTATTATGTGACCGATGCCGACTTTTTGCGCGACGTCCGCGCCGTGGTGCGCAGCGTTGTCGCGGATGGCTGGAAGCCCGATTTCGTCGTTGGCGTCGGGCGCGGCGGACTCGTCCCGGCGGTCTATGTCTCGCACGCGCTCAACGTCCCGGCGCTTTCGGTCGATCATTCGTCGAAGGTCGCCGCGTTCGGGACCGAATTGCTCGGCAAGCTCGCCGCGAAAAGCGCGGCCGGTACGACGCTGCTGTTCATCGACGACATCAACGATAGCGGCGGCACGATCGACGAAATTCGCCGCCTGCTGGTCGATCATGGGTGCGACGCGAGCAAGATCCACTTCGCGGTGCTGCTCGACAACATCCGCTCAAAAGCGCGCGTCGAGTATCGCGCGCAAGTGATCGATCGCGCCGAAGACAAACGCTGGTTCGTCTTCCCGTGGGAGGCGGTCGGCACCGCCGAGACGATCGTCGCGGAAGCCGTGTCGGTGCCGCACCGCCTGGCGTGAACGCCCGCGCTTACCCGCGCTTGACGACGAGGACATGGAACGACCCCGCGACTGGCACGGGCCGACCGCCTGCCGTCGCTGGCGGAGCGAAGCGCGCGGTCGGCAAATACAGCGTTCCGTCGGCGGGATCGATCGCGCCGGTGCGCGCGCCGACTTCGGTCTTGATCGTCTGTACGACCGTGCTGCCCCCGGCGGTGTCGAGCGCGATCACCGCCAGCGTGCCATCCTTGCCGCACGGAATGAAGGCGAGACGGCGGGCGGAGTCCATGATCACCGCGTCGGGCCCGAGCCCGATAGCGAGCAGCTTGACCAATTTGCCCGTCTTCGTGTCGACCAACGCGGCCTTACCATTGCCGCACGCGCTCAGAAGATAGCCGGTCTTGGCATCGAAGCCGAGCCCGGTCGGGCCGGTACAGCCCGGCAAGGCGATCGCGGGACCCGCTTTGCCGGTTGCTAAGTTCGCCGTCTCGATTTCATTTTCATCCTCGTTATTGACGTAGAGCGTATCGCCCGCGCCAAGCACGCCGAACTCGAGGCCGGGCTTCAACACGATCGTGCCGGTCACCTTGGCACCGGCGACATCGATCAGCGAAACCGTCCCGGCCTTGGCGTTCATGACGACCGCGCGCTGTCGGGCCGTATCGTAGAGGGCCGCATCCGGGTCGCTGCCGACTGCGATCTTCGCGCGCTCGGTCCCGTTATTCAGGCCGAAAAGGCGGACGCTGTCATCGCGCCCGCTGGTAACGAGCAGCGTCGTGCCGCCGGGAATCGGCACCACGGCATGCGCCTTCATGATCGAACCGAACGAGCGCACCGCATCGCCATGCAGCGGATCGATCTCGGTCACGACATCGCCGTGCGCGATATAGATGCGGTGCGTCGCGGGATCGACCTGGACATAGTCCCATCCGCCGTCCGGCCCGGCAATGCTGCGCTCGGTCTTGTAAGTGGGTGCCGGGGCTGCAGCCATCGCTACCCCTGCGGCGAGGGTGACGAGCAGACAACGGGCGAAATGCGGCATCGGGAGCCTTTCGGACAGGGAGACACGCTGCGTCTTTGCCGGACGCCACGGCTTGCGGCGAGGCCGAAACGCCGATCGGGCGCGAGGTTGGGATCTTTCATAAATCGACCGGCCAAATTCCCCTGCGTTAACGAACATTGGGAAATCCTATGCGCATCGCACATCGAGGCGCGCTATGGACGGCGGATGCATGTGCTGCTTGCCGAAGACGATGTCGAAACCGCGGGATTCATCGCCGATGGGTTGCGCGCGCTCGCGCACGGCGTGACGCATGTCACGACCGGCGACGCGGCGTTGCAAGCGACGATCGACGGCAGTTTCGACGCCGTCATCCTCGATCGGATGCTTCCGGGGATCGAGGGTCTGGAGGTGCTGCGTCAGCTCCGGGCGCGGTCCAACCGCGTGCCGGTCTTACTGCTGACCGCGCTTGGCGGCATTGCCGACCGGGTCGACGGGCTGGATGCCGGGGCGGATGATTATCTGGTCAAGCCGTTCGCTTTGGTCGAGCTGGCCGCGCGGCTGAATGCGCTCGCGCGGCGTTCATCTGGGGCCGATGCGCCGACCCGGCTCGAGGTCGGCGATATCGTGCTCGATCTGTTACGACGCGACGTAACGCGCGCCGGTCGGACGGTGTATCTGCAACCACGCGAATTTGCGCTGCTGGAGCAACTGATGCGCCATGCCGGACGGATCGTGACGCGCACGATGTTCCTCGATCTGGTCTGGGGCTTTCACTTCGATCCGCAAACGAACATCGTCGAAAGCCATCTCAGCCGCCTGCGCACCAAGCTGCGCGAAGGCTTTACCGACGATCCGATCGAGACAATTCGCGGATCGGGCTATCGGATGCGCGTCGATGCTTAAGGTCAAGTCCAGCGCGGCCTATCGTATCGCCATTACCTATTCCGCCGCTTTCGCGCTGGCCGTCGTTCTGCTCGGCGCCGCGATGTACCAAGTGGCCGATGCGGATTTCCGACGCCAGCAGGATGGGCTGCTCAAACAGGAAGCGGCAAACCTTGCGCAGGAATATGACGAAGGGGGATTACCCGATATCGTCAGTGCGATCGAAACGCGCGAGGCCGGAAGCTCGATCAAAGCCTTTGGCTATGCGCTGTTCGATCATTCCGGCCGACGGATCGCGGGGGCGCTCGATACCGCCCGACCGACGCTCGGGCTGGGCATGATCGCCTTCCGCGATCCGATCGAAGGCCCCGACAGCGCCCGCGCCGATGCGCGCGATTTGCGCGACGGCTATCGCCTCGTTGTCGCGCGCGATACCGAAATTATGGAAGGCATTGATCGCACGATCGTCCTCCTGTTCGGCAGCGCGTTCGTTTTGGTGATCGCGTTCGGCGTGGTGGGCGCGTTGGTGTTGGGCGGCTATCTGCAAAAGCGGCTCGACGGGATCAGCGGGGTCGCGCGTGCGATCATGTCCGGCGATATGGCGCAGCGCGTGCCGGTCGGCGTGCGCGGCGACGAATTCGACGCCGCCGGTGCGGCGCTCAACACGATGCTCGATCGGATCGGGCAGTTGATGGACAATCTGCGCCAGGTATCGAGCGACGTGGCGCACGATCTGCGCACGCCGTTGCTGCGCTTGCGCAATCAGCTCGAGCAAGTCGGCACGGTCGAGGGGGCCGCCGCCCGCGCGATCGAGCAGGGCGATGCCGTGCTCGCCTTGTTCGCGGCGCTGCTCCGCATCGCCGAGGTCGAGGGTGGCGGGCTCACGCGCAGTTTCGTGCTGGCCGATGTCAGCGCGCTCACGATCGACATCGCCGAGAGCTTCGCGCCCGCCTTTGCCGATGGCGGTCGTCGTCTCACCTGGTCGGTCGCGCCGGGGATCGCGGTGCTCGGCGAGCGCGAACTGATTGCGCAGGCGCTGGTCAATCTGCTCGATAATGCCCGCCTGCACACGCCGCCGGGGACGCGGATCGAGATCAGGCTTGTTGCGGATGACAGGACGGCGCAGCTGTCGGTGGCCGACAACGGAGCGGGCGTGCCGGTCGCCGATCATGCGCGCATTCTGCAACGCTTCGCGCGCGGCGAGGCAAGCCGGACGACGCCGGGCAATGGGCTAGGCCTCAGCCTGGTTGCGGCAGTGGCAGCGGCGCATGGCGGGAGCGTTGCGGTTGCCGATAACGATCCGGGCTTGTGCGTCACGCTGACCTTCCCGAAAGTCGCATGATGAAGCGGTTGCTGATCCCCTTGCTGCTGCTCGGCGGGTGTGCCGCCTACACCCCTGATCCGCTCGCCACCACGCCTGTCGAACGCGCGAATCCGACGCCGGTCAGCATCGATCTCGCGCAACCGCTCGATGGTAACGCCTTGGCGACGCTGGTGGTGCTCGCCAATCCCGATCTGCGCGCGGCGCGGGCGCGGGCTGGGGTTGCCGACGCGCAAGCTTTTGCCGCGCGGCTGCTGCCCGATCCGACGCTGAGCTTTGGTGTCAGCCAAGTGCTCGCCGGGCCCGATCCGTTGCTCGATCTGACGAGCGCGCTCGGCTTCGATCTCAACATGCTGCGCACGCGCGGTGTTCGCTTGGCGCAAGCGCGCGCCGCGGCGCAGCAAGTGCGGCTCGATCTGGCGTGGAGCGAGTGGCAGACGGCGGGTCAAGCGCGGCTGCAAGCGGTGCGCATCATCGCGCTCGAACGCGGCGTCGGACTGACCGCTGCGTCGCGCGACATGGCGCGGTCGCTGCTCGACCGCACGACGCGGGCGGCGGGGCGCGGCGATCTCGCGGCGGACCAAGTGCAGACCGCGCGGCTCGCCGCCGCCGATGCCGAGGTCAAAGCGCGCGGCACCGAGAAGGACCTCGCCACGGCGCGCTTCGAACTGACGCGGCTGCTGGGTTTGCCGCCGACCGCGATCCTCCGCCTCGCACCGATGCAGGATGGCGATCGCCCGCTCGACTCGGCACGGCTGTTCGAGATCGCGCGCACCAACCGGACAGATTTACGCGCGCTGGAAGCGGGCTATGCTGCGCAGGAGGCCGTGGTGCGCAAGGCGGTGCTCGACCAGTTTCCAACGCTTGGCCTCAGCATCGGGTCAAGCCGCGACACGTCGGGCAATGTTATCGTCGGGCCGTCGGTCGATTTCACGCTGCCGCTGTGGAACCGCAATCGCGGCGGCATTGCGGTTGAGCGCGCGACCCGTACTGCGCTCAAGGCCGAGTATGATGCGCGGCTGTTCCAGACGCGCGCCCAGATCGCGGCGGCCGTTGCGGGGATCACGATCGCGCGGCGGCAGCGCGACGCGGTGCTGCGCGATGTGCCCGCCGCGCGCCGCTATGCCGAGGCGACGCGGCGCGCGGCGACGCGGGGTGATCTGTCGATCGCGACCGCCGAGACCGCCGAGCAAGCCGAACGCGACAAGCAGGCGCTGCTCTTGCAAAGCGAGCAGGACATTGCCGAACAAATGATTGCGCTGGAATTGCTCACCGGCACGCTGAGAGAGGCTTGGACGTGACCCCGAAATCGATCGTTTTGTTTGCGGCGCTACTGTTCGGTGCCTGCTCGGGGAGCGCCGGAGAGGAAGAAACCACGACCGCACCGGTCGCGCTCGTGACGCTGGCGCGCGCCGAGCCGGGAGCGCTGGCCGAGCAAATGACGCTCTACGGCATGGCCGAGGCGGGGCCGGGCGGCAGACTGACTTTGGCCGCACCGGCGGAGGCGACCGTCGTCGCGATCGTCGCCCCCGTCGGAACGCGCGTTGCCGCCGGCGCGGTGGTCGCCCGGCTCGCCGCATCGCCGACGACGCGGGTCGATCTGGTCAAGGCAGGGAGTGACGCGCAGGCCGCCAATGCCGCGCTTGCGCGTGCCGAGCGGCTAAAGGCCGATGGTCTGGGCAGCAATGCCGAAGTCGAGACGGCACGCGCGGCGGCGACCAGCGCCAATGCCACACGTGCCGCGATGACCGCGCGCACCGGCGGGCTGACGCTGCGCGCGCCAGCCGCCGGAATCGTCGAGACGGTGACGGCGGCACCGGGCGACCTCGTCCCGCCGGGCGCGGCGCTCGCGACGATTACGCGCGCGAGCGATCTGCGCGCACGCTTCGGGGTTGATCCCGCGCTCGCCCGCAGCTTGCGTCCGGGCACGGTGTTGCACGTTACCGCCAGCGGAGCGGCAGCGTCGTTCGATGTTCCGATCGAGACCATCAATCCCGCAGCCGACGCGCAGACGCGGCTCGCCTCGGTGTTCGCGCGACTTCCCGCGAGCACGGGCATCGGCGCGGGTCAAACGCTGAGCGCGACCGCCGACGGCGCGGCACCGGGCGCCGGGGCTGCGCAGTTGACCATCCCCTATGCCGCGTTGCTCGATGACGGCGGGCAGGCCTATGTCTATGTCGTGTCGGGCGGGGTCGCGCATCGCCGGGACATCACCGTCGGCGCAGCACGCGGCGACCGCGTCGCAGTATTGGGCGCGGTGCGGGCAGGGGAGGCGGTGATCGTCGCCGGAGGGACTGCGGTCGAAGACGGCATGAAGGTGCGGACCAAGTGATTTCTGCGATCGAGCGGCACGCCCGCGCCTTTTGGCTGGCGGCGGTGTTGGTTGTGCTGGGTGGGGTGTTTGCGGCGACGCATTTGCCGGTCAGCCTGTTCCCGCACATCGATTTCCCGCGCGTCGTGGTCTCGATCGATGCGGGCGAGCGCGACGCGACGCAAATGGCGGCGGAGATCACTCGCCCAATCGAAACTGCACTGCGCAGCGTTCCCGGAGTCACGCGGATTCGCTCGACCACCAGTCGCGGCGCGGCCGAGGTTGCGCTCGATTTTCCGTGGAAGCAGGACATGGTCGCCGCCACGCTCGCGACGCAGGGTGCGCTCGCGACGGCGCTGCCCGATTTGCCTGCCGGGACGCGCTTCGAGGTCCGTCGCTCCGATCCGACGATCTTCCCGGTGCTCGGGATCGCGCTGACCTCGGCGTCGCTCGACCAGAATGCGCTGCGCCAAATTGCGGAGCTGCAAGTCCGCCCGGCGCTCGGCGCGGTGCCGGGGGTTGCGGGGATCGACATCCTCGGCGGCGCACCGCGGGAACTTGCGGTCGATGTCGATCCGGCGAAGGCGCAAGCGCTCGGCCTCTCGCTCGATGCGATCGCCGCTGCGTTGGGCAAGGCGAACAGCGTCACCGGCGTCGGACGGCTTGAGGATCGGCACCGGTTGTATCTTGTGCTGGCGGAAAACCGGCTGAGCGGTATCGCCGATCTCGCCGCGACGCCGGTAAGGGCTGGCGGCACGGCAGGGGCCGGCCTCGTCACGCTGGGTCAAATCGCCGAGATCCATCCGTCGGTCACGCCGGGTTTTACCAAGGTCACGTCGGGCGGACGCGAGGCGGTACTGGTCAACATTCGCCAGTCGCCCGACGGCGACAGCGTGCGGATCGTGCAGGAGGTCGATGCGCGACTGAAAGCGCTGGGATTGCCGCCGAGCGTGACGGTCACGCCGTTCTACGACCAATCCGAACTCGTCTCCGCTGCCGCCGATGCGGTGCGCGATGCGATCCTGCTTGGTGCGGTGCTGGCAGGCGTCGTGCTGTTCGTGTTCCTGCGCTCGGGGCGGCTGATGCTGATCACGGGGCTGATGCTCCCCGCGGTGCTCGCGGGGACGTGCCTGTTGCTGTTCGCATTCGGTATGAGCTTCAACATGATGACGCTGGGCGGGATGGCGGCGGCGGTCGGGCTGGTGGTCGATGATGCCGTCGTCATGCTCGAACACATCATGCGGCGCTTGCAGGAGGGGGCGACCAAGGTCGCCGACGCTGCCGCTGAAATGGCACGCCCGTTGTTCGGGTCGACCGCAGCGACGATCGTCGTGTTCACCCCGCTCGCCTTTGTCAGCGGCCTGACAGGCGGGTTCTTCAAGGCGCTGGCGCTGACGATGGTCGCGGCGCTGGGGCTGTCGCTGCTGTTCGCGCGCTATTTGCTGCCGCTGGTCGCCGCGCGCTGGGTGCGGCCCGCCGACATTGCGGCGGCGGACCGGGCGGGGGCTTCGCTCCACCGGCTCGACCGGATCAATGCCCGTGCCGCCGAACACACGCTCGCGCGACCGGGGCTGTTCGTCGCCTTGCTCGGCATCGGCATGGCGGTGCTCGGCGTTGCAGCGTGGAGCCATGTCCCATCGGGTTTCATGCCCGCGATGGACGAAGGCGGCTTCATTCTCGATTACAAAGCGCAATCCGGCGCAGCCTTGTCCGACACCGACCGGCTGCTGCGCCAGGTCGAGCAAATCATCACCGCGACGCCCGAGGTCGCGAGCTATTCGCGGCGGACCGGCGTGCAGCTTGGCGGCGGCTTGAGCGAGGCCGATGAGGGCGATTACTTCATCCGGCTGAAGGGCGGATCGCGTCGGCCGATCGAAGCGGTGATGGCCGATGTCCGCCAGCAAGTGCAGGCGAGGGTTCCCGGCCTCGCGATCGAGACCGCGCAACTGATGGAAGATCTGATCGGCGATTTGACCGCCGTGCCGCAGCCCGTCGAGATCAAACTGTTCGGCGACGATCCCGCCGCGCTGAAGGACGCGGCCAAGCGCGTCGGCGCGGGAATCGCGAAAGTGCCGGGGATTGTCGAAGTGGTCGACGGCCTGCGCGTGGCTGGCGATGCACTGGTGGTGAAGGTCGATCCGGCGACAGCGCTGCTGCACGGGCTCGATCCGGCGGCGGTCGCAAGCCAGCTCGACGCGCTGATCGGCGGCGCGGTGGCGACCAAGGTCCGGATCGGCGAGCAATTGGTGACCGCGCGAGTCCGTGCGCCGCTTGCGCTGCGCAGCCGAGCCGCCGATCTGGCGCAGCTCCCGCTGGTCGCGCCCGACGGGCATGTGGTGCGGGTTGGGCAGATCGCAAGCGTCTCGGTTGCGGCTGGCCAGGAACAGATTACGCGCGAGGATCTCGCACCGTTCATCGGCGTGACGGCGCGGCTGGAGGGGCGCGATCTCGGGTCGGGGATGCAGGACGTGCGCCGCGTCGTGGCGGCGCTGCACCTGCCCGCCGCGATCCGTGTGGCCTATGGTGGGCTCTATGCGCAGCAGCAGCAGAGCTTTGCCGATTTGACGATCGTGTTCGTCGCGGCGCTGCTGCTGACCGCGCTGTTGCTGACCTTCCTGTTCGAACGGCTGAGCTGGACGCTCGCGGCGATCGCGACGGTGTTGCTGTCGGCGGCGGCGGTGTTGGGCGGGCTGTGGCTCACCGGGATCGAGCTCGACATTTCCGCGCTGATGGGGCTGACGATGGTGATCGGGATGGTGAGCGAGTTAGTTATTTTCTTCCTCGCCGAATTGCCGTTGGATGCACCAGTCGACGTCGCGGCACTGCGGGAAGCAGGAGCGAAGCGGCTACGCCCGATCCTGATGTCGGCGCTGATCGCAATCCTGACGCTTGCCCCGCTCGCCCTCGGCATCAGCCGAGGCGCAGGACTGCAGAAACCGCTGGCGACCGCGATCATCTTCGGGCTGACCGCTGCGGTGCCGCTGGTGCTGCTGTTCCTCCCCGCGATGATTGCGGTTCTGGGGCGGCGTGGGGCTTCGGGCCATGAGCGCGCTGCAATCAGCGCGACCTGAACGCTCCGTACATGCATGAAAGTGCCATTACGGCGTAAAGCGCCCCGCCCAGCACGAAACCTGCGGGATCGTCTGCATAGGCCGCCCAGTGCAACTTAAACGGCATAGACCTCGTGATGAGACCAGTTGCGAGGAGACCAACTGAAGCCAAGGCTCCGACAACAAACCATCTCCGCCGTGTCACCTGGCCACCCCGGCCGTGACCAACTCCCGTCGCGCGGCGTCGAATGCGGTGCGGAAAACGGGCTTGGCCATCAACCGCTCGGCGATCAACAGCCCAAGCATTTGCCCGGCGCTCACGTCGCTGCGGAAATGCTGTTCGCACACGATCCGGCTCTGGCCATAGCGCGCCGCGCGGGCGAGCAGGGCTTCGGCCTTCTCCGGGACCAGTCGCGCAAGCGTCTCGGCCATCGAGAAGGCCATCGAGGTATGGCCGCTGGGATAGCTCGACAGCGGATCGTCATTGCGCTTGCACGCCTTGAGCGTCGGATCGGACACATAGGGCCGCGCGCGGCGGAAATGATCCTTGCCGCGGTCGACGGTGTCTTTCTCGCTCGCGCGCACCAGCGCCATCAGCGCGGCGGTTGCGGGCAAGTGCGCGAGATCGAATTTTGGGCCGAGGACGACCGCGAAAATCGTCGCATTCTTGGTGTCGCCGTCCAGCCGCGCATCGGCTTCGGTGGCGGCATCGCGTCTCTCGAACGCGCGGAGTTCGACGAGTTCCGCCGCCGCTTGCGGGCTGTCAGTGGCAGGCGGGGGCGGCAACACCAGCGCGGGATCAAGATCCCGCGCGGTGAGCAGCGATTGGGTCTTCGGCGCAGGGGCCGCAGCGAGGCAAAGCAACGCTGCGGCGATCAGTCCCCGTTGCATCAGAATTTGTACGTCACCTGGCCCGTGATCGCGCGGCCCGGCTGGTAATAGATTTGCGAACCCGAGACCTGATTGACCTTCTGCGAATCGAGGAGGTCGGTCACGTCGAGGCCGACGCGGAACGGCCCGACATCGTAGCTCGCGGCGAGGTTGACGGTGTTGTACGGGCTGATCCGGATCGTGTTCTTGAGGTCGGCATATTGCGCGCCGGTCCATTTGTCGGTGAGCGAGAAGCGATACGGCCCACGCTTGAACAGAACGCCGCCCGCCGCCGTGGCGAATGGTGCCTTGCCGATTGCGGTGCGCGGCACGCTCAGATTGGTGACCGGGTCGATGTAGACGGTCGTCTTGGCATAGTTACGCGACGCGTTGGCGAACACCGCGATGCCGTTGCCAAACGCATAGGTCGCTTGCGCCTCGACACCCTTATACAGCGCGCCGCCGATATTGGTGAAGATCGTCCCCAGCCCTTGGCCCGACGTGTCGGTATAGCTATAGAATTTGTTGGTGAAATTGATGACGTAGACATCGGCATCGAGCGACAGATGGCTGCCATGATAGACCGCGCCAATTTGATAATTGGTCGATTTCTGCGGCACCGCGTTCGAGAAAGTGGTGTTGGCGACGTAAAGCTGGCTGAGCGCCGGGGCGAGGAAGCCCTTGGCATATTGGCCGTAGACCGACAGGTTCGAGACCGGCTGATAATTGATCGTCACGAACGGCAAATCGGCGCTGTAATCGTTCGCATTGCGCTGCGCATAGCGCGTCGTCTGATTGTAGGTCGCGTCGATCTTGCGACCGAAATCGACATGCTTGAAGCCGGGCGTGATCTTTAACCCGGCGATCGGGCGCAGTTCGAGCTCGACGAATTCCTCGGTATGGTTGCCTTGCGAATTCTGGTCGAACTTGATGTTGCGCGGCGTCACTTGGCCGGGGTTCACGCCCGTTGCCGGTGCCGTGACCCCCTTTTCGATATAGTTGGGGAGACCGGTGGTGAGGTCGACGTCGCGTTGCTGGCGATAGGTGTTGCTGAATTCGAGCCACGCACCAACGGTCAGCGTCGCAAACGACGTCAGATCGGCGCGTAGCTTCATGATATCGCCGAACACGCGATATTTGTTGGTCTTGGTATAGCCGGGAATGTTTCCATTCGGCGTGGCCGGCGCAGCACCGCTCGGGTTAGTCGTCGTCGTGTAGATCGCGCCCGGCAGGGTTGTCACGTCGTTCGCCGACAGCGTCTCATTGTCGTAATAATAGGTGTAGGCACGGTTTTCGAACACGACGCCGGGGGCGAGATTGGCCTCGAGCTTGACGAGTTCGAAATCGGTCGTCTTCACGGTGCGATTATAGCCATAATATTCCGACGTTTTCGGATCGGTGTTCAGCGCATAATATTTGCCGAACAAGGCCTGTTGCCCGAGCGTCGAGCCGTCACTGTCGGCCTGGTTGAAGTGGTTCTTGTTATAGGTGCCGAGCAGCGTGAGCGTCACGTCGGGACCGATCGGGACGATGACCTTCCCGAACAGATTGTAATTTTCATATTTGGAATAGCTCGAGCGACCGTCGCTATGGACGTACTGCCCGGTGAATACCGCGCTGGCACCACCGAGCTTGTCGATCTTGCCGGTCTGCACGATGGCGCGGCCGAGATAGGTGTTGAAGCTGCCATAGGTCGCTTCGAGCGAACCGCCGAACGTGTCGCGCGTGGCGCGGCTGAACAGGTTGAAGGTGCCGCCGAAGGTTGCCTGACCCAATTGGCTGGCATTGCCGGGGCCGCGATCGACGACGAGCGTCTCGATCGTGTTCGACGGGAAGAAGGTGGTCGAATGGTGCGTCGGATCGTTGGTGTCGCCAAACGGTACGCCGTCATAGGTGACGTTATATTCGCCGTCCTGGAAGCCACGGATCTGCGCCTTGGATTCAGAAAGGCCGATGCCGTTATTACCGCCATAGTTCGACACGCTCGGCGTGATCAGCGCGATCTGGTTGAAGTCGGCGGTTGCGGGGAGCGAATCCTCGATGAACGAGCGCGACACGATTGCCTGCGGCTGCGTTGTCTGGAGCGAGGCGGTGACTGGCGCGAGTTCGTTGGCCTTGGTGGCGGTCACGACGATGTCGGAGCCTTCGGCGATGTCGCTCTTCTGCGTCTGGTCCTCGGGGGCAGGCGCAGTTGCATTTGCAGCGGGTGCGGCGGGAGCGGCGGGAGCGGTTTCGGCTTGTGCTGCACTGGCGGCAAACGCTGCGATCAGCGCGAGCGCACTGACACTGCCACGGCGCGAGTGCGCCTTGGTACGATTCAACATGATGATTTCCCCTTGAGCGGTGTCCGTCCCGTTGCCGCATGCGCTATGAGCGACCTGTGACAGTTTCGTTGCGAAACCGGGTCAATTGCGAGATTGGGAATTTGTAACCTTAGGACACCGGCGCGTGTCTAAGGGGTTTCACGTAAGTGACCCGTTACGCTTCGGTAACTAGCCATGGTGAATACTATGCACTGTGGCGGGAACATCACATGCGCGTCCTTCTCGTCGAAGATGAACCCGCCGTCCGTGAAGAGCTCTGCGAATTTCTCGCATTGCGGGGGTATGATGTCCGCTCGGTTGCCGACATGCGCGAAGCCGAGCGGGTGCTGCACGAGCCTTGGTTGCCCTGTGCATTGATTACCGACTTTCGCCTGCCTGGGGGCAGCGGTCTCGATCTTGTGCGCGCGCTCCGGCGCGATGAGGATCTTCGGGTCAACGTCACCCCGATCATCATGATGACCGGGCACACCGATCTCACCGATCAGGTACGCAATGCGCTGGATCATGAGCGGCTGCCGATGCTGATCAAGCCGTTTGATGCGGTGATGCTGTTGTCGATGCTGGGGCCGCCCCAGCCATACGAACCGCTATGAAAGCGTTGCAGGACATCGGCCTCGATCCTAGCGCGGCCAGCCACACCTGCACCTCTCCCGGATCGGCCCGCGGATGGTTCGTACTCGCGCTGCTGCTCGGCGTCAGCCTGGCGGCGAGTTCATTACGGATCGTTCTTGCCCCGGGGTTCGAACTCTATCTTGGACCCTTTTTCTACCTGATTGCCTATCGCGCTGGCGGTCTGAAACTCGCACTTGGCGTAGCGCTATTGGTGATGGTGCCGTCGTATTTCTGGTGGGGACATATTATTTCCATCGTCCTCGCGGTTGCGCATGTGCTTTTTATCGATCGGTTCGGGCGGGGCCACAATCTGACGGTGCCAACTCTGGCGTTTCAAACGACGGTGGGGGCTGCGGGCGTATATTTGTTTCTCAGCCTGTATTACGGCGCACCCGACGTCGTCATCGCGTTGAATTTGATCCGCAAGCTGCTGAATGACGTCCTCATGGCGACGCTGGCGGACCTCGTTTGCTCGGTCACGGGGATTGATTTGGCGCGTGGCGCGATTATCCGCCGCAGAACAGTGCATCTCGCAAGCGTGCTGCCCGCCGCCGTCACTTTAATCGCCATTTGCTCATCCGTCGCACTTTTTGTCGCCGAGGTCAGGCGGTTTCCCGAGGACTTTGCTCGCTCGCGCGCTGAGGTGATGGAGCGCGCCGAGCTGGAAATTCGCCGGGGCACCCCAGCGGTTGGTGCCGTGCTTCTGCCATCCGCGCCGAATGATAGTCTGCGCTTGCCGGACATGATGATAGCGCCACAAGCGGAGCAGCTGCTGCGCGCGAATGTCATGAATCATCTCGGCTGCACCCGAATTGACGACGGCTCTCCCGTCACCGGCCCGAACGACCGCAATACGTTCGCCTTTTGGCTTGCCGCCTGTCAGCTTGGCCAGGTCAGGGTCGGCCGCCAGGACTATGCCTATCTGTACGCGACCAGATCGCTGGCGGAGCGCGGGTATCGCGACACGCTGTTGGAAATGACTGGGCCGGGTATCATCCTGATCCTGTCGCTCCTGCTTCAATTTTTGCTGACCCGGAGCGTGAAGCATTCGATTCTGGCATGGCGGCACGTTGTAGAAGCGTTCGGCAGGCCGGGAATCTCGCAGCCGATCGGCCCGATGTTCTATGAGTTCGAAGGTCCGCTTGCCGCGATCATCGATGCGAACAATCGGTTTGCAAGCTTGGTCGACGAGCGGCGTCGTCTCGCAGATGCGACACGAGAGCTGAAGGCCGAGATGGATTTGCGCCTGGTGACCGAGATTGTCTTCGATCGCGAACGGGGCGTGCTGCGGATGCGCGAGATCAATATCGACAGCCCGGCGCGGCTCGAGACGATCGCGGTTCATCCGAATGACTGTCTGGCGCTCAGCGGGATAGCATCCGAGGACGACGCCTTTGCCGAGTTTCGCATCGATGGGAGCGCCGGCGACGATTGGTATCTCCTTTCGGTGCGTGGCTTGGAAGAGCCTGGATGCTGGCGTTCGGGGTGGATCGTGCGTTTGCGACAATCGAAACTGGCCAATGACCGTCTGCTGCAACAGGCGCGCCTGATCGAACTCGGCGGGATGGCATCGGCGCTGAGCCATGAACTAAAACAACCGCTGTTCACCATCTCGCTGTCGGCGGAGAACGGTCGCTTGCTGATCGGCCAAGGCACCGACGCGGGCGTGACGGGGGCCAGCGCCAAATTCGAACGGATCATCGAACAGGTAAGCCGCGCGAGCGACATCATGGCGCGAATTACTCGCTACTCCCGGGTTGAGGATAATGATCCCCACCCCGTCGATCTGGGTGAAGTCATCAACACAGCGCTCATCTTGATGCGACCGCTCATGATCCAGAAGAACGTTCGCGCGCGCGCGGATACGCCGGCTTCCTTGCTCGTGTTGGCACCGCGCGTTGGCATCGAGCAATTGCTGGTCAACGCGGTGCAGAATTCGGTCGACGCCATCGCTGCGCGACGGGACACGGAGAATAACGGACTCGACGGCGAAATCCTGGTCACGGTGACGAACGACGATCTCGGCGTCCATATCTCGATTACCGATAACGGCACCGGACTGGTCGAGATCGATCCGGAACTCGCCTTCGGCGCGTTTGAGACCACCAAGCCCGCCGAAAGCGGCACCGGACTTGGCCTTTATATTTCACGTCAAATCGTCATGAAAATGTCGGGACAAGTCCGTATTCAGTCGGTCGCGCCACCGGGCAAAGGCGCGGTGATGACGATCGACTTGCCGACGCGGATCATCGCCAAACCAAAGACTATTCGGGGAAAACGGGTGCGCGGCAACGCCGCTTCCGACCGGAACTAGCCGAAAAACCCGTGCGTGGCCAACCCCGTCGCGCCCGCATCGACCTCGAACAGCGCGCCGTGATTGGGAGGTAGCCGGTTGAGCGCGGGGGCCAGGATATCGACCCAATCGAACGCCCAGTCGCGCGGCGACCACCAGGCACCTTCGCCCAATTGGTCGTGCACGTGGAGTTCCGCAGTGCCGGATCCCTCAATGATTGTCGCGCGGCAGTCCCTGGCGCTGGGCGATGCGCTGATATTTCTCGGCACCTTCAAGGATTGCGCCGGTATTGAGTTGACCGACGATCGCGCGCTGGATTTCCTGCCACGGCGTTTGCGACGCGGGATAGGCATAGCCACCCTTCGCTACCAGCGCCGCACGCCGCGCCGCCAGTTCTTCGTCGGACAATGCGACGTTCACCGTACCCCGCCCCAGATCGACGCGCACGCGGTCCCCGGTTTGCAGCAAGGCAAGGCCGCCCATCGCAGCTGCTTCAGGGCTGGCGTTGAGGATCGACGGACTGCCGCTGGTGCCCGACTGGCGGCCATCGCCAATGCAAGGCAAAGCGGCGACGCCCTCGGTGATCAAATAGGCAGGTGGGCGCATGTTGACGACCTCGGCCGCGCCCGGATAGCCGATCGGCCCGGCACCGCGCATGAACAACAGCGTCGCGGAAGTCATCCCCAGCGCGGGGTCGTCGATCCGGCGATAATAATCCTCCGGTCCGTCGAACACGACAGCCGGCCCCTCGAACGCATTGGGGTCGTCGGGATTGGACAGATAGCGCGCGCGGAACGCCGCATCGATCACGCTGGTCTTCATGATCGCGGCGTCGAACACATTGCCCGACAGGACCAGGAACCCGGCATCGGTCAGCAGCGGCGAGTCAAAGTTGCAAATGACCTTGTCATCTTCGATCGTGGCGTCACGGCAATTGTCGCCGATCGTGCGACCGTTGACCGTCATCGCGTCTTCGTTGATCAGACCCTGGCCCATCAACTGCGCGACCACCGCAGGAACGCCGCCGGCGCGGTAAAAATCCTCACCGAGATAATCGCCGGCGGGTTGGAGATTAACCAGCAACGGCACTTTATGGCCGATCGTCTCCCAATCCTTGAGCGGCAGATCGACGCCGATATGGCGCGCGATCGCGGACAGGTGGATCGGCGCGTTGGTCGATCCCCCGATCGCCGAATTGACTACGATGGCGTTATGGAACGCTTCGCGGGTGAGAATGTCGGAGGGCTTCAGATCCTCGGCGACCATCGCGACGATGCGCTTGCCGGTGCGATAGGCGACCTCCTGGCGGTCGCGATACGGAGCGGGGATCGCGGCGGACCCCGGCAGCATCATGCCCAAGGCCTCAGCCAGCGCGTTCATCGTGCTCGCGGTACCCATCGTGTTGCAATAACCGGTCGACGGCGCGGAGCTTGCCACTAGCTTGATGAAGCCCTCATCGTCGATCTCGCCGGTGGCGAGCAATTGCCGCGCCTTCCACACGATCGTGCCCGATCCGGTGCGCTCGCCTTTGTGCCAGCCGTTGAGCATCGGCCCGACCGATAGCGCAATCGCGGGCAAATTGACCGTCGCGGCAGCCATCAGGCAGGCGGGTGTGGTCTTGTCGCAGCCGGTGGTGAGCACGACGCCGTCGAGCGGATAGCCGTACAGCGATTCGACCAGCCCGAGATAAGCGAGGTTGCGGTCGAGCGCCGCGGTCGGGCGCTTGCCGGTTTCCTGGATCGGGTGGACCGGGAATTCGAGCGCGATCCCGCCCGCCTCGCGAATGCCCTCGCGGATCCGTTCGGCCAGCACGAGGTGGTGCCGGTTGCAGGGCGAAAGATCGCTGCCGGTCTGCGCGATGCCGATGATCGGCCTCCCCGAGCGCAGCTCCTCGAGGCTCAGCCCGAAATTGAGATAGCGTTCGAGATACAGCGCGGTCATGTCGATATTGTCGGGATTGTCGAACCAGGCGCGCGAACGAAGCTTGGGGGCGGGGATATCGGTCATGAAGGGTTCCGTCACGGGCAAGGGGAAGCCTGAATGGAGCTGAGGAGGCGCTGGGCAGGCGGCCGGGCGCCGACACGCGTTGAGCAGATGATCGGATTTCGCTGAGACACGCCGACCTCCCGTGACGCGGATGCCATCGACGCATCCTTATTGCGTATATAGTCCGACAAATAAATCGAGCGCAAGCCGGTCGAAATGCCGGCGGGCACGCGCCACGGATCGATGATCGAGATCATCGCGCACCGAATTTGGCTTGATCGTGATTGCTACCCTCGACTCATCGCTGCGCGGGTATCGTCGAGCGCAAGATCGACCAGCACGCGCATCGCCTGGCTCGCCTCGTTCGCATCGCCAGCGGCGATCGCTTCGTAGACGCGCAGGTGATCGGGCAGCGCATTGCGTGGCAGCGTTCGACCGCGCTGCTTGAACTCGGTGGTCAAATTGACCGCTGCGCCGATGCTCGCGCTCAACGTCAGCAGCGCATCGTTGCGCGTTGCTTGCAAGATTGCGGTGTGGAAGTCGCGGTCGGCCGCGCGACCCAGCTCGGTTGACACCGTATGGCGACGCATTTCGGCGAGTGCGTCCTTCATCACCTTCAGATCCACCTTGTCGCGGCGTTCGGCGGCGAGTGCGGCAGCGGCCGGTTCGACGATCGCACGCAGCTCGAACAAATTACGGACGAAATCCACGTCGGGCTCGCCGGCGAATGCCCACGCCAGGACGTCGGGATCAAGCAAGTTCCAGCGGCTGCGTGGCAGCACGCGCGTGCCGGTCTTGGTGCGGCTCTCGACCAGCCCCTTGGCCGTCAACACTTGCACCGCTTCGCGGTACGCGCTGCGGGAGACCTCCAATTCCTCGGCAAAGGCGATCTCGCCCGACAAGATATCACCAGGGGCATATTCGCCCGCGAGGATTGCAAGGCCAAGTTTGTGCGCCACCGCGCCGTTCAGGCGACGGCCGGTGCCGCGCGGCTTGCGCGTGGGGTTGACCGGAGGTTGCTTCGGATCGCCGCCGGTACTGTCGTCACGCATTCCTCAACCCTCCAACCCGCATCCGTAACAGGGCCGTCCCCAAGTCCAAAAGACAAATCATTGCGTTTCGCTCGGCTCAATCATATGTCCGAGTAATCCAGGAGAGTGATATGACCGCCGATTCCGCCACGAGCGACCGCGCTGACAACAGCTTCCGCTCGGTTGTCGCCGAGACCGGCGAGCCCGTCGGCGCGGCGTTTGCGACGCATGGTCCGGTCGATGTCGCGGCGGCCTGCGCGTCGGCCGAGGCCGCGTTCGATACGTACCGCGCGTCCGACCGCGAGACGCGTGCGCGCTTTCTGGAGCGGATCGGCGAGGAGATCGTCGCGATTGGCGACGATCTGATCGTTGCCGCGATGCGCGAGAGCGGCCTGCCGCGGGCGCGACTGGAGGGCGAACGCGGGCGTACCGTCGGGCAGTTGAAGCTGTTCGCCGGCGTCGTGCGCAGCGGCGCGTGGCTCGGCCTTCGCGTGGACCCCGCCATGCCCGAACGCCAGCCGCTGCCACGCCCCGACCTTCGCCTGCGGATGATCCCGCTCGGGCCGGTTGCGGTGTTCGGCGCATCGAATTTTCCGCTCGCCTTTTCGACCGCCGGTGGCGACACCGCCTCTGCGCTGGCGGCCGGGTGTCCCGTCGTCGTCAAGGGCCATGCGATGGTGCATGGCGGACCCTATCCCGCCACCTCGGACGCACGCACGACCTCGGTCGGCAGCTTGGCGATCGATCGCTTCCTGCGGCCGGTATCCTACCAAAATCTGGCGCAAGGCGTGTTGCCGCCCGAACTGCGCGACGCCGCCGCGCAGGACGGCGTCCCGTGCTTACGCGATGGAACGCCTTCGCTCGGTTGAGCCCAAACGGCGCGACGCTGCGGGGAAAGCCCGCTTTGTCGGGCGCGAGCACCTCATATCCAGCGCGTCGGCTGATCGCGGCGCGGCTCTTTTCAGGGACACGCCGCCAGTCGGTCTATGCCATTTTCGTGCGGGCATGATTTTCGGCGCGACGGCCATGCCCGATCGGGTCGGTTCCAATCGGCTTTGCGGAAGGGCACCCGACTTGGCCGCGACATCGCCTGGTGGCCGTATCCGGTGTGTGGGTCAGCGCATAAATATAAAATGACGACGGCAAAATCCGTAATTTCATCGTACAAATAAAAGATCGCTGATGATCGCCCACGGCTCAAAAAACTATTTTACACCGCGAAACACGCGACAAAAAAACATGATCTATATTGATATCGGGCCGCACAAGATTTCTATGGCTCGATCAAAGATCCAGCGATTCAGCGTTATTTTTTAATCATCATAAGCCGGGAAACTTTTGCATGGCACTTGTCAAGAAAGCCGTCACGTCTGCCTCGAACCATGCAGACGCGCGGCCATCGACGGCCATCGTCCGCGATGCCGATGCCCAACGCAAGCGCGCGCGGACCTTGGCCAAGCAGCAACAAGTTGCCGAGCGCATCGCCGCCGCGACTGGAGTGTTGTCCTCGGGCATCAACGAAGCAGCTTCTGCCGCCGAGCAATTGAAGCGCGCGTCCGACCAGATCGCCAATGGCGCCGAAGTCGCCTCGACCGCTGCGCAGAATTCGCTCGAGGCGTTTCAGCGCGTCACCGGGGCAATCACGCGCCAGCTGCTCAATGCCGATGCGAGCCAGGCCAAAGGCGAAGTGTCGCAAGTCGTCATCGCCCAGACCGGCGCCGAAATCGCCAACATGATCGCCAACGTCGCCGTCGCCTCGCACCGTCAGATCGCTTCGGTGGCGATGGTCGTCGAGCTCGAAAAGCAAGCCGCCAACATCGGTGACATCGTCAAGGCGGTGGCGCGGATCGCCGACCAGACCAATTTGCTCGCGCTCAACGCTGCGATCGAGGCCGCACACGCTGGCAAGCACGGCAAGGGCTTTGCAGTCGTTGCCGACGAAGTGCGTACGCTGGCCGAAACATCGGAGACGAGCGCCAAAAAGATCCAGGACTTGATCGAGCAAATCCAGCTCGACGTGAAATCGATCGCCGGCGGAATCAACGATTCGGCCCGCGCGGTCGAACAGGAAGTGGAAAAGGGCAAGACCATCACCGAACAACTTGAACAGATCCGGCTCGATTTCGCCGAGATCGTCCGCGGCGTGCAGGAGATCGCCGCCGGAGCCGCCCAGTCCAATACCGCCGCGCAGCAAGCGCTCAAGGGCACGCAGGACATTGCCGCCGCCGCCGAAGAGCAATCGGCCGCGGCCGAGGAAACCGCCAAGACCGTCGCCGAGCAAAGCCAGGCGCTGACCGAGTGCGAGCAGGCTGCGCATACCATGTCCGAATTGGCCGAGGATTTGAAGAACTCGTCCGACGTCGCCAAGAGCGCCGAGGAAGTCGCTTCGGCGGCCGAGGAACTCTCCTCGTCGGTGCATGAGATCAGCCGATCGGGCACGCAAATCATGGCGGCGATTGAGCAGATCCGCAAAGGTGCCGAAGTCCAGTCGGCCGGCACCGAGGAAGCGTCGGCGGCGACGAGCTTGATCGAAAAGGGCGTCGAAATCGCCCAAGCGCTGGCCACCGTCGGCGCGCAAAAAGTCGCCGCGATCCGCGACTTGCTCGCCATCAACAAGACCGCCGTCGATGCCATGCTGATGGGCATTTCGACCTCGGCCGCCGCGTCGCGCGCCAGTATCGACCAGATGCAGGAACTCGAACTGGTGTCGCGACGGATCGACAAGATTGTCGACGCGATTTCGACCGTGTCGATCCAGACCAACATGCTGGCCGTCAACGGCGCGGTGGAAGCGGCGCGCGCGGGCGAGTTTGGCAAGGGCTTCGTCGTCGTCGCCACCGACATCCGCAATCTCGCGCATGACTCGGCTGAAAACGCCGATCGCATCAAGGATCTCGTCCGGGCAGTGCAGGACCAGATCGGCGTGGTGGCGCGCGATCTCAACGAAATCGTCGCCTCCGCTTTGAGTGAGGTCGAAAAGGCGAAGGCTTGCACCGCCAACCTGGTGATCATCGAAACCGATATCGGCGTAATGGAAACCGGCACGCAGGAAATCCTCGCCGCATCGACCGAAATTTCCACGGCGATCGCGCAAGTGAAGAACAGCGTCGAGCAAATCTCGGCTGCCGCCCAGCAAGCTGACAAGGCCGCGACCGAAGCGGCGAGCGAGGCGCAGCAGCAATCCGAAGGGGCCGAGCAGCTGGCGGCGGCGATCGAAGAGATCGCAGCGCTCGCCGACGAACTTCAAAGCGCAATCTGAGGATTATCTGATGACTGCAACCAAGGAGCGCGTGACCGCAACGCGCAGCATCGATGAAACCGATGCCGAGGAGTCGAACATCCGCCAGTTTGTGACCTTCGTCGCCTGTGAGGAGGTGTTCGCGATCGACATGGCCCCGGTGCGCGAAATCATCCGGCTGCCCGATGTGGTACGGGTGCCACTCGCCCCCGCCACGCTCGACGGGCTCGCCAATTTGCGCGGTCGTGTATTGCCGATCGTCTCGCTACGCCGATTGCTCGGTTTCCCCGATCATGCGCATGACGAGGCGACACGCGCCATCGTTGTCGATATCGACCAGCCGATCGGCTTCGTGGTCGATCGCGTCGCCACCGTGATCGGCGTCGATCCGGCGCAGATCGAAGCGATCGGTGCCATGAGCAGCACGATCGATACCGCGTTGCTGTCGGGCATCATCAAGGATGTCGGCGGTCATGCGATGATCATGGTGCTCGACATCAGCAAGCTGATCGACGCCGAATTCTCGGAAATCGCGGGCAGCGGCGCGCCGTCGACCGGCAGCCGCACCACCGCCCGGCACGCCGAAACCGATGCCGATGCCGATAGCGATGTCGGCGACGAACTCCAACTCGTGAGCTTCGAAGTCGACGGCCAAGAATATGCCTTTGCGATCGGCGAAGTGCAGGAAATCGTCCAGGTGCCCGAGGCGATCGTGCATATGCCGCGCTCGCTGGCGCATTTGGTCGGCGTGACGACACTGCGCGGCCGGCTGATGCCGGTGGTCGATCTGCGCGTGATCTTCGGCCTGACGCACCGCCCGCTCGACGATTCCAGCCGGATCATCGTCGTGTCGGCCGCCGGGGCGACGATCGGGGTCGCGGTCGATGCCGTCAACGAAGTGCTCCGCGTCGCCCGGGCTGATGTCGGCACCGTGCCCGCGCTGTTCGGCACGGCAGGGAAATTATCCGACATCACCGCGCTGTGCCAGCTCGATGGCGGCAAGCGCCTCGTGTCGGTGGTCGCCGCCGAAAGTCTTTTTGAGTTGCTGCCGGTCCCATGGACACCAAGTTAGACTACATGAGCCTGCTTCTCGAAGTCCATGGGGCTGAGATAGCCCAAGGTCGAGTGCCTGCGTGTGGGAT
>NZ_BMDW01000001.1 GCF_014636175.1 Sphingomonas psychrolutea | reverse complement strand
CTCGAGCTTGAACTCTCGGCTGAACTTCCGTCGTTGCATTTACACCCTCCGGTTCCGAAAACACCTTATCTTGGTGTCCACGAAACCGGCAGCAGCTCACTTCGCCGGGGAAGCGCGAACGTGGTGAGCAGGAGCAACCACTACCCAGCCACCACACCCCCCTCGACCCGGATGACCTGATCGCACGTCGCCATACTCTCGGCGCGGTGCGAGATCATCAGGATCGTCGGGCGCGGCTCCAGCGCCGCGATCCTCCCGAGCAGCAGCGTCTCGCTCCCCGCATCGATCGCGTTCATCGCTTCGTCGAGCACGAGCAGCCGTGGGCGCCGCAGGATCGCGCGCGCGAGCGCCAGCCGCTGCCGCTCGCCGCCTGACAGCAACGCGCCGCGCTCCCCAACGATCGTGTCGATCCCGTCGGGCATGCGCCGCACCAGCGCGTCCGCGCCGACGAATTCGAGTGCGTCCCACATCGCCGCCTCGTCGGGCGCGCGGTTGCCCCAGGCGAGGTTGCGCCGGACCGTGTCGTGGAACAGGAACCCCTCTTGCGGCACGTACGCCACGCCCTCGCGCCAGCCCGCGCGACCCGCCGCATCGAGCACCATCCCGCCGACCGACAGCGTGCCCGATTGCGGCTCGGTCAAGCCGATCAGCACATCGATCAGCGTCGTCTTGCCCGCGCCCGATGGCCCGACAATGCCGACGAAGCTGCCCGATTCGATCGTCAGGCTCGCGTCGCCGATGCCGCCGCCGGTCGCATAGCGATAGACCAGATCGCGCGCCGCGATTGCACCGGGCGGCGGCAGCACCGGGGCCGGGGTGGTGGCGCGTTCGGCGGCGAGTTCGCTCTGGAACGCCTGCAGCGCCTCGAAGCTCGGGAGCGCGAAGAAGAAGTTCTGCGCGGCTTGCTGGATCAGGATCGCGGGGCCGCTCATCCGCGCAAACACCAGCACCAAAGTGATCAGCACGGCGGGCGGCACGTTCGTGGCAAAGCCGATCAGCACGACCGATGCGGCGGCAAAGCCCGATCCGATCGCAAAGACGCGGCGGCTATTGGCCTGACGGCGTTGAAACGACAGGCCGGTTTCGCGCAGACTCGCCTGAATCGATTCGAATTCAGCGATGAATTCGTTTTGCGTGTTCTGTGCCGCCGCCGCTTTCAGCCCGCTCAAGAAGCCGTTTGCGCTGCCCATCAGCGCGGCGTTGCCGTGCACCATCCCGGCGCCGATATCGCGGATCTTGCCTTGTGCCAGGAACACCGCGCCGCCGCCGATCAGTACCAGCGCGGTCGTCGCCAGCGCCAGCACCGGTGCGAGCGTCAGTGCGAGTGCTGCCTGCACCACCAGCATCGCGGCGGCGACCGAGGCCTGGATCAGAAATTGCGCGCTGCCCGCGACGCGGCTGACTTCGGTGGTGAGGAGATTGGTGATGCGGGCATGGCGCAGGCCGACGATCCGGCTCCACGAAGCAGCGGCGACGGCGCGCATCACCTGGTTGCGTTGATATTCGACAAACGTCGATTGCAGTTTGGCGAGTGCGATATCGCGCGCGAATTGCACCAGCGCGCGCACCACCGCGAGCAGGACGAACGCGCCCAGTAATGCGATCAGCCGTGAAAAGGCGGTGTGCAGCCCGATCGCATCGAGCGTCGTGCTGATCCGGGATGCGCCGCCAGCGCGCGTCACCACCGAATCGAGAATCGGAATCAACAGCAGCAATCCGACTCCGTCGAGCACTGCCCCCGCCGCGACCAGCCCGGTCGCGATCCAGCCTTGCCGCCCGGCAAAGCCGACGAAGACCCGTACGAACGCCGCGGCGGGCTGCCACACCGAGCCGAGCCCTGCGGGCGTGGTCTTGTCCATATCGAAGCGGGTCGCGGTGGCCATCGTTGCGCTTTGTCACGCCGCTATCGGCACGTCGAGGGGGCGTCCGCCAGCGAGGTTTTTTCGCTAATCGTTTCAAAGCGTTGCTGTTTGGAACTGATAAACATCAACTTGGCCTCTTGCAATGCACCATGCCCGCCCGCACCTTTTGGCGAGAAAAATGACGCCGCCGAAACGAGTGGACCGTCTTTCTGCTCTTGATGTGTTCGTTCGAACGAATTATGCTGCGACTGCGAGACGATCTGAGCCAATACCGTGCGTGGGGACCTTGATGCCGATGACGATCCTATCAGGCCACTTGCGCAGCGTCCTCGCAATGACGGCGGTGCTCGCGCTTGCCGCTTGTTCGAAGGGTGGCCCGCCACCGCGGCCCACGCCGCAAGTTACCGTGGCGGTGCCGCTGCAACGCGACGTCATCGATTGGGACGAATATGTCGGCCGGTTCGAGGCGATCCAGGATGTCGAACTACGCCCGCGCGTGTCGGGCACGATCGACCGGATCCTGTTCGCCAACGGCCAACGCGTTCGGGCGGGCGACGTGTTGTTCACGATCGATCCGCGTCCCTATCTCGCCACCTTGGCGCAGGCGCGCGCGCAAGTCGCCAAGGCGCAGGCGGCGGTCGGCAATGCCCAGTCCGAATTGGCGCGCGCCGACAAATTGCTGGCGGCCGAGGCGATCAGCAAGGAAGAATATGAAACCAAGCTGGCAAACATGCGCAGCGCGCAAGCCGATCTCGGCGCGGCGCGCGCCAACGTGTCGACCGCGCAGCTCAATTTGGGCTTCACCTCGGTGCGCTCGCCGATCACGGGCGTCGTGTCCGATCGGCGCGTCAGCAAGGGCAATTACGCGACCGAAGCGACCACGGTCCTGACACGGGTGGTTTCGACCGATCCGATCTGGTTCTCGTTCGAAGGCGCCGAGAGTTTTTACCTGAAATATCTGCGGCAGGACAAAGCGGGGGAGCGCGGATCGTCGCGCACCACGCACAATCCGGTCGAAGTGCAACTGGCCGACGAAAGCGGCTATAAGTGGCACGGCCAGATGGAGTTCGTCGACAATGCGATCGACCCCAATTCGGGCACGATCCGCGCACATGCGGTAATCGCCAATCCCGATGGTTTCCTTACCCCCGGCCTGTTCGGGCGCGCGCGGTTGCTGGGTTCGGGGACTTATCATGCGATGCTGGTCCCCGATGAAGCGATCATCACCGATCAAACCCGTAAGCTGGTCTATGTCGTCGGCAAGGATGGCAAGGTCGTCCCCCGCCCGATCGAGACCGGGCCGCAAGTGGAGGGGCTGCGCGTCGTCAAGTCAGGCCTTGCGCCGACCGAGCATGTCGTGATCGAGGGGATCACGACGCTGCAGCCCGGGGCCGAGGTAAAGGCGAATCTGGTGAAGATGCGCCCCAAGGCCGCCGACACTTCACCGCAATCGACCCCGGAAAGTGCCCCGCCCGCCTCCGACGCCACCGCGAAATAAGGCCGAGCGCGCTGTGAAATTTCCCCATTTCTTCATCGACCGGCCGATCTTTGCGGCGGTTCTGTCGATCCTGATCGTCGTGTTCGGTGTGGTGGCGTATCCGTCGCTGCCGGTCGCGCAATATCCCAGCATTGCGCCGCCGACGGTGGTCGTCAACGCCACCTTCCCCGGCGCAAATGCCGAGACTTTGGCCGAAACCGTCGCCGCCCCGCTCGAGGAATCGATCAACGGCGTCGAAAACATGATCTACATGTCGTCGTCGAACACGGGCGATGGCGCGCTGGCGATCACGGTGACGTTCAAGCAGGGCACCAATGTCGATCAGGCACAGGTGCTGGTGCAGAACCGTGTCTCGACCGCCGAACCGCGCTTGCCCGAGGAAGTCCGCCAGATCGGCGTCACAGTGCGCAAGAATTCGCCCAACATCCTGCTGGTGATCGCGCTGACCTCGCCCGACGGGTCGCTCAACGAATCCTATGTGTCGAATTATGCGACGACGCAGATCATCGATCGGCTCGCGCGCATTCCGGGCGTCGGGGGCACGCGTACGTTTGGCGGGCGCGATTACAATATGCGCGTGTGGGTCGATCCTGATCGCGCCGCCTCGCGCAATCTGACGGTCGACGAAATCGTCGCGGCGGTGCGCGCGCAAAATGCGCAAGTCGCGGTCGGATCGGTCGGCGCCCCGCCATTTAATCAGGGCGGCACCGCCTTCCAGCTTGGTATCCAGGCGACCGGACGGCTGACCACGACCGAGCAGTTCGGCGACATCATCGTCAAGCGCGACGACCAGGGCCGGTTAACCCGGCTGCGCGATGTCGCGCGGATCGAACTCGGCGCGCAGGATTATACGATCAACGCGCGGCTGAACGGCAAGCCGATGACCGCGATCGGCATTACGCAGCTGCCCGGATCGAATGCGCTCAGCACCGCGCAGGCGGTGAAGGACGAAGTCGAGCGTGCCTCGAAAAGCTTTCCGCCCGGGCTGAAATATTCGATTCCCTACAACCCGACCGAATATATCTCGGCCTCAATCGAGGCGGTCGAACATACGCTGGTCGAGGCGCTGGTGTTGGTCGCGCTCGTCGTGTTGCTGTTCCTGCAAAGCTGGCGTGCGGCGCTGATCCCGATCATTGCCATTCCGGTGTCGCTGGTCGGCAGCCTTGCGGTGCTCGCCGGGTTCGGTTTCAGCCTCAACAATCTCTCGCTGTTCGGCATGGTGCTGGCGATCGGCATCGTCGTCGATGACGCGATCGTCGTGGTCGAGAATATCGAGCGGCTGATGGACGAAGAGGGGCTTTCCCCGCGCGAGGCCGCGCACAAGACGATGGACGAGGTGTCGGGCGCGTTGATCGCGATTGCGCTGGTGCTCTGCGGCGTCTTCATCCCGACCAGTTTCATCCCCGGCATTTCGGGCCAATTCTATCAGCAATTCGCGCTGACGATCGTCTCGGCAACCGCGATTTCGGCGTTCGTGTCGCTGACGCTGTCGCCCGCGCTTGCGGCGATCATCCTTAAGCCGAAGACCGATGCCGAACCGGCGGCAGGCTGGCGCGGGGCGGGGACACGCTTCGCCCGCGGCTTCAATCGCGGGTTCGATTGGCTTGGCGAGAAATTCGGCAAGTTCACCGCCCGCGCAATCCGCAGCTTGGCGGTCATCGCAATTGCCTATGTCGTGCTGATCGGGTTGGCCGGATGGCGCTTCACCGCGACGCCGACTGGCTTCATCCCGGCGCAGGATCAGGGGTATTTGATCGTGGCGGCGCAATTGCCACCGGGCGCATCGCTACAACGGACAACCGAGCTGCTGAACAAGGCCGGGGCGATCGCGCGGCAAAATCCAGCGGTGCGCGATACCGTTGCTTTCGCCGGCCTCGACGGCGCGACGTTTTCGACCGCGTCGAATGGCGGGGCCATGTTTGTCGCGTTGAAGGGCAAGGCCGATCGTATCAACTCCACTGCGATCGCCAACCAATTGCGCCAGGCGTTCGGGCCGCTCGCGGGCGGCTTGCTGCTTGTGATCCCGCCCCCGCCGGTCGCTGGCATCGGCACGGGCGGTGGTTGGAAGATGCTGATCGAGGATCGCACCAATCTCGGTTTCAAGGCGCTTGAGGGCGCGGCGTTCGGGATGATGATGAAGGCGAACCAGACGCCCGGTATCACCTCGGCCTTCACCACCTTCAATACGCGGACGCCGCGCCTGTTCGCCGATATCGATCGCGAACGCGCCGAACAGCTCGGCGTGCCGGTGGCGAACGTGTTCTCGACGCTCGGCACCTATCTCGGCTCGTCCTACATCAACGATTTCAATTATCTCGGGCGCACCTACCGCGTGACCGCGCAAGCCGATGCGCCATATCGCGACCAGATTTCCGATGTCGGGCATCTGCGCACGCGATCGGCGGCGGGCAATATGGTGCCGCTCGACGCGGTGATGACGCTCAGGAACGATAGCGGGCCGTACCGCGTCGTGCGCTACAATCTCTACCCATCCGCCGAGCTGCAGGGCGATACGGTGCCCGGCTATTCCTCGGGCCAGAGCCTCGACACGATGGCCAAGCTGGCGGGCGAGATCCTGCCCAAGGGCATGAGCTATGAATGGACCGAAATCGCCTTCCAGCAAACGCAAGCGGGCAATACCGGAAGCCTGGTGTTCGGGCTTGCGGTGCTGTTCGTCTTCCTGCTGCTCGCGGCAAATTACGAGAGTCTGGTGCTGCCGTTCGCGGTGATCCTGATCGTGCCGATGTGCTTGCTGGCGGTGATCGTCGGGGTCAACGTCATGGGGATGGATAATAATATCCTGACGCAGATCGGCTTGGTCGTGCTGATCGGTCTCGCCGCCAAGAATGCGATCCTGATCGTCGAATTCGCGCGCCAGAACGAAGTCGACGGCATGGAACTGCGCGCCGCCGCCGAACATGCCGCCGAACAGCGTTTGCGCCCTATCCTGATGACGTCGCTCGCCTTCATTCTCGGTGTGTTGCCGCTGGTGATCGGCAACGGGCCGGGGTCCGAAATGCGCAAGGCGCTTGGCGTTGCGGTGTTCTTCGGGATGATCGGAGTGACGACCTTCGGTCTGCTGTTCACGCCGAGTTTCTACGTGATCAGCCGCAAGGGCGGCGACTGGGTCGCGGCCAAGCTGCGCCGCGGCCGCCGCGATCCGGAGCCCGGCCCTCCGACGTCGGAGCCGCTGCCCGCGCATCCCGAAGGAAATCCGGCATGAAGCGCTTGCTGAGCCTGATCCCAGCGCTGGCCCCGGCGCTCGTCCTGTCCGCCTGCGTCGTCGGTCCGAATTACGTTAAACCCAGCACGCCGTTGACCGCCAGCGGCGCTGGTTTCGCCGAGACGGCGCGCGGAAGCACGGTCGCGGTGACAGCGCTGCCCGATCATTGGTGGCGGCTGTATGACGATCCGGTGGTCGATCGCCTGGTCACCGAAGCGCTGGCACACAATACCGACATTCGCGTCGCCGCCGCCAATCTCGAACGGGCACGCGCGGTGGTTTCCGAACAGAACGGCGCGCGGCTGCCATCGACCAGCCCCAGCGCGCAATATGCGCGGCAGCAGGGCAATAGCGCCAATGCCGCGGCGTTCGGCGGGAGCAGCGCGAAGCCACAGACCTTCCAGTTCGATTCGTTCAAGCTCGGTTTCGACGCATCCTACGAGGTCGATCTGTTTGGCGGGGTGACCCGCGCGGTCGAGGCGGCGCGCGGCGATGCGCAAGCCGCGCAAGCGCAGCTCGACGCCGCCCGCGTCGCGGTCGCGGCGGAAACCGCCCGCGCCTATGCAAATGCGTGCAGCAACGCCGCGCAAACCGCCGTTGCACAGGAGACGGTCGCGCTCCAGCAAAAGACGCTCGGCCTGACCAACACGCTGTTCACCGCTGGTCGGGGTACGCGCCGCGACGTGCAGCGCGCCGACGTCCTGCTGGCGCAGACCCAAGCGACGATCCCGGGCTTCGAGGCCGAACGTCGCGCATCGCTCTACGCGCTCGCGGTGCTAACCGGCCTCCCGCCCGAACAGATCGACAAGGATGCGGCCGCCTGCACCACGCCGCCGCGCGTGAGAGACGTGCTGCCAGTCGGCGATGGCACCGCACTGATCGCGCGTCGCCCCGATGTGCGCGCAGCGGAGCGGACGCTGGCGGCGGATACCGCGCGGGTCGGGGTGGCGGTGGCCGATCTCTATCCCAAGATCCAATTGCTCGGCAGCATCGGCCTCAATTCGACCAAGGGCAGCCAATTGTTCAAAGGCACGTCGGTCAATTATTCGGTCGGCCCGCTGATTTCGTGGAGCTTCCCAAATCAGACGGTCGGTCGCGCGCGCGTGCGCCAAGCGCGCGCCGGGGCCAATGCGAGTCTTGCGACCTTCGATGGCAAGGTGCTGACCGCGCTCCAGGAAACCGAACAGGCGCTCGCACGCTATGCGGGGGCCCTCGATCGCAATGCTGCACTGCGCCGGGCCGAGGCTTCGAGCAGTGGCGCCGCCAAGCTGTCGCAATTGCGCTTCGATTACGGTGCCGACAGCTTCCTGTTGCTGATCCAGGCCGAGCGCGACCGTGCCGATGCCCGCGCTGCGCTGGCGCAATCCGACGCTGCGGTGGCGGACGCGCAGATCAGCCTGTTCAAGGCACTCGGCGGCGGATGGGAAGATGCGCCCGCGCCGACACGACGCGCGCCGAGCGCACAGTGAGGCAAATCCGCAGCGCCTTGTTCATGCCGGCCTCGAATGCGCGCGCGATCAACAAGGCGCGCGGGCTCGATTGCGATGCGGTGATCCTCGATCTGGAGGATGCGGTCGCGCCCGAAGCCAAAGGCGCGGCGCGTGCGCAAGCATTGGCGGCGGCGCAGGACGGCGGCTTCGGATCGCGTTTGCTCGTGCTGCGCGTCAACGCGCTCGACACCGAATGGGGTCAGGACGATTGCGCGGCTGCGGTTGGGGCCGGGTTCGATGCCGTGCTGCTGCCCAAGGTGTCGCACCCCGATGATCTGTGCGCGGCGCGCATGATCCTCGGCGAGATGCCGTTATGGGCGATGATCGAGACGTGCGCCGCAATGCTCGCGCTCCCGGCAATCGCAGCAACGCCAGGCCTCGCCTGCATCGTTGCGGGCACCAACGATCTTGCCAAAGACATGCGTTGTACGCCGGGCCCCGACCGGCTGCCCATGCTCCCGCACTTGATCGCCATCGTCACAGTGGCCCGCGCGCACCGCTTGATCGCGCTCGACGGCGTGTCCAACGTCCTTGCCGATACCCCCGCGCTAGCGGCGGAGTGCGGGCAAGGCGCGGCGTTCGGGTTCGACGGCAAGACTCTGATCCATCCCGCGCAAATTGCCCCCGCCAACCGCGCCTTCGCGCCATCGGCGGAGCAGCACGAGTGGGCGAAAGCGGTGGTCGCGGCCTTCGCGCTTCCCGATCATGCCGCCAAGGGCGCGATCCGGGTTGGCGGTGAAATGGTCGAGCGGCTGCACCTTGGTGAAGCCGAACGTATTCTCGCCCGCGTGGCGCACCTGTAACGAATTCCGGCTGGCGTTCGTACAGCGGGCTATCGCGGCCTAGGTATTTTCCGAACCCGCACCTTCACGTCGTCCTCACATAGCTCGCACTATGACGGGTGCGTCTCAGGCAAAGCCGACACGCTGAGGGCGCGGATCATTCCTGCCCGAACAGGAGAATTTTAAATGCCGCGCTACTTTTTCGACATTTCGGACGGTTCGGACTTCCGCGATCTGGATGGTTCCGAATGTCCCGATCTGGCGGCGGCGCAGATCGAAGCGGTTCGCTATTCGGCGGAGGTTCTGCGGGAAATGCCGGAGCGGTTCTGGAACGCGGAATCTTGGACGATGACGGTGTCCGATCATAATCGTGAACATCTTTTCACGCTCAAATTCGCGGTGGATCCGGTTCCCGCAGAGTCGCTGGTTTGCTCCGCCGGTTAGCGTCGGAGCACGCGTCCAGCCACCGCATCGAGCATCGCCAGCACCGCCGGATCACGCGCGTCAGGTGCCGTGATCAAGGCGTGATCGAGCACGGTGTCGAGCGGTGAGGGCGGGCGTTCCGCCGGCAGCGCCGCGACCAAGGCCGCGACCGCCTTGCGCGCAATTTCGCCATTCGCGCCCATCTGGCGGATGACCTCGGCCACTTCGACGAATGCGGCTTCCTCGCGCCAACAATCATAGTCGGTCACCATCCCGATCAGCGCATAGGGCAGCTCCGCTTCGCGCGCGAGCTTCGCCTCGGGCATCGCGGTCATGCCGATGACGTCGGCACTCCATTGGCGGTAGAGCAGGCTTTCCGCGCGGCTGGAAAATTGCGGGCCCTCCATCGCGAGATAGGTCGCGCCGTTCGTAACAGTGCCGCCCGCCGCCGCCACGGCGTCCGCCGCATAGCCCGACAGACGCGAGCAGACTGGCTCGGCCATCGAGACATGCGCAACCATGCCCGTTCCGAAGAAGCTTGAGGTGCGCGCGACGGTCCGGTCGATGAACTGGTCGACCACGACGAAATGCCCCGGCGGCAGTTCCTCGCGTAAGGATCCGATCGAGGAAATCGCGATCAGATCGGTGCAGCCCGACCGCTTCAACGCATCGATGTTCGCCCGGAAGTTGAGTTCGGACGGGCTGATCCGGTGCCCGCGCCCGTGGCGGGGCAGGAACACCAATTCGACCTCGCCGATCGACCCGAACAGCAATTCGTCCGACGGCGCCCCCCACGGCGTGTCGACCCGTCGCCACTCCGGACTCTGCAGCGCATCGATCGCATACAGGCCGGACCCGCCGATGATGCCGAGCTTCCATTTGGTCATGCGGGATCCTTTGCAGCGTCCAGTCGGTCGAGCCACGCCTGCGCCTGCTTTGATTCGCCAACCGCGTGTGCACTGACGGGTCCGCGCGATGCGAGAAATTCCTGATGCAACGCAAATGGTGCGATCGCAAGCTGGTCCCGCAGGCCGTCGATCGCATCCCCCAATGTGGTGATTTCGGCGACGATCGGTGCTGCTTTCGCCATCGCCGTCCGTTCCTGCTGGTGCCCGAACAGCATCAGCCGCTTCGCCGCAGTCTGTTGGAGCGCCCCCACCAAGAGCGTCTCATAGTCGGCTTCCAGCTCGACGCGACGTTCGTCGCTGCGCGCCAGGCGATCCGCTTTAGCCATGGCTCAAATTACCTTCATGTCGCTTTGATAATGGTGCCACGCGAAAATCGCGGCAGCACCGCGGTGCGGGCGCCACGCTTCGGCCAGTTCGCGGGTCACTTTCTCGCTCGGGCGGGCTTCGTGGCCCAGGATACGCCCGACTTCGATCTGCACCGCCAGATCGCCCGCCGGCCAGATGTCGGTGCGCCCTTCGGCGAACAGCAGGTAGATTTCGGCCGACCAGCGTCCGATGCCCTTGACCGCGACCAGCTTGGCGATCGCTTCCTCGTCATCGGCGGGCAGATTCGCCAAATCGAGCGCGCCGCTCGTCACCAGCGCCGACAGGCTGCGCGCATAGCCCGCCTTCTGACGCGACAGGCCCGCTTCGCGCAACTGCGCGTCGCTCGCGCGGGTGATGTTGCCGGGGTCGGTCAGATCGCCGACAATGCCCTCCAGCTTGTGCCACACGCTTTGCGCCGCCTTGGTGCTGACTTGTTGCCCGATGATCGTGCGCAGCAGTGTGGCATAGCCGCGCGCACTGATCCGGGGCGGGGGATAACCGACGCGACCGAGCGCTTGCGCGATGGCGGGTTCGCGCGCGGCAAGCGCGTCGAGTGCGGTCTTCAACTGTTCGGCGCTCAATCCCATACGCTGTCTCTTGATCGGCGCCGCATCTGGCGGCATGGCAGGTGCGTTACCGCTACCCGAAAAGGAACGTCCATGCCCAAGCTTATCGTCGTGACCCGCGAAGGGGAAGAACGCGAGATCAATGGCGAGGCCGGGCTTTCGGTGATGGAAGTGATTCGGGACGCTGGAATCGACGAGATTCTGGCGCTGTGCGGTGGCTGCTGCTCGTGCGCGACGTGCCACGTCCATGTCGACCCGGAATTTGCGGCCAAACTGCCGAAGATGAGCGAAGACGAGAATGATCTGCTCGATTCGTCGGCGGATCGCAACGCGACCTCGCGCCTGTCGTGCCAGATCGAGCTGACCGATGCGCTGGATGGGTTGAAGGTGACGATCGCCGCTGAGGACTGACGGCGCAGCCGCACCGCGCCGGTGTGCAAAGCGCAGCGCCCGGCACGGTCGACGGCTCGCGTCCGCGAACCGGGCGACGACGTCCTAGCCGTCGGACGCGAACACCCCGTATTGCTCCCGCCACGCAGCAACCTCGTCCCGCAGATCGTCAGGCGCGGCCTCTCCCGATAGGACAAGCCGCGCCACTGCATCCTCGGGGTGCATCAACATCTTGTCCGATCCGTCGCTAAACCAGACGGGGACGAGTTGGTCGCATACGCTGTCGAGGACGGTGGCGGCCATGCCGCTGGCAACCGTGTCGCGCCCGTCGAGCGCCCGCACCGTGATCGCCACGCCTTCGAAGCAATTCTGCGGCTCGGGCACAAAAGTGAGCGATACCAGCAGGCCTGACCGGTCGGGCCGGGCTTCTTCGGGCATACTCGCGACCCTGCGCCACGCGCAGAACCAGGTCCGGCAAATGTGCGGTCGGGTCGCATGAATGCTGCACCCGCCGGTCGTCAAATAGACGCATGGGACTCCGGCAGGTTTCGCGAAATCGGGCGTGTTCACGGTCAGCACGGTGCAGCAGATTGTGCAATCGCCGCAGTCCCGCTCTGGCAGGACCGGACCCAGCAGCAACGTCTCCAGGTCGGCCTCGCGCTGCGTTCCCGCCGGAATCACGGGAACCGAAGCACCGCGCTTGGCGCATCCTTGCTGGTCGGCGTCGCTTTCCACGTCACCGATTTGCGTGCGCCCGTGGTTACGGCACCATCCTCATTGTTCTGGCTGACGATCTCGGCATCGGTATCGAGCGTGAAGCTGCCGTCGAGCTGGCTCGGCGTCTTGCCCGCTCCGTCCAGTCCGGCCATACCCTTTGCGGCATTGTTCTGGTTGGCATAAGCGGGGGCCTTGATCCGCACCGTATTGTTGGCGCGCACTTCGAGCACGACGAACGGGAACACGATCTCTGCATCGAGATTGTACGGCCACACGAAGCCGCGATCGAGCGTGCCCGACATCGCATAGTCGATGCTGAACTTGCCATCGCCGAGATAGATGACCTTGCGATAGCCGACTTCCTTGGCCAGCGCCGCGGCAATCGCGCGGTTCTTGGCCTCGCTTGCGGCCTGGGCGTCGGAATTCGGAGCGGATTTACGCTGCTCAGGTGCCGGACGTTTTTGCGCGGCGATCTTCTGCAGCACTGGCTCGTCGCTGTCCGCAGCGGTCGGATCGGCCCCCTGCTCGGGCGTGGGCGCGTCCTTCATGCCCTTGGTGAATTCGCTGCCAAGGTCGACAGCGATTACCTCGCCGACATAGGTGAAGGTAAAGCGCCGGTCGGCATCGATGCGGAGCGTCGAGACGAATTTGCCCGGCGTCAGCACGCAACTCGCCAGCACGAACGGCAGCAGCAGCGCGAGCAATGCTTTTGCGAGACGTGCCGCCATGTCCAATCCCCCGTTCAGCGCCCGGTTCTTCTCTAACGAGACGCCACCGCATAAAGCGCAATCGCTGCGGCGTTCGACACGTTCAGGCTCTCGATCCGGTGCGAGATCGGCAGCTTCGCCAATTCGTCGCAATGCGATGCGGTGTTCTGCCGCATGCCTTCGCCCTCGGCACCGAGCACGAGCGCGATGCGCTGCGTCCCCATTGCCTTGACCAGCGTCTGGTTCGCCTCGCCGGTCAGCCCGACGCGCCAGAATCCGGCCTCGGCGATTTCTTCCAGCGCGCGCGCCAGATTGACGACGCGCACCCACGGCACCAGTTCCAGCGCGCCCGATGCGGCGCGCGCGATAACGCCCGATTCGGGCGGCGCGTTGCGGTCGGGCGTGACGATGCCGAGCGCATCGAACGCCGCTGCCGAGCGCAGGATCGCGCCGACATTGTGCGGATCGGTCACGCCGTCGAGGATCAGCAACGGACGCTGATCGCCTTCCCCCTGTTGCAACAGGTCGGCGAGCCAGATGTCCTCAAGCGGATCGACCTCGGCCACCAGCCCCTGATGCGGCGCATCCCCCGGCACCAGCCGCGCGAGATCCTGCACCTCGGCATAGACGATCGGGATCAGCGGCGGGATGTCGAGGCTCGCCGCCGCTTCCCGCGTGACCCACATCTTGCGCACCACGCGCTCCGGATTGGCAAGCGCGGCGGTAACCGCATGCCGTCCCCAAAAGCGGGGGCGACCGGCTGGTGCCTGTGACGGGCGATGTCCGCGACGTGCCATTATTCTTCCTCATCCGAATACGCGAAGGGGTCGGTGGTAACCGGCTTGGTAGGCAAAGGTGGGCGGGGCAGGGCCTTGTCGGCATTGGCCGCATTGACCAGAAACGATGCGAGAATGATCGACGCCTGGCGCATGTCATTGCCCTTCAAATGATCGAACGTGTCGATTCCCGAATGGTGGACCCGGCTGTCATAATCGAGTGGGTCCTGAATGAACTGGAACCCTGGCACGCCGACCGCTTGCAGGAAGACATGATCGGTGCCGCCGGTTTTGCGGATCGCCACGTCCTTCGCCCCCATCGATGCGAAGGGGCTGAGCCATTCGCGGAAGATCGGCACGACGGCTGAATTGTTCTCGACATAGATGCCGCGCACCTTGCCCGATCCATTGTCGAGGTTGAAATAGGCCGCGAGATCCCCCCAACCGGGCTTGGGCGTGATCGGCCAGCGGTTCGACCAGCCCTGGTACAAAGCGAGCCCAGTCAGCTTGGGGTCGCTCGGGCTGCCGCGCGTCGCGAGGTGGCTTTCGACATAGGAGAGCGAACCGAGCAGCCCCTGTTCCTCGCCCGCCCACAAAGCGAAGCGAATCGTCCGCTTGGGGCGGATGCCGGTCTTGGCGATGATCCGTGCGGCTTCCATCACCATCGCCGAGCCTGCGCCATTGTCGGCGGCACCGTCGCCTGCCACCCACGAATCGAGATGCGCGCCGGCCATGACGTATCCGGCCTTGGGGTCGCTACCGGGGATTTCGGCGATGATGTTGTACGCGTTGCGGTCGCTATCGTCGAAGCGCACATCGCTGCTGATCTCGACCGTTGGGGCCGGACCGATCTTGGCGAGTCGCGCCAGACGGCGGTAATCCTCCGCTGCGATCTGCACGCCGGGCAAAGCGGGCGTATCGCCGACGCCGAAAGTATAGCCCTCGCCGCTGACCAATTTGCCGTCGCGATACGCCATCGTCGCCATCGCCACCGCGCCCTCGGCTTTCAGGAAGGCGTCGAGCTTCTTGGCGAAATCGAGCCGCTTCATCCGCCGGTCGGCGGCGTCGGGGTCGTAGGTCGGCTGCTGATATTGATCGAGCTTGGCGAGCTCCTCGCCGCTATAGCGTTTAAACGCGGCCTCGCTCGGTTCTGAACCGGTGTCGGGCAGCGTGACCATCACGATCTTGCCCGACAGCTTGCCGCGCCATGTGTCGAAATCGCGCGCACGCTTGATCGGCGCGACGATGACGGGTGCCGAGATCGTGCCGTTGGTACCCGGCGTCCAGGCAATCGGGATCGCGGTCAGCTGCACCGGGCGTGGCGATACCATCCGCACGTTCGAGGAGACGATGGACCAGCCACGTCCGAAATCGAACGCCTCTTTGTGCACCGCGCGCAGGTCCCATTCGGCGAACTTGGCCTGCGTCCATGCCTCGGCCAGCCGCATCGCGGGCGAATTGGTCATGCGCGGGCCGATCGTGTCGGCGAGATGCTGCGCGGTCAGCATCACTTCGCTGTGCGTCGTGCCTTCGTCGATGATCCGCGCGGTCTGCGTACGGTCGACCGACTGTGCGGCAAGCGGCGTTGCCCCGAGCGTGACGGCAGCAGCGGTGGCGAGAAGCAGGAAACGACGCATGGCGGAACCCCCGGATGAAAAAGCGATCATGGGTCCGTCGGTATGCGCCGCGCGGCGTGCGTGCAAGGCCGGGGTTAAGGAGCGCGGTGCGGAGGTTGGCGTTATCCGTTGACACGGGCGCACGTGGTCGGCATTGGCACGCCTCGCTTTTCGGGAAGCGGCCCTGATGGACAGGTGGCCGAGTGGTTAAAGGCAGCAGACTGTAAATCTGCCGGAGTTTCTCCTACGTAGGTTCGAACCCTACCCTGTCCACCAACATCAAATGCAGCGCAGCGGTGCCCTCAGCGCCAGTTGATCCAATTGCCATAAGGATGGCAGGTGGCGAGCAGACGCGCGGCGCCGCCCGGCCAGCATGTCACCGTCAATTCTACCTGTGCGTGCGCGCGCTCGCGTTCGAAACTGATCCGCGCGATCGGTCGATCGGGCGTGGCGCGGTGCCCGGCCGCGACGATCATCGCGTCGATCGCGTCGCGGTCGCCAAGGGTCATATATTGCAGCACCATCGAATGAAACACGACGCGGCACGTGTCCGGGTCCTGCGGCGTGGCGAGCTGCTGCGCCAGCCACGGCACCGCGCTGCCGCGGTCGATCCGCGGCGGATGCACGACTGCCAGCGCCAGCGCTTGCTCCAGGCGTTGCGCACGCTCGGGCTCGTCTGCCCAGACAAAAGAGAGCAAGCGCTCGCGCGTTTTTGCATCGGTGGCGGACAGCGGGTTCAAATCGATCCCGCGCGCCGCGACGACGGAAAAGGACCGCGCAATCGGCGGCGGACCGGTCCAGATCGGCGCGACGTGTACCGGGGATTCGGCCACCCCTGCGCGGACGCCGGCAAGATCATAGCCATAATGCGCCAGATTGAGGTTGAGGCCGCAACTGGCGCCGATTTCGAGCAGTTCGACCGGCAGCGCGAAGCTCTCCTGCACCACCATCAACGCCGCCGCGATTGCCGCCGCGCGGCCGACTTCGTTGGTTTGCGGTGTGTGGCGCATCCATGCGGCAATGAAGGCGTCTTCGGCGACCAGCGCTTCGCCGATCGCGCCGTCGAAATCATCATGGTGGCGCCGATACAGCGCACTCAGCCCGGGCCGCGCGTTGCGCCGCGCCAGCGCGTGGAGCGCCGCGTTGAAGCGCATCGCAAGCGCCGCATCGATCGGGTCGCCGGGCCAGGTCTCGATCAGCGTCTGGGTCAGCGGTGCCCGGCTGAGCTGCCGCTGCCCCGCCTCCAGCACCGCCGCGACGAACGGCGAACCGAGCCCGCGCACGATCCCCGCCTGATGGCGAAGCTCCCCGCGCGGGACGACACGCGTAATCATATTCATGCCCGGATCCTCACGCGGTGTTGTGGCAGCGGCATCGGCCTGTCGTCCTGCCGGGGCGGGCAGGGTCGATGCGCGTTAGAAGGCTTGCCAGTCATCGCTTGCCGCTGCGGTCTTGCGGACGAGGGCGGGGATTGCGGCGGCGGGCAGGCGTCGTACCGGCCGGTCCATGGCCGCACTCCGCCGGTTCGCCGCCGGGGCCGCGCCGTCGCCGACGTTGAAGCGGCTCGCACGTTCGGAAAGCCCGGTCACCTCGTGCGCGAGGTTACGCGCAGCGGCTGATGTTTCCTCGACCATCGCTGCGTTCTGCTGCGTGGCCTGGTCCATCGATCCAAGTGCGGCGCTGATTTCGGTGATCGCTTCGGACTGGGTCTGGTTGTCGGTGGCGATATCGCCGAGCAATTGATTGACGTCGGCAAAGCCGGTCGAAATCTCGGCCAGCGCGACATCGACCTTCTCGACTGCGCCAACCGCCGTCACGATGTCGGTCTGTGTCGCGCTTAACTGATCGCGCGCGCGTCCGGCCTCTTCCTCGGCGCGCATGGCAAGCGCCGAGACGAGATCGGCGACGACCGCAAAGCCACGACCGGCCTCCCCAGCTCGACCGGCCTCGACCGCGGCATTCATTGCCAGCACGCGCGTCTGGAACGCGATTTTGTCGAATCCTTCGATCACGCTGTCGATGCCCTTGGCGCTGTCGGCGACCCGGCTCATCGCCTGGACGGCTTCCTCGGCGGTGGCGCGGCCATCGGTGACGGTCCCCATTGTCCCTTCCGCGCGCTTGGCGGTGCGGGTGGCGGCGGTCGCCGTCGCTTTGAGTCGACCATCCATCTGGGTGACGGCGGCGGAGGTTTCCTCAAGGCTCGCCGCATTCGATTCGGTGCGACGGGCGAGATCTTCGGAGGCTTGCGCGATTTCGCTCGATCCGCTGCGGATCGTGGCGGCGGAATCCATGACCGAGGCGATCAGTTCGCGCAGCGCCACCACGGCGGCGTTGAAGTTGGTCTTGACCGCGGCATAGTCGGACGGGAAGGTCGCGTTGATTTCGGCGGTGAGATTGCCGTCGGCGAGCGCGGCGAGCTGATCGGAAACGGTCGCCACGACCATTTTCTGATCGGCCTCGGCCCGCGCGGCGGCTTCATCCGCCTTGCCCTTGGCAACGGCTGCGTCGCGGAACACTAGCACCGCGCGCGCCATGTCGCCGAGTTCGTCGCCACGATCGGCATCGGGCACGGTCACGGCATTGTTGCCCGCAACCAGATCGCCCATGGTCTTGGTCAGCCGGCTGATCGGGCTGGCGATCAGCTGGCTGAGCAGGAAAGCGAGCGCAATCGCGATCGCGATCAGCGCGATGCCGCCGATCACCAGCACCGAGACCGCGGAACTGATCGCACTTTTTTGGCTCGCGGAATTCTTTTCGATCAACGCCTCTTCGGCGTCGCGAATGTCGCGCAGCGGCAGGACGGCGGCGCTGGTCAGCACGGCCTTGCCAGCCGCGCGCACGTCGGCTTGGGCCGCTTCGCGCTGGCCGTTCTTGACGCGGGCGATCAGGCGATCGCCCCATGCCTTGCGCCAATCGACTGTCGCGGCACGCGACTTGAGCAACGCCGCCTTCTGGGCAGGTTCCGATATAAGCGTTTCGAGTTCGCGCGACGCGCCGTCGTAATCGTTGCGCGCTTCGTCATAGGATTTGAGATAGGTCGGGTCGGCGGTGACCAGAAAGCCGCGCATCTGGCTGTTCTGGCGCAGCAGCGAGGTTTCGAGGATCTGCGCCTTGGCATACACCAACTGGCTGTGGTTGTTGCTGTCGGTCGCGGCCCGAATCGCGCTGATGTTCATAAAGAACACCGTCATCATCACCGCTGCTGAAATGCAGATGACAAGGAAAGAAAGCGCAAGCTTTCGCGGGATCTTCATGGATTTCAACATCATCAAACTTTCAATGGAGCGTGCCAAAATAACCGGGCCATCGCGCGCGATGGCCCGACCACATCAGAAGTCGAGGCGAACCGAGGCCAGGATGGTGCGACCATTGGCCGCGCGTGCCTGACCAACGCCGTTGGCGGGGACCGTCGTCTGTGTCACTTCGAACAAGGCGAGCGAGTTGAACACGTTGTTGGCGTTCAACATCAGTTCGATCCGGTCCATCGGGCGGTACTGGATGAACGGGTTGACCAGCGTATAGCCGGGCATCTTGAGTTTGTTGATGTCCTGCGAATAGCTGCTGGTGTTGCCGATCACGTTGGCGCCAATCGAGAAGGTGCGCGTTTCATATTGTGGGGTCGCTTCGAAGATCAACGTCGGCTGGTGACGCGGGATCTGGCCGGCAACCGCCGCATTCAGCGTGTCGTTGACGATCTCGGCATGGGTGTACGTCAATCCGCCCGTGATGTTGAACGGCCCGCTGCGGAAGCCCGCCTCGAACTCGGCACCATAAGCGCGGTAATTGCGGTGCGTCTGGGTGCCGGTGCCTGCCTGAAGGTTGGTGTCCTGGGTATTGGCGAGGAAACCCGTCGCGTTGAAGGTAAATCCGGCCTTACGGAACTTGAGGCCACCTTCGCTCTGCGTGACGATGTCATAGCCATTTGCCGGGTTCGCCATACTGCCGTCGAGCGTGCTCACCGATGTCGCGAAGAGAATCTTGTCGGCGTTGGCGCGGGCCCCCCGACTGTATCGAGCGAATACCGCGAGGGGTTCGGCGACGCGATAATTTACGCCGACCGAATAGCTGACATAATGGTAGCCATAGTGCACCGGTGCCGGCGTTGTGATTGGGATAAAAGCGGTCTTCGCCTCAGGAACCGAGATCATCCCGTTGCCGTCAAAGTCGTACGAGGTAATGCCGGTACGGCCACCGCCAAGGTCCGAGCCATAGAGCAGGCCGCGCACCTTGCCGATATCGTAGCGGATGCTGCCGCCGAGGGCGATCTTGCCGAGATGATAGTTGAGCGAGCCATACGGCGCAGTCACGTCATACTGGACGTCATACGTCCGCCGATACGTTCCGGCACCGCCCAGCGAGTAACTCAGAACGCCATTCTGGGTCTGCGCCACGCCGGCACTGTTGGTGAAATTGATCAGCGACGCATTGCCGCCGCCAACAACGTCCTGCACGATGCTCGTGTAAAGCCAGTGATTGTCGATCTTTTGCAGTGCCTTGTAGACGCCGCCGGTCACGGTCAATTCGCCCTTGCCCAGCTTGAAGGCGCGATTGACGCGGAGGTCATTGGTAAAATTGTCGAGCGAATTGGCGTTGACCCGCATCAAATACATGTTGCCGATCAGGCCGTTGCCGTTGATCGCGTTGGGGTTGGTGATGATCTGGCCGGTATTGGGGCCGCTGGCATAGCTCAACGTTCCCGTGCCCGCGCCGAGCGCGGCAGGAAGCGCATTGCCCTGATACATTGCGGCGAACAAGTTGCGCGTGACGCTGCCTGAAATCTTCGAGTAGCGCGCTTTCTCGGTGATGCTCCAGCCGACGACGTCGAATTGCGTCTCCAGGCCGACCGACTTGACGACAGCATGCATGCCATCGCTGACCGGGGTATGAATCGGCTGATTGTTGCCGTCGAGTGTCACCACGCTGGGGACGTTCCGCGACAATACCGAGTCCTTCTTAATGTCGAAATTGGCGACATTTTGATAGACCGGGTTGTCATCGGTGCCGCTGATCGCAATCGGACCCGGCATGTATTGCGGCGAGCGATCGTCGAGATATTTGCCTGACAGTCGGATATAGCCATTATCCAACGTCTTGGTGACATTGAACTTCAACTGGCCGCCCTGAAAAGCGTTGAAGCCGACATGGCGTGGGCCTTCGCCCGAGCGATAGAAACCGCCGAAGTGGAACCGCAGCGAGTCGCTGATCTTGCCGCCATAATCGAAATCCAGGCGCTTCATGTCATAGTCGAGTCCGCCGGACAGCTGGATCGATCCGCCCTCTACGTCGCCGGTCTTGGAGATCAGGTTGATCACGCCGCCGGGCGAATTCGAGGCGAAGGTCGAGGCCGAACCGCCGCGAATGGCTTCGATGGCCGACAGGTTGAAATCGGCGCGGATGAAGATGTCCGACGACACGTTGAAAAAATCGCCAAATTCGAGGACGGGCAGGCCGTCTTCCTCGATCTGCATGAACTTGGAGCCGCCGGCGGCCAGCGGAAGGCCGCGGATGGTGTAGTTGGAGTTCCCGTCACCGGTCGAGGACTCGGTCCGAATGCCGGGAATGTTGCGCAGGATGTCGCCAAGCGACCGCGCGCCGGTCTTCTCGATCTCGCTCGCCTTGATCGCACTCGTCGATGTCGCGCTGTCCAGCCGGTCGCGGCCCTTGGCGACGCCGGTGGTGAAGGCCTCCTCGACGGGCGCCGTCTTGGTGCGGGCGGCCGGCGTCTTCTCGACCGAGCCAGCTTTTGCGGGCTCAGGCGAAGCACAAGCCAGACCGGGGAGCATCAAAGCCAGCGGCGCGACGGTGAACAAGAGCTGCTTACTTTTCAAGACAATATCCATTCAATTAGAAATTAAATTACCAAGATTAGAAAGCCAAAACCTCGACAACCTCGTCATCCAATGACTGTATTGTCTGAATATTATTTGTTTTAAGATATATTTTAGGGCACTTAAGGAAATTATATCTGTCACGTTACGATAATCAATTATGCGCATCAAATGCGGAAGTCCGATCGTTCATCGCCATCTATGTCTTCTTCATTAAAGACGAGGCTAGATTGGCAGGGTACGGACCGGGGCATTTGGTTTGGCCGGCCGAGGTCCGACGGTCGGGGTGGCAGCGGCAACCGTGGCGCGACGCCACGGTTGCCGCAGGACATCAGAAGTCGAGGCGAACCGAGGCCGAGATGGTGCGACCATTGGCTGCGCGCGCCCAGCCCACGCCGTTTGCCGGGACCGTCGCCTGGCTCACTTCGAACAACGCCAGCGTGTCGAACGCGTTGTTGATGTTCAGCATGACCTGAACCCGATCAGCCGGACGAAACTGCACGAACGGATTGACCATGACATAGCCAGGCATCGTGAGCAGGTTGGTGTCCTGCGCGTAGCTGCTCGTATTGCCGATCATGTTGACGCCAACCGTTAGCAGCTTGCTCTCATATTGCGGCGTGGCTTCGAAGATCAAATCAGGCTGATGCTTCGGCACCTTATTTGCCACGGCGGCGTTGATCGTGTCGTTGATGATCCTGGCATGCGTGTAGGTGGCGCCAGCGGTGAGGCTGAACGGCCCGCGCTGAAAGCCTGCTTCCAGTTCGAGGCCGTAGGCGCGGTAGTTGCGTAAGGTCTGAATGGCGCCGGACTGGAGATTGGTATCCTGCGTATCGGCAAGAAAGGCCGTGGCGTTGACCGTCAGGCCGGCCTGGCGAAACTTGAACCCGCCTTCGGTCTGCGTAACCACGTCATAACCGCTCGATGGTTTGTCGAGGCTGCCGTCGGTGGTGCTGACGGTCGTTGTGTACAGGATCTTATCGGCATTCGCCCGGGCGCCGCGGCTGTAGCGGGCAAAGACCGACAACGGTTCGGCGATGCGATAGTTCACGCCGACCGAATAGCTGAGATAGCCATAGTCGTAATTGACCGGGGCCGGCCGCGTGATCGGCAGGAAGGCGGTCTTGGCCTCGGCGACCGAGATGACGCCGTTGCCGTTGAAGTCGGTCGGCATCAACCCGATCCGTCCACCGCCTAGATCGGACCCGTAAAGCTGGCCACGAACCTTGCCGATATCGTAGCGCACGCTGCCGCCGATCGCGATCTTGCCGATATGATAGTTCATCGAGCCATAAGGCGCGGTGACGTCATATTGCAGGTCGTAATTACGTCGATAAAGTCCCGACGCGCCGGTCAGTGCGTACGCCAGATACCCATCCTGCGTCTGCGCGACACCGGCGGCATTGGTATAGTTGATCAGCGCCGAATTGCCGCCCCCAACGATGTCCTGGACGGTGTTGGCGTAGAACCAGTCGGTATTGAGCGTCTGCAGCGCCTTGTAGACACCACCGGTCAGCGTCAGCTCGCCCTTGCCGAGCTTGAAGGCACGGTTGGCACGAATATCGTTAGTGAAATTGTCGAGCGCATGCGCCTGAACATCGCCGAGCAGCATGGTGGCGATCAGGCCGTTGCCGTTGACGGTGCCGGGGCTGGCGATTACCTGACCGGCTTTCGCGCCATTGGCATAGCTGAGCGTACCGGTGCCACTCCCGAGCGTCGCGGGCAGGGCACTGCCAAGCGAAACCGAAGAGATCAGATCGCGCCCAACGCTGCCCGAAATCTTAGAATAGCGTGCGCGCTCGGTGATCGTCCAGCCCGCGACATCGAACTGCGCTTCGAGGCCGATCGACTTTACGACCGCATGCATGCCGTCGGAGATCGAGTCATGGGTCGGCGCGTTGCCGACACCAAGCGTGGTGATCTGCGTGATGTTGCGGGACAGGACCGAATCGTGCTTGATGTCGAAATTCGGAAAGTTGGTGAAAATCGGCGCGTCGTTGGTGCCCGTGATCTGGATCGGCGCGGTCAGATATTGCGGTGAGCGATCGTCGAGATACTTACCCGACAGGCGGACATAGCCATTGTCGAAGGTCTTGGTGATGTTGAACTTCAGCTGGCCGCCCTGATAGGCGTTGAAGCCGACATTGCGCTGGCCTTCGCCGCTGCGATAGAAGCCGCCGAAATGGAAGCGCAGCGAGTCGCTTATCTTGCCGCCATAATCGAAATCGAGCCGCTTCATGTCATAACCGACGCCGCTGCTCAGCTGGATCGAACCGCCTTCGGTTTCACCCGTCTTCGAGATCAGATTGATCACGCCGCCCGGCGAATTCGATGCGAAGGTGGATGCCGAGCCGCCACGGATTGCCTCGACCGCCGAAAGATTGAAGTCGGCGCGGATGAAGATGTCCGATGCGACGTTGAAGAAGTCACCGATTTCAAGGACGGGGAGGCCGTCTTCCTCGATCTGCATGTACTTCGACCCGCCCGAGGTGAGCGGCAGGCCACGAATGGTATAGTTGGAATTGCCGTCGCCGGTCGAGGATTCGGTGCGGATGCCGGGGATGTTGCGCAGGATATCCGCCAGCGTGCGAGCGCCAAGCTTCTGGATCTCGCTTTGCTTCAGCGCACTCGTCGATGTCGCGCTGTCCAGCCGGTCGCGGCCCTTGGCGACGCCGGTGGTGAAGGCTTCCTCGACGGGCGCATTTTTGGCGGGTGCTTCGGCCTGCGGTTCGGCGGCACTGCGCTTCGCGTCTGCGGGCGTTGGTGCCGCAGCAGCGGCGTTGGCAAGGCCCGGGAGCATCAACGCCAGCGGGGCAACCGTGAACATCAGTAAGCTCGTTTTCATTCTTAGAACCTCTTGCAGGATGTCTGATCGACGCGACGCACCGACGGAAAGAGCAGTGTTCGCCCAAGGATTGCCTTGAACTTCCCAATTTATAGGATGGCTTGCGGATGAATTCGGTCGCAGGCGCGCGGTTCCACCAAAAGGATTAGGCGCATCGTGGGCGCGAGCGGGGGCGTGTGGGCGGTCCGATTATCCACCGCTGCGCGGCGTAAAGCCGCCTTTTTGGAACGATGCTCGCGCGATTTCGCGGCCCCGACGGGCAGGCGGAAGGCGGGCAACACGGGCCACTCCGCACAGCTGGACCAGCGCGGATTAAACGATTAAGTTATAGGAATAACAGGGAAAGCCGCGCGTGCTTCAGGCGGCGGGCGGCTGCCACAATTCGATGGCATTGCCCTCGGGATCGTGGGTGCGCGCGAATGTGCCGATGCTCGGGTCGTCCCATTCCGGCTTGGTCTCGACGGCAATCCCCGCCGCCCGCAGCGCCGCGATCAGCGCGTCGATATCCGACACGCGCAGATTGAGCATGAACTGCTTGTCGGCGGGGAAATAGTCGGTGTCGGCCTTGAACGGCGCGAACACGACCGGCCCGCCTTGCGTCTCCCACGACCATTGGTCGGGCGTCGCGCCGGGGGTCGAAACGCAGCCCGCGCCGATGCCGAGATGGGTCTTGTACCACGCCGATAGCGCGTCGGGATCATTACTGCGAAAAAACAGTCCGCCAATTCCGAGTACCGGCATGTCGCGTCCCCCTCATGCTGCCTCGGCCATTCTCTCACCTGCCGCCGCGCCAAGCAAGCGCCGTTCGATCGTCTTCAAGCGCGTTGCTGCCGCAATCTTGTCGCCGGTCAGATCGGTCAGATAGAAGGTATCCACCGCGCGCTCGCCATACGTCGCGACATGCGCCGAATGGATCGTGACCTTCGACTGGAACAAGGCATGTGCCAATTGGTGTAGCAACGCCGGGCGGTCGCGCGCGTTGATTTCGATCACCGTAAAGCGGTTCGAAGCCTTGTTGTCGATCAGCACGTTGGGCGCGATCGCGAACGCCTCCGCACGGGGCCGGGGGAGGGGTTTGGCCATCAGGCGGTCGATCATCTTCCCGCGATTGGCAAGCGCATCCTCGATCGCCTGCTTCAACCGCGCGAGTTGCGCTGCCTCCGCGAACGGGCGCCCGTATGGATCCTGCACCAGGAAATTGTCGAGCGCCATGCCGTCGCGCGTGGTGTGGATGCGCGCATCGATGATGTTGCCGCCCGCCACGCTGATCGCACCGGCGATCCGGTAGAACAGACCCGGATGATCGGCGGCATAGATCGTGACCAGCGTCGCGCCGCGTTCGGGATAGACTTGCGCGGCGATCGAGAGCTGCGCGTCCCCGGCGTCCGCGATCAACTGCGCATTGCGCGCGATCACGTCCTCGGGCTCGGCCACCCAATAGGGCTCGGGCAAGCGCCGCACGAGCTGCTCGAACGCCGCCGCATCCCAGCCGAGCATCGCTTGCAGCGCCTCCTGCTTGGCGGCGATGCGCTCGCCGCGCCCGCGCTGCTTGTGCCCCAGCCGCAGCACTTCCTCGGCGGCTTCGTAGAGGTCGGACAGCAATTGCCGCTTCCATCCGTTCCACACGCCGGGCCCGACCGCGCGAATGTCGACGACGGTCAGCGCCAGCAGCAAGCGCAGCCGCTCGGGGCTTTGCACGATCTCGGCGAAATCGAGGATGGTCTTGAAATCCGACAGGTCGCGCTTGAACGCGGTGGCCGACATCAACAAATGCGCGCGGACCAGCCACGCGACCGTTTCGGTCTCGGCGGGCGACAGGCCAAAGCGCGGGGCGAGTCGGTGCGCCACCTCCGCGCCGAGCACCGAATGGTCGCCGCCGCGCCCCTTGGCGATGTCGTGCAGCAGCACCGCGACGTACAGCGCGCGGCGCGACACGATTTGCTTGAGCACCGCCGAGCACAGCGGATGATCGGCATCGAGGTCGCCGCGTTCGATCTGGCTGAGCAGGCCGATCGCGCGGATTGTGTGTTCGTCGACGGTATAGTGATGATACATGTCGAACTGCATCTGCGCGACGACGCGACCGAAATCGGGCACGAAGCGGCCGAACACCCCCGCTTCGTTCATCCAGCGCAGCACCGTTTCGGGGTCGCGTGGAGACGTCAGGACATCGAGGAACAGTGCGTTGGCGGTCGGGTCCTGCCGGATGTCATCGGCCAGCTTCGCGTCGCGCGCCGCCGCACGCATCGTCAGCGGATGGATTTCGAGACCGTGCTTGTCGGCCAGCGCGAACAGTTCGAGCAAGCGCACTGGTTTGACGCGGAAGAAATCGTCGCTCGGGATCGCCAGGCGACCGCGTTCGACCACGAAACCGTTGAGCTTGCGCGGCGCGCGTCGCAACATCGGCAGCCCGAACCGCCGCCCGCGCGCCGCAAATTTCTGGTCGAGATGCGCCAGAAAAACCCCCGTCAAATCCCCCGCAGTGCGCGCCTGCAGGAAATAATAGTGCATGAAGCGCTCGACCTTAGATTTACCGGGGCGGTCGGCGAAGCGCATGCGCTCGGCGATTTCGCGCTGCAAATCGAAGGTCAGTCGGTCCTCGGCGCGCCCGGAAATGGCGTGGAGGTGGCAGCGCACCGCCCACAGGAAATTCTCGGCGCGGTGGAATTGGCGATATTCGTCGCGGCTGAGCAATCCCGCCTCGACCAACTGCGCCGGCTCACTCACATTATAAGCATATTTGCCGATCCAGAAGAGCGTGTGCAGATCGCGCAAGCCGCCTTTGGCTTCCTTGACGTTGGGCTCGACGACGTAGCGCGTGTCGCCCATCTTCTTGTGGCGCACATCGCGCTCGGCGAGTTTATCGGCAATAAATTGGCGCGCGGTGTCGGCTTGCACCTCGACCTTAAAGCGGCGGGCGGCCTCCTCATACAGCGCGGTGTCGCCCCACACATAGCGCGCCTCCAATAGGGCGGTACGGATCGTCACGTCGCTCTTCGCCTGGCGCACCATCTCGTCGAGCGAGCGGCTGCTATGGCCGACCTTCAGCCCCAGATCCCACAGCGCATAGAGCATCGTCTCGATCACTTGCTCGGTCCAGCCGGTCTGCTTCCATGGCGTGAGAAACCCGATATCGAGATCCGAATACGCCGCCATCTCGCCGCGGCCATAGCCACCGACGGCGATGATCGTCAGCCGTTCCGCCGCGGTCGGGTTGCCGTTGGGATACAGTCGCTGGACGGTGAAATCGTAGATCAGCCGCAGCAATTGATCGGTCAGGAACGCCTGCGCTGCGGCGATCTCCAGCCCGCGCGAGGGATGTTCGATCAAGCGCCGCGCGATTTCCGTACGGCCGGCATCAAGCGCTGCCTTGAGCACGGCAGTGGCACCCGCGCGTAACGCGGCCTTGTCGCCCGCGAGCGCGGCAAGCGCGTCGGCAAGACCGCGCCGGTCGATGATGGCACGGCGTTGCGGAACGGAGTCGAAGCGGGAGGACATGGGTGGCAGATAGGGGGTGTGGTGCGATCCGTCACCCCGCTTGACGCGTCCGGTCGGATCGACAAGGTTCGCGCAATGGCCAGACCACCCCGCCGCCAGATCATCCAGATGGGTGGCTTTCCTGCGGTGAAGACGGGCGCGCCGTCGCCTTATGCCGATCTCTATTATTGGGTGATGGAGATGAGCTGGCCGTGGTTCGTCGCGCTCGTCTCGGCGAGCTTCATCGCGATCAATCTGATTTTCGGAATCCTCTACGCGCTGCTTCCCGGCGCGATCGGGACGATGGAGCGTGGCTCGGTGATCGACGGTTTTTTCTTCTCCGTCGATACGCTCGGCACGGTTGGGTACGGCGTGATGGCACCCGTCACGCGACTCGGCCATGCGATCGCCGCGGTCGAGATTTTGATCGGGCTGTTTTTCTCGGCGACGATCACGGGCCTGATCTTCGCGCGGTTTGCGCGGCCACGCGACAGCCTGATCTTCAGCGACGTCGCCGTCATCGGTCGCTATCTCGGGCACCGCGCGCTGATGGTCCGTGTCGCCTCGAAACGCTCGCGCCCGCTTGCTGAGGTTACCGCGCAATTGAGCTGGCTTGAAACGATCCATCAGGGTGACGGTCGCACCTTCCGCCGCTTGACCGAGCTGCCGCTGGTGCGCAGCCAGAACCCGATGCTCGGGCTTGCCTGGACGTTGGTTCATATCCTCGACGACGATAGCCCGGTGCTTGCCGCGCTCGACACGCCAGCGGACCGTTTCATGTTGACGCTGTCGGTTGGCGGGATTGACACGCTGCTCGCCAGCCAGTCCTTGGGCGGGAAACGCTATGGGCGCGATGATGTGCGCGTCGATCATGAATTCGTCGATGTGATCAGCGACGAGAATGGCGTGACGCATCTCGATTTGCGACGGCTGCACGACACGGTGGCGAGCGTTCCGGCTGGTGCGGTGATCGCGGCAGTCGACGAAGTACCGAAGGTTCGGGCGCAGGAATCGGGATGACGGGTCCGCGCGGGCATGGTTGGAGCGGGGCATGACAGATCGCCATCCTTCGCTCGACCGTCCGGTGTGGCATGCGCTTACCAGCCGGCAGGCGGATTTGGCGTTGTGCCGACCCCACGCGGTGCGGTTTCGCCCGGCGGTCAATCTGTTCGCGGCGGGTGCGGATCAATCGCCTGAGAGTCTTGCGGCGCTTGGTGAATTTGCCGCTGGCTTGCCCGACAACGCGACGATGGGTCTGGTCGAGGCCGCGCCGCATGCCCTGGTGCCGGGGACAAAAATCGTCTCCGCCACGCCGATCGACCAGATGGTGCTGACCCGACTCGATGCACAGGATCGGTCAATCGGCCATATTCGGTTGGGCGCGGCGGATGTTCCTGCGATGCTCGCGCTCACCGCGCTGACCGTGCCGGGGCCGTTCTTTGCGGAGACCTATCGCCAGGGCGGCTATATCGGCATGTATGAGGCGGGCCAGCTGATCGCGATGGCGGGGCAGCGGATGCGGCTACCCGGTTTCACCGAAGTCAGTGCGGTCTGCACGCATCCCGATTATCAGGGCCGGGGCCTCGGGCGCGCGCTGATGGAGGCGGTGATCGCGCCGATCCTTGCGCAGGGCGAAGCGGCATTCCTGCATTGCTATCCCGACAATCCGGCTGTGCGGCTGTATGAAGCGCTCGGCTTTCGCTACCGCACGACGATGACCTACACCGTACTGTCGCGCGACAACGCCTTTAGCCGGTAAAGCGTTTCGAGCGCCTCGCGCGGGGTGAGGGCGTCGACGTCGAGCGCTTCCACCTCGGCCCGGATCGCATCGCATTCGGCTTCCGCCGTCTCCATCGCGGCAGCGAACAGCGGGAGGTCGTCCAGCCCCGCCGCCAAGCCCCCGGTCCTGGCGCGCCCCGCCTCCAGCTTCGCGAGAACCGCCTTCGCGCGCGCAATCGTGGCAGGCGGCAATCCGGCGAGCCGCGCCACCGCCAGGCCGTAACTGCGATCGGCCGGGCCTTCGGACACCTCGTGCAGCAACACCAGCTCGCCCTTCCATTCGCGCGCGCGGACGTGGTGGAGCGTCAGCGCGTCACAGCGTTCGGCAAGTCGGGTCAGCTCGTGATAATGCGTTGCGAACAGGCAGCGGCAGCGATTGTCGTCATGGATCGCCTCGACCACCGCCCACGCGATCGCGAGCCCGTCATAGGTCGATGTGCCGCGCCCGACCTCGTCGAGGATGACAAAGCTGCGCGGGGTCGCTTGCGCCAGGATCGCGGCGGTCTCGACCATCTCGACCATGAAGGTGGAGCGCCCGCGCGCGAGATTATCGGAAGCACCGACGCGGCTGAACAACCGGTCGACCAACCCCAATTTGGCGGCGGTCGCGGGGACATAGCTGCCTGCCTGCGCCAGCACCGCGATCGCCGCATTCTGCCGCAGAAAGGTCGATTTACCGCCCATGTTCGGGCCGGTGACGAGCCACAGCCGGGAGTCCTCCGACAGGCGGCAGTCGTTGGCGACGAAGCGTTCACCGCGTTTCGCCAGCGCATCCTCGACCACGGGATGCCGCCCACCGCTGATCTCGAAACAGGCGTGATCGACCAAGGCCGGACGCGCCCAGCCGCCTTCGGTTGCGCGCTCCGCCAGCCCCGCCGCAACATCGAGCCGAGCCAGCGCATCGGCGGTTGCGGCAACGCTCTCGCGCCGGTCGAGTGCCGCTTCGATCAAATCCTCGAGATGCGCGGCCTCTGCCGCCAGCGCATGCGCGCCCGCCTGGGTTACTCTGGCCGCGACCTCGTGCAGGTCGGGCGCGTTAAAGCGGACCGCGCCCGCCATCGTCTGACGGTGCGTGAAGCCGCTTTCGGGCTTCATCAGCCCGTCGGCAAAGCGCGCCGCGACTTCGATATGATAGCCGAGCACGCCATTATGCCGGATTTTGAGCGCGGCAACGCCGGTACGAGTACGATACTCGGCTTCCAGCGCGGCGATCGCGCGCCTGCCACCAGCACCCGCATCGCGCAGATCGTCGAGCGCGGCGTCATAACCCGGCGCGATATAGCCGCCATCCGACGCGTCGATCGGCGGCGAGGCGACCAGCGCGCGCGTCAGCAGATCGATCAGCGCGCCATGCCCGCGCAGTGCCGGCGCAAGCTCGACGAGCAGGGCAGGGGGCTGGCCGATCTTGCCGAGCCGTTCGCCAAGCCGCCACGCGCCGTCGAGCCCATCGCGGAGTTGCCCGAGATCGCGCGGGCTTCCGCGCCCCGCCGCGAGCCGCCCGAGCGCGCGGCCAATGTCCGCGAGGCTGCGCAGCGTTCCCCGCAGCGATTCGCGTAAAGCGGAATCCTCGACGAGCAACGTCACCAGATCGAGCCGCGCTTCGATTCGGGCGCGATCCATTAGCGGCGCTCCGATATCGGCAGCGAGCAACCGTGCGCCCGCCGCGGTCACGGTGCGATCGACCGCGTCGAGCAAGCTCCCTTTACGCGCGCCGGTCGTGGTTTGCGTCAGTTCAAGGCTTTCGCGCGTCGCGGCATCGATCGCCATTTGCTGCGCAGCATTTTGCAATCGCGGTGGGCGCAGGAACGGGATTGCACCCTTGGCGGTATGGTCGAGATAGGCGACCAGCCCACCCGCCGCCGCCAGCGCCGCGCGGCCGAACTGCCCGAACCCGTCGAGCGTCGCCACGCCGTACAGATCGCGCAGCCGCACCTCGGCCCGCGCACTGTCGAACTCGGTCTTTGGACGCAGCGTCGTCGCCGCCTCGCCAAAGGCGGTCGCCTCCGACGCAATCGTCTCGGCGGGTGCAAGGCGCGCCAGCTCCGCGCCGAGCCCCGCTGCATCGCATTCGATCAGCTCGAAACGTCCGGTCGAGATATCCGCCGCCGCCACGGCCACGCCGCCGCCTGCCTCGCCGACCGCGACGCACCAATTTGCGGTACGGGCATCGAGCAGAGCCTCCTCGGTCAGCGTGCCGGCCGTCACCACACGGACGATGGCGCGGGAGACCAAAGTCTTGCCGGCGCGCTTCTTGGCTTCGGCCGGGCTTTCGGTTTGTTCGGCGATGGCGACGCGGTGCCCGGCCTTGATCAGTCGTGCGAGGTAGGCGTCGGCGGCATGGACCGGCACGCCGCACATCGGGATCGGCGCACCGTCATGCTCGCCGCGCGCGGTCAGCGCGATGTCGAGCACGGCGGCGGCAACCTTTGCATCGTCGAAGAACAGTTCGAAGAAGTCGCCCATTCGGTAGAAGAGCAGGCAATCGCGTGCGTCGGCCTTCAGCGCCAGATATTGCGCCATCATCGGGGTGGGGGCGGGGGCGAGCGTCATCTCAGCCGGATACCGCTCACGCGCGCGAAAGGAAACTGCGTGATTGGGGCGTCTCCCGTCAGGCAAGGATGGACAGCAGGGGGAATTGCCGGTTACCGTTGGGAAGTAGGCACCAAAATGTACGGTACTTACCACAAGGAAACCACCATGGCTGTCTTGCGCAACTATCCCGCCGATCTCGACCCGCGCGTCATCGATGTGATCGGGCGTGTGGCGGACAAATGGACGATGATCGTGCTCGACGTATTGTCCGAGCATGGCGAGCTACGCTTCTCGAAACTGGCGCAATTGGCGAGCGGGATTAGCCAGAAAATGCTGACCCAGACGGTGCGCCAGCTCGAGCGAGACGGGCTTGTCATCCGCACGATCCACCCGGTGATCCCGCCCAAGGTCGAATATCGCCTGACCGATCTTGGCGTCAGCTTGGCCGAAGCGCTTTGCGGCGTTTGGGTGTGGGCGGCGCACAATGTCGACCGCATCGCGGCATCGCGGCGGAATTACGATAACCGCAGCGGCGATTAGGGACGTTCCCATCGCCGCCATCTCTGCTTAAGGCAGCTCGCTACAGGAGGCCCCATGTCCGAAGACTCCAACGTCCAATTTTCTGAGCGCGAGGCGCTGCTGTTCCATTCGGAGGGGCGGCCCGGCAAGATCGAGATCATCGCCTCCAAGCCGATGGCGACGCAGCGCGATCTCGCGCTGGCTTATTCGCCCGGTGTCGCGGTGCCCGTGCTCGCTATCGCCGCCGATCCGAGCCTTGCTTATGATTACACCGCCAAGGGCAACCTCGTCGCGGTCATTTCCAACGGCACCGCGATCCTCGGCCTCGGCAATCTCGGCGCGCTCGCGGCCAAGCCGGTGATGGAGGGCAAGGCCGTCCTGTTCAAACGCTTCGCCGATGTCGATGCGATCGATATCGAGCTGAAGACCGAAGATGCCGACCGGCTGATCGACGCGATTGAGCTGATGGAGCCGAGCTTTGGCGGCATCAATCTTGAGGATATCAAGTCCCCCGAATGCTTCATCATCGAACAGGCGCTGCGCGCGCGGATGAACATTCCGGTGTTCCATGACGATCAGCACGGCACCGCGATCATTTGCGCGGCGGGCCTGATCAATGCGCTGTTCCTGACCGGACGCGACATCAAGGACACGAAGGTCGTGATGAACGGCGCGGGTGCGGCAGCGATTGCTTGCGCCGAGCTGATCAAGGCGATGGGCCTGCCAAGCGACCAACTGACGATGATCGACCGGACCGGCATCATCTATCAGGGCCGCGCAAATGTGAATCAGTGGCAGTCGGCGCATGCGGTGAACACCACCAAGCGCACGCTGACCGAGGCGCTCGATGGCGCGGACGTGTTCATCGGCCTGTCGGCAGCGGGCGCGCTTCCTGCGTCGGATTTGCTGAAGATGGCGCCCAAGCCGATCATCTTCGCGATGGCCAATCCCGACCCCGAAATCACCCCGCCCGAGGCACGCGCCGCGCGCCCCGACGCGATTATCGCGACCGGGCGGTCGGACTATCCCAATCAGGTCAACAACGTCCTCGGCTTCCCGTTCATCTTCCGCGGCGCGCTCGACGTGCGCGCGACGACGATCAACGACGAGATGAAGATCGCCGCCGCCAAGGCGCTCGCCGCGCTCGCGCGCCAGCAAGTGCCCGAGGAAGTCGCGGTCGCTTACGGCGTCCGCCACACCTTCGGCCCGGAATACATCATCCCCGCGCCGTTCGATCCGCGGCTGATGGAAATCGTGCCGGTCGCGGTGGCCAAGGCAGCCATGGATTCGGGTGTCGCGACCAAACCGATCCTCGACCTCGAAGCCTATCGCCAGCAATTGAAGGCGCGGCTCAACCCGACCACGTCGGTGCTGACGCTCGCTTATGAAGGCGCGCGCGCGCATCCCAAGCGCGTGCTGTTTGCCGAAGGCGAGGAGGAAGTCGTGCTGCGCGCGGCGATCGCCTTCAAGGATGGCGGTTACGGCACGCCCGTGCTGGTCGGACGCGACGACGTGCCCGATCGCTTGCGCGCGCTCGGTGTCACCGATCCCGAAAGCTACGAACTGCACAACAGCCGCAACTCGCCGCTGGTGCCGCGGATGGTCGATTTCCTGTACGGTCGGCTGCAACGACGCGGCTATTTGCGGCGCGATTGCGAGCGGATGATCAACCAGGATCGCAACATCTTCGGCGCTGTCATGCTGCAGCTCGGCGAAGCCGACACGATGATCACCGGCATCACGCGCACCTATGCGCACACGATGCGTGAGATCCGCAAAGTGATCGATCCCGAGGCCGGTCGCACCCCGTTTGGTATTCATTTGATGGTCGGGCAAACGCACACCGTGTTCATGGCCGACACCACGATCAACGAACGCCCCAATGCCGAGGAGCTCGCCGACATCGCCGAGGGGACCGCGCTGGTCGCCAAGCGCATGGGCCACGAACCGCGCGTCGCTTTCTTGAGTTATTCGACCTTCGGCAATCCCGAGGGCAATTGGCTCGACGATATCCGCGCGGCGGTGAAGGTGCTCGATGCGCGCAAGGTGAGCTTCGAATATGAAGGCGAAATGGCGCCCGACGTCGCGCTCAACCCGAAGCAGCTCGCCAATTATCCGTTCGCGCGGCTGTCGGGGCCGGCGAACGTGCTGGTAATGCCGGGGCTGCAATCGGCCAATATCTCGGCCAAATTGCTGCGTGAGCTGGGCGGCGATGCGGTGATCGGGCCGATGTTGATCGGCATGGAAAAAAGCGTCCAGATCGCGCCGATGACGAGTACCGCAAGCGAGCTGGTCACGCTCGCCGTGCTGGCGGCAGGGGGGATTGCGCGATGAGTCTTGATTTAAATTAAGATTCCTCGTTTACCGGCCAATTGACAGGTCGGTAGTCAGGTAAACGTGAAATGAGCTGGTTCGACCAATTGCAGACATTTATGCCGCACGGTATGTGCCTGCTTTGGCGGCCGGAGCTGATGTTCCTGCACATTGCCTCGGACGCGTTGATCGCGGCGGCATATTTCGTCATCCCGTTCGGGATTGCGCATTTCGTCCGACATCGGATTGATCTTGAACCGGGGCAGCGTTCGGCCGCGCTGTTGTTCGCGGCGTTCATCGGCTTGTGCGGCTTCACGCACGTCGCCAGTATCTTGACATTGTGGTATCCGTTCTATGTCACCGAAGGTTGGCTGAAGGCGGCGACGGCAGCGGTCTCGGTCGCGACGGCGGGGCTGGTTCTGACCATCGTCCCGCAACTCCTGCGCTTGCCCTCGCCGAAGACGCTGCAAAAGGAGATCGACCAACACCGCCTCACGTTGGCCGAACTGAGCGCGGCCCGCGCCGAGCTCGCGCTGCGGGTGCGCGCCACCGAAGTCGAATTGCACCAGGCCGAGGAAAACTTCGCGCAGGCCGACAGCTTGCTCGAGGCGGTAATCGACACTGTTCCAGGACTTATCTATGCTAAGGATCTGTTAGGCAGGATGACGATGGCCAATAAGACCACGCTCGAAGTCATCGGGAAACCTTGGGCGATGGTGCAGGGGCGTACCGATCTGGAGTTTCAGGATGACAAGCGCCAGGCTGCGGCGGTTATGGAAAACGATCGGTTGGTTTTGGAAAATGACGACGCGCACGAGGTCGAGGAACTCATGGATCATCCCACCAGAGGGAGTCGTATCTTCCTTTCGACCAAGCGACCGTTGCACGATATGTCGGGCGCCATAAGCGGCATCGTTGGTATGTCGCTCGATATTACCGACCGCAAGCGCATGGAGGCGCAGCTAAATCAGACGTCGCGCGTGTCGGCGATGGGCGATATGGCAAGCGCATTGGCGCATGAACTCAATCAACCGCTCGGCGCGATCTCGATGTATCTGGAGGGCGTCAAGATCGTGCTTCAGCGCGACACGCCTGTCCATCCTGCGCTCAAGCCGGTCGAACTCGCGCGCGAACAATCGATGCGCGCTGGCGACATCATCCGCCGCTTGCGCGCGTTCGTTTCGGGTGGTGACGAGATCCGGCGATCCGAAAGCGTGGCGGATGTGGTGGACGATGCGTGCCGGCTTGCGTTGCTCGGTTCGGGCGACGCAAATATCCAGACTGTGATCGAACATGAATCGCGCGACATCTCTGCAGTGATGGACAAGATCGAAATTCAGCAGGTCGTCGTCAATCTCGTGCGCAATGCGATTGAATCGACTCCGGCGCAGGGCAGCAACACGATCACCATTCGCACCGGCCGGGATGATCAGTCGCGCGCTTGCATATCGGTCGAGGATACCGGATCCGGCTTTACCGAGGCGACCCGCGCCATTCTGTTCGAACCCTTTAAGAGCACCAAGGGGACCAAGGGGATGGGGGTGGGTCTGTCTCTGTCCCGAACGATCGTGGAATCGCATGGCGGCACGATCCGGGGCGATACCAACCCGCACATTGGCTCGACCTTTTCCTTCTCCCTGCCGCTCACGCCGCAGGCTGCCGTCGTATAATGTCCGATCCCTTGATTTATGTCGTCGATGATGATGAACCGACGCGCCAGTCCTTATGCTATGTCCTCGAAATCTTGGGCTACAATGTCACCGGCTTCGGGTCCGCCACCGCCTTCCTGGAACAATGGTCCGAAGCTGCTGGCGGGATTCTGATATCCGACATCCGCATGCCGGACCTGGACGGGATTTCTCTGGCCCGCCGCTTGCGCGATCGCGGCGCGTCGTTGCAGATCATTCTCGTCTCCGGCCACACCGATGCGATGATCCGGCGCGAGGCGATCGAGGCAGGTGCTGCGGTGGTCCTGGAAAAGCCGTTCGAACTCGATGTGCTCGTCGCCGAGCTTGGGTGCCTGGCTTAGCGATCACCGGGCACGCGGGCCGCAAGGCCGGTACGATACGAGGGCAGCGCACCAAACCGACGAACCTTTCGGCGGCATGGCTCGTTCAGACACGGCAGGCATGTTTGTCATGCGGGGGGTGATTCCACGATGCCAGACGCAACTTCGGTGCTCGACCATTACGATGTCATCCTGCGGCCCGACCCGTCGCGCACGGTGGTGCGCCCGTTCGAGCTTGAATACCCAGAGAAATTCCGCGTCGCCGGGCATAGCCGCGTCCAGGCGATCGTCGATCGCATCCTGTCGCTCGACGACGCCGCGCTGGCCGTCGCGCAGGCGCGGATCGTCGACTCGCTTGATGCACGGCACCGCGATGTCGATGCGATGCTGCTGCGGCGTTATGACGAGGTTGCCGCCGCTCTGCCCGCGCCGCCGACCGCGCGAGACGACCAGAGGTGCTTGATCGGCGCCTATTTCAGCGAGGAATTTTCGTACGAAGCCGCCGCTTTGTTCAACCCGAGCGCGGTGCTCGCGCCCGACCAGGCAAACGCACCCGACGGCGGCGTGCGCTTCGTGCTGTCGCTGCGCGGGATCGGGGAGGGGCATGTCTCCTCGGTCGCGTTTCGCACTGGCAGTTGGACCCCGGGGTCCACGCTGACGATTGATCCGCCGAGCGTCGTCGCGGTCCCGCCGATCATCGAAGGGTCGAGCGTCGATGCCGGGGCGGTCGTCCACCTGCACTGCGGCGGGGCGCACGAGATTTCGGAGACGGTGCTGTTCCCGGTGTTGCCGAGCCAGCGCCAGGGAATCGAGGATCTGCGGCTCGTTTTGTTCACCGATGACGACGGCTCGACAATGTATCACGGCACCTACACCGCGTTCAGCGGTGCCGATGCGCGGCCGGAATTGCTGTCGGGCAAGGATTTCCACAGCTTCGAAATGCGCGCGCTGACGGGCGATGCGGCGGGGGCCAAGGGCATGGCGCTGTTCCCGCGCCGCGTCGGCGGGCAGTTCGTCATGCTCGGGCGGCAGGATAGCGAAAGCATCTGGCTGCACCGCTCCGACGACATTTTGCACTGGGCGGGGGGCGGTAAGATCGTATCCCCGCGCTACCCATGGGAGTTTGTGCAGATGGGCAATTGCGGCTCGCCGATCGAGGTTGACGAAGGCTGGCTGGTCTTCACGCACGGCGTTGGCACGGTGCGCAATTACTGCGTCGGCGCGTGCCTGCTCGACAAGGCCGATCCGTCGAAACTGCTGGCGCGCACGCCCGAACCGATCCTGATGCCGAGCCCGGCCGAGCGTGACGGCTATGTCCCCAACGTCGTCTATAGCTGCGGCGCACTCGCGGTCGGGCGCGATATCCTGCTGCCATATGGGGTGGCGGACAATTTCACGGGATTTGCGTCGACGACGGTCGATCGGTTGCTGGCGGCGATGGAATAGCCGGTCAGCCTTCATAAAGGTGCAGGCGCGCCTATATTTGAAACATGGACTTGCTCCCCGATCTCGGCCCCCAAGGCCCGCTCTATCTGCTGATTGCGGGGGTCGTTGCGATCATGCTCCTCGCGCGGCGCATCCCGCTGTTTGGTCGCCTGCTATCCTTCGTGGTGACGGCAAGTGCGATCGTGATCGTCACCTTGCTCGTTGCGGAGCGCGCACAGTTCGACCCGACGTTCGCGCGGATGGCGCAGCGTTTCTCGCTTGGCGGGCAGCAGGTGGTCGGCAGGGAAATGCGCGTGCCGATCGCGTCCGACGGGCATTTCTGGGTGCGCGTGAAGCTTGGCAACGTCGAGCGGCGGATGCTGGTCGACAGCGGGGCGACGGTCACCGCGATTTCTTCCGATACCGCAGCGCAAGCCGGGATCGAGCCCAACGCCAGCCTGATGCCGGTGGTGATGCAGACCGCCAACGGATCGGTGTCCGCGCAGGTGGCGGTCGCGCCGGAACTGCGCATCGGTAACGTCGTCGCGCGCGACCTGCCCGTCGTGGTATCGCCCGCGTTTGGCGACATGAACGTGCTGGGGATGAATTTCCTGTCGCGCCTGAAATCATGGCGCGTCGAGGATGGCGTGCTCATCCTCCAGCCGCATCACCCGCAGGAAACCTAAATCCTCCCCGGCACGGGGAGGGGGACCGCCCGCTTCTTCAGCGGGTGGTGGAGGGGGGCCTCCGCAGGAGCGGTGCCCGTGGCACGCCCCCTCCACCATTCGCTGAATGCTCATGGTCCTCCTCCCCGTACCGGGGAGGATCACCCGCTCAGGCGTCGATGCTCGTCCCCAGTGCGGCATGCACCAGCCCGCCATCGACCGTGATCGTATCGCCGATCACATAATCCCCCGCCCGCGACGCCAGATAGATCGCGGCACCCGCCATATCCTCGTCCACGCCGATCCGCTTGGCCGGGATGCTCTGCGCGATCGCCGAGCCATGGTCGCGCGCGGCCTTGTTCATTTCGCTGGCAAAGGCGCCCGGCGCGATCGAGGTGACGTTGATATGGTCGGTCACCAGCCGCGCCGCCATGCGCTTGGTCAGGTAGATCAACGCCGCCTTTGACGCCTGATAGCTGTACGTTTCCCACGGGTTGAGCCGCTGCCCGTCGATCGAGGTGATGTTGATCACCTTGGCAGGCTGGCCCGCGCTTGCGGCGGCCTTGAGCGGTGCGTGGAGCGCTTGCGTCAGAAAGAAGGGCGACTTGACGTTGAGGTCCATCACCTTGTCCCAGCCCTTTTCCGGGAAATCCTCGAACGGCTCGCCCCAGGCGGCGCCGGCATTGTTGACGAGGATGTCGAGCCGGTCGGTATGTTCGGCGAGTTGCGCGGCGAGCGCCTTGCAGCCCGCGACGGTCGACACGTCCTGCGGCAGCGCGATGCACTTCTCGCCCAATTCCTTGGCGGTTTCGAAGCACGCGTCGGCCTTGCGCGCCGAGATATAGACCGTCGCGCCCTGCGCGATAAAGCCCGCCGCGATCATCTTCCCGATCCCGCGCGAGCCGCCGGTGACCAAAGCGATGCGGTCGTCGAGACGGAATAGTGTGGTTGTGTCCATAAATTCTCTCCTTCTTCTTTTTGCTCCCCTCCCGCTCGCGGGAGGGGCTGGGGGAGGGCCTGTTGATCGGGTTTGGGACGCTGCATCCCCTCCCCCAACCCCTCCCGTAAACGGGAGGGGAGCTTAGGTCCCTCTCCCTGCCAGCGGGGAGAGGGAGAAACTCTCATCCCCCGCGCTTGATCGTCTCGCGCGCGATGATGATTTGCTGGATTTGGCTGGTACCTTCATAAATCCGGAACAACCGCACATCGCGGTACAGCCGCTCGATCCCGTAATCGGCGATATAGCCCGCGCCACCGAAGATTTGCACCGCGCGATCGGCCACGCGGCCGACCATTTCCGACGCATAATATTTCGCCGCTGCCGATTCCATCACGACGTCCTTGCCCGCATCCTTCGCGGCGGCGGTTTCGAGTACGAGCGCGCGCGCGACCAGCGATTCGGTCTTCGAATCGGCGATCATCGCCTGGATCAATTGATGCTCGGCGATCGGTTTGCCGAACTGCTTTCGCTCGGTCGCGTAGGCCACGCAATCGGCGATCAGTCGTTCCGCCACCCCGACGCACACCGCTGAAATATGCAACCGCCCGCGATCGAGCACACGCATCGCGATCTTGAAGCCTTCACCCTCGGCGCCGAGCCGGTTCTCGGCGGGCACGACGACATCGTCGAAATTGACGTCGGCGACCTTGGCACCCTTTTGCCCCATCTTCTTTTCGGGCTCGCCGATGCTGACCCCGGCGAGATCGCGCGGCACGAGGAAGGCGGAGACGCCGCGCGCGCCGGGGTCGTCGCCGGTCCGCGCCATCACGGTGAAAAGATCGGCCTTGTCGGCATTGGTGATGTAGCGCTTGGTGCCGCTCAGTCGGTACGATTGCCCGTCGAACACCGCGCGCGTCTTCACCGCACCCGAATCCGATCCGACGTCAGGCTCGGTGAGCGCAAAGCTGGTGATGATCTCGCCGCTCGCGATCTTCGGCAGCCACGCGGCCTTCTGCGCATCGTTGCCCGCCATGACGAGCCCCTGCGAGCCGATCCCGACGTTGGTGCCGAAGGTCGAACGGAACGCTGGCGTTGTCCGCCCGAGTTCGATCGCGACCTTGGCTTCCTCGAGCATGGTCAGGCCAAGCCCGCCATATTCCTCGGCGATCGACAGCCCGAACAGCCCGAGCTCGCGCATCTCCTGCACCACATCGGCGGGAATCGCATCGGCTTCCTCGACCGCGCCTTCGAGCGGGCGGAGGCGTTCGGTGACGAAGCGGCGCACGGTGTCGATCAGTGCGTCGAAAGTTTCCGGGTCTAGGGCCATGCGTATAAATCCGTCCAATCGGGTCTTGCGCTGCGATGCCCGATCTGTGCTGCGCTCGCAAACCCGAAATTCCAAAAATGCTCCCATCCCTCGCATTGACCGCGCGTTCTGCCGTACTAAGGTGCCAAAAAAGTATCAGGAGAGTATCATGCGGTTTGCGGGCAAGCGTGCCGTCGTCACGGGCGGCGCATCGGGTATTGGGCGCGCGACCGCGTTGCGATTGGAGCATGAAGGCGCCGAAGTTTGGATTGGCGACATTGATGTTCCAAACGGGCAGGCGCTTGCCGATGCCTCGAATGGCCGCATCCACTTCGTGCGCACCGATGTGATGCAGGTCGCCGACATCGCCGCGTTGATGCAGGCGGTCGATGCGGCGGGCGGGATCGACGTGGTGTTCAACAATGCCGGCGCCGGCGGCGCGCGCGAGAAAATCGACGCGATCAGCGCCGAGGATTGGGACCGCACACAAAACCTGCTGCTGCGCTCGGTCGCGATGGGCATCCGCTATGCCGCGCCACTGATGATCGCACGCGGGAAAGGCGGGGCGATCATCAACACCGCCTCGATCGCTGCGCTCCAAACCGGCGCCGCGCCGACCGCCTATTCGGTCGCCAAGGCGGGTGTCCTGCACCTCACCACGATGGCGGCGGCCGATTTGTCGCAGCACAATATCCGCGTCAATGCGGTGTGCCCGGGCTTCATCACCACCAACATCTTCACTTCGGCGCTCGGGATTTCGGGCGACAAGCGCGATGCCGCCAATGGCATGATCGGCCAGGTCGCGGCGCAAGCGCAGCCGCTGCAACGCGCCGGCGCGCCCGACGATATCGCCGCCGCGGTTGCCTATCTGGCGAGCGCGGATGCGAGCTTCGTCACCGGAACGCATATCGTGGTCGACGGCGGCATGACGATCGGCCCGCGCCACAGCTGGGATCCGAACGCCCCCACGATGTTCTCGGCGTTGGAGGTGTTTGCGCAATGAGCGCGAGCGGCACGCTCGCCATCCCGGCACCGCGCAAACTGGGCGCGCGCAGCCGCTTTTCGTTCGGGCTCGGTTCGATCGCGTACGGCGTCAAGGACAGCGGTTTCGCGACGTTCCTGTTGCTCTTCTACAATCAGGTGATCGGCTTGCCGGCGAGCCAGGTCGGGCTCGCGATCATGGCGGCGCTGATGGTGGAGGCGTTCGTCGATCCGCTGGTCGGCTATCTGTCGGATCACACGCGCGGGCGCTGGGGGCGGCGGCATCCGTGGATGTATGCCTCGGCGATTCCCGTCGCGATCGGCTGGATCCTGCTGTGGAACCCGCCGCATTGGTCGCATGCCGCGACCTTGGTCTATGTCTTTGCCACGGCCTTGCTGGTGCGCGTCGCGCTGTCGGCATTCGAGATTCCGTCCTCGGCGCTGGGGCCCGAACTCAGTTCGGATTATGATGAGCGCACCAAGCTGTTTTCCTACCGCTATCTGTTCGGCTGGGGTGGGGGCCTCGCGATGCTGGCCCTGGCGTATGGCGTGTTCCTGGTGCCCGATGCGACGCATCCGGTCGGCACGCTCAATGCCGATGGCTATTCGCACATGGCGTTCCTTGCGGCGTTGGTGATGGCGACGGCAATCCTCGTCTCCTCGCTCGGGCTGCACCACGAGATCGAGCATTTGCCCAAGGTCGCCAAATCGACCGAGACCTTTACCGAGCATTTCCGCGATTTCCGCCGGACCGTGGCGAACCGCGGCTTTTTGATCCTGATGGCGGCCGGGGTCTTCGCCTATACCGCGCAAGGCGTCTCGTTCGCGCTGTCGGTTTATATGTATCAATTCGTCTGGCAGTTCGGTCAGGGCGATTATAACTGGCTGTCGCTCGCGCTGATGATCGGTGCGATCGGCGCGTTTTTCCTCGCGCCCGCGCTCACCAAGGGTGGGGACAAGCCGCGGATCGGCATGATCGCCTCGTTTGCCAGCGCGTCGCTGCTGGTCCTCCCCTATGTCTTGCGGCTGCTCGGCTGGTTTCCGGAGATCGGGTCGCCCTATCTGCTGCCGCTGCTGCTGACGATCTTTTCGGCAAATACGGCGTGCGGGGTCTCGGCCTTCATTCTCGGCGCGGCGATGCTGTCCGATGTGGTGGAGGATTCGGAAGTCCGCACCGGCAAACGCTCCGAGGGGGTGTTTTTCGCGGGCGGCTTTTTCGTGCAGAAACTGGTCGGCGGGCTCGGCATCTTCATGGCGAGCGCGATCCTGGCGTTCGCCGCTTTCCCGCAAGGCGCAAAGCCCGGGCTGGTGCCGGTCGACACAATCGATCGGCTGACGCTGGTCTTCATCGTGCTGGAACTCGGCCTATATGGCCTGGCCGGGCTGTTCTATGCGCGCTTTCCGTTCGGCCGCGCCGAGCATGAGGCACGCCTTGCCCGCGGCCTTACCCCGCCGGCCTGACGAAGCCGCTCAAGACCCAGCCCGACCGGCACGGTCCGTCATACGCGCGCGGCCCGGCGACCGACGCGGTGACGCCGCAATCGCTGGTCGGGGCATCGGCGGGGGGCACGACCACGCCCTGCCAGCGCTGATCGAGCGAGCGCGTGCACAGGAACAGCGTCGATCCCTCGTTCAACTGCGCGACTTCATCGGCTTCGGCAAAGGGCGCGGCGCGTAACGGGAGATAGCGTTCTCCGGTTGGGGAGAGGTTTACCACTTCGCCGATGCTGGCGCACGCGCGGAACGCGGGGCCGCCTTCGCCAATGCGCACCGGTCGCACCCCCGGGGTCAGCGCAATCGCGTTGGTTTGATACAATTCGGCGTTGTTGGCGGGCATCCCCTCCCGCGAACACGCGGAGAGCAATAGCAGGAACGCCAGGGCGGGATGTTTCATGGATCGATTCTTAGCGCCGGACATCGCGGTTGGCGAGGCGGCACCGTCCGAAAGGACGAGCGCAGCGCGGCGCCAAGGTTACCCATCGTACGTTCAACTCACTTCATCGGAAAAGGTTCCGCCAAGCGCGTCGCGGGGTTTTCAAGCCTGCTATGAGATGCTTTGACACACTTAACGAGTTCAAAAAGACCTCTGGGGGGTCCCATGACAATCCGTACTTTGGCAGCGCGATTCGCGCTGGTCGGTTCCTGCGCGCTGCTGACAGCGACCCCGGCCATGGCGCAATTCTGGCAATGCGCGCCCTATGCGCGGACGATTTCGGGGATCGAGATCCGCGGCAACGCCAACACCTGGTGGGGCCAGGCCGCCGGTCGCTACGCCCGCGGCCATGCGCCGAAGGTCGGCGCGGTGCTCGCTTTCGCATCGACCAGCCGGATGCGCCTTGGCCATGTCGCCATGGTGAGCGAAGTGGTGAGCGACCGGGAAGTTCTGTTGACCCACGCCAATTGGTCGCGCCGCGGCGCGGTCGAGCGCGATGTCCGCGCGATCGACATCTCCGAAAATGGCGACTGGAGCCTCGTCAAGGTCTGGTACGGTCCGCAAGGCGACCTCGGAACCTCGGCCTATCCGACCAAGGGCTTTATCTATGCCGACCGCGCCCCGGCGCATGAGACGGGCGACGACCTGATCGAACGCGGCGCGATCGCACCGGTGGTAATGGCCGCGCTTGATCTGGGTGACGTGCGCTTCTGACGCGCGCTACCCGGACAGAATTTTAATTGCGTACCCATGTCCTCCCCGCTTTCGCGGGGATGACAAAAATTTACAGCGGGGAATGACAAAGAGGGGGCTTTACGCCTTCCCGGCGCCGAACGTCATCGCCACGCCGTTCATGCAATAGCGCTGCCCGGTCGGCTTCGGCCCGTCATCGAAGACATGGCCGAGATGCCCGCCGCAGCGGCGGCAATGCACTTCGGTGCGCGAAAAGCCGAGCGTCGAATCGGTGCGGGTGCGCACCGCGGTGGCGAGCGGCGCCCAGAAACTCGGCCAGCCAGTGCCGCTGTCGAACTTGGTCTTCGACGAGAAGAGCGGCAGCGCGCACCCCGCGCACGCGAACGTGCCCGCGCGATGTTCGTTGTTGAGCGGGCTGGTGAACGGCGTTTCGGTGTTTTCGTGGCGCAGCACGCCGTACGCGGCGGGTGACAGCTTCTTTTTCCACGCGGCATCGCTCAGCACGAGTTCGAACGTTTCGGGCGCGGCGGCGGTCGCGCCCTTGCAGCCGAACAGGACGACGGCGGCCGCGCCGAGTCCGGAAAGCGTCAGAAAAGCGCGGCGGTCTTGCATCGAGTCGGTCCTTGTTGGTTGTAAACACTATACGCGGTAACCTCGGCAATAGTTACGCGGTTGCCTGCACAAGAGATGCACGGCGCGGGAACCGGTCGCGGTTTCAAGCGATTACGCCTCATGACGATGCAGCAACTCGATCCGCCCTTGCCTGTTCACGTGCTCGACAAGGGTGCCGGTTTCGCCTTTGCCGTGATCGATTACGGTCAGGAGCACAACCTGATCTGGGTGACGGCGATCAACGAAACCGGCGAAATCTGGTGCGCGCCTAACCCGCGCGTGCGGATGCAGGCAAACTGGACGATGGGGCGAAAGCCTCCTCCGGCCATCACGGGGCGCGAGCAGGGTGAATGTTCGGGCGCGAGCGACGCAAGCGAGGCGGAGTCGGCGTCCAAGCCCAACTGACGGAATCGTTACCGACCCGAATTGACTCTCTTTCCTACGCACCGCAAATTTCCCGACGTGTCGGGGCCGGAGCGGGGGACGAGTCGTGCCATATCGTACTGCGCCATATTGGATCGTCGCGTTATTGGTGCTGACCGCAGTCGGCTTCTGGCCTAGCTATTTCGCGGTGCTCGGCAGCGCGCCGTGGGGCTTTCATCTGCACGGCATCACCGCGACGGCGTGGATCGTGCTGCTCGGGGTGCAGAGCTGGTCGATCCATCATCGGCACAATGCGTTGCACCGCGCGCTCGGGATAGCGAGTCTGGCGCTGTACCCCCTCTTTCTCGCGGGCGGCATTGCGGTGGTGTTGAGCATGGCGGCGGCAACGGCGGCGGACGATGTGTTCTATCGGATTTACGGTTCGCGGCTGGCGACGATGGACATCACGTCGGTCATCTTGCTCGGCTATCTCTATTACAAGGCGTTGGCCGACCGCAAACGCGTGCAGCTGCATGCGCGCTGGCTGCTGTCGACGCCGCTGCCGCTGCTCGTGCCGATCGTGGGTCGCGTGATCAGCCACTGGACGCCGGGGCTGATGATGCACGGTCCGCAGGATTTTCCCCTGTTCGCCTGGGCGGTGCGGATTGCGGGCGTGATCGCCCTTGCTTTCACGGCTTGGCTCTATTGCACTGCGCCACGCCACGGCCGCCCGTTTTTGATCACCGGCCTTGCGATCGCAGGTCAGGCGGTGTTGTTCGACACGCTCGGCTTCCTGCCGGGATGGGATGCCGCGTATCGCGCGATCGCAGGGATGCCGATCCTGCCCCTGTTGCTTGCCGCGTTGATCGTGGGTGCGGCGATCGACTGGTTCGGCTGGCAAGCCGGCATGAGGCGGAACCGTCGGTCTGCCTTCAATACCGGCTGATCTCGACTGGCAGCTTGCGATAGCCATGGACGAAGCAGGCCGAGACGCGCTCGGGCTCGCCGAGCACGTTGACGCGCATCCGGCGCTTGGCCATTTCCTCGAGCAGGATCGCGATCTGCAACTCCGCCAGCCGTGCTCCCACGCAGCGGTGGATGCCGTGGCCAAAGGCGAGATGCCGCCGGGCATTGGGCCGATCGACGATGATGCGGTCGGCATCGGGAAAGACGCTCTCGTCGCGATTGGCCGAGAGATACCACAAAGCGAGCTTGTCACCGGCCTTGATCTGCTGGCCTTCGAGCACGGTATCGGCGGTGGCGGTGCGGCGCATGTGCGCGAGCGGGGTTTGCCAGCGAATCACTTCCTGCACGGTGTTGGCGATCAGCGCCGGGTCGGCCTCGAGCTTGGCGCGCTCATCGGGGAACAGGTCGAGCCCGTAAGCGATCGCGCTCATCGTGTTGCGCGTCGTGTCGTTGCCGCCGACGATCAGCAGGATCAGATTGCCCAGAAATTCCATCTGGTCCATCTCGGCCATCGCGTCGGAATGGATCATCATGCTGATCAGATCGGGGGTCGGCGCCTTGCCGACCTTGCCGTTCCACAGATTCTGGAAATAGGCGCCGCATTCATACATGTGCTTGAGGCGTTCGAGCCGCAATTCGGGGCTCTTGACCAATTCGATATCGCCCGCCCAATCCGACCAGAAGGTCAGCTTGCGCCGGTCCTCCCACGGAAAATCGAACAGGATCGCGAGCATTTGCGTGGTCAGTTCGACCGACACGGTATCGACCCAGTCGAACGGTGTGTTCCATTCGAGCGTGTCGAGAATCTCGGCGGTACGCATGCGGATATTGTCGGTCATTCGGACCATTTCGGAGGGCGTGAAGGCGGGGGCGACGGTGCGGCGCTGGCCGGTGTGCTTGGGCCGGTCCATCGCGATGAACATTGGCATGCGCACATCGGTCGGGTCTTGTTCGATGAAATCGGCGAGCGTGATGCCACCGGCTTGCGACGAAAACAGCTCGGGCATCGATTCGACATGGACGATCGGCTTGTAGGTCGAGACCGACCAATAGGGGCCGAAGCCGGAGTGTTCGACGCGGTGGACCGGCGAGGTCGCGCGCAGCTCGCGGAACGGCGCTTGCCAGACATCGTCGCGGTAGAGTTCGGGGCGGCTCACGTCCAAGGGGTCTACCGCAAGCGCGGGTGCTTCGGGTGCCAGTGTCGCCATATCCGCTCTCCGTCTTTTTATGACGCGAGAAGACCCTTAACTGACACTGATGTCAATAGCCTTTCGTCGCCCGAAAAGGCCCTTCCAGCCGATCTTGCCGCTGCCCGATTGCAACACCCCGCGTCGGAATGCGCGCGCGCCGACGGTGATCGCGATCACCACCCACAAGGCTTGCCAGCCAAGCGCGGCGGCGTGCGGCCACAGATCGGGCTTGTTCGCGGCATGCGCCGCCATCGCGTAGGGTGAGCTGAGCGGGAACAGCTCGACGAGCCTCGTACGCGCCGAATCGGGCGATCCGCTCGCCGACAAGGCCAGGCCGAACATCGCGACCTGCACGATCGTAATCGGCAGCGACAGCATCTGCAATTCGCGCGGGGTCGAGGCTTGCGCGCCCGCGCCCAGGAACACCGCGCCGAGCAGCAGATACGCCATCGCGAAATAGGCAAAGAACAGCAGGTAGAACATCGGCACGCCGACCGCCGGACCGATCTCGCCGATCGCATTGGCGTAATTGGCGGGCAGGATGCCGCCGATCTGGCTGACCAAGGTCGCCCAAAAGGCGACGAACAGGATCGCCGAGCCGAACATGCCGAGCAACTTGCCGAAGAACACCGCCTCCAGCGGTACGGCAGCAGCGAGGACTTCGACGACCTTGTTGCTGCGTTCCTCCATCATCGTGCCGACCGCTTGGCCCGCGAGCAGCAGCGTCAGGAAAAAGATGCCGAACACCGCGATGAAGGCGGCTTGCTTATGCCCGCTATCGGTCGGTGTCGCGCGCGCGATCGAGGTAAGCGTCGGCGTGCTCAGTTTCGCAGCCTTGGCCGGATCGGTCCGCAGCGTCGCCTCGGCGAGCGAGCCGAGATAGCGTGCATCGGCGCGGCCCTGCCCGCCATAGAGGATCGTCGGTTTGGTCAGGTCGCCATACAGCGCCGCGGTCGTATCGTCCGCCTTGCCGCCCTTGAAGGTGGCGCGGGCCTGCGCTTGCGGGTCGGCGGTCGGGGTCGTGATCAGCAGGATTGGCGGCTGATCGGCGCGTGAAAAGACCGTGCGCAACCGCGCGTCGGCGCTGCGCATCGCGGCTTGCTGCGCAGGCGCGACAATCGCGACGATGCGGGTCTTGGCGTTCGATCCTTCGGTGACCGACCGCGCGCCCATCCCGCCGATTAGCCCGAAGCCGATCGTGAACACCGGCGACAGCAGGAATAGCAGGAAAGTTGGCGTGAACACCGTCGCGACGAAATCGCGGCGCGCGATGGTCAGCGTCTGGCGGACGATACGGGGGAGTCTGCTCATTGCGCTTGCTCCAAAGCGGCCTTGCCGACGATCCGCACGAACGCGTCGTGCAAGCCGGGGCGTTCGATCGACAGCCCCGCAATGCCGTGGCCCGCGCCGATCAACCGACTCAGCGCTTGTTCGACCCCGCCGTCGGGAACTTCGAAATTCCAGCCATGCTCGTCATGCCGCGCATCGGCGGGGAGGTGATCAGCGATCCCGGCATCGTCGCGCACCGGCACATAATGTGCGCGCATCGGCAGCATCCCGCGCGCATCGGCGACGGTCCCTTCGAACCGGCGCTTGCCGCCCGCGATGATCGCGAGCCGGTCGCAGAGGCGTTCCGCGTGCGCCATGACGTGAGTCGAGAACAACACCGTCGCGCCACGGTCGCGCTCGGCCAGAATCAGCGCTTCCAGCCGTTCCTGATTGACCGGGTCGAGCCCCGAAAACGGCTCGTCGAGCACGAGCAGATCGGGCTGGTGCACGACCGAGCCGAGCAATTGCACCAATTGCGCCATGCCCTTGGACAGCTTGCGGATCTTGGTGTCGACCGCATGGCCGAGGCCCGCCGCCTCGAGCAAGGTCACCGCGCGCTTGCGCCCGGTCTTGAGATCGAGCCCGCGGAGTGCGCCCATGAACGCGATCGCCTCCTTGGCGCGCATTGCGGGGTAGAGGCCGCGTTCCTCCGGCAGATACCCGACCTGATCGCTCGCATCGCGCGGGCGGTCGTGGCCGAGCAACGTGCGTGTCCCGCCATCGGGTTCGATAATGCCGAGCAGCATCCGCAGCGTCGTCGTCTTGCCCGCACCATTCGGCCCGAGCACGCCGTAAATCGCGCCCTTCGGTACCGCGATATCGACGCCGTCGACAACGCGCTTGCCGCCGAAATTCTTGATCAGCCCCGTGGCGGACACCGCCAGATCCTTGCGCAACACGAATTCCCCCATCGGATACTCTCGTGGTAGCGGGTGGTGGTGCAGTTCGACAAGTCACTCCAGACGCGCCTTGTGGCAAAAGCGACCGAATTGGGTTTCGTCGCGTGCGGCATCGCGCGCGCCGATGCCGCGCCGCGCTCGGCCGAGCGCTTGCACCAATGGCTCGCCGAGGGGCTGCACGGCGACATGATCTGGATGGCGGAGCGTGCCGGTCAGCGTGAATCCCCCACCGCTTTATGGCCGGAGGTGAAGAGCGTGATCGCGTTGGGGATGAGCTACGCCCCCGCGATCGACCCGCTCGCGCTGGCGGGGGAGGGCGGGGTCGGGCGCATCTCGGTTTATGCCCAGGGCGGCGATTATCACGATGTGGTCAAGCGCGCATTGAAGGCGCTCGCGCGCTGGCTGGTGGTGGAAGTGCCGGGGACCGATCTCAAGGTGTTCGTCGATACCGCGCCGGTGATGGAAAAGCCGCTCGCCGAGGCGGCGGGGTTAGGGTGGCAGGGCAAGCACACCAATTTGGTGAGCCGTGAGCATGGGAGCTGGCTGTTCCTGGGGGCGATTTACACGACCCTGGAGGTTGCCGGCCCACAGGCAAGCTCCACCCCGGCGAAGGCCGGGGCCCAGTTGGAAAACGCCGATAATGGCGGGAAGCGCGAAGTTTCATCGGCCATCGCAACTGGGCCCCGGCCTTCTCCGGGGTGGAAGACAGAGCAAGGACCGCCCCCCCACGACCATTGCGGCACTTGCACCGCGTGCCAGACCGCGTGCCCGACCGACGCCTTCCCGACCCCGTATCGCCTCGATGCGCGGCGCTGCATCTCCTATCTGACGATCGAACATGCCGGCCCCATCCCGCTCGAATTCCGCGAGGCCATCGGCAATCGCATCTATGGCTGCGACGATTGCCTGGCGGTGTGCCCGTGGAACAAGTTCGCCGCGACGGCGCACGCCAACCGCGCTTTCCTGCCGCGCGCGGAACTGGCCGTCCCGGCGCTTGCCGATCTGCTTGCGCTCGACGATGCGAGCTTTCGTCAGGTGTTCGCCGGTTCGCCGATCAAGCGCATCGGGCGCAACCGGATGATCCGCAACTGCCTGATCGCGGCGGGGAATAGCGGGGATGCGGGGTTGCGCGCAGCCGTGACGCTTCTGCTCGACGATCCCGATCCGGTCGTGGCGGAGGCGGCCCAATGGGCGCTGGGGCGGTTGAGCGGGTAGGAGGTTGGTTCGCGCAGAGGCGCGGAGGACGCAGAGAAGAAAAAAGAATGAGCGCGGTAGCGTTCCGTCATCGTTCGATGATGTCTCCCGAACGATAGTTCCGGGCGACCTCTGCGTCCTCCGCGCCTCTGCGCGAACCACCCTTTTGTCTTACCTTCGCCGCCCCGCCTGCAGCGCCCCCACGCAACTCGCGCGGTCGATTGGCGATCCGTCGGTCTGCCGCGCATCGAGATAGGTGACGACCGGCTCGGCCCCCGCCTTCGGGTCGCGCCCCTTGGGATAGAGATACGCATCGAGCACGCACGTCGCATTGCCGAACTGGAGTTTGCGCGCGCTGCCCTCGCGCACGTCCGCGACCGGCGCGCCGAACATGGCGGTGAGATTGGCGGCACTCGCACCGATCACTTGCCCCAGCCCCGCCGTCCCGGTCGGAATCGGGATGAGCGGCGGGCGCTCTGAGGTCGGGCGTGCCGTGTCCGTCGCGCACCCCGCCAGCGCTAGCCCTACCAGCATCGCACCGAAAATTCTCATGCCGTGCGCCCCTTGTGAAACAGATGCGTTGCCATCGCCGCGCCGATGATCGGCGCGAACAGATTGAGGATCGGAACCATGAACAGCGCCGTCCCCGCAACCCCCAGCGCGAAGCGATCGACCGCGCCGGTCTTGCGCCAGTCTCGCATCATCGCATCGTCCATGTGGCGCGCCGCGACCATCGCCCCGAAATCATTGCCGAGCAGCCAGCCATTGACCAGGAAGAACAGCAAGGCGGTGCCGACCCCCGTCACCAGCAGCATGATGTAGACGGGCGCCAAAGCGAGATTGACGAGGATCGCGCGACCCGCCGAGCGCAAGCCCAGCGCGATGCCGCGCGCCAGCGACACGTCGCGCGCCGAAGCCAGCGCCGCCGGGTAATGTTTCCGCTCGACCGCGATCACGACCTCGTCGGCAAACACCCCCATCACCGCCACCGCCACCGCGCGGAACAACAGCCATGCCAAAGCGAACGCGATCAGCAAGGCGATCGTGCCCACCAGCCCGGCGAGACTGGGGCTCCAGCCGAGGGCTGCCACGGCTTGCTGCGCACCATACCACAGCCCCGCGCCGAACAGCGCGATCAGCAGCACCGTAACCGCGAGCGATTTCAGGAACACCCCAATGATCTTGCGATCGCCGAGCTGGCCGAGCGAGAGGAGGAAGGCGCTGAGCATAAGGGGGCTGTAGAGTATTTTCGGAAACGCCGGAAATCCTCAAGCGCCCACCCCGGCGAAGGCCGGGGCCCAGTTGCGGATGTTTTACCAACGGGGCGCTGCGCTCAACGATCTCAGGTGTCGCGACCGGGCCCCGGCCTTCGCCGGGGTGGTAATCGGGGGGATGCGCGGTGAAGGCCCCAACCGCCTCGCCGGTTGCACGCGACCCACCACCTCGGTACGGCCCCGGCAACACTTCCCTGCCGGAGATCCACCCTTGACCCAAGCCACCTATGACGTCGTTGCGATCGGCAATGCGATCGTCGATGTCCTGTCGCAATCCGACGATGCGTTTCTTGCCGAAACCGGCATGACCAAGGGCTCGATGCAGCTCATGTTCTCGCCCGAGGAAGCCGATGCGCTCTACGCCAAGATGGGCCCGGGGATCGAGGCGAGCGGCGGTTCGGCCGCCAACACCGTCGCTGGCATCGCCGCGCTCGGCGGCAAATGCGGTTTCATCGGTCAAGTCGCATCGGACGAATTGGGCGACATCTTCGCGCACGACATTCGCGCGGTCGGGATCGATTTCACCACGGCGGCGCGCGATGGCGCGCCGACCACCGCGCGCTGCCTGATCTTCGTCACCCCCGATGGGCAGCGCACGATGAACACCTTCCTCGGCGCGTCGCAATTCCTGCCCGAGGCAGCACTCGACCGCGATCTGATCGCCAATGCAGCGATCCTGTATCTCGAAGGCTATCTGTGGGATCCCGAAGAACCGCGCCAGGCGATGCGTGCCGCGATCGATGTCGCGCGGGCGGCCGGGCGGAAAGTCGCCTTCACGCTCAGCGACGTGTTCTGCATTTCGCGCCACGGCGGCGATTTCCGCAAGCTGATGGCCGACGGGTTGCTCGACATCATGTTCGCCAACGAAGCCGAAATCACCGCGTTGATGGGCACCGACGATTTCGATGCCGCGGTCGCCGAAGCCGCCACCCAGGTGCCGATGCTGGTGGTCACGCGCAGCGAACAGGGCGCGATCGCGGTCTCGGGCGGCGAAACCGTCGCCTGCACGGCCGAGCCGATCGAGCGCGTGGTCGACACCACCGGTGCGGGCGATCTGTTCGCGGCCGGCTTCCTGCACGGCCAGGCGCAGGGCAAGAGCATCGCCGATTCGCTCAAGATGGGTGCGGTCTGCGCGGCGGAGATCATCTCGCACTACGGCGCGCGCGCGCAGGTCGATTTGAAGGCGCTGGTGGCGAGCAAGCTCGGCTGAGGCCGTGGTCTATCCTCCCCTCCGTGGAAGGGAGGGGAGCCGCGACGGTCAGTTCGCGACACGCACACATAAAAAAGGCCGGGGAGTGATCCCCGGCCTTTTTTGTGGTTCAGATCAGGCGTCCTTAATGGACCGGCCCCGGAAACTCGCCGAGCTCCGGCCCGGGCATTTCGTCCTGATCCTGCTGCAGCCGGCTGAAGTGGATGCCATAGGCGAAATACACGACGATCGCGCCGATGGTGTAATAGGCGAAGAACCACAGCACGCGCGCCTCGATCGCCGTGATCAAATAGATGCACGAGGCGATGCCGAGCAGCGGGATGACCGGCCCGAACGGCACGCGGAAGCCGCGCGGCAGATCGGGCGCGGTGACGCGCAGCCAGGTGACCGTCAGACACACGATCGCGAACGCCGCGAGGGTGCCGACCGAGGTCATGTCGCCGAGCGTGTTGATATCGAAGAAGCCAGCCGCAACCGCAACGAGCAGCCCGACGAACAGCGTGTTGATCCACGGCGTCTTGAACTTCGGGTGGATCGCCGCAAAGATGCGCGGCAGCAAGCCGTCGCGCGCCATGGTGTAGAAAATCCGCGTCTGGCCGTACATCAGCACCAGCACCACCGACGTCAGGCCGATGATCGCACCGCCCTTGATGATCCCGGCGAACCACTTCCACTGCGGGCCCATGCTGTCGACCGCGACCGCTACCGGATCGGGCACGTTGAGCGACTTGTAATTGACCATCAGCGTCAGCACCGCGGCGACGAGCATGTACAACACGGTGCACACGATCAGCGAGCCGATGATGCCGAACGGCATGTCCTTTTTGGGGTTCTTGGCTTCTTGGCCGGCAGTCGAAACCGCCTCGAAGCCGATGTAAGCGAAGAACACGATCGAGGCGGCGCGCATGATGCCGCCGACGCCGAAATGGCCCTCGCCGGCTTCGGCGGGCGGGATGAACGGCGTCCAGTTGGCGGCGATCCGCGCCGGCAAATCGGCGAGCACGGTGTAGCCGCAAATGATGATGAAGGCGAGAATCACGGTCACCTTGATCGCGACGATCGCGTTGTTGACCTTGGCGCTTTCCGACACGCCGACGACGAGCAGCACCGACAGCACGGCGCAGATCAGAAAGGCGGGCAGATTGAACACGGTGAAGACCGGGGCACCGTCGAGCACCACTTGCACGCCGTCTTTCAGCAGCGGATAGCCGCTCGGCCCAGTCAGCTGCGGCGGAATGACGAGCCCGAAATCCTTGAGCAAGCTGACGACATAGCCCGCCCAGCCGACCGCGACGACCGACGCGGCGAGGCCATATTCGAGCATCAACAACGCGCCCATGATCCACGCGGCGAACTCGCCCAGCGTGGTGTAGCTATACGTATAGGCCGAGCCCGAGACGGGGAGTGTTGAGGACAATTCGGCATAGCACAGCCCGGCAAAGGCACAGACGATCCCGGCGACGACGAACGACAGCAGCACCGCTGGCCCGGCGTGCAGCGCAGCGGCGTTTCCGGTCCGCACGAAGATGCCCGCGCCGATGATGCAGCCAACGCCGAGCAGCAGCAGATTCCACGATCCTAGCGTGCGCTTGAGTTCACTGGTCTGTGTTTCGCGCTGGACTTGAGCAAGCGTCTTGCGGCCCCACATGCGCGAAAAAAGGTCCGGTTTCGGACGGGTTGCCATTCACTAATCCCCTTATCGCCGCACCGTGTCGGGCAGCGGCTGCGTTTCGATGCTCAAGCCTAACCGCAAACGCGCGAGGCGCAATCCCCTTAGCGCGCCAGCAGCGGCCCGAGCGTGCGCCCGGCGAAGATATGCACGTGCAAATGCGGCACTTCCTGGTGCGAATCTAGACCCGCATTGGCGAGCAACCGATATCCGCTCGCGACCAAGCCGGCATCGCGCGCGACCGTGCCGACCGCGCGGACAAAGCCGGTAATCTCGGCATCCGAGGCGTGCGCGCTGAAATCGTCCCACGACACATACGCGCCCTTGGGGATCACCAGGATATGCGTCGGGCTTTGCGGGTTGATATCGGGGAAGGCGAGCGCATAGTCGTCCTCATACAGCCGCGTCGCCGGAATCTCCCCGCGCAGAATCTTGGCGAAGATGTTCTGGTCGTCATAGGGTAGCGTGGCGTCGACGGGCATGGGTGCTCCTTCAGCTTTTGCGCGCGGCTTTCTCGTCGATTCCCGACACGCCTTCGCGGTGGCGAATCTCTGCGCGGATATCGTCGAGGCTGACGTCGCAGTCCGCCAGCAGCACGAGCAGATGGAAGATCAGGTCGGTCGCCTCGCCGATCAGCGCGGTCTTGTCCTCGGTCAGCGCGGCTATGACGGTTTCGACCGCTTCCTCGCCGACCTTCTGCGCGATCTTGCCGCGCCCGCGCGCGAACAGTTTGGCGGTATAGGAAGTCGCCGGATCGGCTCCGCGCCGCGTCCGGATCGTCGCTTCGAGCGTGTCTAGCGTATCGTCTGCCATGCAATGGGGCTGGCCCAAGCCGCCGTCCGCGTCAATCCTTCGGCGTGTCGCGCTTGGTAAAGCGCGCCCGCAGCGCACGCCGCACGAACCACACGCCGAGCGCCGCCAGTACGAACAGCGCGATATCGGACAGCTCCGGCCCGGTGCGGATTTTCGGCATGCCGGTGTGCGCGGCGAAGGCGGGGGTGGCGAGGAAGAGGGCTATTAGGAAGCGCATGGCGAGGGCTTAGCGCTTTCCTCTTAAATTTCCTCTGTTTTTGTTGCGCTTCCCCGGCGGAGGCCGGGGCCCAGTTGCGAGCGCCGAGTTACTCGAACGCTGCGCGCAGTTTCCGTCTACGCCACGGCTGGGCCCCGGCCTTCGCCGGGGAAGCGAAAGAGTGGAAAGGGATCAACTTTTGACCGGCCGCCGCACCGGAATCCCGGCCGCCGCCAGTGCGGCATGCGCGTCGGCAATGCTCGCCTCGCCGAAATGGAAGATCGACGCCGCCAGCACTGCGCTCGCATGCCCCTCGGCAATCCCCGCGACCAGATCGGCGAGCCCGCCGACGCCGCCCGATGCCACCACCGGGACGCGCACCTGATCGGCGATCGTGCGGATCAAATCGAGGTCGTAGCCGGACTTGGTCCCGTCGCGGTCCATCGAGGTCACCAGCAACTCGCCCGCGCCCAGTTCGGCGAGGCGCAACGCATGCGCCACCGCATCGATGCCCGTCGCGCGCCGGCCGCCGTGCGTGAACACTTCCCAGCCGTCCGCGACGCGCCGCGCATCGACCGAGGCCACCACGCACTGGCTGCCAAACTTGTCGGCGATCTCGCTCACCACTTCGGGCCGCTCGACCGCAGCGGAGTTGACCGCGACCTTGTCCGCCCCCGCCAGCAACAGCGCGCGTGCGTCCGCGACCGAGCGCACCCCGCCGCCGACCGTCAGCGGCATGAAACACACCTCGGCGGTGCGCCGCACCACGTCGAGGATCGTCCCGCGCGCCTCATGACTGGCGGTGATGTCGAGGAAGCAGAGTTCGTCCGCCCCTGCCGCATCGTAGGCACGTGCTTGCTCGACCGGATCACCCGCATCGCGCAGTTCGACGAAATTGACGCCCTTGACGACGCGGCCATTGGCGACGTCGAGACAGGGGATGACGCGGGCTCGGACGGTCATTGGTGGGGGACTTCGAAGAAAAAGATGGGTTCGCGCGGAGGCGCGGAGACGCGGAGAAGAAGAAAGAGTGGCTCACACAAAGACGCAAAGGCGCGAAGAAGAACGTCTCTTACCTTCTTCGTGTCTTTCCGGTTTTGTGTGAAAATCATTCTGCCTGCGGCGCTGGCACCTCCGCGTCTCCGCGTCTCCGCGAGAACCCTCACGCCGCCGCCGCCACGGCCAGCGCCGCCGCCAGATCGAGCCGTCCATCATATAACGCCCGGCCCGTAATCACTCCTTCGACCCCGTCGCGCGCATGCAGCGCCAGCACGTGAATCTCGGCAATCCCCTTCACGCCGCCGCTCGCGATCACCGGAATCCGCACCGCGCGCGCAAGGTCGACCGTCGCCTCGACATTCGCGCCCTTCAGCATCCCGTCGCGCCCGACATCGGTGAAGAGCAGCGCCGCCACCCCCGCATCCTCGAAGCGCCGCGCCATATCGACCACTTCGACGGTCGACACATCGGCCCACCCCTTGGTCGCGACGAAGCCGTCCTTGGCATCGACTGCGACGACGATGCCGCCGGGAAAATCGCGTGCCGCTGCGCGCACCAGATCGGGGTTTTCCAGCGCCGCCGTCCCGATCACGACGCGCGACACCCCGAGATCGAACCAGCGCTCGATTCCGGCGCGATCGCGAATGCCGCCGCCCAATTGCACATGCCCGGGGAAGCGCGCGACGATCTCCGCCACCGCATCGCCATTGACCGACGCGCCCGCGAACGCGCCGTCGAGATCGACGACATGCAGATATTCCGCGCCCTGCTCGGCGAAGAGCATCGCTTGGTGCGCGGGATCGTCGCCGTACACGGTCGCGCGGTTCATATCGCCCTCGGCAAGGCGGACGACCTGTCCGCCCTTGAGGTCGATCGCGGGGAAGATGATGAGAGTCATTGCGCTCCTCCCCGGAACGGGGAGGGGGACCGTGAGCATTCAGCGAACGGTGGAGGGGCAGTTACGGAGTGCAACGGTTGCGGCTGCCCCTCCACCACCAGCCTGAAGGAGGCTGGCGGTCCCCCTCCCCGTTCCGGGGAGGATTTGAAGTTCAGGGCTTCCACGACAAAAACCTTTCCAGCAGCGCCAGACCATAACGCTGGCTCTTCTCGGGATGGAACTGCACCCCGAGCATATTGTGGCGCCCGATCGCGGCGGTGACTGGCCCGGCATGGTCGGTCCCGGCGATCACGTCATCGCCCTCGAACGCATAGGAGTGCAGGAAATACGCCTCGCCCGGCGCGATCAGCGGGTGCGGGGTTGCGGGGACGACATCGTTCCACCCCATATGCGGGACCTTGGCGTGGGCGTCGCTCGGGGTGAGCAGCCGCACTGTCCCGCGTACCCAGCCGAGCCCAGCGTGAACCCCGTGCTCCTCGCCCGCATCAGCCATCAATTGCATCCCGACGCAAATGCCGAGGAACGGCACGCCGCCCGCCCGCACGCGCTCCTCTAGCGCCTCGACCATCCCCGGCACGCCGCGCAAAGCAGCGGCACACGCTCCAAACGCGCCGACGCCGGGCAGGACGATGCGGTCGGCCTTGGCAACCGCCGCGGCATCGGCGGTGATCAGCACGTCGGTCGCGCCCGCCGCTTTCAGCGCATTGGCGACCGAATGCAGGTTGCCCGCGCCATAATCGATGAGGGCGAGGGTCACGCCGCCAACGTCGCCCCAGCGAAGGCTGGGGTCTTTGTGGGGCTGTGGGATCGCGCATTACAGGGAGACCCCAGCCTTCGCTGGGGTGACGGAGTGGGGGAAGGGCGCAGCAGCGACATCACAACGTCCCCTTGGTGCTCGGAATTACCCCCGCCTTGCGCGGGTCGATCTCGACCGCTTCGCGCAACGCCCGCGCGACGCCCTTGAACGCCGCCTCGGCGATATGATGGTTGTTCGCGCCGTACAGCGTCTCGATGTGCAGCGTAAGGCCCGCTTCCTGCGCGAAGGAATGGAAGAAATGCTCGAACATTTCGGTATCCATTTCGCCCAGGCGCTTCTGCGAAAATTCGGTCTTCCACACTAGGAACGGCCGCCCGGAGATATCGATCGCAACGCGCGTCAGCGTCTCGTCCATTGGCGACAGCGCATCGGCATAGCGCCGGATCCCGCGCTTCTCGCCCAGCGCCTTCAGGATCGCCGCGCCGATCGCCAGGCCGGTATCCTCGACCGTGTGATGCTGGTCGATATGCAGGTCGCCGACGGTTTTCACATCGAGGTCGATCAGCGAGTGGCGGCTGAGCTGTTCGAGCATGTGATCAAAAAAGCCGATTCCGGTCGAAATCGTGTACGCGCCGGTCCCGTCGAGATTGACGGTCACGTCGATCGACGTTTCGCTGGTGCGGCGGCTGATGGTGGCGGTGCGCGCGGGCGTGGTCATGCGCCCCCAATAGCGGCTGCGCCCGACCATGCAATCTTGACCCGCCTGCAAACCGCGCTACCCAAGGGCACATGAGCGATGGCCTTCCCGATAGCCTGATTCCCTACGATGACATCGTCCAGGAGGCGCTGCGCGCGGTGGTCGGGCGCGTGCTCGGCTCGGTCGCGGCGAATGGCGGGTTGCCGGGCGATCATCATTTCTACGTGACGTTCAAGACGCAGGCGCCGGGGGTCGACATCCCCAAGCGCCTGATGGAACGCTTTCCCGATGAAATGACGATCGTCATGCAGAACAAATATTGGGATCTGGTCGTCGATGACGAACGCTTCTCGGTCGGGCTGAGCTTCAACCAGATTCCGTCGAAACTGATCATCCCCTATTCGGCGATCACCGGGTTTCACGATCCCGCGGTCAATTTCGAACTGCGCTTTCAGGCGCAGGAAGGCCCTGATGGCCCCGAACCGCATGACGAAGCCGAGAATGACGGCCCGACGCATGTGCCGGTCGAGGATGGCTCGAACGTCGTCGCGGTGGATTTCAAGCGGAAGAAATAGGAGCGAGGTGATTAGCGAACGCTAATCGCCGGTCGCGCAAGCGACGCGAACGCCCGGTCGGCGCGGCGGCACCTCCGCTCCCGTCCGATGCCGTTCCGGGAGACGGTGCCCCGCATCGTTCAGGCCATGACCGAACTGAAACGGGATTTCCTCTCGTAACTAGGCAACAGGATTGAACGTCGTTTCTGGTGGACGTTATCCTTCGCGCAGCGCGACAGCTGTGCACCATCGGGAAAGAGATTTTGCCCATGCCACTATTTACCGTCACCTATGACCACCCGAACGAAGCGGGCTGGATCCAGCACGTGATGCCTCACGTCGTTTGGTTACAGGAACGGCTGAAAGATGGGTCTCTGCTCGCCTCGGGGCCAATAACAACGGCGCTTTGCAAATCGGCCTTGCTCATAATGACGGCACCCGACCGTTCGACGGTGGAAGGCTTAATCGCAAGCGATCCTTTTGCCGAACACGGCCTGATCGAGAACATGACGATCAAAGAGTGGGACCCGATTTTCGGCGCGTTCAACGATCGATCGAGTATGCCGGGACAGATGCAAGGCGGTTAGCGCCGCTGCTTTGGTCCGCTTTCGGGGCGATTCCGACATCCAAATCCAAACGACACAGGCAACCCCTGTCCTACACACGCCACTCTGCGCTACACGAGTCGCCATGCGCCGCGTCCTGAACCAGCCCCTTCATCCATTCCTCCAATCACGCCTTCAGCCGGTCACGCCGAGCGTCCCTTCGATGGCTTTCGCAAAGGCATTTCGCCTAACCTAGCGACTTTAGCGCCCGGCACCCGGAGGTAAAAATGCCCGAAACCCGCACCGAAACCGATTCGCTCGGGGGCATCGAAGTCCCGGCCAGCGCCTATTGGGGCGCGCAGACGCAGCGTTCGATCGAGAATTTCCCCTTTCCGGCAAGCGAGCGGATGCCGCTTGCGATCATCCACGCGCTCGCTTTGGTGAAGCAAGCCGCGGCGCGCGTGAGTCGCTCCCACGGCCTGCCTGCCGAAATCGCCGATGCGATCGAGACGGCGGTGGCGGAGGTCGTCGCGGGAACCCATGACGACCAATTCCCGCTTGTCATCTGGCAGACCGGCAGCGGCACGCAATCGAACATGAACGTCAATGAAGTGATCGCGGGCCGCGCCAACGAACTGCTCACCGGCACGCGCGGCGGCAAGGCGCCGGTCCACCCCAACGATCACGTCAATATGAGCCAGTCGTCGAACGACAGCTTCCCGACCGCGCTCCACGTCGCGGCGGTGCTGGCGACCGAGGTTGCGCTGCTGCCCGCGCTCGACCAGCTCACCGCTGCGCTGGCTGCCAAGGCCGACGCCTGGGCCGACATCGTCAAGATCGGCCGGACCCACACGCAGGATGCGACGCCGCTCACGCTGGGGCAGGAGTTCGGTGGCTATGCCGCCCAGCTCGCGAGCTGCCGCCAGCGCATTCTGGGCGCGATCGATGGCGATCTGCGCAAGCTTGCGATCGGCGGCACGGCAGTCGGCACTGGCTTGAACGCGCCCGCGCGCTGGGCGGAGGACATGACCGCCGCAATCAGCGAGATCGCCGGTACGCAGTTCGAAAGCGCACCCAACAAATTCGAGCAACTCGCCGCCAAGGATAGCCTCGTTTTCTTCCATGGCGCGCTCAACACGCTGGCGGTGGCGCTGACCAAGATCGCCAATGACATCCGCTTGCTCGGCTCCGGCCCGCGCTCCGGCTTGGGCGAATTGTCGCTTCCCGCGAACGAACCGGGCAGCTCGATCATGCCGGGCAAGGTCAATCCTACGCAATGTGAAAGCCTGACGATGGTCGCCGCGCAGGTTATCGGCAATAATGGCGCTGTCACGGTCGGCGGGATGCAAGGACATTTCGAGTTAAACGTGTTCATGCCGCTGATCGGCGCGAACGTAATCCGCTCGATCGCTTTGCTCAGCGTCGGCATGGCGAGTTTTGCCGAGCGCTGCATCGAAGGGATCGAGCCGAATCGCGCGCGCATCGCCGAACTGGTTGATCGCTCGCTGATGCTCGTCACTGCGCTCGCGCCCGAGATCGGCTATGACAATGCCGCCAAGATCGCCAAACATGCGCTGGCCGAGGGGCTGACGCTCAAGGAAGCGGGGCTTGCGCTCGGGTTGGTCGATGCCGCGACCTTCGATCGGCTCGTGCGCCCCGAAACGATGGTGTGAAGCCGTTTCGGAACCATATCGTCCGTCGCGCTTTCAGCGGGGCACGAAGCGGAGAAAAAGCATGAGTTTCACGACGATTATCGGTGCAGCCATCGGCAGCGCGATCGACGGGTCGAGCGGCGACGACAGCAGCGTCGACGGCGCGTTCACGGGCGCGATCGCCGCCAATGTCGTCAAAGCGGCAATCCCGCTCGCGCTGACCTTCGCCACCGGCTGGCTGGTGCTGCGCGGGCTTGGCAAGCTGAAGGATCAGGTGTTGGGCGCGGATTTGCCTGGCCGGTAAGCAGGCCGCGCTCTTGACGGGTATGGCGCGTCCGCGCCAAGGGCGGTCATGGCCGACCACCGATCTTCCCAGCCCAAGAGCTTCAAGCGCCGCGGGCTGATGTTCGTTCTGTCCTCGCCGTCGGGCGCGGGCAAATCGACGATCGCCAACCGGCTGCTCAAGGAAGAGCGCAACAAGCTCAAAATGTCGGTGTCCTATACCACCCGCTCGCCGCGCCCGGGCGAGGTCGAGGGCAAGGATTATCACTTCGTCGATAAGGAAACCTTCCGCGGCATGGCGGAGGATGACCAGTTCCTCGAATGGGCGCGCGTGTTCGATCAACGCTACGGCACGCCGCGCGATACGGTGTTCAAGGATCTCGAGACCGGCCAGGACATCTTGTTCGACATCGATTGGCAGGGCGCGCAGCAGCTCTTCCAGCTGGCGGGCGGCGATGTCGTCCGCGTCTTCATCCTGCCGCCCGGCCTCAAGACGCTGCGCCAGCGGCTCGAGGATCGCGCGACTGATACGCAGGAGGTGATCGACCGGCGCATGGACCGTGCGCTGTCCGAGGTGAGCCATTGGGATGGCTATGATTATGTGCTGGTCAACGACGATCTCGACGATTGCTACGACTGCGTCCAGACGATCCTCACCGCCGAGCGGCTCAAGCGCTCACGCCAGCGCGGGATGATCGGCTTCATCCGCCGGCTCCCTGAGAAATAGGCTGCCCGAGAAATAGGAAGCGCACCCCGGCAGCGAAATCGCGCTGCCGCGCTTCGATCCCGGCGGCGGCGAGCGGGTCGCGGCCCCAGCGTTCGGCCTGATAATCCTCATCGAGCATCATCGTGTCCCACACCTGTTCGGGCGTCGCCGCGCCTTCCGCCAGCGCGAGCGCGGCGATCAGCGAGCCCCCGATCGTGACGATCGGCGACAGCGCGGCGAGCGCAAAGGCATCGCGCGCCGCGATCGCCTCGCCGAGACGCGCAAGCGTGGCCGCGGGCTGCGCGCGGTGGAGAATTCCGGTCGCGGTTTCGATACGCACGTCGTAGCGCGCCCGCGCCCAATCGAGCAGCGGGTCCCACGCAGCCAATTGTCGCGCGACGAGGTCGTCGGGCGCATCGGCGCGATAGCAGAGCAAGTCGCTTTCGGCATAGGCCGCCAGGCCGCGCGCGAACAGCGCCGGGTCCGCGCCGACCCGGTCGATCGCTGCATTGGCGAGGCCGGTCAGCGGCATCGCGCGCGGATCGATCTCGCCGGTGACCGCGCGCCATTCCGCCGCGACCGCCTCGGCCAGCGCGTCGGTCGGCAGCGCCAGCGGCACGCGCCCCGGCGTGCGTACCGGCTTGCCGTCGAGATAGACCGCACGGTCTGGGTCGAGGGTAACGGTGGTCCAGAAACGTTTCATTCGTCCCCCGGCGGCGTCCGCCAGCGCCGCGCGAGCGCGCGCGGCAGGATCGCGATCATCAGCAACGCCGACAGTACCAACGCGGTGCCGATCACCTTGGGCACCGTCGCATCGGCGCGCGCGATCAGCACGAGGCCGAGCAGCGCCCCCGCCGACCCGCCGATCCGCGCCGCGACGATCGCGAAATAGCGGTTGCGCACGTGTACATCGGGGTCAGTCACGGTCTCGCTCTCCTAACCGCGGACAAGCCGGGGCAGCGCAGCCACCGCATCGGCGATGGCATGCGCGCCCGCAGCCGTCAGCTCGTCCACAGGGTGATAGCCCCAGGCGACGCCAAGCGCGCGTGCCCCCGCCGCGCGTGCCATCAGCATGTCATAACTCGTATCGCCGATCATCACCGTTGTGGCGGGCGTTGCGCCCGATTCGGCCATCGCTGTCTCGATCATGGACGGATGCGGCTTGGAGGGATGCCGGTCGGCGGTTTGCAGCGTCACGAAGCGCGTGGCGATCTTGTGATGCGCGAGGATGTGCGCGAGCCCGCGATCGGATTTGCCAGTGGCCACGCCGAGCACCCAGCCATCGGCTTGCAGCGCGTCGAGCACCTCGATCATGCCCTCGTACAACGGCTCCTCTGCCATCGCGCCGGACGAGCGCATGCGAAAGAACGCCGCCTTATAATCCTCGGCAAGGCTGCGGTGCAGGCCATCCTCGCCCTCCGGAAGCAGCGTGCGCATCGCCTCGACCAGGCTCAACCCGACGATCCGCCGGATCGCTGCGCGCGGCGGCACGGTAATCGCTGCAAGCACAAAGGCTTCCTCGACCGAGCGACAGATATTGTCCTGGCTGTCGACGAGCGTCCCGTCACAATCGAACAGCGCGAGCTTGTTCATCGCGCCATCGCCTCGGCAAGGGCAGGGTTGCCGCTGCGGTGCAAGCCCGCAATCACACCGACATTGTCCTCGTGCGGCCGGTGCTGGCTGAGTTTGGTCGTACCGCGCACTGCCTCGACCGTTACTTCGAACCCGACGATCGCCTTCAGCAATTTGTCGAAATAGGCCGGATCGGTCTTCGCCCGCGTCCACGGCAATTCGGGCGAAACACGCGGTTCGTGCAGTGTGGCGAGCGTGTCGAGCTGCGCGGTCAGTTCCGCATCGTCAAGCAGCCGCGCCGTACCGACGATTTCGATCGCGACGTAATTCCAGGTCGGCACTTGGGTCGAACCCATCGGATCGGCATACCAGCTCGGGCTGACATAGCCGTCGGTATCGCTGACGCTCAGCAGCAAAGTCGCGCCGGCCAGATGCCGCGCAATCGGATTGCCCCGCGCGACGTGGAAGCGGAAGGCGCCGTCGAAGGGCGTGATCGGCGCATGCGCGACCATCGGACCTTCGGGCGTGCCCGCAAAGATGTGCGCAAATCCCCGCTTCGCGGCAAAGGCAAGCATCGACGCATCGTCAGCGAAGCGGAAAGCGCGGTTCGGGTGCATCTCAGCTCAATCCGACGAGCCGCGCCGCCGCCGTTCGCCCTTGCGGTCCTTGCGGACGGTCTTGGCGTGCTGGCGCGCCTGCTGCTTCTTCACCGCGCGCGTCGGCGGCGGGGGCGATTCGAGCGGCATCGTGTTGCCGAGCATTTCGTCGAACCCCAATTGCTTGAGGCTCTCGGCAAAGTGCGTCGGCAATTCGGCCTGCACGTTGATCGCGCCGCCATCGGGATGGTCGATCCGGATGCGCCGCGAATGGAGGTGCATTTTCCGCGAGATATTGCCGGTCAGGAACGCCGCCTGTCCGCCGTACTTGCCATCGCCGACAATCGGGTGGCCGATCGCCGCGAGATGGACGCGTAGCTGATGCGTGCGCCCGGTGTACGGGATCAGTTCGAGCCAGGCGGTCGTCGTGCCGGCCATTTCGATCACGCGGTAGCGCGTCCGCGCCGGGCTGCCTTCCTTCTCGTCGACATGCATCTTCTCGCCGCCCGATCCCGGCTGCTTGCCGATCGGCAATTCGATCATGCCATCCTCGATCGAGGGCACGCCGACGACCAACGCCCAATAGGTCTTCCGCGCGGTGCGCGAGGAGAAGGATTTGGAGAAATAGGCCGCTGCCCGCGCGGTGCGCGCGATCAGCAGCGCGCCGCTGGTATCCTTGTCGAGTCGGTGGACCAGCTTGGGGCGACCGTCCATGTCATCCTGCAGCGCGTCGAGCAGACCATCGACATGCTCGATCGTCTTGGTGCCGCCTTGCGTGGCGAGGCCGGGCGGCTTGTTGAGCACGATCGCTTGCGCATCGCGGTGGATGACCATTTCGCGCGCAAAGGCGATTTCGTCGTCGGAGAGCGCCGGGCGCTCGCGCTTGACCGGGGCATCGACGCGGACCGGTTCAGCCGGCGGCACGCGAATCGACTGGCCGGTGACGACATGGTCGCCGGGTTTCGCGCGCGCGCCGTCGATGCGGAGCTGCCCGGTGCGCGCCCATTTGGCGACGGTGGTGTAGCTGGTGTCGGGCAAATGCCGCTTGAACCAGCGGTCGAGCCGGATACCGTCATCATCGACGCCGACGTTGAACTGGCGGACGTCGGAGGTCGCTTTGGACGGTGCGACGCTCATGCCGCCACCCGCACGAGCGTGAGGCCGGCAAATAGCGCGATGACCGATCCGATCACCGACAGCAACGCATAGCCGAGCGCCACGCCGAGGCTGCCGCGCTCGATCATCGTCACGACATCGAGCGAGAAGGCCGAAAAGGTCGTAAACCCACCGAGCACGCCGACGCCGAGCAGCAGCCGCCAATTCTCCGAGGCGCTATGCCGCGCGAGGAATGCGGCGAGCACGCCCATCGCAAAACCACCGACGAGGTTCACCGTCAGCGTGCCATAGGGGAAATCCGGGCCGAACCCGCGAAGCGTTGCGCGCCCGACGAGAAAGCGCGCGGCAGAGCCGAGCGCGCCGCCCGTCATAACAAAAAGAAGCTGGTACATCGGGCGCTGTTAGCGCGAATTGCCGCCTTTGAGAACCTAGGGCAGATTTTGCGCGTTCAGCCGCCGTTATTGGCCACCAGGTCGACGTCGGTCCCGCCATCGCGACGACCGGTCAGGGACAGCACATACGCCCCGCCATCGCGGTCGCGGGTGCCGCCAAGCGTATGTTCGGTCCCGTCGGACTGATGCTCGGCCGAATAGCCGCTGGTGGTGACGCGCGTGTAATACCAGTCGAGCACGATCTGCAGCTTGGCCGAGGTCGAAAAAGTGACCGCGCGCAAATGGCACACATCGGTATCGGCACCCGCCGCTTCGACCACGCGTGCGCCGGGATAAAGCGGCACATCGACGGGGAGCCGCTCGGCCCAGCGTGCCGAATAGCGCAGCGCACCGGCACAGCCGCTGGTGCGCTTGTCCCTCTGCCGCGACGCGAGCGCGCCGAGCGTGAGTGAATCGCGCGCCGCCTGACATTCGGGGCAATCCCTGGACGCGGGCGCAGGGGCTGGCTTGATCGTCTCGCTGGTCGCGGTGCCGGTGGTTGCGCCACCCGGCGTTTGCGCGATGCTGACTGGGGGCACGCCACCCGAATACGGCTGCGCTGGCGGGCGGACGCTGTCGGCATTGGATTGCTGCGCGAGGGCGGGATCGACCATGATTTGATCGTGCAAGGCGCTGGTCATGGCGGGATCGCTGACATTGGTGCCGCCCGATCCGGCCTCCACCAATTCGTTATCGAGCGAATCAAGATTACGATCTTCCTCGCGCTTGGCGCAGGCCAGCAAGGCAAGCGGCAGCAGGAGCACGCCCAAAGTGCGGAAACGCGTGAGACCCATCGACCCAAAAGCTCCATTAAGACGCATCTCTTGCACGGGTTTGGGTTAAAAAAGCGTTTGGGATCGGATCACTGTGTGTGTTGCCTTGCTAAAACGCTCTCGGTTAGGCATGTTGAGGGCATGGGCATGATCGTCAACATCGTTTCGATTCTGGTGGGCCTCGTCGCGCTGCCGGTGGCACTCGTCGGGCTGGTACCGTTTTTCGGGATCGCCAATTATCTGGCCATCCCGATCGCGGTGGTGGGGGCGGCGATCGGTATGCTGTCGGGCCATCGGACGGGTCGCAACTTCAACCTCTTCGTCATCATCGTTGCGGTGGTCCGCCTGTTTCTGGGCGGCGGCCTCCTTTAAGGCGAAAGGCCCGACGCTTTCGCGCCGGGCCTTCCCGTTTCGACGTCAGCGGCACTGCACCTGGCCGCGATCGATCGATCGACCGAGCAGGGCGCCTGCCCCGCCGCCGAGCAATGTGCCGAGTGTGCGCGATCCGCCGCCGGCCAGCGAATTGCCGAGCAGGCCGCCCGCCAGCCCGCCGATGATCAGCCCGGTCGTCCCGTCGCTGCGGCGGCAATAATAGCGGTTGTCGCCACCGCGATAAATACGGTCGTTGCGACCCAGGCGGCGGGTCTGATATTTGCCGTCGGCGCGATAGTAGCGGTCGGCATAATAGGTCCGCTGGCCATTTTCGAAGCGGTTGTAATCATAATTGCGATACTGCCGCCAATCGCGCTGGCGATCATTTCGGTCATCGCGGCGGTCATCGCGACGGTCGGTTCGCACATCGCGGCGGTCGTCACGTCGATCGTCCTTGCGGTCGTCCTTGCGATCGCCTCTGCGATCATCTTTGCGATCGTCGCGACGCTCATTGGGTTGCGCCGAGGCAGGGATTGCCGACAGCGAGGTTACCGCGATCGCAGCGGCGAGGATGAACTTGCGCATGTGAAATGCTCCATGGGTAATCCGTGGTGGATTACCCATGAGAACCGTCCGCGTGGCGCGAAGTTGCGTGAACCGAAAACTACGCCGCGTTCACCCGCCCGCAACCCCGATCACATCACGGGTTGAGCGTGTGCGTCAACGTGATTTCAGCGTTGAACAGCTTCGATACCGGGCAATTCGCCTTGGCCTCGGCGGCGATCGCTGCGAACTGTTCCGGCGGAATGCCGTCAATCACCGCCTTCAGATCGAGCGCGGACTTGGTGATGGTAAAGCCGTCGCCATCCTTTTCGAGCGTCACCTTGGCGGTCGTGTCGAGCCGACCGGCCGTGAAGCCAGCGCCAGCCAGCGCAAAACTCAACGCCATCGTGAAGCAGCTCGCATGCGCGGCCGCGATCAATTCCTCCGGGTTGGTGCCGATCCCGTCTTCAAACCGACTGCCAAAGCCATATTGCGCGTGCGACAGCACGCCCGACTGCGTGCAGACATGGCCTTTGCCGTCCTTGCCAAAGCCATCATAGCTGGCCGATCCACTGCGTGTCGTCATCGTGTCGCTCCCTCAAGATCCAAAAAAGGCGCGCACCCTGGGGTGCGCGCCTGATATAGTGACTGCATATGACGGTTCTTAGCGGCAGCGACGATCCGCCGTCAGCGTGCGATCGATCGCGCGACCGCCGAACGCACCGGCGACGCCGCCGAGCACGGTACCAAGCGTCTTGTCACCGCGACCCGCGATCGAATTGCCGAGGAGGGCGCCGCCGACGCCACCGGCGATCAGGCCGGTCGTTCCGTCCGAATGGCGGCAATAGCGACGACCGTCGCTGCCGGTATAGGCGCGCGGCTCATAGTGGCGATGCTTGCGCGCTTCGGCTTGAGTCGTGGGAAATGCCATCGTTGCGGGGATGGCGAGTGAGACGGCGCTGAGCGCCATGATGATGTTACGCATAAAATGCTCCCGTGTGCTTGTTACTTGTTTTGGATCAATTCCAGAACTGTAACGATTGCGATTTTAGTTCGGTTTCATGAACCTGAAACAACGTCGTGTTCATACGCATCCGACCCCATGGCTGCACGAATCACGCGACGCGAAACTGTCCCCGATATCCACGTTATTCACAGGCAGGTGACCGCCATTTAGGGGTTGGTGCGACTCGCAAGTTGTGACAGCATCATGACTGTAAGCAAGCGATGACGAAGCGAGAAATCGAAGAGACATCAATTGCTTATGCCGCGGAAAGCGCCATGGTGCCGCAAGGAAACCGGGCGTCGGTCGTGGCGGGAGATCGAGGATGGCGGCAGGACGGCAGTCGCGCGAGCGACGGCAAGGTCGGTGACCGGAGGCGGACTTCCAAAGGTGTCCGGGCTGGGCTGTCGCTTGCGACGAAAAGCACGGGCACTGGTGTCGGAAGGGTCAAAGAGCGCATTTCTTCACGGGGAAGGGCGGCTTTGCCGGAACGATGCCGAGGCAAAGTGGGCGGGGCAACCCGGACGCTACGCTGGCCACCAGGGTCGCGGGTGCTGAGACTTGCAAGAGGATCGCACCCGACCCTGGCGACCGAAACGCGAAAGCTACGTCGTCCGCGGCGCGGGTGGAGCGGTAGAGGTCGAGGCAATGGGGGTCGGCAGCAATGTCGGCCCCTTTTTGCGTGCCGATGTGCGTCGCCGGTGGCGATCAGCCTTCCGCCAGCACCACCCGCGCGCGGGCGCAATCAGCCTCCATTTGCTCCGTCAGCGCCTCGAGCGAACCGAATTTCGCCTCCGGCCGGAGATAGTCGATCAATTCGACCTCGATCGCCTGACCGTACAGATCCTCGTTGAAATCGAAAAAATACGGCTCAAGCAGCTCCTTTGGCGGATCGAAGGTCGGTCGAATGCCGAGATTCGCCGCACCATCGAGCACACGTCCGTCGGGCAGCCGCCCGCGCACGGCGTAAATACCGTAGGCCGGGCGCAGATACGTCCCCATATCGAGATTTGCGGTCGGATAGCCGATCGTCCGCCCGACCTTGTCGCCATGCTGCACGACGCCTGCCACCGCGAACGGCCGGGTGAGCAAGGCCGCGGCACCGCGCGGGTCGCCCGCTTTGAGCAAATCGCGAATCCGGCTCGAGGATACCGGCGCGCCGTCGAGCGCGACCGGCCCCACTGTCTCGACCGAAAATCCGTTCTTCAGGCCGAGCTCGGCCAGGACGTCGACGTTGCCACCCTTATCCTTGCCGAAAGTAAAGTCGGCTCCGGTCACCACGCCGCCTGTCCCGAGCTTGTCGAGCAGTCGGTCGTCGACGAAGTCCACCGCGCTCTGCGCGGCGAGCGCGGCATCGAAATGAAACACGACCATCGCATCGGCCCCGGCTTCGGCGAACAGCCGCTCGCGCTGATCGAGCGTCGTCAAGCGGAAGGGCGGGGTTTTGGGGCGGAAATGGCGCACCGGGTGCGGATCGAAGGTCGCAACGAGCGCGGGTCGCCCCGCAGCGCGCGCAAGTGCGATCGCGCGGCCAACCACCGCCTGGTGCCCGAGGTGAAATCCATCGAAATTACCGAGCGCCACGATCCCGCCGCGAAAGCGTTCCGGAACCACCGCGCCGCCGTCGAGCCGCGTCATGGCGGTGGCTATACGGGGCGCTTGCCGGGTGCGCCAGCGTCGATTCCGGGGGCGATCCCTGCGCGCAAGACCCGCAGAACATTGCCGCCCATCACCTTGGCAATGTCGGCATCGCTGAAGCCGCGATCGATCAAGGCTTGGGTGACAGCGGCGATCTGGCTCGAATCGAACCCGGTCGTCACCGCGCCGTCGAAATCGGAGCCGAGCCCGACATGATCGATTCCGACCAGATCGCGGACGTGGGCGATCGCAGCAGCAGCAGCTTCGGGCTTGGTCGAACAGATCGCCGCATCCCAATAGCCGATGCCGATCACACCGCCGGTGCGTGCAATCCCGCGGATCTCGTCGTCGGTGAGGTTACGATTGACCTTGCACGTCGCCTGCACGCCGCCATGGCTCGCGACGATTGGGCGGCGCGCCATCGCCAGCACTTCGGCAATCGTCGCGTGGCTCGAATGCGCGATATCGACGACCATCCCGATCGCCTCCATCCGCCGTACGATTTGGCGGCCGAGCGGGGTGAGTCCGCCCTTCGCCTGGCCGTGCATCGATCCGGCGACATCATTGTCGAAGAAATGCGCGAGGCCCGCCATGCGGAACCCGGCGCGGTAGAGGATTTCGAGATTGGCGAACTTGCCCTCCAGATCCTGTAACCCCTCGATCGACAGCATGCCGCCGACAACCTTCTTGCCGCGTGCCCGGTCGGCGAGCAGCCGGTCGAGGTCGCTGGCGGTGCGGATCACGCGCAGCTGCCCATTCGACGCGGCGGCGTAGCGATCAAGCTTCTGTGCGTGCCAGAGCGAGCGCTGGAGCAGCGAACCCCAGGTCCGCGGCGGCTGCAGATCGGCGATGGTCAGCGCGGTGATATTGTCGGTGTCGCCCGAATTAGCGTCGTAATTCTGGCCCTTGGGTGTCTTTGTGACCGAGGAGAAGACCTGCAGCGCGTAATTGCCTGCGAGCAAGCGCGGCAGGTCGACCTGGCCGCGGTCCGCGTGAGTCAGCAAGCTGCGCTGCCACAGCAAAGTGTCGGCATGCATGTCGGCGATCTGCAGTTTGCCGTTGAGAGCTTGGGCGCGTGGGGTAATTTTGAGCGGGATCGCGACGACCTTGTTCATCCCGCGCTCGACGATGCCGGGCGCGAGCGTGAAGAACAGGATGGCGGCGAGGAGGATGACGGCGAGACCGCCCAGCAGGATTTTGCGCATCATTCCATCACCCTCCGTCATGCCGGACTTGTTCCGGCATCCACGGTGCCGCAATCCTTGTGCGTGATGTGTGCGGCACGGTGGACCCCGGCACAAGGCCGGGGTGACGGTTAAGCGGTCCAGCCAACTGGACGTTGCAGCGTGAAAAAGGTGAAAGCCGGCGCGTCGCCGCTAGCGGATATGTCCTCGCGGCTTTCTTCGACCCAATCATCCGCTTGGTCGAGGTTAAAAAACGCGTCCCCTTCGTACGCTCGCCAAATGACCGTCACTTCCGCGCGATCGGTGATGTTGCGGAAAAGTTCGAACACCTCCGCACCCCCGATCACCGCGATATCGCCGTCCCCCGCCAGCGCCAGCGCCGCTTCCACCGAATGCGCCACCTCGGCCCCCGCCGCCGCCCAGCCCGTATCGCGCGTCAGCACGATATGCCGCCGCCCCGGCAGGGGTGCCGGAAAGCTCTCGAAGGTCTTGCGCCCCATGATCATCGGTTTGCCCATCGTCAGCGCCTTGAAGCGCTTGAGGTCGGCGGGCAAATGCCACGGCAAAGTGCCGTCCTGACCGATTACGCCATTTTCGGCGCGTGCGAGCACCAGCGTGATCATACCGCCACCGCTGCTTTAATATGCGGCTGCGCGATATAATCGACGATCCGGAAATCCTCATATTCATACCCGTCGATCGCGCCCGGGTTCCGCAGGATTTCCAGCCGCGGCAGCGGGCCCGGCGTCCGCGTCAATTGCGCGCGCGCCTGGTCGAGGTGGTTGGAGTAGAGGTGGCAATCGCCACCGGTCCAGATGAACTCGCCCGGCTCCAGCCCGCATTGCTGCGCCAGCAACAGCGTCAGCAGCGCATAGCTCGCAATGTTGAACGGCACGCCGAGAAAGATGTCGGCCGATCGCTGGTACAATTGCAGCGAGAGTTTGCCGTTCGCGACATAGGTCTGGAACAGGCAGTGACACGGGGCGAGCGCCATGGCGTGCAGATCGCCCGGATTCCACGCGCTGACGATCTGGCGGCGCGAAGCGGGGTTGGTTTTGATCTGGTCGATCAGCTCGGCGATCTGGTCGATATGGCGGCCATCCGCCGTCTCCCAATCGCGCCATTGCTTGCCGTAAACCGGGCCGAGATCGCCCGCCTCATCGGCCCACTCGTCCCAGATGCTGACCTTGCGATCGCGGAGCCAGCCGACATTGGTGTCGCCGCGCAGGAACCACAGCAATTCGATGATGATCGAACGCACGTGCAGTTTTTTGGTGGTGAGCAACGGAAAACCGTCGGCGAGATCGAATCGCATCTGGTGGCCGAACACCGACAGCGTGCCGGTGCCGGTGCGGTCCATCTGAGGGGTACCATGGTCGAGCGCGCGGCGCATCAGGTCGAGATATTCTTGCATGGCCACCCGTGTAGCGATCCGTCATCGCCGCGCCAACTGCCACCGTGTTTGCGCAGGTTCGCGTCATTTCGGATGATGTTTGCGTATCGCTGCCCCCAACTTTGCGGAATTCGCAAGGGCATGGAGCCACCCTATTTTCGCTTGCCGTTGGCGCGCCTCGCCGCGCTTGAAAGTGGCCCGCTGGGTGCTACGATCGCCTTGTTCGAGCCGATCGCCATGGTGCGCGAGGAGGTCGCGGTGTTTGCCTATCTTGATCCGAAATGGAGGCTCCTCGGGATGCGCCATGTGCCCTCTGGCCTGGCCGATGCGGTGATGATTCCCATCCGCGACATCGTTGCCGATGCGCTTGCGTTCGATTGCACTACGGTGGTGATGGCGCACAACCATCCCAGCGGCGATCCCACGCCGAGCGATGCCGACTATGCCTTTACCCGTCGCCTTGCGCATGCGCTCGATCCGGTCGGGGTGCGGCTGTTCGACCATCTCGTGCTGGCGCGCGACGGGTGCGAAAGCTTTCGTCGACGCGGGCTGCTTTAATTCAGCCGGCAGGCCTTGATCGTGCCGGGTTCGGGCCGGGCGCCGGTCGGGCGAAACGCGGCGAGATACCCGCCGGCGGATGGCATGTCATAGCGCGCGACCTCGGCATAGCCGACGGCGGCGAATTCGCAGCGCAGCAGCGCAGGTGGTGTGCCGTGATTGCGCGTCGGGCGGTTGGCATCGACCACGATGACAAGGCCGTCGGGTTTCAACGAAGGGCGCATCCGCCACAGAAATTCGTAAGGCTGGTCGATCTCATGGTACATGTGGATCATCAGCACGCGATCGAAACTGTTGGCGGGCAAACGTGGGTCGGCGGGCGCGCCGAGCCGGACGCTGACATTCTCGAGCCGTTCGCGCGTGACGCGCAAAGCCAATGTATCGCGAACGTCGGCGACGATGTCCTCGGCGAGCACGCGTCCGTTTTTGCCGACGCGGCTGGCAAGGCGGATGGTGTAATAGCCCTCACCCGCGCCGATATCGGCGACGGTCATGCCGGGCTTGATCCCGGCCTTGTTCATCACCTCGCCCGCTTCGTTGACGCGGTCGCGTGCTTCCTCTGTCGACCAGCGTGACGAGATGATCGCGGCGACCGGGCGGTCGGCGGCAGGGAAGGGGCCGACCTGCTGCGTCGTGTCGGGCACGCGCGGCTGCCCGCCGTCGCATGCGGCGAGGAGCATGAAGGCAAGGAGGGCGGCTCGAGCCTTGCTCACTCGACGTCCTCAACCTCGACCGTCTCGCCGGTCACGCGCTGCGACAGTGCCGCCGCCATGAACGCATCGAGATCGCCGTCGAGCACATCCGACGGGCTCGACGAGGTGACGCCGGTACGCAAATCCTTGACCATCTGATACGGCTGGAGGACGTAGCTGCGAATCTGATGCCCCCAGCCAATGTCGGTCTTGCCGGCATTCTCGGCATTGGCCGCGGTCTCGCGGATCGCCAGTTCGCGTTCGTACAGTCGCGCGCGGAGCTGGTTGTACGCTTCGGCCTTGTTCTTGTGCTGGCTGCGCTGGTTCTGGCACTGGACGACGATCCCGGTCGGAATGTGCGTGATGCGCACCGCCGAATCGGTCGTGTTGATGTGCTGGCCACCCGCTCCGCTTGCGCGGTACGTGTCGATACGCAAGTCGCTCTCATTATATTCGACGTTGATGTCGTCATCGACGACCGGATAAACCCAGACGCTCGCAAACGACGTATGACGGCGCGCGGCGCTGTCATACGGGCTGATTCGCACCAGACGGTGGACGCCGCTTTCGGTCTTGGCATAGCCATAAGCGTTCTCGCCTTTGAGCAGCAGCGTCGCCGATTTGATTCCGGCTTGCTCGCCCGAATGCTGGTCGATCAGCTCGACTTTCAGCCCGTGGCGTTCGCCCCAGCGCGAATACATCCGGCTGAGCATTCCGGCCCAATCTTGGCTCTCGGTGCCGCCCGCGCCAGCATTCACCTCGATATAGGTGTCGTTGCCATCTGCCTCGCCGGCGAGCAGCGCCTTGACCTTGTCGGTGTCGGCGCGGCGCGCGAGATCTGCGAGCGCGGCGACGCCCTCGGCTTCCATCTCGGTATCGCCCTCCGCCTCGGCCATCTCGATCAGTTCGGCGGTATCGTTCAGCTCGCTTTCGATCGCGCGCGTCGCGGAAATCGCCTCATCAAGCCGCCGCCGTTCGCGCATCACCACTTGCGCGGCCTTGGGGTCGTTCCACAAGGCCTGATCCTCGACGCGCGCGTTGAGTTCGTCGAGCCGCCGCAGCGCACGGTCCCAGTCGAGGAACCGGCGGAGCAAGGCGAGCGCGTCCTTGATCGAATCGATATGGGCCTGCGCTTCGGCGCGCATCGTCTACTCCAAACTTAAATTCCGGTGTCATCCCCGCGGAAGCGGGGACCCTTCACCCATCGCTGCGAGATGGGTCCCCGCTTTCGCGGGGATGACAACCATAGGTGTTGAAAGCCACCGCTAGTAGATGCCGCCCTGCCTTTGCAAGAAATCGCTGTCGCGGCGCGCTTCCTTCTGCTGCCGCGCTTGCTCCGCGGCACGCGTTTTCGCCGCGGCGGCGGCTGCCGCAACGGCCGCCGGATCGGGTAGGATCAGGTCGCGGCGCACGGCGCGGCGCGGCTCGCTCTCGGGCTTGAACGCTTCCCAGATGACCGCCGCCTTGGGATCGTCGCTCGGCCATGCGCCGAACACGGGCTTGCCACTGGCGCGATCGATGCGGACCATGCGGATGCCCGCCGGCGCGCGGAACGGCAGCTTGTCCAAGCCTTCATACGCCTTCGTGGCGAACGCCTTGAAGATCGGCGCGGCGATCGTCCCGCCTTGCGCAGCGCCACCGAGCGAGTGCGGCGTGTCATAGCCGATATACAGCCCGCCGATCATTTGCGGGGTTCCGCCAATGAACCACACATCGGTCGGCCCGGTGTTGGTGCCGGTCTTGCCGAACATCGGCCGATCGAGATCGCGCAGCACGGTCGCGGTGCCGCGCTGGATCACGCCCTCGGCGATGTGGACCATTTGATAGGCGCTCATCGCGTCGACGATCTGCTTGCCGCCCGACACCGGCCGCGGCATCGGCTTGCCGTTCCAGTCGGGCGCGTTGCAGCGGTCGCACGCGCGCCAATTCGTCGGGAACACGACCTTGCCGTGCCGGTCCTGCACGAAATCGATCAGGGTTGAGGGGTGCGACCGCCCCTGATTGGCGAGGATCGCATAGGCGTTGACCATGCGCGACACCGTCGTCTCACCCGCACCGAGCGCGAAAGACAGATAGGGCGGATATTTGCCGATGCCGATCCGGTCCATGAGCGCCACCACCCGCGGCATGCCCGTGGTCGCGGCGGCACGGACCGTCATCAGGTTGCGTGACTGTTCGACGCCCCAGCGCATCGTGTGCGAGCCGGAGCCGCCGACATTGCCGAAGTTGCGGAAGCATTTCTGGCCGAGCCGCGCGCCCTGGAACACGCAAAACGGCCCATCGACGATGATCGACGCCGGCGTCATCCCGCCTTCCAGCGCGGCGGCATAGACGATCGGCTTGATCGTTGATCCCGGCTGGCGCAGCGCTTGCGTCGCGCGGTTGAAGGCCTGGATGCGAAAATCGAACCCGCCTTGCATCGCCAGCACGCGCCCGGTCTGCGGCTCCTCGACCACGAACGCGCCCGAGACTTTCGGGACCGAGCGCAGCGCGAACGCCCCGCCCTCGGGTGCGACCGCGATGATGTCGCCGGGCTTGAGCGCCGCAAACGCCGTTCCGCCCTCGCCGCGCACGGGCATCTGGGCACCCCAACGTGGCAGCGCGCCCGTGCTGCCATCGGCAAAGCCGATTTCGGCACTCTCGCTGCCCAGCGCCGTGACGATCGCAGCGCGCCAATTGTCGTAATCGAGCCCGATATTGGTGTTGAGCAAGGCGCTCTGCCATGCTGCCCCGTCAATTCCGACATGGCCAAGCGGCCCCGACCAGCCACGCCCGCTTTCGAAGCGCAGCAACCCCTGGCGCAGCGCGGTCTGCGCATAGTCCTGCAGTTTATTGTCGAGCGAGGTGCGCACCCACAGCCCGCCCGAATAGACGCTGTATGGCCCGGCGCGTTGATCTTCGCCGAATTTGTCGAGCAACTGACGTCGCACTTCCTCGACGAAATAGCCGCTGCCGGCGGTTTCGGTCTTGGGCGTCTGGCGCGGCACGGTGCCGAGCGGTTCGGCCATCGCCGAATCATGCTGCGCTTGCGTGATGAAGCGGTTCTTGAGCATCTCGCGCAACACATAAGCGCGACGGTCGAGCGCACGTTGCGTGTGGCGGACCGGGTCGTAATTGGACGGCCCCTTGGGCAGGATCGCGAGATACGCCATTTGCGCCAGATCGAGCTGGTTCAGATCCTTGCCGAAATAGGCATAGCTCGCCGCTTCGACTCCGAAGGCGTTGCGGCCAAGCGCGATCTGGTTGAGGTACAGTTCCAGGATTTGCTGCTTGGTCAGCGTATCCTCGATCCGGTAAGCGAGAATCGCTTCCTTGATCTTGCGGGTATAGCTTTGCGCATTGCCGATCAGCAGGTTCTTCGCGACCTGCTGCGTAATGGTCGAGGCACCGGCGGCGCGGCGCTTGGTCGTCAGATTGGTGAAGGCGGCATTGGCGATGCCGAGATAGTCGACCCCGTGATGCTCGAAAAAGGTCTTGTCCTCCGCCGCCAGAAAGGCGCGGACCAGCAGCGGCGGATATTCTTCATAGCTGAGTTCGACGCGCCGCTCGCGCGCGTAGCTGTGGATCGGCGTGCCATCGACCCCGCGGACGTTGGTCGGCAGCGGGGGTTCATAGGTACGCAACGTATCGACCGAGGGCAGGCCGGCCGCGAAGACAAACCAGAAGATCGCATAGCCAATGAGCGCCAGCACCCCGAGCACCGCCAGCGTCTTGACCCACCAGCGCGCCCACCAGCGCGCGACGACTCCGCGGAAGCCGTCCATCTCACGGCGAATGCGGAATTTTACGGTTGTATCGTCGGACGCGGTCATAGGGTGTGAGGCTCTAGCAACTTTCGCGCGCGTTGCCAGCGTGTGTTCGTCCTGCGCGACGATGTGCCGCTCCGCCTTCGGGTAAGGGGAGCGTCAGTTGTTCGACGCCATCCGCCGCGCGAAGTGGACCTCGACCGCGCGTTCGATGCTTTGCGCGATCTTGCGGCGCCCGTCGGCGCTGTCGATGAAATCGGCGTCGCGCGGATTGGAAATATAGCCGGTTTCGAACAGGATCGAGGGCATGTCGGGGGCTTTGAGCACCATCAGCGATGCCATGCGGTGGAAGTTCGGTTTGACCGGCATCAGCGGCTGCGCCTCGCGCCCGAGCAGCCGCGCGAAGCTCGCGGAATTGTTCATCGTTTCGCGCTGCGTCAGGTCGATCAGGATTGAGGAAATGTCGGCCGAAGTTGCGCCGAGATTGACGCCGGCGATGATGTCGGCCTTGTTTTCGCGCGCTGCCAGCTTCGCCGATTCCTTGTCGGAGGCGACCTCAGAGAGCGTATAGACCGACGCACCCGAGGCATTTCCTGACCCGACGCTGTCGCAATGGATCGAGATGAACAAATCGGCGCGCAGCTTCCGTGCGATGCCATAGCGCTCCTGCAACACCAGAAAGCGATCGTCGTCGCGAGTCAGCGCCACGCGCACGCGGCCCGACTTCATCAGTTCGTCGCGGATCGCCTTGGCGATTTTCAGAGTCACGTCCTTTTCGCGCCGCCCGTCGAGCGGCGAGATCGCGCCGGGATCAACGCCGCCATGCCCGGCATCGATCACCACCAGCGGACGGCTGTCATCGTCGCCGTAAATGCGCGGCAGCCGTGCATCGCGCGGGGCAGCCGGGATCGGCACCGACACGGCGTAGCGTTCGGTTGCCTGGACCAGACCCATGTTGAACGGCGGCAGGAAGCGCAGGCGGCGTTCGCCGGCAGCGCGCGCGAAGGTCGCATCGTCGACGGTCTGCAATTCCAGCGTAAGTTCACGCCCGTCGGGGCCGAACACGCCCTCGGTGATCAAAGTCGGGCGCGCCAGATCGAACACCACGCGGGTCCCACCGCTGCCACGCGCGGCCTGGCGCACTTGGGTCACCGCACCGCCAGCCTCGATCGCCCCGCCGGGCTGCGCACCAATGATGTCGATCGCGATCCGGCGCGGTGCCGCGAGCACGAAGCTCGACGCGTCGCCCACCGCCGAATCGAAGCGGATCACGATGCGGTCGCTGTGGACGTCGATCCGTTCGACCGACGCCGCCCAAGCGGGGGCACCGCCAAACCAGCAGGCCAATAAAGCGAGGATGAACGACACGCCCCTGTAATGCCGCCGGGATGGCGGAGCGGTAAAGCGAAAAGGGTGGGCGCGGGAGGAAGAGGTCGTGCTCATCCTTTCGACCTAAGTAGTCTCCCCCCAAGGGCGCGTTGCCGGGTGCGGTTAATTTGCCGGTAGGCATGGTATTGCCGGTCGGCGGCAAAAACGTGCCGGTTGCTGCGTCGGCCATGCGGTGCTACGTGGGAAAGGGTATCCGTTCACCGCCTTGTATCGGCGACGTTTCGGTCTCTCTCGGCCGCCCCAGAGTTTCTCGGGCACGGCTTATCCAGGTTGACGTTCGCATGATGCATGTATCCCGCCTTTCGCTCCGACCGGTTTCGACCGGCGGGTGTGCGAGCGTGGCGGTCTCCCCAAGCCGGAAGGCTGGGCGTGCAAAGCGAGCAGAGGCAATTTTCGTGAAACCCCGCGTGTCCGGCCCCGGCGACTCTTTCGTCGTAGCGGACGCGCTCATCAATCACGCGCGGCCGGCGTCTTCACGCCCAGTGCAAGCAGGCTCTGTGCCGCGCGACCGGAGAACAGTACATGACAATGCGTATGCTGATCGACGCACGGCACCGGGAGGAAACCCGGGTCGCGGTCGTCAAGGGAAACAGAATCGAAGAGTTTGATTTCGAATCTGCCGAGCGGAAACAGCTCAAGGGGAATATCTATCTGGCCAAAGTGACGCGCGTCGAGCCGTCGCTGCAGGCCGCGTTCATCGATTATGGCGGCAATCGTCACGGGTTTCTCGCGTTCAGCGAAATCCACCCCGATTATTATCAGATCCCCAAGGAAGACCGCGACGCGTTGCTGCGTGAAGAGGCCGAGCATGCCGCCGAAGAGGCTGCTTTGCGCGCCCAGCAGGATGCCGAAGACGATCTGCACGACGACGAGGAGGATGACGACTTCGAAGGCGATTCGGATGGCGACGATCGCACGATCGAGCATGACGATGGCGATGGCGATGCTGAATCGGACACCGAAGTCGTTGCCGAGGGCGAAAGCCGCGGCGGGCGCGGTCGTGGTCGCCGCAAGCGCACCGCATCGGACGATGCCGCCGACGATCTGCGCGAACGCCGCACCAATTTGCGCCACCGCTACAAGATTCAGGACGTCATCCGCCGCCGTCAGGTGCTGCTCGTCCAGGTCGTGAAGGAAGAGCGCGGCAATAAGGGCGCGGCGCTCACCACCTATCTGTCGCTCGCCGGGCGTTATTGCGTGTTGATGCCCAACACGTCGCATGGCGGCGGGATCAGCCGGAAGATTTCGAACGCGGGCGACCGCAAGCGGTTGAAGTCGATCATGGCCGACATGAAGTTGCCCCCGTCGATGGGCTGCATCGTGCGGACCGCTGGCCTTCAGCGCACGCGCGTCGAGATCAAGCGCGATTTCGATTATCTCGCGCGGCTGTGGGACGGAATCCGCGAGACGACTCTGTCGTCCTCGGCACCGGCGCTCGTCTATGGCGACAGCGACTTGATGAAGCGCGCGATCCGCGACATCTATAACAAGGACATCGACGAAGTGATCGTCGAGGGCGAGGAGGGATACCGCCACGCCAAGGAGTTCATGAAGCTCCTGATGCCGAGCCATGCGCGCAAGGTGAAGCATTATAGCGACCCGGTGCCGCTGTTTCAGCGCGCCGGAGTCGAAGAACAATTGTCCGCGATGTACCACCCGTTGGTGCAGTTGAAGTCGGGCGGCTATCTGGTCATCAACCCGACCGAGGCTTTGGTGTCGATCGACATCAACTCGGGTCGCTCGACGCGCGAACATTCGATCGAGCAGACCGCGACCGCGACCAATCTTGAGGCCGCCGCCGAGATCGCGCGCCAGTTGCGCTTGCGCGACATGGCCGGGCTCGTCGTGATCGACTTCATCGACATGGATAACAGCTCGAACAACCGGAAGGTTGAGAAGGCGATGAAGGAGGCGCTCAAGAACGATCGTGCGCGCATCCAGATCGGCCGGATCTCGTCCTTCGGGCTGATGGAAATGAGCCGTCAGCGGCTGCGCACCGGCGTGCTCGAAGCTTCGACCCGGCCGTGCCCGCATTGCGAAGGTTCGGGCTTTGTGCGCACTGCCTCGTCTTCGGGGCTGTCGGCGCTGCGCTTGCTCGAAGACGAAGCCGCGCAAGGTCGTGGATCGCAACTGTTGCTGCGTGCGAGCCAGGAAGCGGCTTTCTATCTGCTCAACCGCAAGCGTGCGGAATTGGCCGAGATCGAGGAACGCTATGGCGTGATGATCGAAGTCGCGCCCGACGGCGAGCAGGAAGGCGCGCGCATGTCGGTCGAAGTTGGCGGCCCGCCGCCGGCCTATCGTCCGCGCTTCGAGGCACCGATCGAGGAAATCGAGGAAGATTTCGTCGAGGACGAGATTGAAGACGAGATCGAGGAAGAAGAAGTCGAGCAGCCACGTGGCCCCCGCGAACCGCGCGAGCCGCGCGGCGACCGGCCCGAGCGGGCAGCGGCGGGTGACGATGAGGGCGGCTCGCGCCGCCGTCGCCGTCGTCGCGGACGCCGTGGCCGCGCGCGGCCCGAAGGCGAGGGTGCCGAGGGCGAGGGTGCCGAGGGCGAGCAGAGCGCAGTCGAGGGCGAAGAGCTTGAAACCGTCGATTCGGCCGAACTGGAAGAGGGTGCAGAAGCACCGGTCATGTCCGAGGAGGCCGAAGGCGCCGAGGGCAGCGGTGAAGGTGGTCGTCGCCGTCGTGGTCGGCGCGGTCGCCGTGGCGGTCGTCGCACTGAAGGCGAGCAGACTGCTGGCGAGACCGCTGAAGCCGCGGCCGACGCCCCGGTCGACGAAACCGTAGTCGCGGTCAGCGAAGCGGTCGTCGAACCCGAGGTCGAAGTCGAGGCACCCAAAAAGGGCCGTCGTCGTCCGCGTGCGCGTGATGCCGAGCCGATGGCTGCCCCCGCAAAGAAAGCGGCTCCGGTCGCCGAACCGGTAGCGGAGGCTCAGGCTGACGCTGATGCCGACGCCAAGCCGAAGCGCAGCCGTCGCGCCAAAGCCAAGCCAGTTGCGGATGTGGTCGTTGACGCTGCGCCACGAGAGGCCGAGGCCGAAGCCAGCAGCGCGATGTTGGACGTGCCGGTTTCGGAAGAACCGGCCTCCAAGCCCAAGCGCACGCGCAAGCCGAAAGCTGCCGCGGCCGGTGCGGCAGCCCCGGTTGAAGCCGAAGCGGAGGTCCCGGCGGTTGCGCCGGTCGCCGAAACCGCCGCGGCGGCTCCGGCCGAAGCAACGGTAGCTGCAGCACCGAATGGTGCGATCGACCCCGATCCGGGCGAAGCCGGCAGCCCGCGGCGCGGGTGGTGGCAGCGGACCTTCGGGGCCTGATACGAAACATCCCCTCCCTTTCGAGGGAGGGGATGTTTGGCTGCTTCATGTGCCGTTCAGCCGCTTCACCGCACCGCACGCATGATTGCTCCAACGGGAAAATTCGGCGATATGTCGGCGATGAAGCGCCTCTTCGCGGGACTCGCGGCCTCTCTCCTCCTCTGGGCGCAACCCGTTGCGGCACAGTCGATTTTGCGCGATGCCGAGACCGAGGCGATGTTCGACGATATGTCGCGCCCGCTTATTCTCGCGGCGGGGCTATCGCCCAACAATGTTCGAATCGTCTTGATCAACGACGATTCGATCAACGCCTTCACCGCTGGCGGGCAGACCGTCTATGTCCATTCGGGCCTGATCCAGGCGGCGGACAATGCCAATCAAGTGCAGGGCGTCATCGCGCACGAACTCGGCCACGTCGCCGATGGGCATGTCGTGCTGCAGGATGTCGGCGCGAGACCTGCGCTCGCCATTCAGATTCTCAGCATGGTGCTAGGCGTTGCAGCGATCGCGGCGGGGTCGCCCGAGGCGGGCGCGGGGATTTTCTCGGCCGGCACGACGGCGGCACAGGGCAAATTCCTCGCCTACAGCCGGGTCCAGGAATCGACGGCGGATGCGACTGGCCTCAAATTCCTGCGCGAAGCCGGGATCAGCGGCAAGGGCATGCTGACCTTCTTCAAGAAGCTGCAGAGTCAGGAATATGCCTATGGGTTGAAGAACATCGACCCCTTCGCGCAAAGCCACCCGCTATCGGGGGAACGTATCGTCACCCTCGCCGCCGACGTGATCGCCTCGCCTTCGTATAATGCCAAGCCAGACCTTGGTCTGGAGGAGCGCTTCAAGCGCGTGAAGGCCAAACTGCTCGGTTACGTTGCTGACCCAAAGACCACGCTCAACGTCTATCCCGAAGAGGATCAGAGCGTTTACGCGCATTATGCGCGCGCCTATGCATGGCATAAATCGGGCTATCCCGAGAAGGCCGATGCCGAATCCGCGGCGTTGCTCAAGGCGGCTCCGCACGACCCGTATTTTCTCGAAATTCACGGGCAAATCCTGCTCGAGGCCGGAAAGCCGCGCCAAGCGCTCGGCCCGCTGCGCGAGGCGACGGAGCTGTCGCGCAATTCCCCGCTGATCGCGACGACCTTTGGTCACGCGCTGATCGCGACCGAGGATAAGGCGCACTACCCCGAGGCGATCACGGTGCTGCGTCAGGCGGTCGCGCGCGACGACGATAATCCGTTTGCCTGGTACCAGCTCGGCACCGTCTATGAGGCATCGGGCGATCAGCCGCGCGCCTTGCTCGCCTCAGCCGAGCAAGCGAGCCTGACCGGCGATCTCCGCAATGCCGCCTATCGTGCGCGCGGTGCCTTGCAAGGCCTGCCCGCCAACAGCGTCGACTGGATCCGCGCGCAGGACATTGCGCTCGCCGCGCAGAACCAGATGGACGACGATCCCAAGACCTATAAGAGGCGTCGATGAGCCGCTTGGTGCTTCTGCTGGTCGTGGCGCTTGGCGTTGCTTTGGGTGCAGTCGGGATGCTTTCGGTGCAGGCCTACGCGCCCGCGCGGGTGGATACTGCCGACCGCAGCCGGATCGAACGTGTGGTCCATGATTACCTGCTCGCCCATCCCGAGATCCTGCCCGAGGCGATGCAGACGCTGCAGGACCGCGAAACCGCCGCGCGCGGCAGCCGCGCGGCGATGGTGGCGAGTGCCAACCGCACGGCGATCGAAGCGCCGTTCGGCAGCGCCTGGGCCGGCAACCCCGCCGCCGACGTCACGCTGGTCGAATATTTCGACTATAATTGCGGCTATTGCCGCGCCAGCATGCCTGCGGTGGCGGCGTTGCTGAAAAGCGATTCCAAGGTGCGGATCGTCTACCGCGAATTCCCGATCCTCGCGCAATCGAGCGTCGATGCCGCGAAGATGAGCCTTGCTGCCGCCGAACAGGGGAAATTCCAGGGTTTTCACGACGCCTTATACGCTGGTGGCCCGGTGACCGCGCAAAGCATCGCCACGGCGGCGCAGCGAGCCGGGTTGGACCTGCGCCGGGCCGCCGCCTTCGCGCCGCGCGCGCAGGCGGAGATCGCTGCCAATGAAGCGATGGCGCAGAAGCTCGGCCTGACCGGTACGCCGAGCTGGGTGATCGGGCGCAAGGTCGTCTCCTCCGCGCTGCCGCTGGAGGAATTGCAAAAGGCCGTCGCGGCGGCGCGCGCGGGGCGCTGAGCCGATCATCGTTCTCGTGTTATCCCCGCGAAAGCGGGGATCCATCACGTCCCGCCTGAGATGGGTCCCCGCTTTCGCGGGGATGACAATCGGGAAGGAGCGCGGGGTCCACGCTTGTGCCGCTCAGTATGCGTCCCTACCTGCCGCAAAGAAACGGGGACTTAATGGATACCATTCTTTCGGTTGCGGGCGTGTCGAAGACCTACGCCTCAGGCCAGCGCGCGCTGCATCCGGTCGATCTCGACATTCGTCGCGGCGAGATCTTTGCGCTGCTCGGGCCGAATGGCGCGGGCAAGACCACGCTGATCAGCATCATTTGTGGCATCGTTACGCCCTCGACCGGCACGATCACCGTTATGGGGCACGACGCGCTGACCGATTTCAAGAGCGCACGTCGCGTGATCGGCCTCGTCCCGCAGGAATTGTCGGTCGACATGTTCGAGACGGTGCTTGCGACGGTCAAGTTCAGTCGCCGCCTGTTCGGCCGGTCGGCGCATGATGCGCATATCGAGCAAGTGCTGCGCGACCTGTCGCTTTGGGACAAGCGCCATGCCAAGATCATGGAGCTGTCGGGCGGGATGAAGCGCCGTGTGCTCATCGCCAAGGCGCTCAGCCACGAACCCGATATTCTGTTCCTCGACGAGCCGACCGCCGGTGTCGATGTCGCGCTGCGGCGCGACATGTGGAAGCTCGTCCACCGGCTGCGTGCGAACGGCACGACGATCATCCTGACGACGCATTATATCGAAGAAGCCGAGGAAATGGCCGACCGCGTCGGCGTGATCGACAAGGGCAAGCTCATCCTCGTCGAGGACAAAGCGGCGTTGATGAAGAAGCTCGGCAAGCGCCAGATGCGGATTACGCTGTCTGACCCGATCGCGGCGGTCCCGCCCGAACTCGCCGACTGGGATGTTAAGCTCAAGGAGGGGCAATTGGTCTACAGCTTCAATGCCGAGGACGAGCATATCCCCGAACTGCTCGCCAAGCTTGGCGCGCTCGGCGTCGGGTATAAGGACCTCGAAACCTCCAAATCGAGCCTTGAGGATATTTTCGTTGGCCTGGTCGAGCGGGATGCGGCGGCATGAACAGCGCATCCACCAAGGCCCCCGCGATCAACACCCACGGCATTTGGGCGATCTATCGCTTCGAAATGGCGCGTGCGCTGCGTACGCTGTGGCAGAGCCTCGTCACGCCGGTGATCACCACCTCACTCTATTTCGTCGTGTTCGGCGGCGCGCTCGGCTCGCAGATCAAGCAAGTCGATGGCGTGCCGTACGGGGCCTTCATCGTGCCGGGGCTGATAATGTTGTCGCTGCTGACGCAAAGCATCTCCAATGCCTCGATCGGGATCTATTTCCCCAAATTTACCGGCACGATGTTCGAACTGCTCTCGGCGCCCGTCGCACCGATGGAACTGGTGGTCGGCTTCGTTGGTGCGGCGGCGACCAAGTCGATCGTGCTCGGGCTGATCATCCTCGGCACGGCATCGCTGTTCGTGCCGCTGCACATCGTCCATCCGTTCGCGATGCTGACGTTCCTGTTGCTCACCAGCGTGACGTTCAGCCTGTTCGGCTTCATTATCGGGGTGTGGGCCAAGGGGTTCGAGCAACTGAACTTCGTGCCAGCCTTGCTGGTCACCCCGCTGACCTTCCTCGGCGGGTCCTTTTACCCGATCAGCGTCCTGCCCGAGCCGTGGCACACGATCAGCCTGTTCAACCCGGTGGTTTATCTCATCAGCGGCTTTCGCTGGGCGTTTTTCGGGCGGGGCGATGTGCCGGTGGCGATCAGCCTCGGCGTGACCGCGCTGTTCCTGGTCGCGTGCCTCGGCGTGATTTCGTGGATTTTCCGCACCGGATGGCGCCTGAAGAACTGAGCGCACGGAACAAGCAGCCGCGCGGTTCGCTGAGCGACAACGACGCCGACCGCGTCGCATGTCCCCAGGAGCAGAACGATGACCAAGACCGCATTGGTAGTGGGTGCGAGTGGCATCGTCGGAAGCGCGACCGCGCGTCTGCTCGTCGATCAGGGATGGCGCGTCCACGGCCTTGCGCGCCGCGCCACGCAGCAGGACGGCATCTCGCCCGTCGTTGCCGATTTGCAGGACGCCGCCGCGACCAAGACGGCGCTCGCCGCCATCAACGTCGATGCGGTCTTCATCACGACGTGGCTGCGACAGGATAGCGAGGCCGAGAACATCCGCGTCAACGCGGCGATGGTGCGTAACCTGCTCGATGGCTTGCGCGATGCCCAATGGCCGCGGCACGTCGCGCTCGTTACCGGGCTCAAACATTATCTCGGGCCGTTCGAAGCCTACGGGCAGGGCGTGCTGCCGCAAACGCCGTTCCGCGAGGAGCAGGGCAGGCTCGACGTCGAGAATTTCTATTATGCGCAAGAAGACGAAGTGTTCGCCGCCGCCGCGCGCGATGGCTTCAGCTGGAGCGTCCACCGCCCGCATACCGTGATCGGCAAGGCGGTCGGTAATGCGATGAACATGGGGACGACGCTGGCGGTTTACGCGACGTTGTGCCGCGAACTCGACCGACCGTTCCGGTTTCCGGGTTCGGCTGCGCAATGGCACGGCCTGACCGATATGACTGACGCGCGGCAGCTCGCGCGGCATTTGCTGTGGGCCGCCGAGACACAAGCAGCGGCGAATCAGGCGTTCAACATCGTCGATGGTGATGTGTTCCGCTGGAGCTGGATGTGGGCGCGGATCGCCGAATGGTTCGGGCTGGAGCCAGCGCCGTTCGATGGCACTGTCCTGACGCTCGCCGAGCAGATGGCAGACGATGCTGGCGTGTGGCGCGAGATCGCCGCGCGCGACGGGCTCGCCGAGGCCGATTTGGCGCGGCTCGCCTCGCCGTGGCATACCGATGCCGATCTCGGGCGCCCGGTCGAGGTCGTCACCGACATGTCGAAGAGCCGGCGGATGGGGTTCCTGGCGTATCAGCCGACCGACGACGCGTTCTTCGACCTGTTCGGCGAATTGCGCGCCGAGCGGCTGATTCCCTGAACTCCCCCTCCCAAAGGGAGAGGGATTTAGCGCATTACCGGCAGCGCGATCTTCGACCCTGCGCAAACCTTCTGCGTCGCCTTCACGAAATCGCCCGGTTTGGCGCGACCGATGTTGGGGACGAAGCTCTGCGGGTTGCGGTCGATCACCGGGAACCAGCTCGACTGGACTTGCACCATGATCCGGTGACCCTTTTGGAAAACATGGTCGTGATCGCGCAGCGGCACGTCCCATTGCATTACCTTGCCCGGCACCAAGGCTTGCGGCTTGGTGTCCGACGCCAGGAAGCGCCCGCGGCGCACCTCCATCGCGATCGGCCATTGATAGCCGTTGAGCTGCCGCGGATAGCCGCCGAGCGAGGCATTCTCGTCGAACTTGGCATCGTCCTCGGGCAGCACATCGATCAGCTTCACCACGAAGTCGCTGTCGGTCCCGCTGGTCGAGGCTTGCAGTTGTGCCGCGAGCGCCCCCGTCACCGTCAAATCGGCGGTGAGGGGAGCCGAGACATAGCTCAGCACGTCGGGTCGGTGATCGACGAAGCGCTGATCGGCCGATTCCCACCAGCGCCATTCGGGGCGCGGATAGGTCGGCGAGATGGGGCGTTCGCGGAAGGGCACCGGGTTGGCCGGGTCCGACACATAATCGCGGCACGCTTCGGTCGGCGGCGGCGCATCGAAGCTTAGGCTCCCATCGGCGCGCAAATACAGGCTGGTCGCGGTGGTGCCCTTGGGCGGCCAATTGGCATAGCTTTTCCACACATTCGATCCCGATTGCAGGATGCGCGCATGGTAATCGGGCTTGGTGCCAATTCCGTGCAGCCAGTAGCGGAAGAACGGCGTCTGGATCTGCTCGCGGAACTCGACGCCCGTGTCGCGGCCGAGCGGAATATTGCCGAGCTTGTCCATCTTGCCCTGCCACGTGCCATGCGCCCACGGGCCAGCGACCATTACGCTCAAATGGTCAGGGTCGTTCTGCTGTTGCTTGGCGTAGATCTGCCACGAGCCCCACGGGTCCTCCTGATCCCAGAAGCCCGCGACGTTGAGCGTCGGCACGGTCGTCTTGCCCAGCGCCTTTTGCCAATTCTGGTCGGTGTAGAAACTGTCGTGATCGGGATGGTCGAGCAGCGCCGTCGCCATCGGGATTTTGCCCTTGAAATAGCCTTGGTCGAGGCCTTCGAGCGTGCCGATCTTCAGCAGCGATTCGTAGGTGTCGACGCTATCGTACGGGAAGTCTTCGAGCGATTCCTTGGTCTGTTGCAGCGAATAGACCCAGTCGGCGACATAGCTTAGCCGCAGCGCGCCGTTCCGGTGGAGATCGTCATTCTGCCAATAATCGATCCACGCCGCTTGTGGGCTGACCGCCTTCAACGCCGGGTGCGGATGGACCAAGGCGACGGCGGCGGCGAAGCCGGGGTAGGACACGCCCCACATGCCGACCTTGCCGTTGGTGTCGGGCACATGCTTCACCAGCCAATCGATCGAATCATAGGCATCGGTGGCTTCATCCACCGCTTTGGGATCGTTTGGATGGACGGCGGTCGACAGCGTGAAGGCGCCGTCCGACCCAAAGCGCCCGCGCATCGACTGGAACACGAAGATATAGCCGTCGTCGACCAAGCTCTTCCAGCCGCCGGGGACGGTCGGCGGGGTCGCTTGCGGTACGCCATAGGGCGTGCGCTGGAACAGGATCGGTAGCGGCCCGGTCTGCCCGCGCGGACGCAGGATCACCGTCTCCATCTTCGCGCCGTCGCGCATCGGGACCATCACCTTTTCGAAGGTGAAGGGCGATTGCTGGGCGGGCGCGGGGAGCGGCGTTTGCGGGCGGGCGGCGGTTAGGGAGAGCGGCAGGAGGGCGGTGCTTGCTGCCAGAAGTATAGCGAGTTTGCGCATGATCCCCCCATTTGTCACCCCGGCCCTGTGCCGGGGTCCACCGTGCCGCATATCGCGGGCGTCGAGTGTGCGGCACGGTGGACGCCGGAACAAGTCCGGCATGACGAAATTTGAGGACTCGCGCTCTACTTCTGAGCGTGGTGCGACTGGGCCCCGGCCTCCGCCGGGGAAGCGTGGGGGGGGAATTACCCGATCCGGTGTTCGCCCTTCACCCAGCGGACCGTGCCCGACGATGCGCGCATCACCACGCTCTCGGTCGTCATGATCTTGCCCTTGCGCTTGACGCCGGCCAGCAGCGATCCGTCGGTGACGCCGGTTGCCGCGAAGATACAGTCGCCGCGCGCCAATTCGGTCAGGTCATATTGCTTGTCGAGATCGGTGACGCCCCATTTCGCGGCGCGCGCGCGTTCGTCATCGTTGCGGAACAGCAAGCGGCCCTTGAACTGCCCGCCGACGCAGCGCAGCGCGGCGCAGGCCAGCACGCCTTCGGGTGCGCCGCCCTGGCCCATATAGATGTCGATCGTGGTGTCGGGATTGGTCGTGGCGATTACGCCCGCGACATCGCCGTCACCGATCAGCATGATGCCGCAGCCGAGCGCGCGGAGTTCGGCGATGATCTTGCTGTGGCGCGGGCGATCGAGCACGCAGGCGATGATTTCCGACGGCTTTACGCCCTTGGCAGCGGCGAGCGCGGTGACGTTTTCGGTCGGCGACTTGTCGAGATCGATGATGCCCTCAGGATAGCCCGGGCCGCACGCGATCTTGTCCATATAGACGTCGGGGGCGTTGAGCAGCCCGCCTTCCTCGGCGATGGCGAGCACGGCGAGCGCGTTCGGCCCGGCGGTCGCGCAGATCGTCGTGCCTTCGAGCGGATCGAGCGCGATGTCGATCTTGGGGCCCTTGCCGATCGCCGAGCCGACCTTCTCGCCGATGAACAGCATCGGGGCTTCGTCGCGCTCGCCCTCGCCGATCACCACGGTGCCGTCCATGTAGAGCGAGTTGAGCGCGGTGCGCATCGCATCGACGGCGGCGGCATCGGCCGCCTTCTCGTCACCGCGACCGGTTAGCGTGGAGGCGGCGATCGCCGCCGCCTCGGTTACGCGGACCATTTCGAGCACGAGGACGCGGTCGAGCGTTTGCGAGCGGGTGGTGGTCATGGGCAATCCTCTATTGTTTGCTCGGGCGTTAGGCGGGCCGTGTGACGCTGTCGAGACGTTGCTACTCCCCTCCCCTTCAGGGGAGGGGCTGGGGGTGGGGCCTCTCCGCGAGCGCGCGCCCGGACGCACTGCCCCACCCCAACCCCTCCCCTGAAGGGGAGGGGCTTAAGTCAGTCCCGCAGTAATTCGTTGATGCTGGTCTTACTCCGCGTCTGCGCATCGACGCGCTTGACGATCACCGCGCAGTACAGCGCAGGCTTGCCATCGCCGCCGCCGATGCTGCCGGGCACGACCACAGCAAAAGGCGGGACTTCGCCGCGAAACACTTCGCCCGTTGCGCGGTCGATGATCTTGGTCGAGGCACCGAGATAAACCCCCATCGACAGCACCGCCCCTTCGCCGACACGGACGCCCTCGGCCACTTCGCTGCGCGCACCGATAAACGCGCCGTCGCCGATGATCACCGGATCGGCCTGCAGCGGTTCGAGCACGCCGCCGATTCCCGCGCCGCCGGAAATGTGGACATTGGCGCCGATCTGCGCACAACTGCCGACCGTTGCCCAGGCGTCGATCATCGAATTCTCACCGACATAGCCGCCGATATTGACGAAGCTCGGCATCAGCACCGCGCCCTTGGCGATGAACGCGCCACGCCGGACGATGCTGCCAGGCACGCTGCGGAAGCCCGCTTCGCGGTAGCGATTCTCGCCCCAGCCTTCGAACTTCGACGGGACCTTGTCGAACCAGTTCGATCCGCCGGGGCCGGGGATGATGGCATTGTCGTTAAGCCGGAACGACAGCAACACGGCTTTCTTCAGCCATTGATTGACGCGCCATCCGCCGGTGCCGTCAGGCTCGGCGACGCGCGCCGTGCCCGCATCGAGCATATCGAGCGCGGTATCGACCGCGTCGCGCACTGCGCCCGTCGTCGCGAAACCAAGCTCGGCGCGCGCGTCCCACGCCGCATCGATCGTGCTTTGCAAATCGCTCATGCTTCCCCCGTATTTTCCTGCAGCCACGCGGTAATGTCGTGCGTGACGAAATCGACATAGCTGCGATCCGCGTCGGTGGTCTGTTCGGAGCCGTTATCGACCCACACCGTCGTCATGCCGATCGCCTTGGCGGGCGCGAGGTTGCGCGCCATATCCTCGACGAACAGCGATTCGTGCGGGTTCAGATCGAACGCCGCGCACAGCCCAGCATAGGCCGACGCCTGCGGCTTGGGGCGCAGCTCCATTGCGTGAATGTCGTGCACCGCCTCGAAGCTGTCGCCCAGGCCCAGCCGGTCGAGCACGCGGCTTGCATACGGCGTATCGGCATTGGTGAAGACGATCTTGCGCCCCGGCAGCTTCGCGATCGCGGCGGCGAGCGGGGCGTTGTGCTCCAGCACGTCCATTTCCACATCGTGGACGTAATCGAGAAAGGCGTGCGGGTCGACGTCATGTTCGGCCATCAACCCGGCGAGCGTCGTGCCATGGTCGTGGAAATAGCCCTTCTGGATGCGTCGCGCCTCTTGCCGGTCGACCGCGAACTTCTCGGCGATATAGGTGCCCATCTTGACGTCGATCTGGTCGAACAACCGCGCGCTCGCCGGGTAAAGCGTATTGTCGAGGTCGAATATCCAGTTGCGGATCGGGGTGAGACGCGCGAGCATATGCCGGCGGCCTTACGCCGGGCATCGACCCGGGGCAAGGCGGGGACTTTCCGGGATCGAACAGGGTGGCTTCGGAATGCGATGACGGCTCGGGAATGGGCAAGATCGTCGCGACGAAACGCGCGCAGGAAACAGGCAGACGGATATGAACGCGACTCTGAAAATCCGGCTGTTCCAGACGGTGGCGCTTGTCGCGCTTATCGGCGTTGGCGGCTGTAGTGGTGGATCGGGCGTCGGCGGCACCCCGACGCCGCCGCCGGTCGCCACGACCCCGACGCCCAGTCCGACGCCGACCCCCACGCCGGTGCCCACCCCAACGCCGACGCCCTCACCGACGGGGGGCTATGACACCGCCGAATATCGCGCGACGGCGGGGGCGGTGTCGGCCAATGCCCTGGTGCTGTACCAGGCGGGTGCCACCGGCGCGAATGTCACGGTCGGCGTGGTCGATAGCGGGATCGATCTGCAGAGCGCCGAATTCGGGGCGCGCATCTCCTCGGCCTCGGCCAATGTCGCATCGGGCACGACCGTGGATGACGAGGGCGGCCATGGCACTGCGGTCGCCTTTACCATTGCCGGGCGACGCAATGATGCGGGCACGCACGGCATCGCGTTCGATGCGACGCTGATCGTCGCGCGGGCCGATACGCCGGGAAGCTGTGCCACCACCACGGGCACGACCAGCGAAAGCGGCTGCAGCTTTTCGGACAGCGCGATCGGGCGCGGGATCGACTTGGCGGTGGCCAATGGCGCGCGCGTGATCAATATCTCGCTGGGCGGATCAACCGCCGGGACGCCGGTCGTCAACGCGATCAATCGCGCGACAGCGGCGGGGATCATCATCGTCATCGCGGCCGGCAACGAGTTCGATACGACTCCGGCGACCGCGATCAATCCCGATCCCTTCGCGCAAGTTGCCAACACGCCGCAAGCGCGCGGTCTGGTGATCATCGCCGGGTCGGTCGGCGCCAACGACAATCGCACACCGGGCGCGGACGTGATCTCCAGCTTCAGCAATCGCGCGGGCAATTCGCAGGCGCATTATCTGACTGCGGTAGGGGAACGGGTCCGCGCGCCCGATGCGGCGAACGTACCTTTCCTGTGGACCGGCACCAGTTTTTCGGCACCACAGATTTCGGGCGCGGTCGCGTTGCTCGCACAAGCCTTTCCCAATCTGACCGGCGCGCAGATCGTCAGCATCTTATTCGCCTCGGCGCGCGACGCCGGGGCGGCGGGCGTTGATGATGTCTTTGGCCAAGGGGTGCTCGACTTGACGCGCGCGTTCCAGCCGCTCGGTACAAGTAGCGTGGCGGGCACGCATTCGGTCGTTTCGTTCGGGTCGAACGCGATGCTCTCGGCGCCGATGGGCGATGCACGGCAAGGCGCACTCGGCGCGGTGATCCTCGATGGCTTCGACCGCGCCTTTGCGATCGATCTGGCGCAGACGATCAACCGCAGCGGTGCCGCACGGACGCTCGCCGCGGCGCTGCAAAGCCAAACGCGCAACTATTCGGCGGGGTTCGCGGGCGGGATGAGCGTCGCGCTGACGGTCGCGCCGGTGCGCGGCGGCGGCTCCACTGTATCGCGCACGCTGCTCAGCTCGGATCAGGCGCTCACCGCGCGCGCGATTGCGGGGACGGTGACGAGCCGACTCGGCTCCAAGGCCAGCTTCGCGTTGGGGTTTGCCGAGGGCGGCGCGACGCTGACCGCGCAATTGGTCGGGCAGCGTGAGCCCGCCTTCCTCGTCGCGCACGATCCGTTGCGCGGTTCCGGGTTCGACAGCGCGGCGCGCGGATCGACCGCGCTGCGGCGGCAGATCGGGGCGTTCGGGCTGACCGCCGCGATCGAAAGCGGCGACGTGCTGACGCGCGACCCGGAGGCGCTGCTGCCGCTGCGCGGAACGTACCGCCGTTACGGCTATGGCCGCGCTTCGCTTGCGCTCGACCGGCGTTTTGGCGGGTTGAACCTTGCGGTGACCGGCACGCAACTCACTGAGCAGGCGACCGTGCTGGGTGCGCGTTTCGGCGATGCGCTGGGCGCGACGCGCGCGACGAGCTGGTTTGTCGATGGCGCGGCGCGCTTCGATTTCGGGCGCGGCTGGACGCTCGGCGGCGCGATGCGGCAGGGCTGGACCAACGCGAACGTCCGTGGCGGCATCACCGGCGGCGGGCTGATCCGCACCAACGCGTTTGCCGCCGATGTCGGCAAGGACGGCGTGTTCGCGCGCGGCGACAGTTTCGGCCTGCGCATCGCGCAGCCGTTACGGGTGGCGAGCGGGGCGATCGCGCTCAGGCTGCCGAGCAATTACGATTACGCGACGCTCGCCGTCAGCGAATGGACCACGCACTCTCTCAACCTCGCCCCGACCGGGCGCGAGATCGATATGGAGGCGCGCTATTCCCGGCCGTTATGGGGCGGGGCGTTGCAGACCAATCTGTTCGCGCGGCGCGATCCGGGGAATTTCGCGAGCCTTGGCGACGACGTCGGGGCGGCGCTGCGCTGGTCGGTGGTGTTCTGATATGGGTAGCAAAACGCCACTGGCATGCCCACATGGTATGATATGACACGCTATTCTCTGCTCGATCTCGTCCCTGTCGTCGAAGGCGGCACCGTGGGCCAAGCGCTCGCCAATGCGGCCGATCTCGCGCGGCATGCCGAAAGCCTTGGCTTCGAGCGCTACTGGACCGCCGAACATCACGGCATGGCGGGCATTGCCAGCGCCGCCACCTCGGTGGTGATCGGCCATGTCGCCGCCGCGACGTCGACGATCCGCGTCGGCGCGGGCGGGATCATGCTCCCCAACCACGCCCCGCTCGCGATTGCCGAGCAGTTCGGCACGCTCGACGCGCTGTTTCCGGGCCGGATCGATCTCGGGCTGGGGCGTGCACCGGGATCGGATCAGATCGTCGCGCGGGCGATGCGGCGCAATCTCGACAGCGACGCCAACGCCTTTCCGCAGGACGTGCTGGAGTTGCAAAGCTATTTCGCCGACGATGGCCAGACCGGCATTCGCGCGACCCCCGGCGCAGGGGCAAACGTTTCGCTGTGGATCCTCGGCTCGAGCACCTTCGGTGCGCAATTGGCGGCTATGCTTGGTCTGCCCTATGCCTTTGCCTCGCATTTCGCGCCCGATGCGCTGATGGCGGCGATCGAGATGTACCGCCGCACCTTCCGCCCATCGGCGGCACTCGCCCGCCCGCATGTGATGGCGGGGTTCAACGTGTTCGCCGCCGATAATGATGCCGAGGCCGAATTGCTCGCCAGTTCGCAGCAACAGGCGTTTGTCGCTTTGCGCACCGGCAATCCGCGACAATTGCCGCCACCGGTCGCGGGCTATCGCGAGAGCCTTGGCGCGCAGGGTGCTGCGATCCTCGACCATGTCCTGTCATGCTCGGCAGTGGGCGGCCCTGCGAAGGTGGCGCGCGACATCGCCGCGTTCGTCGCGCGTACCGGCGTCGACGAGCTAATGATCGCCAGCTCGATCTACGATCACGCTGCGCGCAAGCACAGCCTTACGCTCACGGCGAACGCTTTGCGCGAGCCCGCCCTTGCGGCGTGACCAGCCGCACGCGTAAGGCGGGCATCGCGCGGTGGACGCCCTGTCCCCTTTGGTGCATTACACTTGCGTAACAAAGCTTGCGACAGCGTCCGGTCGCAGTACAAAAAATTGAGGGTGAGGCGTGCCGTTCCGTGTTTTGGGCCTAGTTTGCGCAGTCTTCGGTCATCGCCGGAACGCCGAATCACGGCGCAGCGAAAATGGCAGCATCTTCGCCACGTGCGCGCGCTGTTCGGCTGATTTGTATCGTGAACCGGTAAAGGGCAAATGGCGTGCGGCAACCGATGTCGATCGTCAGCGACGCGGTTTCGATTTGACCGAGGAGCGGACGCCGGTCGTCCCACCGAAGAAGCGATCGCGGCGCCGCTGAGCAGGGTCGCCAGCGCTCAGTTGGCGGATGGAAGCCGTAACCGAACCAGCAACCCGCCGAGATCCTCGCTTTCCTCGAGGCTGACCGTGCCTTCGTAGATTTCGGCGACATCGCGCACGATCGCGAGGCCGAGACCCGTGCCGGGCTTGCCCGAATCGAGCCGCACGCCGCGATCGAAAATCCGCAGCCGCTCTTCCGCGGGGATGCCGACGCCGTCATCCTCGATCAGGAATTCGACGAAGCCCGAATGATTCGAGACGGTCACGAACACGCTGCCGCCACCGTATTTCGCGGCATTCTCGATCAAATTGCCGAGCATTTCGTCCAAATCCTGCCGTTCGACATGGACTTGCAAATCCTTCGGCCCATCGGTGTCGATGCGGACGTGGCGGTAGAGCACGCCGACCGCGCGTTCGACCGATTCGAGGCTCGGCCAGACATCGGCGCGGCTGTGCGCCGAGCCACGCCTGCCAACCGCGCGCGCGCGCGCAAGGTGGTGGTCGACTTGCCGCCGCATCGTGCGGGCTTCGCGCACAACCGTCTCACTCAGATCGTCGGCCTGCGCCGTCGCGGCATTCATGATCACGGTCAGCGGGGTCTTCAGCGCGTGCGCGAGATTTCCGGCGTGGCGCCGTGCTTCCTCGGCCTGGCGTTCATTATGTGCGATCAGGCCGTTCAATTCCTCGACCATCGGCGCGACTTCGATTGGCATCGGCCGTTCGATCTGGCGCGCCTTGCCCGCGCGCATCCGGGCAATCTCCTCGCGCACCTTGCGTAGCGGCCACAGCCCGTAGAACGTCTGCAACGCCGCCATCACGATCAGGCCGAAGCCGAGCAGAGCGAAGCTACGGACCAGCGTTTTGCGCAAGACCTTGATTTGCGCGTCGAGCCCGCTGCGGCTCTGCGCCACTTGAAAGCGCCACCACACCGGCGACCCCGGCAGTTTCACGTCGCGCTCGACGATCCGCAGCATCCCGTCATGTTCAGTATCGTCGGCGACCGCGCCAGCGGCAGCCTTGCGCGCCGCGTTCTTGTCGACGAACTGATCGCTATCATAGGCATGGATGTCGCGGTCGCGATGCGCCCCGCCATAAGCGAGCTGCCGGTCCCAGAGCGAGCGGGAGGGATATGGCTCCTGGCCGGGTGCGCTGACCTGATAGTAAAGCCCCGAGCCGGGCTCGAGAAAGCGCTGATCGGCGAGCTCGCGATTGTTGATCACCTCGCCCATCGGCCCGACCTCGGCCGAGGTGATCAGTGAATTCAGCACATATTCGATCTGATCGTCGAAATTGCGCGTGACCGCGGTGGTCAGCACGCGATCGAGCGCGAAGCCGCCGCCGGTCAGCAGCAGCAGGATCCAGCCCGCTGCAATCAGGATCATCCGCCGGCTGAGCGAGCCCGTCGTGCGCATCGGAATTGCCGCGCGTGGCTCGATGTCGAGCGCGGGGAGGGGCTGGGCGAGCCGTTCGGAAGGGTCTGCCTCAGCCACGTTACCCTCCGTTTGTCATCCCCGCGAAAGCGGGGACCCATCTCGTGCCGCCGGAGATGGGTCCTCGCTTTCGCGGGGATGACAATAGCGTCGTGATCGGCAGATCAGGCATTCGTGTCCTCAAGGCTATAGCCGAGCCCCCGAATCGTGGTGATGACCTCCTGCCCGAGCTTCTTGCGGATGCGAGTTACGAACACTTCGATCGTGTTCGAATCGCGATCGAAATCCTGATCGTAAATATGCTCGATCAGCTCGGTCCGGCTGACCACCTTGCCCTTGTGGTGGAGCAGATAGCTGAGCAGTTTATATTCCTGCGCGGTCATCTTGACGGGTTCGCCCGCCAACGTGACCTTACCGCTGCGCGTGTCGAGCCGGACATCGCCCGCGGTCAGTTCGGCCGAGGCATTGCCAGCGGCGCGGCGGATCAGTGCGCGAAGCCGGGCGATCAATTCCTCCGACTGAAAGGGTTTCGCGACATAATCGTCGGCCCCGGCATCGAGCCCGGCGACCTTGTCCGACCAGCTGTCGCGCGCCGTCAGCACCAGCACCGGCGCGGTGCGGCCTTCCTTGCGCCAGCGGTCGAGCACGGTCAGCCCGTCAATCTCGGGCAAGCCAAGATCGAGGATGATTGCGTCGTAATTCTCGGTCGAGCCCATGAAATGGCCCTCCTCGCCATCGGTCGCGAGGTCGATCGCATAACCGGCGCCTTCGAGCGTCGCTTTCAATTGTTGGCCAAGATTGGGTTCGTCCTCGACGATCAGAACACGCATGTGATTTTTCCCTTTGGACGGCGCGCCGCAGCGCTCAATTGCCGGAGCGGCCGATGATTTGACCGGAACTCCCATCGACCTCGACCCAGATAACGGTTCCATCGCGCAGGAATTTCAACGTGTAAATCCCGCGATCGGTATCGAAGTCGAACCCAAGATACTGGCTGCCGCGCATCGTCGGCAACACGCGCCCCTCGATCTCACGCAAGGGAAGGATACGGCCCTGCTGCCGCGCGCGAAACGCCTCGCGCTGGTCGCGGTGCTGCAACGGCACGCCCGGCGGCGGTGCAGGCGCGGTCGCGGTGGCAAGTCCGATCATAAAGGAAACGAGCATTGTCATGGCCGTCGCATACGTGACACGCATTGAACAGCTTGTGAATGCACCGCTCAGTAACTTGTAAGGTTGCGGGTTATGCTGCACCGCAGTAACGCGCATGCTATGGCAGCAGCACCAATCCTAGCTTACGAAAATCTCGGAGTCATTCAGGGCTCCGGTTGGCTCTTTCGAGGATTGGACATCCACGTCGGCCCGCGCGACCGGCTCGCGCTGATCGGGCGCAACGGCGCGGGCAAGACCACGCTGATGAAGCTGCTCGGCAACATCATCGATTCGGACGAGGGGCGCCGCACGATCGTGCCGGGGACGCGCGTGATCCTGCTCGAACAGGAACCGGCAATGACCGGCTTTGCGACGCTGGCCGATTATGTCCTGTCGGGCGACGATGCGCCGCAGCGGCATGAGGCGGAAGCAATCGCCGATCAGCTCGGCATCGATCTGACGCGCGAAGCCGCCAAGGCCTCGGGCGGTGAGCGCCGTCGCGCCGCGATCGTCCGCGCGTTCGCGCAAAACCCCGACGTCTTGCTGCTCGACGAGCCGACCAACCATCTCGACATCGGTGCGATTGAATGGATCGAGGAATGGCTGCAGCGCTTTCGCGGCGCGTTCGTCGTGATCAGCCATGACCGCACCTTCCTGACCAAGCTGACCAAACAGACGTTGTGGATGGACCGCGGCAATTTGCGCCGTGCCGAGATCGGCTTTGGCGGGTTCGATGCGTGGACCGAGGCGGTCTATGCCGACGAAGCGCGCAATGCCGAGAAGCTCGACGCCAAGCTGAAGCTGGAAGAACATTGGCTGCTGCGCGGCGTCACCGGGCGGCGCAAGCGCAACCAAGGGCGCCTGACCAAGCTGGTCGAGATGCGCGCGGAACGTTCGGCGATGGTCGGGCCGCAGGGTTCCGCCAACCTCACGATCGGCACCGACGACGCCAAGTCGAAAGTGGTGATCGACGCCAAGCACATCTCCAAGGCGTTCGGCGAGCGGACGATCATCGGCGATTTGACGCTGAAGGTCACGCGGCGCGACCGGATCGGGATCGTCGGCGCGAACGGTGCGGGCAAATCGACCTTGCTCAAGCTGTTGACCGGCGAGCTTGAACCCGACGGCGGCACGATCCGCTTCGCCAAGACGATCGAGCGGATCGTGATCGATCAGCAGCGCAGCAAGATGGAGCCCGACAAGACGATTCGCGACGTGCTCGCCGACGGCGGCGACTGGGTCGAGGTGCAGGGCATCCGCAAGCATGTGATCGGCTATTTGAAGGAATTCCTGTTCGAACCCGGCGTGCTCGATGCCAAGATCGGCACGCTGTCGGGTGGCGAGCGCTCGCGGCTGCTGCTCGCGCGCGAATTCGCCAAGCCGAGCAATTTGCTCGTGCTCGACGAGCCGACCAACGACCTCGATCTCGAAACGCTCGACCTGCTGCAGGACGTGATCGGCGATTATGACGGTACCGTGCTGATCGTCAGCCACGATCGCGACTTTCTTGATCGCACCGTGACGATTACGCTCGGGCTCGACGGCTCGGGGACGGTCGATGTCGTGGCGGGCGGCTATGAGGATTGGGAGCGTCGCCGCAAGGCGAACGCGCCGACCAAGCGCGGATCGATCGCTAAAAACGCTACCTCGGCCGCCGCCGCGGCGGTGCCGGGCGCAAAGGTCAAGCTGACCTATAAGGATCAGCGCGATTACGATTTGCTGCCCAAGCGGATCGAAGCGCTCGACGCCGCGATTGCGCGCGATCAAACGCTCCTCGAAGACCCCGATCTCTACACGCGCGACCCCGATGCGTTCGAGCGGCTGATGGAAGCGATTGGCCAGGCGCAGGAAGACAAGACGCTCGCCGAACTGCGCTGGCTCGAACTGGCGGAGATGGTTGAAGCGCTGGCTTAGGCCAACGCCCGTCCGTGCCGACCCGCCAAATCGGTGATGTAATGCCACGCCACGCGCCCCGAGCGACTGCCGCGCCGCGTCGCCCAGCCGATCGCGTCGGCCGGATCGAACGGCAAGTCATAGGCCTGCGTATAGCCCGCGACGATCGCGAGATAGCCGTCCTGATCGACGACGTGGAAGCCGAGACTAAGGCCGAAGCGATCGGCGAGCGCTAGCCCGTCATCGGCGGCATCGCGCGGGTTTACCGCACTCGGCTGATCGATCATCTCGCGCGGGACGAGGTGGCGGCGGTTCGAGGTGACGACCAGCCGCGCATTGGCGGGCCGCGCCTCCGCCCCGCCATCGAGCATCGAGCGCAACGCCCGCCCGTCGGCAGCCGCGTCGAAACCGAGATCGTCGAGGAACAGCAGGTACGCACGGGGCAGATTGGCGATCTGCGCGAACAGAGCGGGCAGAGTATCGAGGCGCGGTGTCACGATCTCGACCAAGGCGAGCGCGCTGCCGCGCTCGGCCTGCACCGCGCCGGCAACCGCCTTCACCAACGCCGATTTGCCCGACCCGCGCGCGCCCCATAACAAAACGTCATGCGCTGCCGCGCGCTCGGCCAAATGCCGCACGGTGCCGAGCAAAGCCGTTTTTTGCGCATCAATCCCGTGCAGCCGGTCGAGCGGCTGTGGGCGGAAGTCGCGCACGCTTTCGAGCACCGCGCCGCGCCAGACATAGGCCGGGTGGGCGAGCGGATCAGAGGCGACCGCGATGGGCGGCGCAAGGCGTTCGAGGGCTTCGGCGATGCGGAGGAGCGGGTCGGGGGGGGGAAGAGCCATGCCGCCCCCTTATCCTGACTGTCATCCCCGCGAAAGCGGGGACCCATCACGTGCCGCCGGAGCTGGGTCCCCGCTTTCGCGGGGATGACACTAACAGAAGGCGAGCTCGCGAACTTAGCCAAGCACCTTCAACGCGGCGAGTGCCGCCGCACGATCCCCGAAATTCGGGTCGGCCAGCGCCGCGCGGATTTGTGTCGCGGCTTCGGTCTTGCGGTCGAGATCGGCATAGGCCTGCCCGAGATGCCAGCGCAGCGCCGCATGATCGGGCGCGATCGACGCCGCCTTTTCGAGCAATTGCAGCGCCGGTTCGCTTTTGCCTTGTGCGTAGAGCGCCCAGCCATAGGCATCGCTCGCCGCCGGGTTCATCGGCGCCAGCGCATAGGCCGCCTTGCCATAAACGAGGCCCGCATCGCCATCGCCATCGCCGGTATAGGCGTAGGATAGTTCGGCAAGCAGCGCGGCGTCGCGATTGCCAATCCGCTGGCGCAAGGATTCGAGCGTCTCGATCGCGGCATCCCACGCGCCGCCAGCAATCTGCCAATGCGCGGTCAGCCGCTGTGCCGCGACGTTCTGCGGGTTTTGCGACAGGAACAGCGCGAGCACATTCGCCGCCTCCGCGCGCCGCCCGGCACGATCGAGCGCATCGGTCGCGCGCAGCATCGTCGGCTCGTCGAAGCGGATGTCGGCGGCGCGGCGGTAGGCGTCGGCGGCATCGCCATAGCGGTTCATCGCCATCAGCGTGTCGCCAACCGCGATGTGGGCAGGCGGCGCGCCGGGGGTGAGCTTGACCAGCGCCTGTGCTCGCGACAGCGCGGCAGCGGTGTCGCCCGCATCGATGAGACCGCGGATCAGCCCAAGTTGCACAACCGGTTCATCGGGCGCGTTCGCCGCCGCTTCGCTGAGCGCGGGCAAGCCGGTGTCGCTGCCGAACGGGGTCGAGCCGACGATCTCTGGCATGGCCGAGCGATCGAGATATTTCGCGGCCCAATCGCGCTCGCCCGATTGCTCGAACGCGCGCGCGACCAGCGATAAGGTGTAGCTGTCGGCATCGGGTCGAAGTGCAACGGCGCGCAGCACGTCGAGGCTCCCGCGCGGATCGCCCGCGCGGAGCAAGGCCGCCCCAAGCAAGCGCCGCGCAACGATATTGGTCGGTTGTTGCCCAACCAAAGCGCGCCAATTGTCGATCGCTTGTTGGTACGCCCCCGCCTTATAGGCGAGCGTCCCCGCTAGCAGCAGCGCGCCTGGTGTGCCGCCGAGCTGTCCCTTGGTGCGCTCCAGCAGCGAGCGGGCGAGATCGTCATTGCCTGCGCGCGCGGCGAGCACCGCCTGGAGATAGAGCGCCTGCGGGCTGCCTGGGCGGGCCGCGAGCGCCTTGCGCGTTGCGTCGAGCATGTCGGCATAGCGCCCGACGTCGCCGAGTGTGGCGGCATAGTCGATCAGCGCTGGGTGATAATATGCGTCATGCGCCAGCGCATTTTCGAACCAGGGGAGGGCTGCGACGAGGCCATATTGGCTCCGCACCAATTCGCCGCGCAGCGTCAGCGCTTCGACATTGTTGGGGTCGAGATCGATCGCATGCTGCGCCGCGCCGATCGCCCCGGCCATGTCCCCGGCGCGGTATTTGATCCGCGCGAGGTCGGATAAGGCGAAACTGTCGTTGGGTGCGTCGGCGATCAGTGCGTTCAGCGCCTCCTGCGCACGCGCGACATTGCCCTGCGCGGCCAGGGCCTGCGCACCGATGCGGATCGCATAGCCTGTGTAGCGTGGGCTGGCCTTGATCGATTCATCGAACGCGCGCTGCGCATCGCCCTGCAACAGCCAGGCGTGCGCATATAATTGATGCGCGCGCGCGGGATCAAACCCGACGTCGCGCGCGCGGTCGAGTTCACCCTCCGCCGCCACGCCGTCGCCCAGCGCAAGGAAGCTCCGCGCGAGCATGGCGTGGGCGAGGCCCCAGCCGGGATCGGCTTTGATCGCCGCCTGCGCGTGGCTACGCGCGGCACTGTAATTTCCCGCCTTCAGGGTGCTGACGCTTTGCGCGAGTTCGGTGCGCGCGGTGGCGGCATCGGCCTTCGCGGGTGCGGTCGTTGCGAAGGCGAGGAGCGTCGCGCTGGTTGCAGCGGCGAGACCCCCGAGGGCGATGGAGAGGTGGCGGTTACGCATGGAGATCATAGCTCTTCAACAAGTCGTAGAGAGTGGGCCGGCTCACCCCTAACAGCCTAGCAGTGTTGGAAATGTTACCCTCGGCGCGGGCGAGTGCTTGCGCGATTGTCGCGCGATCGGCGTTTTCGCGCGCGGCGCGCAAATTGATCGGCGGCTCGGGCGCGCCCTCGCGCAGATCGAGGTCGGCGGCGGTAACGAGCTTGCCCTCGGCCATGATGACCGCACGCTTCATGCGATTTTCGAGCTCGCGGACATTGCCGGGCCAACCCCAGGCGGCAATCGCGGCGCGCGCATCGGGCGACAGGCCGGTGACGGCGGAGTGCATCGATTTCGCATAGCTTTTGAGGAAATGCTGCGCGAGCAAGACGGCATCACCGCTCCGTTCGGCGAGCGACGGAATGCGTACGACGATCTCGGCCAGGCGGTAATAGAGATCCTCGCGGAAGCTTCCCGCCGCGACCATCGCATCGACATCCTGATGCGTCGCGCAGACGATCCGCGTATCGACTGCAATCGCCTTGCGCCCGCCGATCCGCTCGATCGTGCGTTCCTGCAGAAAGCGCAGCAATTTCACCTGGAGCGGCAACGGGACGTCGCCAATCTCGTCAAGGAACAGCGTGCCGCCCTGCGCTTGCTCGATCTTGCCCTCGGTCATTTTCACCGCGCCGGTGAACGCGCCTTTCTCGTGGCCGAAGAGTTCGCTTTCGAGCAAGGTTTCGGGGATCGCCGCGCAATTGATCGCGACGAACGCGCCCTTCCGGCGTGGGGACGTTTCGTGGAGCCCGCGCGCAAGCACTTCTTTGCCAGTGCCGCTCGCCCCGAGCAGCATCACCGAGACATCGGCGCCCGCGACGCGTTCGATCGTGCGCGTGACCTTGAGCATTTCAGGTGCAGCGGTGATCATCCCGCCAAGCGCGGTGGCGGTCCCGCGCGCGGCAAGGCGGCGGTTTTCGGTCTCGAGCGCGTGGACGTGAAAGGCGCGCGCGACGATCAGGCCGAGCGCATCGATATCGATCGGTTTTGCATAAAAATCCCAGGCGCCATCGGCAATCGCCTGTAGCGCGCTTTCACGCGCGCCATGGCCGGAGGCGACGATCACCTTGGTGTCGGGCTTGATCCGCAGGATTTCGGCGAGCGTGGCAAAGCCTTCGCTCGTGCCGTCGGGGTCGGGCGGCAGGCCGAGATCGAGCGTGACGACGGCGGGTTCCTCCGCGCGCACGGCGTCGAGCGCGGTCGCCCGGTCGACCGCGGTGATGACCTCATAGCCTTCATACGCCCAGCGCAGTTGGCGTTGCAGGCCGAGATCGTCCTCGACGATCAGGAGTTTGGGTTTATCGGTCATAGAGCGATCCGAAGCGGACTCCCCTCCCTTCCAGGACGGGGAGAAAAAGGAGATTGGCGCTCGTCATGCCGCCTGATCCAGCGTGAGCGCGCGTGCCGCCGGGAGCATCACGCGGAAAACCGTGCCCTCGCCGGGGCGGCTGTCGACCGCGACGCTGCCGCCCATCGCTTCGGCCAATTGCTTCGCTTCGAACGCGCCAATGCCGAAGCCGCCGGGCTTTGACGACACGAACGGCTTGAACAGTTGGTCGCGCAGGAAGGCCGGGGTCATGCCGCAGCCCTGGTCGATCACCGATAGCAGCACCCTATCCCCTTCCCTGGTCAGCGAGATCGTGACGGGATCGGTCGGCGGGCTTGCCTCGATCGCATTCTGGACAAGATGGCCGAGCAATTGCTCGAGCCGAGCTGGGTCGGCCTGGGCGAGCAGGCCGGACGTGCCAATGATCACGATCGGATGCTGCACGCGGCGGCGCGCGGCGACCTGTTCGACCAGCGGCAGCACATCGACCGCACGCAGATCCTCGCCGCGCGCCCGGTGGTTCTGCGACAAGCGCGCGAGCAGATCGTTCATCCGCCCCGCCGAATCGTGCAATGTCGCGACCATGTCGGCGCGGAAGGCCGGGTTGTCGGCATGGCGTTCGGCATTACGCGCAACCAGCGTCAACTGGCTGACGAGGTTCTTGATGTCGTGCAGAATGAAGGCGAAACGGCGGTTGAATTCGTCGAAGCGTTCGGCCTCGGCCAGCGCTTCCTGCGCGCGCGCCTCGGCCAGATAGCTCGCGACCTGGCGGCCGGCGATCCGCAACAGATCGAAATCCTCCCAGTCGAGCGCGCGGTCGACCGGTGGGCGCGCGAGCAGGATGGCGCCCTGCAAGCGGCCAAGGTGGACCAACGGCACCAGTACCCAGCCGTCGCCATCGAGCATCCACACCGGAACGCTTGCCGCCTCGATCGGCTCGGCGGTATCGGCGCGGATGCTATCGAGCTCGACGATCCGACCGCTGTCGGAGAGGTGCGCGACGAGGCGCGCATCGGCGCCTGCGCTCGGCGCTTCCCAATTCCATCCGGCACCAGTGCCAAGCCCAGGGCCATCGGGCACCAGCAACAGCCCAGCCGGCGAATCGGTCAGGTCGGCGACCGCCTTGACGATCCGCTGGTCGAGCGGGGCGGCCCCGTCGGGCTTGCCGAGCGTATCGGTGAAGCGAATCCATTCGACGCGGTAATCATAGCGATGGCGGAAGAGATGTTTGGCGACCTTGACCTTAGTCCACGCCTTGACCCAGGGCGAAGACAGAATCGTCAGGCCCGCTGCGGTCGATCCGAACACGAACGCTGTTTGCCACAGCCGGGCATTGTCGCCGCTCACGCTCGCGATCATGCTGGTCGCGGCAAGCATCGCCGCCGCATAAAGCAGCGTCGCGGCGAAGGAGAGCGTCTGCCACGCGACGGTGCGCGACAAATGCAGCGTCCAGTCGCCGTTGCGCTGCACCGCGATGGCGAGGACCGGCGCGGCCAGCGCCATCACGCAGCCGCGTCCCGCGATCAACGCGCTCGGCGCGGCATCGCCTGCGTAGAGCGCGGCGTAGAGCAGAAAATCGACGCCCCACATCGCCGAGAGCGCCACCACCACCAGCCGAATCCCGCCGCGTGCACGCGGGGCGACCGCCGCATAGAGGTGGTGGACCAATAGCAACGCCCCGACCGCGACCATCATCCGGAGCACGATTCCGACGGCGGCAAGCGGCGGAACGGCAGCCGCGCCAACGGCTTCCTCGACCACGGCGAGGCCTGCCCCGGTCAGCACGACCAGCGTCACGACGCCGTAGATGATCGTGACCGCGCGGTGCTCCTGGCTGCGCCGGTCGCGGCGGATCAGCGCGTACATGAAGCCCAGCCAGGCGAGGTTGCGCGCCGCTTCGGCAATGCAGGTGACGACATCGCTCGCCCCGATGCCGGCCACCGCCAGCGCCCATAACGCCGTCGTGCCGAGCGCGATGACGAAGGTCAGGCGCGGCAATGCCGCCGCGGCCGTCACCGCATCGGCGCGCAGCCGCGTCAGCGCGACGCCGGCGAACAGCAAGGCCGCGAGTGCATGGCTCCACAGGATGAGGGTGGCCGGGCCCGTCATCGCGTTACCGTGCGCCCTCGGGCCACAGCACGACGCGGATCGTCTGGAGCAGGATCAACAGGTCGAGGAAGGGTGAATAGTTTTTCGCGTAATACAGGTCGTATTCGAGCTTCTGGCGGCTGTCCTCGATCGACGCGCCATAGGGATAGTTGATTTGCGCCCAGCCGGTGATGCCCGGCTTCACCATATGACGCTCGGCATAATAATTGAGCTGCTGCTCGAGATCCTCGACGAATTGCGGGCGTTCGGGGCGTGGGCCGACAAAGCTCATTTCGCCCTTCAGCACCGACCAGGTCTGCGGCAATTCGTCGATCCGCAGCTTGCGGATGATCCGGCCGATTCGCGTGATGCGCGGGTCGTCCTTCTCGGCCCATACCGCTTGCCCTGCGACCTCGGCGTCCTGCCGCATCGAGCGTAGCTTCACGCAGTCGAAGCCAACGCCGTACAGCCCGACGCGCCGCTGACGATAAAAGGCCGGGCCCTTGCTTTCGACCTTGACCGCGATGGCGGTGACGATGATCAGCGGCAGCGTGAGCGTCAGCAGCAGCGTACTGGCGGTAATATCGAACAGACGTTTGAAGATGCTCGACAGCATCCGCCCGGACGAAAATCCGTCGGAAAAGATCAGCCAGCTCGGATTGACGCTTTGCAAGTCGACGCGCCCGGTTTCGCGTTCGAGGAAGGTCGAGATTTCGTTGACATGGACGCCGGTCGTCTTGATCCGCAGCAAATCCTTGAGCGGCAGCGCATTGCGGCGTTCTTCGAGCGCGAGCACCACTTCGCTGGCGTTGAGCAGCACGACATGGTCGGCGAGATTGTAGATCGCATCGCGTGCGATCGCCTCGGGAATGACGCGCGCGGGCTCGCTCATCGAGATATAGCCGACGACGACGAACCCCGCGCCTGGGGTCTGGGCGAGTGCCTTCAGCCGCGCCGCGCGCGCGCCCGCACCCAGCACCACCACGCGCCGCTTGAACGCCTGACCGCCGATCAGCTTGCCCACCAGAATGCGCAGCGCGATCAACAAAGCGGCGGCGATGCCCATCGAATAGAGCAGGTTCGAGCGCCAGAAGGTGGCGGCCGGCAGCAGGAAATAAATCACGCTCAGGAAGATTACGCCCAGCGAAACCGCCACCAGCAAGCGCGCCGTCGCATAGCGGAGCGATTGCAACGCTCCGGCACTATAAACACCAACCGCGATCATCGCCATCTCGAGGCTGCCAGCGAACGTCAGGAGTTGCGGGATGCGCGTCGCGATCGGCGTGATCGGCATCCCGACCTGGCCCATCCGCAGCGTATAGCCGACCTCGCCCGCCACGATCAGCAGGACGAGATCGAACAGACCGAGCAGCAGCACGGCATTGGGGATATAGTGTTTGAACACCCTGATCATCGCGCGCGCCTTGTCTGCGGGGCACTGACTGCCACGGCCCATGTCAAGAAAACCGACACCGACCGCGCCGATGTCGCAGAAATTGACAAAGAAAGGCTGAACGCAAATGGCGATCCGGGGATCGCACTTGATCCTCGTCAGTTACGCTGGCACCGGCACCGCGTTACAGCGTTTGCCACCCGGAGGACTTCCCGCATGCAGCATTCGACGCCGATCGTTCCTGTCATTTTGTCGGGCGGCTCGGGTACGCGGCTATGGCCGCTGTCGACTCCGGCCATGCCCAAGCAAATGCTGGCGCTGACGGCGCAAGAGACGATGCTGCAACTGACCGCGCAGCGCGCGCGCGGTGACGGCTTCGCCGCGCCAATTGTGGTCGCCAACGCTCAACATGCCGATCTGGTCGAGGCGCAGTTGGTGGCGGTGGATGCGGCGGCGCAGGCGCTGATCCTTGAACCGGTCGGCCGCAATACTGCGCCGGCGATCGCGCTGGCGGCGATTGCGGCGGGGGGCGGCGCGGCGCCGTTGCTGGTGATGCCATCCGATCACGTCATTGCCGATGTCGCTGCCTTCCACGCCGCAGTCGATGCCGCGCTGCCGCTGGTTGTGGATGGCTGGCTGGTGACGTTCGGGATCGATCCGCACGCGCCCGAAACCGGCTATGGCTGGATCAAGGTCGGGGACGAGATTTCGGGTGGGGTGCATCGCGTCGCGAGCTTCGTCGAAAAGCCGCCGCGCGATGCGGCCGAAGCCATGCTCGCGGCGGGCGATCATGCGTGGAATGGCGGGATCTTCCTGTTCCGCGCCGATGCCTATCTCAGTGCGCTGGCGATTCATGATCCGGCGATGCTGGCGGCGTGCCGGCACGCGATGGACGCCGCGCGGCACGAGGGCGCGCGCATTTATCCCGATGCCGACGCGTTCGCGGCTGCCCCGTCCGACTCGATCGATTATGCGGTAATGGAAAAGGCCGACCGCGTCGCCGTCGTACCGGTCAGCATGGGATGGAGCGACCTTGGTAGCTGGGACGCGCTGCACGAGATCAGCGATCTGGATAAAGACGGCAATGCGCACGCGACCGGTGAGGGCGGCGAGGTCATCGCGATCGACACCGCAAACTGCCTGGTGCGTAGCGACGGACTGCGGATCGCGATGGTCGGAGTCGAGGATTTGATCGTCGTCGCCAGCGGCACCGATGTGCTGATCCTGCCGCGCGGGCGCAGCCAGGAAGTGAAAGCGCTGATCAAGAAGATGAAAGCGAGCGCACCCAAGATTTAGCGCAGCTAAATCGAGCGGCGCGAAGCGGCGAGCTCCGGACGGCGGTGCCTAGGCACCGACCGACGACGCGGCTTTGCCGCGGCGGGTAGTTCGGATAAGATCAGGGCCATGCCCGCCCTGACAACCCACCGCTTCCGTGACGACCTCGCCCAGGCCTTCCACGATATCAACGCGCAGTGGATCGGCGCGATGTACCGGATCGAGCAGACCGACCGCGACGTGCTGGAGAACCCGCGCGCGCGGATCATCGCTTCGGGCGGGGATATTCTGTTCGTGGAGGCGGACGGGCTCGGTATCGTCGGCGCGTGCGCGCTACAAAAGACCGGTGAACGCCAGTTCGAACTGACCAAGATGGGTGTGCTGGAGGCGGCGCGCGGGCGCAAGGCCGGTGAATTTTTGCTCCAGGCGATCATCGCACGCGCGCGCGAAATGGGGGCGGAGCGGCTCTATTTGCTGAGCAATGCCAAGAGTGCGGCAGCGATCCACCTCTACGAAAAGCTCGGCTTCGTCCACGATGCCAAGATTATGGAAGAGTTCGGTTCTCGATATGAGCGATGCAACATCGCGATGCGGTATCCGATCGGATGAGGCCACCGCGCGTGCCGGATCGTCGCGCTGCCGGAACAATCGGTGTCGACGGGCGTCATGGCATTGCAAACCTATGAGGGAAACAATGATGCGGCGGACATTCATCACGGCGACTATGGTGGCAATGGCGCTGGCACCGCTCGCCGCCCATGCCGACGGGACGCAGGATAACAGCGTCGGCAAGGCGCTCACTCAGCCGCTGCGCGACACGCGGATCAAGGACGAGAAGATCCCCGAAATCCTGCAACTGGCGGCGTCGGCACCCTATTCGTCGGTCAATACCCGCAACTGCCGGGCGATTGCGGGTGAGGTGCGACAGCTCGACGAAGCGCTTGGCCGTGATGTCGATGCGCCGGGCGTGACCAAGAATCAACGCGCCGAAATGGCCGCGCTGGCGGCGCGCACCGCCGTCAATACGCTGATCCCGGGACTCGGCATTGTGCGGGTGCTGACCGGGGCCGACAAGCAGCAGCGCCGCGTAGAGGCGGCCGTCTATGGCGGTTCGGTCCGGCGGGCGTATCTGAAGGGTATCGGGCTGACGCGGCGTTGCGCCGTGCCGGCGGCACCAACGGCCGAGGCCGTATCCGACGTGCCGGAATTGCCCGGCGGCTGACCCGGCGGCTGACCCGTCGGTCAGTCCTGTGCGAAAAGATCGTCCAGCGATAGGTCGAGGCCGATCGAGGTGAGATGGATCGCGCCGGTTTCGACCCATTGGTCGGACCAGCCGTGCGGGCCGGTGCGCTGTATGTGTCGGACCCGGCGCGTGTCGGGATCAATCAGGACGATATCCTGAACATCGGCCAGCGCCTGATACTCCGGCACTTTGGTCCGCTCGTCGAGCAGCATGGTCGAGGGGGACAACACTTCGAACACGGCGCGCGGCTGGCCGATCAGCTTGTTGCGGTCTCCGTCATCGGCATGCGGGCGGCAGAAAATGCTGACATCGGGGTAGCGGATCGAGCGCGGGCCGGTCTGCACCGCAAGGTCCGAGCCGAAGGGGCGACAGCCTGTCCCGCGTAATTTGGGGCCAAGGGTCATGATGATGTTGGCGGCGACTCCGGCATGTTCGATGCTGCCGCCCGCCATCATAAAGATGACGCCATCATCGAGTTCGGCTTTTCGCCCACCGAAATCCATGTCGAGAAAGGCGTCGATATCGACCTTTCCGTTAGCGGAGTCGTTAGCGAAGGGTGTGGCCATCGGCGATGTTTAGCATCGCGCGACGGGCAAGACAAAGGGCCGGGGAGTGATCCCCGGCCCTTTGCTTGTGTCCAGCTTTGGGGCTGGGAGATGCGGGCTTCCGGCACCGGCAAAGCCGGTGCTCGTCGGACGGGTTCGACGGCATTGCCGCCGACCCGCCGTCCGGAGCCACGCGAGTCCTGGAATAGCATGCGCCATTCCAGGCCGCGTTGGCTCAGAAATCCATACCGCCCATGCCGCCCATGCCGCCGCCCATAGGCATTGCGGGCTTGTCTTCGGCCAGTTCGGACACGGCCGCTTCGGTCGTGATGAGCAGGCCCGAGACCGACGCCGCGTTCTGCAGCGCGGTGCGGACGACCTTGGTCGGGTCGATCACGCCGGCTTCGACGAGGTTCTCGTACGTGTCGGTCGCAGCATTGAAGCCCATCGTGGGGTCGTTGCCGTCGAGCAGCTTGCCCGAGACGACGGCACCATCATGGCCCGCATTCTGTGCGATCTGGCGAACCAGCGAGGTCAGCGCCTTGCGGACGATGTCGATGCCGCGGGTCTGGTCTTCGTTCGCGCCGGTCATGCCTTCGAGGCACTTGGTCGCGTACAGCAATGCCGTGCCGCCGCCCGGGACGATGCCTTCTTCAACGGCTGCGCGGGTTGCGTGCAGCGCGTCGTCGACGCGGTCCTTGCGCTCCTTGACTTCGACTTCCGACGAACCGCCGACCTTGATGACAGCAACGCCGCCAGCAAGCTTGGCGAGACGCTCCTGGAGCTTCTCCTTGTCGTAGTCGCTCGTCGTGATCTCGATCTGCTGACGGATCGCATCGGTGCGGCCCTTGATCGCGTCATGGTCACCGGCACCGTCGACGATGACGGTGTTGTCCTTGTCGATCGTGACGCGCTTGGCGGTGCCGAGCATGCCGATCGTGACCGACTCGAGCTTAATGCCGAGGTCTTCCGAGATCATCTCGCCCTTGGTCAGGATCGCGATGTCTTCGAGCATCGCCTTGCGACGATCGCCGAAGCCCGGTGCCTTGACCGCTGCGACCTTGAGGCCGCCGCGCAGCTTGTTGACAACGAGCGTGGCCAGAGCCTCACCCTCGATATCCTCGGCGATGATCAGCAGCGGACGGCCCGACTGAACGACGGCTTCCAGGATCGGGAGCATCGCCTGCAGGTTCGACAGCTTCTTCTCATGGATCAGGATATAGGGGTCCTGAAGCTCGACCGACATCTTCTCGGGGTTGGTGATGAAGTATGGCGAGAGATAGCCACGGTCGAACTGCATGCCTTCGACGACGTCGAGTTCGAACTCGAGCCCCTTGGCTTCCTCGACGGTGATCACGCCTTCCTTGCCGACCTTTTCCATCGCCTCAGCGATCTTCTCGCCGACGACGGTGTCGCCATTGGCGGAGATGATGCCGACCTGGGCGATTTCCTTGGTGCCCGAGACGGGCTTGGAGCGCGCCTGGAGATCCTTGACGACTTCAACGACCGCAAGGTCGATGCCGCGCTTCAGGTCCATCGGGTTCATGCCGGCCGCAACCGACTTCATGCCTTCACGGACGATCGCCTGCGCCAGAACGGTCGCAGTGGTCGTGCCGTCGCCGGCGACGTCGTTGGTCTTGGAGGCGACTTCGCGCAGCATCTGCGCGCCCATGTTCTCGAACTTGTCCTTGAGCTCGATTTCCTTGGCGACGGTAACGCCGTCCTTGGTGATGCGCGGTGCGCCGAAGCTCTTGTCGATCACGACGTTGCGGCCCTTTGGCCCCAGCGTGACCTTTACCGCGTCGGCGAGGATGTCCACGCCGCGAAGAATACGTTCGCGGGCGTCACGCCCGAATTTTACGTCCTTGGATGCCATGGTGAGGCTACCCTTTCAAAATGGAAGTTTAGGCTAAGTTTAGGCATAAAACGTCGAAATTCCAACGTTTCCAACACAAAGTCAGGATTAGCCAACGATGCCGAGAATGTCCGATTCCTTCATAATCAACAGGTCTTCACCGTCGACCTTGACCTCGGTGCCCGACCATTTGCCGAACAGAATCTTGTCGCCGGCCTTGACTTCGAGCGGGTGAATTTCCCCGGCTTCGTTGCGGGCACCGGTGCCGACGGCGACGACTTCGCCTTCCTGCGGCTTTTCCTTAGCGGTTTCGGGGATGATGATCCCGCCCGCGGTCTTCTCTTCTGCCTCTACGCGGCGGACGAGGACGCGGTCGTGCAACGGACGAAAGTTCATGCGCGAAGTCCTTCTATAATGAACGATTGTTAGCACTCGCCGGTGGTGAGTGCCAGCACGGCGCATATGATGTCGCCTCTGTCCCGCGTCAACCGGTGGCGGGGCCAATTGCGGGACAAAAATAATGCGTGTTAGCGACGCAACACGCATTTACTCGTGCCCGCGCTTGCCCTAGCCCTAAGGCCTATTTGCGCCAAGCAGGGAGCGGCGAAGTGAAACTGGTACGGGGCGCATGGAAGATTCTGGTCGGCATCAAGGACGGGCTCGTCCTGATCGCGATGCTGTTGTTTTTCGGTCTGCTGTTTGCCGGGCTTTCGGCCAAACCGAGCACGGTCGCGGTGCGCGACGGCGCGCTGGTGCTCAAGCTCAACGGCGCGATCGTCGAGCAGCCCGCCGAGTCCGACCCATTCGCCGGCCTTAGCGGCGGCGGCAGAGCAAATGAGTTCCGCCTGCGCGATGTCGTGCGCAGCCTCGACAAGGCGGCCAAGGACGACCGCGTCAAAGTGGTGGTGCTCGATTTGGATTCGTTCGGCGGCGGCTATCCGGCGGCAGTCGACGAAGTTGCCAATGCGATCCGCCGTGTCCGCGATACCAAGAAGCCGGTGCTGGCCTTCGCCACTGCCTATACCGATTCCGCCTATCGCCTTGCCGCCAATGCCAGTGAAATCTGGATGAGCCCGATGGGCGGCACGCTGTTCATGGGTCCGGGTGGATCGCAGCTTTATTATAAGGGGCTGATCGACAAGCTCGGCGTCAACGCGCACGTCTACCGCGTCGGCAAGTACAAGTCGTTCGTCGAACCCTATACCCGCACCGAAGCCTCGCCCGAGGCGAAGGAAGAAGTGGTCAAGCTGTACCAGGTGCTGTTCGCGCAGTGGCAGGAAGCGATCACCAAGGCGCGGCCCAAGGCGAAGTTCCAGCCGTTCCTCGCGACGCCGGGCGCGGTCATCACCGCTGCTCAGGGTGACATCGCCAAGGCCAATCTCGATGCCGGGATCGTCGACAAGCTCGGCAGCCGGCTCGATTTCGGCAAGCGCGTGGCCGAGATTGCCGGGGCCGACACCGACAAGGCGGCGGGCACGTACAAGACGATCAAATACGATGCCTATGTCGCCGACAACCCCTTGCCGACCAACGGCAGCAAGATCGGCGTGCTGACGATCGCAGGCGACATCGTCGACGGCAAATCGAACGGCGGCAGCGTCGGGTCCGATACGGTCGTCAAGCTCGTGCTGGATGCGTTGGCTAAGAAGGATCTGAAGGCGCTGGTCGTACGCGTCGATTCACCGGGCGGTTCGGCGCTCGCGTCGGAGGACATGCGCCGCGCGATTCAGGAAGCGAAGGCGCAGAAATTGCCGATCGTGATTTCGATGGGCAGCGTCGCCGCATCAGGTGGTTATTGGGTTGCGACCGCGGGCGACATGATCTTTGCCGAGCCGACGACGATCACCGGGTCGATCGGCATTTTCGGAATCATCCCGACCTTCGAGAATACGCTCAAGAAGATCGGGCTCACCACCGACGGCGTGCGCACCACGCCGCTGTCGGGCCAGCCTGACATTTACGGCGGCACCAATCCTGAGACCGATGCGATTTTCCAGGCGGGGATCGAGAATGGCTATCGCCAGTTCATCACGCGCGTGGCGAATGCGCGCAAGCTGAGCATGACGCGCGTCAATGAAATTGGTCAGGGTCGCGTCTGGGATGGCGGCACCGCGCGGCAAATCGGGCTGGTCGATCGCTTCGGTGGGCTGAATGATGCGATCGCCGAGGCGGCGAAGCGCGCGGGTCTGAAGCCCGACGACGTGCATGCCGAATATCTTGAGAAGAAGCCGAGCGCTTGGGCGAAATTCTTCGCGCAGATCCTCGAATCGAACAAGGATGACGATACGTCGGCCGGCGATGCCTTCACGCGGATGGCGGCCGAGCGTCGCGCGGTGTTCGCACGCGCGCTGGGCGATATGAAGCGGATCGGCACCGGCGCGGCGATCCAGGCACGCTGCCTTGAGTGCGACGGTCTCGGCGGTAACACGCCGCGTGCGGGCGATGCGCGGCTGGTCGATTTGGTCTTGGCGCGGATTGGCCTGTGAACGTCGATCCGGCACCGACCAAGATCGCGATCCGGCCGGCGACGCCCGACGATGCCGCCGCGATCGCCGCGATCTATCGGCCCTATGTCGAACGCGGCACCGTCTCGTTCGAACTCAAGGCGCCGACCGAGCATGTGATGCGGCAGCGGATGGCCTCGTCCGAGGGCAAATATCCGTGGCTGGTGGCCATGGCGGCGGCGGACGGGGAAGTGCTCGGCTATGCCTATGCCTCGGCGTTCCGCGATCGTCCGGCGTATCGCTACACGATCGAGACGACGGTCTATCTGCTCGAAGGTACCGCTGGCCGCGGCAACGGGCGGCAGTTGTATGACGCGCTGATCGACACGGTGCGCGCGCAGGGCTTCACCCATGCGATCGGCGTGATCGCGCTGCCCAACGATCATTCGATCCGGCTGCACGAATCGGTCGGCTTCAAGCGCACCGGCGTGCTGCGCGAAGTCGGCTATAAAGACGGGCGCTGGATCGACGTCGGCTTCTGGCAATGCGAACTCAACGACGCGACGATGCCGCCGATGGAGCCCAAACCGTTCAGCGAGACGGGGATGGTGTGGGATTGGTGACGCCGCGCTGACTTCCCGCGAAGCGGTTCCATCTCCCTTCTTCTCTGCGTCCTCTGCGCCTCTGCGCGAACAAAAAAAGGTTGGTTCGCGCAGAGGCGCGGAGGACGCGGAGGGGCGTTCGCGGCGGGCGCATCTCTTCTTCTTGGTGGCTTTGCGTCTTTGTGTGAGAAAATCGGGCTCACACAAAGGCGCAAAGCCACCAAGAAGAGAGATTGCGCCGCTACGCGGATCATGTCGGAGGGGGTTTATAGAGCGCCGCCCCTCGGCTAAGGCCGCACTCAAATGACCGACACCCCAGACACAGCACCCGCCCAGCGCGATTGGCGCGACACCGTCTTCCTGCCGAAGACCGATTTTCCGATGAAGGCCGGCCTGCCCGCCAAGGAGCCCGGCATCCTCGCGCGCTGGCAGGCGATGGACCTGTATGAAAAGACGCGCGCGGCGCGGGCAGGGCGGGAGAAGTTCATCCTGCATGACGGACCGCCTTATGCGAATGGCGACATGCATATCGGCCATGCGCTCAACCATATCCTCAAGGACACGGTGTGCCGCACGCAGAGTCTGCTCGGCAAGGACGCGCCCTATGTGCCCGGCTGGGACTGCCACGGCCTGCCGATCGAGTGGAAGGTCGAGGAAAAATACCGCGCGAAGAAGCTGAATAAGGACGAGGTGCCGCCGGCCGAATTCCGCGCCGAGTGCAGGGCGTACGCGCAGCATTGGGTCGATGTGCAGCGCGAGCAGTTGAAGCGGCTCGGCATCAATGGCGATTGGGACCATCCCTATCTGACGATGGATTTCGCGGCGGAAGCGACGATCGTCACCGAGCTGATGAAGTTCGCGGAGAGCGGCCAGCTCTATCGCGGTGCCAAGCCGGTGATGTGGTCGCCCGTCGAAAAGACCGCGCTAGCCGAGGCCGAGGTCGAATATGAGGACGTCGTGTCGACGCAGATCGACGTGGCGTTCGAGATCGTCGACGCGCCGAACGCACCCGAGCTGGTCGGCGCGCATGCGGTGATCTGGACGACGACGCCGTGGACGATCCCGGTGAACCAGGCGCTGAGCTATGGGCCGGAGATCGAGTATGTTGCCATTCGCGTTGGCCATGCTTTCCACGAAGGCCCTGCAGTTTCTCCTTGGTTTGGTAAGACTATTGTCGTTGCCAAAGAACTCGTCGACCCATCATTTTCTCGAGGAAAGCAAACTGCTGCTGCCCAAGAGATTGTCTGGAGCGGTAAAGGGACACAATTTAAAGGCGCCACCGCGCGCCATCCGATGCACGAACTTGGCGGCTTCTTCGCGAAGCCGCGGCCGTTCCTGCCGGGTGATTTCGTCACCACCGACGCGGGCACCGGGCTCGTCCATATGGCGCCCGATCATGGCGAGGACGATTTCCTGCTGTGCAAGCAATACGGCATTGAGCCGGTCTTCGCGGTCGATGGCGCGGGGATGTATCGCGACGATTGGGCGTGGCTCGGCGGGCAGGGATCGGTGATCAACAAGAAGTTCGTCTCCGCCGAGGGGCCGATCTGTTCGGATTTGCGCGGCGTCGGTGCGTTGCTCGCGGCGAGCGATGATTTTGCGCATTCCTATCCGCATTCGTGGCGTTCGAAGGCGAAGGTGATTTTTCGGGCTACGCCGCAATGGTTTATTCCGATGGATGTGCCGCTTTCTCCCCTCCCCTTCAGGGGAGGGGCTGGGGGTGGGGCCGTGCCGCAAGCGGTATCGCCCGCGGAGACGCCCCACCCCAACCCCTCCCCTGAAGGGGAGGGGCTTAGCCTTCGTCAAACCGCCCTGCGCGCCATCGAAGTCACCACCTGGTATCCGCCCAAGGGCCAGAACCGCATCACCGCGATGGTCGCCGGGCGCCCCGATTGGGTGATCAGCCGCCAGCGCGCGTGGGGCGTGCCGATCACGCTGTTCGTCGATCGCAAGACCGGCCAATATCTGGTGGACCCCGCCGTCAACGCCCGCATCGTCGCAGCGGTGCGCGAGCAGGGCGTCGATGCGTGGACGGAGGAAGCCGCGCAAGACCTGCTAGGCCCCGACTATGACCTCGCCGATTATGAGCGCGTCACCGACATTCTCGACGTGTGGTTCGACAGCGGCTGCACGCATGCCTTCGTGCTCGAGAGCGGGCGCTGGCCCGATCTGCAATGGCCCGCCGATCTCTATCTCGAAGGCTCGGACCAGCATCGCGGCTGGTTCCAGTCGTCGCTGATGGAAGCGTGCGGCACGCGCGGACGCGCGCCGTACGATGCGGTGCTGACGCACGGCTTCACGATGGATTCGAAGGGCATGAAGATGTCCAAGAGCCTCGGCAACACGATCAACCCGCTCGATTTGATGAAGGAATCGGGCGCGGACATCCTGCGGCTGTGGGCGCTATCGGTCGATTTCACCGAGGACCACCGCATCGGCAAGGAAATCCTCAACGGCGTCTCCGACCAATATCGCAAGCTGCGCAACACCTTCCGCTATTTGCTCGGCGCTTTGGATGGGTTCGAGGAGGCGGAGCGGCTGCCGGTGGCGGAGATGCCCGAGCTGGAGCGCTATGTGCTCCATCTGCTCGCGGAGCTCGACGCGAAGTTGCGCGCGGCGGTTTTGGTGTACGATTTCAACAGCTATGTCCGGCTGCTGACCGAATTCGCGCAGGAGGATCTGTCGGCCTTCTACTTCGATATCCGCAAGGATTCGCTGTATTGCGATGCGCCGACCGACCCCAAGCGGCGTGCCGTGCGCACGGTGTTCGACACGCTGTTCCATGCGCTGGTGCGCTACGCCGCGCCGGTGTTGTGCTTCACCGCCGAGGAAGTGTGGCAGGACCGTTTCCCGAGCGAGAATGGTTCAGTGCATTTGCTGGAGTGGCCCGAAGTACCGTTTCTGCCGCAGGACCGGGACCTTGCCGACAAATGGCGCAAGGTTCGGGAACTACGTGACAGGGTAAACGAGGCGATTGAGCCGGTGCGTCGTGAGAAGATCGTGCGGTCGAGCAACGAGGTCGACATCAGCGTCTACGCCCCTTTCAGCCAGGATGTGCGCTCGATCAATTTCGCCGAGATCTGCATCGTCGCCAAGGTGACGTGGGACGATGGCAACGAACCAGCTCCCTATTATCAGGTCACGAAAACGAACTTTCACAAGTGCGGTCGTTGCTGGCGGTGCCTGCCCGAAGTGGTGGAAGATGGCGATCTGTGCGACCGTTGCGCAAAGGTGGTCGCATGAAACTTCCTTTTGCCGGGTTCGCCACCGCCGCGCTGCTGTTCGTGGCCGATCAGGCCACGAAATATGGCGTCACCGATGTCATGCGGCTGAACGAGCTGACCAACGCGCATTATGTGACGGAGTTCTTCAACGTGCGTTTCGTCGCCAATCGCGGCGTATCGCTCGGACTTATGCGCGCGGACGATCCGATGGCGCGCTGGCTGCTGGTGGCGATGACGGGGGCGATCGCGCTCGGCGTGCTGGTGTGGATGCTGCGCGAGCGCAACCGGATCGACCAGATCGGGCTCGGGCTGGTGCTCGGCGGGGCGATCGGGAATATCCTCGATCGCATTCGCTTCAGCTATGTCGTCGACTGGGCCGATCTGCATTTTGGCAGCTGGCAGCCGTTTCTGGTGTTCAACCTGGCCGATGCGGCGATTACGATCGGCGTGCTGATCTTGTTCGCGCGCGCGCTTCTGGTACGAGATGCACCGAAAGCGGAATCGGGGACAGATTCCGGCCCCAATTCTGCGTCAGAACAGGGCGTAACGGAGACACATCATGCGTAAAGCCACCACCCTCATCGCCGGTCTCGCGCTGGTTGCCCTGGCGTCGGGCTGCGCAACCAACAAGCTTGGGCGCACCGGCCCCGACGAATTCGCGGTGGCGCGTCAGGCACCGCTGGTGATCCCGCCCGATTTCTCGCTGACCCCGCCGCGCCCGGGTGCGCCGCGTGCCAATGACGTGAGCCCCAATGCGCAGGCGCTCGACGCTTTGTTCGGCGGTACGGCACAGCGCAGCGCAGGCGAAACCGCGACGATCGCGGCGGCGGGTGTCGACAGCGACGACCCCGGCATCCGCTCGACCGTGGGCGACCCGGGTACGACCGTGGTCGACAAGGGTGCGACGACACGCGACGTGGTCGCAGCCCCCGAGGGCGACGGCCAGAACGCAAAGGCTGCAACGCCAAAGTAAACCGTCGCCGCGCGGAGCGAACCGCTGGCACGAAAAAGGCCGCGTACCGGATCATCCGGTACGCGGCCTTTTCGCTTTGGCGGACGGGAGGTGTTAGAGCGCGATGACGTTACGTTGATCCGGCAAGCCCCTCCCCTTCAGGGGAGGGGGTGGGGTGGGGCCTCTCCACGGATGCGTCGGTCTCGGTGAGACTGATACGCCCCACCCCCAGCCCCTCCCCTGAAGGGGAGGGGACCGTCAGATGTCATCGCGTTCTAGAAGCTTGCCGTCAGCGACGCGACCACGCCGCTCTTGCTTTCAACGGCGCCAACCAGATTGTTGAACTTCGCGTCGGTGTCGACATAGCTCACGCCGAGCGTCAGCACCTTGTAGGTCGCGGTGACGCCCAAAGCCCAATCGGTATAGCCGTCCTGTTCCTTGCCCTTGCCGAACGACGATGCCAGCCAGCTGGTGCCGAAGGTATGGCCGAGATGCGCAGTGAGGCTGAACGGTGTCTTCGGGATCGCGCCGGTAAAGTCACCCGCGAGATAGACGTTATCGCGGCTACGGCTGTTGAACGAGCTGCCGACGCCAGTCTGATCGAGCGCCAGAGCCTTCTGCTTCGGCGCGTAGTTCACCGTTGCCTTGGCGGTGACCGGGCCGAGCGTCGTCGAGATATCGACATACGGCTCGAAGAAATCCGAATGGACTCCCGGCGTCTTGTCGCGCGGGTAGAAATAATAGAGCACGCCGCCATCCAGCTTGATGCCGTTGATGGTCTTGCTGTAGCCCGCGATCAGATCGATTTCCTGCCGCGCATTGCCGCCGGCAACGACATAATCGGTCACCGACGACCCCCATGCCGAAACGTAGAAGCCCGAGGCGTGCGTGACCGTGATTGATCCCTGGAAAGCGAACTGCTTGTCGGTCTGCGAAATGCCGCGGAAACGATAGTCCGAGACGATGGCAGCCGTCGCGTTGACCGTAATCTCCGGCGGCGGTGCGGTGGGCGCGTCCTGCGCAAAGGCAGGGGTAGCGGAAGCGGCGAGCAAGAGCGCGCCGAGCGTCATTGTGGAGATGCGCATCATTTCCCTTTCGAAAATGCGATCGTCCCCGCCTGCTTCACCGGTGCAGCGTCTGTCAGGGGCAATCCGCCTCCCCGCGCTACTAACCGGTAAGGGCGTAGGAGTGGCGGTTCATGCGGCACTGCACAACTCAATTTTCCGGATTTGGCACCGGTTCGTGTCCGATTGTTGCAGTTCAGCAACAGTTGGGCAACGTAAAGGAAAGGTCCCAGCAATGTTTCAGCAATGAAAAAACCCTCAGCGCAGCGCCGCAAACCGCGCCAGAGCGGCCGCCAGATCGGCGATCAGATCTGCCGGGTCCTCCAGCCCGATCTGCAACCGGACGATCGGCCCTGCATCGGCGCGGCGGGTGACGCTGCGGTAGCGCTGCGGATCGACGGGGAGCGCGAGGCTTTCGAAGCCGCCCCAGCTATAGCCGATGCCGAAATGCTCGAGCCCGTCGATCAGCGCGGCGCGAGCTGCTTCGCCGCCGCCGTTGAGGACGAACGAGAAGAGCCCCGACGATCCCTTGAAGTCGCGCACGAAATGGTCGTGACCGGGGCACGTGGCAAGCGCGGGGTGGAGCACGATCGCGACTTCGGGCTGCCCTGCCAGCCAGTGCGCGATCTGCAACGCGCTCGATTCATGCTGTTTGAGGCGGATCGCCATGGTGCGCAGACCGCGACTGCCGAGCCAGCAATCGTCGGGGCTGGCGACCTGGCCCAGTTGGAAGCTGGTGTCGCGCAACTTGGCAAAATGCCCCGGCGCGGCGGTGACCGAACCGAGCATCACATCGCTATGGCCGACGACATATTTGGTGCAGGCCAGGATCGACAAGTCGATGCCGTGCGCGATCGCAGGGAAGAACAGCGGCGTTGCCCATGTGTTGTCGAGCAAGGTCACCACGCCACGCGCCTTGGCGGCCGCGACGATGGCGGGGACATCTTGCACGTCGAAGGTCAGGCTGCCGGGGCTTTCCATAAGGATTGCGCGGGTATTGTCGGCGATCAGGTCGGCGATGCCCGCGCCGATCAACGGATCGTAGAAGCGCGTCGCAATCCCCATGCGCTGGAGCAAGCCGGTCGCCATCGACCGCGTCGGATCATAGGCGCTGTCGGGCAGCAGCAGATCGTCCCCGGGGGCGAGCACCGAGAGCAACGCCGCCGCAATCGCCGCCACGCCCGAGGGATAGAGGAAAGTGCCTTCCGCGCCCGGCTCAAGCTCGGTCAGCGCATCCGCGAGGCTCCACTGCGTCGGTGTGCCCTTGCGCCCGTAGAACAGCCGGTGGTGCGTGTCGCGTCCGCCCGCTGTGCGCAGGTCCGCAACGGTATCGTAGAGGATCGTCGAGGCACGCCACACCGGCGTGTTGACGATCCCCTGCGTCCATTCCTTGCGCCGCCCGGCCGAGACGACGCGGGTCGAATCGCCCTTCGGGATTTTTGGTTCGTCACTCATTGGAATATCCCGCCGTCACCCCGGCCTCGTGCCGGGGTCCACCGTGGATCGCAACCATCATTTGCAGGACGCGCGGCACGGTGGACCCCGGCACGGGGCCGGGGTGACGGTTGGAGGTGTTACGCTGCCCCGGTCGCCTTGGGGGTGGTGCGATCGGCCCCCCATTCCGACCAGCTGCCGTCATAGACCGCGGCTTCGTTGCCGAGCAAATGCGCGCCGAACGCCAGCGCCGAGGCGGTGATGCCCGAGCCGCACGTGGTGACGAGCGGCTTTGCCAGATCGACGCCAGCGCCTTCGAACGCGGCCTTCAGCGCATCGCCGGTCTTCCACGTGCCGTCTTCGTTGAACAGCTCGCCGTACGGCAGGTTCTTCGAGCCGGGAATGTGGCCGGCATGCGTTGCCGGACGCGGGTCGGGCTCCTCGCCGGTGAAGCGTGCGGCCGAGCGGGCGTCGAGCACTTGCTCCGCGCCGCTGTCGATGTTCGCCTTCATCTGGTCGAGCGTGCGCACGCCCTTGTCATCGGCCCAGACGGTGAAGTGGCGGTGACGAAGCTGTTCCTTGCCGCTTGCCGTCTCCCGGCCCTCGGCCTGCCATTTGGCGAAACCGCCGTCGAGGATCGCGACATCGTGCGCGCCGAAGGTGCGGAGCATGAACCACGCGCGCGCCGCCGTGCGCAGCGGCGAATTGTCGTACAATACGATGCGGCTGCCATCGCCCAAGCCGAGCGACTGCATGCGGCTGGCGAATTTCTCGGGGCGCGGCAGCATCGAGGGCAAGTCCGACGACGTATCGGCGATCTCGGCCAAATCCATGAACACCGCGCCGGGGATATGCGCCGCCTCATATTCGGCGACGGGATCGCGCGATGCGTCGAGGATGTAGGTCGCGTCGACGATCCTGAGGTCGTTCGCGCCCAGTTCGTTCGCGAGCCATTCCGTCGTTACCAGCGAGTCCATACATCGTCTCCTTAGTTTTGCGTGTCCCTAGCCATCCGCGTCGAGCGTGTCGAGAAACGCATTGGCCGAAGCGCGCAGATCCTGCTTCACGCCGTCGTCCATTTTTGCCCAGTTGCGATACGGCATGGCAAGGCGTTGGTTCCGCCCGAGCTTGTCTTCGTTGCGCGCGAGAAAATCCCAGTAGAGCGCATTGAACGGGCAGGCGTCGGGGCCGATGCGTTGCTTCACGTCATAACGGCACGATCGGCAATAATCCGACATGCGATCGATGTAAGCGCCGCTCGACGCATAGGGTTTGGAGCCGAGCAGACCGCCATCGGCGAACTGGCTCATGCCGAGCGTGTTGGGGAGTTCGACCCATTCATAGGCGTCGATATAGATTTCGAGATACCACTGATGCACCGCCTTCGGGTCCGCGCCGATCAGCAGTGCGAAATTGCCGGTGATCATCAGACGCTGGATATGGTGGGCGTGGGCGTTGCTGAGGGTCTGTCCGATCGCCTCGGCCATGCAGTGCATATCGGTCTCGCCGGTCCAATAGAATGCCGGGAGCGGACGGCGCGCCTCTAGGAAATTGCGGTCGACGTAATCCGGCCCCTCGCGCCAATAAATGCCGCGGACATATTCGCGCCAGCCGATGATCTGGCGGATAAAGCCCTCCGCTGCGTTGAGCGGCACCTTGCCCGCCGCGTAGCGCTCGGCGACGGCGCGGCACAGGGCGAGCGGATCGAGCAGTCCGGCATTGAGATAGGGCGACAGGATCGAGTGCCACAGATGCGGCTCGCCGGTGAGCATCGCGTCCTGATAATCGCCGAACTTCGCCAGTGCGTGATCGAGGAAGTGCGTCTGCTGACGCAGCGCATCGTGGTGCGTCACGGCCCAACCGAAGGGAGCGAGCGTGCCCGGATGATCGGCGAAGCGCTTGGCGACGAGCGCGAGCACGTCTTGCGTCACCGTATCGGGCGCGAAGGCGAGCGGGCGCGGCATCGCCGAATCGGCCTTGGCGGGCTTGCGATTGTCATGGTCGAAATTCCATTGCCCGCCGATCGGCTTGTCGCCTTCCATCAGCAGCCCGGTCTTGCGGCGCATGTCGCGGTAGAAATATTCCATGCGTAGCGCTTTCCGCCCTTCGGCCCAGGCGGCGAATTCGGCATGGCTGGCGAGGAAGCGGTCGTCGGGGCGGATCTCGACGGGGATGCCGAACAGCGTTTCCCACGCCTCAAGCATCGCCTGCACGCGCCATTCGCCGGCTTCGGTGACGACGATCCGGTCTGGATTTAGCCGGGCGACCGCGCGCGCGATTTCGCCGGTGGAACTGCCGCTATTCTCCGGGTCGTCGAGCGTGACGTAATCGACCGTCCAGCCGCTGTCGCGCAACAGCGCAGCGTGGTGGCGCATGGCGGACAGGATGTAGGCGATCTTCTGTTTATGGTGCCGCACATAGGTCGTCTCGTCGGCGAGCTCCAGCATCAGCACGCGGGTCGTGGCGGGGTCGGCACCATGCAACGAGGAAATGGTCAGCGAGAGCTGGTCGCCCAGGATCGGGATGAGGGTCAGGTCGGTTGGTTTCATTTCGGGCGCTCCTATCCTATCTTGACCGGATGACCCCAAAGTATCTCGGCCAGACCAGCGCGCTTCCGACATCGCCCGACGACGCGGTGCTCGATTATGTTCCCAACCCGCGCCCCGGACGCACGTATCTCGTGCGCTTTGCGGTGCCGGAATTCACGTCGCTGTGCCCGGTCACGGCGCAGCCGGATTTCGCGCATCTGGTGATCGATTATGCGCCCGCCGCAACGATCGTCGAATCGAAATCGCTCAAGCTGTTCTTGGGGAGCTTCCGCAACCATCAGGCCTTCCACGAAGATTGCACGGTGGGGATCGGCGAGCGTCTGTTTACCGAGATGCAGCCGCTGTGGCTGCGGATCGGCGGATATTGGTATCCGCGCGGCGGCATCCCGATCGACGTTTTCTGGCAATCCGCGACGCCGCCCGATGGGCTCTGGCTGCCGCCGCAGGACGTGCCTGGCTATCGCGGTCGCGGGTGATCGTGTAGGTCGGATCATGACGCCACAAGATTGACTTAAATCAATGCGATTCCTCGTGTTGCAATGCAACATGTCTGCAACCATATTGAAACTTGGCCGTTCGTGGGGATGTAACTGAGGGCGTCTAGTCCATTTCATTCGGAGGATTACACACATGATGCATTTGGCGGATGTCGTGACCCCGATCGATCACATTGCGTTGATCGGCAATTTTCTCCCCCGGAAATGCGGCCTCGCAACTTATACGACGGATACGTTCACTGCGTTGAAGGGCCGGTACGCCGATCTGAAGATCGACGTTTACGCGATGGACGATCAACCCGGCCTGTATGAGTATCCGCCAGAGGTGACGCGGAGCATTCCAGATCAGGACCGCATGGCCTATTTCGATGCTGCGCGTGCGATCGAGGCGAGTGGTGCGCAGGCGATTTGGTTGCAGCACGAATATGGCATCTTCGGCGGGGCGGCGGGGGAGCATATCCTAGCCTTGCTCGACCGGGTTTCGATCCCCGTCATCGTGACGCTCCACACCATCCTTGAAAAGCCCAACGCCGACGAGCGGCGCGTGATGGAGGGCCTGCTGCGCCGCTGCGCGCGCGTCATTGTGATGGCCGAGCGTGGGCGTGAAATCATTGAGCGCGTTTACGGTGCGAGCGGACGCAACATCGTGATGATCCCGCACGGTGTGCCCGACCGTGATTTCGTCGATCCCGATTCGCTCAAAAGCCGGTTCGGCTGGGACGGGCGCAAGGTCGTGCTCACCTTTGGCTTGCTTGCGCCGGGCAAGGGAATCGAAGTGATGATCGAGGCGCTGCCCGCGATCGTCGCGCAACACCCGAATGTGCTCTACGCCGTGCTCGGGGCGACGCACCCGAACCTCGTCAAGCATGAAGGCGAGAAGTATCGCGACGGGTTGAAAGCGCTGGCGGCGGAGTTGGGCGTTAGTGCCAACGTGGATTTCATCGACGCGTTTCTCGAACATGAAGAATTGATCGATTATCTGCAGGCAGCGGATATCTATGCAACGCCGTATCTGAACCCCGCACAGATCACCTCGGGCACGCTCAGCTACGCCGTCGGGGTTGGCAAGGCGGTCGTGTCGACGCCGTATGTCCATGCGACCGAAATTCTGGGCGACGGGCATGGCGTGCTGGTTGATTTCGGCGATTCGGCGGCGTTTGCGCGCGAGATCAACGCACTGCTGGCCAGCGAGCGCAATCGCATCAAGCTGTCGGAACGTGCCTATGCCCGCGGCCGCACGATGATCTGGCCGCGTCTGGCCGAAGTCGCGATGCGCGAGATTGTTCAGATGGTCGCGGCCAAGCCGCAGCGCCTGCCCACAAATACGGTCGCGACGATCCCGCTCAAGCCCGACTTTTCTGCCGTCGAGCGGATGAGCGACGCGACCGGCATGTTGCAGCATTCGATCTATTCGGTGCCCGATCGACGCCACGGCTATTGTATCGACGACAATGCGCGTGCGTTGATGCTGGTCAGCCAGATCGTTGAGATGGATGAGGCCGCGCGCGATTCGTGGATGACGATTTATGCGTCGTTCCTTCAATATGCGTGGAATCCGGAAGCGCGGCGCTTCCGCAATTTCATGAATTTCGACCGGACGTGGTGCGAGGATTTCGGATCGGAGGATTCGAACGGTCGTACACTTTGGGCATTGGGCGTCACGGCGCGCGATGCGCAATTGGCCAAGCACCGCGACTGGGCACTGTCGATGTTCGACATGACGGCGTCGCTCGCGCTTGAGCTCGGTTCGCCGCGTGCGCACGCCTTTGCGATGCTGGGTGCGGCCGCAATCATCCAAGCGTATCCGAGCCATACGCTGGCGCGCACGATCTTGTCGCGCTTTGGCGACGAACTTTGTGGGCTGCTCGAAGAGGTGCGGCGGCCCGAATGGGAATGGTTCGAGATCGTGCTGGCGTATGACAATGCGCGGCTGCCCGAGGCCTTGATCCGCGCGGGCGTTGCGCTCGGCCGCGATGATTTGACCAAGTGCGGCATTTCGACACTCGACTGGATCGTCAGCAAGCAGACATCGCCTGAGGGTCGGTTCCGCGCGGTCGGCAGCGACAGCTTCGGGCGCATCTATGCCGAGCCGCTGCAATTCGACCAGCAACCGCTCGAAGCGCAAGCGACGATCGATGCGTGCAGCGCGGCGTTCGATGCGTCCAAGGATTCGCGGTGGGTTGAGGAAGCCGGCCGCGCGTATCGCTGGTACCTTGGTCATAACGACCTTGATCTGCCGCTGGCGACTGCGCGCGATGGCGGGTGTTTTGATGGCTTGATGCCGGGCGGTTTGAACCGAAATCAGGGGGCCGAGTCGATTTTGGCGCTGCAACTGGCCGGTTGCGCCATTTCGGGGCTGGCAAAGCGGGCGGAAAGCGTGGCAGGACCGATCAGCGCCGTCGCCTAGCCTCGCTCGGGACGCCGCCAAGGCGTTACGCGAGGCTGTCTAGTGATCGAGCTGTTTGAACATGCATTGAGACTCCATGCCGATCCGTCCCGGGTCGTCGTGCGGCCGTTCCACCTTGCCTGGAGCGGGAATGGCGGCAATCGTACCGAACGGATCGTGAGCGCAGTGATGGCGCTCGATGCGGCCGAGACGCGCGCCGAACTCGAGCTGGTGCTCAAGGATTTCGAAGCGCGCCATTGGCAGACGCGGCGCGTCTTCATGACGCGCTACGATGAGATCGAGCAGATGCTGGGCCTCGACGGGACCGAGATTGGCGATGAGAAGCGCCAGCTGATCGGCGCCTATTTCTGCCACGAATATAGCTATGCCGCCGCCGCGTTGATGAACCCAAGCGCGGTGCCGCATTTCGATCAGTCGGGGATGCCCGCCGGATCGCAGCGCATCCTGATGAGCCTGCGCGCGGTGGGGGAGGGGCATATCTCCTCCGTTGCGTTCCGCGAAGGGATTATTGCCGACGGTAACCTATTGAAACTGGCACCCGAACCGCCGTTTGCGACCGCGACCGATGCCGCCGGCCTCGACGAGGAAACGATGCCCGAAGGCCCGATCACCGTCTACCGCCACCGCGATTCGACGCTGTCGGGCACGGTGATTTTCCCGATCACGGCGGCGCAATCCAAGGGACTGGAGGATTTGCGCCTCGTTCAGTTCCATCACGACGATGGGTCGGTCGAATGGCTCGGCACCTATACCGCGTATAACGGTTCGGCGATCCAGTCGGAATTATTGCGGACGCGCGATTTCCGGGCGTTCGATCTGGTGCCGATGACTGGCCCGGCCGCGCGCAACAAGGGCATGGCGCTGTTTCCGCGCAAGGTCGGCGGGCAGTATATGATGATCGGGCGGCAGGATGGCGAAAATCTGTTCCTGCTCAAATCGGACACGCTGACGCACTGGGACGAGGGGCAGAAGCTGCTGACCCCGATGTTCCCGTGGGAGCTGGTGCAGATCGGCAATTGCGGCCCGCCGATCGAACTGCCCGAGGGTTGGCTGTTGCTGACGCATGGCGTGGGGGCGATGCGCAAATATGCGATCGGCGCGGTGCTGCTCGACAAGACCGATCCGTCGAAGGTGATCGGCCGCACGCGCGAGCCGATCCTCGCGGCGGCGGACCAGGACCGCGAGGGCTATGTGCCCAATGTCGTCTATACCTGCGGCGCGATCCGGCATGGCGACACGCTGTTCGTGCCGTATGGGGTGGCGGATAGTTCGGTGGCGTTTGCGTTCATTCCGATCGCGGCATTGCTGGCGGCGATGGCTTAGGACAGGCCGGTTGCCGAACGGGCGTCCATTGCGCGACCCACCGCCATTGGCGACGGCGCGGATGTCGCCGGGGCCAAGGATAACGGCATCGATGCTCCGAAACGCGATTGCGGCGCGATGCGTAGATCCCCCCGTGAAGTATGACTGGCGTGTCGGCCTTGCCTTCACCTGCCTGTGTTTCTGGGTCAGCTATCCTGGGCGGCTGAACGCCGATTCGCTCTATAGCGTCATCACCGCGACCGCTCCGGCGCAACTCGGCAATTGGCACTCCCCGACACTAGGCTGGCTGTGGAACTTGGCTGGTCCAATTCTCGGCCAGCCGTCCGCTGCGCTGTTGATGCAGTCCGCATTGTTCGGCCTGTTTGCGGGGTTTCTTCCGCGCGTGCCGGCGACTTGGCGCGGGCGTACCCCGATTGCTGCCGAGATCGCGCTGCGTGTCGCGCTCGTCGGCGCATTCGGGGCGATCGGGAAGGACGTCGTGGCGCTGGGGCTTATCCTTTTCCTGATCCGCCTTCTTCCCCGCGTCATCCACCGCCCGCTCCACCCGGTTGAAGCCGTGATCGTCGGGACGCTCATATTGCTGTTTCTGCTGATCAAGGCTCCCAATTTTCTCACGATCGTCTTGGCGACGGCGCTGGCGCTACCGTTTTTTGCGCGATCGGCCAAAGTGTACGGCGCCACGCTTTTGGTCGTGCTGCTGTTGGGATTGGCCGCCGTGCCGCTCAACCGCTGGGTGGATCGCACGCTGTTTGCGGCACAAGACCATCACCCCGACAAGCAACTCGTTATTTTCGATCTCGCTGCGATCTCGCTCCGAACTCATCACAACGCGTTTGCGGAGGTGCACGGATGGCCGACTGCGTCGGTTCCGCCGATCGCCGATTGCTTCTTGCCCAACATGTGGGACCCGTTTGCTCCGTGGGGGCCATGCAAGGGATATTCGACCGCGTTCGATCGACTTGACGCAGCGCTGACGCGGCAGTGGCTTCGGCAGATCGCGTTGCACCCGATTGCCTACGCACGGCATCGTCTGACCTATGCCGGGGCGTTGCTGATGTCGCGGGATCATATGAGTTGGGGTCTAAGCGGGAGCGCGGTGAACGATGCCAATCAGCCAATAGCGCAGCTTGAACGCGCAGAGATGATGCACCGCCTTGGCGCCAACCGGCCGATCCAGCTGTGGCGCGACAGCGGTGCGACCGAGGTTTTGAAGATGCTCGAGCGGGTGCTGTTCAAATATCCGAAATCGCAAGCTTTCCCGCTGATCGGTTGCCTGGGCCTTCTGCTGTGGTGCTGGCTACGGCGCGCGACGGAAATACGGCTGGACGTCCTGCTTCCGGCTACTTTTGGGGTCGCGAACTTTGGCATGTTGCTCTTTTTCGGGGTGGCCGACCCGGGACGATACATGCTGCTGACGATCGTGCTCTGCTATGGGAGCCTGATCGCCCTTTTGGTGCCAGCCACGACATCACCGCACAGCGCGCTGCATGGACGAGCGATAGAGCCAGGCGGCGATCAGTAAAAAGAGCGTGGTCCCCCCGACCAGACTCGCCGTCTCATACCCCTTGCCGATCAACGCCAGCGGCGCATCGCTGTTGGTGGCGTAGACGACCACCGCGAACGCCACGCCCCACAGGCTTTCGCCGACGATCAACCCGGTGGCGGTGAGCGTGCCCATCCGTTCGGCAACTTCGGGGTTGGCGGCGGTACGCGCCCAGCGGTTGTAGAACCAGCCGATCACAGAGCCGAGCACCGTCGGCAGGATCACCGACATCGGCAGATAGATGCCGAGCGCGACGCCAAGCGGGGGCAGGCGGAGCAGCTTCAACCGCCCGAGCAGCTCATCGAGCGCGATCAACACCACGCCTGCGAGCGCGCCATATTCGAGCATCGGCCAGTTGGCATTGCCCGACAGCACGCCCTTCGCGAGCGCCGAGATTAGTCCGGCCTGCGGGGCGGCGAGCGCGTTCGGCCCGGCGCCGGGCACACCGACAAAGCCGATCCCGCTGTTGAGCACGTTGAGCACCGGCGGGATAATGAGCGAGCCGAACACGACGCCGATCAGCAGCGCAACTTGCTGCTTCCACGGCGTCGCGCCGACCAACTGGCCGGTCTTCAAATCCTGCAGATTGTCGTTCGAGATCGTCGCGACGCCGAACACGATGCCCGTGACGATCAGCGAGTAAGCGATCAGCGCGGTGGTCGTGTCGGCACCAGGATTTTGTCCGAACAGGCCGACGAGCATTAGCGCCGAGCCCAGCACCGAGAGGATGCCGATGCCCGACACCGGCGAATTCGATGCGCCGATCAGCCCGGCCATATAGCCGCACACCGCCGCAATCATGAGCCCGGCGACGAGGATGAAAACCAGCGCACCTGCGATCAGCAGGAGCGCCGAGGCAGCGAGCGCGCCGCCTGCAATGACATCCCATAACAGCCAGGCGATCGGCAGCAGCGTCAGCAGCGATCCGCCCGCGACCCAGGCGATCGGGATATCGCGTTCTTCCAGCGCGAGCGTTTCACCTTGGCCGCGCGCCGCGCTGGCCACCAGCGCCGAGCGCACGCCGCCGATGACGGGTCCGGCGATCTTGAGCAATGTCCAGATCGCCGACACGCCGATCAACCCGGCACCGAAGAAGCGTACGTCATTCTTCCAGATCGTGGTGACCCACGCGGCGATGTCGCCGGGCATTGGATGCGCGGCCGTCATCACCGGCACGAGGATGAACCAGCCAATCACCACGCCCAGCGCCATTGCTGCGCCAACCGAAATGCCGACGAGATGCCCGACGCCGAGCAGAGCGAAGGACAGGCTGCCCGAAATGCCGGTCGCGCCCGCGCCGACGCGGAAGGTGGTGGCGGCGGTGTCGGTGACGATCTTGGTCTGGGTGAAGATCGCAAATCCGGCGGAGGCGATGCTGTTCCAAACCAGCACAAGCAAGCCTTGCTTGGCTTCGGCCTCGCCAGCACGCGAGCCTGCGCCGATCTGCAAGACTTCGGCCGCGGCGACGCCTTCGGGATAGGGCAAATCGCTGTCGACGACGAGCGCACGGCGCAACGGCACCGAGAACATCACGCCGAGAATACCGCCGGTCATCGTGATCGCGGCGGTCTGCACATAGGGAAAGCCGTGCCACCAGCCGATCATCACGAGGCCGGGCAGCACGAAGATGATCGCGGCGAGCGTGCCCGCCGCGCTCGCGACGGTCTGCACGATGTTGTTCTCAAGGATCGTAGCACCCGGCAGCATCCGCAGGATCGCCATCGAAATGACAGCGGCAGGGATCGAGGTCGCGAAGGTTAGCCCGACCTTCAGCCCGAGATAGACGTTGGCGGCAGTGAACAGCAGCGTGATGATCCCGCCAAGCAGGACCCCTCGCACGGTCAGTTCGGCGATGGGGTGAACGGGCGCGGTGCGGTGATCGGTCATGCCGCATCGTGGCACAGCGCGCGGTGCGGGAAAAGGGACGGAACCAATCGGGCCCTCGTGTTTTATTGCGCCGCACAATGCTACGCATTGGCAAACCTAAGTATGCTTATTATATGGATGTCATGAGCGACTCGATTGCCTTTCTAATCAGCGATGTTTCACGCCTGATGCGCCGCCGCTTCGATGAGCGCGCACGGCTGATCGGCGTGACGCGGACGCAGTGGCGTGTGCTGAAATTCCTGCAGCGCGACGAGGGGATCAATCAGGGCGGGCTTGCCGATTTGCTCGAGGTCGAGCCGATCAGCCTGTGCCGGATGATCGATCGGCTCGAAGATGGCGGCCTAGTCGAGCGTCGCCGTGATCCGAAGGATCGCCGTGCCTGGCAAATTTTCCTGACCGAGCGCGCGCATCCGTTGTTGAACGATCTGACGAAAATCTCAGAGGGTCTGCTCGGCACTGCGCTCGCCGGAATTCCGCAAAGCAACCATGAAGTCGCTGTCGCGGTGCTCGAGCGCATCTATTCCAATCTATCCGACACGCATGAAGACAGTGAGGCCGCCAATGGCTGATGCAGACCCCAGGATCGATCGGGCGAGTGCGACCGAGACCGAGACCGTCATTCTTGCGCCGCCGCTGACCGGGATGACCGAGGCCCCGGCCAAACGCCGCGTGTGGCTTTGCCCGGTCCTGATGATCAGCGTGCCGTTGCTGCTGATCGCGATTGCGGGCTATTTCTGGCTGACCGCCGGGCGTTTTGTGTCGACCGACAATGCCTATCTCCAACAGGATAAGGTCTCGGTTTCCGCCGACGTGGCCGGGCGGATCGTCGAGGTCGCGGTGCGCGAGAATCAGCCGGTCAAGGCTGGGCAATTGCTGTTCCGGATCGACCCCGCGCCGTATCGCATCGCACTGGCGCAGGCCGAGGCGGCGATTGCGACCGCGCGCGTCCAGGTTAGCACGCTCGCCACCGATAGCGGCAGCGCTGCCGCCGACATATCGAGCGCCAAGGCCGATATCGCGCTGGCGCAGGCGACCTATGGGCGGCAGGCCGAGTTGATGAAGCAAGGCTTCACGACGCGAGCAAGCTTCGACGCCGCCGCGCAACAGGTGGCGGCGGCCCGCGCGCGGCTCGCAACCGCGAATGCCAGCGCGAACAAGGCGCGCGTGCAAGTCGGCAGCGGTACTGGCGGATCGGGCGCACCGGCCGCCGTGCAGGCGGCCATGGTCCAGCGCGACAAGGCCGCGCTCGATCTGGCGCGGACCGCAGTCTATGCGCCGGTCGCGGGTACGATCAGCCAGTCGGACCGATTGCAGGTCGGGCAGATGATGATCACCGGGCTCCCCGCCGTCAGCGTCGTTGCCGCGCATGCGGCGTGGGTCGAGGCGAATTTCAAGGAGACCGACCTTAACAAAATGTGCGTGGGTCAGCCCGCCGAAATGGCGTTCGAAGCTTATGGCGGGCTGAAGCTCAAGGGTCACGTCCAATCGATCGGGGCGGGTACCGGGTCGGAATTTTCGGTGCTTCCGGCGCAGAATGCGACCGGCAATTGGGTCAAGGTGACGCAGCGCGTGCCGGTGCGAATCGCGATCGACGCAGCGAGTCCGCGTCCGCTGATCGCCGGGCTCAGCACCAATGTCACGGTCGACGTGCGTGGCCACTGCTAACCCGAGCGACCGCGAGGAGGCCGACCGGCTCGCCCGCACGCCATCGACCGAGGAGGCGGTCCCGTTCGAGGAGCGCGCCGCGCTCTCCACCAGAAACCGCCCGCTGCTGACGATCGGCGTGATGGCCGCGACGATCATGCAGATCCTCGATTCGACGATCGTCAACGTTGCTTTGCGCGACATGACCGCGTCGCTCGGCGCGACTGCCGATACGATCACCTGGGTGCTGACCAGCTATATCGTGGCGTCGGCCGTGGCGATTCCGCTGACCGGCTGGCTCGCTGACCGGATCGGGTCGCGTAACCTGTTTCTGGGCGCAGTGGTCGGCTTCGTGATCGCGTCGATGCTGTGCGGGCTCGCGACCAATTTGCCCGAAATGGTGGTGTTCCGGATCCTGCAAGGCATTGCGGCGGCGTTCATGAACCCGCTTAGCCAGACGGTGATGATGGACATCAACCCGCGTTCCAAACAGGCGGCTGCGATGTCGATCTGGGGCATGGGGATCATGGTCGGGCCGATTTTGGGGCCGGTGATCGGCGGCTGGCTGACCGACAATTATGATTGGCGCTGGTGCTTTTACGTCAACGTGCCGATCGGTGCGGTGTGCTTCGCGATCCTGTGGACGTTGCTGCCGTCGCGTAAGATCACACGGCGCGGGTTCGATTTGTTCGGCTTCGCGACGCTGGCGGTGGCGATCAGCGTGTTCCAGCTGATGCTCGATCGCGGCCAGACGCAGGACTGGTTCAGTTCGTGGGAAGTGTGGACCGAAGGGATGGTCGCCTTGGGCGCAGGGTGGCTGTTTCTGGTGCAATTGCTGACCGCGAAGAACCCGATGTTCGACCGCGCACTGTTCCTCAATCGCAATTTATTGACCGGCATCGGTTTCATGCTCGTCATCGGCGTGCTGATGACCGCGACGATTGCGTTGCTGCCGCCGATGTTGCAAACGCTCTATGGCTATCCCGTGCTCGATGCCGGGATCCTGCTGATGCCGCGCGGGATCGGGATTGTCGGCTCGATGTTCGTCGCTGGTCAGTTGATGAAGCGGCAGGTCGATCCGCGGTTTTTGGTCGGCGGCGGGCTGCTGATCGCGGCTTGGTCGCTGTATGACATGACCGGTTGGACGATCGAAATGGACGCGCGGCCCTTCGTCGTTACTGGATTCATTCAGGGCATCGGGCTTGGCCTCGTCTTCATCCCGCTCAATATTATGGCGTTCGGCACGCTTTCACCGCATTATCGCACTGAGGCGTCGAGCCTGATGAACTTGTCGCGCAATATTGGCGGATCGGTTGGCATTTCGGTGGTGACGGCGTTGCTGGCGCGCAACATCCAGACGAGCCATGCGGAACTGGCGCAGCACATTCCCGATCCTGGCCTGGTCGCGAACGATCCGGTGGCGAGCTCGATCACCGGCGGATCGACCGACGCGGTGCTCGCCATCGCCGATGCAATGGTCAATGCGCAGGCGGCGATGATCGCCTATCTCGACGATTTCAAGCTGATGATGATCCTGACGCTGTGTGCCGTGCCGCTGGTGCTGCTGCTCCAGCGACCTGCGCCACCGAAGCCCGGCGACGAACCGATCCACGTCGCGGTCGATTAGCGCTTTTTCCGTTGCGCAGCCGTCACCTTTGGCGGAGTCGTGCGTTGGCGACGCCATGCAGAAACTCTGGTTCATCACCAATCCGAAATCCGGCACGGCGACCCCGGCCAAGGCCGATGCGCTCGCCGCATTGTTCGTCGAAAGCGACCTGACGCTCGTTGGGCGGACGGCGTTCCCGGATGACGCGCTGCCGACCCCCGAATCGCTCGATGCGGCGGGGGTGGATACCGCGGTGCTGTATGCTGGCGATGGCACGATCAATGCGGCGGTGGCGGCGCTGGCCGAGTGGAACGGCGCGATCCTGATCTTGCCCGGTGGCACGATGAATATGCTCGCCAAGCTGCTCCACGGCCCGGCGGACCCGGCGGCGATCATTGCGGCGGCGGTGACACAGGAGCGCACGGTCGCGCTGCCGTGCGTCGAAGTGGCCGGACAGCGCGCGTTGGTCGGGCTGATCCTCGGGCCGGCGGCGAATTGGGTGCGCGCGCGCGAACTGGTCCGGGCCGGACGGTTGCGCGGGCTGGGGCGCGCACTGCGGCATGCGTGGCGGCGGACGTTCGGGCGCGGCATCCGGCTCGATGGGGTGCCGGGGCTCAAGCACGGTGCGCAGGCGGTGCTGGTTCGCGCCAAGGCCGGGCATCTCGATGTCGCGGCGATCGATGCACGCGATTTTCGCGCCCTGACCAGGCTGGGCTGGGAATGGCTGACCGGGGATTGGGTTGCGGCCTCCGAGGTGACGCAGTGCCATACGCGCGAATTCCGCACGCGCGGCGATAAGCCCGCGCTCGCGTTGGTCGACGGCGAGCCGATCATGCTGGAACCGCGCAGTGTGGTGCGTGTAAGCATGACGCGTGACCGGTTCGTCACGACGCTCCCGGAGGCTTGATGCGTCTGTTCCATGTCAGCGATGTGCATTTCGGGCGTGAGGATCCCACGGCGATCGCGTGGTTCGAAGCCGTGGTGAAGGCGGAGCAGCCCGATGCGGTGATCATGACCGGCGACTTGACGATGCGCGCACGGCGGCGGGAATTCGCGGCCGGGCTCGGCTGGCTGCAACGCCTTGGCGTGCCGGTAACGGTCGAGGTCGGCAATCACGATCTGCCCTATTTCAATCCGATCGATCGTTTCTTCCGCCCCTATCAACGGATGGGCGCGATCAAGCGCCTTGTGGAAGTGCCGCTCGATTTGCCCGGCGTTGCGATCGTGCCGCTGGTGACGACCGCGCGGGCGCAGTGGCGGTGGAATTGGTCGAAGGGCAAGGTGAGCAAGGGCGCGCTCGCGCGGGCGCTGGCGTTGCTCGCGGAGGTGCCCAAGGGCAAGCTCGTGTTCATCGCGTGCCACCACCCGCTGATCGAGGGCGCGACGTCGGCATCGGCTCGGACGCATCGCGGTGCCGATGCGCTGGCCGCCTTGGCCGAGGCGGGGGCACATGCGGTGCTGACCGGGCATGTCCATGATCCGTTCGACATCACCCACGTTATCGACGGGCAGACGATCCGGATGATCGGCGCGGGGACGCTGTCCGAACGCACCCGCACGACCCCGCCGTCGTTCAATGAGATTCGGGTGGATGGCGCGCAATTCGATGTCGTGGTGCGGGCGATGGATAGCGCGCCGGACGAAGTGCTGGTGCGCGAGCGGGCGGAGTAGAAGTTTTTCCTTTTGCTTCCCCGGCGAAGGCCGGAAGGGGACTGGCGCTCAGAACACGCCTTGCCGCACCCCGCCGCATCGATATGCTGGCGCAATGAAACCAGCCCTCCTGTTCGCTCCGCTTGCGCTGCTTGCAGCGCTTCCCGCTTACGCCGCGCCGTCCGACGTCGATGCCCGCGTCGCGCGCGTGCTTAAGGCGACACCGCTGATCGATGGGCATAATGACTGGGGCGAGACTTTGGTCGGCGTCGCGGGCGATGCGCGCTGGACGATCGACCTAAACCGGCTCGATCCGGCCAAGTTCGACACCGACATTGTGCGGCTGCGCAAGGGGCAGGTCGGCGGGCAATTCTGGTCGGTCTATGTGCCGGCAAGCTTGCCCGGCCCCGAACAGGTCGAGGCGACGCTCGACCAGATCGGGCTGATGCAGCAAATCTTTGCGCGCTATCCCACGGTGTTCGAACCGGCTGTCACCGCTGCCGACGTCCGTCGCATCCACGCGGCAGGGCGGATCGCGTCGCTGCTCGGGGTCGAGGGCGGCGGGCAGATCGACGGCAAATTTTCGGTGCTACGCGCCTATCGGCGGCTTGGCGCGTCGTACCTGACGCTGACCCATTCCCGGACGATCGCCTGGGCCGATTCGGCGACCGACGACCCGCAGCACGATGGCTTGACCAAGTTCGGTGAGGCGGTGGTGCACGAGCTCAACCGGCTCGGCATGCTGGTCGATCTCAGCCATGTCAGCGAAGCGACGATGCGTGATGCGTTGCGCGTCACCACGGCACCGGTGATTTTCTCGCATTCCTCGGCGCGCGCGCTCGACGATCATCCACGCAATGTATCGGACGCGGTGCTCAAACTGCTCGCGGCGAATGGCGGCGTCATCATGGTCAATTTCGCGCCGAGCTACATCTCGGAAGAGCGGCGGGTGTGGGAGGCGGCGCGCAATGGCGAAATCGCCAGCTACAACGCGCCGCCATTCGGCGGGCTGTATATCGGCCAGCCCGACAAGGCCAAGGCGGCGCTTGCCGCGTGGGAACAGGCGCACCCCCGGCCGATTGTGACGCTCGCGAAAGTCGCCGACCATATCGACCATATCGCGAAGGTGGCGGGCGTCGATTATGTCGGCCTGGGCGGCGACATGGATGGCGTGCCTGATCTGCCGCAAGGGCTGGACGGAGTCGATACCTATCCCGCGTTGCTCGCGGAACTCGCGCGGCGCGGGTGGAGCGACGGCGATCTTGCCAAGCTTGCGGGCGGCAACGTGCTGCGCGCGATGGAGGGGGCGGAACGCGCCGCGCTGGCGCTGCGGCGTGAACCGATGGCGACCGGGACCGTGGCTGCGATCGACGCCCGCTGACACATCGCTTTTACATTTGCGATTATCGTTAAATCTTAACGGGTAACGCGCCATTGTCGCGGGATGCACGAACGTCTCACACCCCCGTCCGCCGTGGCAGCCGGTTGCAAGGGATGCCGCGATGGCGCGACATTCGACTTGCCCTTCTCGATGGCGTTCCAGCCGATCGTCGATATCGAGCAGGAATGTGTGTTTGCGTATGAAGCGCTGGTGCGTGGCATGGGCGGCGAATCGGCGTCCAGCATCCTGAGCCAGGTGAGCGATGCCAATCGCTACGGCTTTGACCAGCAATGCCGGGTCAAGGCGATCGAAGCCGCGACTCGGGCTGGCATCCTCGCCACCCCGGCGCGCCTGTCGATCAATTTCCTGCCCAATGCGGTCTATTCCGCCGCCGCCTGTATCCAATTGACGCTCAAGACCGCGCGGGCAAATGCTTTCCCGAGCGACCGGTTGATCTTCGAATTCACCGAGAATGAGGAGATGGCCGACCCTCAGCATGTTTCCAAGATCATCGCCACGTATCAGCAAATGGGTTTCGGTACCGCGATCGACGATTTCGGCGCAGGCTATGCCGGGCTGAACTTGCTCGCACGGTTTCAGACCGACCTGATCAAGCTCGATATGGATCTGATCCGGGGTCTCGATACCAGTATGCCGCAGCGGATGATCGTCGGCGGTGTGGTCAGAATGTGCGACGCGCTCGGCGTCAAGGTCATCGCCGAGGGGATCGAGACGGCGGGCGAGTTGAAGGCGCTGCGCGAGATCGGCGTACGCTACATCCAGGGTTTCTATTTCGCGAAACCTGGGTTCGAACATCTGCCGGAAGTGCACTTCGCGGTGCAGTTCGGACAGCAATCGCTCACCGGATAAGCGTTAGTCGGTACCGTTCAGCGCAGCCAGCGTGTCATCGCCGGATAAGCGGCGTTGCTCGTCAGGCCGTAACCGACGAGCAAATGCACCCCGAGATAAACCCCCATTTGAAAGCTCATTGCCAGCGACGGCCCGTTGCCGCGATAGCCATCGCCGTGGAACACAATCGCCGGATCGAGCCCGATCGCCCGGGCGGCGGCGTAAGACCAGCAGATCGCGGCAAGCTCCTCGCTCTGATTGTCGGCGACCGTTTCGAGCGTATCGCGCACCGCCGGATCGGTTACGGCGATATGGCCGGCTTCGTGCAACAGGTCGCCGGGATAGGTCAGCCGCGCGGGGTCGACCAGCAAGGTGCCGCGCGTCACCGTCATGGCGGGGAGGAGCGTATCCTCTGGTAGCGGCGTCAGGACCACGGGAATGCCGATGCCGTCGAGAAAGGCGACGATTTTGGCGGTTATGAGGTCGGGGGCGGGCATTGGCAGAGTGTATCGTTACGCTGGCGCTGCGTCATCCCTGGCGGGGGGGGGGATACGAAAAGGGCGGCCCGTTTCCGGACCGCCCTTTCAATATTTCTGCATCGCGCCGTCACGGAGTAAATCCATGACGTTAGACGGGACGGCTGTGCCGCCCGTCGGCCGACGCTACGAGTCTTAACGCTTCGAGAACTGGAAGCTGCGGCGTGCCTTCGCGCGGCCGTACTTCTTGCGCTCGACCGTGCGGCTGTCGCGGGTCAGGAAGCCTGCTGCCTTGACCGGCGCACGCAGGATCGGTTCGAACTTGGTGATCGCCTGGCTGATGCCATGCTTCACGGCGCCGGCCTGGCCGGAAAGCCCGCCGCCCTTGACGGTGCAATTGACGTCATACTGGCCTTCGCGCTCGGTCACGCCGAACACCTGGTTGATGACGAGACGCAGCGTCGGACGCGCGAAATACACTTCCTGGTCGCGGCCGTTGATCATGATCTTGCCCGTGCCGGGCTTGATCCAGACGCGTGCGACGGCGTCCTTACGACGGCCGGTCGCGTAAGCGCGGCCGAACTTGTCGAGGATCTGTTCGCGCAGCGGCATCGGCTCGGGCACGGGGCCGGAGTTGTTGACCGGCGCGCTGACTTCGGTCGGCACGGTGTCAGTTGCGGCCTGCGTGACCGGCGCGGGGGTGTTGGTCAGGCCGGCGAGATCGGCCAGCGACTGGCGGTTGTCGGACATTATGCGCCCACCTTATTCTTGCGGTTCATGGCTCCGATGTCGAGGACTTCGGGGTTCTGGGCCTCGTGCGGGTGCTCGGTGCCGGCGAAGACGCGCAGGTTGCGCATTTGCGCGCGACCCAGCGGACCGCGCGGAATCATCCGCTCGATCGCCTTTTCGATGATCCGCTCGGGGAAACGACCCTCGAGGATCTTGCCGGCTGCGACGCCCTTGATGCCCCCGGCATAGCCGGTGTGGCGATAATAGATCTTGTCCTTGAGCTTGTTGCCCGTGAACCGCACCTTGTCGGCGTTGATCACGATGACATTGTCACCGCAATCGACGTGCGGGGTGAAGCTCGGCTTGTGCTTGCCGCGCAGGATGTTCGCGATGATCGACGCCATACGGCCGACGACCAGACCGTCGGCATCGACGATGATCCACTTCTTTACCACTTCAGCCGGCAGCGCCGGCTTCGTGGTCTTCATCAGCGCCTTCATGGGGCTTGTGACCTTCTATGCTAAAACGACAGGTGCCGCCCCGAAGGACGGCACCAATGGCGGCCTATTGCTGCGAGGCCGCGTGGAAGTCAAGCAATTGGCGGGTTTCGTGACGGGTAACCTGGTACCGCCGACCTTTATGGGCGGAGTTGCAGCGTCAGGATGGTCTCGATCTGCGTGGCGTGGATCGTCGCGCCGTCGCTCAATCGTGTCTCGGCGATGTCGCGCGCATCGCGCAGCAGCCCGGTTGCGGCATCGATATGACGGGTCGTGCTGATCGTGGCGGTGGGCAGATGCGCTGGTGTTGCGACGTCGTGGCCATGCGTTTCGGGCGTGGCGCGGGCATCGACGCCGCCGGACGCCTTGACCTCGATCGTGATGATCCCGCCTGCGCTGCGTGTGGTCTCGATTCCGCTAAGCGCGGTACCGGGCGCGAGCGGCGGCCGGCTGGGCACGGAGACCGGGCGCTGGCCCGGCGTGCGATCGGCTGTGGGACTGGCGATGACAGGGGTCAGGATCGAGCGCAGCATCGCGGCCTTGCGCTCTGGGGGCAGCGTGCGCAGCGGGCTGGTGAGGACGCGCGCATCGCCGCTGCGTACGCGCCGGGCGCTGATCCGATCGATCGCGTCGGCGATCAGCGCGATCGCGCTATCGGCATCGGCGACGTCAACGATCGCGCCGCTGGCATCGACCTGATAGCGGATCGGGCGGTCGAGCAAGGCGCCCGTCGCCGCGCGGAACATCGCCCCGACCTCGTCACCGGCCTGGTCATCGATCGTGTCGAGCGTCACCGTTACGGCATACCCGGTGTCGGTCTTGTGGAACACGACAGTGCGGCTGGCCTGGAAGCGCCGCGCGACGCCGTCCGCGGTACGGGTTTCGATGGTGTCGTAACGGTAGGGGCGATCCTCGACCGGGCGAAATTCCGCCGCCGCTGCGCTCGACCATAGCAGGACCGACAGACCGAACCCGGCGCGAATCACGCGGTGCGGCGGCTCACCGCATGCGCCGCTGCGGTCGCCGCGATCAGCGTCAGCGCGGCATTGGCCTGATGTGCGACCGCGATGACGATCTCGACACCGCTCAGCAAGGTCGCGATGCCGAGGATGATCTGGAAGCCAACCAGCGCGATAACGGCCCAGCCGATGCGCGGCGCTCCGGCCCGGATCGCCTTGGTCCCCAGCCAGACGATCCCCGCCGCCGCGACGAAGGCGAGCCAGCGATGGATGAATTGCACCGCCACCGGATTATCGACCGCATTGCGCCATAGCGGATCGGTTAGCGGTGTCGCGGCCGGGAAGATTTCGTCGCCCATCAGCGGCCAGCTCGAAAAGGCATAGCCCGCATCGAGCCCGGCGGTGAACGCGCCGAACATGATCTGCGCGAAGAGCAGGAGTAGCGCCGCGCCCGCAAAAGCACGCAGCCGCGCCGGGTTGGCGAGCCGGTTGGCCGCAAGATCGCGCAAATCGAGCGCGGTCCACACCGTGCCGGCGAGCAGGGTGAGCGCGGTGACAAGGTGGACGGCGAGGCGGACGTGGCTGACATCGGTGCGCTTGGCGAGACCCGACGACACCATCCACCAGCCGATCGCGCCCTGGAAACATACCAAGGCGACGAGCGCGAACAGCCGCGGGGCATAGCCGCGCGGAATCCGCCCCGCCGCCCAAAAGGCGAGCAACGGCAGCAGATAGGCCGCTCCAACGACGCGCCCGAGCAAGCGGTGGATATATTCCCAGAAGAAGATCGCCTGGAACCCGGCCATCGTCATGCCGCGGTTGAGCTGCTGATATTCCGGGATTTTCTTGTAATTATCAAACTCGGCTTGCCACTGCGCACCGGTGAGCGGCGGGATAATCCCGCTGATCGGTTTCCACTGCGTGATCGAAAGTCCCGATTCGGTCAGCCGCGTGATGCCGCCGATGACGACCATCGCGACGACCAGCGCGGCGACGATAAAGAGCCAGTTCGACAGCGTGCGCGGACGAAGGCGGGTGGGAAGCGTGGATGCTTGGAGCATGACGCTGCCTTACGCCCCCGTAAGGCCCGCGTCGATTGTGGATTTTGGGTGTGCGGGTGCAAATTTTGGGGGTGGGGCATGGTTGCGGGGTTTGCTGGGTCGCAGATCGACGGCGTTCAGAAACGCCGATCGCTTAAGCTGCGGCCCGTTGGATCGGTCGATAACGACACCGTGCGCCAATCACGGCCGGGCCACAGCCCTCGATTTGAGCCGGAATCTGCCAATGGCGCGACCATAAGCGCAACCGTTGTCCCAGTTCGGCGAGGCCGGTACGTCGCTACATGCTTGGCGTGGCAATCCGGCCGAATGTGGCACGGCCGTTCCGGATTGCACGTCTAATTGGGTGCTGGGCAAGGCCGGCATCGGCAATCGGCCCGGCGATCCGCCACATCAGGAATGCGAGCGCGATGCCAACGACACCGTCGATCGCGTAGTGCCAGCCAAGGTGGACTGACCCGAACAGAATGAGTGCGCTATACGGCACCGCCAGCCACAGCCAATGGCGGCTGAAACCCATCACGAAGCACAGGAACAATGTGGATAACGCATTGTGCATCGACGGCAGCGCCGCGATGCCGCCGCCATCCGCGATGCTGGGCGCGCCCAAAAGCGACTGCAGTTTTGCTTGGGCGGCGAGCGATTCAAATCCGGGATAGCCGTTGGCGACAAGGCTAGCCTGTTGCGCTGCAAGCGTGTTGGTCAATTCGGCGAACTGCAGATTCTGGTGGTAAAATGCTTCGAAGCAAGGCCCCACCGCCGGCACCAGTGCCGCAACAAGGCTCGTCGGAACGATGATCAGCATCGCAAAAGACAGCGTGTGTCGGAGGCGGTGGCGCGAATCGAGCGGCAGGAACGTGCAGATCGCAATTCCCATTGTCATCGGAAAGAAGAAGGGATGATAGGCCAGATCGATGATCCGCGTGGCCTCTGCACTGGGCAGCAGAGTATGGGTCAGCCGCCAAGGATCGGTACCGAAGACGCTACGATCTATCCCTGCGAGAACGCCGTCATAGCCATATCCCGTCGATGGCAGCATTCGCTGCTTGAAAACGTTATACGCGGTGCCAACCAAGATTGCGGTGAGCAAGGGCGTCAGGAAGGGGAGCCCCCATCCGGGGCGGATGCGCGTCCGGACGAACGTGCGGACGATATCGGTGACCGACTCATCGATCCCGTACCGGTGGTTGTACGCCATTTTGCCAAGCAACATGACGGGCGCGACAAGCGTTATCGCGCAGATAAAGCCCTTACTTTTCAGCCGAGCGACCGACGTCCAGTCGATCAAGGGATCGCGCACGAGCAGGTAGACGCAAGTCGCGTAGAGAAATGCGAAGATAAATGGCATCACAATCGGCTGAAGCGGCGGCATCGTATAGCCGTCGTCTGCCTTGATTCTGGAGGATCGCCGAATAGTCGGGGTCATCGGCTCCGCTCCCTGCGGCGTCGCCACAATGTCCCGGCGAGCATGGCCGTCGCGACGGATCGCGATAACCACGGTTTAGCGTATAAACGCCCTCGCGCGCTCTGGATCATCAAACCTGACAGCGACCAAAGGGCGATGGTCGCCACAAACGCCACGACGCCGTCGAGCGCATAATGCCAGCCGAGATGGATCGAACCGATCCAGACGATGGCGGCATAGCCCGTCATGATTCGCCCCAGCGAACGCGACAGATGCCAGGCGACACAAGCGAACAGCACCGCCAAGGCGTTGTGGAGCGACGGCATCGCCGAAATACCCCCGCCCATCACGATCGTTCCGTGCTTGAAGTTGACAAGAAGATGCTGCTGATAGGTGAGCGCACTCAGCCCGCTCGCGCCATGCATCCGGAGCGTCGCATCCTCGGACGCCAGCAATTGTGACAGCTCGGCAAAGCGCCCCGCTTGGTGCTGGAACTCAGCAAAGTAAACTGGCCCAGCGGCGGGAAAAGCATAGGCCATGAGTGACCCGAGCACGATCCAAAGGAGACAGTAAGAAAGCAGGTAGCGCCACGACAGAATTGAGCCCGGCTTCGCAAAAGCGCAAAATGCCACGCCGAGCGTCATCGGCGCGAACCACGCGTGATACGCCAGATCCAACGCCTGGGTCGACCAAGGCGAGGCAAACAGAATGTGGGTGATGCGCCAGGGATCGGTCCCAAACAGCGTCCGGTCCGCATCAGCAAACCATGGACCATAGCCAAAGCCAGCGCCTCGCAACGCCGATTGCTTGAAAAACGTGAATGCGGTCATCAGAACGATGAAAGTCAGCAAGGGTTGCCATAACGACAGACCTCGGTCGACCCGCCATCGTTCCAACAAAAAATGACAGATCAGTGACGTGACCGAAGTCGCCTCGCCCCGACGTCGACGGATCCAGACCGCATAGACCAGTATCGCGCTTGCGTTAAAAACACATGCCGCCATGATAGCAGATACGTAGCCCGTGCAAAGTGCGATCAGTTCTGCTGTATGACCACTACCCCAGCACATTATAACGACAAACGCATATGTTGTAGCAACAATTAATGGTGCAGCAACAACAAAAGGGTTGCTGATCGAATCAGAGCTCATGCAGCGTTAAATAACAATGCGCTCCTTACCGGTACGTTACTTTCGCATCAAAATATCTTGTAGTGAAGGATCAGCAAAGATCTCCGGACAGCGCTCCGTTGCCGCAGCGCTGTGCGGCGGGGCATGATTCGCTCAAGTGGGGCGCGGTGTTGGTGCGGCGTCACGGGGCGCGGCACATAGGAAATGCCCACGCCGCTCAAAAACCGTAAGATGATATGTTGTAACTTGTCGCTCGCCGTGCCACATGGCGGCCAGCATGACGACTCTCGCTTACACCCCCGCGGTCAACTGGATCGAGCAGCGCTTCGATAATATGGCGATCGGCCTGTCGGGGCTGTGCGTGGTGCATTGCATCGCGAGTTCGGTGTTCATCGCGCTGGCCTCGACCGCAGGCGGGCTATTGCTCAACCCGCTGTTCCATGAAATCGGCCTGACGATCGCGATCGGTTTCGGGATATTGGCACTTGGGCGCGGGATTTTCGCACATGGCTATATGATCCCGGCCGTGGTCGGCTCGGCCGGGCTGGGTACGATGGCGGGGGCGATTTCGCTGCCGCACGACGGGTCTGGCATGGAGACGGTGTGGACGTTGATCGGCGTCGCGATCCTCGCGCTTGGCCACGACCTCAACCGGCGCGCGGCCAGCTAGGCGAGCTCGAAGCGTCTGGCCCCAAGAGTCTGCCGCGAGTCGGCGCATTGCGGGGCGGGTGCCGAGAGCCTATCTCTGGACGATGGCAGCGCATCATCATCACGAGCCGCAAGGCGCCGATCTTGCAACGGCAGCACAAGCAACGCTCGAAAAATCGGGCGAGCAATGGACCGTGATGCGCGCCAATATCTTCCGCGCGCTCGCCGGGTTCGACAAGCCGGCCTCGGCCTATGACATTGCCGAGGCGGTCTCCAAGACCGAGGGGCGCCGCGTCGCCGCCAACAGCGTGTATCGCATCCTCGATCTGTTCGTCGGCGCGAACCTGGCGCGGCGAGTCGAGAGTTCGAACGCATACATCGCCAACGCCCATCCCGATTGCCTGCACGACTGCATCTTCCTGGTGTGCGACACGTGCGGGCAAACCACGCATCTCGATGACGATAGCATCACCCGGGGCGTGCGTCTGGCAGCGGAGGCGGCCGGTTTCTCGCCAGTGCGCCCGGTAATCGAAGTCCGCGGTAAATGCGCGACGTGCGACTGATCTAACGCTTCAGGGCAAGTCCTTGCCCATCCGGACACCGGGCACCGCCGGGCCGGTTTCCGCCATTTTCATCACCCGTTCGATCGGTTGATAGCCGCACGCGAGGTAGAGCGGCTCGCCCGCCAGCGTCGCCATCATCTCGACCCGGCGGAAGCCCGCCGCGCGCGCGGCATCCTCGCACAATGCCAGCACCAGCCGCCCGATCCCGCGCCGGACATAGGCAGGATCGGTATACATCGCGCGGATTCGGGCGGCATCGCGCGCCGGATCGAGCGTGCGGACATCGCGTAGCGCCGCGCTGTGGTCGCCGCCATACAGCGTGGCGCGGTAGCTCCACCCGCCGCAGCCGACCGGCACGCCATCCTGTTCGACCAGGAAATAGGTGCGGTCGGCGATCAATTGCGTATCGAGCCCCATGCTCAACCGGCTCGCCATGACCTGCGCCGAGGAGAGAAAGGGGCGCTGCAGCGACTCGATCGCGCGTTCCATCAGCGTTGCGATCGCGGGGATATCGGCCTCGGTCGCGAGGCGGTAGGTGAGGCCGGGCATCCCCCATATGTGGTGCGCCGATGCATCATTCGTCAAGAAAATGTGGCGTCTCAAAGTGGTGTTGATCCGACAATCGACACGGCCCCGGAGCGGCGCTAAACAGGGGGATGGTTGACGTACTCACAACGCCGTTGCTCGACACGGTCCAGCTCCCCTCCGATCTTCGTGCGCTCGCGCCGACGCAGTTGCGGCAGCTCGCCGACGAGTTGCGCCAGGAAACGATCGCCGCGGTCGGCGTGACCGGCGGGCATCTGGGTTCGGGGCTGGGCGTGGTCGAGCTGACCGTCGCGATTCACTATGTGTTCGACACTCCCAACGACAAGCTCGTGTGGGACGTGGGCCACCAATGCTATCCGCACAAGATCCTGACCGGGCGGCGCGACCGCATCCGCACGCTGCGCATGGGCGGCGGCCTGTCGGGCTTCACCAAGCGCAGCGAGAGCGAGTACGATCCGTTCGGCGCGGCGCATTCGTCGACCTCGATCTCGGCCAGCCTCGGCTTTGCGATCGCCAACAAGATAGCGGGCAAGCCCGGCAAGGGCATCGCGGTGATCGGCGACGGCGCGATGTCGGCGGGCATGGCATATGAGGCGATGAACAACGCGGCCCAAGCCGGCAACCGGCTGGTCGTCATCCTCAACGATAACGATATGTCGATCGCGCCGCCGGTCGGCGGGCTGTCGGCCTATCTCAGCCGAATAGTGTCGAGCCGCGAGTTCCTGGGTTTTCGCGATCTGGCGCGCAAGCTTGCCAAGCATTTGCCCAAGCCGATCGCGGCGGGGATGCGCAAGACCGACGAATTTGCCCGCGGCATCGCGATGGGCGGTACGCTGTTCGAAGAACTCGGCTTTTATTATGTCGGGCCGATCGACGGGCACAACCTCGACCAGTTGATCCCGGTGCTCGAAAACGTCCGCGATGCCGAGGAAGGCCCGATCCTGGTCCATGTCGTGACCAAGAAGGGCAAGGGCTACGGTCCGGCGGAAGCCGCAGCGGACAAATATCACGGCGTGCAGAAGTTCGACGTGATCTCGGGCGTCCAGTCCAAGGCCCCTCCAGGGCCGCCGCAATATCAGAACGTGTTCGGCGCGCAGCTGTCGAAGGAAGCCGAGAGCGACCCGACGATCTGCGCGATCACCGCGGCGATGCCGTCGGGGACCGGGCTCGATGCGTTCAGCAAGGCGCATCCCGACCGCTTCTTCGACGTCGGCATTGCCGAACAGCATGCGGTCACCTTCGCCGCGGGCCTTGCCGCGCAGGGGATGCGGCCATTCTGCGCGATCTATTCGACCTTCCTGCAGCGCGCCTATGACCAAGTCGTCCACGACGTGTGCATCCAGAACCTCCCCGTCCGCTTCGCGATCGACCGTGCGGGCCTCGTTGGGGCGGACGGCGCGACGCATGCCGGGTCGTTCGACGTGACCTATCTCGCCACGCTGCCCAATATGGTGGTGATGGCCCCGGCCGATGAAGCCGAGCTGGTCCATATGACGCACACCGCGGTGCTGCACGATAGCGGGCCGATCGCGATTCGTTATCCGCGCGGCAATGGCACCGGGGTCGAGCTGCCGGCGCAAGCGCAGCAGCTCGAGATCGGCAAGGGCCGGATCGTCCGGCTAGGGCACAAGGTGGCGATCCTCTCGCTCGGCACGCGGCTGGGCGAGGCGTTGAAGGCGGCCGAGGCGCTCGAGGCCCGGGGGCTCAGCACCACCGTCGCCGATCTGCGCTTCGCCAAGCCGCTCGACGAGGACCTCATCCGCAAGCTGCTGACGACGCACGAAGTGGCGGTCACGATCGAGGAGGCCGCGGTCGGCGGGCTCGGTGCGCACGTGCTGACCTTTGCGTCGGATGATGGCTTGATCGATGCCGGGCTCAAGCTGCGCACGCTGCGCTTGCCCGACATCTTTCAGGACCAGGACAAGCCCGAGGTGCAATATGCCCAAGCTGGGCTTGATGCCGATGCGATCGTCGAGACGGTGCTCAAGGCGCTGCGCCACAATTCGGGGACGGTCGCGGAGGGCGCGCGGGCCTGATCGGGACGGGCGCGAACGCGCGACCGATTGCTGCCTGCGGTTTTCGGGATTAGCCTTGACGCTTTCCAGCCGAAGGAAACCGTCATGCGCCTAGCGACCCTGATCCTCCCCACGCTCCTCATCGCAGGGGGCGGCGTTGCGGCTCTTGCCCAGACCGCGCCAGCGGTCGCCCCGGCGGCGAGTTCCCCCGCGAGTGACATCGTGCAGGGCCGCCGTGCGGCGTTCCGCCTGTCGGGCGCCACCCTGGGGAATTTGAAGGCGGCTGCCGCGCGCGGCGATGATCTGACCAAGGTTGCCGGACAGGCCCGCGCACTCGCCGGATGGGCGCGCGCGATCCCCGGCATGTTCCCGGCGGGCAGCAATGTTGCGCCGAGCGAGGCGCTCCCCAATGTGTGGACCGACCGCGCGGGCTTCGCCGCCAAGGCCGCCGACTATGCCGCCGCCGCCGATAAGCTCGCCGAGCTGGCCAAGGCGGGCGACACAGCGGGGTTCACCGCGCAGGTGGATGCGGTGGGCAAGACGTGCGGGGCGTGCCACGCGGTGTATCATGTGCCGCCCAAGGCATGAGCGGGTGCGCGCAAGATTTAGCGCAAGCTAAATCGCGCCTCCAGCGCGCCCGCCGGCCGGCGCGGCCAGCAGCCGCGTCCGACGCCGCGGCTTTGCCGCGGTGCTGTAATACCCCCGCTAAAGTCACACGAGTCACACCATCGCGGGTGCGGGGCGGGCGCTAAAGTCACACCGAGTCGCACCATTGGCGACCTTGCGCCCGGCACCTCAGGCGCCTTCGTCGCGCGGCGGCTGGGGCATGTAATCCTCGGAGACCAGCGCGTCGGGGCTCTCCTCGTCCACATCGGTCAGCGCGCCGAGCGTGGCGGGCAAGGCGGCGCGGGCGCGCTCGATTTGCGCCTCGACCGTTCCGTTGCCGGGGCCGGTCTGGCCGTAGATGAGCGGAAACAGGCGCTGCAGCATGAACATCAGCATCTTGTCCGACGGGATCGACATTTCGGCGATCAGCTTGCCGCCGCGCCAGATCTCGCGCGGGGTGCCGACGATCGCGCGTTTGAACGCGATCGCGACGAGCCGCCCGGTCGCGACCAGCAGCGCGTCGTCCCACGCCTTGGCAAAGGCGGCACCCTTCGGATGGCGGCGCAGCCGGTAGCACGAGCGTGGCGTGATATCCGCCGCCTCCGCCGCGACCGAGACGCAGCCGGTGTCGGCGAGCGCGGCGAGGAAGGTGCGCTGCCGCTCCGCCGTCCATCCGTTGATCCGGTGGCGGGCGAGCTGGACGGCTTCGTAATTGGCGCGTCGTTTCGCAGCATCCTCCGCCGCGATTTTCTCGTCGGCGATGTTCATGTTGATCAGGAGGTCGGGGTTGGGATGGTCGGCGATTTGTTCGTCACTGAACATGGGGTGCTCCTTGGTTGTAGGAGCGCGACTATTTAACCGTTCTGGTTCGTGTAGGACAGCGCGGCGTATTTCCGTAACGGTGTTGGCATACCAATTGGCGCACCCCCACGAATAGCCCTTCCCCGGCGAAGGCCGGGGCCCAGCAGCGAGGCGAATGTGGCGGCGGGAAGCGCTTCGTCATCGACGGCCCGCAACTGGGCCCCGGCCTTCGCCGGGGAAGGGAAGTGGGTTGGCGCCACTTCCCTTGCACCGGGCGCTGGGATATGTTGCCAAAATGGCAATCGTGACTGTCCCTGCCGAGAAAGTGACCGAGGAAGCCGGTGCTGTGGAGCGCGGCCATGCCGCTTGGCAGCGTGCGAAGGTCGAGCGTGGTTCGGCGCAAAGCAAGGACCGCGCGGCGATGATCCCGCTCGAGCAAGTCTGGCGCGATCTCAAGCTTGAGGGTTAGCTTCACGCCGCAAGCGCGGGACGATCTGATCGCGATCCGCGACTGGATCGCACAGGATGATGATCGTGCGGCGGATCGCGTGGTCAGCTGCTATGCGGCCTCCCGCACCAGCGCGCCTGCGGAGTCGAGGCGGCGGTGGAGCGCATCGGCGGAGAGTTCGAAGCCGTTGGGCCATGCCAGCGAACCTGCCTCGATGAACGCGCGCGCGAAATAGGCCGGATCGGCGAGGGGGCGGGTCATCACCGTGTCGCGCGCGATGTAGTCGGCGGCGGACCAGCGGGCGGTCGCGCCATCGGAAAAGGTCAGCCACAGCGTGGCGTCGCCGTCGGGATTGATCTGGACGAGCTTAATCATCGAGGTCTGCTCCGGGGATCATCTCCATCGGCATCAACGAAATGCCGCGCTGCCAGTTTGCCACGAGTTCGGCTTGGTGGTCCAGCGCCCATTGGCGGACGATGCGAGCGGCCTTTTTGGGAAGCGTGCCTGCGACGATCTCGCCGGTCTCGATAGCAACGAACGCTTCGAAGCCCTGATAGGTGGCATGGAAGTGGGGCGGCGGATGATCGTCGAAGTACATTCTGATGACGATGCCGAAGAAGAGCGAGATAATGGGCATCTCTCGATTAAGCTACCGGCCGGAGTTCGATTTCTTCAAGATTGGTTTCTTCCTCGCATTCGTGGCAGAAGGCGTAATCGAATACAGCACCCAACGCCCACTCCTGCTTATCTTGGTCCCAATCGGCCCAAGCGTCGCGCGTAACGGTTTTTCCTCCGCAACGATTGCAAACAAAAGTTACGCGCATCTAGCGTTCCCCGAGTTCTGCGATTGCGCTACTGTATATCGGAGGGTACTTTTATTTCCATTGGGGATGGAGGTAAATCGCTCCGAAACGGACAAGTTTGGGATTCCGATGACAAGTTGGACGGAAGCAGTTGAACAGGCGGTACGACGTCACGTGGCAAACACCGGAGATATGGTATTCGAACGGCAGGCGCTTATTGACGCCGAACTCCTGAACATCGTTGAGCAGACAGGGTCGGTTGGCGCGACTCCTGCGATGACATTAAGCCGCGAACTGCAGGAAATGCGGGATAGAGGATTGTTAGAATTTGTAAATGACAGAGGAACTTATCGTCTTTTGTAATAAGTTATCCAAGCGTATTCGGCCTACGGACACAGATTAGCTGAGTATCGATAATTCGCCATTCGGACGCGCCACGGGCAAAGCCCGTGCCGTCGGTCGGCGCTTTAGGCGCCGCCGGCCGGTCGCGCCTTGAGGCGGGGATTAGCGGCGCTAATCCCGCGCCCGGCGCGACTTACTCCGCCGCCACCCCAGCCCGCGAGAACATATCCCCGCCCTCTGCGTCATCCGCCTCATTCGCCGCAGGCCCAGCCTTCGCCTTCTGCCGCTTATCGAACCCGTCCCACACTTCGTTCCAATTCCCGCGCGTCGCGGCCTTCGAATATTCCGTCGCGCGCTGTTCGAAGAAATTGGCGTGCTCGACGCCGTTGAGCATGGGCGCTAACCACGGCAGCGGATGTTCGTCGATCATGAAGATCGGCTTGAGGCCGAGCTGGCCGAGGCGCCAATCGGCGGTGAAGCGGACGTACTTCTTGATTTCCTTCGCGGTCATGCCGTTGACCGGACCCATTTCGAAGGCGAGATCGACGAAATTGTCCTCGAGATGGACGGTGTGCTGGCACATCTCGCGAATGTCCGATTTCACCGCTTTGGTGAAGCAATCGCGTTCGCGCACGAAGGTGTGGAACAGCTTGATGATGCCTTCGCAGTGCAGGCTCTCGTCGCGGATCGACCAGGTGACGATCTGCCCCATGCCCTTCATCTTGTTGAAGCGCGGGAAGTTCATCAGCATCGCGAAGCTGGCGAAGAGCTGCAGCCCCTCGGTAAAGCCGCCGAACATCGCGAGCGTCTTGGCGATGTCCTCGTCGGTGTCGACGCCGAAATTCTGCAGATAGTCGTGCTTGTCCTTCATCTCGCTATATTCGAGGAAGGCGCCATATTCGCTCTCGGGCATGCCGATCGTGTCGAGCAAATGGCTGTAGGCGGCGATGTGCACCGTCTCCATGTTGCTGAACGCCGCGAGCATCATCTTGATCTCGGTCGGCTTGAAGATACGGCCGTATTTCTCGTGATAGCAATCCTGCACCTCGACATCGGCCTGGGTGAAGAAACGAAAGATCTGCGTGAGCAGGTTGCGCTCATGATCGCTGAGCTTCTGCGCCCAGTCGCGGCAATCCTCGCCCAAGGGCACTTCCTCGGGCATCCAGTGGATTTGCTGCTGACGCTTCCAGAAATCGAACGCCCAGGGGTATTCGAACGGCTTATACTGCTTGCGGGCTTCGGTGAGCGACATCGGGATTTCCTGAAGTGATGGACGAAAAAGGGGGGTGGATCAGAGCAAGTGCGAGAGGCTGAACACCGCATAGCCGAGGCCGAGCGCGATCATGCCGATGCCGAGGCCGCGGCGGCCCGGGCTTTTGGCCGGTGGCGGAGACTTGCCGGCTGACAGCCCCTTGGGCGAGCCGACGACGAATCCGACCACCCAGCCGAAATACACGATATTGAGCGCGATGATAACGCCGAACAGATCAAAGGCATTGGTCAAAATGTCTCACTCCACGGCCGAGGGATATCGGCAAAACTGTTCATGCCGCCATGCTCCAGCGCCACATCGCGGTGGCACTCATCGCCAGCACGATGCACAGCGACAGCGCCATGATGCCGACCATGCGGAAGGCATAGACTTTGGCCTCGCTCGTCTGCCGGATCAGCGCGAGCAGCAGCGCGGTGCCGCTTGCGCCGAACAGCGCTGCGACGACGTACATGATCACGATCGAAACGGTCATCGCCGCACCGTGCGGTTGATATAGACGGTCTTGCTGCGGTGCGACCCGACGCCCAGAAACACGACGCCGATGAAGAAGCCGAAATCATACCAGCCGCCATTGTTGGGCACGGCGTAGACCGCGACATCGGGCACGAACAGCGATGCGACCCACGCGACCGGGAAGATGAAGCCGTGCCACAGCCCGAGCAGGAAGCCGGGTGCGGCAGGCGCGACCGCGCTTGGCACCTGATGCGCGCACGCCGTGAGTAGCAGGGGGGCGAGCAGCAGCGGTCCGGCGAGCAGGGCGCTGCGAAGGCGTAACAATCCCATCATACGTTCTCCCGTGCATCCATTGCGCGGGTAGCGCGTTTGGAGCGAGCAACGATAACGCAGGAGCTACGCAAATGGTCGACGCATCGCAGATTAAAGAACATGCTGAGGTCATCGGCGCGGACGGCGTCCATGTCGGCACCGTCGACCATGTCGAGGGCGGTCGCATCAAGCTGACCAAGAAGGATTCGGGCGCGCAGGTCAACGAAGGTCACAGCGCGCATGAGGGGCATCACCATTACATCCCGCTCGGCCTGGTCGCCGATGTCGAGGACGGCACGGTCCGCCTCTCCGCCAACGCCGACGTGGCGGTGACGTTCGAAGAAGAGAAGTGACCCTTTAAACCCTCTCCCTTTGGGAGAGGGTGGCCGAGCGTAGCGAGGTCGGGTGAGGGCAGGGCGAGTCATTCCGCGCTGCCCTTTTCATTTGTGCTGTCCTCGCCCTTCCCACGCGGCTTCGCCGAGCGGGCCCCTTCCCTCTCCCGGAGGGAGAGGGAGATTGCGGCGACTACACCTTCCCGATTTTCCATGACGTCGTTGTTCGAGAAGCGCAGAACGCGGCACCCTTCGCCTTCGATTATTTTGGTCCGGCTTGCATCGCGCCCGGCCTGATCGGCATGCGTGTCGCCATCCACTTCAATTACCAGCTTCTCCGAAAAGCACAGAATGTCGGCATAGAATGGCCCGACCGGTGCCTGATGCCGCCACTTCAGCGTCGGAAATGTCTCACGTAACGCCCGCAGCAACCAACGCTCGGGTTCGGGCGCGTCACGACGGAGTTGTCGCGCACGGGGAACGGTGCCGGAGGGCTGGTTGTCGTAAAGGCGCATCGCCCTCACCCTTCCGCGGCTTCGCCGCTCCCTCCCTCTCCCACAGGGAGAGGGAATTTGGGTGCGCCGCAACCCCTCTCCCTGTGGGAGAGGGAGGGGCCCATTGCGTCAGCAATGGGAGGGTGAGGGTGACTTAACGCCGCCACCTCACTGACACGCCAAACATTCATCGTAATTCTTCACTTCGATGTCGAATTGCGGCTTTTCGATCGTGTTGTCGGCCTCGACCCCGCCGGCGAAACCGGCGCGCTGCACCGATTTGGAGCGGAGATAGTAAAGCGACTTGATGCCCAATTCCCACGCGCGGAAGTGGAGCATGAGCAAGTCCCACTTCTCGACATCAGCGGGGATGAACAGGTTGAGCGAGGTCGCCTGATCGATATAGGGCGTGCGGTCGGCCTGGAGCTCGATCAGCCAGCGCTGGTCGATCTCGAAGCTGGTCTTGAAGCAATCCTTTTCCTCGGTGCTGAGGAAATCGAGATGCTGGACCGAGCCGCCTTGTTCGAGGATCGAATTCCACACCGCGTCGCTGTTCTTCGATTTCTCGTTGAGCAGCTTTTCGAGATACGGATTCTTGATCGAGAAGCTGCCCGACAGCGTCTTGTGGGTGTAGATGTTGGCGGGGATCGGCTCGATGCACGCCGAGGTGCCGCCGCAAATGATGCTGATCGATGCGGTCGGTGCGATCGCCATCTTGCAGCTGAAACGCTCCATCACGCCCATGTCGGCGGCATCGGGGCAGGGACCGCGCTCGGTCGCGAGGTGCATCGAGGCTTCGTCGACCTGGCCCTTGATGTGCTTGAACATGCGCAAGTTCCACGACTTGGCCATCGCGCCTTCGAACGGCAGCCCGCGCGCCTGCAGGAAGGAGTGGAAGCCCATCACGCCGAGACCCACGGAACGCTCGCGCATCGCGGAGTAAGCGGCTTGCTCCATGCCGGGTTCGGCGCGGTCGATGAAATCCTGCAGGACGTTGTCGAGGAAACGCATCACGTCCTCGATGAAGCCCTTTTCGTCCTTCCACTGGTCCCACGTCTCGAGGTTGAGCGACGACAGGCAGCACACCGCGGTGCGCTCATTGCCGAGATGGTCCTTGCCGGTCGGCAGCGTGATCTCGCTGCAAAGGTTCGAGGTCGAGACCTTGAGGCCGAGATCGCGGTGATGCTTGGGCATCGCCTTGTTCACGTGATCCGAGAAGATGATGTACGGCTCGCCGGTGGCGAGGCGCGTCTCGACCAGCTTCTGGAACAGCGAGCGCGCATCGACGGTGGCGCGCGCCGAGCCGTCCTTCGGGCTGGTCAGCGTCCATTCGCTGCCCGCGCGGACCGCTTCCATAAAGGCGTCGGTCAGCAACACGCCGTGATGCAGGTTGAGCGCCTTGCGATTGAAATCGCCCGAGGGTTTGCGAATTTCGAGGAACTCCTCGATCTCGGGATGCGACACGTCGAGATACACCGCCGCCGAACCGCGGCGCAGCGAGCCCTGCGAAATCGCGAGCGTCAGCGAATCCATGACGCGGACGAACGGGATGATGCCGCTGGTCTTGCCGTTGAGGCCAACCGGCTCGCCGATGCCGCGGACATTGCCCCAATAGGTGCCGATCCCGCCGCCGCGCGACGCAAGCCAGACATTCTCGTTCCAGGTGTCGACGATGCCGTTGAGGCTGTCAGGGACCGAGTTGAGGAAGCATGAGATGGGCAGGCCGCGCCCGGTGCCGCCGTTCGACAGGACGGGCGTCGCGGGCATGAACCACAGCCGCGAAATATAGCTGTAGAGCCGCTGCGCGTGGCCGGCATCGTCGGCATAGGCCGACGCGACGCGCACGAACAGATCCTGGAAGGTTTCGCCGGGCAGCAAATAGCGGTCCTTGAGCGTGTCCTTGCCGAAATCGGTGAGCAACGCGTCGCGCGAATGGTCGACCTCGACCGGGTAAAGCTGCGCGCGCACTTCCTTTGAATCACCGCGCGCGGCGAGTGTGCGGTTTGCGCCGCTCGTGTCGCTGACGGGCGGGGCTGCGCTGGTCGTCAGCGCCTCGATCGTATCGGTGGCCATGTCCGTATTCGCTTCCCTGCTGTCCCGAAAATCCATCGTCATCGCCTTCGTCTTTCCCGCCACATATCGAACCGGAGCGCCGCCATTTCACAATGGGCGTTCCCGGTCCGTTTGAAGCGGGGGGCCGAACCCCCATGCTATCATTTCCGGGCGACCACACGAGAACAAAATAGGTCCGCCCCGCGCTATAAACACAGGCCAGGACGTCTCTGCAATATGGGGTTGCAGGCTCTGTTCTACCAGTTCTTGGGTTCGCCCCCGAACTCAACCCCAACAGATTGTGCCGGATCGCTCGGCGGCGCAAGTCGGTAAATGACAAATTAGCGACTCAACTCGTCGCTATTTTGACTCGGTTCACAGCAAGTCCCGATCGGCCCTATCGTGCGACGCGCGGTCAAAGCTGGCGTTGGCGAAACGCAAGAGACCGAAGCGGGAACATGACGTTTTTTTCACACGTCGGATGAATGCGACGTCCGAAGCGATTGCGGTAGGTCGACGGCCGCAGCCAAGCCCCCGAGACTCGCAGATTCGAGCGTCAGCGTGCCGCCATAGAGCGTCGCAAGCTCGTACGCGATCGACAGGCCGAAGCCATGGCCGTCACCGCGTTCGTCGAGTCGCTGCCCGGCGGCAAGCGCTGCGACGCGCGCTTCGGGCGCGATGCCGACGCCGTCGTCGGCGATGCATAGGCGGATGAAGCGCGGGTCTGCTCCAACCGCGGCGGTGACAGTGATTCGAGTGGCGGCCCAGCGCCACGCATTGTCGAGCAGATTGCCGATCAGTTCGTCGAGATCCTGCCGGTCGACCGCGACGCTGAGATCGGGCGCGATCTCCACGTTTGCGGTGACGCCGCGCTCGGCATGGATGCGGGCGAGGGCGTCGGTCAGGTCGGCGAGCACGGGCGCGAGCGCGGTGGCGACGCGCATCCCGCCGCCCGGCGTTGCGGCGCGCGCGCGGCCGAGATGGTGGCGCACCGCGTGGTCAATTCGGTCGACCTGTTCGCGCAAAAGGCCGTCGGGGTCGTGCGGCGGGAGCGCGAGTGCGAGCGTCGCGAGCGGGGTTTTGAGCCCGTGCGCGAGATTGGCGACATGGCCGCGGGCGTTGGCGAGCGCGGCGGCATTTTCGGCAAGCAGCGCGTTGATCTCGCTCACGAGCGGGGCGAGCTCGCTCGGCTGGTCTTCGGGCAGCGCGGCGGCCTTGCCGGCGCGGATCGCAGTGAGGCTTTCGCGCATCGCCTTGAGCGGGCGCAGGCCGATGCGCAGTTGCACGAGTGTCGCCGCTGCCAGCGCGAGGCCGAGCAGCAGCAGCGAGCCGAGCAGCGGCATCATGGCGGCGCGCAAGGGACGATCGACGATCGCGCGTGGAGCGGAGGCGGTGATGCGGACGGGGCCGGCGGGGGTGGCGAGCATCAGGCTGCGCGCGTGACGCGGGCCGTCGTGATCGCGCCAATCGAGCGCGCGCGCGCGGTTCCGATCACGACGGTCGTGCCAGTCGAGGAAAGAATTTGGCGGCCCGAGCATCGCGCCGAGATCGGGCGGGGCAGGCGAGGCGGTGGTGCGGCCCGCTGCATCGATTCGCCAACCCCAGCCGCCGCGCGGATCGTCATAGGGGGCAGCGAGGATCAGGCGGCGGCGGTCGATCCCGCCATCGGGGCGGACGGCTTGCGCGAGCACTGCGATCTGCGCGTCGAGCCGATCGTCGAGCCCGCGCATCACGAACCGCTCGAGCACGGCGCCGATCGAAAAGGCGGCAAAAGCGAGCGCGGCCAGCGTGGCGATCAGTGCGGTGGCGAGGAGGCGGCCGTAGAGCGAGCGGGGGAGGAGGTTCATGTTCGCCCACCGTGTTCTCCCGCGAAAGCGGGAGTCCAGGGCTGCAAACACAATGCGTGTGGCTCTGGACTCCCGCTTTCGCGGGAGAACAACAAGGATCGCGTAACCCCCATCATCCCACCACCCGATACCCGCGCCCGCGCACCGTTTCGATCCGCTCTGCGCCGATCTTCTTGCGCAAGCGGCCGACGATCACTTCGAGCGAATTGGAATCGGGATCGGCATCGCCTTCATAGACATGGTCGAGCAAGTCGAGCCGATCGACCACCACGCCCTTGCGCAGCATCAGCGTCGTCAGCACGCGCCATTCGAGCGCGGTGAGGCGCAAGGGCAGTCCGTCGCGCTCGACCTGACCGGTCTGTGCATCGAACGCGACCGACCCGCAGACGATGCGCGCGGCGGCGTGGCCAGCGGCCCGGCGTACCAGCGCGCGCAGCCGCATGACGAGCTCCTCGACGCGGAACGGTTTGGTGAGATAATCGTCGGCTCCGGCGCGGAAACCGGAGACCTTTTCCGACCAGCCGTCGCGCGCGGTGAGGATCAGCACGGGCAGCGCGCGCCCGGCGGCGCGCCATTCTTCCAGCACGGTGAGACCCGATTTGATCGGCAGCCCGAGATCGAGCACTGCCGCGTCATAGCTGCCGGTGTCGCCGAGATGCGCGCCATCCTCGCCATTCGCGGCCACATCGACCGCGAAATGTTCGGCGCGGAGCGCCCGGGCGATGCCGTCGGCGAGCGCGGTGTCGTCCTCGACCAGCAGGATGCGCATGCATGTGTCCTTTGATCCGGTTGCTAGGCCGCGTCGCTAAACCGGGGCTGAACCGGCGGGTTCAGCGGGGTGGTGGGGTGATCCCCTAAAAAGGGCAACACCAACCACCAAGGAATGCCGATAATGACCGATTACATCGAAGGACCGACCCCGACCCCAACCCCGGCCGCACCGAAGCGTGCGCGGCGCTTTTCCACGCAGACCGCGCTGGTTGCCGCAGCGTTGCTCGCGGTCGGGGTCGGTGGTGGGGCGACGTTCGCGCAGCTGAGCGCGCCCGCGGCCGAAATGGCGCCGGCCAACCCGGTGGCGATCAGATCACTGGCGGATGGCGGATCGATTGTCACGGTGCGGGGCAAGGTCGCCGAAATCTATGGCCGTGCCTTCATCCTGGCCGATGGCAGCGGGCGGGCGCTGGTCGAGGCGGGGCCGCGTCACGGTTTCATGGGGGGCGAGTCGAGCCTGGTCGCCATTGGACAAACGGTAACGGTGCAAGGGCCGTTCCGTGACGGGACGATCCACGCCTCGTTCCTCGTCGGCGCGGACGGCACGGTGACGGCGTTGCGACCGATGGGGCCACCGCGTGGCGGGCCGGGGGGGCCGGGTGGGCGACACGGCCCGCATAGAGGTCCCGGCGGAGCCGAGGGCTTCGGTCCAGATCGGGGGCCGGACCGTGGGCTGGATGATGGCGCGGACGGCGGGCCGGATGGGGCGGGTGCGCCGCCGCCGCCAGCTGCTGCTGCGGTGACGGCGAACAGCGCGGGCTGAGCGATTTGCTCCCCTCCCTGGAAGGGAGGGGAGCAAGGGCACGCCCGCCCGTCTAGGGGGGAGCTAGCGCATCCTACCCCGCCTTGCGCAACGGCACCGGTGCCGTTGCCAGACGTTCCATGTTGAAGGTCTCGGCGAATTCGAGGCCGGCCTTGCCGTCGGCAGCCCAGCGCAGCGTCGCCGGGAACATCTGGTCCTCGAGCAACTCGATCAGCACGTCGAGATCGCCGGTGCCGTCCTCAACATCGATCCCTTCGATCATCACGCCGGTCGCGGAGATGTTGCGGATGCGCACTTCGCCGACCACGTCGCCCGATTGGATGCGCGCGGTGCGCAGCATTGCGGTGCGAGGGGATCGGCTGATCCGATACCCGCTCGCGGTCGCCATTCCGTCCGCGATCGCCAAATGCATCAGCACGTCGGCGGCGCGCGCCGGCTTGCCGTAGACATAGCCCTGAATATGGCTGCAGCCGAGTTCGCGGATCAGTGTGACTTCGTCGTGATTTTCCACGCCTTCCGCGGTCGTCTCCATGCCGAGCGTATCGGCCAGGCTGACGATCGCCTTGATGATCGCGGCGTTGCGATTGCCCGCGATCGTCGCGCCTTTTACGAAGCTCTGATCGATTTTGATCTTGTCAAACGGCGCCTTTTTCAAATAGCCGAGCGAGGAATAGCCCGTCCCGAAATCGTCGAGCGCGAGGCGGACGCCACAACCTTTGAGCGTCCTGAACATCTGTTCGGTCGTGGCGGTTTCATCGACAAACACGCCTTCGGTGATTTCGAGTTCGAGCCGGTGCGGCGCGATCCCCGACTTCGCGAGCGCCGAGGTGACGATCGCGGGGAGCGCGGCGTTGGCGAACTGGATCGGCGAGACGTTGACCGCGACGCGGACGTCGTTCGGCCAGCCCGCCGCTTCGATGCACGCCGTGCGCAGCACCCACTCGCCGATCGCCTCGATCAACCCGCAATCCTCGGCGACAGGAATGAAGTCGGTCGGGCTGATCAGGCCGCGCGTCGGATGTTCCCAGCGCAGCAACGCTTCATAGCCGACGATCCGTTCGGAACGCGTACTGACCACCGCCTGATAAACGATGTAGAACTGGTTGCTCGCCAGCGCATTGCGCAGATCGTCCTCAAGCTGCTTGCGGCTTTGCGCGCCGACCAGCAGCTCGTCGCGAAAAAAGCGGTGGATGCCACGCCCGTCGCCTTTGGCGGCATAGAGCGCGAGATCGGCGTTGCGGACCAGCGTTTCGGCATCGGTCCCGTCATCGGGCGACAGCGCGACGCCGATCGAACAGCCGATGCTGATTGCCGATCCGTCGATGCTGTAGGGCTGCGACAAGTCGAAGATCACGCGGCGCGCGAGCTCGCTCAACGTTTCGCGGTCGGCCATCGTCGGCAGGATCACCTGAAATTCGTCGCCGCCGATGCGGCCGACCAGCCCGGCCTCACCGATCGTGCGCTGCAGCCGTTGCGCGACTTGCCGCAGCAGCGCGTCACCGGTCTGGTGGCCCAGCGTGTCATTGACCGCTTTGAACCGATCGAGATCGAGCAGGAACAGTGCCGAGGAACGCATGTGTCCCGGTTGCGCCAGACGCTGCGCGAGCGTCTGATCGAGCGAGAGGCGCAGCCGCTGCCGGTTGGCAAGCCCGGTCAGCCCATCGAACAGCGCAAGACGTGTGATTTCGGCATCGGCGCGGCGGCGCTCGGTCAGATCGCTACCGCTGCCGACGAAGCCGACGAAATGACCCAAATCGTCGATCACCGGGCGACCGGAAATCGACCACCAGCGATCGAGCTTGGCATTGCTTGCCGGGCGCACCGAATAATTGGAAAAAGCAGTGCGCGACGCGAGATGGAAAGCGAGTGTCCGCTCGGTCTCAGGCGTGGCGCTGTCCATCCGGAACAAGCTGGTGAGCGGTGCCCGGATCGCGGGCGCATCGGGCAGATCGAGTTCGTTTGCGACCTTTTCGGTAAGATAGGTAATCCGTCCGTTCGCATCGCTTTGCCAGAACCAGCCGTTCGAATGCGCCTCGAACTCGGCGACCAGGCGCGATGCCATCCGCCCTTGCGCTTGCTCCACCTCGCGCCGCGAGCCGGCGCGACGATCGAACACTCCAAGCCGATAGGTGGCGACGGCGAGGCACAGCAAGAAGCATAGCCCGATGCCAAATGCCGTGCCGAAGCCGTCGCGCACGCCGAGCATGCCGACCAGACCGAGCGCGAAGCCGAGCGTCGCCGCGCGTACCGGATGCAGCGCGATGATCGTCACGATGATCGCGCCGAATACGGCGACGAAGCTGATCAAGGGAAACGCGCCAGACCCTGCTGCGACGGTTGCATAGAGCAACGACAGCAAGGCCGCTGCGATCCCGGTACCGACGAGCGTGGCGATGCGTACATGGACATAAGGCGACCACCGCCGCGCCCGGGGATGCGCGACCGCGGCGAGCAGGAGCAGGCCCAGCCCCGCAATTACGCCGCCCCATAGTACCACCACCATCATTGCGCGCAGGCCGTCGTGGCGCGATTCCCAACAGACAATCGCCGGCGCAGCGCTCGCCACGACGAGCGCGAACGGCCAGGTCGAGGCCAGCCGCCGCACCTGTATCCGGAGCGCATCGCGGTGCGGTTCCGATGCGCGCGCACCGGGAACCAGATCGGTCCGAAACGCCGTCAACGCAAAGGCCAGGGCCTGGAGGGGATTGAAACGGGACCGCATCGCGTGTTGCCTAGGCCGCGAACCTTGCCAAAGTGCCTGCGGCCCATGGTAAACGATCGGTAAGGATAGACTGGATCATGCATAAAGCGAGTAGCTTGGCGGCAGGCGTGCGGGCGCATAGAGGGAGCGCAGACGCCAGCACCGAAAGCCGCTTCATGACGACCATCATCCGCCAAGCCGATCTGATCGAGAGCGTCGCCGACGCGCTGCAATTCATCAGTTACTACCACCCGATGGATTATATCCACGCGCTGGGTGCCGCGTATGAGGCCGAGCAAGGCCCCGCCGCCAAGGACGCGATCGCGCAGATTTTGACCAACAGCCGGATGTGTGCCGAAGGGCACCGCCCGATCTGCCAGGATACCGGCATCGTCAACGTCTTCCTCAGATGGGGGATGGACTGCCGCTTGGACGAGACCGGCCGATCGTTGCAGGACGTGGTCGATGAAGGTGTGCGGCTGGCCTATCTCAATCCCGATAACAAGCTGCGCGCCTCGGTACTGGCCGACCCGGCGTTCACGCGGCGCAATACCAAGGACAATACGCCGTGCGTGCTGCACGTCGAGATGGTGCCGGGTGCGAAGGTCTCGGTCGATGTCGCGGCGAAGGGCGGCGGATCGGAGAACAAGTCGAAGTTCAAGATGATGAACCCGTCCGATTCGATCGTCGACTGGGTGCTCGAAATGCTGCCGCAAATGGGGGCGGGCTGGTGTCCGCCGGGGATGCTCGGCATCGGGGTCGGCGGGACGGCGGAGCAGTGCGTGCTGTTGGCGAAGCAAGCGCTGATGGAGCCGATCGACATGGCACCGCTCAAGGCGCGCGGGCCGAAGAATGACATCGAGGCGCTGCGCATCGAGATTTTCGACAAGGTCAACGCGCTCGGCATCGGCGCGCAGGGGCTGGGCGGGCTTTCGACCATTTTGGACGTGAAAATCCTCGACGCGCCGTGCCATGCCGCCGGCAAGCCCGTCGCGATGATCCCGAATTGTGCCGCTACGCGCCACGCCCATTTCGTGCTCGACGGATCTGGCCCAAGCTTCCTCGAAGCGCCCAAGCTCGATGAGTGGCCCAAGGTCGACTGGCAACCCGACAGCGCCGCGATCCGCGTCGATCTCGACACGCTGACGCCTGCCGACGTGCAGGGGTGGAAGCAAGGCGACCGGCTGCTGCTCAATGGCAAGATGCTGACCGGGCGCGATGCCGCGCACAAGCGAATCAAGGACATGCTCGATGCGGGCGAGCCGCTGCCGGTCGATTTCGCGGGCCGCGTGATCTATTATGTCGGTCCGGTCGATCCGGTCGGCGATGAAGTCGTTGGCCCGGCGGGCCCGACCACGGCGACGCGGATGGATTCGTTCACGCGGATGATGTTGGGGCAGGGTCTGCTCGCGATGGTCGGCAAGGCCGAGCGCGGGCCCGATGCGACCAAGGCGATCGCCGAGGGGAAATCGGCCTATCTGATGGCGGTCGGTGGTGCTGCCTATCTGGTCGCGCGCGCGATCAAGGGATCGAAGGTCGTGGGCTTCGCGGACCTCGGCATGGAGGCGATCTACGAATTTGAAGTGGTCGATTTCCCGGTGACGGTGGCGGTCGATTCGACAGGGGCGAACGTTCACCAACTGGCACCCTTGATGTGGAAGGAAAAGATCGCGCGCGAGGGGTTGCTGGTCACCTGATCGGCGCGCCCGCGCTAGGCGTCTTCCTCCTCGTCGATCGGGCGGGTTGCCCAGCTCGCGTGGAGAGTGGGTACGCTGGACCACATCGTCATAAGATAGACGGCGGACGATGTCAGCGCGCGGAGCGAATCCGGCGCCGACCACGCCTGGGACAACGTGAGCCAACAGAGCAAGACGAGCCCGAAAATCGAGATTGCGCTGATCGCCGAAAAGGTGGCGAAATAGGCGTTGTGTCGCACCTGACGATCCCACTCATCGACGCGGGCTCCGGACCATGGTTTGATCGGGCCGAAAAGGGGCAGGATAGTGCCGAGCGAAAAGCCGACCATCAGCAGCGTGTAGCCCAGCCAGTAGAGCTGGCGATCGGCGAGCAGCAGCACCATGCCGACGCTGGCCAGACCAAGCGTAATGATCGGCAGGATGCGGAGGTGATAGCGCGGCTGACGGCCCTCGCCCATCGCTTCCAACAGTTGCGGAATTCCGGTCCAGCGAACGCTGTCATCGGCATAGTCGGCGAACGTCTTGCGGGTCATGGGGTGTCTCCGGCGCGGCGCAGCACTGCGGCCACGCTTTCGAAAGGGGTGAAGGAAAACAGGTGTTCGACCGCGACGCCGAAATAGGCCGCGATCTTCATCGCCAGCTCGAGGCTCGGCTTGTAATCGCCGCGCTCTAGATAGCCGATCGTCTGCGGGTTGACCCCGACCGCGTCCGCCAAGGTGCGACGCGAGATGCCGCGCTCCGCGCGAAACAGCGCAATTCGATTGTAAATTTCCGCATTCATGTCGGTTTCTATATCATATTGTTGTGTATAAACAACGATTCGTTTGCGAACGATGGAGAATGCGCTGCATAGATGTGGGCCGCATCGATGGGCTCGATGCGGCTGCCTGCGTCGCACTGCGGGACGGGCTTGGGATGGCGGTCGCGCGATGCTACACGCGCGCCGGGGAGAAAATGCTTGGCGTCTGAGGGGGCAGTGCGGACTTACGAAGCTTCGCTCGACCGGGCCGGGCTCGCGCTCGGCGCGGGCGGGCTGGTGGGTGGCGTCTTCGCGGCGGCGCTGGTGAGCGTCGGTAGCGGGCTTGCCCCGCTCGAACTGCTGGTGGGGTTCGTCATCGGCGTGCTGATTACCACGATGGCGGCGGTCGCGATCGGTGGCCCGGTCGGGCTGCTCTGCCATGCGATCGGCTGGCGCGGGCCGGGGGTGGCGGTCGCGGTCGGTGGGCTGGCGGGCTTTGCTTTATTTCTGGGCGGCCAGACTTATGGTTTTGGCCTGTTCGACATGCCGGTCAGCGACACGCAGACCTTGCTGTTCCGCTGGATGAGCGCGGTCGCGACCAGCCTGATCCTGGCGCTGGTCGCCGCGCTGATCGGCTGGACGATGTGGCGCGTGGCGTATCGCCGGGTGCGCTGAGCCGGTTACGGCTTCAGGCCCGCTTCCGGCACGCTGGGGTGCCCCGCGGGGAGCTCGGGCGGGGTGATGTCGCCCGGCTTGCAATCGCCGCCCCGGATGGCGCGCACGCGCATCTCCATCGTGCCTTGCGTCTTGCCGGCCGCATCTGACCCGACCATCGTCATCGTGATGTCCTGCACGGTGGCTGCGTTGCTGCCGATGGCGGTCAGTTTCATCGAACCGCCCCCCGCCTGCTTGCACACCGCATCGAAGCCGATCGACGGACCGGTCGTGTCACGATTGCTGAAGGTACAATTCTGCCCGCGCGATCCCATCTGTTCGAGGTTCTTGCCTAGATCCTCCTTCGCCACCGCGGCGGGGGTGACGCAAATCGACAGGCCCGCCATCGTATCGAACATCTTCTGCATCTGCAGCCGCGTCGCGGGCGTTGCGCCTTTGCCCTCGAGTTTCAGGATTTCGACCTTTTGCGACCAGCTGCCGGGTTGCCGCTTGATCTGCGCCTCGGGCCCGCACGCGACGGCGAAAAGGGGGAGGGCGAGGATGGCGATGTTGCGAAGGGACATGGCGGGGAAACTCTCCGGGCGGCGCGGCGCCGGGAGGGCGACGGGCTGGGTGGGGTCATCCTCCCAAGATTGGCGCGCTATGGCAATCGCGGATTGATTGGCGAGGGTTTGGCCAAGCTGAGCGTGGAATGTAACGTTGTTCTTGCAATGTTCTCATTTTTCTGGTAGCGTGTCTTACTCTTTGATCAGGGGGAGTGGGTATGCCGGGAGGGCTTCAGCGCAGATCGCGCGACACCGCGTTTTCGATCTATTTGCGCACGGGACAGCGGGTCGCGGTCGGGCCGATCGAACTCAAATTCAATCCGTATCACGATCCGAGGAACGGGCGCTTTACGTTCGCACCGGGTGGCAGCGTGGGCAATGCGGCACCCCGTAGAGCCGCCCGTCCAACCCCCGGAAAAACGCCGCCCAAGCCCGTAAAGTGGGGTGGTGATTCTTTCGCAGGCGGGGGTGGCGGGTCCGGTGGTGGTGCTGGCGCGACCGGCGACGGGTATTGGCTAAACCCAAAAGAGGTCGCGGACTTCAAGCGAAAGCATCCCACGATGAAACCCGTGGTCGTCGAGCCCGGCGACACGATGCATTCTGTGGCGCGAGCTAACCATCTGACCGCAGCGGAACTGGCGTCGGCCAACCGGATGTCGGTGGATGCGAAGCTCAAGCCGGGCGACGTGTTGGCGATCCCATCCCCGAAATCACGCGCGCCGAAGGCTGCTCCAGCGCCGGATTTGACCGCGCCGGTGACCGGTGTGGTCGCAACGCGAGACCCGTATCGGCATCAGGTTAGAAATGGCTATGATTACGCGATCGACGACGGCGACAGGATGCGGCGGGCAAAGGGGGTGCTATCCAATGAGACAGCGAGGCGGTCGCGCCGCAATCAGGCGGCGGCTGGCGGGACGGATCGTTTGCCTAGCGATGACGGTGGCCATTATATTGCCGCTCGCTTCAACGGGCCACGCGATGCGTTCAACCATTTCGCGCAAGACTCAAATTTCAACCGCGGCGCATATCGCCAGCTCGAAGAGCGCTGGGCGAGGGCGCAACGTGCCGGACATCGCGTCTATGTCGATATCGTTCCCGAATATCGAGGCGCGTCGAAGCGACCGTATGCGATCGAAGTCACTTGGTATGACAACGGTGAGCGACGCTTTAGGGCGTTCTCGAACAGCAAAAAGGGCCAATAGGATGGCGGACAAATTTGATAAACTCGGCCCGATCTTCGATGAAATCGGCCATGAATTGGGTCGAATTGTTGGTGGAGATCCCGACAAGACCTATCTCTATGCAGAGCTACAGGAGGGTGTCGTAGGCGCGGGCGTTTTCAAGGATGAGGGGAACAGCGTTCGCTATTTTGATCCAAGTCGCCCGTTGATCGATCTGCTCATCGAAGCATGGGAAACCGAAGAGCCGGGCAAGCGCTGGGAAGTGATCGAGTATGCGGTAGTCGGCAAGGAATTCGACGCGGTCTTCAAATTTCCAGAGGAATTGAACCCGGATGAATTTGAGGATGAGCGACGCGATGTGGCGTTGCACGCGCGCTATGGCGACAAGCCTGTGATCTATCCGCCGATGCCGGAGCACTGACAGCCACGCCTCGGTTGGCTATCGCGCGCACCCTCTGGAACAAACCCGGTCCGGTCGCCATATTACTCCAATGGCTATCCAGATTCGCACCTCGCTCGACGAACCCGAGACCGGGCAGAGCTTTATCCCGCACCGCCCGGCGCGGCCCCCCAAGGCGGAAGGCGGGCGGCCGTTCAAGATCGTGTCGGAATACACGCCGGCGGGCGACCAGCCGACTGCGATTGCCGAGCTGGTCGCGCAGACCGAGGCGGGCGAGCGTGATCAAGTGCTGCTCGGCGTCACCGGATCGGGCAAGACCTTCACGATGGCCAAGGTGATCGAGGCGGTGCAGCGACCGGCTTTGATCCTGGCGCCCAACAAGATCCTCGCGGCGCAATTGTATGGCGAGATGAAGTCGTTCTTCCCGGACAACGCGGTCGAATATTTCGTCAGTTACTACGATTACTACCAGCCCGAAGCCTATGTCGCGCGCAGCGACACCTATATCGAGAAGGAAAGCTCGACCAACGAGGCAATCGACCGGATGCGGCACGCCGCGACGCGCTCGCTGCTCGAACGCGACGACGTGATCATCGTGGCGTCGGTGTCGTGCCTGTACGGCATCGGATCGGTCGAGACCTATTCGGCGATGATCTTCGACCTCAAGAAGGGCCAGGTGGTCGATCAGCGCGAGATCGTGCGCAAGCTCGTCGCGCTGCAATATAAGCGCAACGACACGGCGTTCCAGCGCGGCAGTTTCCGCGTGCGCGGCGATGCGCTCGAAATCTTCCCGTCGCATTATGACGACACCGCGTGGCGCGTGTCGTTCTTCGGCGACGATATCGAGGAGATCGTCGAGTTCGATCCGCTGACCGGCAAGAAGATCGCCAGTCTCAATTCGATCCGCATCTATGCGAACAGCCATTACGTCACGCCCGGCCCGACGCTCAAACAGGCGATGGAGGCGATCAAGTTCGAGCTACAGGAACGGTTGAAAGAGCTGATCCCCGAGGGCAAATTGCTCGAGGCGCAGCGGCTCGAGCAGCGCACCAATTTCGATCTCGAAATGATCGCGGCGACCGGATCGTGTGCCGGGATTGAGAATTATTCGCGCTTCCTCACGGGGCGGATGCCGGGCGAGCCGCCGCCGACCTTGTTCGAATATCTGCCCGAGAATGCGCTGCTGTTCGTCGACGAAAGCCATCAGACGATCGGGCAGATCAACGGCATGTCGCGCGGCGATCACCGGCGCAAACTCACGCTTGCCGAATATGGCTTCCGCTTGCCGAGCGCGATCGACAACCGGCCGCTGCGCTTCAACGAATGGGACGCGATGCGCCCGCAGACGACCTATGTCTCGGCGACGCCGGGCGCGTGGGAAATGGAGCAGACCGGCGGGGTGTTCGCCGAACAGGTGATCCGCCCGACCGGGCTGATCGACCCGCCGATCGAGATCAAGCCGGTCGAGGAGCAAGTGCAGGACCTGATCGTCGAGGCGCGCAAGACCGCCGAGGCGGGGTATCGCACGCTCGTCACCACGCTGACCAAGCGCATGGCCGAGGATCTGACCGAGTTCATGCACGAAGCGGGCATTCGGGTGCGCTATATGCATAGCGACGTCGAGACGCTGGAGCGTATCGAGCTGATCCGCGACCTCCGGCTCGGCGTGTATGACGTGCTGATCGGCATCAACTTGCTGCGCGAGGGGTTGGATATCCCCGAATGCGGGCTGGTCGCGATCCTCGATGCCGATAAGGAAGGGTTCCTGCGCTCGGAAACTTCGCTGATCCAGACGATCGGCCGCGCGGCGCGCAACGTCGACGGGCGCGTGATCCTCTATGCCGACCGGATCACGGGTTCGATGGAACGCGCGATGAACGAGACCAGCCGCCGCCGCGAGAAGCAGCGGCTGTACAACGAAGCGCACGGCATCACGCCGACGACGATCAAGCGCAACATCGGCGATATCATCAAGGATGTGTCGAACCGTGATCAAGTAACGATCGAAATCGATGAGGACCGTCCGCACATGGTGGGCCACAATCTGCGCGCTTATATCGAGGATCTGGAGAAACAGATGCGCGCAGCGGCGGCGGATCTGGAGTTCGAGACGGCGGGCAGGTTGCGCGATGAAATCCGGCAATTGGAGCAGGAGGAACTTGGGCTGCCGGTCGACCAGCAGAAGCTGCCGGTGATGGGGCGGTCGAACGAGGGCAAGCCGGGGACCCGAAAAACGCGGTATGGGAAGAGCCAGAAGATGCGGGCGGGGATGGCGGGGAGTTCGCGGCGGGCGCGGTGAGGACGGCTAAAGGGTCGCCAGCTTTTGTGGTTGTGACGCGATGGTGTAATCTCGGATAATCTCGGGAAAGGAGCTTCCCGGTGACCGACGACTTTGACAAGCGCAGCTTTGTCCTTTACAAAGGACAGGTAAATGAGGTTCGGCAAACGTCCGAATTCCACGAGTGGCTCACATCTCTGCGCGATCTGCAGGGTCGGGCGCGTGTTTTCGATCGACTGCTGCGCGTTGCCGATGGCAATTTCGGCGATGCCAGGTCGGTCGGCGAGGGTGTCGAGGAGTTACGGATGCGTTTTGGCCCAGGGTATCGGGTCTATTTCAAACGCCAGGGTAGCGCGGTCGTTTTACTGTTGGCAGGCGGTGACAAAAGCGGCCAACGGCGTGATATTGCCAAGGCGATCAAACTGGCAAAGCGAGAAGATTATGGCGCTGAAAACGACGATCTTTGATCCGGCCGAATATCTCGATACCGAGGAAGAAGTGATTGCCTTTCTCGATGCGTCGATGGACGGCGGTGATGCGCAGCATATCGCGCGCGCGCTGGGGATCGTCGCGCGCTCGAAAGGCATGACCGAAATCGCGCGTAAGACCGGTGTCGGGCGACAGGCGCTCTATACCGCGCTATCCGAGAATGGGAATCCGACGCTGGCAACGCTTACTGCCGTGCTTGCCGCGATGGGTTTGCGTCTGAGCGTTTCGCGCGACGCGGCCTAACCACTCACCCCAGCGACAAATCCTCACCCGCCACATCATAATATTTCGACACGCGGTCGGCATAGGCCTGGTCGAACTCGGGCGCGTTGGCCGCCCAGCTTGGGCCGCCTTCCAACACGCGGCGGTCGATCGTCACCACATAGGTATCGTTGACGGGGTCGAATTGCAGCAGCGAAAAGGGCAGCGGGTAGTACGCCTTGCCCATGCCGAGGAAGCCGCCGATCGTCAGCACCGCGTACAATGCCTGCCCGCTGCGCTTGTTGACCATCAGCGTGTAGAGCGTGCCGATCTTGTCACCGTCGCGGCTGCGCACCGCAATCGCGTCAGATTTGTTGGCTTGCAGCAGCAATTGGGTCGGTTCGGTTTGGGCCATCGTCTTTCCTCAATATCGGTGGCGTAACGGTGCGGGGACCGTGGCGGTTCCTCAATCTTCGGAAATCAGGCTGGTCCGTTTGGTTTCAGGCAGCAGCCAGAAGCACAAGGTCGTCATCGCCAGGATGATCGCGACGTACCAGTAGAAGCCGCTCTCAACATGCGCTTGCTTGAAGCGGAGCGCGACATATTCGGCGGTGCCGCCGAACAGCGCATTGCCGAGCGCATAGGGCAGCGCGACGCCGAGTGCGCGGATGTGGGCGGGGAACAGCTCGGCCTTCACCAGTGCGCTGATCGAGGTATAAGCCGCAAGCAGCAGCAGCGGGATCATGATGATGCCGAACGCCGCCACCGGATCGCGTGCTATCGCGAGCGCGCTGAACACTGGGACCGACACCAAAGTACCGCCAACCCCGAACAGCAACAGCATCGGCTTGCGCCCAACCCGATCGGCCAAACTCCCGAACAGCGGCTGGACGAGCATGAAGACAACCAACGCCGCCGTCATGATGCCGGTCGCGGTCTGGATCGAGAAGCCGGCGGTATTGGCGAGGAATTTCTGCATGTAGGTGGTGTAGGCGTAGAAGGCCAAGCTGCCGCCGGCGCTGATGATCGCCACGAGCACGAATTCGCGCGGGTGGGCGCGCCACAGCGCCGCCGCGCCCGACGCGGGGCGATCCTTGGAAAGCGCCTCGAACGACGCCGTCTCGGCCAGCCGCCGCCGCAGCAGATAGACCCCGAACGCCAGTGCCGCGCCGAGCAGGAAGGCGATGCGCCAGCCAAAGTTTTCCATTTCGGCCTTGGTCAGTAGCGCTTGCAGGATCAGCGTGACGGCGAGCGAGGTGAGCTGTCCGCCGATCAGCGTGACATATTGGAAGCTCGACCAGAAGCCGCGATGCTGTCGCGTCGCCATTTCGGAAAGATAGGTCGCGCTCGCGCCATATTCGCCGCCGACCGAGAGGCCCTGAATCATCCGTGCGATGAGCAGGATGATCGGCGCGGCGAGTCCGATGCTGGCATAATTCGGCACGAAGGCGATCATCAGCGAGCCGGCGCACATCAACGCGACCGAGACCGCCAAACCGGCTTTGCGGCCATGGCTGTCGGCATAGCGGCCCATGACATACGCGCCGATCGGCCGCATGAAGAAGCCGACCGCAAACACCGCCGAGGTGCCAAGTAATTGCGCGGTGGCGTCGCCCTTGGGAAAGAAGGAAGCGGCGAAATACAGCGAGAGCGAGGTATAAGCGTACCAGTCATACCATTCGACGAGATTGCCGGCCGATCCGCCGATGATGGCGCGTAACCGTTTCGCTTCGAGTGCCATCATCATCCCCTGTAAGACGCGCACAAGAGGCGAAATCGCGACGAGGCGCAAGATCGTCCGGGGATGCGTGGTTGAGCCGGGATGCCGCATGTCGCATAGACAGGGGCATGCGCTTGACCTTTGCCCCGCTCGCTGTGCTGGCAGCTACCCTTTTCATCTCCGGCTGCGTCAGCCCGCCGGCGCCGCCGCGCCCGGCACCCGAGCCCGTCGCCCCGCCCCGCTCCACGCCACCTGTATCGCCCAAGCCGCAGGGGGCGGATTGGCGCGATTGGGCGGTCACGCCGGGCGACTGGGCCTATCGCGCCGATACGCGTGGGTCGACCGCCGTGTTTGGTGCCGCGCGGGGGGACGCGCTGTTGACACTGCACTGCGACCGGACGGCGGGGATGGTGTATCTGTCGCGCAGCGGTGCGGTGGCAGCACCGCTGACGCTGCGCACGTCGAGCCTTGAGCGGACGGTGCCCGTGCAACCGAGCGGCGCATCGGTCTCAGCCACGTTGACGGCGCGCGATCCATTGCTCGACGCGATGGCGTTTAGTCGCGGGCGCTTCATCGTCGAGCAGCCGGGCGCGACGACTTTGGTGGTACCGGCCTGGGCCGAAGTGGCGCGCGTGATCGAGGATTGCCGAGGCTGAGCGCGCGTTTCGCGGTGCTTTGGGCAGGCGGAAGAGAATCGTCCAAAACCCGGAATATTACAAGACTTGTTTCGTAAAATTTTATGATTCAAAGAGGTTTCGTGCCCAGGCCTGGGCACGTCGTTTTAACTAGCGAAAGGAGGTGATCCGATGTCTCATGGTTCAGCAAAGGGGTCGGTTCAGTTGGTTTGGAGGACGCACCTTTAAGCCCTTTGGGATGACGGCGGGGGGTATTCTTCCCCAAACAACGCCGCCGTCTATCGGGGTTTTCAGGTTTCGCATGGTCCTCCAAGCTGGAGCTTCCGGCCGCTGACCATGTCAGGAGGTTGCCGGGGTGTCGTGAGACCCCCGGCAGCCTCTTTTCATTTGGGGCGAAGGCGCGCGCCGCGCGCCGGTGCCCGCAAAGGCGGGCATTGCCCCAAACGGCCGGCGGGTTACGCGCCAGCGAGAACCCGACCGACGGCTTTGCCGGCGGCGCGTCGGTGTTGCGGACATCAAAGGCAAGCGTATCTCAATCGTCACCCCGGCCTTGTGCCGGGGTCCACCGCGCAGCAAGATAGTGCCCAAGAGGATCGAGATCCGCATGAGATCAAGACAGTCTGGCACGGGATGATCTTGCCGTCGCGCTTGGCCTACCGCCCCTCACCGTGTGATCGCGGAACGGTGGACCCCGGCACAAGGCCGGGGTGACGGTTGGGGAGACGTCCGCACCCAATCCCCGCCTTGCCCTCGACCGCATTCTCCCCGAAGATACCCGACACGCGCCGCCACGAGCGCGTCGATGTTCAAAGGGTTCCGATTATGCGCACCGTCCTTCTATCGCTGCTGCTCGCCTCCGCAGCCGCCCCGCTCGCGGCGCAGACCGTGCCTGCGGTCGAGGAGAAATCGATCGACCAATTGCAGGCGATGATGGCGGGGGGCACGTCGTCCGAGGCGATCACCCAGGCTTATCTCGCGCGGATCGCAGCGATGGATCGGACCGGCCCGACGCTCCGCGCGGTCATCGTCACCAATCCCGACGCGATCGCCGAGGCACGCGCGAGTGACGCGCGACGCAAGGCCGGTAAGGCACTCGGCGCGCTCGACGGTGTGCCGGTGCTGATCAAGGATAATATCGAAACCAAGAACCCGATCGCGACCACGGCGGGGAGCCTCGCGCTGAAAGACAATGTCACGCTGCGTGATGCGCCGCTGGTCGCGAATCTGCGTGCGCAGGGCGCGGTAATCCTCGGCAAGACCAACCTCAGCGAATGGGCGAATATCCGTTCGACCAATTCTATCAGCGGGTGGAGCGCGGTCGGCGGGCTGGTGCGCAATCCGTATGCGCTTGATCGGACTTCGTGTGGATCGTCGAGCGGCTCGGGTGCGGCGGTGGCGGCAAGCTTTGCCGCAGTGGCAGTGGGGACCGAGACCGACGGATCGGTCGTCTGCCCGGCGTCGATGAACGGGTTGGTCGGGTTGAAGCCGACGCTCGGCATGGTCAGCCGTACGCATGTCGTGCCGATCAGCCATAGCCAGGACACCGCCGGGCCGATGGCGCGCAGCGTGAAGGACGTGGCGATCCTGTTCGCCGGGATGGTCGGGGTCGATCCGGCCGATCCCGCGACGACGCGCCAGCCGCAATATCGTGTTGCGCCGACCGGCTTCGTCGAGGGCCTGAAAAGCGCGTCGCTCAAGGGCGTGCGCGTCGCGGTGCTGCATCCCGACATGCCGGCGATCCTGAAGGCGCAATATGAGGCGGCGCTTGGGGTGTTGAAAGCGCAGGGTGCGGTACTGGTCGATGTCGAGCAGCCCAAGCTCGACGGACTCGGCGCGGCCGAGGGGATGGTGCTGCATGTCGAGTTGAAGGCCGATCTCGACGCCTATCTCGCCACCACACCCAAGGCGGTCAAGGTGCGCACACTCGACCAGGCGATCACCTTCAACGAAGCGAACAAGGCGACCGAAATGCCGTTCTTCGAACAGGAAACCTTCATCGAAGCGGCGAAGACCGATGGCCTCGCCAATCCCGAATATCTCGGCGCGCGGGCGAAATCGCTGCGGCTTGCAGGGAAAGAGGGGATCGACGCGATGCTGGCCAAGGCGAATGCGACGATCCTGGTCGAGCCGACCTATGGTATGCCGTGGCTGTCCGACACGGTTTATGGCGACAATTTCAACGGTCCCTCGGCGAGCGAATTGCCCGCGGTGTCGGGCTATCCGCATTTGACCGTGCCGATGGGGCTTGTGCGCGGCGTGCCGGTTGGGCTGTCGTTCATCGCGACCGCATGGGCCGATCGCGCGGTGCTCAATGCGGGTTATGTCTATGAGCAAGCGGCGAAGGCGCGTGTGGCGCCGACCTATGCGGCGACCAATGATGCCGGGCCGGGGCTGGCGGGCGTGCGCTGATCGCCTCCCCTCCCTTGCAGGGAGGGGGGCCTTGGGGTTACCGCTCCAGCAATTCCTGCCGGACGTGGATCGCCGACAGCGAGATGCGGACCTCGATCAGGAAGCTGACGAGCGACGCGATGAGCAGACCCATCGCCAGGATGAACGATAGCGCCACCACGGTGCCGATGTGGAGCTTGACCAGTTCGGCGACGAACAGCAACGCGACGACGATGCAGGTCATCACCGCGCTCGACACGGCGAGCACCAAAGCGCGGTTGATCACCGACATGCGCCGGTCGAGCAGGCGCAGTTCCCAGACGTGGCGCTCATGCTCGGGTCCGCTCGACAGCGGATGCAAATCCTCGAGCGACCGCGCGCGATCGACCACGCGGGCGAGGCGACCGACCAGTACGTTGAGCAACGCCCCGATTCCCGCCAGCATAAAGACGGGCGAGAGCGAGAGCTGGATCGTCTGCGCGATCGTGGTGACGCCGGGAATGGAGAACATCGCCGCCTTCTGCGGTGCGGCGCGTCGCGACGCAAGCCGGGCCTGCACGGAATGGTAACCCGTATGCGCTAACCCTTTGCGACATGACGAATTCTATGTGCCTTGCCGACTTCACGCGCTTGCCGTCGCAGACGCGCGCGGTCGTGCTCGACGGGCTGGCCGGGGCGATCGACACCGTGGCCGAGCATGCTGCCCCGACCCATGGGTTCCTGCGCTATGCCTGGTTCGCGGCGGCGCTTGCGGCTTACGGCGGCGCGGCACGCACGATCGTGGTTGAGGAGGATGACGTCCCGGTTATCGCCTTGCCGATTGTCGGCGTCGGTCCGGCGGTGGCAGGGATGGCGACGGTGCCGGGCAGCTATTGGCCATTCCGCAGCTTTCCAATGCATGAGGATGCGGGGCCACGCGCGATCGATGCGCTGCTCGGGGCGCTGGCAGGGGCGGTGACGGCGCTGCGGATCGGGCCGGCCTATGATCACGACCCGGCGCTGGCACCGGTCCTGGCGCGCGCGCGGGCAAAGGGTTGGGCGGTGCTCGATCGCTTCGTTGCCGACAGTTTCGTGTTCGATCTGCAACAACCCGATTGGCCGCGCGGATCGAGCTTGCGCAAAAATCGCTTCCACGAAAAACATCTGGCCGATCACGGCGCGCTCGACTGGTCGTTTCCGGAGGCGGGTGAATGGCCAGCGACGTTCGATGCGATGGCGACGGTCGAGCAGAAAAGCTGGATCGCGGCACGGACCGATGGCCGCGACGCGAAGTTTACCGAGGCCGGCCACGGCGGCTTCTGGCGCGAGGTCGCGTGCGATCCGGTGCTGGCAAAGATGCTGTCGGCGGCGCTGCTGACCGTCGATGGGCAGCCGGCGGCGTTCTCGTTCGATCTCGATTGCGGGGCGACCAAATATGCCATCGCCAACAGTTATGATCCCGCCTTTGCCAAACATTCGCCGGGCAAGCTGCTGTACTATCGCAACCTCATCCGCGCGCGCGGCCACGGTATCCGCACCGTCGATTGGGGTGCGGGCGATAGCGGGTATAAACAGACGATCGGCGCGGTGCAGGGGCCGGTGCTGCGCGACTGGCTGCTGGTGCGACCGGGGTTGTCGGCGATGGTCGGCCGCATGCTCAAAGGGTGGTGGGGCGCGAGCGGCAACCCCGGTTGAGGCCGAACCGCGTGTCGTGCGTTGGTGCGGTTATGGATGAGATTGAACGCCTGCGCCTCGCAATGGAAGCAGCCGCCGCCGCGCTCGATTTCGAGCAAGCACGGCGGTTGCGCGATCAACTCTCCTTGCTGCGCGGCGGGGCGAGCCTCGTCGATGCGGCGGCTGCCGATACTGCTGACATGATCCGTCAGCAGCCCGGCGCGATGGGGCTGGGCAGCAGCCAGCAGCGCATGACGCCCCCGCCGGGGTGGCAAAAGCCCAAAAAGCCCGACCCGATGACGCGCGCGACCGGGCGGCGTCAGACGCGCAAGTAGCGGAAGTACCAAACTTCGCGACCTTGCCGCCGCGCCTTGCGTTCGTAGCGCGTCTCGGGCCAGTCGTCGGGGCGCGTCAGAAAGTCGGCCGGGCCTTTTGCGGTCCATGCGAAATCACGCCGCTGATTCAGGACCATCATCGCCCAGCGGCAATAGGTCGGATCGTCGGTGCCGAGCCTAAATTCGGCGCCGGGCTTCAACTTTGCGGCAATCAGGTCGAGCGGACCGTGGTTGATCATGCGACGCTTGGCATGGCGCGCCTTTCGCCACGGATCGGGGTGGAGCAAATAGACGCGGGAAAGCGAGCCGTCGGGCAAGCGTTCGAGCACGTCGAGCGCATCGCCCATGTGCAGCCGGACATTGTCTAGCGCCGCGTCACGGATATGGCTGAGCGCGCCGACGACGCCGTTGAGGAACGGCTCGCACCCGATGAAGCCGGTGTCGCGCCGTGCGGCGGCTTGCCCCGCGAGATGCTCGCCCGCGCCGAAGCCGATTTCGACCTCAAGCGGCCGGTCTTCGCCGAACAGGCTGGCGGCGTCGATCGGCCCGGTTTCGGGCACGCTGATCTCGGGCAGCAATTGCTCGACGAGATCGGCCTGGCCGAGGCGCAATTTATGCCCCTGGCGGCGGCCATAGAGGCGGCGGGTGGTCATCGGATCAGTCATCCGTCGTGGCTCTAGCGAAGCCCGGCCACGGAGCAAAGCGCCGTCGGCATCGTTACAGGCGATCAACGATATCGGGCGACACACTTTGGCGGACAACGAAGAGAAGAATGGCGAGACAGGGACGGTCGAGGACCTGAAGTCTGCCAACGCGCTGGAACTCCACCGCGCGGTGCGGGAGGAAGGGCAGGCGGAACTCGAGCGGCCGACCGGGTCGCTGTTCTGGTCGGGCGTGGCGGGCGGTTTGGCGATCACGGCATCGCTCGTCGCGGAAGGGGCGATCGCCGCGCATACCGCGCCCGGCCCGGCGCGACCGTTGTTACTGGCGATCGGCTATCCGATCGGATTTCTGATCGTCATTCTCGGGCGGATGCAATTGTTCACCGAAAGCACGGTCACCGCGATGCTCCCGTTGGTCAACGCTCCGTCCTGGGGTGCTACGGGGCGGACGCTGCGGTTGTGGAGCGTGGTGCTGGCGGCAAACTTCATCGGCACCGCGCTTGCTGCGGCTGCCTTCGCGTTCCTGCCGCTGGGCGATGCGGCATTGCACGCCGGGATGCTCGAAGTGTCGATGAAGATCACCGAACACGGCCCGCTTGCCACCTTCGTCAATGCCGTGCCCGCCGGGTTCCTGATCGCGATCGTTGCGTGGACACTTCCCAATGCACGCGAACAGGCGTTTTTCGTGGTGTTCGGGATCGTCTATGTCGTCGCGATCGGCGGGTTCAGCCATTCGGTGGTCGGCTCGACCGAGACGTTCCTGTTATTGTTCTCGGGCAAGATCGGTGGCGCGCAGGTGCTCGCATTCCTGGCGCCCGCGGTGCTCGGTAATCTGTTCGGCGGGGCCGGCCTGTTCGCCCTCCTCGCACACGCTCAGGTGCGCGAGGAGGGCGTGTAACTCAGGCCACCGCCGCCTTCAGCGCATCGACCAGATCGGTCTTTTCCCAAGTGAAGCCGTCGGCATCGGGTTCGCGCCCGAAATGGCCGTAGGCCGCCGTGCGCTTGTAGATCGGCTGGTTGAGATTGAGATGCTCGCGAATGCCCTTGGGGGTCAGGCGGACCAGCTTGGGCAGCACTTCCTCGATCTTGGCTTCGGGCACGGTGCCGGTGCCGTGCAGATCGACATAGAGCGACAGCGGCTCGGCAATGCCAATGGCATAGCTCAATTGGATCGTGCAGCGGCGCGCGAGGCCCGCCGCGACGACGTTCTTTGCCATGTAGCGCGCGACATACGCCGCCGAGCGATCGACCTTGGTCGGATCCTTGCCGCTGAACGCGCCGCCGCCGTGCGGGGCGGCACCGCCGTAAGTGTCGACGATGATCTTGCGGCCCGTCACGCCGGCATCACCATCCGGCCCGCCGATTTCGAAGGCGCCGGTCGGATTGATGTAGATCGCGGTATCGGCGCTGATGAAGCCGTCGGGCAGCACGTCGTGCAACACGCCGCTGACATAGGTGTGGAGCTCTTCGTACAGCGCCGGGTTGGCATTGTCGCCTTGCAGGCAATAGCCTGCCTTGTGCTGGGTCGAGACGACGAGCGCGGTCGCGCGGACCGGGACTTCGTCCTTATATTCCAGCGTGACCTGGCTCTTGGCGTCGGGCTCGAGGAAGGGCGCTGCGCCCGAATGGCGATCGGCCGCCATGCGTTCGAGGATCTTGTGGCTGTAATAGAGCGTCGCGGGCATCAGGCCCGGCGTCTCGTCGGTGGCATAGCCGAACATGATGCCTTGATCGCCAGCGCCCTCATCCTTGTTCGCGCCTTCATCGACGCCCATCGCGATTTCCGCCGACTGGCCGTGGAGGTTGTTGTGGAACGCGAACGACTCCCAATGGAAGCCCGATTGCTCATAGCCGATCTCGCGCACGGTGTTGCGCACCGCCGCCTCGATCTCGGCGAGCGCGCCATCGGCCCACTGACCATTCTCATACACGCCCTTGCAGCGGATTTCGCCGGCGAGAACGACAAGATTGGTGGTGGTCAGCGTTTCACACGCGATGCGTGCGTACGGGTCCTTGCCGAGGAACAGATCGACGACGGTATCGCTGATCTGGTCGGCGACCTTGTCGGGATGGCCTTCGGAAACCGATTCGGAGGTGAAGAGAAAACTGGAACGCATGCGTGAAATCCTCAAAGGTTGAGGAGAGCTTTGGCCGTTGCCATGCCTGATATAAAGCTTTCCTTATATCCGCCCCTATCGCGCGAAACGGCGCAATGCAATCGCGGAAAACCCGAGGATTGCGGCAACGAGCAATGCCATCAAATTGCCGAACCGCGCGAACAGCGTCGGGGGTGCGGCGGGCGGGATGGGGAGTTCGATCGCGCCCGCCGTCTCCGCCGGGACCTGTGCGAGCACGCGGCCCTGTGCGTCGATGATCGCGGAAATGCCGGTCGGCGTTGCGCGGATCACGGGCAAGCCCTCCTCGATCGCGCGCATCCGCGCTTGCGCGAGATGCTCGGCAAGGCCCCACGGGCCGTACCAGCTGTCGTTCGACGGGTGGAAGATAAAGGCCGGGCGATGCGCGCGGTCGACTACTGCGCCGGAAAAGATGATTTCGTAGCAGATTTGGAACCCTACCGCGCCGAACGGCGGGAGCGATAGCGACGCGGGGCCGTTGCCGGCCGCGAAATCGAACTCGCCGGGCACCAGCCGCGACAGGCCGATCGCCGACATTAGCGGCCGCGCGGGCAGATATTCGCCCCACGGCACCAGGTGTGCCTTGTCGTAGCGGCCACGGATCACGCCCTTCGCGTCGAACACGAAGATCGAATTGGTGGCGGCGGTGACATTGCCCGTCGCATCGAATTTCAGCGCGTTGCCGCCGGTCATCACCAAATCGTTCGGCCCGAGCAACGCGGCGATGCGCGCGCGGGTGACGGCGGGGGTGCCTTTCCAGTAATATTGCGCTGGATAGCCGTCTTCGGGGAGGAAACGGAGCGCGCCTTCGGGCCAGACGATTAGCCGCGGGGCAGCGCCGGGGGTGCCGCTGAGCTTGGCGAGCGCGGCGAAATTGGCCTCGGCATAATCGTCGCGTGGGCGCTGTTCCTGGTCGAGATTGGGTTGCACGACGCGGATGCGGGGGGCGTTCGTAATGTCGACCGAAGTCACCGACGCGGACCAGTCAACCGCGGAGATTACCGTTGTAACAAGCATAACGCCCATCGCAACGGGGAATCGCCACTGACCTTCCATGGCGATGATCGACGCGCCCGCAATCGCTATGGTCATGCCCGACAGCGCATAGGTCCCGATCCACTGCGCGCTGCGAGCAACGCCGATCAGCGGCAGCCAAATCTCCGACAACGGGTTCCAAGGATAGCCCGTCAGCATCGTCCCGCGCAGATATTCGGTGGCGATCCATGCCACCGCGAAGATCAGCACGAACGCCGCATCGGGCCGCTCGCGCCGGAAGCGCCACGCGACCGCGCCGGCTGCCATCGGGAAGATCGCCAGATACACCGACAGCAACACCGGCGCGACGATCCCGAGCGCCTGCGGCATCGCGTCCTGAAAGGTGAAGGCCTTGGCGATCCAGTAATTGCCAACCGTGAAATGCGCGAGCCCGAACAGCCACCCGCGCCACAGCACCGCCTTAAGGCTCGGCGTGGCGTGGACCAGCCACATCCACGCGGCGAAACAGGCGAGGGTGACCGGCCACCAGCCGAGCGGCGCGAACCCCGTCGCGGCGATCCCGCCGAGCAGGAGCGAAAGGAGGGCGGGGCGGGTGAACATGGGGGGGCTATTGCTGTATTTGCTCTTATCGGCAACCATTCCCCTTCCCCGGCGAAGGCCGGGGCCCAGTAGCGCATCGCGTATTGGAGGCCGCTTCCCCTCGTCACCTCAGCCATTTCGGCTGGGCCCCGGCCTTCGCCGGGGAAGGAACTCTCTTGAAGGGTGACGCAGAAATGGGACGGCGCTATCCAAGACCCATGACTCGCCCCTTCCACCTCGCTTTCCCCGTCCACGATCTCGCCGCCGCGCGCGCGTTTTACGGCGGGGTGCTCGGCTGCTCCGAGGGGCGCAGCTCGGATGCGTGGATCGATTTCGACCTTTACGGCCATCAAATCGTCGCGCATCTCGATCCGGCGGCGCGTGCTGTCGCCGTCTCCAACCCGGTCGATGGCCATGACGTTCCCGTGCCGCATTTCGGCGTGGTGCTGACGATGGCCGATTGGCAGGCGCTCGCCGATCGGCTCACCGCTGCGGGGACGCGCTTCGGGATCGCACCGCACATCCGCTTCGTTGGCCAGCCGGGCGAGCAAGCCACGATGTTCTTTTATGATCCCTCCGGCAACGCGCTTGAGTTCAAGGCGTTTGCCGATGATGCGATGTTGTTCGCGCAATAAGGAAGCCCGGATGAGCGAACCGATTACGTTGGAAATTCCGCACAAGCTCGGTCTCGCCGCGTGCAAGGCGCGGGTGGCTGGTGGCATCGACAAGCTCGCCGGCATGTTCCCCGGTGGGGCGGCGGTCGATCATCGCTGGGAGGGTGACACGCTGCATTTCACCGTCGCCGCGCTGGGTCAGCGCGTGGCGAGCCGGTTGAGCGTTGGTGAGGCTAAGGTCCGCGCCGAGATCGACTTGCCGCCGTTCCTGGCGCTGTTCGCCGACAAAATTCGCGCGAAGCTGGCCAAGGAAGCGCCCAAGATGCTGGAGTAGAGCGCGAGCCCCTCCCCTTCAGGGGAGGGGTTGGGGTGGGGCCGGGCCCCAGACGCAAGCTCGGATCCGCGGAGAGGCCCCACCCCCAGCCCCTCCCCTGAAGGGGAGGGGTGAGAGTTCCGCCCTACTTCGCGCGAACCCGCCAGATCGTATTGCCGACATCGTCCGCCACCAGCAGCGCGCCGGTCGCATCGGTGATGACGCCGACCGGGCGGCCTTGCGCTTCGCCCTTCGCGTTGAGGAAACCGGTCAGCACATCGACCGGCTTGGTCCCCTTGATCGGAAAGCCGCGATCGCCGAACGGCACGTACGCGACCTTATAGCCCGAGACCGGCACGCGGTTCCACGATCCATGCTCGCCGACGAACGCGCCGTTGGTATATTTCGGACCGAGCTTCGCATCGGTCGCAAAGGCCAGGCCGAGCGCCGCGACGTGCGGGCCCATCGCGAAGTCGGGCCGCTTCGAATATTCCTGCAAGGCAGGGTTTTCCGGCTGCACGCGGAAATCCTGATGCCCACCCCAATAATACCAGGGCCAGCCGAAATTGTCGCCGATCCCAACGCGCGTGATGTAATCGGGAACGATGTCCGACCCGAGCATGTCGCGTTCGTTGACCGCGACCCACAGCGCGCCCGATTTTGGCTCGAACGCCATCCCCTGCGGGTTACGCAGCCCCGCGCCGTACACGCGGAAGGTCTTGGCTTGCGGATCGACTTGCAGGATCGCGGCGCGATTTTTCTCGGCCGCGATGCCGTTATCGGCGATGTTGGTCGACGAGCCGACTCCGACATAGAGATATTTCCCCTCGGGATCGGCGAGCAGTGTGCGCGCCCAGTGATTGCCGCCACCGCTCAGCGCGATGACCTTTTCGGGTTTGGCATCGATCTTGGTCTGGCCGACGGTGAACGGTACGCGCAGCAGCGCATCGGTGTCGGCAATGTAGAGATAGCCGCCCATCAGCGCCATGCCGGTCGGCGAATTGAGCCCGCCGATCAACACCGTCTTTGCCTCGGCCACGCCATCCCCGTTTGTGTCGCGCAGCAGTGTGATGCGGTTGGGCGAGGCGACTGCCGCGCCGCCCTTCGTCATCAGATAGCCCATCACGACATCGGCAATGCCCTTGGTCGCGCGCGGCGGCGAATTGGTTTCGGCGACCAGAATGTCGCCATTGGGCAAGCGGTAGAGCCAGCGCGGATGGTTGAGCCCGCTCGCAAAGGCCGCGACCTGCAGCCCCGCCGCAGCAACCGGGGTTGCGCCGTCCTTCCAGCCAACCGCATCGGCAACCGCGATCGTCGGGATCGTCTGCGCGCGGGGCGGGGTGATTTTGGGGCGCTCGCCTTGCACCGCCGCGATCGGCAGTCGCGCCGGATCGGGCTGGAACGCCCACCACAAAGCGGCACCCCCCGCGACGATCGCGATCGCCAGGATGATCAGAATATGTTTGCGCATGGGGATCAGTCGCCTTCGGGCTCGGGCTTGGGGGGATGCAGCCGCAGACTTAGCACGCGGCGCGTATTGGCGGCGACCACTTCGAGCGTCCAGCCACTATCATGCACGATGCACTCGCCCACTTGCGGAACATGGCCGGCGAGCACAGCGGCAAGCCCGCCGATCGTATCGATATCGCCATCGACTTCGGCGAGCCGCGGATCGATGATCTCGCCGACATCCTCAAGCTCGGCGCGCGCATCCGCCGCCCACGCACCGCCGTCGAGCGGATTGAGCAAGGCGGTGGTGGCGGCGTCATGCTCGTCCTCGATGTCGCCAACGATTTCCTCGATCAGATCCTCGATCGTGACGAGGCCCTCGGTCCCGAAATATTCGTCGAGCACGATCGCGAGATGGACGCGTTTGGTGCGCATGTCGGCGAGCAGATCGAGCGCCCCGCGCGACATTGGGACGTAGAGCGGCTCGCGGATGAGGCTCGACCAATCGTCCGGGTAAGGCGCGTCGGTCGCGATAATCTTGAACACATCACGCAAGTGAATCATGCCGATGATCGTATCGAGCTCGCCGCGATAGACCGGCAGCCGGCTGTGCGTCGCCTCGGCAAAGATCTTTACCAGATCGGCAAAGCTGGTGCGTTCCTCGACTGCGACGATATCGGCGCGCGGCACGCCGACATCGCCCGCGTCGCGCTCGCCGAAATGGAGCAGATTGCGCACCATCGTACGCTCCAGCGGGGAGAGATCGCCCTTATTGTCGGGCGCCGGATCGTCCTCATGCGCGTCGATCGCTTCCTCGAGCGTGGCGCGGAGCGAATCGTCCTGCGCGCCGCCCGAAATCCAGCTGCGGAAACTGCGCCAGATGCTGGTCTCACTGTGCACGGCACCGCCGAGATGGCTCGGGGTGCCGGTGGTACTATGTCCGTCAGACATTGGGGGTTTTCAATCCTCTTCGAGCAAATACGGATCGGCCAGACCGAGTGCTGCCAGGGCGTCGATCTCAATCGCCTCCATCGCCTCGGCTTCCATGCCAACCATATGATCATACCCTAGCAAATGTAGCGTGCCATGCACGATCAAATGCGTGGCATGATCGTGCAGTGTGATGCCTTTCTCCGCCGCCTCGCGCGCGCACGTCTCGAACGCGAGCACGATATCGCCGAGCAGCACTTCGCCATCGTCGCTATTCTGGTCGATTGCGTCGAGCAGATCGGCCTGCACCATCGGGAAGGAGAGGACGTTGGTAGGCTTGTCCTTCTGCCGGTATTGCGCGTTGAGCGTCTGCACCTCGGCATCGTCGGCCAGCCGGATCGAGATCTCGACCGTGGCCGGGCCGGTGGCAAGCTCGGCATGTGGCGTTCGCGTCAGCGCGGCGGTGGCGGCGCGGGTGGCGAGGGTATCCCAGTCGTGGTCGGGCCATATGTCTTCATGGCTGAGTTCTACGAGGATCATGCTAGGTCCGTTCTGGAAAAATCGTTGCCCTTATAGAGCAGCCGCGCGCCATTGGTCTTGGCGCAAGCGTAGGCGAAGCAATCGCCAAAATTTAGCTTTGCCGGGTGGCCGCTATCCCGACCATAGCGCTGATGCGCGTCGAGCGCCGATGTCAATTCGAGCGCCCCTATCGCAACCAGCCTCAGTCCGAGCGCTTCGGCGGAGCGCTCCACCACGTGCCGGGCAATTTCGATGGTTATGCCTTCCGCCTTGCGAACGGCGTTCACCGTTTCCCAACACGACATTGCCGACTACAATGGATCTTGAACCGCGATGATGGAATCGCGAAAATGCTCACGCTCCGGTTCGTTCAAGACGATCGCGACGAGCGCGGATGCATCAACGAACAGGCTCAATCGTCGTCCTCGCCCCACATCTTGTCGAAAAATGCCTTATCGACCTTGGTGCCTGTCGAGCGCGGAAAGGGATATTCTCGCCAGAGCGCATCGAGCTTGTCCCGAACGTCTTGTCTCGGGTCGGTTCGATCCAACTCAGCCTCGCGCGCTGCAGCAAGTTCGCGAACAAGCGCAGTCTTGGTCATTCCCGAACGCTTTGCCAGGCGCTCGACAAGGGCTGCCGTCTCATTGTCCTTGATATAAAGCGATGCCATCGCGTGGCCTCCAGGATATCCTGAATTTAGTCGAGGATATCCTTTTGTTCAAGCATCCTTCCCCTCATACGCCTCGACGATCCGCCCGACAATCGGATGACGCACCACGTCGCCCGAGCCGAAGCGGCAAATCGACAGGCCGTCGACGCCCTCGAGCCGCCCGACGGCGTCGTTCAACCCGGACGCATTCATGCCCCCGGGGAGATCGGTCTGCTTGGGATCGCCGCACACCACCATGCGGCTATTCTCGCCGAAGCGCGTCAGGAACATCTTCATTTGTCCGGGCGTCGTGTTCTGTGCCTCATCGAGGATGATGAAGGCGTCGGCGAGCGTGCGGCCGCGCATGAAGGCGATCGGCGCGATTTCGATTTCGCCCGATGCGATCCGGCGTTCGACTTGTTCGGCCGGCAGGCAATCGTTGAGCGCGTCGTAGAGCGGCCGCAAATACGGATCGACCTTTTCCTTCATGTCGCCGGGCAGGAAGCCGAGCTTCTCGCCCGCTTCCACCGCAGGGCGCGACAGGATCAGCCGCTGGATGCTGCCGGTGATCAGCTGCGCCACGGCTTGTGCGACCGCGATATAGGTCTTGCCGGTGCCTGCTGGCCCCAGCGCGAAGATGATGTCGTTGTTGAGCAGCTCGCGCATATAATGCGCTTGGGCCATCGTGCGCGGGACGATCGTCTTTTTCCGCGTGCGGATCATGATTTGCGGCGCGCCGCCGCCGCCGGCATCGGCCTGGATGATCCCGGCCAGCGTCGGTTCGGCCGACATTGCGATCACCGCTTCGATCAGCCCGGTATCAACCACTTCGCCGCGTACGATCCGGTTGTAGAGGCCGTGCAGCACGTCGCGCGCCTGTGCGACCGATTCGGCAGTGCCTTCCAGCCCGACTTTGTTGCCGCGCGCGGTGATATAGACGCCGAGTCGGCTTTCCAGAGCGAGCAGATTTTTGTCGAATTCGCCGAACAGCTGCGCCATCAATTGCGGGCGGTCGAACACCAATTCAGTCCGGCTGCGATCGCCGGATTGTGCGGGGACGGGCTTGCGGCTCATGCGGTTCCTTCGGGGGAAAGAGGGCGTGACGGCGAGTGCGGGAGGATGAAGCGGCGGCGCTGAGCGCGGCGAGATTTGAGGGACTGCATCCGCCGACGAGTTTGGCAGAGCGACCGGCGATAGAATAGCGAAAAGTGCGGTGTCGGCGTCGTTTGGTCCGACAGCCGGGTCAGCGCCGCAACCCGATCCGCTCAAGCACGATGCGACCGCCTGACCACAGGATCATGCCCACGCCTGCCGCGATATAGACCCACAAGCCGACCGGATTACGCTTCCATTGTGGCGGCACGAGATCGGTCGGGGCAGGTTTGGGCATACGGCGGTTTTGCGCTTTTTGTGGAGGGTGTCGAGGTTTTCTATGCCTCCCCTCCCTGGAAGGGAGGGGGTAGGGGGTGGGTAGGTATGGGGCGAGAATGACGTTCGACAACGAGCCAACCCACCCCTCGATCCCTTCCCTTTCAGGGAGGGGAGGAATGTGCTGTCAACACCCCCAGCATCGAATTCGCGCCCGCTTCGGCCAGCGTCACGTCGACCAGATCGCCGATCGCCGCATCGCTCACCAGATGGACCGATTGCAGCCACGGGCTCTTGCCGATCAACTGCCCCGGCAGCTTGCCCTTACGTTCGAGCAGGACCTGGCAGGTGCGCCCCACGCTCGCGGCGTTGAACGCCGCCTGATCGCGGTTGAGCGCGGCTTGCAGCCGCTGGAGGCGGTCGTCCATTACATCTTCGGGCACTTGCTCGCCCATCGTCGCGGCGGGGGTTCCGGGGCGCGGGCTATATTTGAAACTATAGGCCTGCGCATAGCCGACCGCATCGACGAGGCTGAGCGTTTCGGCGAAGTCGGCCTCGGTCTCGCCGGGAAAGCCGACGATGAAATCGCCCGACAGCGCGATGTCGGGGCGGGCGACGCGGACGCGGTCGAGGATGCGGAGATAGCTGTCGCGCGAATGGCTGCGGTTCATGGCTTTCAGGATGCGGTCGCTGCCCGATTGTACCGGCAAATGCAGGAACGGCATCAGTTTTTCGACGCGGGCATGCGCGTCGATCAACCCCTGCGCCATGTCGTTGGGGTGGCTGGTGGTGTAGCGGATGCGCGCAAGGCCATCGAGTCCGTCAAGCTCGGCGATCAGGTCGTGCAGGCCTTTGCCTTTGTCTTCCCACGCATTCACATTCTGCCCGAGCAGCGTGATCTCGCGCGCGCCTGCCGCGACCAGCGCGCGCGCTTCGTCGACGATCTGCCCCCAACCGCGCGAGACTTCGGCGCCGCGCGTATACGGCACGACGCAATAGGTACAGAATTTGTCGCAGCCTTCCTGCACCGTCAGGAAGGCGCTCGGCGGCACGCGGCGGCGCGCGGGGAGGTGGCCGAACTTCATGTCGACCGGCATATCGGTATCGAGCGCTGCCTCGCCGCGCGTGGCCTTGGCGACGAGCTCGGGCAAATTGTGATAGGCTTGCGGGCCGACCACGACATCGACCTTCGCGCGGCGCACGATCTCGGCACCCTCGGCCTGCGCGACACATCCGGCGATGGCGATCATCGGGCTGCGCCCTTGTTTGGCGGCATCTTTGCGGAGGCGGCCGATGTCCGAATAGACCTTCGCGGTCGCGCGGTCGCGGATATGGCAGGTGTTGAGCACGACGAGATCGGCGTCGCCGGGGGCGGCCTGCGTCAGGCCTTGCGCGGCCATCAGCTCGGCCATGCGATCGCCGTCATAGACGTTCATCTGGCAGCCGAAGGATTTGACGGCATAGGTTTTGGGCGCGGGTTTCATGATGCAAGCGCTATAGCGGCTGTTGCGGTGGAAAGAACCCTCTCGCTGTTGAGCGGCAGTTTGGGAAGAAGGGGTTCGTGCGAAGGGCGCGAAGAGAAGGAAAGGACGCGAAGCAGAAAGCAGATAACGCTATGCCGCTGCGCGGAAAGTGTGGCTTTGGTCGATGCGTCGCACTGAAACTCGCGCGAACCTCTTGTCCTAAAGCTCTCTCAAGGCTGCGCATGCCCCGTAAACGGCACCAGCGGCCGCCCAATCGCGGCGACCAGCGCGTCTTCGATGCGGCGGCGGCTTTCGGCGGCGATCGCCTTGCGCCCGGTAAAGTCACGTGGGTGGAAGGGTTCGAGAAACGTTACCGTCACCCGAAAGGTGCCGGGGCGAGCGAGCAGGCGTACTGCATTGTCCTTGCCCGATTCTTCGCCGATCCAGGCGATCTCCTCGCTGACTGCGCCATAATCGAGCAGCACGGGCTGGACCAGCACGCCTGGCGGCGGCGGTTCGAGCACTTTGAGCATCGGCGTCTTGAACGGGAAGAGTGAGCGGCCATCGGTGGTCGTCCCCTCGGGAAAGACCGTGACCGACCATGTCTCGGCCAGCGCATCGCGCAGTCGGTTGATCTGCTCGGCCACCCCAAGACGGTCCTCGCGTTCCACAAACACGGTGCGGTTGAGCGTGGCGAGCCAGCCGACCACCGGCGCATCGCGGATCTCGGCCTTGGCAACGAAGGCGGTACCGCTCGCGCCGGCAATCGCCAGGATATCGATCCAGCTGACATGGTTCGCGATATAGAAGGCGTCGCGGCGCAGGGCCGTTCCCTTCACCTTTACCCGCGCACCGCAAATCCGCGCCGCCGTGGCGAGATAATACCGTGGCCAGGGGGATGAGATGTGCAGGATGCGCCACAGATAATGCGGCGGCACGGTGATGCCGAGCATCAGCGCGAGCAAGACGATCCGCGTCCACAGCCGCAGGAAAGCAAGCCAGCTGAGCGGCGGGGGCGTGCCCGCCGCAGCGGCGGCGCGCGCTTGCGGGCTGATCGGCACGGCGCTCAGCTCTTGCGGTCGAGCGCTACGCCGTAGAGTTCCATCCGGTGGTCGACCAGGCGAAAGCCCAGGCGCTCGGCAATGGCCTTTTGCAGCTGTTCGAGCTCGGGATCGACGAATTCGATCACCTTGCCGCTCTCGACGTCGATCAGATGGTCATGATGCGCCTCGGGCGCGGGCTCGTAGCGGGATCGGCCATCGCCGAAATCGTGGCGGTCGAGGATGCCGGCCTCCTCGAACAAGCGAACGGTGCGATAGACCGTTGCGATCGAGATGCCGGGATCGATCGCCGAGGCGCGCTCATAGACCTTCTCGACGTCGGGATGATCCTCGGCATCGGACAGCACGCGTGCGATCACCTTGCGCTGATCGGTGATGCGCAGGCCTTTTTCCGCACAGAGAGCTTCGAGATCGATCTTACGCGCCATAACGGAGGCTGTACGCGCTTAACGTTTGTTGCGAAAGAGGAGAGTCATTCGCAATAGCAGGCCCAACGCCCCCTCCCCGAAGGGAAGGGGCAGGAGCGATCATTTAGCGAACAATTTTGCGACGCTTGGTACCGAGGCCGATCTTCTTGGCCAGCGTACGACGCTGTTCGGCATAGTTTGGTGCAACCATCGGGTAGTCCGCGGGCAGGTTCCACTTTGCGCGATATTGCTCGGGAGTCATTTGATAATGCGTCATCAGATGGCGCTTGAGCATCTTCAGCTTCTTGCCATCTTCGAGGCAGACGATGAAGTCCGGCTTGATCGAGGACCGGATCGAAACCGCTGGTTCCTGCTTGACGACTTCGACCGGGGCCGGGCCACCAAGTCCGCTCAACGCGCCATGAACGTGGGCGATCAAGATCGGAAGATCCGAAACCGCGACGCTGTTGTTGCTGACATGAGCCGCGACGATATCGGCGGTAAGCGTGATCAGGGTCTCCTGAAGCTCGTTCATGCTGTCCATAATAATCCTTTCACTCCAATTCGGACGGCAATTACACACCGTCGAGACTTGCGCCTATCATCTTTTAGGCTGAGTGATGCAAGTCGTAATCGCCTCTATCAAAAGTCTGTCAGGAAATCTCGCGACGATAGGTCAAAGCATCGAAAGCCTTGCCGTCAACACCACGATAGTAATGGCGACGTTCGCCGACTTTGTCGAAACCGACCGCGCGGTATAGTTTGATCGCATCATTGCCATCGCGCACTTCGAGATGAAGCGTGCGCGCGCCCTGCATTCCGGAATCGCTGATCACTGAGCGTAACAAGGCTGCGCCAACCCCGCGGCGGCGAAACATCGGCGCGGTCGCGAGCAGCAGCAATTCCGCTTCGTCGAGCACGCGGCGCGACAAAGCGAAACCGGCCGGTTCGCTTCCAATCTCGGCGATCGTAAGCCACACGCCGGGCATCGCCATTAGGCCAAGTACTTGATTATGCGTCCATGCTTCGCCGAAGCGCGGCTCGAACGCGTCGCGCATCAAGCGGTCGATCACAGCGAGATCGGCGACCGCACCACTGCGGAGATCAATCCGCAACATCGTGCTCATGCCACCACCATTGGTTTTGCGTCGGGCGCGCGACCGTAAATCGGCTTTGGCTCAAGCGTCGTGAAGGCGGGCGGGAGCAGCACTGCGTCGGCGGCATCGGGCAGGGCGCCCCGCGGCGCGGTGCGGGGATCGCCAAATCCGAGCCAGCGCAGGCCGTCGCCGACCGCGTGCATTCCGCCGAGGCGAAGCCGGGCGTCGGCGGGCGCAAGCGAGGCGAGCGTGGATGTCTCGGTCAAAGGAGGCGCTTCGAAGGTCTGCATGAAGACTTCGCCATGCCCGCCCTCCAAAAGCACGGCAAGGGGGCCGTAAACTGTCTCGCGCGCAAAGGCGCCCGCCGCCAGCGCGGCAAGCGAGGAAAAGCCACCGAGCGTCGCCCCCCAACCGAGCGCCAGGCCACGGGCTGCGGCCACGCCGACGCGAATGCCGGTAAAGCTGCCCGGCCCGCAATCGACCAGAATATGCGCCGCGCGCCCGCCGTCCGGCAGCCCCGCGATCATCGGGATCAGATGTTCGGCATGGCCCCGCCCGACCGTCTCATGCGCGCGGGCGATGACCGCGCCATGCTCGATCAGCGCGACCGAACAGGCAGCGGTCGCGGTTTCAATGACCAGCGTGCGTAAGGTGGGGTCACGCAAACCGGATCAAGCGACGCTGTTGAACATGCCGAAATCGGGCCGCGGCGAGCGATCGAAGATCGTGGCGGGGTCGCCATGCCCAAGCGTCGAGACGAAGTTCACCGTGACCGAGGGCGTTTCAGCAAAGAAGCCAGCGTTGACCTTGGCCGCGTCGAAGCCCGACATTGGCCCGGTATCGAGTCCGAGCGCGCGCGCCGCCATGATGAAATACGCGCCTTGTAGTGACGAATTGCGCATCGCCGATTCCGCGCGCAGGTCGGGATTACCGTCGAACCATGCCTTGGCATTCGTGTGCGGGAACAATTGCGGCAGATACTCGTGAAAATCGCAGTCCATGCCGATGATCACGCTGACCGGGGCCTTCAGCACCTTGGGTGCATTCTGTGCCGAACAGCATTCGGCAAGCTTCGTTTTTGCCGCATCGCTCGTGCACCAGATCAGTCGCGCGGGCAGCTGGTTAGCAGAGGTGGGGCCCCATTTCATCAAGTCCCAGATCGCGTGCAAATCGCTCTCTGCGACAGCCTGGTCGGTATACCCATTGAAGGTCCGCGCGGTGCGGAACAGTTGGTCGAGCGATGCATCGGGTAACACGGTCATCAAACGGCTCGCACTTCGGTGACTTCGGGGACATAATATTTGAGCAATTGCTCGATCCCGTTCTTCAGCGTCGCGCTGGAGGAGGGGCAACCCGCGCACGCGCCCTGCATCGCCAGGAACACCTTACCCTTGTCGAAGCCGCGATAGACGATGTCACCGCCATCATTGGCGACCGCCGGGCGGATGCGCGTCTCGATCAGATCCTTGATCTGCGCGACGATATCGGCGTCGGCCGGATCATCGTTGAACGCGTCGTCGGCGGGAACTGCGATACCGCCGGCATTGCCCGGCTTGAACAAGGGCATACCGGCGCTGAAATGATCGACCATCAAGCCGAGAATGTCGGGTTTCAAGTCGCTCCATTCGGCGCCGGAGGCGGCGGTGACCGAGACGAAATCACGTCCGAAGAATACACCGGTGACATCGCCCAGCCCGAACAGCGCTTCGGCAAGCGGCGAGGCCTCGGCCTCTTCCGGCGTCACGAAATCGCGCGTGCCAGCCTCCATTACCGTACGGCTGGGGAGGAATTTCAGGGTCGCCGGGTTGGGCGTCGTTTCGGTTTCGATCAGCATGCGTGGCATGTGGCGCGCGAGGCGGGCGAGTGCAAGGGTCGATGTCGCGGCTGGCGGTCGGCGCTTTCCGCCGCTATCGTTGTGCACATGACGGTCTTCTTGCGTACGACGCGCCTCGCCCTCCTGTCCTTTCTCGTCATCGGTGCTGCGCCGCAGCAGGCGGTGCCCAATGCCGAGATGCCGCGCGCGACCCCGACGCCCGCCGCCACCACCGACGCCGATGCCGCCATCATCAGTCGCAGCGCCTGGCTCTATAAGGGTAGCGACATCACCCCCGATCCGGCATGGCATTTCGGTACGCTGAAGAACGGCGTGCGCTATGCCGTGCGCAAGAATGGCGTACCGCCGGGCCAGATTTCGGTGCGCGTGCGGATGGATGTCGGATCGCTGATGGAGGCCGATTCGGAGCGCGGCTATGCGCATCTGATCGAGCATCTCACCTTCCGCGGCTCCGAATATGTCGCCGATGGCGAGGCCAAGCGCGTATGGCAGCGGATGGGGACGACCTTCGGCTCGGACACCAATGCGCAGACCACGCCGACCCAGACCGTCTATAAGCTCGATTTGCCGAGCGCGACCGAAGCCGGCATCGACGAGAGCCTGAAGATCCTGTCGGGCATGGTGGCCAAGCCCAACATCACGCCGGTCGCGCTGAATGCCGAGCGGCCCGCCGTGCTCGCCGAACAGCGTGAGGCGCCGGGGCCGCAAGTACGGCTGAGCAATGCCGTGCAAGCGACGTTTTTCGCCGGGCAGCCGCTCGCGGATCGCTCGCCGATCGGCCATATCAAGGAATTGGAGGCCGCGACCGCCGACACGGTTAGGGTGTTTCACGATCGCTGGTACCGCCCCGAACGCGCGGTGGTGATCGTCGCCGGCGACTTCGCGCCCGAACAGATCGAGACGATGATCGCGCGCCATTTCGGTACGTGGAAGGGTGTTGGCACCGCGCCGGCCGACCCCGATTTCGGCCAGCCCGACCCCAAGCAGACGGCGACCAAGGCGGTGGTCGAACCCAGTATTCCGGCGCTGATCCAATTCGCGATCGTGCGCCCGTGGCACTACAATGACGACACGATCCTGTTCAACCAAAAGCGCCTCGCCGATTTCGTCGCGCTCGCGGTGATCAACCGGCGGCTGGAGACGCGCGCGCGCACCGGCGGCAGCTATCTTCAGGCGGGCGTTCGGCTCGACGATCCGTCGCGCTCGGCCAATGTCACCTCGATTTCGATCCTGCCGGTCGGCACCGCCTGGGCACCGGCGTTGCGCGACGTGCGCGCGGTGATCGCCGATGCGCAGGCCTCCGCGCCGACCAAGCTCGAGATCGAACGCGAACTCTCCGAACAGCGCGTGCAGTTCAAGACGTTGGTCGACACCTATCGCGCCGAGGCGGGCTCGAAGGAAGCCGACGACATGGTCCAGGCGCTCGACATTCGCGAGACGACGACTGCGCCCTATGTCATCCAGAAAGTCTTTGCCGATGCCGAGAAGAAGGGGTTCTTCGCCCCCGACAAGATCCTCGCTTCGACCAAGCGGGTGTTTCAGGGGACGATGCGCGCGCTGATTTCGACGCCTGCCGCCGAAGCCGGGATCGAAGCGAGCCTCGCCACCGCGCTAAAGGCCGATGTGAAGGGCTTGGCGGGCAAGCGCACGACGCAAGCCAATGTCACCTTTGCCAAGCTTCCCAAGGTCGGCCCGCCCGCGACCATCGTATCGAATACGCCGATCCGCGAATTCGACATGCAGGAGTATAATCTCTCCAACGGCGTGCGCGTGCTCGTCTACCCAACCACGTCGGAAGACAGCCGAGTTTATGTCCGCGTCCGCTTCGGTGGCGGCGATACCGCGCTTCCGGCCGATCGCGAGACCGCCGCCTGGGCGGCGGACGGCACGCTGACCGCCGGCGGGATCGGCACGTTGAAGCAAGGCGATATCGAGGCATTGGTGCAGGGCCGCCGGATCGGGCTCGATTTCGGGATCGACGACGATGCGTTCGTTTATAACGCGCTGACCTCACCCGCCGATCTGACCGATCAGTTGCGGCTGATTGGCGCGGCGATCACGGCACCGGGCTGGGATCCCGCTCCCGTCAACCGCACCCGCGTGGCGGCGCTGGCGGGCTATGCCGCGTTCGAGTCTTCGCCAACCGGGGTGCTGAGCCGCGACCTCGAACGCTTGCTCCACGATGGTGATCCGCGCTGGGGCACGCCGAGCCTAAAGGCGATCGAAGCGACCACGCCCGCCGCGTTCCGCGCGCTGTGGGAGCCGCTGCTCAAGACCGGCCCAGTCGAGGTGATGGTGTTCGGCGATATCAAGGCCGATGTCGCGATTGCCGCCGTGCAAAAGACCTTGGGCGCGATCCCGCCGCGCGCCGCGCCGACCGACTTCGTCCCGCCGCCAGTGCGCTTCCCGGCACACAATACGACACCGATGGTGCTCACGCATAATGGTCCCGAAAATCAGGCGGCGGCGGTGATCGCGTGGCCGACCGGCGGCGGTGTCGCGGGCGCGACCGAATCGCGGCGGCTCGACGTGCTTGCGGCGATCTTCAGCGATCGGCTGTTTGACCGGCTGCGTTCGCAGGCAGGCGCGAGCTACAGCCCCAATGTCAGTAGCTCGTGGCCGACCGGCCTGCCGAGCGGCGGGCGGATGTTGGCCATCGGCCAGGTCGCACCCGAGAACCTTCCGCTCTTCTTCAAACTCTCGCGCGAGATCGCCGCCGAACTGGTCGCCAAGCCGATCGACGATGACGAGTTGAAGCGCACGATCGGCCCGATGCAGCAATCGATCATGCGGCAATCGACCGGCAATCAGTTCTGGATGAACCAGCTCGATGGCGCGGTGTACGATCCGGCGCGGATCGAGGCGTTGAAGCGGCTCTACAGCGACATTTCGAACATGACCGCGGCGGAGCTGCAGGAGACGGCGGCGAAGTATCTGCGACCCGATCGCGATTGGACGCTGCAAGTGGTGCCAGCGAGCGCACCCAAGAAATAGCGCAGCTATTTCGCGGGCGCCCATCAGCGTGGCGAGCCCGGCCGGCGGGGCCAAAGCCCCGACCGACGGCGCGGCTTTGCCGCGACGGGGTGCTTCGCCGAACCCGTCCACCCCCAGCCGTCACCCCAGCGAAGGCTGGGGTCTCAGCGACGTCAGGCAAGCCGGTGGTACAAATCTTCCCACCCGGGATTGCTCTCTTCGATCAAACGGATTTTCCAGGCTCGTTTCCAAGCCTTCAATGCCTTTTCGCGCGCGATCGCAGTTTCGATATCGTCGTGCCATTCCGCCAATACGAGCGTATGAATGCCGTAGCGACGGCAGTAGGCAGAGCCGACATCGCGGCGATGCTGATCAACCCGCGCAGCGAGATGCGCGGTCACGCCGATGTAAAGTATACCGCGAGCCTTGCTCGCCATGATGTAAGTCCAGCCCCCGCGCGCCATATGGCGATGTTAGCGCGAAAACCCTGAGATGCCAGCCTTCGCTGGCATGACGAGGGTGGGTCGGACCGCTGAGACCCCAGCCTTCGCTGGGGTGACGGACGGCGGCTCAATGCAGCTTCAGCTTCGGCCGCACGATCTGGTTCACATGCCCGATCACGATCAGCGCGACGCCGCGCCACCAGCCATGGATCGCGATCAAATGCATGCGGTACAGCGACATATACACCATCCGCGCGATCCAGCCTTCGACGCGCATCCGCCCGCCGACGAGGTTCCCCATCAGGCTCCCCACGGTCGAAAAGCGGCTGAGCGACACGAGCGACCCGTGGTCCTGATAGACGAAATTCTTGAGCGGCTCGCCGGCCTGCGCGCGCACAAGGTTGGTGAACACCAGACTCGCCATCTGGTGCGCCGATTGCGCGCGCGGCGGGATCGGCTTGTCGCGCCCCGGCAGCAGGCACGAGGCGCAATCGCCGAGCGCGTAGATGCGATCGTCGCTGGTCGATTGCAGCGTCGGGCGCACGACGATCTGGTTGCCGCGCGTGAGCTCGAGATCGCTCATCGTCTTGAGTTCTTCGGCCCCCTTCACGCCCGCCGCCCAGACGATCAGATCGGCGTCGATCGCGCCGCCGTCGCCGGTATGCACCGCACGATCCTCGAGCCGGACGACTTGCGTGTTGTCGAGCACGCGCACGCCGAGCTTTTCGAGCTCGCGCTTGGCAGTCGCCGCCAGCACCTCGTCGAGCGCGGGCAGGATGCGCGGGCCGGCCTCGATCAGCGAGACTTCGAGCTTGCTCTCGTCGAACACCTCCAGGCCATAATGCCGCAGCGCCTTGGCGGCGTTGTAAAGCTCGGCGGCAAGCTCGACCCCGGTCGCGCCGCCACCGACGATGCTGACGCGGACGCGCGCCAACGGGTCGCCGGTCTGGTGCGCGTGGTTGGTACGCAGGCAGGCGTTGAGCAATTTCTGGCGGAAGCGGTCGGCCTGCGGGCGATCCTCGAGGAACATCGCATGCTCGCGCACGCCGGGGACGCCGAAATCATTCGAAATGCCGCCGACCGCCATCACGAGATAATCGTAGCGGATCTCATGCCGCCCGATGATCTCCTCGCCGCGTTCGTCGAGCATCGGGGTGGTCGTGATCGTGCGGCTCACGCGATCGACGCTTTCGATGCTGCCGTTGAAGAAACGATAGCCCCAGCGCACCGCATGGCCGCCATAGCCGACTTCGTCGAGATTGGCATCGAGCGACCCGGCCGCGACTTCGTGCAGCAGCGGCTTCCAGATATGCGTGAGGTTGCGGTCGATCAGGATGATGTCGTGCTGCTTGCGGCCATAGCGCGCGCCTAGCTTGCGCACGAGTTCCAGGCCACCGGCGCCGCCGCCCACCACCACAATTTGCGTTTTTTGATTCGGCACCGGATTCCCCATGCGCACGATCGTTAGCGCATGCCTCCCTTGCCAGAAGAGCGCAGGCGAACTCAAGCAAGCGATTGTCGGACGCAGTCTCTACCAGATTGGGTTGCGGACAGGCCGCGGCCCGAACACGCCGTGTTTTACCCCCGATACAACCCCTCGAGCCGCGCACCGTACACGTCCTTCAGCACGTGTCGCCGGATCTTCAGCGACGGCGTCAGTTGCTCATTCTCGATCGCGAACGGTTCGTCGGCGAGCACGAAGCGGCGAATACGTTCGGTGACCGACAGATCGGCATTGACCCGCTCGACGGCGAGGCCAAGCGCGGCGCGGTATTCGCTGTTTTCCGCCAACTGCTTAAAGTCGCAACCAGCGCCACCCCTGGCACACCATTCCTGCGTCCAGTCGGGATCGGGCACCAGCACCGCCACCATATACGGCCGCCGGTCGCCGAAGATCATCGCTTGCGCGATTTCGGATTGGAGCGTCAGCATCCCTTCGACCTTTTGCGGCGCGACGTTTTCGCCTTTGTCGTTGACGATGATGTCCTTTTTGCGGTCGGTGATCTTGATCCGGCCCTTTGCGTCGATCAGCCCGATATCGCCGGTGTGGAGCCAGCCGTCCTTGAGCACGCGCGCGGTCTCGGCGTCGTTGCGCCAATAGCCCTTCATGACCAGCTCGCCGCGCACCAGGATTTCGCCATCCTCGGCGATGCGCACTTCGGTGTCGACCAAAGGTGGCCCGACCGTGTCCATCTTGAGCCCGACCTTGGGGCGATTGCACGAGATGACGGGGGCGGCCTCGGTCTGGCCATAGCCTTGCAGGACGGTGACGCCGATCGCTTCGAAGAAGGTGCCGATTTCGGGCGTCAGTGGCGCGCCGCCCGCGACCAGCGCCTTGATCCGCCCGCCGAAGCGCTGCGCGACCTTTGGGCGCAGCGTCGCGCCGAGGAGCAAGTCCATCGGGCGGTCGAGCAGACCGGCATTGCCCGCCGCCTTCTTCGCGCCCAGCACTTGCGCGCGGGCGAGCAGGAAGCGTGAGAGCTTGCCTTGCTTCTCGACTGCCTTCGAAATGCGCGTGCGCAGCACTTCGAACAGGCGCGGCACGACGATCATCATCGTCGGTCGGACGTCCTCCATATTGGCGGCAAGCTTGTCGAGGCCCTCGCTATAATAGATTTGTGCGCCCAGCCCGATCGGGAAATATTGCCCGCCAGTATGTTCGTAAGCGTGGCTGAGCGGCAGGAACGACAGGAAAATCTCGTCGTCCCAGCCGAAATCCTCCGAGATGACGGTGCAGCAGCCATTGACGTTGTGCAGGATCGCGCCGTGATGCTGCATCACCCCGCGCGGCGCGCCGCCGGTGCCGCTGGTGTAGATGATGCACGCGGTATCCTCGCGCCGCGCGGTGGCGACGATGCTCGCGGGGTCGGCGGCATGTTCGGCGAGCAGCGTGTTCCACTGGTGGAATTCGAGCGCACCCGATTGCGTCGCGCGCAATTCCTCGATGCCGATGACGATCTTCGCGCTGCTCGCGCGGATCGCGGCGGGGAGGAGGGTTTTGGCGAGCTTCGCGGTCGAGACGATCACCGCCTTCGCACCCGAATTCTCGATGATGTGCGTGTGGTCGCGCTCGGTATTGGTGATGTAGGTCGGCACGGTGATGCACCCCGCCGCCATGATCGCGAGATCGGCGATGCACCATTCGGGGCGGTTTTCGCTGACCAGCATGACGCGGTCGCCGCTTTCCAGCCCGATCGCCTTGAGGCCAGCGGCGATGCTCGCGACCTGCCGTGCGGTCTCGGCCCAGCTGCGCGACACCCAGACGCCGCCCGCTTTGTGCCACAGGAACGGCGCTTCGCCTTTTTCTGTGGCACGCGTGAGGAACATGGCGACAAGGTTGGGGAACTGTTCGAGGCGACGGACGGTCTTGGTCAAGGGTCTCTCCCGGGGCGGGCGTGCCGTGTTCGGCTACGCGGATAGGATTATTCGGGCGGGCGAACCGCGATCTGGCGGACGATCTGCGTGGTCTGGCCATCCTCACGGATCGCGACGCCCTCGCTGCGCGGATCGGCGGCCCCGATCCACTGACCGTTCACGCGCTCGATCGCATTGGCTTTCAGGCCGAGCGGCGCGCTGAACACTTGCTCGCCCAGCGCTTGCAGCGCGGGGACCATCGCATCGAGCTGCGTGCCCTTTTCGGCGATCGCGTTGCGCTGTGGCGCATAGAGCAAGCCAAGCCCGATCGCATCCTGCGCCGGCATTTTCCAGTCGAGCACCGCGACGAGCGCTTTTGCAACTTGCGCGATGATCGTCGATCCGCCCGCCGCGCCAATCGCGATGCGGACCTTGCCGTCGGGGCCGTACACGATCGTCGGCGACATCGAGCTGCGCGGACGCTTGCCGCCCTGCACGCGGTTGGCGACGAGATAGCCGCCCTTGGCGGGGACAAAATCGAAATCGGTCAGCTGATTGTTGAGCATCGTCCCCTCGACCGACAGGCCGGAGCCGAATGAGCTTTCGATCGTCGTCGTGACTTCGGCGACATTGCCGCGCCGGTCGACCGCGACAAGATCGGTCGTGCCGGGGACGTCGGCATTGGGGGCGGCGACGCGCGGTGGGGCACCGGGGGGCGTGCCGGCGGCGATCGCGGTGATGCTGCGTTCGGGCGAGATCAGCGCCGAGCGTGCGGCGAGATAGGTCGGGTCGAGCAAGCCTTTGACCGGCACCGTCACATGATCGGGATCGCCAAGGTACAGGTCGCGATCGGCATAAGCGAGCCGCGACGATTCGGCAAAGAGGTGCCACGCGACCGGCGAATCCTTGCCCAGCGCCGCCATGTCGAAACGTTCGAGCTGCTTGAGGATCATCAGCACCGCGATCCCGCCAGATGACGGCGGGCCCATGCCGCAGATCTTGTAGACGCGGTACGTGCCGCACACGGGGGCACGTTCCTTGGCGCGGTAGTTGGCGAGATCGGCGAGCGTCATTTTCGACGGGTTCTTGCTCGCGCCATTGACCGTGGCGACGATCTTCGCGGCGACCGGCCCGGTATAGAAAGCGTTCGGGCCTTTGGTGGCGATCGCGGTGAACAAGGCGGCTTGTTCGGGATTCTTCAGGATCGTGCCGGTCGCGACCGCTTTGCCATCGCTCGCGAAGAAATGCGCCTTCGCCCACGGGTCAATATGGTTGCCATAATTGCCGATCCCGCCGTGCAGCCGCGGGCTGACCGCGAAGCCGTCGCGCGCCAGCTTGATCGCCGGGCCGAACAGGCTGGCCCAGGGCAGCTTGCCATAGCGTTGATGCGCCAGCGCCATCATCCGAATATTCCCGGGCACGCCGACGCTGCGCCCGCCGGGAATCGCGGTGAAGACCGGCAGCGGCTTGCCGTCGGCACCGTAAAACCATTGCGCATCAGCAGCAGCAGGGGCCTGCTCGCGCCCGTCGAAGCTCGCAAGCTTGCCGGTCGCCGCATCGTGATAGACCATGAAACTGCCGCCGCCGATGCCACTGCTCTGCGGCTCGACGACGTTAAGCGCGAGCATCGTAGCGATCGCGGCATCGGTCGCGCTGCCGCCCTTGCGCAGGATTTCGACGCCTGCCGCAGCGGCGCGCGGGTCGGCGGCGCTGATCATGCCGAGGCTGGTGGCGGCCTTGGGCGGGGTGCGCTTCGCCTCCGCCACGACGGGCGCGAGTAACAACAGTGGGAAGGCGAGGAGCAGCTTGTTCATGGCCGCGAACGGTAACGGTCGGGGACGCTACGTCAACCAGTGCCGACCGCTTCGGCGACCGAGGCGAAGCCGTCGCGCTTCAGGTTGGCGGCAAGACCGCGCACGATGCGGCGCGCCAGGCCGGGGCCGTGATAGACCAGCGCCGTGTACAGCTGCACGAGACTCGCCCCGCTGCGAATGCGGGCATAGGCTTCGTCAGCGCTGTCGATTCCACCGACCGAAATCAACGGCATCGTGCCGCCGGTCGCGCTGCGGAAATCGGCGAGGCGCAGGCGCGCGAGAGTGGCGAGCGGGGCGCCCGACAAGCCGCCGCCTTCGCCCGCATAAGGGGAGCGGAGCGCGGGGCGCGACACGGTCGTGTTGCTGACGATCAGCGCGTCGATATGGTGCTCGACCGCGGCGCGGGCGATCGCGTCGATCGCTGTGGCGTCGAGATCGGGCGCGACCTTTAAGAAGAGGCGCGGGCGCGCGATCGGCGCCCGCCGCGCCGCGTCGCACGCGGCGAGCAGGTCGGTCAGCTCCGAGCCATGCTGCAAATCGCGCAAGCCCGGCGTGTTGGGGGAGCTGATATTGACGGTGATATAATCCGCGACTTGCGCCGCCACCGTCACGCCATACACATAATCGGCGATGCGGTCGGTGGCGTCCTTGTTCGCGCCGACATTGATGCCGAGGATTCCGCGCCGCTTTGCGGCCAGGGCGCGCGGTAATGCGGCCTCGATCCCACCATTGTTGAAGCCCATGCGGTTGATCACCGCCGCATCCTCGACCAGCCGGAACAGCCGCGGCTGCGGGTTGCCGGGCTGGGGCAGCGGCGTCAGCGTGCCGATCTCGACGCTGCCGAAGCCGAGTCCGAAAAACCCGTCGATCGCGCGGCCGTCCTTGTCGACCCCTGCCGCCAGCCCGACCGGGTTGGGGAAGTCCAGGCCCGCGACCGTGGTTCGCAAACTGGCGGCACCGCGTGCATGCGGAAGGCGCGGGGTCGCCGCAAGCAGCCGGATCGTGAGGGCATGCGCACGCTCCGCCTCGAGCATGAACACAACGGGGCGGAGGAATGAAAAAAGCATCGCCCGCGCTGATGGCATTGGTGCGGGGCAAGGTCAAAGGGCGGTGGCCTCTATCGGGCGCGGCGGCTTGGCACGAAGACCGCAGAAAGCAAAAAGCCGAAATGGTAGCGATCTCGCGCGGTTTTGTGGCGACTCCATACAATACGGCATTGCATGAACGTGGTTGAAGGGTGGCGCGACCCAAGAGGCTGCTGCACGGCGGCTTCTTTCCTTTGGCTCGGCCAGCCTGTCTGGCCGGGCCACTTTTCTTTGTGCAGGGAACAGGTTACGCTGCTTCGGCACAAAGCGGGGGCGATTGGCGGTGGTCGAAATCGAGCTGGACTATGTCGTTCCCGCAGCCGATCTCGTCGACTATGTCACTTTATTTTATGATTTTTCCGCCAATGTGCCGATGTTCGAGGACGTTGAGCGCGCCGACAATGCGCAATTGCGCTTTCGCCTGTCGGCGGGTCACGGCAGCTATTGCTTCGCCGATGGGACCACGCAGGACGCGCCCGATGTTCATGTCGTCGGCCCGACGAGTGGGGCGGTGCGCGTCCGCGCCGAGGGGCCGGTCGCGATCTTCGGCCTTGGACTGACCGCAGCGGGGTGGGCGGCGATCGTCGGGGTGGATGCCTCGACGATGCTCAATCGCGTGATCGATGCCGATCTCGTGTTCGGCGCGCGACGCCTGGCGGTGGCGAGCGCGGCGCTCGCACGAGTGCAGGGCGTCGCAGCGCGCGCGCAACTGGTCGAGGCGCTGATCCGCGATCGGATCAGTGCCGGCGTCCGGCCAGCGCCGTTCGTGCAGCATGTCGAAGCCTGGCTGGCGGCAACGCCCTCGCCCGAAATGGCGTGCCTGATCGGGGCGACCGGGCTGTCGCGGCGGCAGATCGAACGCAAGTGCAATGCGCTCTACGGTTTCCCGCCAAAGCTGCTGGCGCGCAAATATCGCGCGTTGCGCGCGGCGGTTGCGTTGGTCGCGGGGGAGGAAACCGTCAACGATGCGGTCGATCGCGGCTTTTACGATCAATCGCACATGATCCGCGAGATCAAGCAGTTCACCGGCCTCACCCCGCGGCAAATCTGTGCCGAGCCGAATGTGCTGGCGCGCTTGACGATTTCGGGGCGGCTGGCGCTGGATGGCGTTGTCGGGCCGTTGATCAGCGGGACCTAGCGCCGAGCGAGCAAAGGGGGGTTGACCCGACTCGGGCGGACCCCCATTTGCAATCGGAGCAATCCGCTCCGATTGGATTTCATGCGTCTTTCCAGCCTTGCCGACTATGCCGTCGTGATGATGTCCGCCGCCGCGCGGCATTGCGGATCGTCGTGCCGGCTCAACGCGACCACGCTGGCCGAGGAAACCGGTCTGCCGCTGCCCACCGTGCAGAAACTGGTGAGCCGCTTGTCGGCGGGGGGGCTGATCGAGAGCGCGCGCGGCACCGGTGGCGGGTTCCGCCTGTCGCGCCCGGCTGCCGCGATTTCGCTCGCCGAGATCATCGAGGCGGTCGAAGGGCCGATCGCGCTGACGACGTGCGTCGACGAAGGTCGTCACGACTGCGCACTTGAGGGTGATTGCCGCGTGAAGCCGCATTGGAATGTCGTCAACGGCGCGGTGCGCGGTGCGCTCGGCGGTGTTTCGCTCGCTAGCCTGTCTGGGATACCTGCATAATGGAAGACCTCAAGAACGCCGAAGCCTATGAGGCCGCGAACAAGTCGTACGAATGGGGTTTTCATTCCGACATTGAGCAGGAATTCGCGCCCAAGGGGCTGAGCGAAGACACCGTCCGCTTCATCTCGGCCAAGAAGGGCGAGCCCGCATGGATGCTCGACTGGCGGCTGAAGGCGTATCGCCTGTGGCTGACGCTGGAGACGCCCGATTGGGCCAAGCTCCGGATGGACCCGATCGATTATCAGGACGCCTATTATTACGCCGAGCCCAAGGCCAAGCCCAAGCTTGGCTCGCTCGACGAGGTCGATCCCGAAATCCTGCGCGTCTATGAAAAGCTCGGTATCCCGATTGCCGAGCAAAAGCTGCTCGCCGGGGTCGAGGAACTGAACGAGGACGGAACCCCCAAGCGCCGTGTCGCCGTCGACGCGGTGTTCGACTCCGTGTCGGTCGCGACCACCTTCCGCAAGGAGCTGGAAAGCGCGGGCGTGATCTTCCGGTCGATTTCCGAAGCGATCAAGGAATATCCCGATCTCGTCCGCAAATGGCTCGGCAAGGTCGTGCCGCAGCATGACAATTATTTCGCGGCGCTCAACTGCGCGGTCTTCAGCGACGGGACCTTCGTTTATATCCCGGAGGGCGTGCGCTGCCCGATGGATTTGTCGACCTATTTCCGCATCAATGCCGAAAATACCGGGCAGTTCGAACGCACGCTGATCATCGCCGACAAGGGGGCGTATGTCTCCTATCTCGAAGGCTGCACCGCGCCGATGCGCGACGAGAATCAGCTGCATGCCGCGGTGGTCGAGCTGGTCATCCTGGACGATGCCGAGATCAAATATTCGACCGTGCAGAATTGGTATCCCGGCGATGCCGAGGGCAAGGGCGGAATCTACAATTTCGTCACCAAGCGCGCGCTCTGCCAGGGCAAGAACTCAAAGGTTTCGTGGACACAAGTCGAGACTGGCAGTGCGATCACGTGGAAGTACCCATCGTGCGTGCTTGCGGGCGAGAATAGCGTCGGCGAATTCTATTCGGTCGCCGTCACCAACAATCGCCAGCAGGCCGATACCGGCACCAAGATGATCCATCTCGGCAAGGGCAGCCGTTCGACGATCGTGTCGAAGGGCATTTCCGCCGGGCGCAGCGACAACACCTATCGCGGGCTGGTGCGTGTCGCGCCGACCGCCGAGGGCGTGCGCAACTTCACCCAGTGCGACAGTCTGCTGCTCGGCGACCAGTGCGGCGCACACACCGTGCCCTATATCGAAGTGCGCAATCCATCGGCGCAGATCGAGCATGAGGCGACGACTTCGAAGATCAGCGACGACCAGATGTTCTACGCGATGCAGCGCGGGCTCGATTCGGAGAGCGCGGTGGCACTGATCGTCAACGGCTTTGCCAAGGAAGTGCTGCAGCAACTGCCGATGGAATTCGCGGTCGAGGCGCAGAAGCTGTTGAGCATCAGCCTCGAGGGATCGGTCGGATGATCGCGGCGCTTGCCCTTATGGCGGTGCCGCCGTCCGACGCGATGGATTTCGAAAGCCTCGTCGTGTCGATCGCCAAGTGCGATCGTACCGCGGTGACCAACACCGTCGTCGCTGCCAACAAACGCCACAGCCAGTTTCTGCTCGTCTCCTATCAGGAGCAGCGCGCGATCGCGGCGGCGCGCGTCGAGCTCGCGGAACGGCGTCGCGTGCTGCACGCCAAAGAAGCCAAGGTCGATACCGAGCAAAGCCTCACCCTCGTCGCCGAAAGTCTTGTCGACCGTACCGAAGCGCTCGCCGATCAGCGCGTGCTCGATCAGTCGGAGCAGGACATGCTGGGGTATTTCCGCACACAATATCTGCGGCAATGCTCGGGGAAGGCGTTGTGAGACGCACCACGTTCACTCGACACTCCGGCCGTGTGCCGCGGTCCACCGCGCCTCGGACGGTGCGGCTTGAAGTCCATCTCAGTTGCGAGAAATTTTAGTGCTTAAAATCACCGACCTCCACGCCGAAATCGACGGTAAGGAAATCCTCAAGGGCCTCTCGCTCACCGTCAAGGCGGGCGAGATCCATGCGATCATGGGGCCGAATGGCGCCGGCAAGTCGACGCTCGGCTATGTGCTCGGTGGGCGGCCGGGGTATGAGGTTACCGCCGGTAGCGTAACTTTCGGGACTTTAGACCTGCTCGCCCTCGCCCCGCACGAGCGCGCCGCCGCGGGCCTGTTCCTCGGCTTCCAATATCCGGTCGAAATCCCCGGTGTATCGAACGTGCAGTTCCTGCGCGAATCCTTGAACGCGCAACGCCGTGGGCGCGACGAGAAGCCGTTGTCGGGTGCCGAGTTCCTCAAACTCGCGCGCGCGCAGGCCGATGCGCTGAGTATGGACCAGGAGATGCTCAAGCGCCCGGTCAATGTCGGCTTTTCGGGCGGCGAGAAGAAGCGCAACGAGATGGTGCAGATGGGCATTATCAATCCCATGCTGGCGATCCTCGACGAGACCGACAGCGGGCTCGACATTGATGCGTTGCGCGTCGTTGGCGACGGCATCAACCGGATCATGCGCAAGCCCGACAAAGCGGTGATCCTGATCACGCATTATCAGCGGCTGCTCGATTATGTCGCGCCCGATTTCGTGCATGTGCTGGCGGGCGGGCGGATCGTGCGCTCGGGCGGGCCGGAACTGGCGCTGGAGCTTGAGCGCGAAGGCTATGCCGGGGTGGCGGCATGAGCGCTTTCTCCTGTTTCCTCCCCTCCCTGGAAGGGAGGGGCTGGGGGTGGGTCGGCCCGTTGTTCGGGCAGACCGCGCTCCTCATACCGACCCACCCCCGACCCCTCCCTTCCAGGGAGGGGAGGCAATGAGCGTTGCCCTTCCAACGCGCCGCGATGAGGCTTGGCGCTATTCCGATCTCGAAGCCGTCGCCTCGGTCTGGCCCGTCGCGGCCGCCGACGTGATCGACGTTCCGGCTGGCACGCAGGTGTCGCGCGTCATCGTGCAGGATGCCGCGACCGACGCCGTCGCGATTCGCGATTACCGCGTGATCCTGCGCGAGGGCGCCACCGCAACCTTCCACGTGCTCAACACCGGTGGCCAGCTCGGTCGCGTGACCATCGACGTGACGTGTCACGAAGGTTCGCACTTCGAACTCGGCGCGGCGATGCTCGGTGGTGGCGCGCAGACGCTCGAGATCGTCACCACGCTCAACCATATCGAGCCGAACTCGACCTCCAACCAGGTTGTGCGTTCGGTGCTGGGCGGGCGCGCGACGGGGTCGTATCTCGGCAAGGTCGCGGTCGCGCGGCATGCGCAGAAGACCGATGCATCGCAATCGGTGAAAGCGATGCTGCTGACGCGCACCGCCACCGCCAATGCCAAGCCTGAACTTGAAATCTATGCCGACGATGTGAAGTGCGCGCACGGCGCGACGGTTGGCGAGTTGGACGCGAATGCATTGTTCTACCTCGCCTCGCGCGGGATTGCCCCCGCCGAAGCCAAGGCGCTGTTGCTCCGCGCGTTCATCGGATCGGTGTTCGAAGGGATTGCTGACGACGCCGAGCGCGCCCGCGTCGAGGCAGCCGCACAAGGGGCTTTGGAGCGGATGCTCGACAGCTCCCTCTCCCAACGGGAGAGGGAAGGGGTCCGCTCGGCGAAGCCGAGTGGGAAGGGTGAGGGTGACTTATGACGATTGCGCTGCACCCTCACCCTTCCGCGGCTTTGCCGCTCCCTCCCTCTCCCAACGGGAGAGGGATAAACGCGCTCGACCACCGCGCCGATTTCCCGGCGATCCCGGCAGGCTGGGCGTATCTCGACACCGCCGCCACGGCGCAGAAGCCGCAAGTCGTGATCGATGCGATCACGCGCGCGTATGACACCAGCTACGCCACGGTCCACCGCGGCGTGTATCAACGCTCCGCCGACATGACGCTCGCCTATGAAGCGGCACGGCGGACGGTTGCCCGCTTCATCGGTGCTGCTTCCGAGAACGAAATCGTGTTCGTGCGCGGCGCGACCGAGGGGATCAACCTTGTCGCGCAATGCTGGGCGGGCGAGCAACTGCAGGCGGGCGACCGCATCCTGCTCAGCCAGCTCGAGCATCACAGCAACATCGTGCCGTGGCAGATGGTGGCGGAGCGTGTTGGCGCGCACATCGACGTCCTCCCACTGACCGCCGATTACCAGATCGATCTCGACGCGATGGCGGCGATGATCACACCGGCGCACAAGATCGTCGCGCTGGCGCATGTCTCGAACGTGCTCGGCTCGGTGCTCGACGCGCGTCGCGCGGCGGACATCGCGCATTCGGTCGGCGCGAAGATTCTGCTCGACGGGTGTCAGGCGGCGCCGCGCATAACGCTCGACATGGCAGCGCTCGACTGCGATTTCTACGTCCTGTCCGGGCATAAGCTCTATGGCCCGACCGGGATCGGCGTGTTGTGGGCGCGGGCTGAGCTGCTCGATGCCATGCCGCCGATGCAGGGCGGCGGCGCGATGATCGACAAGGTCAGTTTTGCAGGCACGACTTATGCCCCGGCACCGGGGCGGTTCGAGGCCGGGACGCCGCATATCGTCGGCGCGCTCGGGCTGGCGGCGGGAATCGATTATGTTGAAAGCATCGGGCTGGCGCGCATCCATGCGCATGAAACCGCGCTGGTGAAGCTGACGCGCGACGCGTTGTCGCAGATCAATTCGGTGACACTCTATGGCCCGGAGGATTCCGCCGGGATCGTCAGCTTCAGCATCAAGGGCGTGCATCCGCACGACATCGGCACCATTTTGGACGAAGCGCACGTTGCGGTGCGCGCGGGGCATCATTGCGCGCAGCCGCTGATGGAGTATCTCGGCGTCGATGCTACGGCGCGGGCGAGTTTCGGGGTCTATAACAGCGCCGCCGATGTGGATGCGCTGGTCAAGGGCATAGCGCGCGTAACAAGGATTTTCGGATGAGCGACCGGATCGAAATCGAGGAAGTGAACGCGGTCGAGCAGCCACCGCGCGCGCGCGTCGACGCGCCCACTGAAACGCGCGAGCGCAAGCGCGACTATCTCGAAGGCTTTCTGTCGCAAAAACCGCAAGTCGAAGCGGCGGGCGAACCCGGCGGCGAATTGTACGAAGCCGTCGTCGCGGCGCTCAAGGACATTTACGATCCGGAAATCCCCGTCAACATCTACGATCTCGGTCTCATTTACGGCGTCGATGTCACCACCGACGGCCACGCCGTCGTCACAATGACGCTGACCACGCCGCATTGCCCGGTCGCCGAGACGATGCCGACCGAAGTCGAACTGCGCGTCGGCGCGGTGCCGGGGATCGGATCGTCCGAGGTCAATCTGGTGTGGGAACCCGCCTGGGACCCGGCCAAGATGTCCGACGATGCGAAACTTGAATTGGGCATGCTGTAATGCATCAAGCCCCTCCCCTGAAGGGGAGGGGTTGGGGTGGGGCCTCTCCGCGCATTCCGGCGGTGGATTAGGCGGCACGGCCCCACCCCCACCCCCTCCCCTGAAGGGGAGGGGCTAAAGAAGAAAGAGACGCCGATGACCACGACCACCCGCACCCGCCCCGCCGCGCTGATCCTGACCGCTTCGGCCGAGGCGCGGATCGCCGATCTGATGGCGAAGGCACCCGCCGATGCGATCGGCGTGAAGCTGTCGACTCCGCGGCGCGGTTGTTCGGGCCTGGCGTATTCGGTCGATTATGTGAGCGACGCCAAGCCGTTTGACGAACGCATCGATACGCCCGGCGGTACGCTGTTCGTCGATGGCGGATCGATCCTGTATCTCATCGGCAGCACGATGAACTGGGTCGAAGATGATTTCGCGGCGGGCTTTGTTTTCGTCAACCCCAATGCCAAGGGGGAATGCGGGTGCGGCGAGAGCTTCACGGTCTGATTGGGGATAAGGCGACATGGCAGGACTTTGGTTCGACGAATTAACGGTCGGACAGACCTTCCACCACGCGATCCGCCGGACGGTAACCGAGACCGATAACCTGCTCTTCTCCACGCTGACGCATAATCCGGCGGCACTGCACCTTGATGCCGAGGCGATGAAGGACAGCGACTATGGCCGGATCATCGTCAATTCGACCTTTACGCTGGGGCTGATGGTCGGCGTGTCGGTCGGCGATACGACACTCGGCACCGCGATCGCCAATCTCGGCTGGGACGAAGTGCGCTTTCCGGCACCCGTGTTCATCGGCGATACGCTGCGGATCGAAACCGAGGTGGCCGATCTTCGCGAGTCCAAATCGCGGCCCACTGCCGGGATCGTCACCTTTCTCCACCGTGCGTACAATCAGCGCGACGAACTGGTCGCGACGTGCAAGCGCAGCGGCCTGCAACGGAAGAAACCGGCATGAGCCTGCTCCGATCCTGGCTGTTCATCCCCGGCGACAGCGAAAAGAAACTGGGCAAGGCGGATGGCACGGGCGCGGATGCGCTGATCCTCGATCTCGAAGATTCGGTTGCGGCGGAGAACAAGCCGCGCGGGCGGGCGCTCGTTGCGGCGTTCCTGCGCGATCGTCCCGCATCCGCGCGCACCAGCCAACTGTGGGTGCGGATCAACCCGCTCGACAGCGGCCTGGCGCTCGACGATCTGGTCGCGGTGGTTGCCGCCGCGCCCGATGGGGTGATGCTGCCGAAATGCGGCGGCCCGGCGGATATCGCGCAGCTGTCTTACTATCTCGATGCACTTGAGGCGCAGGCGGGCATCGCGGCGGGGTCGATCCGGATTGTGCCGGTGGCGAGCGAGACGGCTGCTGCGCCGTTTGCGCTCGGCGATTATGCCGGTGCCAAGCTCGATCGGCTGCTTGGGCTGACCTGGGGGGCGGAGGATCTGGCGACCGCGCTCGGTGCCAGCACCAACCTTGATCCCACCGGCGGGTGGGCGCTGACCTATCGGCTGGTGCGATCGCTCACTTTGATGGGTGCGAAAGCGGCGGGGGTGCAGGCGATCGACACGCTGTATGTCGACTTCCGCGATGAGGCGGGTCTGCGCGCAACGTCGCGCGCCGCGCGCGGCGAGGGTTTTACCGGGCGCCTCGCGATCCACCCGGCGCAAGTCGCGGCGATCAACGAAAGCTTCCTGCCGTCTGCCGAGGAGATTGCGCATGCCGAGCGGGTCGTCGCGGCGTTTGCTGCTTCGCCGGGCGCGGGCACCGTCGCGATCGACGGCCGGATGACCGACATACCGCATCTGAAGCAAGCCCAGGCGGTGCTGGCGCTCGCCGCCGCGACGCCGTAACCGCGCGCCTTACCCCACCGACGCCGTTGCCAAAGCGAGATCGATCTGCGCCTGGCAGCGCGGCAGCAGCAAATGCCGGATCATTTCCATGTCGTTCTGCAACGCGACCGGATCGGCCCCCTCCGCCGCCCGCAACGCCTGTTTGAGCCAATCGCTCATCCGCGGGTGATCCAGCACCCAGGCGATCCGTGCGTCCGCCGCTGCGATGCGGAGTTCGGGCTCCGGTCGCGCTACTTCCATCTGACGGTTCGGCGTCATGCCTGGACCGCCGGATCGCGCGCCGGGGCGACGGCGAGTTCCGCGGCGACGACCGCTTCCCACGCCAGATCGCCACGATAGCGCCACGCCATCTGCCCGGCATCATCGAGCGCGAAGAGATGGAGCCAGCGATTGTCGAACAAGGCGCGCACCGCCGGATGCCGTTCGAGGATCGCGGTCATCGCCTCGCGCGGCGCCTCGATACACACGCTCAGCCGCAGCGGCTCGTGCGCCAAGGCAACGCCGTCATGCAGCGATTGCCATGGCAGCCCCGCGCGCAGCGTCCCGCCATTACCTTCGACCACGCCGATCCCGCCGACGACATTGTGGAGCAATTTGTTGCCGCCGCCGAACAGATCGGGCGCCACGCTCGATCCGTAATATTGCAAGCTGATCCAACTCGCCACAACGACGGGCGCGGTCATGATCAGCTTGAGCACGCCGAACCCCGCATCGTCGGGCCAATGATAGTCGTGCAGGAACGCGCGACCCTGCAGTGATTTGCCCGTGGTGCGGCTGCGCGGCGCGGCGATGAACGCCTTGCATCCCGCCAGCGCCCATTCGGGGCGGGTTTCGGCCCAGTCGCGGCTGCGCCGGGTCAGGCAGCTTTCGGACAGAGCGCGCGGCAGGCGCAGCGCGCGCTCCCCGCGCGTCAGGGCGCCCGCATCCGCCAGCAACCCGCGCGCGCGGATCACGGCGGCGCGGTGCTCGGGCGAGGGATGGTCGCCGGCATAGATAAACACCGTGTCGGTAGTCGTGTCGTGCAGCGCGGCGAGGAACAAGGTCGCCGCCGGGATCAGAATAGCGCGCGCGCGCAGACCGTCGCGGATCGCGGGATCGTTGAGCAGTCCCGCCAGCAAGCGCGCATTGACCTCCCCCGAATAGCCGCCGCACGCGCCGCACTGCAGGCCGCTCGCATGCGGATTGTTGACGACGTTCGCACCATGCCCGACCAGCAGAACGAGCGGCGCGAAATCGCGCGTGAGCGACATCGCCCGCAGGATCGATTCCGCCATGCCGATCCGCGCTGCCAGATCGAGCGGCGGTTCGGCGTGCGGTGGCGGATCGTTGGGCACGGCATTGGCGTGGAGCGCGAAGGCGTCGCGCAGCAGCTTGCCGATATAGACCGGCCCCGCCGCCTCGACAAAGGCGAACGAGGATATCGCCGCCAGCTTGAAGCGGCCCCATGCCCGCGTCGCGCGGGCCTTGTAGCGCGCGAGCGTATCGGCATCGAAGTCTGCGTTTTCGCCCGAACGCGAGGTGAGGCCGGGATTGAGCAGCACCGGCAAACGATGCTCTGCCACATCGGAGGCAAAGCGGCGATGCGATGCGGTCAGCCCGAAAAAGCCCGCAAACCCCAACGTCTGAATGCCGGGATGCACCGATTCGAGTGCGCGCCGGAAAACCTCTGATCGCACGTCGATGCAGAATGCTGCTTGCAGGATGACGGGGGTCGGATCGGCGACGGGGTGCGCTGCCGATAGCGTCCGGCCAAGATCACGCTGCGCCGCGCGTTCGCATGCTTCCTGCAAGATGGCATCGACGATCGCGTCGGCGCTGGGCGCGACGGGTTGCGCGTGCGCCGCGATCGCTGCGTCCCATTGTCCCGCGATCAGCGGTGCGTAGCGGGCGAACAGCGCTTCTTCCCACAATAAGCGGATCGACAGAAAGTCGGTGATCGTAGCATCATTCGCCCCGCTGAGCTCGGCTTGCCAGAGCTTGTAGCGCGCGTATTGCGCCCACCCGCCGAGCGTGATCAGCAAGCTATGGAAATAGGTCTGCGCGGCTGCAGCGGGGAAGCCCAATTGTCCGGCGGCGCGCGCGCTTGCCTCCGCCGCCGTCTCGGGCGCGTCGGCGACGAAGCGTGCAAACCCCACCAGACCGGCAATTTCGGGCGTCAGATCATGCGTCGCGACCGCCTGCCAGGCGGCGTAGGCGCTGCGTCCCGTGGGGGCCGCCCACAAGGCTTGCCCTTCGTCGAAATAGGCTGCTGCCCAGGCACCGAAGCGCTCGGCGATGATACCGGGCCAGTCGATCCCCGATGCCGCCGCCGCCAGATCGGCAATCGTCGGCAGCGCCGCGATCGGCTCCGACGACCGCTCGGTTGCGGTCTTCAGCGCAGCGACCGAGTCGGGACGAAGCGCTGCAGGCGCGATCGCAAGTGCGGCGGCGAGATCGTCATCGCTCACGGTGCCGTCGGCGATGCGGGCGCGATACCAGTGGCGCGGCATTGTGACGGGGGCACCGGCAACGCGCGCCAGCAATGCGGCGGTCTCGGCAAGGGTCTGGTCGCTCTGGCCGAAATAGGGGTTCACCGCGACGCTCGACGCCAGTGGCCAGACCGGCGGGATGGCGCGCGCCGCCGCATCGGCGGCTTCGAACAGCGCGCTGGGATCGACAGTCTGCGGTTCGAATCGCTTAGCCATTGGCTTCCTCTCCTTGCCCGACATGCGCACCGGCTGCACCGTCCAGCCGCCGAGCAACCGGTCGAACAGGGCGTTGGCGTAAACGCCGTTGGACAAATGGACGCGCAGACCGGCGGCGGCGGGGTGGTAGGCCCAGAGCGGGAACATCGCCTGCGCGATCGCGACCAACCCGAAGCTCAGCACCGCAAGCACGATGAGCGCCCATTCGAGCGGCCCCGGCATCGGGGTTGCGGGCAGCGCGTCGGTGGTCAGCCACTGCGCAAGGCCATGCAGCGCGAAATAGCCGATCGACGCCGCGACGGCATAGACCGCCACGCGCCGCGTCAGCGCGCGCGGGGCGGCATCGGCAAAGCCCTGCGCGAAGAGATAGGCGATCCCGAAAATCAGGATCGCGCCGAGCGCAATGCCTTGCGGCGATTGGTGGTGGAACCCGAATGCCGCGCCGATCGCGCCATAGATGCCGAGCGCGACCAGAAACGCGCGGCCAACGGCCTTGGTATTGGGGATTGCCACCGGCCCGGGACGACGCGTGACCGCGATCCGCTCGACTGCGCCGCCCGAGGCAAGAAACGAATGCGCCTTGTACAGCGAATGCGCGACGATATGCAGCAGCGCGAGCGGGAACAGCGCCAGCCCGCATTGCATGATCATGAAGCCCATTTGTGCGACCGTCGACCAGGCAAGCGAGGTCTTCACCGCCGGCTGGGTCAGCATCACCACCCCGCCGAACAAAGCGGTCAGCCCGCCGATCATCACCAGCACCGCGAGGACGCCGGGTGCCAACAGCATGACGTCGGCAAAGCGGATCAGGAGGAAGCCGCCGGCATTGATGACACCCGCATGGAGCAGCGCCGAGACCGGGGTCGGCGCTTCCATCACTTCGGTCAGCCAACCGTGGAGCGGAAACTGCGCCGATTTGAGCAGCGCGGCGATTGCCAGCAGCCCGGCGGCGGCCACCGCAAGACCGCCGCCTTCCCCGGCGCGCGCGGCAGTCAGGATCGCGGCAATGTTGCTCGTTCCGTAGCTGATGACGAGCAGCGCCGCTGCACCGACTAGGGCTGCATCGGCGGCCCGCGCGGTGACGAATTTCTTGCGCGCCGCGCGCTGTGCCGCGACGCGATCGGGATAGAAAAGCAATAGCCGGTGGAGCCCGAGGCTCGTCGCCACCCAGGCGAGGACGAGCTGCACCAGATCCCCCGACAGGACGAGCAGCAGCACGGCCGCCAGCGTCACGCACAGCCAGCCAGTGAAGCGTCCTTGCCGCGCTTCCCCGTCGAGATAGGTCCCGGAATAGCGCACCACGATCCATCCAACGAACGACACCAGCAGCGCCAACGTTACGCTGACCGCGTCGAGCCGCGCGGCAAAGCCGACGCCCGCAAGTCCGATCACGCGGCTTTCGACCGGCCCGTGGCTAATCAGCACGACCGCTGAAATGGCCGCCACTGCAACCGCCGCCAGCGCCGCGCCTTCCGCCAAGCGCGCCACCCCGCGAATGCTGCGCGGTGGCGTGATAAAGGCGATGGCCGCGCTCAGCAGCAGCGTGAGCGGGGCGGTGAAGGGCAAGAGATCGAATGGCACCGGTTTCCCCCAAGCGCTGTATTGCGCGTGAAAGCGGCCATTACGCTTGCGATTTGATCGCGAAAAATTCATTGTTTTTATCGTATCGTTCTGTTTTAAAGAACGATGTGAAGACGCTCAACTTTAACCACCTGCGCTATTTCTGGGCGGTCGCGCATGAGGCTAGCTTGACGCGCGCGGCCGAGCGGCTGAACCTGTCGCAATCGGCACTGTCGGTGCAGATCCAGAAACTGGAATATCAGATCGGCCACATGCTGTTCGACCGCGTCGGCAAACGGCTGGTGCTGACCGAGGCCGGACAGATCGCGCTCGATTATGCCGATACGGTGTTTCAGGCGGGCGATGAATTGCTGAGCACGCTCGACGGGCGGCCGCTCGCCAACCGCCAAGTCTTGCGCGTCGGCGCGCTCACCACGCTGTCGCGCAACTTCCAGCTCCAGTTCCTGCGCCCGCTGGTCGGTCGCGCCGATGTCGAGCTGATCGTGCGATCGGGCACGATCCGCGACTTGCTCGCCCAGCTTGAGGCGCACAGCATCGATGTCGTCTTGTCGAACAGCGCCGCCCCGCGTGATGCCCGCGCGTCGTTTCGCAACCATTTGCTCGATCAACAGCCCATCAGTCTGGTCGGTCGTCCGCGGCCCGGCCCGCGCACATTCCGCTTTCCCGAGGATTTGCGACACGAACCGATCCTGTTGCCGAGCCTCGACAGCGATATCCGCGTCGGGTTCGACCGTTTGCTGGAATTGGCCGGAATCCGGCCGATCATTCTTGCCGAAGTCGATGACATGGCGATGTTGCGCTTGCTCGCGCGCGAACGCGAAGGGGTGACGCTCGTGCCGCCGATCGTCGTCTTCGACGAACTCGAAGCCGGAACGCTGGTCGAGCATTGCCGCATCCCGCAATTGACCGAGCGTTTCTACGCGATCACCCAGAAACGCCGCTTTCCCAATCGGCTGCTGGGCGACCTGCTCGAACGATCCGCCCCAGCGGGAACCGCGCTCGCCGACGACTGATTCGCCGCTACGGAACGCTGGCGATCGGATGTCCCGTCGGGCGGAGTTGCCAATCGCTCGATATTGAGGCTCAATGTTGCCAAAATATCAGGGGGATGATTCGGGATGGTGGGAGCGTCAACGATCGTCGCCGATGTGGTTCCCACGCATAATCCCGTCCGTACCCGCAGCGACTGGGCGACGATGCGCGCGGCGGTGCTCGCCGATCCGGGCGCGTTTCATGGGAGCATCGCCGCACGGACGATGCACTGGTTCGTCGCCGCTGTCGGCGCGGCGGGGGCGTGGCTCTCGCGGGGCGACGATGGACATTGGTCTGGTTGGGACGCGCAGACCGGCGCGGCGGTAACGCCCGCTCTCCCCGCCGACTTCGCGCCGTGGACGCAGGCGTTCGACGGATCCGAGCCGCCGCACTGGCGCTGGTTCGTCGGTGGGCGCACCAATGCCTGTTTCAGCGAAGTCGACCGCCACGTGCTGGGCGGGCATGGCGATGAAACCGCCTTGATCTTCGAGGGCGACCGCTGGGACATGTCGGCGGGGGGCGGGCAGGGTGCGCCGGTCGATTGCTTCAGCGTGTCGCGCAAGCAGTTGCTGCTCGAGACCGCGAAATGCGCGCTTGCGCTGGAGGCGTTGGGGCTGAAGGCGGGCGACCGCATCGCGCTCAACATGCCGAGCATCGTGCCGCAGATTTACTGGACCGAGGCGGCAAAGCGACTCGGCATCGTCTACACCGCCGTGTTCGGCGGTTTCAGCGACAAGACGTTGTCGGACCGCATTTGCGATGCCGGCGCGCGCGTCATCGTCACCTCGGATGGCAGCTATCGCAATGCGCAGGTGGCTGCCTTCAAGAACGCCTATACCGATCCGGCGCTCGACAATTACGTGCCGGTGGCGACCGCGCTGGCGATCCTTGCCGAGACCGACCTCGAACTTGCCCCCGCCGAAACCGAAACGATCCTCGCGACCGTCAAGCAGACGCTGGCGGGCGAAGTATCGGTCGAACGCTCCGACGTGATGCGCGGCGTCGGGCGCGCGCTGATTACGCTGGGAAGCGAGAGCCGGATCAGCAGCGCCAACGCCGCGCGCGTGCGCATCGCGATCGCCTCCAGCCTGGTAACGCTGCCGCCGCGCGTCGAGACGGTGATCGTCGTGCGCCACACCGCGCAACCCGACATCATCTGGCGCGAAGAGCGCGACCGGTGGAGCCATGAGCTGACCGATGCGGCGCTCGAAACGCTGCTGGCGAAGGCGGGCGATGCCGGTTTCGCGGTGACGACGCAGGCCGAGTTGCTGGCGTTGCCCGATCAGGATTTCGTCCGCGCGATCTGGGCCTCGTCAAAGCCGCTGCCGGTCGATGCCGATTATCCCATGTTCTTCATCTACACCTCGGGCTCGACCGGCAAGCCCAAGGGGATCGTCCACGCGCACGGCTATGCCGCCGGGCTGGCCGAGACGATGGCGGTGGCGTTCGATGCGCGGTCCGGCGACACGCTGTTCGTCGTTGCTGATCCGGGCTGGATCACCGGGCAATCCTATCTGATCTGCGCGCCGCTGATGACGCGGGTGACGAGCGTGGTGTCGGAAGGGTCGCCGGTCTTCCCGCACGCCGGGCGCTTCGCCTCGATGATCGAGCGGCACAAGGTTACGATCTTCAAGGCGGGCGTGACCTTCCTCAAATCGGTGATGTCGGACCCGTCCAATCTCGCCGACCTCCAACGCTACGACATGGGGCGCCTGCGCGTCGCGACCTTCTGCGCCGAGCCGACCTCGCCCTCGGTGCAGGCGTTCGGGATGCAGCATGTCGTGCCGCAATATATCAACAGCTATTGGGCGACCGAGCATGGCGGCATTGCCTGGACGCATTTCTACGGCAATCGCGATTTCCCGCTAAAGGCCGACGCGCACGCCTATCCCTTGCCGTGGATCGTCGGCGATGTGTGGGTCGAGGATGCCGATGCGGTGACCGATGCTACGCCGTTCGCGCGCGACGGCGGGGAGGGCGTGCCGTGGCGCCAGGCCGCAATGGGCGAGAAAGGCGAGATCGTCATCGCCGCGCCATACCCCTACCTCGCGCGCACGATCTGGGGCGATGTCGAGAATTTTCGCGTCGAAAATGGCAGTGTGGCAACTGAGTGGCGCGGTGACGCGGCACGCTGGATCGACGGCTATTGGAAGCGCTGGCGCGGGAGCTGGGCCTACACCCAGGGTGATTTCGCGATCGCGCATGACGATGGCTCTTTCTCGCTCCACGGGCGCAGCGACGACGTCATCAATGTCTCGGGTCACCGCATGGGGACCGAGGAGATCGAGGGCGCGGTGCTGCGCGACAAGGCGCTCGACCCCGATTCGCCCGTCGGCAATGTGCTGGTGATCGGCGCGCCGCACCGCGAAAAGGGGCTGACCCCGCTCGCCTTCGTGGTGCCCGTCGCGGGGCGCAAGCTGACGCTCGACGACAAGCGCCGCCTGTTCGAACTGGTGCGCAGCGAAAAGGGCGCGGTCGCGGTGCCGGCCGATTTCATCGAAGTCTCGCAATTCCCCGAAACGCGCTCGGGCAAGTACATGCGCCGAATGGTGCGCGCTTTGGTCGAGGGCGGAGACGTCGGCGACGTGACGACGCTGCGCAACCCCGAAGCGCTGACCGAACTCAAGACCGCGATCGACGACTGGCAACGCAAGCAGCGCCTCAGCGAGGAGCAATCGCTGTTCGAACGCAACCGCTATTTCCTGGTGCAGTACAATACCGTCGCACCGGGCAAACGCGTCGCGACCGTCACCGTCACCAATCCGCCGGTCAACGCGCTCAACGAACGCGCGATCGACGAGCTGGTCGTCGTGGTCGATCAACTCTCCCGCAAGGACGATGTCGTCGCGGTGGTGTTCACCGGGCAGGGCACCGCCTCGTTCGTCGCGGGCGCGGACATCCGCCAGATGCTCGAGGAAATCCATACCTTCGACGAAGCGATTGTCCTGCCCAACAATGCGCAGCTCGCCTTCCGCAAGATCGAAACGATGGGCAAGCCGTGCATCGCCGCGGTGCAGGGCGTGGCGCTCGGCGGCGGGATGGAGTTCGCGCTGGCGTGCCACTACCGCATCGCCGAGCCGACCGCGCGCTTCGGCCAGCCTGAGATCCGCTTGCGCTTACTGCCCGGCTATGGCGGGACGCAGCGTCTGCCGCGCTTGTTGGCGGATAGGAATGGCGCGGAGGGCGTGCGCGACGCGCTCGATCTGATCCTAGGCGGGCGGAGCATCAATGCGGCTGCGGCCACGGGCATTGGCCTTGTCGATACCTTGGTCGAAGGATCGCGCGACGCGCTGGCCGAGGCGCACGCGGCGGTGCGCGCCTTTGTGAAGGACGGCGAGAAGAGCCCGCTCGGGGCAGCCTATGCTGCGCGACAGGCTGCCACCAACGCGTGGGAAGCGGCATCCTCGGTCGATCTCGATGCGGTGCTGGAAGACGATTTCCTCAAGCGCATCCAGCGCCAGCTCGACTGGGCGGGACGTGGCACGGCGGGTGCGCGGGCGCTCGAAGCGGTGCGCACCGGCCTCGAGCAGGGCATGACCGCAGGCCTCGCGCGCGAAGCGACGTTGTTCGCCGAGGCGATCATCGATCCCGAAGGCGGCAAGACCGGCATCCGCCAGTTCATGGACAAGGTCAGCCCGCCGCTTCCGGTGCGGCGCGACGGCGTTTGGCTGGACGACGAGCATGAACCGCGTGGGAAATCGCTGGAGGCAGCGGGCGAACTCCTCCCCGTCGGCGCGCCCTTCTACCCGGGCGTCACGCGCATTCCCGAATGGCAGTACGCCTTCGGTATCGCCCGCGATGCCGAGACCGGCGCCCCGCGCTTCGGCCCGCCCGCGAGCCACGAACGCGAACTGATCGTGCACGTGCCCGAGCCAGCGCCGAACGAGGCGTTGCTCTACATGCTGACCAGCGAGGTCAATTTCAACGACATCTGGGCGCTGACCGGTATCCCGGTCTCGCCGTTCGATTCCCATGAGCAAGACGTCCAGATCACCGGCTCCGGCGGCATCGCGTTGGTCGCGGCCCTTGGCAGTGAGACGCGGGCCGAGGGGCGGGTGAAGGTCGGCGATCTCGTCACCGTCTATTCGGGCACCAACGATCTGCTGAGCCCGCAGGTCGGCAACGACCCGATGTACGCCGACTTCTCGATCCAGGGCTATGAGACCGAAACGGGCAGCCATGCGCAGTTCCTGACCGTGCAGGCGCCGCAGATGCACGCGATCCCGCCCGACCTGACGCTGGAACAAGCGGGCAGCTATGTCCTCAACCTCGGCACGATCTCGCGCTGTCTGTTCACCACGCTCCAAATCGCGCCGGGGCGGACGCTGTTCGTCGAAGGCGCGGCGACCGGCACCGGACTCGATGCCTTGCGCAGCTCGGTCCGCACCGGCTTGCAAGTGACCGGCCTGGTCTCCTCACCCGAACGCGCCGCCTTCATCACGGAACAGCAAGGCGCGGTCGGCGCAATCGATCGCAAAGATCCGCGCCTTGCCGACCTCTATACGATCGTCCCGGAGGATCCCGAAGCCGCGCGCGCTTGGGAAGCGGCCGGCGCACCGCTGATCGCCGAATACGAGTCGCTCAACGGCGGTAACCGCGCCGATTATGTCGTCAGCCATGCCGGCGAAACCGCTTTCCCGCGCAGTTTCCAATTGCTGGCGGAAGGCGGCACGCTTGCCTTCTACGGCGCGTCATCTGGCTACCATTTCAGCTTCATGGGCAAACCCGGCGCGGCTTCCCCGGAGGAGATGCTGCGTCGCGCCGCTTTGCGCGGTGGCGAGGCGGTGCTGATCTATTACGGCCCGCGCTCGACCGCCTTGCTCGACGAGACCGGCCTCGAAATGATCGAGGCGGCGCGGCGCTTCAACGCGCGCAGCGTCGTCGCCACCACCACCGATGGCCAGCGCGAATTCCTGCAATCGCTCGGCCTCGAAGACGCGATCGAGGGGATCGTCAGCCTCGAATCGATTCGGCGGAAGGAGGGCGCCAATTTCCTGTGGCCCGACACGATGCCGCTGCTGCCCGATTCCAAGGTTGATATCGAAATCTTCAAGGCGGCAGTGCGCGATTATCAGGATCGCGTGATGAAGCCGTTTGGCAGCGCCGTCGGCAAGATCTTGCGTTCGCCCGACAATCCGCGCGGCAGCCCCGATCTGATCATCGAACGCGCAGCACAGGATACGCTCGGCGTCTCGACGTCGCTGGTGAAGCCCTTCACGGGCCGCGTGATCTTTGCCGAGGATCTGGCGGGCCAACGCTTCACTTTTTATGCACCGCAAGTGTGGACGCGGCAGCGCAAGATCCTGATGCCGACCGCTTCCATCCTCGGCACGCATCTGTGCAACGCCTATGAAGTGTCGCGGATGAACGACATGATCGCGGCGGGGCTGCTCGAAGTCACCGAGCCGCACGTGGTGCCGTGGGACGGCTTGCCCGAGGCGCATCAGGCGATGTGGGAAAACCGCCATTCGGGCGCGACCTATGTCGTCAACCACGCGCTCCCCGAACTGGGCTTGCGCAGCCGCGATGCTTTGCTGGAGGCGTGGGCTGCGACGGAGGCAAATCCGCCCGACGCTTAATTGCATCGGGAACGCGCAACTCCCGTTGCCGTTATGAAAATCCTCGATAAGATCAGACACGCCCTCCCCAGGCTCTGAACACCAAGGTGCGAACCAATATCGCACGACACGTGGAGAGTGACATGGCGAAGGCGAACACCCCTGTGGTTGCACCCGGCGACGGTCGGTTGGCGGGCAAGATCGCCGTCGTAACCGGGGCGGCCGGCAACATCGGCGGCTATATCGTGCGGCACTATCTCGCCGAAGGCGCAACGGTGGTGATGACCGGGCGCACGCCCGAGCGCACCGATGCCGCCGCTGAGGCAATCCGGGCGGAGACGGGAGTCGATACCGCACGGCTCGCGACCGTGGCGCTCGATGGCGGCGATCCGGAATCGGTCCGCGCAGGGGTTGCCGATGTGGTGAAGCGCTTCGGGCGGATCGATATCCTCGTCAACAATGCTGGATCGGCCGGGCCGAAGCAGCCGATCGAACAATTGCCGATCGACGCCGATGAGCTCGCCGCGCTGAAGAAAGCGGGCTCGACCGACGGAGAAACCGTCGGCGACGCGATCCGCAACATCTTCGGTGTCGCCTGGAACGTCTCGCGCGCGGCGGCGACGGCGATGGGCGAGGGTGGATCGATCATCAACATCTCGACGATCTTCTCGCGCACGCCGTATTACGCGCGCACGGCGTATGTCGTGGCCAAGGCGGCGATGAACGCTTTCTCGCGTGAATTGTCGCTCGAACTCGGCCCGCGCGGCATCCGCGTCAATCTCGTCTTCCCCGGCCCGATCGAGAGCGAGCGCATTCGCAGCGTGTTCGCGACGATGGACACGATGCGCGGCGACGATGCCGGCACCACCGCCAGCCAGTTCTTCGACATGATGTCGCTCGAACGCGCGACCGGCGGCAATGCCAAGGCCAAGACCTTCCCGACGCCGAGCGACATCGCGACGACCTGCGTCTTCCTTGGCAGCGATGAATCCGCCGCTTATAACGGCCATGATTTCGAAGTGACGCACGGCATGACGGTTCGCAAGGAAGCGCGCTCGACCTATCTCTCGCGCCCGACGATGCGGTCGATGGACGGGGCGGGGCTGGCGGTGCTGATCGCGGCGGGCGACGGCTGGCAGGAAGCGCTGGAGATCGCCAATATCCAGATCGCGTGCGGCGCACGCGTGCTGCTCGGCCTCACCCGCCAGGCCGATGTCGCGATCGCGCAAGCCCGCGCCAAGGCGGAGGGCGCCGACGACCGGCTGACGATCATCCGCTTCAACCGCACCGAGCCCGCCGCGATGGAGGCCGCCCTCGCCTCCTATACGCAGGAGTTCGCCGCGATCACTGGGGCGATGTTCATGCCGGTACTGGGGCCGGGCGAACTGGTCGGCGATCTGGTCGATGCAAGCGACGAGGATGTCGCAAGCTTCATGGACGTGGAGTTGGCGGGCAACATCGCGCTCGCGCGCTCGCGCGCACGCTCAGCCGCTATTGGAAGCGCAACGATACGCTGCTGCAGGAACCGCGCTTCGTGTTCCTGACCAACCCGAGCGACGGCAAGGGTGATGTCTATGCCCAGATGCTGCGCGCCGCGACCGAGCAGTTGATTCGCATCTGGCGCGACGAATCCGAGATCGACGTCGCGCACGGGCGGCGGCGGCAAGCCGAATGGGGCAACCAGATCGTCCGCTTCGGCAATGTTGAGGCGGAGAACACGCGCTTCACCGCGGGCCACGCCGCGCGGATCGTGCTCAAGGAAAGCAAGATCCGCGAAGTGACGCTCTACGTGCCGAGCAGCATCGGCGAGGCGACCGGATCGCGCAAAGCCATGCCGGGCTTCAGCGAGAACATCACCGGGCTGCATATGGGCAAGGTGGCGCTCATCACCGGCGGATCGGCCGGGATCGGCGGGCAGGTGGCGCGGTTGCTGGCGCTGGCGGGTGCCAAGGTGATGATCGTCGCGCGGCGCGAAAGCGAGCTCGCGGTGGCCCGCGCGCGGATCGTCAGCGAGCTCGAAGACATCGGCTTCTCCGGCGTCGAACGCCGCGTGCAGACGCTCGGCAATGTCGACGTCAGCAATTTCGCGTCGCTCAAAGGCGCGGTCGATGCGACGCTGAAAGCATTCGGGCGGATCGATTATCTGATCAACAATGCCGGCGTCGCGGGGGCCGAAGACATGGTCGTCGACATGAGCGTCGATGCCTGGAACTACACGCTCGATGCAAATCTGATCTCGAATTTCTTTGTGATGCACCACGTCGTGCCGCTGATGAAGGCGCAAGGGTCGGGCTATGTGCTCAACGTCTCAAGCTATTTCGGCGGCGAGAAATATCTCGCGGTCGCCTATCCCAATCGCGCCGATTACGCCGTCTCGAAATCGGGCCAGCGCGCGATGGTCGAATCGATGTCGCGCTATCTCGGGCCGGAGGTGCAGTTCAACGCGATCGCGCCCGGCCCGGTCGATGGCGATCGCCTCGCGGGCACGGGCGGCAAGCCCGGCCTGTTCGACCGGCGCGGCAAGCTGATCCTCGAAAACAAGCGCCTCAACGCGGTCCACGCCGCCGCGGTCAAGGCGCTGCGGCGCGGTGTGCGGGTCGAGGCGCTGCTGACGCGGCTGGCGCGCAACGATACCGTGCGGATGTCGCACGACACCAATGTCCCGCGCGAAATTCGCGATCTGGCGCTGGCCTGCGCGCGCGAGGGCGACGGCGTTTGCACCTGGGACCAATATCTGCTCACCGCGCCGATCGCCGCCGCGCTCGTTTCGCGGCTGCGGCAGGGCGGCTATTTCCTCGATGCCCCCGGCTGGCGCGACCGCGCCGATACGGCCGAGGCCAACGGCGGCTGGCTGCTCCGCACCCCGCCCGAGGATGCGCCCTTCCTCCCCGCCGAGAGGATCGCGGTCGAGGCCAAGAAAGTCGGCAGCGGCGTTTTGTCCAAACTCTATCTCGGCAAGATGCCGACCGAGGGCGACGTCGCGCAGGCGACGGTGTTCTTCCTCGCCGATCGCGCGGTGTCGGGCGAGACGTTCATGCCCTCGGGCGGCCTGTCGGTCGAACGTTCGACCACCGAGCGCGAACTGTTCGGCAGCCCCAAGCAGGAACGGCTCGATCAGATGCGCGGCAAGACGGTGTGGATCATCGGCGAACATCTGATCGATTACATCGCCGAGACCGCGCGCGCCTTCGTCACCGAAGCGCAAGTCGCGCGCGTTGTGCTGATCACGCGCACTGCGGAGGGGTTCGCGGCGCTGAAGGATGCGCTGTCCGATGTCGCAGACTCGGTCGAATCGATCGTCTGCGGCGATGTGGTCGAGGGCGCGATGGACCAGGCGATGGTGCAATGGGGCCGACCTACCACGGTTCTCTCCACCCCGTTCGAAGCGCTGCCGCAAAAGCTGTTCGAGCGCGACGATCCGCTCGATCCCGATGCGTTCCGCTTGCTCGTCGCCAACAATCTGACCAACCATTTCCGCGTTTCGCGCAAGGCCTCGTTGTACGATGATTGCCAATTGGTCCTCGCCTCGCCCGATGTGCCGATGGGCGACAAGAGCCCGGCCTTCGCGCTCGCCAATTTCATCAAGACGACGCTCCACGCCTTCACCGCGACGCTCGCGGTGGAGAATGAGCGGCTGGTGCACGACGTGCCGGTCAACCAGATCAACCTCACGCGCCGCGTCCAGTCGGAGGAGCCGCGTAACCTCGACGAACATCTCGAAGAGGTGAAGCGCTTTGCGCGTGCGGTATTGCTGGTCGGTGCGCCGCTGCCCGATGCCGAGGATTCGCGCTACCGCGCGCGGATCTATCGCGGCATGTCGATGACGGTGTGATGCAGTATCTCGGGTTCGAAAAGCCGATCGAGACGCTCGCCGCGCACGCGGCGGCGCTGCGGCGGAGCGGGGCGGGCGAGGCCGAGGCGGCGATGCTCGATGAGCGGGCCGAGCGGCAACTCGTCGATCTCTATGCGCGCCTCACACCGTGGCAACGCACGCAAGTTGCGCGGCATCCCGATCGCCCGCATTTCCGGCATTTCGTCGAGGGGCTGTTCGACGAGTTTCTACCGCTCGCGGGCGACCGCGCCTTTGCCGACGACACTGCCATTATCGGCGGCCTGGCGAAGTTCGAGGGGCGATCGGTGCTCGTCATCGGCCATGTGAAGGGCGAGGATACGACTTCGCGACTCCACCATAATTTCGGGATGGCGCGGCCCGAGGGGTACCGCAAGGCGATCCGGCTAATGGATCTGGCCGACCGCTTCGGCCTTCCGGTCATCACGCTGGTCGATACGCCGGGCGCCTTTCCCGGCATCGATGCCGAGGCGCGCGGCCAAGCCGAGGCGATCGCGCGCAGCACCGAGCGCTGCCTGTCGCTCGGCGTGCCGCTGATCGCGGTGATCGTCGGCGAAGGCGGATCGGGCGGCGCGGTTGCGCTGGCGGCGGCGAACCGCGTGCTGATGTTCGAACATGCGGTCTATTCGGTCATCTCGCCCGAGGGCTGCGCGTCGATCCTGTGGCGCGGCGCCGATCGCGCGCCCGATGCCGCCGAAGCGATGAAAATCACCGCCGCCGACCTGTTGCGGCTGGGGGTGATCCACCGCATCGTCTACGAACCCAAAGGCGGCGCACACCGCGATCATCCCGGCGCGATCAAGCGCCTCTCGCTGGCTTTGCGCGCCGAGCTGGACGGGTTGAAGACCCTCAGCCCCGCCGAACTACGGACCGAGCGCCGAAATTTCTTCCTTCAGCTCGGGCGAGGCTGATCGCCCGCCGCCAGGATCGCGCCAGCGCGGTCCTCGGGGCAAAGGATCAGCGCACGGCCCCGCGCGCCACGCCACCCGATCGATCCGGTACGGCTGCATCACGATTCTGGGGTTTGCTGCTTGGCTGATATGCTGCGCCGCTGAACGCAAGGAGGGTGTGTGATGGCGATTACCGATGCTCCGGGGAATGGGCTTAAATCTTTCTCGCTCCATGCCGGCGATGTGGCCGAACAGCCGACCTTTGCAGCACTCGCGGCGGAGCGGGATACGTTGCCTGCGTTCAGCGCCGCTGCGCTGGCGACCGCAGCGGTCGATCCCGAAACCGCCGCGCGACGCTATCTCGACCAAGCGCTCGACAGCGACAGCGCGCCCGCGTTCACGGCGCCGGCCAGCAATACCGGCACAAGCCGCTTCAAAGTGGTGGGAACCGAAACCGTCCCGCTGACCGGTACGAAGACGGTCAAGTTTCGCCAGACGCTGCACGATATCCCGGTTTACGGGTCGCTGGTCACGGTCGAGCTCGATGACGACAATGCACTGGTCAGCCTGAATTCGGCGCTGGGCGCGCCGACCGATATCACGCCGGTCGCAAAAATCTCGCCCGCCGAGGCCGCGGCCGCGGTGGAGGCAAAGCCGCCTTACGAGAAGCTGCTGACCGACATCGCGCCGCGGCTCACCTATTATTTTGAGGCGGCGCGATCGAAATGGCGCTTGGCGTTCATTTTCGAAGACGTCCCCGTCACGGCTCCGAAAACGCCTGGCACAAAGGTGGAGCCGGTTGCTCCGCGCTATTTCGACTATGTCGTCGATGCGCAAACCGCGCGCGTGATTGCCGAATTGCCCCGCACCCCAAGCATGGCGTCGCAAGTGCAGCAGGCACCCGACGCGCACAACGTCGTCCGCGACATTCGCGTCGAGGCCGTAGCCGGCCGCACCATTTTGCGCGACACGGTCTACAATATTACGACCTACGATTTCGGGTTTGGCGATCCGACCGTGAACGACTCGGCCTTGCCGGGGAGCGAAGTTTCGCCGGTCTTCCCGCAAGCAGCGGTCAGCGCGCACGCCAATGCGGCTGCAGTGGCCAGCTTTCTGCGCGAGGTCGTCCAGCGCAACAATATCGACGATCGCGGCGGCGCAATGGACTCCAGCGTCAATTGCGTCGTGCAGAACGAAAGCCCGGGCAATCAGATATGGCTCAACGCCTATTGGAACGGCCGCCAGATGGTCTACGGCCAAATTCGTGTGGGCAACGGGTTGCTGACGCTGGCCGCCGCGCTCGACATTGTCGGGCATGAGATGTTCCACGGCGTGACCGACCATACATCGCGGCTGGAATATGCCGGCCAATCGGGTGCGCTCAACGAATCCTATTCCGACATATTCGGCGTGATCATCGCCAATCGCGGCAAGCCCGACCCGCGGACCTGGAACTGGCTGATGGGCGATGGCTACGATAACGGTAAGCCGTTTCGCGACATGGCCAATCCGCCCAGTCGTGGGCAGCCCGACCATGTCCGCGATTTCAAAGTATTGCCGAATACGCGGCGCGGCGATTGGGGCGGCGTCCATACCAATAGCGGCATTCACAACAAGGCGGCGTACATCGTGCTGACGGCAGCCGACCAAAATGGACTGGTCTTTACGCCGGAGGATGTCGCCGCGGTTTTCTATGTCGCGGTGACGCAGCTCCTGTCGCGAACGTCGCAATTCGGCGATAGCCGTCGTTACGCCGTGAGCGCGGCACGATCGCTGTTCCGACGGTCATCGCCCGCCGAGCTGCAACGCAAGATCGCCGCGCTCGAAGCGGCGTTCACGTCGGTCGGGATCGTCTGAACTGCAACCGCTGCGGCGACGGTTGCCCATGACAAACGTCACTCGCATCGGCTGACATCCGGCAATGCCGCGCGCTGTCGCCCTGCCATAGACTCCTTGCAGAAGGAGATGCTCAGATGGTGCAGGATTTGTCCGCAGTCGCGACGCTGGAGGCGGTATCGAAGCGGCTTGGCGGTCGGCAGGTGCTCGACCGGTTCGAATTGGCGATCCGCGCCGGGGAAGTCACCGCGCTGCTTGGCCCCAACGGTGCGGGCAAGACGACCAGCGTCAGCTTGCTGACCGGACGCTTGCGACCCGATGCCGGCGAAGCGCGACTGTTCGGCCTCGATCCCGCCCGGCCCGCGGCGCGTGCGCGGATGGGCGTCATGTTACAGGCCGCTGGCCTGCCTGATGTCATGACCGTCGCGGAAATCGTTACGCTCCAATCGGGCTATTATCGCGACCCGCGTCCGCTCGCCGAAACGCTGGCGATCGCCGATATCGCCGATCTGGCAACGCGCCGCTGTGGCGCGCTGTCGGGCGGGCAGGCGCGGCGGGTGCTGTACGCGATGGCGATGTGCGGGCGGCCCGATCTGCTGGTACTCGACGAACCGACCGCGGGCATGGACCGTGCCGCCACGCGCGCGCTGTGGGGAACGATCCGCGAAGCGGCAAACGCGGGCGCGGCCGTGCTGTTGACGAGCCATGATCTGGCCGAGGCCGACATGCTTGCGGATCGCGTCATCGTGATCGATGCCGGGCGAATCGTCGCCGATGATACGCCCGCGGCACTCCGCGCGCGCGCTGGCGGCTCGGTGATCCGCTGCCGCTCGTCGCTGCCGCTGGCGCGCGTGGCGATCTTGCCGGGTGTGCGCGACGGTGCCGCCGACGGGGCCGAAGTGCGGATCGTGACGACCGACGCGGTCGCGACGGTGCGCGCGCTTTGCGGGGCCGATCCCGGACTTGCCGATCTGCGCGTCGCCGATGCCGCGCTCGAAGACGCCATCGCCGCGTTGCTGACGCCGGACCACAGGATTGCCGCATGACCGCGCTCGCTTCGCCGATTGGCGTCTGGAACCGCGAATGCATCGCCGAACTCAAGCGCTCGTGGCGGTTGCCGCAATTCATCCTGCCCTCGGTCATTACCCCTGCTGCGTTTTTCGGCCTGTTCACGCTGGCGATCGCCAAATCGCCACAACCCGGTGCAGTGGCGGCGATGTTGGCCGGATATGGCGTGTTCGCAGCGATCGGCCCCGCGCTCTTCGGCTTTGGCGCGGGCGTGGCGATGGAGCGCGAGCAAGGCCTGATCGAACTCAAGCGCGTGTCGCCAATGCCGGCGGGTGCTTATGTCGCCGCCAAATTGTCCGCCGCGATCACCGCAACCGCCGCCGCTGTCGCGCTGATCTACGCGCTCGGCATTCTCGGAGGGGTGCGGTTGAACGCCGCGCAGTGGATGCACCTTGCGATCGTGCATTTAGCATCGACAGTGCCGTTCGCGTTGATCGGTTTTGGCATCGGCATGCGGATGGGCGGGAAGGGCGCGGTCGCCATGGCCAATGCGCTGTTCCTCGGCTCGGCGGTGCTCGGCGGGCTGTGGATCCCCTCGGCGCTGCTGCCCGGTTGGATGCGCGGCATTGGCGAGGTGCTGCCGTCCTACCATCTCGGCCAGATCGCGCGCGGCATCGTCAGTGCGGATATGATCGGCACGACCGCCGGGCACTTGCTCATTCTGAGTGGCATCACCGCTGTCTCCGCCGCCTGGGCGTGGACCGGCTGGCGGCGCAGCCCGGCTTGACGGCCACCCTTCCGCCGCGCGACGAGAGCGTCATGCAGACCAAGACCGAACGCTGGTGGGATGGGCCGTGGCCATGGCTGATCTATCTCGGCTTTTACGCGATGCCGTGGCTGTGGCGTGCCCCGACGCAGCTTCAGCTGATCGTGTCGGTGATCGGCATCGCGGTGTTTCTGCCGACCTATTTCATCAGCCACCGGTTGCACGGGGTGCGGCTGCTCGGCACGATTGCGGTGATGTTCGCGATCGGCGCGCTGCTTGCGCCCTTCGGCGGGAGCTGGACGGTGTTCTCGGTCTATGCCGGTTCCGAAGCCGGTCGCTTGCGCCCGCCGCGCCACGCGATTGTCGTGCTCGCTGTCATCGCTGTGGCGACTGCCGCGGTCGGAATCGTCTGGGGGCAGCCGCTCTTGTGGTGGCTGACGGGCATCTTGCTGGTGGTGATGACCGGCGGCGCGACGATTTCGCGCGAAGCCTTTTACGCGCGTACCCAGGCCTTGCTCGCGACGCAGGAAGAGGTTCGCCGTCTCGCCGGCACCGCCGAGCGCGAACGGATCACGCGCGATTTGCACGACGTTGTCGGGCGCACGCTGACGCTGGTCGCGCTAAAGGCTGACCTGGCCGGAAAACTGGTCCGCTCCGACGCCACGGCGGCGGAGGCCGAATGCCGCACCATTGCGATGCTGGCGCGCGAGGGATTGGCCGAAGTGCGCGCCGCGCTTGCCGGGCAAGCCGGAGGCAGTCTGGCGCAGGAGGCAGCGGCCTCCAGCGCCGCGCTGGCGGCGGCATCGGTCAGCCCGCACCTCACCGGCGACTTTGCGGCGATTCCGTCGGGGGCGGGCGCGGTACTGGCGATGACGCTGCGCGAGGCGGTGACCAACGTCATCCGCCATGCCGAGGCACGCAGCTGTACGATCGATCTGGCGCTGACGGGACAGGAAGTTCGGCTGGCGGTGTCCGATGACGGGCATGGCCGTAGCGTCACCGAAGGGCGCGGGTTGACCGGTATGCGTCAGCGACTGCTGGCGGCGGGCGGGTCGTTGACGATCGACCCGAGCGTCGGCGGGCTGCGGCTGATTGCGACGGTTCCGGCATGATCCGCATCGTTCTGGCCGAGGATCAGGCGATGGTGCTCGGCGCGATTGCCGCCTTGCTCGACATGGAGCCCGACCTCACGATCGTCGGGCGCGCCGCCGATGGTGCCGCCGCGCTCGATCTTGTGCGCGCGCTGGCGCCCGATATCTTGCTGACCGATATCGAAATGCCGCACCTGACCGGCCTCGATGTCGCGTTGGCGTTGGCCGATCAGCGGCTGGCGACGCGCACCGTCATCGTCACGACCTTCGCGCGACCGGGCTATCTCGCGCGTGCGCGGGCGGCGGGGGTTCGCGGCTATTTGTTGAAGGATACGCCGGTCGAGCAACTCGCCGCCGCGATCCGCGTGGTTGCGGCGGGCGGCACCTTTATCCCGGCCGAGCTCGCGGCGTCCGCATGGGAGGCCAGCGTCGATCCGCTGACCCCGCGCGAACGCGATGCGCTGCGGTTGGCGGAGGAAGGGCTGTCGAACAAGGAAATCGCGCGCCGTCTCGATTTGTCGCCCGGCACGGTGCGCAACTATCTGTCGGACGCGGCGGGCAAGCTCGGCGCCGGCAACCGGATCGAGGCCGGCCGGATCGCCCGCGCTAATGGCTGGCTGTGACGCGCCGCTAAGCACTGCAGCGGCCCCGCGCAGTGGCGCGTGTCACGCGCGACAGGTGACACATGTCACTGCGCCGCCGTCCGCGCCCCGCTTAGCCATGGATCGATCCACACCGATTTGGGAGTTCGATTCCGATGAGACTGACTCGTGCAATCCTGTTGCTGTCGTGCGTTGCCGCCGGACCGGCGCTTGCGGAGCCGAAACCGGCCGCGCCGACCCAGACGCTGATCCGCAATGTCAGCGTTTTCGATGGCATCCGAAAACAGGGCGAACGCTCGGTGTTGATCGTGGGCAAGACCATCGCCGACGTGGATTACCGGGGGAAGGTGACCGCGACGATGCGGGTCGTCGACGGACGCGGCAAGACGCTGCTCCCCGGCCTGATCGACAGTCATGTCCATGCCTATGCCGGGCAGGATGACGCGCTGCTGTTCGGCGTCACCACCCAGCTCGACATGTTCAGTCCGCCCGAAGCGACTCGCGCCGTGCGCGACCGGATGGCGCGCGGTGAGAATGCCGAAGCATCGGATATCTTCACCGCCGGATATCTCGCGACGGTGCCAAAGGGCCATGGCACCGAATATGGGCTGCCCGTCCCGACGCTGACCAAGCCCGAAGAGGCGGATGGCTGGGTGGCGGCGCGGATCGCCGAGGGATCCGATTATATCAAGATCGTCGATGAACCGGGCACGGTGATCGGTCGGCCGGTCCCCACGCTCGATGTGGCAACCATCCACGCCTTGGTCGTGGCCGCGCACAAGCACGGCAAGCTGGCGGTGGTGCATGCGCAAACGCTGATGACGGCAACCGAATCGATCGAGGCTGGCGCAGACGGGCTGGCGCATCTCTTTGCCGATCGCGATGGCGGGGCGGCCTTTGCCAAGCTTGCCAAGGACAAGGGCGTGTTCATCGTGGTGACCTACGCCGTGCTGGAGGTGTTCAGCGGCCGGTTCGGGACGGCGACCTTGCTCGACCAGCCGGCCTTGTCGGGATTTTTGCCCAAGGCGGCGATCGGTACGGTGCGACAGGCGTTCGGGTCGGATCGTTCGGCCAAGCTCGACGCCATCGAAGCCGCAAACCTGGCACAGCTCGTCAAAGCAGGCGTGCCGATCCTGGCCGGGACCGATGCCGGCAATCCGGGGACGTGGTACGGGCTCAGCTTGCACCGCGAGCTGGATTTGCTGGTCAAGGGCGGCTTGTCGCCGACACAGGCGCTCTCCGCGGCGACCGCCGCGCCGGCCAAAGCCTTCCGACTCACTGATCGCGGGCGCATCGCCAGGGGGCTGAAGGCGGATCTTCTGCTCGTCGAAGGCGATCCGACCAGCACGATCGCCGCGGTCCATACTATCGTCGAAATTTGGAAGGATGGTGCGCCCGTCAGCGCGCTGCGCGCCGCGCGCCGTACCGCCATCTCCAACGAATCTGTCGCGGTGGCACCGCCGATCGCGCTGCCCGCCGACGGACGAATCGCCCGTTTCAGCACCGCGGGCGGGAAAGCGGTGATCACAGCGCCGTTTGGTGCTGGGTGGAGCGACTCGACCGATGCCATCGTCGGCGGAAGCTCGACCGTGGCGACCACGCTCGGCGGAACGGCCCCCACTGGCCAAGCGGCGTTGGTGCTGAGCGGCGCGATCAAGCCGGGCTATATCGCGCCATGGGCAGGCCTCGCCTTTTATCCCGCCGCTCAGCAATTCCGGCCCGCCAATCTTGCAGGCGCCAAGGCACTGCGTTTCTGGGCGCGGGGTAAGGGAAGAAGCTTCGCGGTTATGGGGTTTTCGACCACCGGTGGACAGCGGCCCAGCGTTGCGCCGATCACCGTCGGGGCGGATTGGGCCGAAATCACGCTGCCCTTTGCCGCACTGGCGAATTTCGACCCGAGCACTGCGCAAATGCTGCTGATCGGTGCCATGCAGCAAGACGGGCCGTTTCGTCTCGAAATCGCCGATGTGCGATTGGTCGCGCCATAAGCCTACAATAAGAGGCTGACATTGATGCCCGATCTCGGCAGGAGGGGAGGATCGAACGGGGGAGGGTGATGACGGCCGCAAGGTGCGTCGCGGAAAGTCGGGATGCGCGTGTACGGAGTAAAAACGATGCGGCGGGGACAGTGGCTGGCGATTGGGCTGGTCGGAACGCTGGTTCTGGCCGTCCTGGCCGGAGTCGCGTTGTTGGCCAGCAAATCGCTTTGGGTGTCGCGCCATACGCCGGCGAACCAGTCAGCCGTCGCCGCTGTCCGCGCGCCCGATCCGCGCCCATCGACGGTCGATTATGCGCGGCTGGAACAGCGCATCGCCAGCCTGATGCAGGATCGCGACATGGTCGGGTTGGCGGTCGGCACGGTCGAGCACGGACGGGTTCGCTTGCTGCGCGGCTTCGGATCGACGCTCGCGGGTTCACCCGGTGCGGTCACCCCCGACACCGTGTTCCGCTGGGCATCGCTCTCCAAAAGTGTCGCATCGGCGCTTGTCGTCGGGCTGGCGGCCAACGGAAAGCTCTCGCTTGATGCGCCGCTGTCGAGGCTGGGTACGACGCTGACGCTGCCCGGGGATTTTAGCCGGGTCACCGTGACCGACATCCTGTCGCATCGCACCGGTTTGGTCCGCGATGCGTGGGACGAGCGGCTGGAAGCCGGGGAAGACCCGAAACAGCTCCGCGCCGCGCTCGGCACGCTGGCGCCGTTTTGCGCACCGGGCACGTGCTACGCCTATCAGAACATCGCCTACGACACGGCGTCCGAGATCGTCGAGCGGGTGTCGGGTCAAAGCTATGCGACTGTCGCGCAAACCCGGCTGTTCACGCCGCTGGGGATGACCCATGCGAGCATCGGCGAGGCCGGTCTGGAGAGTGCTGCGAGTTGGGCGCATCCGCACCGCAAGGGACGCGTGCCGACGGTGGTGCGGGACGCCTATTATCGGGTGCCGGCCGCAGGCGGGGTCAATGCGTCGATCCGCGATCTTACCCGGTGGATGCTGGCACAGATGGGTGAGGCGCCCCGGATTTTGTCCTCTCAAATGCTCGACACCATGCATCGCCCGCGCGTGGCGACCCCGCCGCATGGGCCGCGCGGGCCGATGGACCGGGCGCTGCTCAACGCGTCCTATGGCCTGGGCTGGCGCAGTTTCACTTATGCCGGGCACGCATTAGTCGGGCACCGCGGCGCGGTCGACGGCTATGGCGCGCTGATCCTGTTCGACCCCGCCGAAAAAAGCGGCATCGTCATGCTGTGGAACAGCAACCAAAGCAAAGCGGCGCGGCTCCAGCTCGAGTTTTTCGATATGCTCTACGGCTTGCCGCGTACCAACTGGCTGGGGATGGGTACGCAGGCGGAGGAGGCGGAGGGCGGTTCGGGCGATGCCGCCGCGCCGACTCTGCCCGCGAAAGGCAGCAAGCGGCAAAAGTGAGATCGGCGACGCGCGCGACGGTCAATCCACCGCCACCGCAGCACATTCGGCGACGCCGCCAATATCGCTGGCTCTGGTTTTGAGGCGCGCGACTGCGTCGGCGTCGCAGCTTGCCAGGATAACGCCGCGCGCGTGCGCCACCGCCAGCAAGTTCGTCGTGTGGCCAATCACGCTGCCGCGCGCCGCCCAGAGTTCGCGATAGGCCAGCAGTACCGGGGCGTAATGCGGCTTGCCCTCAAGCACGAAACCCGGATCGACGACGAGGATCCGGCGATCGGCGTGCGGTACAATTCGCGCGAAGAGCGCGCCATACTGTCCCGACCGCGCACCCTCGCCGACGATCGGCACATAATAGCGTCGGGCCACCGCTCCGGCCGTGCCCATCAGGATGGGCGCGACTGCGGCAATGATCAGCGCCGCTCCGAGGAGGCGGGCGTAGCGCGTATCGGCGCGGAGCACCGCGCGCGCTTGCGCGATCATGATGCGAACCGTCGTTGCCGCTGCGATCGCCATGAACGGAACCGCCGGGAGGATGTAGTGATGGAGTTTCGACGCGGCGCAGGTGAAGACTGCCAGCGTCGTGAGGATGATGCACACGGCATAGAGCAGCACCATTCGCGTGCGACCGCGCGCGACGAACACGGCCGCCGGCGACAAGAGCAGCAGCAGCGCCGTCGAAAAGAAGCCGGCGCGGAGCTGGTCGACGTAGAAATAGTGCGACTTTGCTGTGACCAGCGACGCTGAGAAGCGGCCGCGGACGTCGTTGAACCACGCAGCCTCCAGATAGCCCGGCGCTTGTCCCTCGCGCAGCGCCAGAAACAGCCCCACCGCCAGAGCGACACCGAGTCCCAGGATCACATAATTGGGCGTGGCGACGACGCGGCGTCCCCGTGCGGTGATCGCAAGATAGACAATCACGCCGAGCCCCGGAACCACCGCCGCGACACTCTTGGTGAGAAGGGCACAGCAGATCGCGACGCCGATCAGCGCGAGCCGCGTCGGCGACGGTCGTTCGCGGTGCAAGGTAAGGAACAGCAAGCAGAGATAGGTGGTCACGAAGAACAGCAGCAGCGCATCATAATCCGCCGTGCGCGCGCTATGTTCACCGAAATAAGCGGGGCTGAGCACCAGCAGCGCAGCGGCGAGGCCGGCCGTCGCGACCGATCCGGTCGTACGGCGAACGAACCAGAACACGATCGCAACGGTGCCGAGCGCTGCAACCATGCTTGGCAAACGCAGCGCCCATTCGCTCGGACCGAACACGGTGACGCTCGCCGCCATCAGCCAGATCAGCAGCGGGGGCTTGGTGTTCCACACATCGGGTGCGCCGGCATAAGTTGTGACGAGCCCGAAACCACGCGCCTGCAGCTCCAGCGCGTTCACGATGTTGCGCGATTCATCCCACAACTGGATCGGCATCGTCCGGCGATCGAGGAACAGAAAAAGCGTGGACAGCAGCAGGATCGCAACGAGCGTGGTCGCGCCCGCCCGCCCACCGGTCATGCGGGAGGCCGAAGTCCGATTACGGAACGCTGGCGACGGTGACCGCATCGGGTTCGCGATATCAGCCAAACCTCAACGAGGTGATAAGGCTTTGGTTACCATGGTGTCGCAACGCCGCCGCGGCTCGGCCGGCGAAAAACAAACGACGCACAAATGGCTCGTGAAGCATTAGCGACGAATTTTATGAGCGCCTTAATCGCGCCGCGCTATCGTCGAGACGTGAAGGGCTTTATATTCATCGTTGCCGCAATGCTGGCCGTGGATGCGGCGCTCAACCATAGCGAAAACACGATTTCGATCTTTCACGGTGCGATGCAAGTGATCCACGGCTTCAAAAGCTCGCTTTCGGGATCGATCTTCAGCTCATGAGCCTCCCCCGGGTTGCAACGCGGGCGTAACGCTGTCGCTCGACGACCAGCAACTCGATGCGTGTCCGGCTCCGCTTCCCGAAGGATTTCTGTCACACATAGCGTGAGGATCTATTTTGGCTGAAATGGTGACCCCTACGAGAATCGAACTCGTGCTTACGCCGTGAGAGGGCGTCGTCCTAACCGCTAGACGAAGGGGCCATGCGTAGAGCGGGTTGGAATACGCATCGGCAGGGGGGGCGTCAAGGCGCGGTGGAACCGGTTGCGCAAAGCGGCGTTTTGGGTTGTGCTACGGCCCGAACGGGCGGGCCGCGGGAATCTTGGGAATTTCAGATGCTTTGGACGATTGTCGTTGTTTTGCTGGTGCTGTGGGCACTCGGTTTTGCCGTTCACATCGGCGGTGGGTTGATCCACGTGCTACTCGTCATCGCGTTGATCGTCGTGGTCGTGCGGCTGCTGCAGGGGCGCCGGGTGGTCTAAACGCCACCGCGCGCGGTGGCGCTATGCCGCCGCGCGCCGCCGTTCGGCCATTTCGACGTTGAGCATTTCTGCCAGCAGAAATGCCAATTCGAGCGACTGGCCTGCATTCAAACGCGGGTCGCAATGCGTGTGATAGCGGTCGGCCAGCGATTGCTCGGTCACATCGACCGCGCCGCCGGTGCATTCGGTAACATTCTGTCCGGTCATCTCGGCATGGATTCCGCCCGCGATTGATCCTTCGGCGCGGTGGACCGCGAAGAAGCCGCGCACTTCGGCCAGGATGCGATCGAACGGGCGCGTCTTGTACCCATTGGCCGCCTTGATGACGTTGCCGTGCATCGGGTCACAACTCCACACGACGGGATGCCCCTCGCGTAACACCGCGCGGACAAGCTTGGGCAAGCCAGCCTCGATCTTGTCATGGCCATAACGCGTGATCAGCGTCATCCGGCCGGGCGTACGGTTGGGGTTGAGCGTGTCGAGCAAGCGCAAGAGCGCATCGGGCTCAAGGCTCGGCCCGCATTTCACGCCGATCGGATTGCCGATCCCGCGCAGATATTCGACATGCGCGCTGCCTTCAAAGCGCGTGCGGTCGCCAATCCACAGGAAATGCGCGCTGGTGTCGTACCAGTCACCCGTCAGCGAATCCTGCCGGGTCAGCGCCTGTTCGTAGCGCAGCAGCAACGCCTCATGGCTGGTGTAGAATTGCGTTTGTGCCAGTTGCGGCACAGTTTCCGGGCTGATCCCGCAGGCGGCCATAAATTCCAGCGCTTCGCCGATCCGGTCGGCGGTTTCGGCATATTTCTTCGCCCATGGACTGCGCCCCATATAATCGTGCGTCCAGCGATGGACTTGCGCGAGGTTCGCATAGCCGCCGCCGGCAAAGGCGCGCAGCAGGTTGAGCGTCGCGGCCGACTGGCTGTACGCGCGAATCATGCGTTGCGGGTCGGGCCGACGACCTTCCAGCGTGAAGTCGATATCGTTGACGATGTCGCCGCGGTACGCGGGCAGGGTGATATCGCCCTGTGTCTCGGTATCTGCCGAGCGCGGCTTGGCGAACTGTCCTGCCATCCGGCCGAGTTTCACCGTCGGCAGTTTCGAGGCGTAGGTCAGCACCACCGCCATTTGCAGGATGACGCGGAAGGTATCGCGGATGTTGTTGGCGCTGTGTTCGGCGAAGCTCTCGGCACAATCGCCGCCTTGCAGCAGGAAGGCCTTGCCCTCAGCGACGCGCGCGAGATCGGCGGTCAGGTTGCGCGCTTCGCCCGCGAAGACCAGCGGCGGGAAGCTGGCGAGCGTATCGGTCGCGGCGTCGAGTGCGGCGGCATCGGGGTAGCTCGGCATTTGCCGCGCGTCCGCCCGCGTCCAGCTATCGGGGGTCCAGGCGGTCATGTCATTCTCCGTGCGAATCTGTATGTACCAGTCGGCGTGGCGGGCGATGCCGTTGGCGGCGATTTGATTGACGACCGGGCCGCTCGCGCGTTTGCCGTCTTCCTCCCAGCCCTGAACGGTCGAGCCCGGCGCGCCATACCACGCCCCGAACGCCGCGCGGGTCAGCGCACGGTCTTCGCGGAAACGCCGGATCTTGATGCCTGCCATCGTCGTCATGCGCCGCATATTACCCAGTCTGGGTAAGTCGGGCAAGCGCGAATTTCCCAAACGGGGTAAATCGCGCGTTGGGGCTAAACGGGCCGCCCGGGATTAGCGGTGCGGTGGCGGCCAATCGCCTAAGCGGCGGCGTTGGGTTGGGGTTTGGCTGGTCCCGAGAAGGTCATTCGATCAGTGCTGTGAATCCGCGATATGCACGACGAGACCGTCAAGCGTATCGGACATTTCGATCTGGCAGCAGAGGCGGCTATCCTCGCGCACGCCTTCGGCGAATTCGAGCATGTCATGCTCCATTTCGCTCTGCCTGCCAGTCCGCTCGCGCCATTCGGCCGCGACGTAAACATGGCAGGTGCCGCACGCGCAATTGCCACCACAATCGCCATCAATCCCGCGAATGCTGTTGTTGAGCGCGCCCTCCATCACCGAATAGCCGTTCGCAATCTCGACCGGATGTTCGGTACCGTTGGGTTCAATAAAAGTGACGCGCGGCATGAAGTCCCCCGAATATTCAGTGATGTGGCAGATCGGCAAGCAAAGCGGGGATCAGCCCGGAATCCGCACCATCATGCGCTCATAGCCTTTGACAAAGGCCGATTTTACCCGGACCGGCGGCTCAATCACCTCGATCATCGGCCAACGCTTCAGGATTTCTTCCCAGACGATCTTGAGCTGCATTTCGGCGAGACGATTGCCGACGCAGCGGTGGATGCCGAACCCGAACGACAGGTGCTGGCGTGGCCGTGCGCGATCGATGATGAACGCATCGGCATTTTCAATCTCGGTTTCGTCGCGATTACCCGAGACGTACCACATCACGACGCGATCGCCTTTCTTGATATGCTGTCCACCCAGAATGGTATCCTGAAGCGCGGTGCGGCGCATATGCGCGAGCGGGGTCTGATAGCGGACGATCTCCGGCACCATCGATTCGATCAGCGCCGGGTTATCGCGGAGCTTCTGATACTCGCCGGGATTCTCGTTGAGGAACAACAGCCCGCCGGTGATCGAGTTGCGCGTGGTATCATTGCCGCCAACGATCAGCAGCAACAAATTGCCGAGATACTCCATCGGCTGCATGTCGCGCATCGACGGATTGTGCGCCATCATCGAGATGAGATCGCCTGCCGGTGCTGCGTTGACGCGCGCGTTCCACAGGCCGGTGAAATAGGTGAGGCATTCGATCAGGATCGCACGCTGTTCGTCGCGCGTCATTTTGGCGTCGGGCGCACTGACGTCGATCGTCGTCACGTCGGACCAATAGGTCAGCTTGCGCCGGTCCTCCCATGGGAAATCGAACAGCGTTGCAAGCATTTGCGTCGTCAGTTCGATCGAGACGCGATCGACCCAGTCGAACGGTTCGTTGATCGGCAAATTATCGAAAATCTTCTGCGCGCGCTCGCGGATCAGCACTTCGAGCACGGCCAGATTGGCCGGGGCAACAATCGGCGACACGGCTTTGCGCTGCACGTCATGCTTGGGTTGATCCATCGCGATGAACATCGGCAGGATAAAATCATCCTCCTGGTCCTTCGCCGTAATCCCACCGAGATGCGCTTCGGAGGAGAAGACAGCATGGTTGGTATCCACCGCCATGATGTCCTTGTAGCGCGTCACCGACCAGAACGGCCCAAACCGGCCATTGGCGCAATAATGCACCGGGGCTTCCTTGCGGAGCCGTTCAAAAAACGCCCAATGGGTATTATCGACGAAGCGCGCGGAGTCAGTCATGTCGATGTCTTCGATCGGCATCGAATAGGCGACCGAGCGGGCCATCTCGATGGCCTCATCCTCGATCTGCTTGAAGGCGGTCGCCATGATCAATCTCTCCCTCCGCCGATCCAGGTTGATGCTGGATGATCGTTCGTGCCGGCAAACTGCCCCGCTTCGAGGACAATGGCAATGCACCACGCCGCTTCAAGGCAAAGGGCTATCGCTGTCGGATGCTGTGGATCACCCCACGCCTAATACCCCGTCTGCAAATCGACGACGTTTTCCATCGGCCGTCCGCCGAGAAAGGCGTCAAGGTTGCGCAGAAACAGTGCCGCACCGCGTCGAAACATCTTGGTCTGGCTGCGGCCCGACAAATGCATCGTGTGGATCAGGTTCGGCGCAATCCAAAGCGGGTGGTCGCTGGGCAGCGGCTCGGGCGTGACGGTGTCGAGCACGGCCCCGGCGACGCTTTTGTCGGTCAGCGCGGTGATCAGCGCGTCCTGATCGACCATGTCGCCGCGCCCGACATTGAACAGCCACGCACCCGGCTTCATCGCGGCGAGTTCATCGGCACCGATCATCGCCTGGGTCGATTCGGTCGAAGGGGCAGCAAGGATCACCCAATCATAGTCGCCGAGCTTCGCTTTCCACGCATCGGGCGTCAGCGTACCGTCGCGACCCGAGCGCGTGACGCCGGTGACAGTAACGCCGAAAGCGGTCAGTCGATCGCCGATCAGTTTCCCGATCGCGCCATAGCCGACGATCAGCGCCGACGTTTCGAACAGTTCGATGCGGCCGGGCGCATCATCGGGCCAGACGTGGCGATCGGCGATGCGGACGACCTCGTCATACCGTTTGGCCGCCACAAGCACGCTCATTACGGCATATTCGGCGACCGCGATCGCGTTGATCCCGCTGCCGTTGGTGACGATCGTGCCGTCGCGCGCAAGCTTTGCCAGATCGAGCGATTCGAGGCCGGCAACGGCCGACGAAAGCCACTTGAGCGATGTCGCCGCCGCCACCGCTTCCTGCGTCAGGCCATGCGGGTAGAGATCGACCCAGCCGATATCGGCATCGACCATCGCCGCCGTCGCTTCCGCGCGCGTCATGACCCAGGCGACGTCGAGGTCGGCGGGCAAATGCGCTTCGAGCAGACCACGCGTGAGTGCGGGGAGGACAGCTTTCATACGGTGAGTTTCCAATCCCAGCCAAGTGGATCGCCGTCCATCACTTCGACCCCCGCTGCAGCCAGCGTATCGCGGATCGCGTCGGAGCGCGCGAAATCTTTCTCCGCGCGCGCCGCGCGCCGCGCGGCGAGATGCGCGTCGATCTCGCTTTCGGTAAGCGTCGCGGTGAAGGGCCTGAGCCGGAGATCGGCGCGGCCGAGCGTTTCGAGCTTCAGCCCGAGGACCGCGTCGAAATTGCCGAGTGCGCGCAGCCGCGTCGCGGGCGACAGGCGCTTGTCGGCGAGCAGGTCGTCGAGCACGGTCAGCGCCCGCGGCGTGTTGAGATCGTCGCCGACCGCGTCCTCCAACCGCGCGAGATAGGGTTCGGTATCGCCCTTCAGCACATAATCGTCGCGCGCGCGCAACGCATCCCGCGCGATCACCAAGCGCTTGAACCGCGTGAACGCCGCCGCGAGATTTTCCCAGGTGAATTCGAGCTCGCTGCGGTAATGCGCCTGCAGGCACATCATGCGGTACGCCAGCGGATGGAAGCCGGCATCGATCAGCGTCTGGAGCCGCAGGAACTCGCCAGTCGATTTCGACATCTTCGATCCGCGATCGACCAGGAAATTATTGTGCATCCAAATCCGCGCGCCGCTGTCAGCGCAGCCGCAAAAGGACTGGTTCTGCGCGATTTCATTGGGGTGGTGGATCTCGCGATGGTCGATCCCGCCGGTGTGGATGTCGAACGGGTGGCCGAGATGCTGGCGGCTCATCACCGAACATTCGAGATGCCACCCCGGTGCACCCTTGCCCCACGGCGAATCCCATTCCATCTGGCGCTGCTCGCCCGGCGGCGAGCGCCGCCAGATCGCGAAATCGGCTGCGTGGCGTTTGCCTGAGACCGGGTCGATCCGGCTCTCGCCCTCTTCCGATACCGGCCGGGCCAGCGCCCCGTAATGCGGCACGCGCGTCGTATCGAAATACAGTCCGCCCTCGATCAGATAGCAATCCTTCTCGATTGCCTGCGCGAAGGCGATCATGTGCGGGATATGGTCGGTCGCGACGGTCCATTCGGCCGGCGGATCGATATTGAGCCGTGCGACATCGTCCTTGAACGCCGCAGTATAATGCGCGGCGATCTCCCAGATCGACTTGGCCTCGGCAGCAGCGGCCTGCTCCATCTTGTCGTCGCCGGTATCGGCGTCGGACGTCAAATGTCCGACATCGGTGATGTTGATCACGTGCTTGGTCGGATAGCCCTTCCAGCGCAGCACCCGCCCGAGCGTATCGGCGAACAGGAAAGCTCGCATATTGCCGATATGCTGATAATTATAGACCGTCGGCCCGCAGGTATAGACCCGTATCAACGCCGGATCGATCGGTACGAACGGTTCGGCCGCACGCGTGAGACTGTTATAGAAGGTGAGGGGAATGGTCATGCGGCTCGCTTAACGACGACGGCATGGGTTGAAAAGCGCGGACACCACTGGTAGGGCGCACGCCTTGCGACGCAGACTCAATGTTTGCGGCGGCGCTTATCTATCGATTCGGAGCACTTCGGGTTTATGCAAATCATCGTACGCGACAACAATGTCGACCAGGCGCTGCGCGCGCTCAAGAAGAAGCTGCAGCGCGAAGGCGTCTATCGTGAGATGAAGCTGCGCCGGCATTATGAAAAGCCGAGCGAGAAGCGTGCGCGCGAGCGCGCCGCCGCCGTTCGCCGCGCCCGCAAGCTGGAGCGCAAGCGCATGGAACGGGACGGGGCACGGTAAGACCGGTCTCGGGCCGGCGCTGTTCGCCGGCCCTTTCGTCTCGATTTCAAGACCTCGACCCCGCCCGGGAGCCACCATGTCGATTACCGCTGTCCCGCTGAAGCCCGTCAAGCGGCGCATTTTGGTGTATCTGTGGATCGGCATCGCGCTGGCGGTGGTCGCGGCTGCTTCGCTCGCGATGCAGACGCCGATCGATCCGACCACGGCGTTCCTTGCGAAGAATGCGCGCGCGAAGGGTGTCCTCACGACGCCATCGGGTTTGCAATATCAGGTGCTGACCCCGGGCAAGGGCGCTGGCCCGACCGACGAAGACATTGCGCTGATCAATTATGAAGGCCGGCTGGTCGACGGCACGGTGTTCGACAAATCGCAGCAGCCCACCCCGATCCCGGTGGTGGCAAGCAACCCGGAAACGGGACGCCAGGGTGTGATCACGGGCTTTTCCGAAGCGCTGAAGCTGATGTCGAAGGGCGCTAAATACCGCGTCTGGATCAAGCCGAGCCTCGGTTATGGCGAAAAGGATCAGGGCGTTATCCCGCCACATTCGACCTTAGTGTTCGACCTTGAACTGTTCGAATTCATCCCCGAATCGACCTACCGCCAGATTCAGCAGCAGCAAATGATGCAGCAGCAGCAACGTGGTGCCGTGCCCCCCGGCGCGTTGCCGTCGGGTGCGCTGCCGCCAGGGGCAGAGGGCCGGCCGAGCGCCCGCTGATCCTCACCTAATCGGGATAGCGGCGATGAATCTGTGCGCGCATCCTTTATAGAAGTGGTACGTTCCTCGCCTGTGGCGGCCATCTTGCCGGGGTGCGTGCTGCGTCCTTGCACCCCGCGCAAAGCGGCGGCAAGGGCAGCAGAAGAGGTAGCGACGACATGTTCGACGGCATCGACCCGATTCTGCTCGCGCGCGCGCAATTCGCCTTTACGGTTAGTTTTCACTTCATTTTTCCGTCCTTCTCGATTGGCCTGGCAAGTTATCTCGCGGTTCTCGAAGGGCTGTGGCTGCGCACCGGCAAGCAGCTCTATCTCGACATCTTCCGCTTCTGGGTGAAGATCTTCGCGGTCGCCTTTGCGATGGGCGTCGTGTCGGGCATCGTGATGTCGTATCAGTTCGGCACCAATTGGTCGGTATTTTCGGATAAGACTGGGCCGATCCTCGGGCCGCTCATGGCGTATGAAGTGCTGACCGCCTTCTTCCTCGAGGCCGGGTTTCTCGGCGTGATGCTGTTCGGCATGAAGAAGGTCGGCAAGCGGCTCCACTTCACCGCCACCTGCATGGTCGCGGTCGGCACCGCGATCTCGGCGTTCTGGATACTGTCGGCGAACAGCTGGATGCACACCCCACAAGGCTATGCGATCAACGCGCAAGGCCAGTTCGTGATGGCGGGATCGTGGCTGACGGTGATCTTCAACCCGAGCTTCCCGTACCGCTTCGTTCATACCGTGATCGCCGCCTATCTGACGACGTCGCTGGTGGTGGGGGCGACCGGCGCGTGGCATTTGCTGAAGGACAAGACCGATCCGCATGCGCGAAAAATCTTCAGCATGGCGATGTGGATGGCGGCGATCGTAGCACCGATCCAGATCTTCGTGGGCGACGAACACGGTTTGAACACGCTCAAATATCAACCGGCCAAGGTGATGGCGATGGAGGGGCATTATGACAGCCACCCCAAGGGCGCGCCGCTGATCCTGTTCGGCATGCCCAACCCGGACAAGAAGCGGATGGAATATGTGGTCGAGATTCCAAAGGTCTCGTCGCTGATCCTCAAGCATGATCTCAACGCCCCGCTCGCCGGTCTCGATACGATCCCGCAGGATAAGCAGCCGCCAGTCGCGATCCTGTTCTGGTCGTTCCGCGTGATGGTTGGCCTTGGCTTCGCGATCTTCGGGCTTGGCCTGTGGAGCCTGGTCGCGCGCTGGCGCGGCAAGCTGTACGACTGGCCGTGGCTGCACCGCGCGGGCGTGCTGATGGGCCCGGCCGGGTTCGTCGCGGTGATCGCCGGCTGGATCACGACCGAGACCGGGCGTCAGCCATACACGGTTTACGGCCTGCTGCGCACCGTGGACAGCGTGTCGCCGCTCGCTGCGCCTGCGGTCGGCGCATCGCTCATCGCCTTCGTGCTGGTCTATTTCGCGGTGTTCGGCGTCGGCACTTGGTACATCCTGCGTCTGATCGGCAAGGGGGTTCACACCGGCGAGACCGAGATCGATGATTCTCCGATTCGTACCGCCGGAACCACGCCCTTGCCCGCACATCTTCCCGAAGGGCAGGCGGCATGATAAACGCCGATCTTGCCACGATCTGGGCCTTCATCATCGCGTTCGCCGTGTTCGGCTATGTCGTGCTTGACGGGTTCGATCTCGGGATCGGCATCCTGTTTCCCGCCTTCAAGGTGGGCGCGGATCGCGATGCGGCGATGAACGCGATCGCGCCGGTGTGGGACGGGAATGAGACGTGGCTGGTGCTGGGTGGCGGCGGGCTCTTCGCCGCCTTCCCGCTGGCCTATGCGATCCTGATGCCGGCGATGTACCCGCCGATCATCGCAATGCTGCTGGGGCTCGTGTTTCGCGGCGTGGCGTTCGAATATCGCTGGCGTGACCCTGGGCATCGCCGCTGGTGGGACATCGCCTTCACCGCCGGTTCGTTCACCGCCGCCTTCGCGCAAGGCGTGATCCTGGGTGCCTTGCTACAGGGCGTGAAGGTTTCCGGACGTGCTTATGGCGGCGCATGGCTCGATTGGTTGACGCCGTTCAGCGTGTTGACCGGCGTGAGCGTGGTGATCGGCTATGCGCTGCTCGGCGCGACCTGGCTGATCGCCAAGACCGAGGGGCGCACCGCCGAACAGGCACTTGGCTTCGCGCGGTGGCTGGGAGTGGCAACGCTGGCGGTGGTGGCATTGGTCAGCCTGGCCACGCCGTTCCTCAACCATGATTATTACAGCCGCTGGTTCCGTATGCCGGGGCTGTTGCTGACGGCGCCGGTGCCGATCCTCGTCGCGGGCATTGCCGTGCTGTTCTGGCGCGCGCTGCGGCGTGGTGCCCAGATCTTGCCGTTCGTACTGACGATCGCGGTGTTTGCGCTGTGCTTCATCGGGCTGGGGATCAGCATGTATCCCTATATCGTGCCTGATGCCGTGACGATCTGGCAGGCGGCGGCACCCGAATCATCGCAAGTGTTTATGCTGGTCGGCGTCGGCATCATGCTGCCACTGATCATTGGCTATACGGCCTGGGGCTATTGGGTGTTCCGCGGCAAGGTGGGAGAGGGCTACCATTGATCGTCGATGATCCCGCTGTGCCCTTTTGGCGACGGCTCGCCTGGATGGCGGGCATCTGGGCGATGAGCGTAACCGCGCTCGCCGTGGTGGCGTTTGGCATCAGAGTGTGGTTACGCGCCTGATCTTTCCGACATAAGGGCGCGCGCACGGTGGATTGGGGTGTCTTCAAGCGGCAGCTGGGCGAACAACTGCACATCAGCGACGATGCGCTGCACGTGCATGTCGGGATGGCGATCCTGCTTCTCGTCGCCTTGCTGTTGCGGCGGCCGCCGTGGAACTGGCGCCCGCTGCTCGTCGTCGCGGTGATCGAGGCGATCAACGAAATCTACGACATGCGCTCGCTTGGCATTCGCCCCAATCATGAAAGCGCGCTTCCCGACAGCATCCATGATTTTGTGCTGACAATGCTGTGGCCGGTCGTGATCGCGCTGACCTTCCCGCTGTTTCGCCGCTTCCTCGCCAAGCGTGATCAATAGCATCGCCGTTCGATGAAAGCGCCCGCCAGAGAGCCTTAACTAATTCGCGCTAGACCCGTCCTCATCCACGAAAACGGGTTCGAAAACGCATGAAGGGTATCATTCTGGCCGGTGGGGCGGGGACGCGGCTGTATCCGGCGACGCTCGCGCTGTCGAAGCAATTGCTGCCGGTGTTCGACAAACCGATGATCTATTATCCGCTGTCGGTGCTGATGCTGGCGGGCATTCGCGATATCCTGATCATTTCCACGCCGCGCGATCTGCCGATGTTCCGGCTGCTGCTCGGCGACGGCTCGGCGTTCGGGATTGCGCTGTCATACCTCGAACAGCCCGAGCCCGGCGGCCTGCCCCAGGCATTCCTCTTGGGTGCCGACTTTCTCGATGGAGAAGCGTGCGCGCTGATCCTGGGCGACAATATCTATCACGGCGACGGTCTCGGCGCGAAGTGCCGTACGGCGGCGCTGGCGGCAGAGCAGGGCGGCGCGACCGTGTTTGCCTATCAGGTCGATGATCCCGAGCGCTACGGTGTGGTCTCGTTCGATCCGGAGAGCGGGCGGGCGACGGGAATTGAGGAAAAGCCCGTCTCACCGCAATCGAACTGGGCGGTGACCGGGCTGTATTTCTGCGATGACAGCGTGGTCGAGATCGCCCGCGGCCTTACCCCCTCGGCGCGCGGCGAAGTGGAGATCGTCGATGTGCTCAAAGCCTATATGGCGCGGGACGCGCTTTCGGTCGGGCGGCTCGGGCGCGGCTATGCTTGGCTCGACACCGGCACGCACGATTCGCTGCACGACGCGTCGTCGTTCGTGCGCACGATCGAGCGGCGGCAGGGGATCAAGATTGCCTGTCCGGAGGAGATCGCGCTCGATCTCGGCTGGCTCGATGCCGCGCAAGTGACGGCGCGCGCCGATACCATGGGCACGACTGACTATGCGCGGTATCTGCGCACCTGCGCCAAGGCGGCGGCATGAGCGCGGTCGTGTCGCTTGGTGCGGCAGAGCCCGAACGCTGCGTTTTGGTCACGGGCGGAGCCGGGTTCATCGGCTCGGCGGTGTGCCGTCACCTCGTTCGCGGCGGCACGCGTGTCATCAACCTCGACAAGCTGACCTATGCCGGCTCGCTTTCGGCGCTCGCCGAGATTGCCGGGTCACCGCATTATCGCTTCGTCCAGGGCGACATTGCCGACCGCGCGTTGGTTGCGCGGTTGTTGGCCGAGGAACGCGTCGATGCGGTCATGCATTTGGCGGCGGAAAGCCACGTCGATCGCTCGATCGCTGGGCCGGCGGTGTTCATCGAGACCAACATCACCGGCACCTTTCACTTGCTGGAAGTGGCGCTCGATCATTGGCGTAGCCTCGACGGTGCGGCAAAGGAGCGCTTCCGCTTCCACCATATCTCTACCGATGAAGTGTTTGGTGACTTGCCCTTCGATTCATCCCGGTTCGACGAACAATCACCGTATTGCCCGTCATCGCCTTATTCGGCGTCGAAAGCGGCGTCCGATCATCTCGTGCGCGCCTGGCAACACACGTTTGGTCTGCCGGTCGTGCTGTCTAATTGCAGCAACAATTACGGCCCGCACCAATTCCCCGAAAAGCTGATCCCGCTGACGATTACGCGCGCGGCGGCAGGGCTGAGCTTGCCAGTGTACGGGACGGGCGAGAATGTTCGCGATTGGTTGCATGTCGAGGATCATGCGCGTGCGCTGGAAGCGGTCATGACGCGCGGCGCCGTTGGCGAAACCTATGTCATTGGCGGACGGGCCGAGCATAGTAACATCGCGGTGGTCGCGATGATTTGTGATCTCCTCGACGCGAGGGCGGCGCTGGCTAACGGCAAACGTCGCCGATCGTTGATTCGCTTTGTGACCGACCGACCCGGCCACGATCGCCGCTATGCAATCGACCCGACGCGCGTCGAGCGGGATCTGGGGTGGCGAGCGGAGATCGGCTTTGCGGCGGGATTGGCGGGGACAATCGACTGGTATCTGGCTGATCGCGCTGCCCAACCAATGGCAATTCCGCTGGTGTCGGTTGAGCATATGCCCGCGTCAGCCGGGGGCGCGCTTTTGAGCTGATCCTCCCGCCTCGATCGTCTGGCACAACGTTGAGGCGCGACGGCGGATTCGCGTGATCGGGTTTTTGATATCGCGTGGCCCAAAGGGGCCCGCTCCGTCACTTATATGCGCGTTTGATGTCCCCGTGCTGCAATCAGAAAAAGGGGCCAAACTTACGTTCGACCCCTTAAAATTCTGTCTAGCAGAAACCCTGAGACTAGGGGCTAACTGCCTTAGTGCTGGTGTTGCTTGTTGCTGCAACAACGCCGCCGGCGACCGCAGCGATTGCGAGACCGGCAACGATATAGCTGTTCGCGCCAATGCCGCGGCGTTCGCCGCCGCCGGTCGTGCCATCCTGCGCTGTCGTAAACGACTGCGGCGCTGCGCATGCCGACGTTCCGACCGAAAGGACCGACGTTGGCTTAAGCGAAACGTTGCAACCCTGCATCGCGACCTTTGCCGACGAACCGCGGGTGATAACCCGATCGCCAACGAAGAGCGACTGACCAGCGCGTGCTGGAAGAAGCTTGCCGTCACGTGCCACAACAGTACCCTGCGAGGCTGCGGTCAACGTGCCGACGGATTGCTCGGAAGCCGCAAACAGCGGTGCCGAAAGGCTCGCCATCACAATGGCGGCGGTTACCCGCGAAAATTTCATTTCAGTCTCCCTTGAACCCGTTTGGCGGTGCTCGATGGACGGTTTACCCACGAGCGGTGTTTTTGTCTACCCTCAAATCGTTCGCGCTTGCACAAAAAACCTGAGTGAGATGCCGAAACGCCACACCCTGATTTTGGTTGCACGCAAAGCGTGAGGGATTGGAAAAAACGTCTTAGCGGACCGCCGTCAGATACGTGCGGTCGGTCCCCTCCAGGCACAGCGCGGTGAGGACACCGGTAGCATAAGCGCCGGTATCGATTCCGATGCGATTTGGCTGTTCATCGGGGCCATCGCTGATCGTGTGGCCGTGGACCACGACGAACGGATGGATGACCGTGCTGTCCAGAAAGCCTTCGCGGATCCAGCGCAAATCTGCGATTTTCTGCTGCTCGAGCGGGGTGCCGGGGCGGATCCCAGCATGGACGAACAGATAATCGCCGAATCGAAAGCTATCGATGAACGATTCGACGAAGCTGAGATCAGCCGGCGGCATCGCCGCGCGAATTTCGGCCGCCGCCGCCGCCGCCGAAAGCGTTGCGAGGCGCCCCACTTCGACACCGTAACTCTGCGCGAATTCATACCCGCCAAAGCTCATCCAGTCCCACACACGTTCGGGATCGTCGCCCAGCACGCGCAGCAACATCTCCTCGTGATTGCCCATTACGAAGACCGGGTTGGGCAAATTCGGGCGGATCGACTGAAGCAGTTGCAGCACGCCGCGCGACTCCGGGCCTCGGTCGATCAAATCGCCCAGAAACACGACGAATTCGCGCGCGCACGGTCGTGCCTGACTGTCGGCATCGATCTGTTCGAGCAAATCGCGCAGCAGATCGAGTCGCCCATGAACGTCGCCGATCGCATAGACGCGGGTCCCCGGCGGGCCGCTGGGCGGCGGAGCGGGTTTCGGTGTTTTTCTAAACAGTGCCACGGTCGTTTCCAAATCGTCCGGCAACGGCCGGGCGCAGCTGCGCTTATTGCGCTGCGGTATCCCCGCTGACGGTATCGAGCAAGTGCAGCCAGCGTGCCAGTGCGTGCGCGCGGGTGTAGCCGCCGTCGAGCAGCGTGCGTGCGGCGCGTCCCATCGCCGCGGTCTTTACACGGTCGTCAGCCAGAACGACGATCGCGTCGGCTAGGGCGGCAGAATCGCCGGGTGCAACCGCTACGCCAGCACCGGCGGGAACGATCAGCCGCGCCAGCTCGCCGTCGAGCGCACACACCGCGACCACGGCGCGCCCCGCAGCACAGACGCCGAACACCTTGCTCGGCACGATCAGTCCTTCGAAAGCGGGGCGTAGCGAAATCCAATGCGCGTTCCCCGTCGCCAGCGATTCGGACAATTTCTCGCGCGGTTGATAGGGAACGAACCGAAAATTCGTCAGCCCAAGCGCAGCGACCTGTGCGGCAAGTTGCTCCGACATATGGCCGCCGCCGACGAACAGGAACACGATGTCAGCGCGCGCGCGGAGCGCAGTCGCTGCCGCGAGCACCGTGCCATATTCATGCGCGCGTCCGAGGTTGCCCGAATAAGCGAGGACGAAGGCATCTGGCGGAATCGCCCAAGCGGCGCGCAGATCGGGCGAATGGCCTGCAAGCGGGACGATGTCGGCGTCGTTCGACCAATTGGGGATCACCGCGATGTGATCGCGCTCAATCCCGATGCGCGCGACGCGGTCGGCCATTAATTCGCCGATCGCCACAATCCGGGCTGCTTGACGCAGCGACCGGTTGCGCAACCCCGTCAGCACCCGCCCGAGGGGGCCTTGCGTTATGCCGATCCCGTAAGCGATCGCGACCTCGGGATAGAGATCCTGCAACCACGGGATCAGCACGGCACCGCGCAGCCGTGCGACGATCGCAAGCGGCACGGACAGCAGCGGCGGATCGGTTTTCACCACCAGAACGCTGCCGCGCCGCGCAATTCTTGCGGCGGCGATTGGTGCAAGCAGCAGATAAAAGAGATATGCCGCAATCCGCCCCGCCATGCCGCGCCGATTGCGCGGGGTCGTAACGCGGTGAATCGTCACTCCGGCAGTCGTTTCCCGGCGCGGCAAGACACCCCGGTCCTGACCGTATAAACCGCGGCTTGCGATCACCGTCACATCGCGCCCTTGCGCCGCCAGGTCGACCGCAAGGTCGGTCAGGATCTGCGCGGTCGCCGAATGATCCGGCGCATAGAAACGGTTGAGGAAGATGATCGGGGCAAACATCGCAGGGCGCGTTCTCGGTCAGAGGCAGTCATACGGCCAAAGCACGATGGAGTTGATCTGATCAACTGCTTCCTTTGCCGGTCGCGGCGCCGGACCTGTGAAGAGGCTTTGGCGCACCCGCCGCTATCATGTTGTTTCGGTAAAACTTGTTGTAAAGTTTTGCACGGCGTGGAACGAAATAGTGTGGTACTGTGTTTGGTTTTGGCGTCCGGACCGCACTGGTCCTGCACGCTAAGGGGCAAGCGCGATTTGCGGACTAACCAAGGGGTTTTGCAATGCTGCAGGCGCGATTGCAAAGTAGGGATGGGCAACGACGTGCCGCGGTCCAACGGTATCGCTATCAAATTCTGATAGGCTTTATGATCGCGGTGGTGCTGCCATCGACGGTCCGCGGCCTGTTCGACTCGCGTGACTTCGACTATTTCAGCCGAACGATCCTCGAATATGGCAATAGCCGAAATTCGCTCATCGCCTCGTTCGTTGGGCTGTTTGTTGGGGTCGCGCTGTTCCGGCGATTGTGCAATTTTCCGGGCGTGCGCTCCTATGAATATGTGCTGCCGTCCTTTTTCATGTCGTACGGCATCGTCACCGCCGCCCTGCTGATCTTTCGCCTCGAATATATCGTGTCGGTGGTCGCGACGAGCTTTGCGCTGGCGGTGATGACCTTTTTTGTGATTTGCTACCTAAGTCAGCGGTACACGGCGTATGTGTTTCACGTCGTACCGTGCGGCGACATGTCCCGGCTGCATGGGATTCCACATGTCGAGTGGGACTATCTGTGCGAACCCGTTCTACCCAAGATGCCCGGCGCGGGCATTGTCGTCGATCTGCGCGCTGAGATCGGCGATGAATGGGAGCGCTTGCTGGCAGAGGCCGCGCTCGCCGGCGTCCCGGTCTACCATTGCAAGCAACTGTTGGAATCGATCACTGGCCAAGTCCAAATCGAGCATATTTCGGAAAACAGCCTTGGCTCGCTCAACCCCAATGACGGGTATGGCAAGGTCAAGCAGGGGATCGATCTGCTGATCGCCTTGGTCGCGTTGCCGATGTTCTCGCCGCTCCTGCTGTTGATTGCGCTGGCGATCCGGCTCGATTCACCGGGACCAGTGCTGTTTCGCCAGTTGCGGATGGGGTTTCGCGGGCACCCGTTTCAGGTCTACAAATTCCGCACGATGCGCCCGGTGACCGCGCCCGGCACCAATGATGATGCGCGCCGCGCCGCGATAACCCAAAGCGACGACGATCGCATCACGCGGATCGGGCGATTCCTGCGTCGCACGCGGATCGATGAAATTCCGCAGATTCTCAATATCCTGCGCGGCGAGATGAGTTGGATCGGCCCACGGCCCGAGGCAATGGCGCTATCGGGATGGTATCAAAGCGAAATCTCCTTTTACAGTTATCGTCATGTCGTAAAACCGGGAATTACCGGCTGGGCGCAAGTCAACCAAGGACACGTCGCCGAAATCCATGACGTCCATTACAAACTTTGTTATGATTTTTATTATATAAAATATTTGTCGGCATGGCTCGACACCTTAATTCTATTCCGAACTATTCGTACGGTCATTACCGGTTCGGGAGCGAAATAAAGTCTAGTTGATGATAAGCTATTCGAATTGTTCCGCCGATATTGGATCGATGCGGGTGCCGCTGTCGGGTTGATTTCGACGCCTCCGATGCTAAAGCCCGGTTTGGGCAAAGGGCCATGCCGCCACCTGATTTATGGAGACCACTTTGACCGCTCACGCCGAAGCTGCGAATCGATCGCCGTCCGTGCCGATCGCCTCGGCATATCGCACGCTGCTTGCGCTCGGGGCGCTGTGCCTGGCGGCATTGCTGATGCTGGGTGGCTGCGCCGATACCCGGGGTGGATCGATTCCGTACGGGGTCGCAAAGTTTAACGCACCCGACCCGATCGCCGCGATCGCCGCCGAAAACGCGTATCGCACTGGCCCTGGCGATACGCTGGCCGTTGCGGTGATGCGTGTACCGGATCTGTCAGGTGATGCGGTGATCGACCCGAGTGGTGACATCACGATGCCGCTGATCGGGAAGGTTCCGGCGATCGGCAAGACCACTGATCAGATCGCGAGCGAGATTTCAGGGCGATTGAGCGCCAAATATCTGCAGAACCCAGAAGTTCGCGTGGCGCTGAAATCCTCATCGAGCCAGCGAATCACGGTTGATGGGTCGGTCAACGGACCCGGCATTTATTCGATTGCCGGGTCGACCACGCTGCTTCAGGCGATCGCGCTTGCCAAGGGCACCACCTCCGACGCCAATTCCCGCAAGGTCGCGGTATTCCGCACGATCGCGGGGCAGCGTCAGGCGGCAGCGTTCGATCTGACCGACATCCGCCGCGGCAAGGCCGCGGATCCAGAAATTTTCGGCAACGATATTATCGTGGTCGACGGATCGGCGTCCAAGGCAGCGTTGAAGAACGTGCTGCAGACAATACCGCTCATCTCGATTTTCCGTCCTTTCTGACGCACGCGCAACGCGCTGCCCCGGTATGATTTTGTTAGGCGACCATAGCTGATGAACAAGGAAACCAACGAGATCGTTGCTGCGGGGGCGGGCGGACAGTCGCGCGGTTTGCAGCATGCGATCGCCGGGAACCTCTTCGGCGCGGCAGAAGCCAGCGCGGAGAGCACCAATCAGATCACGACGCGCGAAGCGCTTCGCGTTCTCGGCAAATGGCGTTGGCTGATCGCGGGCATCGTCGGCGCCGCGCTGATTATCGGCATTGTCTCGACCATGCTGACCAGCAAACGCTATCAGGCGACCGCCCAGGTCGAGCTGGCGTTGCAAGAAATCAATTTGGGGCCAGGTAAGGACGGCACCGGCGCCGAATCGCAGGTGATGCGCGACCCGCAGTTCATGGGCACGCAAATCGGCCTGTTGCGCAGCCGCGATCTTGCCGAGCGCGTCGCGCGCAGCTTGGACGGAGCATCGCGCGCCAAGTTCGCGCCCAATGCGGGCAACCCCGCCGCTCAGATCGCCGCTGCGACCGCCGCCATCGCGGGCGGCTTGCGAATCGACGTCGTGACCGGCAGCCGGCTCATCAACATTACGTACGAAAGCGGCGATCCAGCCTTGGCGGCGAACGTCGCCAATGCGGTGGCCGACAATTACATCGCTTCGAACCTCGAGCGGAAGTACGAATCCTCAGCCTTCGCGCGCAAATTTCTCGAACAGCGCCTGACCCAGACCAAGGCCGCGCTCGAAAAGTCGGAGCGTGATCTGGTTGAATATGCCGGCCGCGAAAAGATCGTCATGGTTGGCGGTGGCGCGGATCAGGGCGGCGGCAAGGATGGCGGTGAATCGCTCGAAGGCAGCACGCTGACCTCGCTGAACGCGGCGTTGGCGACGGCGCAGGCCGAACGCATCGCGGCGGAACAGAAGTATCGCAGCGAAGGTGCGTCCGCCGGACAATCCGCCGCGATTACCAGTCCGGCCGTGAACAGTCTGAAGAGCGAGCGCGCCAAGCTCCAGGTCGATTTTCAGGAAAAACTCGGGACATTCAAACCGGATTATCCCGAGATGGTCGCGCTGAAGACGCGAATGCGCGAGCTCGATCAACAGATCGCACGCGCCCAGGGGGAAATCACTGGTTCGGTGACCAACAGCTATGCCGGCGAATATCGCGCCGCGCTGGGGCGTGAGCAGCAATTGCGCGCGCGTGTGGCGCAATTGACCACCGGCGTGCTCGATCTGCGCAACCGCCAGATTCAGTACAACATTCTGTCGCGTGAAGTGGACACCAACCGCTCGCTCTATGACGGGCTGTTGCAGCGCTTCAAGCAAGTCAGCGTCGCAGGCGGCGTTGGCGCCAGCCAGGTTTCGATTGTCGATCGTGCGCTGGTGCCAGGTGGGCCGTTCGCACCCAATTTGCGGAACAATCTACTCGTCTCGCTGCTGATCGGGTTCATGATCGGTGCGGGTGTCGCCTTCGCGATCGAGTTTGTCGACGACACGATCAAGAATCCGGATGACGTGCGCAACCGGCTCAATCTCACCTTGCTGGGTGTGGTGCCGTCGGTCGCCAAGGGCATGACCATGCTTGAGGCACTCGACGATCCGAGCTCGGCACAATCGGAAGCGTATTTGTCGACGCGTACCGCGATCAAGTTCACGACCGCAGGCGGCGCGCCAAAATCGTTGCTCGTGACCAGCTCGCAGGCGGCCGAAGGCAAATCGAGCAGCTGTTTTGCGATTGCGCGTGGCTTCGCCCGGCTTGGCGAATCGGTTCTGCTGATCGACGCGGATATGCGGAAGCCATCCTTTTCCGTGCCGACGGGCGCGGAGGGTGCCGGCCTGTCGTCACTGCTCGCCTCGACCGATGATTTGCGTAAGCACATCACGCAAACTTCCGTCCCGAACCTGTTTCTCTTGCCGAGCGGACCGATTCCCCCAAACCCGGTCGAATTGCTCGGCGGCATGCGGCTGCGCGAAGTGCTGGCCGAAGCGGAGGGCATTTTCGACATCGTGATCTTCGATTCGCCGCCGGTGATGGGGCTGGCCGACGCGCCGATCCTGGCGTCGGTGGTCGATGCGTCGATCTTCGTGGTGCAGGCCGGTCGCATTCGTCGCCCAGCCGCCCTTCGCGCGCTGGCCCGGCTTGAGCAGGCGGGCGCGCGCGTCGTCGGTGGCGTGATTACCAAGTTTGATCTGAAGGGCGCGAGCTACGGCTACGGCTATGGCTATGGCTATGGCTACAGCTACGGTCAAAAGCAGATCAAAAGCGTTGAGGCGGGTGCCCGGCGCCAGATTTCGATCGAGAAGGAATGACGGCCAACCGCAGCCTATGGGTGCGGCGCTGTGGCGCGCTCGTTGGTGCGGTGGTGTTCATCGGGATCATCACCGTCTCGACCGAACAGGCGCGTCCGGCGGCGACCCGGCTTGGTCGCACGATCGGCATCGAGCCGGTCGAACCGCGGCTCGCGGCGATCGCCGACACGATCGCGGTTTCGCATCGTCGTCCGTCTGATGCCGACCTCGCATTTGCCAGCCACGTTGCGACGCGGCAGCCTTTGGTCGCCTTGCCCTATTACATCGCTGCGGCGACACGAGCCCCGAGCGCGGTACAAACTGCGCGCGCGCTCAACGCCCTCGCGCTGCAGCGCGACCCGCGGTTGCGCCCGGCTTGGGCGTGGCGCGTTATCGACCGGGCGCAAGCCAATGACGTCGGCACAACGACGCACGCACTGATCCGGCTTGCCGTGCTGAGTGCCGAGGCCGCGCCGATCTGGTCGGCGATCGCGCAAATCAGTGCCGACCCTGCCGCCCGCAAGGAGATCAAGGCCGAAATCGCCCGCGGCGCCATCTGGCGCGATGTGTATCTCACTACGTTGAGCGGCTCCACGGTGGATCGCGCGATCGTGTTCGAGATGCTCGAATCGGCGGGCAACCATGCGCCGGTGACGAACGTCGCACCGCCGTCCGGTACACCGGATGATCGCCGCGCTTTCCTTGCGCAGATGATTACGCAGCGCGATTATGAGCGGGCCTATCTTGCCTGGGTGCAATGGTTGCCGGCCGCATCGCAAGCGGCGGTGGGCCATGTGTTTGACGGCGATTTCAAAGGTGCGGCAGCGTTGCCGCCGTTCGCGTGGGACTTGGCGAACGGGACCGGCGGCACGACCGCGATCATCCCCGCAAACGGCCTGTCGATCGATTATTCGGGCAGCGATGGTTCGGTTCTGGTGACGCAAATGGTTCTGCTCCAGCCGGGTCGGTACCGCTTGGTGACACAGGCCACATTCCAGCCGGTTTCTAACGAAAACGGCAACGCGCCGCTCACTTGGACATTGGCGTGCGTCACCGGGAATACGCCGTTGAACGACCTTGCCGTGCCGCTCGATGGCAGCACTAAGCGCGTGGCGGGCCCACCGTTCGAGGTCGCGGCGGGATGCGATGCACAGACCTTGTCGCTGAAAGTTAATTCCGCTGATTTCGCTAAGCATTTGTCCGGCGCGATCCGCTCGGTCGCCATCGAGACGGTCAAATAATGCGCAATCAGCCCGAATCGATCATCCCTTCGCTCGATCTGACGGGATCCGCCTTGTGGCAAGCGCTTGCGGTCGGCGGGCTTCTGGCCGTCGCCGTCGCGCTTGGCGGCTCGAGCGTCGCTGGAATGACGGCGAACGCCGTGCTGCAAGTCGCTGCGGTCATCGCGATCGCCGCGACCGTCGCCCAGCCTGACCCGACGCCGCGCAGCTCCGGCGAACGGCACTTGCTGATTCTGGCCACGCTGTTCGGCGCGCTGTTCGTTGCGCAGCTGATCCCGTTGCCGCCAGCGCTCTGGAGCGCCTTGCCCGGGCGGCAGCATGTCGTAGAGGGGCTGACCGCGCTCGGTCTGCCCTTGCCGTGGATGCCGCTCTCGCTCGCGCCCGACAAGACCGTCCAATCCGGCCTGTCGCTGCCTGCACCAGTCGCGATGATCGTGATGATCGGGGCGTTCCGGCGTCCGGTCGCGCGGGCGGCGGTGCTCGCGTTGTTGATCCTGATGGTGCTGTCGGTGCTGCTCGGCGTTGCGCAGGTTGCGGGCAATGCGCAGCTCTACTTCTACACCTTCACCAATGGCAGCAGCGCGGTTGGGTTCTTCGCAAATTCCAACCATTTCGCGACATTGATGTGTTTAACGCTACCGCTCGCCGCCGGGCTTGTCGCACGCTGGCGCAGCGGATCGGACGGCGCGCAAGGCGCGTCGCGCCTGTTCGCCGCGGCAGTGTTGCTTGGCATCGTGCTGCTGGGGTTGCTCGGCGTGACGATGACCAAGTCCGTCGCGGGCGTGGGGCTCGCGCTGCTCGCGCTGGTGGGGAGCGCGGTGATCGTGCTGCCGGGTCTGCCACGCGGTTTGCGCTTGGGGTTTCTCGCTGGGGTCGTCGTCGTGCTGATCGTGGTTGCGGCCGCTGCGCTCAACAGCGGCATTGACGATCTGACGACGACCGACATCGGCGGCGGCGATCTTAGTCGCACCGAGATGTGGCGGGTGACCGCGCACGCGATCGGCGCATTCGGGCCGGCCGGGGCGGGGTTCGGCAGCTTCCCGCAACTGTTTCACCTGTTCGAAGATCCGGAGCAGGTGAACGCTGTTTTCGCCAATCACGCGCATAACGATGTACTCGAATTCGTGCTCGAAGGCGGGATTCCGGGGGTGCTGCTGCTGCTTGCCTTCCTGATCTGGTTCGTCGTGCGGGTCGCGTCGGTCTGGCTGGTCGAGCGGCGCGATCCGTTGGCGCAGGGGGCGTCGATCGCCGCGCTGATCATTCTGCTGCACAGCCTGGTCGATTATCCGCTGCGCACCGGGGCGATCGCGACGCTGTTCGGCCTGTGCCTCGCGCTGCTCGCGCGCGATCCGGCGGGCCGCTCGACCGATGGAGCGCCCGTTGCGGCGCAGCCAGGACGGCACCTCTCGGCGTGAGCGTTATCGTCCGCCGCTGATGATGGCGGTCAAGCGTTTCACGATTTGCCGCAGCCCGAAATACACCAGCGTCAGCGCGCCCGCGAGCACCAGTGGCAGCAGGGCATAGGCCGTGAAGATTGTCGCTTGCGACGCCTGCAGCGCGCGATAAATCAGCTTACGGCACAGCGTCATCAGCGGTTCATGCGCGGCAAAGACGAAGAAGCTCGCGAGCGACAGTGTGGCGAGCGTGCGCGACACACGGCTTCCGGCGCGGACCAGCCCGGTCAGAGCGAGGACGAAGACGATCCCGACCAGGATTGTGATGCAGAAGAGCAGCGACCGCCCCGTGATCGTGCGGATCGCGACGTCACTCGCCAGAAGCGTGAGATAGAGCGGTGCAAGCCAGCGCAGCCACCCGACCGGCGGGAACATCGGGCGTGCCGTCATCGCCAGCCATGCGCCGATCGTGAAGTACGTTGTCGCTTCGAGCGAGGGCACTTTGAGAAACGGCATCTGCAGCGGATCGAACAGCCACCAGACCAGCAACAGGATCGGTACCGTCGGCCCGGTTCGCTGCAGCAGCCAGTGCAGCGGCAGCGCAAACAACGCGATCACCATTAAATCGCGGATGAACCAGAATTGGTAGGCGAGCGGGAAGTGCGTGATTCCGATCAGCAAGTCGACAAAGCCGAACGGCGTCAAAGCAAGCATGCGGCCATTGTCGGCGTTGAAATATCCGGCGATGGCGGGAATACTTTGGCCAAGGGCGAACAGCGCGATGATCAGCAGGTTCCAGAATAGCAGCGGTACCAGCAATGTCCCGATCCGGCGCACCGTCTTGGTGCGATAGGCGGCGAAACTGCCACCGAACCCAACGAAATACAGATAGCCGGATATCAGGAAGAAGAGCGGGACCGCCGTGCGCGCGAATCCGTTCGACCATGCCGCCTGTAGCGTGATCAGCCACTCCGCCGGGACCACCGCGACTGTGCTGCTGCCCAGCCGCACCGGTGCCAGATAGCAATGGATATACAGCACCAGCAAGATCAGCGGGAAGCGCAACAGCTTCACGCGGTGCGATGTCGCATCGTCGAGCACTGTCAGCGGGCGCGGCCGGGCGGCGGTCATGGGCGCCCCTTGATCCGCGCTTCCATCAGAAAGACCGCGATCATCGTTTCATAGGCGGTGCTCATCAAACAATAACACAGGCCCGCCGGGCCATCGAGCAAGCCGCGCCGCCAGAAAGCGAGATAGGCAAAGCGTGCAAGCGGGCGAAGCGCGGGCGGCATGTGATTGGCGGCTTGCTTGAGCGCGCGCCGCCGGCTCGTCGCGTCGGCGGCCGGACGCTGGTCTGGCGAGGGCGCGGCGTGCAAAATCTGGTCGGCTTCGGCGCGTGCATAGCCAACATGTTTGATGAACCATTTGACCAGGCCGTGCGAGAAGGCGTGATGGTCGTACGGAACGTCGAACAGGCCGATTTGATCGGGCGGCAACGTCTCGCGCTGGCCGTGGCCATGTTGGCGAAAGGTGCACTGCGCGCGGTGGCCGATGCGGACCTGATAGCTCGGGTACATGCCGGATCGCTTGAGCCATTGGCCGAACAATAGGGTCCGCGATGGCGCGCGGTAGCCGAAAATGCCTCGCGGGGGGGTGAGCGCGGCAAGCGCCGCGCGAAACGCCGGGGTCACTTCCTCGTCGGCATCGATATGCAAGATCCACTCGTGTCGGAGTGCCACCGTTTCGAGCGCGAAATTGCGTTGTTCCGCGAAATTGACGAATGGATTTTGCACCACGCGCACGCCATGTTCGGCGCAAATTGCGATCGTTCGGTCGGTGCTGCCCGAATCGATGACGACGACATCGTCGCACCAAGCGAGCGATGTCAGGCACCGCCCGATATTGATCTCTTCGTTGAAGGTCAGGACGACGGCGCTAACCTGCATCGCGGGTTCCGTTGCCGAGTGGATGGAGCGGGTTGTGCATCCAGTCCCAGGCGGACCGGATGATCGTGTCGAGCGCGGCGTGGCGGGGCGACCAGCCGAGCAGGTCGGCGGCCAATGTCGCGTCGGCGACGAGGGCGGCGGGGTCGCCGGAGCGGCGCGGGCCCCGCACGACGGGCACCCTGCGTTCGGTCACGCGCTCGACTGTGGCAATCAGTTCGAGCACGGAATGGCCGGTGCCGGTCCCCAGATTGATCGCGGTGAACCCGTCCAATCGCTGGAGGGCCTCGACCGCGCGGACATGCGCATCGGCAAGATCGGCGACGTGCAGAAAATCCCGAACGCAGGATCCATCGGGGGTGGCGTAATCGGTCCCGAAGACCGAGAAAGCCGGGATTGTGCCGCGCGCCGCCGCTAGGATCAGCGGAATGGCATGCGTTTCCGGGTCGTGCGCCTCACCAAGCTCGCCGTCGAGATCGGCCCCGGCCGCGTTGAAATAGCGTAGCGCGATGCAGCGCATGCCGTACGCTGCGGTGGCGGCGCGCAACATCGATTCGCCCACCAGCTTGGTATCGCCGTAGGGATTGATCGGCGCTTGCGGCATGGTCTCGACGATCGGGACCGATGCGGGCGTGCCGTAGGTCGCGCACGAACTCGAAAAAATGATATCGCGCACCCCGTGCGCGACCGCCGCAGTCAGCAGGTTGCACGTACCCCCGACATTGTTGCGGTAATATTTGAGCGGGTCTTGCACCGATTCACCCACATAGGCGGAAGCCGCAAAATGGATGATCGCATCGGGGCGATGCTCGGCAAAGGCGCGGTCGAGCGCGGCGCGGTCGTTGAGATCGCCCTCGACCAGTGGCCCGAACCGTACGAAGCTGCGGTGCCCGGTCGACAGATTGTCGAACACGATCGGGTCGTGTCCACATGCCTTCAACCGCTTGCAGGTATGGCTGCCGATATAGCCGGCACCCCCGGTCACCAAGATTCTCATGCTGGCACCTCGTTCAATCCGCTCTGACCGATCGTCCGGGAGGGATTGCCCGCCACCACCGCGCCCGCAGCCACGTCCTTGGTCACCACCGCACAGGCTGCGACCACCGCGCCCGCGCCAACCGTTACACCGGGGCCGATAAAGGCGGCTGCCGCGACCCAGGCATAGGCTTCGATCTCGATCGGCGCTCCGGTCAGCGCGAAATCACCGCCGGTGATATCGTGGCTCGCGGTGCACAGATAGGCTTTCTGGCTGACGATCGCGCGACGCCGCAGCACGACGGGTGCCACATTGTAGCAATCGGATTCGTTGGCGAGGCAGCTCTCGGCTTCCATCGTCAGGTTCCACGGTGCCCAGATCCGCGCGGACGGATAGGGGTGCGCGGCCGCGCCAACCTTTGCCCCAAAGGCGCGCAGCACGACGCGGCGCCAGATATGGAGCTGGTTCGGCGTCGGACGATAGAGCAGCAGCCAGACGAACTGCCACACGGCGCGGCGCAGCTTGTTGGCGAAACTGGGTGGCGTCATGCGTTGCAGCGCCATAATGTGTCTTTCGAAGAGAGTTGCACGAAGGCCGGCACGACGTCGTTCCCGGCCAGCCAGCGGTACAGCGCGCTATAATCGTCCACCACGCGATCCCAACTGAAATCCCGCGCCACCAACGCCAGACCATTGGCCCCGATCGCCCGCAGGTCACCATCATCGGCGAGGCGTTGCGCGAGGACGCTGGCGAGCGCAGCGCTGTCGGTTTCAATCCGGATCGCGGCATTGGCGGCAAAGCCACTCGGCAGATTGCACGCTTCGGTCATGAACACCGGCAAGCCGTATGCCCACGCCTCGAGCACCGAAATCGGCAAACCTTCGCTGCGCGAGGGCAAGATGAAGGCGTGCGCTTGTGCGAAGGCATCGTGCTTCGCCTCGCCGAATACCGCTCCGGGCACAGTAATGTGATCGCTCAGGCCGAGCTCCGCCACCTGCTGTCGTGCCGCATCGATCAAACCGCCGTCATCCCATCCGGCCAGCGTCAGGCGCCAGCGCGTGCCGATCTCGGGGGCACGGTCGAGCATTTGCCGCCACGCCGCAATCAGTTCCTGCACGCCCTTCTTTGGGTGCAGGCGCGCGAGGAACAGCATCGTGCGACGCCGGTCCGCCGACCAGTCGCGCGTCGCGACGACGCTTTCCTCGGGCAGGTCGACCCCGTTCGGAATGACCGCGATCGGCACATCGATCCCGTAGGCGCGGACCGCCGCCGCCTCCGCCGTGTTCAGGGCATGGATTGCGGCAGCGCTGCGCAGCGCACGCCGTTCGTAGAGCGCCGCGACGATCCGCTTCTTGGTCGGGGAAAACACCAGAGCACCGGGGTCGAGCATCCCGTGCGGTGAGATTACCAGCGGGCGCTGCGTCCGTTTTTGCCAGTGCAGGCCGGCGAGCGACGCGAAATTCCAGATCCCGTGGACATGCAGCACTTCGAGCGCGGCGCGGTCGAGCGCTTGAATCAGCGGAAGGCTGACCTTGAACCCGCGCGGCCCGAATCCGTCAAAGGCGGCAAGATGCGAGATGCGCCATGCCGCGCGGTCGTCCGCGAAGTTCGCGTCGCGCAGACCGAAGACCGATTGCGCAATCCCCCGCGCCTCGAGCCGATTGGCGACGTCGCGAAGCGCGAAGAACAGGCCGCCTGCCGCGGTCGACAGGCTCGCGGTCAGCACGCCGACCTTGGGGTTGCGCGGCGTCACCGCTTATCGCCGCCGCGCAACCAGATTGAGCATCGCGCGGTCCATCCCGTTTGGACCGGCCGGCGCGGCGACCGCGGCACGCACCGCCTCCGCCATGCCGCTGCCGAAGCGTGCCGGACCCCACGCATCGACGCGCGCACGCCCGTGCGCGGCAAAGGCCGCACTCTCGTCCGTCGCGGTCAGCCGCGTCAGTACCCGCGTGATCGCCGCCGTATCGAACGGGTCGAACAGCAGACCGGTTACGCCGTCCTCGACCAACACTTCGGCACAGCCGCAGCGATTGGAAATCGCGACAGGCAAGCCGCTTGCCATCGCTTCGTTAACGACCAGCCCCCATTGTTCGGTGGTCGAGGCGTGGACGAACGCGCCTGCGGTCCCGTAAAAACGCGGGAGTTCGTCGATCTGGCGGAACCCCGGCATCAGCACATGGCGCTCCAGCCTAAGCGCCTTCCGCTGTGTCTCCAGCGCCGCGCGGAGCGCGCCATCGCCAAGCAGCACCAGCGGCCAATCCGCCGGATCGTCGCTGCGCCCGCGGCGGAACGCGGCATAGGCATCAAGCAAGCGCGCCAAATTCTTCTTTTCGATGAAGCGGTTCGAGGTGAGGAAATACCGTCCATGAGGCGTCTCGGGCAATCCTTCGGGCATCGTGGCATTTGCCGATGTGCTTGCGAAATAGGCGTTGTCGACAGCATTATAGCCACGGAAGATCGCGTCTGCGTTCAGCCCGAGATCGACGAGATAGCGCGCTTGTGAATCACTCGTCACCAGCCCGGCACTGTAATGCGCCACGATCCGGCGCTTGACCCATTCCGCGATCGGCTTGCGCGCGAAGTCCCAGCCATTGGTTTCGGACATCAGGATCGCCGGGACCTTGCGCTGCCGCGCCCAGATCAGCGCAGCGAAGGCCGCGCGCGACGACCAGCCCGGCAGCGCGATTGCAGCGGGGGCGAGCGGCGTGAGCTTGCTGTCGAGTTCGGCGACAATCTCGCGAAGCGTTCCCGCGCCCGCTAACGGCAGATAGTGCAGCGGGGCAGGGACCACAGGCTTGTCCCAGCCATATTCGGTCCCGCGCGGTGTCGCCTCGATCGCCACGACGTCGAGCGGCGCCGCCGCACCGAGCATCCGCGCGATATGATACGGCCCAAAATTATCAAACAGGATGGCGACGCGCGGTGCCATCACAAAAGCTCTGCCAAATGGTCGTACAGCGTCGTCGTCGCGGCGCGCCACGTGAACCGGGCGCTCCGTTCGGTTCCGCGCGTCGTCAGCGATGTGCGTAGCACCGAGTCGGCCAACAGCGCGTCGATCAGCGCAACATGCGCGTTAGGATCGTCGATATCTGCATATAACGCAGCGTCGCCGCCTATTTCGGGCAAGGACGAGGCATTGCCTGCTACGACTGGCGTGCCGCACGCCATCGCCTCGATGACCGGTATGCCGAAACCCTCATAGCGTGACGGGAACCAGACGATGTCTGCCGCACGATAGAGCGCGCGCAGAACTGTGTCGTCGACGAATCCCAGCCGCTTGATCGACGGCTGCGTGTCCGCAGCGGCGCTATACCGATCCTCCGAATTACTCGTGACCAGCAATTGAAGATCGGGATGCTGCCGCGACAGGATCGGCCACGCCGCCAGGATCAGATCGGCATTCTTCCGGTACGAAAGGCCACCGGGAACAAGGACGAAGCGCCGGCGGTCGGGATTGTGTAGCGCGACGAGCGCGTGGTCATTCGCGCCCGCAGTTCGGAAAAAATCGGACACGCCGTTGTGGGCAACGCGGATGCGGGGGGCCATTTCGGGGAAAAAATGCGCCAGACGTGACGCCGAAAAGGTCGAAACGGTATGGATCATGTCGACGTGTCGCGCGATTTTCCGATGCAACAGTGCAAACTTCGCCCTTTGCCAGGCAACGGCCGCTGTCTTGGGGTGACCATCGCGCTCGAAATAAGCGGTATCATGGATGGTGACGCTGCTCCGCGCGCGGCGCACCGGGACATAGGCCTCGCTCGGGGAATAGACGATCTCGGCATCGGGCCACCACGATTCGGCGGTCGGTCGGTCGGTCAGCAACCAGCGCAACTGCTGTCGCGACACGCTGGTCTTGAAGCTATGGGCAGGAAAAGCGCGCCAGGTGTCATCGAGCTGCGGTACGACATTTGCAACATCGGCCTGACGCGCCAGGATCTCGACCCTTGCCAGATCGCCCAACCCGCGCACCATTTCGTCGATCACCCGACCAACGCCGGTCGGAGCGATCAGGCGGTGGAGATGAACATAAGCAAGCAGCTTCATGGGCGCGATTCAGAAGGCATCGCGAATCGCGCCGATGAAGCGCGTTTCCCATGCCGCCAAAGAATAATGCTCGGCCTCGCGGACAACGCTCTGCGCCATGCGATCGCGCAAGCCGCGGTTGTCGCAGATGCGCACAACGGCATCGGCGATCGCGTTCGGATCTCGCGGTGGAACGACGATGCCACTTTCTCCGTCGCTGAAATCGACGCCGCCGGCCCGCGTCCCGACGATCGGTAAACCGCTCGCCATTGCCTCGAGGACTGATCCGGCCGCGCCCTCGGCCAGCGATGGAAACAGAAACAAGTCGGCGCGCCCAAACTCTCGCATCAAATCCGCTTTGCCGAGATGGCCGAGCACTTCAATGTTTGGTGCCGATAGCTTCGCTCGCATCGTCGCGGTGGCGCCGCCGGCCATGACGAACCGAATATGCGGGTGGCTGTCACGCAACATGTCGGCGGCGGCCCGGATGTATTGCACGCCTTTGCGCAGATGGAGCGAGCCGCAGAAGAGCACACGGCCGGGCTCCGGCGTTCCACCCGCATTACTCAGGCTAGCGCCGTAAGGAACCAGGCGACATTTCTGAGCATATTGCGCGCCGTACGTCGCGACATCGTCCATCACTGCCTGTGAAGGACAGAAAAGCAGGTCGGATTGCTCGAACATCGCGCGGGAATGCGTTTCATAGTGCTCGGCCAGGGCCTGCGGCGTTGCAACCTCGCCCCAATCAGGAAAGGCGGCGGCCTCGGCATCGTTCACGCGAAACGCGCTGGGCACAATGAAGACGTCGGAAATGATCGGCTTGCGCGGCGCGCGTCGGCGAATGTCTGCACCACCGGTGAAGTATTGGAGGTAGGAGCCGTCGCTCTGCGCGAGGTCCTGTGCGCTCGGGCGCCGCAAGTCGCGGTCGCCCAGCCGCGGCAGCGTGACACTCATTCCGGACCGGATCATCGCGGCGGGTAGCGCGTCGGTGGTGCGGCGGTTGAGTTTGGCGTGGAGCGACCGCGGCATCGGCAACTTTAATATTCCGCGCAGCGGATCTCCTGACCCCATCGCAAAGTCGGTATAGACGCGTTGCAACATGTCGTGCCGGTACAAAAACCGGCCGAAAGCATAATTGTGCCGAGCGCCAGACTGAGCGAGCAGGACGCGTGGCACGTGTTTCGCTCCCTGTGTTCGGTGTCGTCGGCCGCGCCTCACCATCGCGGCGCGCCTGGACCCGTCAGCGCTTCTATTGAGGAAAGAGAGCCCCCGCAACCGGACTTTTTTGCAGTGCATCAATGCGATCGTCCCAAGTTTCGAGGTGCGGGACGCGTCCTTTGCACAGCGCGGTCAGTGCTCGGGCTACCAGGTCCGGTACTGTCTGAACCTCGCCGGTCAACACGTCGTCGCGCTGTGTGATCTGGTCGCAATGCAGCGTCGCAATGATCGGCTGGCCGATCGCGAGATGATCGTACAACCGCATAGGCGAACAGAATCGGTTGAACTCGGTTGCGGCATAAGGGATCACCGCGACGTCGAACGCAGCCATCCATTGCGGCATCTCGCTATGCGGCTGCGCGCCCGTAAAGCGCACCTTTGAGAGCGTACGAAGCCTTTCCAGCGCGGGATCGCCTTCCAACTCCGCCTCGATCGGCCCGACCAAAACGAGCGTACCGACCTGCTCATCCGCGGCAATCGCTTCGAGGAAGGTAAAATCAATCCGGCGATTGAAAATTCCGGCAGTGCCGAATACCGGTCCGGGTAACCCGGCCAGCGTAAAGGGCTGATCGCAAGGTTGCGCAAAGCGTGGCTCGGTCGCGTTGGGCGAAACCCACGTCTTGGCGGGATCAAGCCGATATTCTAAAATCGCCCGCTGCCGTAACGCTTCGCTCACGAATATTGAGAGAGCCGCCATTCGACAGATCGTAGCTTCGGCCTTGGCCATCCGTGCGGCGTTCCAGCCAGCGTAGGAGCGGTAATCGTCCGAACAATAATAGACAATCTTCGTGTGTGGTGCGGCTCGTTGGACGAGCCGAAGGTAGTGCGGTGTCGTGACGACGATGGCGCTGGAGGTTTCGCGCGGAAAGCCAACCATGCCCCTCACCCGGTGTAAAAGCCGCGGCATCGCGAGCCACGCCAGGATCCCGGCCCAGCCGCGGATCAAGCGGACCGGTATGATCTCGCCATTCTGATCGGGTACCGAGGGTGTGCCAGAGAAGGGCGCGATCAACGACACATCGTCAACGCGCCGCTTCAGCGCATCGCCGAATTTCCGTCGCCAGATCGTATTGACGTCAAAAAAAACGATCATGCCTCAGCACCTGGCACGGTTCAGGAAAGGCGCTGCCGGGCATATGGCACCAGAGGCTGTCCCCCTTTGCCCGGGACCTTGCGCTGCGCGTATCGAAACACCACGAAAGTCGACCCGATAATCAAAGGGAGAATACCAATGAAAATACTCGTTGACTCGGTAAAAACCTTCAAACCTACGGCAAGGAGAAGCATATAATAAAACTGCGACACAATGTCACCGGACCGGGCATTTTTCCAAAGTATTCCCATACAATATGAAATTGCGAAAAATATCAGGCATCCAAAATAATGAAATGATTGAAAAGAGTCGGAAAATCCGGTGCGCGTTGCACCATTTGCAAAGTATCTACTGTATCGTTCAGAGTCTGCGTCGTCAGCTCTCATTGCATTCTTAAAATCTCTGCCAAAAATGAAGGCCGGAACATAAAGCTGTACGATAGTATTGTAATAAGGCGATAGTAATTTGTAATCATTTGACCAAGAGGCGATAGCAATATCTGATACACCACTTGCCATCTCATCGTATCTTTTGAGGTTGGTGTCGGCGCTTTGCTGATCGCTGGCGGCAACTGCCTGAATGAGATTGGAATCCTTCTGCGAGATATATCCGCGAATTTCGCCGGCTTGATTGACCAAAATTCCGCCAAACAAGACTAGGGGTACTAAAATCAGTCGACTGACGGATCTTCCCTTTACGAAAAAAAATCCCAACAAAATGATTGACGCGACCGTAAAACTTAATTCGCGGCGCGCGCCAAATAAGATCGTCGGAACGGTAAATGCCAAACCAAATACCGCAATCGTCAAACATCTGAGACTGGAAGTGTATAGGTACAACAGCCACGATAGACATGCGCCATAAATCAGAAGAATTGAGATCATTGCGTAAAAGGCAATCGCGCCTGTCCACGCTTCATTGGCGGCCATCGTTGCCGCCTCGCGTGAAATCATGATCATTGCAAAGCCGCCGATGGCAACGAGCGCCACCGAACCAATGAACAATTTATTCAAATCATATTTTTCGCTCAGCGCTTCGAGCGTGTTGCGATTGACGGCGGGCGTTCGGGCGCCGCCTGCCACGAAGCCAATGACTGTCATCAGGACGCACAGGATCATGTAGCCCCAAGTCAACGTCGGCTCGAAATCGTTCAACTCCCCGACGGATTCGATCCGCCATGCTTGCGGTATCAGGAAAAACCACATCAGCATCGCAGCCGCGATCGGATATCCGAACAGCATTGACGGACGGACGATCGCAAACAGTGCAAGCACTCCGATCAGCCCGGTGAGGATAGTGAGTTCGACGGACATACGGCACCAATCTCGAAGGTTAGGTCGATCTACCGAAAATTCGCCGCCACCGCGAGCGCTAGTTTTGGCGCATCCCGGCCAAATCGGCATCGACCATCAGCCGTGCTAGCGCGGCAACATCGGTCTGTGCGCGCCATCCGATCGCTGCCGCCGCGCGGCTCGCATTGCCGACCAAAGCGGCGGCATCGGCTGGACGCAGGAAGCGTTCGTCCACTTCGACATGCTCCTGCCAGTCGAGCCCGACATGCGCGAAGGCGTGCGCCAAAAATGCTCCGACCGAGGTCGACACCCCGGTCGCGAGGACAAGATCTTGCGCGGTCGGCGCATTCATCATCCGCCACATCGCCTCGACATATTCGGGCGCATAGCCCCAGTCGCGCGTCGCCGAAATCGCGCCCAATTGTAGCTTCGGTCCGCCCTCGCTTGCGATACGCGCAGCGGCCTTGGTGATCTTGCGCGTCACGAAGCTCTCGCCGCGCCTTGGCGATTCGTGATTGTAGCAAATCGCGTTGACGCAAAAGAGCCCGAACGCCTGCCGATAGACGCGCACCATATCGACCGCGAACGCCTTGGCGACGCCGTACGGCGTGATCGGGCGGAACGGCGTATCCTCGTCCTGCGGGCTGTGCGCGGCATTGCCGAACAATTCGCTCGATCCGACATTCAGAAAGCGCGGCGGGGTCGGCAGGTCGCGCACGATTTCAAGGATCTGCAGCGTCCCCATCGCGGTGAATTGGCACGTCGATTCGGGGATTTCGAAGCTCAAGCCAACATGGCTTTGCCCGGCAAGGTGATAGAGTTCGGATGGCTGGATCGACAGCAACAGCCGGCGCAGCGTTGTCACATCGTCGAGATCGCAATAGTGCAGGAACAGGCGCTGATTATAGACCGCAACATCGCCGGTCAGATGATCGAGGCGTGGCCGCTGGATCAGACTCGCGCGACGGACGATGCCGTGCACCTCATAGCCCTTTTGCAGGAGCAATTCGGCCAGATACGAGCCATCCTGGCCGGTAATGCCGGTGATGACGGCCTTGGTCATACGCGTGTCTCCCCGACCAGATCGAGCAGGAATGCCTCCCACCGATCGCACAAAGCCTTGTACGAGAAATGTTCGAGATAGTGGCGCTGCAATCGCTTATGGTCGATTTCGCCGGCATAAAGTGCGTCCGCCAGCGTTCGCAACGCAGGCACGAATTCAGCGAGCGCGCCGCTGGTGACGCGGCAATCCAGATTGTCATAATCGGCAATGCCGCCCATCCCATTGGCGACAAAGGGTACCCCGCACGCCATCGCCTCGAGCAGGACGAGCGGCGCGCCTTCGGCGCCATAGGTCGGCAGCACCTCAAGATCGTAGGTTTGCAGCAATGCCGCATAATCCGCACCGCCCGGAAAGCGCCCGAGTAAGCGGATCCGGTCGACCAGCCCGCGCGCCGCGATCATCGCGCGAAGCTCTACGTCTTGCGGCCCGCTGCCCCAGATGTCGAGCGAGGCGATGTCCTGTCCGACGGTATCCCAGCGCTCGATCAGCCATCCAAGCCCCTTGTGTGGGGCAAGCCGCCCGAAATAGCACGCCTTCAGTATGCCGGGCGCTGGCGCGGGCTTCGGCTGCAGTGTCAGATCGGCGACAAGTTCGAGCGGATCGGACAACGCCGGGATCGTGACGCTCGGACCAGCCCAGCCGAAGCTTTGCCGAAACAGCGCCTCGACCGGTCGCCCTTGGCCGACCACCACGTCATAACCGCGATGGACCAGCATGCGCGGGTCGATCCGCCCGTTGCGTGCGCCGCTCATCACCTCAAAAAATACGCGCTTGCCGATCCGGCGGTTGAGCAGCGGCCCCAGCATCGATTTCCAACCGGTACCGACCACCACCGCGCAATCGAACGCCTCGGGCGTGCCGGTCGGGTATCCGCGCAGGATTTGGCCGATTCGCGCGACATTGACGACGCGGATATCGGATTCCTCGGGCAAATCGTAGGGCTCGGTACCGATCGGCCCCGGCGTCGCCACGGTGACGTCATGCCCGCGCGCGGCCAGGCCACGGCCGAGCCACAGCGTATGGTTCTTCACCCCGCCTTCGCTGTGAAGATAGCCGACCAGCAACAGCTTCATGATGCGACCGCGGCTCCACCGGCGCGACCTACGCCGGTAAACAGGTCGAGATAGGTTTGCAGGATGTCGTGCGCGCGATAGGCGCGCCGATAATCGGCGGCAACCGCTTCGGGCGTCCATCGACCATCGCGCCACTCGGCGATCGTACGCTGCACGATCGTTGCGGCAGCGGGCGCGTCTTCGAGCGGGAGGATCGCGCCAAAATGCCCGCGTGCGAGCATCTGCGGGATCGCGCCGACGCCCGAGGCGAGGAACGCGCGTCCGCGGCTCAACACCTCGAGCGCGACAAGGCACTGCCCCTCACTGGTCGAGGGGTTGAGAAAAATATCGCAGGCATCGATCGCGCCGGGCACCTCCGCGCGGGGGACCGCGCCGTGGAAGATGACGGGCAAGCCCCGCGTTGCGACTTCGGCGCGCAGTCCCGTATCATCCTCGCCTTCGCCAAACATGTGCAGCTCGATCGCGTTCTTGGCCAGCTCCGCGATGATGTCGAGTAAATAGAACAGGTTCTTCTGCGAGACGAACCGGCCGAGAAAACCGAGCCGGCAGATCCGGTCGGCTGGCGGATCGAACGCTGGTGTCTCAGGGGCCAGCGGCGGTAGATACGGCACTTCGACGATCCGCCCGGAAAAGCCCATCGCGCGCAGGTCGGCGGTAAAGTCGGCACTCTGCACGATCATCGTGTCGACGCTTTCCGTGACGAAAGCGGGCAGGCCGGCGGGCCACATTTCGGACGGACGATAGGCCGTGATGTATTGCACCTCTGCTGGCCGTCCGCGGTTGCGCCCGCCAATCGCGAGCATCCGCCGCAGCACCGCAGGCGGCGGAAACTTGCCCAGCACGATTGTGTCGACATCGGTCAGTTTCGCGCCGTGGCGCAAAAACAGGGCACGGTCGGGCCAACCGAAGCGAGATCCGCGCCGGAGAGAGCTGCGGTGAACGCGAACGCCGCTGCGCGCGATCGTCCGCAACTGCGGCAAATCGTCCGCCCAGGCGAACAGCGAAAGGTCGAGCGGCTGCCCGGCAAGTGCAACCGCGATGTCCTCGAAACACGCCTCGATCCCGCCGATCGCTTCGAAGCCGCCGACGTATAACGCCACGGCTGGGACCATGATCGGCTGCCGCGCCATTAACGGGTTTTTCCGACGATCCGTGACCGGCCTGTCCAGATCCGACTGGCAATCTGGGACAGTTCATCCGGCCGGGTCCACAGGCTGACACCGATGGAAAGCACCATTACCGCCACGCCCAGCACGATCGATGGTGTGGTGAACGCGGCCCAGCCATGCGCCGCAAACAGCAGCGCGGCCGCGACGGGCATCGCGTTTGCCGCTACAATCCGAAGATCCGCTCCCCGGATCTTGGCGAGCCATAGACGTGCCAGCAATATTAAAATGTTGCGGGCAAGATAGGCCGCAGCCACGCCGCTGGCACCTGCTAGCCACGTCCCCAGTGCCAGCATGCCGAGATAGGGTAACACGATGCCTAGCGCGATCAGGAAATTGGCGCGCGCATCGCCGCGCGCATTCAACTGGTAGAAATAAATGGCCGACACGCCCTCAATCCACAACGCCGCTGCCAAAAACTCCATGCAAAGCGATGCCTGCTCGGAGAAATCGACCGAGATCCAATAGCGCAACAACGGCGACGCCAGGGCGATCACAACGACATAGCCCGGCGTGAGCAGCAGAATGAAGCGGGTGATTTTGGACAGGAGCGCCTTGCCCGCGTCTTCATCGGCGCCGACCATGTTGGGAAACATCGTCGACAAAAGGTTCAACGGGATGATCATCGCCCGCGATGTGATCGACAGGGGAATGCTGTAAACCGGGATCTGTACCGCGCCGCCAAGCGTACCCAATATCAATCGGTCGGCCGAGGACACGATTGTCTCGACGAATGTGCCGAGCGTGACCCAACTGCCATAACGGGTCATCAGGCGGAGCTGCGTAAGCGAAACGCGCGGCAAGCGGTAGTTAAACATCCGCGCCGAGCATAACGCCATGCCCCCAGCGAGCAGACTAATCCTTGCGGCGAACGTCGCATATAATAATGCCGAAATTTCATTGGAAACATAAAGGGCTGTCACCACCGGCAACAGGATCGTGAACGCCGTTTCTATTGAAGAAAAGCCGGCAAGCGTCAAAAACGCCCTTCTGCCATTCCATGTACCACGGATATTCGCGGTCAGAATTGTGCAAAGCCCGATACCGACCAACGGGGTTATGGCACCGCGTAATTCGATCCGGGCGGACGCACTCAGATGCATCACATTCGCCAGACCGATTGGTAACAATCCGAAGATCAAGACACTGGCAATCAAGCCAAGCGGTGCGCTGAGCGCCATTGCCGACCAATAGGCATCGGATTGCGCCGCGATCTTCCCGTTCAGCGTGCCCGCGATATGGTAAGTAAGTGCCGGACCCATACCGAAATTGAACGTCGATATATACATCGACAGCGACAGGATAACGGCAACGATACCATAGCGTTCAGGCCCGATCGCGCGCAGATAGACCGGCGTCAAAAGCGCAAACAGCAAGAGGCCCAGGAGATTGCCTCCTAAGCTTATCCAGAAACTGCGCCCGGCGGACATCAGTCGCGCAACCGACCAAGGATAAACGCTTTCAAGGGACTCATTTAGCGCACGTTGCGGAAATAATCGATCGTGTGCTTCAGGCCCTCGCGCAGCGGCACGTTCGGTTCCCAATTGTTCAGAAACTGCTTGGCCTTGGAAATGTCGGGCTTGCGCTGGGTCGGGTCGTCCTGCGGCAGGGGCAGATAGACCAGCTCCGACTTCGAACCGGTCAGCGACAGCACTTCCTGCGCCAGCTCGATCATCGTGAATTCGACCGGATTGCCGATGTTGATCGGTCCGGTCACGTCGGGCCCGGTGTCCATCAGGCGCAGGAAACCTTCGACCAGATCATCGACATAGCAGAATGAACGCGTCTGCTTGCCCTCGCCGTAAATCGTGATCGGATCGCCCTTGAGCGCCTGGACGATGAAGTTGGAGACGACGCGCCCGTCGGCCGGGTGCATGCGCGGGCCATAGGTGTTGAAGATCCGCGCAACCTTGATCTCGACCTTGTGCTGGCGGTGATAGTCGAAGAACAGCGTCTCGGCGCAGCGCTTGCCCTCGTCATAGCAGGAGCGGATCCCGATCGGGTTGACGTTGCCCCAATAGCTTTCGGGCTGGGGATGGACGCTGGGGTCGCCATACACTTCGCTGGTCGACGCTTGGAAAATCTTCGCCTTCACGCGCTTGGCGAGGCCGAGCATGTTGATCGCGCCGATCACGCTGGTTTTGGTCGTTTGCACCGGATCGTGCTGATAATGCACCGGCGAGGCGGGGCAAGCGAGGTTGTAGATTTCGTCGATCTCGACATAAAGCGGGAAGCACACGTCGTGGCGCATGAATTCGAGGCGCGAATGGTTGTGCAGATGTTCGATGTTGCGCTTGGCACCGGTGAACAGATTGTCGACGCACAGCACTTCATGGCCCTGTTCGAGCAAGCGGTCGATCAGATGCGATCCGACGAACCCGGCGCCGCCGGTGACGAGGATGCGCTTCCTGCTTTCGTAAAGACGTGCCACGTAAACTTCCCCTTGATCGTCGCGGATCAGGCGACGGCGCCGCGCGCCGCGCCTTCATTATGGTGTTCGAGAAACCAGCGATAGACCGCCGGGATCCCTTGATTAAGCGGCACCGACGGGCGCCAGCCAAGGCCGTTCAGCTTGGTCGTATCGACCAGTTTGCGCGGCGTCCCGTCGGGTCGGCTCGCATCGAAGACGAGATCGCCGTCAAAGCCGACCGCGTCGGCGACGTGCCGCGCGAGCACGGCAATGTTGACTTCGTCGCCCGTGCCGATATTGACGAACTCCTCGTCCGAATAGGTTTGCGCGAGATAGACCAGCGCGTCGGCGAGATCATCGACATGCAAGAATTCGCGGAGCGGCGTGCCGCTGCCCCACACCGTCATCGCCGCCGCGCCCGCCAGCTTCGCGTCATGCGCCTTGCGCATCAAAGCGGGGAGGACATGGCTGGATTCAAGGTCGAAATTGTCGAACGGGCCGTAAAGGTTGGTCGGCTGCGCAGAGATGAAGTCGCAGCCATATTGCCGGCGATACGCGGCGCACAATTTCAGCCCCGCGATTTTGGCGATCGCGTACCATTCGTTGGTCGGCTCGAGCTGCCCGGTCAGCAGCGCGCTCTCCGCCATCGGCTGCGCGGCAAGTTTCGGGAAGATGCACGACGATCCCAGAAAGACGAGCTTGGCGACTCCGGCGCGGCGCGCACCCTCGATCACATTCGCCGCGATCATCAAATTGTCGTAGAGAAATTCGCCCGGAAACGCGTCGTTCGCGGCGATCCCGCCGACCTTGGCGGCGGCGAGGAAGATCAGGTCGATCTTGGCACTGTCGATCCACGCAATGGTCGCGGCCTGGTCGCGCAAATCCACGCGCGTTTCGGGCGAAACGATCGTGCAGCCTTGACCCGCCAGCCGCCGCACGATCGCGCGCCCGACCATGCCGCGGTGCCCCGCGACCCACACGCGTTTGCCGCCTAGAGGGAAAATCACCACCGCCATCACTCAGCCGAGCAGCTTTGCCACGTCGGGGCGGTCGACCAGGCTGGCAAGCGTGATCGCGCGGCGGTGGCCGTCGGGCAGGTGAATATTCAACCGCTCGACCAAGTCGCGCGTGAGCAAATTCTTGCGCACGCAAATCCAGTTCGATTGCGAGAAATTGTCGAGCCCGCGCTCATAGGCCAGTAACTCAAGCCCTCTCGGCAACAGGCGGCACAGGAAATAGCGCTCGCCGAGAAATTCGTAGAAATCAAACAGCGCCTCGCGCGCGAGCAGCGTGAAGATATTATATTCGAATTGGATCACGTCGATCGCGCCGCGCGCCAGCATCGCGTCGAACCCACGCAGGACGGTCAAATCGTGCCCCTCGGTATCGACCTTGAGCAAATCGATATGCGCGATCCCGAGCCGCGCGCATTCGGCGTCGCCGGTTTCGGCCGGCACTGTCACCTTGGTCACGGTGAGCGTGTCGTCGAAGCGATGCACGTCGTACACCGATGATACGACGCTCAGATTGGAGGCGTTGAACTCGAGCGCACCGGGCACGTTCGACAGCGCCTTGTTGAACACATGCGCGCGGGGGTCGGTGACGTTCGCGGTCAGCTCGGCATAGGTCGTCGGGATTGCTTCATAGCAATAGACCGTTGCGGTCTTCGAAAAGTGCAGCACCTCGGCCACCCAGTCGCCGATATTGGCACCGACGTCGAACACGGTGGTCAGCCCGCGTGCGCTCATCCGCTGGAGGAAGAGGCGCTCGCCATTGGTGGCGATGTTCACATCCTCGTTATTATAGCCCCACAGGATCCGCCGCGCGGTCACATAGAGCAGGTACGAAGCCTTGCCGCGTTTTCGCAGCACGCCATCGAGCGCTTTAATGACAAGAGCCTTGATCACAGCGTACCTCTTCTCAGCTCTTGTTCGCATACAGCGTCGAGGGCCGCTCTTCGTCCGGCCGACGGCTTTCGGCCTCGCGCGCGATGACCTTCAGATCCTCGCGCACCATTTCGGCGCACAATTCGGCCAGCGTCGTCGTCGCTTCCCAGCCGAGCAAACGCTTGGCCTTGGCGGGATTGCCGATCAGCAGATCGACCTCGGTCGGGCGGAAATAGCGCGGATCGACCTTGACCAGCGTCTTGCCAGTCTTGGCGCAGCGACCGACCTCATCGACGCCTTCGCCGCTCCAGTCGATCTTCACATCGACCTCGGCAAAAGCGAGTTCGACGAACGACCGAACCGTTTGCGTAACGCCCGTTGCCAGCACGAAATCGTCGCCGTGCGGCTGCTGCACGATCCGCCACATGCCCTCGACATAATCGCGCGCATGGCCCCAGTCGCGTTTGGCGTCGAGATTGCCGAGGTACAGTGTCTCCTGCAGACCGAGATGGATCGCCGCGACCGCGCGCGTGATCTTGCGCGTGACGAAGGTCTCGCCGCGGCGCGGACTTTCGTGGTTGAACAAAATGCCGTTGGAGGCATGCATCCCGTACGCCTCGCGGTAATTCACCGTGATCCAATAAGCGTACATCTTGGCCGCGGCATAAGGCGAGCGCGGGTAGAAGGGCGTCGTTTCCGACTGCGGTACTTCCTGCACCAGCCCATAGAGTTCGCTGGTCGATGCCTGATAGATCCGCGTCTTGTCGCTCATCTTGAGCAGCCGGATCGCTTCGAGCAGTCGCAGCGTGCCGATGCCATCGGCATTGGCGGTATATTCGGGCGTTTCGAAACTGACCGCGACATGGCTCATCGCCGCAAGGTTATAGATTTCGTCGGGCTGCGTTTCCTGGACGATCCGCGTCACATTCATCGAATCGGTCATGTCGCCATAATGCAAATGCAGCCGCGCGCCGATTTCGTGCGGATCCTGATAGATATGGTCGATCCGCCCGGTGTTGAACGACGACGACCGCCGCTTCAACCCATGGACTTCATAGCCCTTGGCGAGCAGCAACTCGGCCAGATATGCGCCGTCCTGCCCTGTAATGCCGGTAATCAACGCGGTTTTGGTCATTAAGCTATTCCCGCCGTGCAGCGTAGACGCCATAGCATCCTGTCGCGTCGCGTCCAGTGCTGCATTTGCGAAGAAAATTTCGACGCAGGGACCTGGTTCTGCTAATTTTATCAACAATCGAATACGGTACGCCGCGTTGTACCCCTGATAGCACGCAATGACCCGCCGTCTGCCGCCGGCGACCGATGGAGACGGTCGTGGGGTGTCTTCGCGCAGCAGCAGCGTGCGGATGTTGACGCACAGGAGAAGCCCCTCGATCCGTTGGACATGGCGGCGTTTTCGCACCCCACAGACGCTACGGTCGCCGAATCGCGTTGGGCTTGGCCGCTGGGCCGATCACGCTCGACTGCCGTACGGGGTCACTTTCCGTTCTCCGGGCAGGCGCTATTTGGCGGAGGTATGATCCTTGCGTTTCGCAGCGCGAGCGGTACTTAAACCCTGCAAAGAGGGAAGCCCCGAGTGAAACGAGCGCGCAGGCTAGTCGAGTTGCTCTGGACTCAGCCCGATTATATCTTCGGACGCTTTCTGATGGTTCGCCGACTGTATTCGGCGAGCCGCCGCCTCGTCAGCGCGCCCCTGGCAGGGTCACTGCGAATCTCACGAATCTATAGTCCCGAAACAGAACCCATTGTCATCGCGGCGTCCGATCTGGTGATCTCCGATAAGACGGTCGATGCGCATTGCGCCAGTCTGCAGAAAACGGCTTGGTCCGATCGTATTGGCCTCAGCGCAGCTGCCGTCTCCGCCCTGACCGAGACGGCGCGAACAACGCGGCTGTTGTTTAAATCGTCTGGCGATACGGTCGAGTACGCACCCTCGCTGGAAGCCTTGTCGCTTGAGCGCCGCAAAAGCGCGGCGCTGGCCCAGGTTGCTGACGGGTGGCAGGATGCCACGCTCCAGGCCATCGCTGGCGACCCGGCAATCGTCTCGGTCGTGTCGAAATATCTTGGCTACATCCCTGACCGGGCCTCGGTGTTTTTTTTCTGGAGCTTCGCCAATACGCTGTCGCGTGAGGAACGGATCGCACGCAACCAGACCGTGGACTTTCACTATGACGTGGACGGCTATAATTTCGTCTATGTCAGCTTCTATCTGGTCGATGTCGACCGCAATGGCGGCGCGCATGCCCTGATCGAGCGAACGCATAAATCGAAGCGACTGGGCCATTTGCTGGGGACTTCCTGCCTATCCGACGCCGAGGCGGAAGCGGAGTTTGGAGCGGCGTCTATCATCACGGTCGAAGCGCCCGCCGGCAGCGGCTTCTTCGAGGACACGTCCTGCTATCACAAGGCGCTGGTGCCAACGCACCGCGACCGGCTGATGCTACAGATCCGCTATCAATGACGTCCGTGCTAGGCTTCGGAACAGCGTCGGTTCTCGGCCGACACGGTCGTCGCGACAGCACGCGCGCGATTCAAGCCGCCCTGGACCTCGGCATCCGCCACTTTGACACGGCGCGTTCCTACGGATGGGGTGAAGCGGAGGCGCTGCTCGGCCAAGTCCTACGCACCGTGCCGCGTGAAGAACTGGTCATCGTCAGCAAGTGCGGGCTGGTGCCCCCACGCCAATCGCCCTTGCTCCGCTTAGCCAAGGCGGTGGGGCGGCAGGTGGTCGCATGGGTGCCTGCGGCACGGTCGCGCGTGGTCCGTCTCGCTTCGTCGCGCGCCGTCCAGCCCACCGATACCTATGATCTCGAAACGCTCCAGCGGAGCTTCCGCGACAGCCTGGCGAAGCTTGATACGCCGTATCTCGACGTTTTGCTGCTGCACAATTTTCAGGTTGGGAAGCCGGGGCTCGATGACGTGGTGGCGTGGATGCGCGGGCTTAAGGCCAGCGGCGAGATCCGCGACTACGGATTCTCGGTCGAAGGCGCTTTGCTGCCCAGTCTGGCATGGCTCGCCGATGCGGGGCTGCTCGAAGGCGCGGTGATCCAGACGCCGCTTGTCGATACGCTGCTGCATCTGCCAGCGCGTTTCGCCGCGGTCGCGTTCATCGTCCACTCGCCGTTCCGCTATCTCGAGCGGGCGCAAGAAACGCGTCCGGCGCTCACCTTCGCCGACGTCCTGGACGAAATTGCCGACGCCGTACGGTGCCGGGCGGTGGTCACCTCGATGTTCTCGCAACACCATCGCGAGGAGAATGTGGCGGCAGCGCGAAGGGCGCTCGCCGAATCCTGACGGCGGCGTGATTCGGCAAGCCAGGCTTCGCGGTCCTCCGACGATGCTTGATCTGCCCGGCGTGCGGCAATGGCGCGGCGCTGGACCTTAACCGACCAGACGCAACGGCTCCGCCCTCGGCGCGGGGCGCGGCTGGTCGGGCCAGATGCCGCGCGTGTCATAGACGATCTTATCGGCGCGCTCATCGACCGGCACCGATTTGAACACGTCGTGATCGACCAAAACGATCATGATGCCGCACGTCTCGATCGCGCTGTCGATGTCGGTCAGCGTGGCACCGGTCCCGTCAAAGTCGGTCGGCAACGTGTCGGTATAGGGCTCGACCACATCGAGCCGATCGCCGAAGCGCGCGGCGAGTGCGAGCGCGACCTTCAGCGCGGGGCTTTCGCGAAAATCGTCGATATTCGCCTTGAACGCCAAACCGAGGCACGCGACGCGCAGCCTTGGATGCGCCGCGACCATCGCCTCGGCGCGCTCGACGACATAATCGATCTTCGCATCATTCACTTCGCGCGCGGTGCGGATCAGCGGCGTGTTGGCGCGGTCGGCATGGACCAGGAACCACGGGTCGACCGCGATGCAATGCCCGCCGACGCCGGGGCCGGGCGACAGGATGTTCACGCGGGGATGGCGATTGGCGAGGCGAATCACCTCCCACACATCGACCTCCATCGTGTCCGCGACGCGGCTTAGTTCGTTGGCAAACGCAATGTTCACGTCGCGGAACGCATTTTCGGTGAGCTTGGTCATTTCCGCCGCGCGGCTCGTCGTGGTGACGCACGCGCCGCGCACGAAGCGGCGATAGAATTGCAGCGCCTTGCGCGCGCACCGCGGCGTGATCCCCCCAATCACGCGGTCGTTATCGATCAGCTCGACCAGGATGCGACCCGGCAGCACGCGCTCGGGGCAATAGGCGATCGCGATGTCGGGGCTTTCTGCCGTCTTGCCGGGCACCTTCAGATCGGGCCGCAATTGCGCCAGCAAATCGCGCACCTTTTCAGTCGTCCCAACGGGCGAGGTCGATTCGAGGATCACCACGTCGCCCGCCTTCAACACCGCGGCGATCGTCGTCGCGGCGCGCAGGACATAGCCAATGTTTGGCGCATGATCGTCGGCAAAGGGGGTAGGGACGGCGATGACGAACACGTCGGCAGGTTCGATCGAGGTCGCGGCGCGCAAATTCCCGCGCGCGACCACGCCCGAGACGAGCCCGTCGAGATCGACCTCCTCGATATGCACCTTGCCCGAATTGACCGTCTCGACGACATGCTCCGAAACATCGATGCCGAGCACTTGCGCCCCCGTCCGCGCGATGACGGCGGCGGTCGGCAGCCCGATATAGCCGAGGCCGACGACGACGACCTTCAATGCAGAATCCGAAACCATCGCTCTTTCCCGTCCGCTATGCGCGGGACGGTGTGGCCTTGCGGTGGTGAAGAATTCGCAAAGGCGTACGCGATTGCTTGATCTTCGATACCAAGCGTGGGAGGCGCGCGCCGTGGCGCAAGAGGGCATGATGCAGACGACAGAACGGCCGAGCGTGCCCGATGCGACCAAGGCTGGCTGGGCCTATTGGCCGGAAATCGACGGGTTGCGGACGATCGCGGTGCTGGCGGTCGCGCTCTTTCACCTGAACCGGGCGGCCTTGCCCGGCGGTTTTGTTGGCGTCGACATCTTCTTCGTGATCTCGGGTTTCCTGATCAGCGCGATCCTGATCGAGGACACCGACACGCGCAGTTTTTCGATTGGCCGATTTTATCAACGGCGCATCTCGCGCATCTTCCCCGCCCTCATCCTCGTGATCCTGACGACGCTCGCCGTCGCGAGCTTCGTCTATTCGGCGCAGGATCTCGCATTGCTGGGCATCAGCAGCGCAGCGGCGGCGACCTCGCTGATCAATCTGAAGCTGATGCTGCAGGGAAGCTACTTCATCCTGTCGGCCGATGCCCAGCCCTTGCTGCATTACTGGTCGCTCGCGGTGGAAGAGCAATTCTATGTCGTCTTCCCGCTCTATCTCTACGCGATCATGCGCCGTACGCGGCGCCCGCTGACGATCACGCTGTCGCTGGCTGTGCTCAGCTTCGTGCTGTGCGTCGCGCTGACCCCGGCGTATCAGCCGGTGGCGTTCTATTCGCTGCCCACCCGCGCTTGGGAGTTGCTCGCCGGCGCCAGCATTGCACTGTGCCGGGCGGGTAAGGGCCGCATCATCGGCCGCGCCGGATCGGGCACCGCGTGGGTGGGGCTTGCATTGGTCCTTGGATCGATCGTGCTGCTGCGCGAAGCCGATGGTTTTCCAGGCTGGATCGCCGCTTTTCCGGTGATCGGAACGGTCCTGCTGATTGCCCCGATCGGCGCACCCGACACGCGCGCACTACCGCTCCGGTTGCTGGCACATCCGACAATGGTGGCGATCGGGAAGCGGTCCTATTCGCTGTATCTGTGGCATTGGCCGGTCTTTTCGCTGATCGATTATCGCTTTTATGCCGAAAGCGGACTGTTTCGCACCGCGCTCAAGATCGGGCTTACGCTGGTGCTGACCGGATTGAGCTACGAGCTCATCGAGCGTCCTGCGCGGCGCTATCTCAACCTCCGGCAACGGCGTGTCGCGCTGTTTGTCGCGACGGCGATTGTCGTCGCGGCCATCGCGGGCGGCGGTGTCTGGCTGCGCTCAGCGCTCTATTTCGACATACCGCCAAGCACGATCCCAAGTGGTGGCACGATCGTGCGCGGGGGGGGTGCAGCGACTGTCATTCTTTCCGGCGACAGTCAGGCGGCAATGTATGGCACGGAGATCGGTAAGATCGCCCGCGCGCGCGGTTTTACTTTGCACGCGCTCGGCACGGCCGGTCGCAATCAACTGCCCGACGAAGCGGGCACATCATGGCCGGCGGTCGCGCGCTTGATTGCCGACAAGAAACCCGATCTCGTGATCCTGATCGATGCCTGGGCGGACAAGCTGAAAGGCGATCCGCGCCTGCTTCAAAAGGCGTTGGCCGAGATTTCAGCAAGCGCCAAAGCGGTCCTGATCGTTTCGGAAGCACCGTCGCTTCCGGATGTTCTGAGCCGGGACACGATCCGCAGCGGGCTTGCGCCGCCTTATCTCGAACCGGCAGCGGCGCGATCCGCGCGCGTTGCGACCGCCGCAATGTTGCACCGGCTGGAGCGTCCGAACGTCCATGTCGTGGATGTGGCAGATGTTTTTACCGATCCGCGCGGCGCGCTCCGCGTGATCGGGTCGGACGGGCGTTGGACCTATTTCGACTCGCATCATTTGTCGGATAGCGGGACAGCAATGACGTCGCCGCAGCTCGGCCGCGCAATCGAAAGTGCTTTGAAAAAGCAGTGAGGGCTTACGATGGGTCAACCGAGCGGGAACGAACAGGAGCATCGACGTTATGAAATTCCGCAACATCTCAGCCGCGCTGGCGAATCCGATGCTCGGCATCGAATATCTCGGCTGGCGGGTCGAAAAGGCGCGGACCGGCAACCCGACGATCACCCTCGCCAATGGCGCGAAAATCGCCCATTTTGCCAATTTCAGCGAATATCATTCGATGAAGCAGTGCATCTCGCTGGCGGAGCAGCGCTTTTTTGGCGAGCGCGTGGCGAGCACGTCGGGCGACATCATCGATATCGGCGCCAATGTCGGGGTCGTGAGCATCCCGCTGGCGCTCAAATTCCCCGACCGGACGATCCACGCGCTTGAGCCTGCGCCGACCACCTTCGCCACACTCGGCAAGAATGTCGCGCTCAACGCCGTGACGAATGTGAAACTCCACCGCTTGGCCTTGGCCTCGTCGCCCGGCGTGCTGGCCTTTAACGCCGATCCCGTCAGCCGCGGGACGGCGCGGATCGCAACCGCAGACGACCCGTATGTCGAGCAGGTCGAAGCCACGACGCTGGACCTGTTCGTGGCACGCAATGCGATCACCGACGTGGCGCTGCTCAAGATCGACGTCGAAGGGTTCGAGAGCGTGGTTTTTTCCGGCGGTCGCGAAACGCTCGCCAAACGGCTCGCGCGCGTCATTTTCATGGAGGTTTGCGCGCCGATCACGCGGTCGGCCGGGTTCGATCCGGCGGCGGCGGCGCAGGCCGTTGCCGACGCCGGATACACGTGGTGTGACCTTACAGAGCGCGGCGATCTGGTCCCGGTCGTGCCTGCGCAAGCGGCCACCGTCGCTTATGCCAATTGGGTAGCGTTGCCGGCCTGAAGCGCGCGTGCCTCACGCGCGCGGGACGCCGAGGAAGTTGTGATATTCGATCTGGAGAAACGCGTCGCGCGTCAGCGCTGGTTGCGGCCAGATATGCTGGGTGATGTCAAATCCCGCGCTATCCAGCACATCCCACAGCGCTTCACGCTCGCCAATAGAGCGGTGCGATTCGAACAGCATGATTGGCCGCCGCGTCGCCAGCAAGTGCGTCGCCCCTTCGAGGATCGCCATCTCACTGCCCTCGGCATCGATCTTCAACACCATCGGCCCCGGCGGCAGCGTGTCACAATAACTGTCGAGCGTGCGCATCGGCACTTCGCGCGTGACCATGTCGGGATCATCGAACGCATCGGCCACTGCCGCGTTGGTCGATCCCAGCCAGGTCTCCAGCCGCGGATAGCGCAGCGTGATCGACCCCGGTGCGGCGCCGAGCGCGATCGGTTCGACATGCGGACGGAAGCCGTTGCGCGCCGAGGTCGCCTCGAAATAGCCATGACAGGTTTCGTTCGGCTCGAAATAAAACGCCTCGACGCCATGCGACATCATCAGCGTCGAGTGCGTGCCGTAATTGCCGCCGACGTCAAGGAAGACGCTCGGCTTGGCGGCTGAGCGCACGATCGCGGCATAGGTCTGCTTCTCATCTATATCGTGCCCGAGATAGGTCAGCGCTGCCGCCCAATCGAGATAGATATCATCCCGGCGCAGCGGCGCGTAAAAGGTACGGCCAGCGAAATCGATGCGCCATTCGGCGTCTACGCGCCAGCCGGGGGTTCCCTCGGTCATCGAACGGGCAAAGGCGCCGTGCAACCGCTGCTTGCCACGCCACGACACCGCGTTCGCCACTGAGTTGAGGCCGCGTCGCGCAACCGAATTCGCGAGCGCTTTCCGGAAAACGCGGCGGATCGATGCCTTTGTGGTCTCTTGCACCGTTTTCCCCAAACCACCGTTCTTTCAGCGTGATGGTCGCATATCCGGAGCGGTCTCGAAAAGCTATGTCGAATCGAGCCGCGTGTTGGGGGAAGTCAGCGGAAGGCGCCGTCTATCACGCGGGCAATCCGCGCACTTGCATGGCCGTCGCCGAACGGATTGTGCGCCCGCGCCATCGCGGCATAGGCGGCATCATCGTCGAGCAAGGCGGTGACTTCGGCGACGATCCGGTCAGGGTCGGTGCCGATCAGCTTCGCCGTCCCGGCGACCACGCCTTCGGGGCGCTCGGTCGTTTCGCGCATCACCAGCACCGGCTTGGCGAGCGCGGGCGCTTCCTCCTGCACCCCGCCCGAATCGGTCAGCGCGATGTGGCACAGTCCGAGCGCGCGGATGAAATGCGGGTAATCGAGCGGGTCGATCCGCGCGATATTGGCCTGCGCGCCGAGCACACGCTCCATCGCTTCGACGACATTGGGATTGGGGTGCATCGGAAACAGGATTGCGACATCGTCGCGCGCCGCGATCCGGCCAAGCGCGTGCGCGATATTGTCCATGCCCCCGCCGAAATTCTCGCGCCGGTGCGTGGTGACCAACACGATCCGCTTGCCGGCAAAGCGCGCGGCGATCTCGTCGAGGCCAGACGCCAGCGAGGGATCGGCTTCGAGCTTGGCGCGCGTCGCGTGGAGCGCGTCGATGACGGTGTTGCCGGTGACGTGGATCGTCGCGGGATCGATATTCTCGCGCCGCAGCGCCTCGGCGGCGGTCTCGGTCGGCGCGAAATGCTGGTCGGCGATCGGGGCGACGATGCGGCGGTTCACCTCTTCGGGCCACGGCTGATAGATATCGCCTGAGCGCAGCCCCGCCTCGACATGGCTGACCGGCACCTTCCGGTAATAAGCGGCGAGCGCGCCGACCATCGCGGTTGCCGTGTCACCCTGCACGATCACGCGGTCGGGCCGTTCTGCATCCATCACCTCGCCCAACCCCGTAAGCAGCCGCGCGGTCAGCCGGTCGAGCGACTGGCCCGGCTCCATCAGGTCGAGATCGATATCGGGCGTCAGCCCGGCGATGCTCAGCACCTGATCGAGCAACCCGCGATGTTGCGCAGTGACGCAGGTGCGGACATCGAGACCGGGCGTGGCCTTCAGCGCGGCGACGACCGGGAAGAGCTTGATCGCCTCGGGCCGGGTGCCGAAGATGACGAGAATGCGCGCGGGTTTCATGCTTCTGCCCTAGCAAGTGAGGTTTAAGGTCGCGCTAACCGAGACAGGTGGAAGGGGCCAAAAATTCGCGATTTCGGAAGGATAAGACGCACAATGCGCAATCCGCCACCGCTGACAATGTCCTTGCTGCGACCCATGCGCGGGGATAATGCACTGCAGCAAATCCGTACGCTGCGGCTGGAAGGTTCGAAAATGTTTGAAGGGACCAGCATCGGGGCAGGAGGACGCGTTCAATTTGCGATCGTGTTGCCGGTGTATAACGACTGGGTCTCCTTCAACCGCCTTTTGCTCGATATTCAGGCGCTTTTCCCCCGGGAAACCTTCGATATCGTCATTTATGCTATCGACGATTGTTCGGATACGCTGGCCCAACCGCTGGCGTTGAATGGCCCGATCGCCGCGGTAAACATCGTCCGCCTTTCCATGAATGTGGGGCATCAGCGCGCGATTGCGGTTGGGCTGGTGTTGGCCGCCGAACGACCATCGGCCGATTGGATCGCGGTCATGGATGCCGACGGCGAAGATCGCCCCGAAGATTTGCGCACGCTGGTAACCATGGCGGCAGACGCGCCTGACAAGGTGTTCGTCGCGCTCCGCAAAAAACGCTCCGAAGGTGTTTCGTTCAAGCTGTTCTACTGGCTCTATGTCCGGGCCTTCAAAATGCTCACTGGCAAGTCGATCCGCTTCGGCAATTTCTCGGTCTTGCCGCGGCGCTATGCCGTGCGGCTCGCGCATAACGGCAATGTGTGGAATCATTTCGCCGCGACGCTGGTCCAGGCGAAGATGCCGCTAGAGGCGATCCCGACGATCCGGGGCACGCGGTACGCCGGGCGCTCGTCGATGAATTTCGTCAGCCTCGTTACGCATGGGCTGGGCGCGATGTCGGTCTTTTCCGAAGCGATCTTCGTGCGCATCATCCTGATGAGCGGCCTGTTGCTGGGGGCGTCCCTGATCGGGTCGCTGACCGTCATCGCAATGCGCCTGTTCACGTTCGTGACCGTGCCGGGCTGGGCGACCAGCGTGCTGGGCTTTGCCGCATTGCTCAGTGTCCAGGCGATTGTAACGCCGATCCTGATGGCCTTTATGTTGCTGAACAATCGCTCTGCGTTACAAATCGTACCGAAGGATACCGTCCTGAATTTGGTCGAAAGCGTTATCCCGATCTACGAGCGGGAGGCGGCGGAGGTGCCGGAGCAGCGGTAATGGTACTGCGCCCAACCGAGGATCAGCGCATCGCTTCGTCAACCAGCTCAAGTGTGACCGAAATCGCCTATATCGGTAACGAACTCGCGCTGTTCGCAGATGCGCACAACTGGAAACGCTATCTTGCCGACACGCTCCGACCGTATTTGCGCGGCGCGGTGGCGGAGGTGGGCGCCGGAATCGGCACCACGACCGCAGCGCTGATCGCCAATCCTGCGATTACCGAATGGACCTGTATCGAGCCCGATCTCGACCAAGCACGCAGCTTAGAAGCGATGCTAATCGAAAATGGCGGGCGGGTGGCGCGGGTCGTCGCGGGCACGCTGGGCGATCTTGCCGCAGATGCGATGTTCGACACGATCATCTATATCGACGTCGTCGAACATATTGAGGATGATCGCAGTGAACTGGCCTTGGCTGCCGCGCATCTCAATCCCGGCGGCAATCTGGTCGTTCTCGTTCCCGCTTGGGAATTTCTGTACAGCCAGTTCGATCGCGCGATCGGGCATTTTCGACGCTACAACAAAGCCAGCCTGCGCGCGGTGGCCCCGGCTGGGCTTCGCGAAGTGGCGGCGTTCTACCGCGATAGCGTCGGCTTCTTCGCCTCGGTTGCGAATAAGCTCGCCTTGCGCCAGGGTATGCCGACCGTCGCCCAGATCGCGCTGTGGGACAGCTATCTCGTTCCGCTGTCGCGCATTGCCGACCCGCTGCTTGCTTCGCTATTCGGCAAAAGCGTGATTTTGGTCTGGCAGCGGCCACGCTGATGCGCGATCGGACGGCGGTGTGCGATGGGGGCGGGGGACATTTTGGAAAATCGTAACGCTGTGGGGGCCGGGCTGATCGGGCGGTTCGGGAAAGATGCCGCCTATCTCACGCTCGTCTCCATTCTGTGGGTGGTGGCGATCCTCCTGATCGATCCGCGCGGCGAATATCCGGTCGCCGACGATTGGGCCTACACGCACTCGGTGCGGACCCTGCTTGAGAGCGGACACCTCAAATTCTCCGATTGGAACGCGACCAACCTGTTCACGCAGGTTTTTTGGGGCGCGTTCGTCGGTGCCATTTTCGGGCCGTCGAACTTTGTGTTGCGCATGTCCACTTTGGTGCTGGCGTGGGTTGGTGCCGTCGCTTTCTATCACTTGATGCGCAGCGCACGCTGCGCGCCGGAGCCTGCGCTGCTGGCGACACTGGCGTTGCTCTTCAATCCTCAGTCGATGCTGTTCTCGTTCAGCTTCATGACCGACGTGCCCTATACCACGTTGCAGATCGTCGCGATGTGGTTGCTGGCGCTCGGAATGCTGGCAGGGTCCTATCGCACCCAAATTGCCGGGTGGGGTGTCGCGGTCGGCGCGCTGTTGATCCGGCAGGTCGGCTTTTCCATCCCGGTCGGGCTTGCCGGGGAAGCGTTGGTGCGCAAGCGCCTTACGATCCGGACGGTCGCGCTCGCACTTCTGCCGATCGTCGCCTTCTTCGCGGGTCAAGCGGCGTTCCAATCCTGGCTGCGCGCCAGCGGAATCGCTCCGGCGATGTTTGGTCGGCAAATCCCCTCGGCCGCGGCTTTGCTCGCGCATCCGTTCGCCACGCTGCGCGATCTCTTCGCGGTCTTCGTCATGTTCTCGCTCGACCTCGGCCTGTTTGCCTTGCCACTAAGCGTCCTGGCAGCCGGGGCAGTATTGCGCCGTGTGGGGCGTCGCTCGGCCAAGGCGCTGATCTCGGCGGTGGCGGGTGTCGCGATGATCGCGGTTTTGGTGATCGTCGGATTGAAGTTGCACATGCCGGTCGGGCTCCGCAGCGCGTTCGTTCCTGATTTTACCGGTTCGCCGATGCCGACCTGGGTGGCGATTCCACTCGTTGCGGTCGCGCTCTTCGGGACCATCCTGCTGTACTTCGCGGTCGCAGCCGCCATGCTCACCTGGTATCGCCGCGAACGGACCGACCGGTTCGACATCGCGATTTTCGCGTTGGTCATGGCGCTGTGTCTGCTCGCACCGCTGCCGTTCACCCCGTTGAAGCTGGATCGGTACCTGATCCCGATCGTGCCGTGCGTACTGCTGGTGCTTGCTGAACTGTTTCGCGAGCAAGCGTCCCAGCGTCGTAGCGTCGTAGCCGCCGGATTCGTTACGGCCGCGATTTTTGTGATCGCCTCCGTGCTGGCGACTCACGATTCGATGGCAATGAAGCGCGCGCAATGGGCCGCGTTCACCGACCTCACGCGCCACGTCGCGCGCGATCATGTTGATGCGGGCTGGGTGATCAACGGATCGGTTTCGTATGGCAAGCATGGCAGGCTGGATTGGATGGTCGACTGGTTCGCGGCGGACGATTACGTCATCGATCCGGGAGCGCGGCCGGGCTTTCGCACCATCGCGCAATACCCCGTCGATGCATGGCTCCCCTGGATCTGGGCGGGCCGACCGATCCTGGTTCAGCAGAAGGTGGCGGTACCCCCGCACCCTCAAACGGCAGCGCAACGGGAAACCTTGCTAAGGACCGCACCCCGCGCAGCCCGGATCCTTAGGCAGCGCGATCGTCCGGAACCGAAACGCCAGCGCGTCGACCAGCAACAGCTTGCCCGCGCTATCGTCGCCAAAGCCGATGATCGAGCGCATCGCCTCCAGCGCGGCGAGGCTGCCCAGCACCCCGGTCATCGCGCCGAGCACGCCGAGATCGGCGCAGCTGTCGCCCGCCGCATCGGCGGCGTTGCCGACGAAGCAGCGATAGCATGGCTTGTCCGCCTCCCAGCCGCGGAACACGCCGAGCTGGCCCTCGAATTGCCCGACCGCCGCCGAGACGAGCGGGATGCGCGAGGCATGTGCCGAGTCGGCGACGGCGAGCCGCGTCGCGAAACTGTCGGTGCCATCGAGCACAACGTCCGCTCCCGCGATCAGGTCGGCAGCATTGTCTACGGTGAGGCGCTCGGCGTGCAGATCCAACGTGACATGCGGGTTGATCCGGATCGCACTGACGGTCGCTGCGGTGACCTTGGAGGCGCCGATATCCGCGTCGCCAAACAGCGTCTGGCGCTGCAGGTTCGACAAATCGACTGTATCGTCGTCGATCAGGATTAGCCGCCCGATTCCCGCCGCCGCCAGATATTGGATCGCGGGGGAGCCGATCCCGCCCGCCCCGATGATCGCGACGGTCGCCCGGCGGAGCTTCACCTGACCCGCGCCGCCAACTTCGCGTAGCACGATGTGGCGGGCATAGCGGTCGAGTTCGCCGTCGCTCAGAACCGCGTTGGACAGGCTCATCCGTGCCAGTCGAAGGTGATCGTCGCGCGGTACCACGAATCGCTCGCACCGGGTCGCACCGTCAGATTGCCGCGCGCAAAGCCAGCGACCAGGCCCGCTGCATATTGCTCGACCGTCGGGCAGGCGATGGCGTGCGGCACGGTCTGACGGATCACGCCCGAGGCATCAATCAGCGTCGCGACATCGACCTTCACGACATAATGCCCGTCGGCAGGCCTCGGCAGCGTACAGCGCCCCGCCGCGATTTCACTGCCGACGAAAGCCGTGAGGTGCGGCGTCATTTGCGGCGCGCTGGTATAGGGGATTGGCGCAAGCGCCGCCCAATCGGTCGGCACCGCGGGCGGCTCCGCTGTCTGAAGAAGTAAAAAGGCGATCATCGTCCTGTCGATCCGAACCCCCCGGCCCCACGCTCGGTATCGTCGAGCGATGCGACTAGGTCCAGCACGGCGCGTTGAACCGGGGTCGGAACGAGTTGGGCGATCCGGTCGCCACGAGCAATCTCGAACGGGTCCGCGCCAAGGTTGATCAGGATCACCTTCACCTCCCCGCGATAATCGCTGTCGATCGTGCCGGGCGTGTTGAGGCAGGTAATGCCGTGCTTTAGCGCAAGGCCCGAGCGCGGGCGCACCTGCACTTCGTAGCCCGCCGGGATCGCGATCGCGAACCCAGTCGCGATCGCGGCTCGCGCGCCGGGGGCGAGCGTCGCAGCTTCGGCGGCGACGACGTCCATCCCGGCTGCACCATCGGTCGCGTAAGCGGGCAGGGGCAGGCCTTCGCCGTGGGGCAAGCGCTTCAGTGTGATTGTGATCGGTGCGGTCATCCGGGCTATCCCAAGGGCGATTTGCGGGCCGAAGGCGTTGCGATCGGACGACGGCGCAGAGTGGTCAGCCGATATAGCATCAGCACGACCGCGCCGATTGCCAGCAGCGCGCTGACGCCGAGCAGTACACCGGTCAACATGTGTTGCTGCGCAACGCCAAATCCGAGCACCGTCAGGCCCTTTGCGGCAAAATATCCCGGGGCGAGCACGACAGCCACCCACGCCGTGCCCGATACGATATTCCAAGCGTGAAAACGCCGCGCATCCATTTTCGCAACCCCGGCGACCATCGGCATCATCGACTGAAACGGTCCCAGCACGTATCGGCCAAAGATCAGCGACGGCCCGCCCCAGCGTCGAAAATACAGTCGGACGCGGGCGATGGTCCGGCGTTGCCCGGTAAAAATGCGCCGCCGATAGACGGCCGATCCCATCCGACGCCCGCTCCACCACGACGCCCAATAGCCGCCGATGGCCCCCGCGATTGCCCAGGGAATGACTGACCACGGGTCGAGTTTTCCGCTCCCGAGCAACGTGCCGACCAGGAACAGGACCGGCGTTGCTGGAATGATGACGCCCGCCACGGCCAGCGATTCGCCGAACGCGAACAGACCGAAGACCGGCCCCGCCCAGGCTGCGTTCGCCAGCATGAAATCGACGATGGGTTGCAAAAGGCCTTCCACGCCGTGTCCTAAAGCGAGAGCTTCTTGAAGATTGACTCGGGGATAGCAGCGATGATCGTCATGACAAGGCGCCAGCGACCGAGCACATAGAGCACGTCCCGGTGTTTCTCGTGCGCGCGCAGGATCGCATCGGCGACCTGCTCGGGGCTTGCCGTCAGCGGGGGCGCCAGCTTCATGCCGGCGGTCATTTGGGTCCGCACGAACCCGGGCTTGACCGTCATGACGTGCAGGCCGGTTTTGGCGTGGGCGTTGCGCAGGCCCGAGAGAAACGCGGTCAGGCCGGCTTTGGCCGAACCATAGATGTAGTTCGATCCGCGCCCGCGGTCGCCCGCGACCGAGCTGATCCCGATGATGCAGGCGTTTGCCGTGCCCTGCATCACGCGGGCGCCTGCAAGCAGATAGCGGGCCGCGCCGGTGTAGTTGGTCTCCATCACCAAGGCTGCAGCCGCATCATCTGCGGCGCTCTTCGCTTGATCGCCGAGCAGGCCCGCGACCAGAACGATCGTCCCCGGCACCGTACCGAGCGATTGAAAAAAGGCGTCCGGAGCGCCGTCGGTGACATCAAACGCGACCGTGGAGGCATTGCCACCAGTGCGCAGCATCAGGTCGCTGCAATCGTCCGTCAGATCCCCGCGTCCGGCCAAGATTACGGTAGCGCCGCGCGCCGCATACGCCCGCGCGAGGGCGCGCCCGATATCGGACCGGGCACCAAGGATGAGGACGGGGAATGCGATCATCAGATTTCCAGGCGGCGTGAGAGAGACGAAGAAAAGGCGCGCCGCGTGCCGATCCGATCGAGCACTGCACGGAAGTCCGGTGCGCGCGGGTAGCTTGCGGCAAAGCGTTCGGCGGTCATGCAGGCGTCCTTGGCGAGATAGACGCGGCCGCCATGTGCGGCGGTGATTGCATCCAGTCGCTCGACCAGCGCCAGGCTTGCTGGGGTCGCAGGGAAATCGAGTGCGAGCGTATAGCCTTCAAGCGGAAAGCTCAGAATGCCGAAGGATTGCGGACCCATCCGTTTGAGCACGGCGAGGAAGGAGGCATTGCCAGCCGCAGAGACTTCTTCGAGCAAGGCCCGGATGCCTACCGCGCTCGTCGCCAGCGGCAAGACGCACTGATATTGCACGAACCCGCCACGTCCATAGATCCGGTTCCAGTCGAGCAGCGCATCGAGCGGATAGAAATAGGGGTCGAGGTCGACCAGCCGCTCGCCCGCGCGCTGTGCCGCATAGTAAGAGCGATTGAACAGCTTTACGATCGGGCGGCTCAAAGCGAAGCCCGGAAAATCGACGGGGACTCGTTTGACCCGTCGCTTCGGACGATGGAGCGGCGTGCTGCGTCGCTCCGGATCGAGTTCTGCCAGTGTCGCATGCTCACCGAGCAACAGCACCGAGCGCCCGAGCGCAGATCCTCTCGCCAGACAGTCGATCCAGGCGACGGCATAGGTCCAGTCGCTCGTCTGCTCGAACAGCGCCATCGCAGCCGCGAGATCGGGGGCATGGATCGTCTTTTGACGCACCATGCTGGTCTCGACCCGCAGCATCCGGAATGCCGCGCGTACGATGATTCCGGTCAACCCCATCCCGCCACAGGTTGCAGCGAATAAATCGGTATTCTCGGTCGCCGAACAGCGGCGTGCGCGTCCCTCCCCGGTGTCGAGGTCCAACCATGCGACACTGTCGCAGAACGACCCCGATCCGTGGTGGTTCTTGCCGTGGACGTCGCTGGCGATCATCCCGCCGATCGTCACGAACTTGGTTCCCGGCGTGACGGGTGGAAACCAGCCGCGCGGCAACATCGCGTCGATCAGATCGGACAGCATCACGCCGCCCTCGCACGTCATCGTCCCGCTTTCCGGATCGAACGCGAGCATGCGATCGAGCCGCTTTAAGTCCAGTGTCGCCGCGCAATTCAGGCTCGCATCGCCGTACGAGCGCCCGTTGCCGCGCGCGATCGAATCGGGCAGCTGCGCGACCAGCGCGCGCGCGGCATCCGGGCTTCCCGGGAAATTCACCGGGCAATCGACGATCGGGTATCGGCCCCAGCCCGACAGCGGCAATATCGTCGTCATGTCGCGAGGACGATGACGACGCCGGCCAGCAGCGCGACAACCCAGCTGACCCGATCGGTCAGCGCGAAGATGACCGGATCTTCGTGCAGCGTGCCGCGCGACGACAGGATCAGCACCCGGCTGATCCAGTATAGCAGCAGCGGGCAGATCAGCCACATCCGCATCGGATACGTGTACAAAACCGTCACTTCGGGACTCGAAAGGTACAATGTTACGACTAGCACCGCCCCATAGCCCGCCGCGGCCGCCAAGGGGAAAAGAACCGTCAGATCGGAAATCTGATAGCCACGGCCGAGCGGCGCGGACTTGCCCGCATCGCGTCGCGCGACCAGTTCGGAACAGCGTTTGACGGTCGCAAGGCTGAGAAACAGAAACAGGCTGAACATCAACAGCCAGGGCGACTGCCGCTCACCCGTCGCCGCGACCCCGCCGAACACGCGGATCGTGTACAGCCCACCAAGCGTGATGACGTCTATCAGCAGCCGCCGCTTGAGCACGAGCGAATAGCCGAGCGTCAGGATCACATAGCCGATCAGAATCACCAAAAACCGCTCGGGCAACAGTGCGGCGACCAAGACGGCGGCTGCCATCAACACGCCCGACATCGCTATTCCGTACGGAATCGCGAGATCCCCGGCCGCGAAGGGCCGGTTACGCTTGGTGGCATGATCGCGATCGCCGGGAAGATCGAGCAAGTCGTTGATGACGTAGGCGCTCGATGCGGCCATGCTGAACGCTAAGAACGCCGCGCAGGCGACCGTCAGCACCGCGATATTGCCGAGATTGTGGCCGGCAATCACTGGCAGGAACACCAGCAGATTTTTCGCCCATTGATGCGGCCGCAACGCACGCAGACTGGCCCGCGCGATCGGCTGCGGGCGCGCGATCGTTTCCATACCTGGAAAGCGCCGCGTCATTGCCGCTTCGAAACCGTTGCTGTGGCTGACCAGCAATTGTTTGTGCGCCGCTTCCCACACCGGAATATCGACACGGTTATCGCCGATATAGTCGAAGCCCTGTTCGCCGAAGCGTTCGACCAGCGCGGCTTTTTTCGCCACGCCGGCCAGATTGGTTTTGCCATCGGAGGCGAACACTTCTGTCACCCCGCCGACCCGCGCGGCAATCGGCTCGACCCACCGGCGGTCCGACGCCGAGGCCAGATAGACTTTTCGTCCATCGGCATCGGCGTTGCGGATGACATCGAGCACCTCTGTCCGCAATGGCAAGCTGTTCGCACCCAAATCGATTCGTGCGGCAAGGTGCGCCTTAAGATGTGCCTTTCCTTGCACCAGCCATAGCGGCAGACGCCACAGCTCCCACGGATAACGCGCGACGAATTGCAGCGTCGCTTCGTACAGCAGGTCGCTCTTCAGCAACGTCCCATCGACATCGACCACCAACGCAACGCCGGATGAGATCGCATCGGTGTTGCTCACTTAACGCAGTCCCGGTGAAGATTTGACGGTGGTGCCAGGCCGAAAGGTATACCGCTTGTGCGCCCAATAGCTTGTGCAGATCGGCGACACCAAGCCGATCGCATGGGCCAGCAAATCGGGGTGAAACTGCATCCCGATGCGCGGAAACACGAAGCGCGCCAGCAGAACGCTAATGACAAAAATCTGCACAAGCGCGACGAGATTGACGATCAGGAAACGACCGAATTGTCCCGTCCAACTCCCCGTGTCCGCCTTGAAGATCAGCCACCGGTTGAGAATGAACGCGAAACTCAACGCGACTGGAAAGGCGAGAATGATCGCGATCTCGTAGCTGAACAGATAATTGAACGCCACGCGTACAACGAGGTTCACCAGGGACGCCACGCCTCCGATGATCACAAAGATAACAAAGTCTTTGTATCTGTTCACTTCGGCTTGCTTGCCACGACCAAAAACTGCTTGCCGAACCATTTCCAGGCAAACGGCATTTTCAAATAGGCTCGAATGATGAAATCTGCGGTCGGCGCCCCGTTGTTCATCGTGAACGGCAGGAAACGGTCGATCACCTTGTCGGCTTTGAACCCGGCCAACGCCAATGCCTCGACCAGAGAAATATCCGAGAGCGGTAAATAATGATCGTAATAATCCCAATATTCGCGATACGCGTACCGAATATTGGGACCGAGAATGATGAATTTTCCGCCAGGTTTCAAAACGCTGTAAAGTTCGCGCAAAAAAACATCGAGGTTCTGCTTGTCGCGAAAATGTTCGAGAAAATTTGACGTAAACGCAATGTCGATTTCATCTCGCGGCAGCATCGAAAGATCCGTCGCTTGCGTATGAAAAAACGTGACGTCGGGATTGAGATGCTTTGGCGAATCCTCGTTGAGATCGACCGCAAATTTCTTGCGCGCCACGATATTGTTGATGAACTCGCCATATCCGCAGGCGACATCGAGGATTGCCGAGTCGGCCGGCACCAGCTTCGAGAAGAAATGCTGGCACAATTGGCGCCAGACCGCTTGGCGCTTGGACACGCCGGTTTGCGTAAATCGCAGATCGTACAATGCGCTAAGATCAGACATTATACAGTCTCCAACGGGGCGATCGTGTCAGTGAACGCGTTGGCCACCATCTCTTTAGCGAGCCGCGCGCTTTCCGAAATCCCGCGATCTTCCGGATAATAAAAGCAGGTGTCGGCAATTTGAAGGCCAATGATGGGCGTCTGGACGGGCGGCAGCTTCGCCGCGAAACCCGGTTCGCAGACCGGTTGGGCGTACCGCAAGCGTGCGACCTTGGTCGCGAGGATGTCGGCGCGCGTGATCGCCGGATTCACTCGGCGCACGCAATCGAACGCCTCGTCGAGCAAGCGCGCGTCGTCCCACGCAAATTTCGGGTTGGTGACGGGCATGTAATAGGGGACGAACACGATCGTCTCGCCGCCGGGAAGCGGCCGGAGGTTGGAGAATTCGATGATGCCGGGCACCGGAACGTCGGGCTCGGCGATATTGACCCAGAAATGGGGGGTCACTGACCGCTTCAATTTGAACAGCAAGCAGCACACGCCGATATTGTTGATCGCGTCATACTTCGCTTTCCAGTCAGCCGGCAGGTCCGGGACTGCGGCCGAGACAAGCGGCGTCGGCATCGTCGAAATAACCGCGTCGGCAGGATGAAATCCATCCGACGCCTCAACCCCGGTAACGCGACCGTTTGCGCTGGTCACTGTGATTGCGGGGGTCGAGAGCCGGATCGTACCGCCCATCGCCTCGATCCGCTCGACCAATCGATCGACCAGCGTCTGACTCCCGCCCTCGATATAGCCGAGCTTTTCCGCAAAGAGCGAGCTGCGCGAGCGCCCGATCCGCTTGACCCGAGTCCAGATCCACGCTGCCGAGACATTGTCGGCATATTCGTAGAATTTCAGGTCGAACAGTGGCTTCCACAGCTTGGCGTAGACTTCGGCACCCGACCACCGCGTGATCCAGTCGCGCGCGCTTTCGGTTTCGATGGCATCCCACCGCTCGCGCCGGGTCGAGACAAAGGCCAGCAAACCGTAGCGCAGCCGCGAAAGCAGACTGACGCCAGGAAAGCGCAGCAACGCAACGGGGTCACCCCAGCGGTGCAGCTTGCCGCCGGTGAACAGCCCCATCGTCGTGCGCCGCCACCGCATCGCGTCGCCGAGGCCCAGTTCGTCCAGCAAGGCAAAGGTCGGTGCATCGGCGGTGCAGACGAAGTGGTAAAAACGTTCGATCGACACACCATCGAAATCGAAATGGGCCGCCATGCCGCCCGGCTCCGGTCCTGCTTCGAGGACCTCGACCGCGTGTCCTGCCTTGGCCGCATGATAGGCAGCGGCAAGGCCCATTGCGCCCGCTCCGATGACGATAACCCGCGACATTTCCCAGATTCTCCGCAGGCTTACCTTAACCAAAATGCTAGATGCTGCAGCGCAGAAAAGCAACCAGCGTTAAAATTGCAAGGCGATCTTTGAATAGACCGGGTGCTGGAAGGTCTCGTCCAGCGCAGCCTGCAACGGTGTGGCGCGCACCCCGAAAATCGTCGGCCAATCGATCACCTCGAAAATGTCGGGCGTGACGAGCGCTTGCAATTGTTTGACCGTGAACGGCGGGTTGCTGCTGACCAGTGCATAGGCGCGCAGCAGCGCGTAAAACGCCGCATAGGGGATGCGGACGATCCTCGCCTTGGCATGCGTCGCGGCCTTCATCGCCCGAACCAGATCGATATAGTCGATCCGTTCCTGGCCGCTGATATTGAAGGCGCCGGTCGTGCGGCGTTCGATCGCGGCGACGATGATGTTACAAAAATCGCCGACATAAAGCGGTTGCCTGATGTAGCGCCCCGATCCCGGAATCGGGAAGATCGGCACGCGCTCCATGAACCGTGCCAGCCAACCGACATGTTTGCGATCGAACCAGCCGAACATCAGCGTGGGCCGCAAAATGACCTGCCGAATACCCGAAGCGGCGACCATGGCTTCCTGCGCCTTTTTGGTCTCGGTGTAATTGTCGATCGCCATCGAGTTCACGACGGACGAGGAAATGTTGACGATATAGGCAATGGCATGGGCTTGGGCTGCCGCCATCACGCGCTCGCTCGCGGTCACATTGTTGCGAACGAATTCATCCGCAAAGAGGCCGCCGATCTGCGCGTGGGCATGGACCAGCGCATCGGCCCCGTCGAAGCTGTCTTGCCATCCATCGTCGCTTGCAAGATCGGCGACGATCACGCGAATGTCGGGATGATGCTCACGCAAGACCGTAGCATTGGCAGCCGATTTGTCGATCACGACAATGTCGCGAAAGCCCTTGTCCTTCAAGCGGCTGACGAGATTCTGCCCCACCAGACCGGCGCCGCCCGTGACGATGATTTTGCGCGTATTCATACCATTCCCATGGCTTTGAGCTGTCCTGTGTCTTGCTAACGGGCGGGCCACGGGCTTCAGAGGAACGGCCATTGCATAAAGGCGACGTCGGGGACATCGGGCCAGCCCAACATATAATGCGCCACCGCGGCGAGATCGAACGGAAATGCCGAGGACCGTGGATTCCCGGTGAGGACCCAACTCCACGCGCTCAACGTCGAAATAATCCACAACAATGCCGCTTCACGCTCATCGATCGTCGCAAGCCACTCCTTGTTGAGCAACAGCGCGACCGCGATCAGGGGAAAGGTAATGAGGCAAGCAACGCGCGTTTGATCATCGACGATCGGCACGAAGACAAAGATGGTTCCAACGAGCGTGACGAAAAATGCAGCAGTTGATCGACCGCCATCGGCGTAGCGCATGACAGCTAGCCAACCGACCCCGCAGATCGACCATAGAATGACGTGCATCCTGAAGAAAAAGGTCGAAGTGATCCGCGCAAGCTCACTCAAGACATAGTGGGTGCGTCCCGGATCGGTCTCGATCGCGTATCTCTGAAAAATATAGAGCAATACCCCATGGCCCAAAATGACGCTGATCAGAAGCGGTACCGAGAATTTGAGAGTGTAATCCGACGTGTTGGATTTGTACCGCAGGAGCGAAAAGGCGCAGAGTGCGGTCGTGGCAACCAAGGCGATTTCAAAGTGCTGCATTCCCAGCAAAATGCCTGCGGCCACGGTGACGACGATCTGACGCGGCCAGCTCAGCGCAAGCATCATCAAAAACAACGTCAGGGAATCGTACCCCAAGTTATAAAAAGACGTGGCCGATACCGGAAGCACAAAAAATAAAATAACCGCCTTGCGCCATTGGTCATGTCCGATGCGGGTTATGGCGATGCGCACGAATAAGGCGACATAGGCCACCGAAAAGGCAGCATACATCGCAATGAATCCGAAGCGACTTTTCAGCCCGAGCGCCCATGCGATGAACGGCCCGAGCCAATTCCAGATCAAATAATAATTATGCGGATCGTGCAGAAACGGGTTCGTGAACGGATCGATCGCGAGCCGCCGTTGCGCGAAGATTCCAGGCATGCCCCAAATTCCCGTGCGCACGACCATGACCGCGCTCAGGATCGTAACGAACAGCCACCATGGGCTCTCGAAGAGCCAAGCGCGTACCCGATCCAACGCCCGCATTCCCTCAACCCCAACCGATTTCGCTGCGGCGCAACGCATATTGGGTTTTTGGCCGAAGGGAACCGGAAAGTGCGATCGATGCGAACTTGGTCGTAATCGTGGTGCCGAGTGGTAGCGCGGGGTTGGTGGCTAACGCAGCGCAGCAGCAATCCGCTCGGCCAGCCGCGCGGCAACCGCGTCCTTCGGCATCCGCTCCCAGCTTTCGACGCCGTTGGCGGTGACGATGTGGACGGTGTTCGCCGCGCCGCCCATCACGTCGCCGGACACGTCATTGGCGACGATCCAGTCGACCTGCTTGCGCGCGCGCTTGGCGGTCGCGTGGTCGATCACATGCTCGGTCTCCGCCGCGAACCCGATCAGCAGACGCGGCCGCAGCGGGCTGCGCGCAAGCCCGGCGAGGATGTCGGGATTTTCGACGAGGTGCAGGACCGGTGGGCCGCCTGCGCCTTTCTTGATCTTCTGCCCCGCGCCTTCCACACGCCAGTCGGCGACCGCTGCGACCATGATGGCGGCATCGGCGGGGAGGGCAGCCTCGACCGCGGCCTGCATCTCGAGCGCGGTCTCGACATCGATCCGCGTCACCCCCTCGGGCGTATCGAGCGTCACCGGCCCCGCAATCAACGTCACCCGCGCGCCGAGCCGTGCCAGCGCGGCGGCAATCGCAAAGCCCTGCTTCCCCGAGGAACGATTGGCGAGATAGCGCACCGGATCGATCGGCTCATGCGTCGGCCCGGCGGTGACGAGGATATGCGTTTCTTCCAAGCCAGTCGCGTCGGCCATCACTTGGCCAACGCCGCCGCGATCGCCGCGAGAATCGCCGCTGGCTCGGGCAAGCGGCCGGGTCCGAACTCGCCGCACGCCATCGCGCCTTCGTCGGGCTCGAGCACGGTCACGCCGTCGCCGCGCAACGTCGCCACGTTGCGGCGCGTCGCGGCATGCTGCCACATCCGCACGTTCATCGCCGGTGCGGCCAACACGGGCTTGTCGGTCGCCAGCAGCAACGTCGTCGCGAGATCATCGGCGATCCCAGCCGCCATTTTGGCCAGCAAATCGGCGGTGGCGGGGGCGATGACGACCAGATCGGCCGCGCGGCTGAGCTGGATATGCCCCATCTCGGCTTCATCCTTGAGATCCCACAGCGAGGTGTAGACCTGATGCTCCGACAGCGCCGCAAGCGTCATTGGCGTGATGAAATGCGCGCCACCCGCAGTCAGCACACACGTGACCTCGATCCCGGCCTTGCGGCACAAGCGGATCAGCTCGCACGCCTTATACGCCGCGATCCCACCACCGACGATCAGTAGGATTTTCATCTCGTCACCCGCGTGATCGTGATTTTGCGGCGCGGCGTACGCGCGGCGGCGACAAGGTCGCGCACGCCATCGGGTGCAAAGGCAAGACCGATCAGGAGCGTGGGCGCGATCATCAGCCCCCAATAGAAGGTGTCGGTCCGCCCGAACAGCCCGAGCAACGCGGCATAGACCGCGAAGATCGCCAGCCCGCGCAGCGCGAGCGGACTGTTCCACGCTGACCAGCCGAACAGCGCTAGTCCGACGAGCGGCGCGGCCAGCCACAGCGGCGCGAGGTCGAGCGCGGTCGACAGTTGCATCGTCTTCACGAAGAAGCCGAAGCCGAGCAGCCCGGCCCAGCCTGGTGATGCCGGATCGGTCGGCTGGATCACTTGCGCCACGGCATGCGCGTGGAACGCGACGACCGCTGCGAAGATCGCCACCGCCACCGCCCAGCCAGCGGCTTCCTTCCGGTTGCCCTCTGCAAACGCCAGCACCGCCATTACCCCGACATAGAGTGCGGCGGTCTCGCGGATCAGCATCGCGATCAGCCCGATTGCGACCGCCTCGACCCATTTATCCTCGCGCCGCACCGCCAGCGACAGCGCGATCAGCAGGCCCGCCCACACTTCATGGAAACTGGCGAGCGCACCCTGCACGAACGCGATCAGCCCGCCGCACAGCAGCGCCATCGCGATCAGTCGCGGCGGGGTGCGGGCAAAGGCGGGTCGCAATCGCGCGTACCACGCCAGCAGCACTCCGACCGTCAGCGCATAGAGCAGCCCAATCGTCACGCTGCGCGGCAAAGCGGCCTGCACCACCGCCAGCGTCGGCAGCCGGAAGGTCACGAACGGGCGCATCGGGTAATCGCCGTTGCGGAGCGCCCGCGCGGTCACCGAATAATAATCGCCCCCGCCGCGAATCCCTTGCACGATCGTTTCGTACAGCACGACATCCGCCTGATTTTCCGCGCGGGCCGCGGGATCGAGGCTGACCGGCGGCGGGCCGGGGCTGGTGAGCGCCAGCAACGTGGCGGCCAGCAACAGCGCGAGCAGCGCAAGCGCGAACCGCGCGGCTTGCGGCTTGAGTCCCGCATAGCGCGAGGGGAGGGCGAGCCAGAGGGTCATAATGCGTCGAACTCGTTGAGCGCATCCTTCCCCGGCAAAGGCCGGGGCCCAGCTGCGGCACAGGCGTTATCGTCGCCAGCGCTTCGCTTCCTCGGCCTTCGCCACTGGGCCCCGGCCTTTGCCGGGGAAGGGCCGTAGTGCTCGAGGGAGGGCCTCTTCACCCCCACAACATCCACCCGATCCCCAAACTCGCCGCCGCGCTCACCAGCGACACCGCAACATAACGCCACCCGCCGCCGATCCGCACCACCTCGATCTCCCGCAAGGGCGGTTCGGGCGGCGCGCCCGGCGGGTTGGGGAAGCGGCGCTCGATATTGCGGATCAGCTCGGGCAGCCGCGCGAGCGTACGGAAATCCTCGACCAGCCGGTCGGCCACCGCCGCCTCGGGCCCAAGCTCGGTGCGGATCCATTCGCGCACGAACGGGGCTGCCGCGTCCCACAAATTGATATCGGGATCGAGGCTCGTTGCCACCCCCTCGACCATCACCATCGTCTTTTGCAGCAACAACAGATGCGGCTGGGTCTGCATGTCGAAATCGCGCGTGATGTTGAACAGCCCGTCAAGCATCATCCCGATCGACATGTCCTTGACCGACATGCCGCGCATCGGTTCCCCCACCGCCCGCAGCGCGGTCGCGAATTCGGCGACGCTGTGGTGCGCCGGGACATAGCCCGCCTCGAAATGGATTTCGGCGACGCGCTTATAATTGCCGGTAATCAGCCCGTAGAGAATCTCCGCCAGCCACACCCGCGCGCGCCGGTCGATCCGCCCCATGATTCCGAAATCGATCGCGGCGATCTTGTTGCCGGGCAATGCGAACAAATTGCCCTGATGCATGTCGGCGTGGAAAAACCCCTCGGCGATCGCCTGGCGCAGGAAGGCGTGGACGAGCGTGTCGGCCAGCTTTTGCATGTCATACCCGGCGGCGACCAGCGCATCGCGGTTCGACAGCTTGATCCCGTCAATCCATTCGAGCGTCAGCACCTTGCCCGCAGTGCGCTGCCAATCGATCGCGGGCACGAGGAAATCGGGCTCGGCGGCCATCGCATCGGCGAGTTCGGACGCCGATGCCGCCTCCCGCCGCAAATCGAGTTCGCGCGCGGTCCAGCGTTTGAACGTCTCGATCACCAGACGCGGGCGCAGCCGCGCGATTTCGCCGCCATAGCCTTCGACTTGCGCCGCCGCCCACTGATAGGTGTCGATCGCGCGGGCGAAATCTTCCTCGACGCCGGGGCGCAGCACCTTGATCGCGACGGTGCGGCCGTCGGTGGTGATGCCGCGATGGACTTGCGCGATCGAGGCGGCACCAACCGGCACTGGATCGATCGATTGGAACAGCTCGGCTGGATCACGCCCGAACGCGCGCGTCATCGCGGCGTGGATCGTCTCGTACGGAACGGGCGGCAGCGTATCCTGCAGCCGCATCAGATCGGCCGATGCGGATTCGCCGACGATATCGGGCCGCGTCGCCAGCGTCTGGCCGAACTTGATCGCGGCGGGGCCGATCGCCTGCAACGCATCGGCATAGCGCGGCACCACGGGTACGCGCGCGCCGATCCGCGCGATCCGGGCGAGGCGGCGGAGCGGAGTCGGCGTGTTCGGGTCACGCTCGATCCCGCGCAGCGCCCCATGCCGCGCGAGGATGCGTCCCCATTTCAGGAGCCGCCAGAGATGGATTGCGGGAGCGGTCACTACTGCTCCCCTCCCGCTCGCGGGAGGGGCTGGGGGAGGGACTGTGAATACATTACGACGTTCATTGTGTCGGCCATGCCCTCCCCCAACCCCTCCCGCAAGCGGGAGGGGAGATTAGATCTTCCACCCCGAATGAATCGCGACCAGCCCGCCGAGCATCGGCTCGACCCCGGTCTGCACGAACCCGGCATCGCGGATCATGCCTTCGAAGGTCGGCATGTCGGGAAAACGCCGGATCGATTCGATCAGATAGCGATAGCTGTCCTCATCCTGCGCAAGCAATTTGCCGAGCTTGGGGACGACCTTGTGCGAATATGTATCGTACACCTCGGCAAAGCCCGGCCACAAAGTCGTCGAGAATTCGAGGCAATAGAACCGTCCGCCGCGGCGCAGCACGCGGTGCGCCTCGCTCAGCGCCTTGGGGATGTCGGTGACGTTGCGGATGCCGAAGGCGATCGTATAGCCATCGAAGAAGCGGTCGGGGAACGCCAGCATCTCGGCATTCGCTTCGGTCCACACCAGACCGTCAATCCCGCGCTTCGCCGCACGGTCCATCCCGACTTCGAGCATTTGCGGATTGATATCGGCAACCGTCACGCTTGCCCCCGATTCGGCAAGGCGAAAGGCGATGTCGCCGGTGCCGCCGGCCATATCGAGGATCTGTTCGCCGGCGCGTGGCTTTACGCGGCGCACGAAACGGTCCTTCCACAGCCGGTGCGCCCCGCCGGACATCGCGTCGTTCATGATGTCATAGCTGCGCGCGACACTCGAAAAGACTCCGCCGACCCGCGCCGTCTTGTCGGTGGCGGGGATATCTTCGTAACCGAAGGAAACGGTGTCGGCGGCCTTGCCCGGGAGTGCGGCGATCATTGGGTCGGTCATACCCCGACTCTAGCCGAGCCGCGCGCCCACGCAAACCATCGCGTAGCGACTGCGTCGAATTCTCACATTTCCGCGTGAGCGGCATCGTCCTTTCGTCTTCTCCGCGTCCTCCGCGCCTCTGCGCGAACCAAATCCTTTTTTTTCGCGCAGAGGCGCGGAGGACGCGAAGAATAGGAGCCTCGACCGTGGTCGGCGCACGGTGCCGCACAAGGGCTCCGTCCCGGTTTGCCTGTTTGGGTAGCCGCTTGCGCGGGGAGGCGGGAAGAGGGCAGGGATGCGGGATGCCTGAACTTCCCGAAGTCGAAACCACCGTGCGCGGGCTGACCCCCGTGCTCGAAGGGCAGCGCATTACGCGCGTGCAACTGCGTCGCCCTGATTTGCGGCGACCCTTCCCGGACGACCTGGGCCAGCGGCTGACCGGCGCGACCGTGACCGGCCTCAGCCGCCGCGCGAAATACGGGCTGATCGCGACCGATCGCGGCGACACGATGATCTTTCACCTCGGCATGTCGGGGCGCTGGCGCGTCGATCCGGCTGAACTGCTGAAGCACGACCATTTGATCCTCGAAACCCCCACGCAACGCCTCGCGCTCAACGATGCGCGCCGCTTCGGCTCGGTCGATCTGGTGCCGACCGCATCGCTCGCCGACTTTCCCGCGTTCAAAACGCTCGGCCCCGAACCGCTCGGGCCCGGCCTGACCGCTGGCTATCTCCACACCGCGCTGGCGGGGCGGATCGCGTCGATCAAGCTGATGCTGCTCGATCAGCGAATCGTCGCAGGGCTCGGCAACATCTATGTGTGCGAGGCGCTGTTCCTCGGGGGCATCGCGCCCAAGCAGGCCGCAGGGACGCTGTCGCGCGCGCGGCTCGACCGACTCGTGCCGGCGATTCGCAGCGTTTTGCTCGCGGCGATCGAAGCGGGGGGATCGAGCTTGCGCGATTATGTCCGCCCCGACGGCGAACTCGGCTATTTCTCGAAGCAATTCGCGGTCTATGGCCGCGAAGGGCAGCCGTGCGGCTGCGGCGGCGCTGTCGCGCGCTATGCCGAGGGTGGGCGATCGACCTTTTGGTGTCCGAAATGTCAGCGATGACCGCGGGGCCAGTTGACCCTCGCAGCGCTTCTCGCTAAGGCGCACTGCTTCCGGGGCCGGGAGGTAACTCCCGCCCTTTCTTATTTACAGAATCAGAGGGCTTCATGGCGAACACGCCACAGGCGAAAAAGCGTATCCGTCGCAACGCCGCGCGGACCATCGTGAACGGCAACCGCACCGGTCGCATCCGCACCTTCGTCAAGAAGGCCGAGAGCGCGCTGGAAGCGGGCGACAAGGTTGCGGCAACGGCTGCGATGGCACAAGTCCAGCCTGAGCTGATGCGTGGCGTCGCCAAGGGCGTGCTGCACAAGAACACGGCAAGCCGCAAATTCTCGCGACTGACCAAGCGCCTCTCCGCGCTGGCCTGACCCTGCGGTAAGAATGACGCTCCATCGCCCGTCGGACGGAGGTCCGGCGGGCTTTTTGTCGTCCGCGTCGTATTTTTCTGGCCGATCCGGTCGGTCTCAGAACGTTCTGCGAACCCCTTTTTGCGGGACGGGCCGTAAGTCGCGGATTCCTCGCGATTCGCATAAAGTTCACGGAAGTGTAACGATAAAATCTATGTAATTTCCGTAGCTTATAAGTTTTTTGACGTGAATCTGCGGGCAAATGCGAGTCAACCGGATTATTTCAAAAATCTGACAGCTCTGGCTCTTGCCCGACTCGCTGCGATCTTCATAACTGGCCCTCCGCCGCGCAGACGATCGTCTCGCGACTCATTTCGAATGGCAAAGTCAGACGGACCGTGATTCCGGCTATGGGGAGCCGTGTGCATTTCTCCATGTACGTTTCGCGAGTGAAACGTCTTTTAAAACAAGGGTTTGGTGTCGGCGTGTGGAATGAAGGGGAGGCAGTCACGATCGCCAATCGCAGGAGCGGGAGCCGGATCGACGGTTCGCAGGACGATACCGTCGCCCGTGCATGGGCCACGGTGCGGGCGCATCTTCGCGAATCGGCTGGGGCACGCCTGTTCGATCAGTGGCTAAAGCCGATGGCGCTGGCACCCTCGCCAGAGCAGGGTGCCGTGCGACTCACGTTGCCCTCGGCGTTTATGACCAATTGGGTCCGCAACCATTATGCCGATCGCTTGCTGCAGGAATTCCGCGCCCAATTGCCCGGTGTCCACAGCGTGACGATCGAGACCGGGCTCGCCGCGGCGTCAACGCCGGTGCTCACGGTCGAATCGCTTCCTGCCCCCGCCGAACCTGCTGAACCCGCTGCCGTGGTGACGATCGCGGCGCGACCGCCGCTCGACGCGCGCTTCACCTTCGACCGCTTCGTCGTCGATGCCTCGAACCGTGTCGCCTTCAACGCCGCGCGGGCGCTGGCCGAACCCGGCGTACCGCGCTTCAGCCCGCTCTTCCTCCATTCGGGAACAGGGCAGGGCAAGACGCATTTGATGCACGCAATCGGTGCCGCCTATCTCGACGCGGTGCCCGCGGCGCGCGTGCTGCTCATGTCGGCCGAGCGGTTCATGTTCGATTTCGTGTCGGCGCTGCGCAGCCGCGACACGCACAGCTTCAAGCTGCGGCTGCGGTCGGCCGATCTGCTGCTGATCGACGATCTGCAATTCATCGCCGGCAAGGATTCGACGCAGGAAGAATTCTTCCACACGATGAATGAAGTGATGGGTGCGGGCAAACGCCTCGTCATTTCCGCTGACCGCTGCCCGCAGGGGCTCGACGGGGTCGAGGCGCGAATCACCTCGCGGCTGTCGTGCGGCCTGGTCGCCGATATCAAGACACCCGATCTCGCGCTGCGTCGCGCGGTGCTGACCCGCAAGCTTGCCGACATGCCCGGCGTGACGGTGCCCGCCGAGGTGCTCGATTTGCTCGCCGCGCGGATCACCGCGAACATCCGCGATCTCGAAGGCGCGCTCAACCGCGTCGTTGCCTATGCGCAGCTGACCGAAAGCCCGATCGATCTGGAATTCGCGGTGGCGACGCTCGGCGATGTGCTGCGCGGTGCCGAACGCCGCGTGACGATCGACGAGATCCAGAAGGCGGTCTCGGCGCATTTCGAGCTGAAGCCGGTCGATCTCGTCTCGGCGCGCCGCGCCGTCGTGGTCGCGCGCCCGCGCCAGATCGCGATGTACCTCGCCAAGCGCTTGACGACGCGCTCGCTCCCCGAAATCGGCCGCAAATTCGGCGGGCGCGATCATTCGACCGTCATCCACGCTGTCCGCCGGATCGAGGAACTCCGCGACAAGGATCGCGAGATCGACACCGCGGTGCGGGTGTTGTTGCGCGAGCTCGAGGGGTAGCGTGCCGACCGGATATACGATATGCTATTTCGTATATCCGGAGACTCGTCATGCAGCTGTCGAAATGGGGCAATAGTTTCGCAGTGCGTTTGCCCAAGGAGATGGTCGAGGCGCTTGCGCTCGAATTGGGGCAGGAACTCGACGTTCGCGTGCAGTTTGACGGTTCGCTTCGGATCGCTCGAAAGATGACACCTGAGGAAGCGATACGCGGTCTTCGTAAATTTCGCGGTATGATGCCGGCCGATTTCAAGTTCGACCGCGAAGAGGCCAATGCCCGGTAGCTTTTTCGACAGTAATGTTCCGCTCTATTTGGCCGACGGAACTTCCCGTAAGGCGGATCGCGCCGAAGATCTGCTGTCACACGGTGGCGTCATCAGCGTGCAGGTTCTCAACGAAATCGCCAATGTCGGACTTCGTAAATTCGGGATGACGATGGCGCAACTGGAGCAGTTCCTCGCCGGAATTCGCTCCGCTCTGCATACGGTCCCGGTCTCCGTCGAAATCCATGAAACAGCGCTCTGGGTTCGCGAGCGGTACCGCTTTGCCTTTTACGATTGTGCGATCATTGGTGCCGCCCTTCAGACCGATTGCGACACCCTGTGGTCGGAGGACATGCACGACGGCTTGGTCATCGACGGCCGGCTGACGATCCGCAATCCGTTCGTTTAGACCTGCAACCCCACCGCTGCCTGCACCTTCGCCAGCGTTGGGGCCGCCAGCACGCCCGCCCGCGCCGCGCCGTCGGCCAGCACGCCGTTCACCGCCGCGCGGTCGCCCAGCAACGCCGTCAGCCGCTCCCGGATCGGGGAGAGCGTTGCCACCGCCAGATCGGCAAGCGCGGGCTTGAACGCGCCAAAGCCTTGTCCGGCAAACGCCGCCAGCACCGCATCGGGCGTGCTGCCCGCGAGGGCTGCATAAATCATCACGAGGTTCTTCGCCTCGGGCCGCTCGGCAAGCCCGGCAAGCTCACCCGGCAGGCCATCGGCGTCCGATTTGGCCTTGCGAAATTTGCCCGCGATCAGCTCGTCCGAATCGACCAAATTGATCCGCGACGCATCGCTCGGGTCGGACTTCGACATTTTCACGCTCGCATCGCGCAAGCTCATGATGCGCGGCGCCGCCTTGGAAATGAACGGCTCGGGCAGGACGAACGTATCGCCATAATCGCTGTTGAACTTCACCGCGATGTCGCGCGCCAGTTCGAGATGCTGCTTCTGGTCCTCGCCCACCGGCACGTGCGTCGCCTGATAGAGCAAAACGTCGGCCGCCTGCAGCACGGGATAGGTGAACAGCCCGACGCTCTGGGTCTCGCCCTTCTTGCCGGCCTTGTCCTTCCACTGCGTCATGCGGCTGAGCCATCCCATCCGCGCGGTGCCGCCGAGGATCCAGTGCAGCGCGCTATGTGCGGGCACGCGGGCCTGGTTGAACAGGATCGCGCGCGTCGGGTCGATCCCGCACGCCAGCAGCGTGGCGGCCATTTCGGTGGTGTGCGCGTTGAGATCGGCGGGCACGACCGGCTGCGACAGCGCGTGCAGATCGGCCAGGAAGAACAGGCATTCGTCGTCTGCCGCCATGGAGTCCTGCATCGCGACCCACTGCTTGGTCGCGCCGAGATAATTGCCGAGGTGGAGGTTGCCGGTGGGCTGGATGCCGGAGACGACGCGCATGGGTTATTCCTGAACGGGTTTTGAGGTGGCACCGCGTTTGCGGATCAATGCCGTAAGATCGGCAATACGGTACGCGCGCGTCAGAAAACAAGCGACGACATAGATCGCCATCCCCGCGCCGACCAGCACCCCTAGCGCCGCATAGCGGTACACGAGCGGCCCGCCGAGATACGGATCGAGCAACTGTTTGCACGCGAACACCGTCGCCCCCATCAGCACCGCCGCCAGCGCGAGACGCGGCACGCGCCGCCGCAACTGCGCATCCGCCACGAAATGCCCGCGCTTCGCCAGCGTGCGGTACAGCATCGCGACGTTGACGGTCGAGGCGAGCGCGGTGGCAAGCGGCGGGCCGACATGACCGATCCACGGGATCATGATGAGATTGCCGACGATATTCACGACAATCGACAGCATCGCGAAGCGCACCGGCGTCCGCGTATCGCCCCGCGCATAATAGCCCGGCGTCAGGACCTTGACGAGCACGTAGGACGGCAGCCCGATCGAAAACGCGCTGAGCGCCCAGCCGCATTTGCGCGCATCCTCGGGCGTGAACAGGCCATACTGGAACAGCCCGCGCACGATCGGTTCGGCCGCGATCATGAAGGCGACGGTGGCGGGCAGGGTGAGGAACAGCGCGAGCTCGATCCCGCGATTCTGCGTGTCCATCGCGGCCTCTTCCTGGCCGGTCGACAGCAATTTCGAAATCGTCGGCAGCAGGATCGTGCCGAGGCCAATGCCGATCAGCCCGAGCGGAAGCTGGTTCAGCCGGTCGGCATAATAAATGTACGTGATCGATCCCGAAGCGAGCAAGCTCCCGGCGAGCGAAGTCGAGATCAGCAGATTGATCTGCGCTGCGCCAGCTCCCGCGGCGGCCGGCACGATCAGCCGCAACATCTCGCGCACATCCGCGTCGAGCCGCGGCATCCGCAGCCGCATGTCGACCCCGGCGCGATGACACGCCCAGATCAGCCAGAGGAGCTGCAGCACGCCGCCCACCGTCACCGAAATCGCCTGCACCCGCGCGGTGTCATATTCATTGGCACCGTGGAAGAACCACAGCCCGCCGATCATCGCGAGGTTGAGCAGGATCGGGGCCGCGGCATTGATCCAGAATTTGTCGAGCGAATTGAGGATCCCGCCGAGCAGCGATGCCAGCGAAATCAGCGCGAGATAGGGCAAAGTGATCCGCGACAGCATCACTGCAAAGGCAAATTGCGCCTCGGTCGGGTTCTGCCGCGCAAATCCGCCCGACAGCAGCCACGTGATCGGATACGCCGCCAGCAACAACGCCACGGTGAAGACGATCAACACCGGCAAGAGCACCGCCAACGCGCGCTCGGCAAAGACGTACCCGCCCGCGATGCCGTCGGGCCCGGCCGCCTTTTTGTTGAACATCGGGATGAACGCGGCCGAGAACGCGCCTTCGGCGAATAACGCGCGGAACATGTTGGGCAGCCGGAACGCGACGCCGTTGAACGCGTCCGAGGCAAACCCCGCGCCGACATAGCGCGCCGCCAGCGAATCGCGCAGCAAGGCGAGGATGCGGCTGACCAGCGTCAGGCCCCCCACTGAGCTGAGCGATTTGACGAGGTTCATCGGCGACACATGCGGTTTCGACCCGTCCTTCAATCTAGCCTGTTTTCCCACGAAAGCAGGAATCCCCAGCGTGTTCTCCCGCGAAAGCGGGAGTCCAGAGTTACGGGCGGCGCGCTTGCGGCTCTGGACTCCCGCTTTCGCGGGAGAACCAACGTCGGGCGGACCCGAATTTACGCCGTCCCGATCGTCCCCATCACGTCGCCCGATTCCTGCTGCGCCATGAACGCCCCGCCGAAATCGATCGGCTCGAGCATCAGCGGCGGGAAGCCGCCGTCGCGAATCGCATCGGCTAGCACGCGGCGCGCGAACGGGAAGATCAGGCGCGGGGCTTCGGCCAGCAAGAACGGCTGGAGATGCTCGGCCGGGAAGTTGCGCAGCCCGAACAAGCCAGCATAAGACAGGTCGACCAGGAACGCGACGGTGCCCTCGGCCTCGGCCTTAACCTCGATCCGCAGCACGATTTCATAGACATCCTCCCCGACCTGCGCCGATGCGATGTTGAATTGCACGTCGATCGCGGGGGGGATCTGGTTCTGATAAATCGCCGGTGCGTTCGGATTTTCGAACGACAAGTCCTTCACATATTGCGAGATCAGCCCTGCCGCGGGTGCGGTATCCTCGCCATTGGCGAGCGGTGCGCTCATGCCATCGGTGCTAATCGTGCCGTCGTCCTGCTCGCTCATGGAACTTCGTCCTATTCCTGTCCGTATAGCCACGGCTATGCGCCGTCGTCGAAGGCGCGCGCCTAGCAGGGGGTGAAGCCGAGTTCAACACGGCCCGCCGCACAAGATGCGATCGCATCATTTGAATCCGCGACCCGTTACGCCTATGTAGCGAGCTCGCAGGACGGACCGGAGGCTAAGTGTTCCTAGTTGTAATTCTCGCAATGGTGGCCGGTTTCATGGCGTTGCAGCTCTACCGTGTGCTCGGTAAGCGCACGGGGCATGAGCAGCCGCTTCCCAAACCGGCCGAGGACCGTGCGCCGCTAACCGTGGTGCAACGCCCGATCGAGGCGATTGCGGAAGCGCGCGAGCCGGTTGGCCGCTCGGTGGAGCCCAAGGCCGAGGCGGGAATTCGCGCGATCATCGCTGCCGATTCGTCCTTCGATGTCGCGCGCTTTCTCGAAGGCGCGCAGTCGGCCTATCGCATGATCCTTGAGGCCTTTTGGAAGGGCGACGAAGAACAGCTCGGCTGGCTCGCCGAGGATGAGGTGCGCGATGCCTTCACGCAAGCGATCCTGGCGCGCAACACTGCGGGTCACGTCCTCGACAACCGTCTTGTCTCGATTGAGCATGCGATCATCACCGACGCATCGCTCGAAGGGAAAATGGCGCGGATCACGGTGCGGTTCGATGCCGATATCGCTGCCGTCACGCGCGATGGTGAGAGTGTCGTGATCGCCGGGTCGATGACCGACGCGGTCGAGACGCACGACATCTGGACCTTCGCGCGGACGCTGAAGAGCAAGGATCCGAACTGGAAACTCGCCGACACCGACGAAGTGTAACGCGCGTGCTGCGGGCGGTTTCGGTCGGAATGTTATCGTCTGCCCCTTCCCCGGCGAAGGCCGAGGCCCAGGCGCGGTCCGGTATTTGGCGCGCGCTGTACGCGATATTTGATGGGCAACCGGGTCCCGGCGCTCGTCGGGGATGGGGTGCTGCAACCGTTGCAGTATTGACCTTGCTTCTCGCAGGCTGCGGCGGTGGTCAGGTCGCGCGCCCGAACCAATATCGCCCCGCGCCCGCGCGCACTCCGGTTCGCGCTACACCGATCGCCCCGCAACCCGCCATGCCCGTCGCCCCCGGCACCGCGACCGCGGCAAGCGCAGGCGTGATCGCTGGCCCACCGGTTTACACGCTGCCGATCGATGAATCCGTCGCCGCCCGCGCGCTCACCGCCTTTCGCGCCTCCTGCGCCGCGCTCCAGCGCCGCTCCGATCTCTCGGGCCTGACACGCGGCAGCGACTGGGCACCGGCTTGCACCGCCGCCGCCACCGTGCCCACTGGCGAGGCGCGCGCGTTTTTCGCGCAATATTTCGAAGCGGTGCAAGCCGGCGACGGCAAGGCCTTCGCCACCGGCTATTACGAACCCGAAATTCGCGGGTCGCGCGATCGGCGCAGCGGCTATGACGTCCCGATCTACGCCCGCCCGCGCGATCTGGTCGAAGTCGATCTCGGCGCGTTCAGCGATACGTTGAAGGGCAAGCGGATTCGCGGCCATGTGGTCGGCCAGAATTTCGTGCCGTATGACGATCGCACCGCGATCGAGCAGGGCACGCTCGACGGGCGCGCGCAGATCATTGCCTGGGCGGCCGACCCGGTCGAACTGTTCTTCCTGCAAATTCAGGGTTCCGGTCGGCTACGTCAGCCCGACGGATCGGTCATCCGGATTGGCTATGACAGCCAGAACGGGCGCGATTATACCGGCATCGGCGCGTTGATGAAAAAGCGCGGCCTGTTGGCACCGGGGCAAAGCTCGATGCAAGGCCTGGTGCAATGGCTGCATGATCACCCCGAACAGGGCCATGAGATCATGCGCGAAAATAAAAGCTATGTCTTCTTTCGCGAACAATCCGGCCCCCCGCTCGGTGCGCTCGGACTTGCCGTGACGGGCGGCGTCAGCGCCGCCGCCGACCCGCATTTCGTGCCGCTCGGTGCGCCCGTTCTGCTGTCGATGGACCGCGCCGATGCCAGCCGTTTGTGGGTGGTGCAGGACACAGGCGGCGCGATCAAGGGCGCAAACCGGATCGATACGTTCTGGGGCGCAGGCGCCGATGCCGAGGCGACCGCCGGTGGCATGGCGGCGCATGGCGCCGCATTTCTGCTGCTGCCGGTCGGCACGCTGGCGCGTTTGTCCGGTGAGAGGGCCGATGGGAACGCGTCCCCTCAGCCCTGACGAAGCGGCGCTTTGGGCGCGCGTCATGGCAGGCGTACGGCCGTTGGTCGGGCACCGCGCGCCCGTTGCGGGCGCTTCTACCGGCCTCCCCCCCAAAAAACCGTTGGTTTCGAGCACCGTCGAGACACCGTTTCGTCCGGGCGCTAGCCCCGCGACGCTCGCAACAGCGCCCGATGCGGCGTCTCGACTGCGCTCGAAGCGAACCGATGCAAGAGTCGCACCGTCCGCCCCCGCCAACACGCTCGACGGCACATGGGACCGCCAACTTTCGCGCGGGCTCGTCTCGCCCGACCGCACGATCGATTTGCATGGTCACACGCTCCACTCGGCGCACGATGTGCTCGATGCCGCGCTCGATGCGTCAATCCGGCACGGTAATCGGTTGATCCTGCTCATCACCGGCAAGCCGCCGCGCCCGACCAGTGAACGGCCGCATGCCCGTGGTGCGATCCGTGCCGCGACCGGCGACTGGCTGGCGGGTTCGCGCCACGCCGCGGCGATTGCGGCGGTGCGGGCCGCGCATCCGCGCCATGGCGGAGCAGGGGCGCTGTACATCGTCCTCAGAAAACCGCGCATGCCAACGGCGCTTTGGCGAAAATCTTAACCTTTCGCTGGCATGGTCTGCGTTGGGTCCGAGCACTTTGTTCGGGGGTGGGAGTCATGCGACATCGCGATGGACGACGTATCGCTGAAAAGCCGCGCGATCGTGTTCGCGATGTGTGCTGGGGCGGTTGCGTTCATCCTGGCGCTGATCGCGACCTCGGGCGGCGGCGTCGACATCGCCAATGTGTCGCGCGCGCTGATCCCGGCGGTGGTTTGCGCTGCCATGTGCTGGGCATCAGCGGAACGCAGCATTTCCGCTACGGCAGCCGCGATCGATGCGGCGATCGCGCGTCTCTCCCGCGCTGCGCAGGGTGATCTAAGCGGCGAGATTCCCCCGGAAATCGCCGCCAACGTGCCACAACTCGCCGATGCGATGCACAGCCTGTTCGAACAGTTGAACGCCAATCTCGACAGCGTTCATCGCCTCGCCATGTTCGATCCCGTCACCGGCCTTGCCAACCGCACCAACTTTCGCCGCACCTGCGAACGCTTGCTCGCCGAGGCGCCGCTCGGCACGGGTGGCGCGTTGTTTTTCATCGATCTCGATCGCTTCAAGACCGTCAACGATACGATGGGGCATGCCTGCGGGGATATGCTGCTCGGCATGGTCGCCAATCGGCTGCGCGCTGTCGCCGATGGCGTGGCGTTCGCCCCCGGCAGTCCGCCGCCGCTGATCGGGCGTTTGGCGGGCGATGAATTTACCATCTTTTTCAACGCGCTTACCGATTCCGCGGAGGCGGCGCGGATCGGGCGTGGCATCTTGTTCGCGCTCGCCGAGCCGTTTGATCTGTCGGGAACCGAGGTCACGATCGGCGCGTCGATCGGCATCGCGCTCCGCCCGCAACATGGCGAATCGTTAACCGATCTGATGCGCGCCGCGGATGCTGCGATGTATCATGCCAAGGCCAGTGGCCGTGGTCGCGCCGAACATTTCAGCGAAGCGCTCGCCGCGCAAATTGCCGAACGCGCGACCCTCGAAAGCGACCTGCGCGAGGCGATCGACCGCGACGAATTTACCCTCGTCTTCCAGCCGCAAGTCGCCGCCGAGGACGGCCGGATCGTGGCGGCCGAGGCGCTGCTGCGCTGGCGGCATCCGCGTGACGGCCTGCGCTTCCCCGGCAGCTTCCTCGAACGCGCCGAGGAGACCGGGCTGATCGTCGAGATCGGCGAATGGGTCGTCCAAACCGTCGCCGAGACGATCGCGCGCTGGGGCCGGATGGGGGTCGAACAGCGTCTCGCCGTCAACGTCTCGCCGCGTGAGCTCGACCATGCCACCTTCTTCCGGCGTCTGCGCGAGGCGATGCGCGCCGCCGCCGCGCCGGCGCATTTGCTCGAGCTCGAACTCAGCGAAACGCTGGCAATGCATTGCAGCAGCGAGGTGATCGAGGCGATCGCCCAGCTCCGCGCCGACGGTGCGACGATCGCGATCGACGATTTCGGCACCGGCTATTCCAACCTCGCGCGCTTGCGCAGCTTGCCGATCGATCGCGTCAAGCTCGACCGCAGCCTGATCGAACACATTGCCGTTGACGCCGACGCCCGCACGATTGCGCATGCCGTGATCGGGCTGATCCACGGTCTCGGCTGCGAAGCGGTGGGTGAGGGGATCGAGAGCCACGCCCAGGCCGAAATCCTGCGGATCATCGGCTGCGACGTGATTCAGGGCTATGCGATTGCCGCCCCGATGGACGAGGATGCCTTCATCTCGTGGAGCAAGGGCGAGGTCCGTTGGGCCTCGGCGGGGTAAAGCGCGCCGCGGCGCTGTCCTACACGAACCGTATCGGTTAAATCGTGACGCATGCAAAACCGCGTCCCCACCTGCATCGCCCCGGCGCTCGACTTCGAGCCCTTCCCGCGCAACTACCGCCATGACGGCTGGACCGCCGAGCGCCAGCGCGCCTTCATCGCTGCACTCGCCGAAACCGGTTCGGTCAAGGCCGCCGCCAAGCGCATCAACATGAGTGCCGAAGGCGCCTATTACCTTCGCCGTCAGCCCGGTGCCGACAGTTTCCGCGCCGCGTGGAGCGCCGCGCTCGATCACGGCTTGCAACGCCTGACCGACCTCGCGATCGATCGCCCGATCGAGGGCGTGCCCGTGCCGATCTTCTGGCGCGGCGAGCAGGTCGGCGAGAAGCGCACCTACAACGAACGCTTGATGATGTTCATTCTGCGGCACCACATGCCCGATCGCTACGGCAGCGCCGGCCTGCGCCAGGGTACCAAAAAATTCCCGACACGCTCGCGCGCGAGGCCGCCGAGAACTGCCCCGTCTGCAAGGCGCAGCGCGCGGCAGCGGCGGCGAACCCCGATCCGGCACAATTGCAAGCGCGCGCCGATGATCTTGCCGCCTTGCTGACCCTCTATGCGACCAAAGTGCAGGGCGAACGCCGCGCGCGGCTGGGCGGCGATGTCGCCGCCGCCGACTTTGTTGTCCGCCAATTGACGCAGATCGAACTGATGCTGTGCCTGGGTGGCGCGGCGGAGCGGTGCAGCGCGCTGTGGGCCCGCGCACAGCACACGATCGATCATGCGGATAACGCAGCGCAAGTCCCCACCGACGACACTATCCCGCTCCTCGCAATGTGCGATCTGCTCGCCGACGTGCGGCACGCGGCATGGGACGAGGACGCGCAACTGCGGCCGCACGCCAGCCCGAAAAGCCCGCGCATCGGCTTTCAGTCCCCGGCAAGCCCCAGCGCACCCGCGCGCGCCGCCGCGCAACGTCAGGCACGCGATCACCTCGCCGCCGCACAGGCGCTTTGGCAGGCGGCGGCGACCGAGGATGGCTGGCGTGACTGGTGCGCCGTGCACGGGGCCGATCACGCTACGATCGTCGATGCGAACGAGGACGGGGATGAGGACGCGCAATGATCGACTTGTCGGCCCCGCAATCGCGCCTCACTGCGCGCATGGTTCTGATCGACTGGGAGAAAAGCACAGCCCCCACCGATGGCTGCTCGAGCGCGGAGCACCTCTACGTCGCCGAGATCGAGCATTGCCTGTCGGTCGGCTGGATCATCCGCGACGATTGGGAAACGGCCGTGCTGGCTGCAAGCATGACCGGCTGGGCGGAGGAGGATGCCCTGCGACTGTCGGGGGTGATTCGCATTCCGACGGGGAGCATTCGGTCGGTGCGGGTGTTGGCGGTGGCGGGATGATGGCGGGTGGAAAAAGCGAAGGAACAGCGCAAACAACCGCTACAAGTTCGCTTGATCACCCTCTACGTTTTGGCCCAGCTTGAGCAACTCACGGTGGTACCGCTGCAACCGCGGAAAGTGCGCTTCCATTGCACCTGCAATCTCTCGCGAATTCTTGACGGTTAGGAAAGGCTTTGTTGCAAAACTGACGTTGGGGATTCACGTAGGGAATCGAGTGGGATAGATGGGCGTGATGCCCAAACCTGCCGCACCTGTGTATCGCACGACGAACTG